>CAWJGY010000006.1:0-274045 GCA_963842645.1 uncultured Alphaproteobacteria bacterium | reverse complement strand
AGTCTCGCGGCTGGATACCTCGACGTGGGTGATCATGCTCATTTTCGACGGCTCTTCAGCCCCCTGCTCATGGGGCAGCGCACGCTGCGCAACCGGATTGCGCTGACGTCAACAACAACAAACTATGGCGCCCGAAACCGCGTCACCGATCGATGGATCGGCTTCCTCGCCGAGCGCGCCAAGGGCGGCGCCGGAATGATCGTCACCGAAATCATCGCGGTCGATCCCGCGGCATTGTGCCAGGCGTCGACGGTGACCGGCTACGAGAGCGAGAACGACGACGGGTTCAAGCGTGCCGCGGATGCCGTCGAAGGCGAAGGTGCCTGCCTGATCGCGCAGCTCTGGCATCCCGGCCGCCAGCAACTTTGGAGTCCGGTCGCCTCGCCGAAAGGTATCTCCGACCAGCCGGATGCCTATAGCTGGACCGTGCCCCACGTCATGACGGCCGCGGAGTTGCGGCAGGTCGCCGACGAATATGTGGCGGTCGCCACGCGGCTTAAGAAGTGCGGCTTTGGCGGTGTCGAGCTCCACGGCGCTCACGGCTATCTCATCACGCAAATTCTTTCGCCCTGGTCCAATCGCCGCAGTGACGAATACGGCGGTCCGCTGGAAAACGGATTCGGTTCGTGCAGGAGGTCGTACAGGGCGTCCGGCAGTCCTGCGGCGGCGATTTCATCATCGGCCTCAAGATGCCGGGCGACGAAGGCGTTGCGGGGGGCATCGACCCGGGCGAAGCGGCGCGGATCACCACGGCGCTGGCGCAATCAAGTGCGCTCGACTATTTTGCCTACAGCCAAGGCAACTTCACCTTGAGCCTGGAAAACCATGCGCCGGACATGCATTTCCGGCGCGGTCATTTCCTCGACATTCACAAAAAGATGCGGCTTGCGAGCGCCGGCCGCCCCGTCATGGCGATCGGCCGCATTGCAACACCTGCGGAGGCCGAAGCCGCCCTTGCCGAAGGCGCCGGCGATCTTGTCGGCATGACGAGAGCGCTGATCGCGGATGCCGACTGGCCCGCCAAAGCGCGCGACGGCAAGGCCGATGATATCCGGCCTTCCGGCTTCGACAATTTCGCCTGGGGCGAAATTCACGTCGGCCGGCCGCTCGCCGAACCTCTTAATCCGCAGCTTGGCCGCCAGGGTGAATCGGCGTGGCGTCCCGCACGCGCGACGGCGCGCCGCCGTGTCGCCATCGTCGGAGCAGGTCCTGCCGGCCTGCAAGCGGCGCGCATCGCTGCCGAGTGCGGTCATGACGTCACTCTGTTCGGCGCGTCGCAGCGGCTTGGCGGCAAGCTTCGATGGGAGGCGAGCCTGCCCGGCAAGGAAGAATACCAACCGCTGCTCACTTGGATGGAGCGGCAGGCGCAAGGCGCAGGCGTGAAAATCGAACTTGGCCAGACCGCAACCGCGAATGACGTGCTGACCATCAAACCCGACACCGTGATTGTCGCCACCGGCTCGCACCAGCGGCGGCCCGATAATTTTGCCGGCGACGGTGTCAGCGCCCGCGACTGGAGGGCAGAGCCGAACCGTGTTCGCAAGGGTACAACCGCGGTGCTGTTCGACATGGATCATACCGCCGCGACCTATGCGGTGGCGGACGCACTGGCACAGGAGTATCGTCGGCTGGTCTTGCTCACGCCGCGCCAGCAGCTCGCCCGCAATGTCAATTATTGCAGCGCGATTGGCGTCCACCGCAGGCTCTACGATGCGAACGCCGAGATCGTGCTGTCGGCAGAGCCGGTATCCCTGCGCAATGCCATGCTCACTTGGCGCAACGTCTTCAACGGACGGATTCAGGGCATCGATGACGTTGGTGCATTCGTCTGGTCGACACCGCGTATCGCCGACGACGCCATCGCAAAACAACTTCACGACGCCGGCGCCGAGGTCCGGTTGATCGGAGACTGCATGGCGCCGCGCAATCTGCTCTGCGCCATTCATGAGGGAGAGGCTACCGCCCTGGCGCTCTGACGATCCAGCGAGGGCAGATTTCAGAGTTCCACCGGAGCTTCGGTCGACTGCCATGTTCGAGCGTTCACTCAATGTCTTCTGGATCTTGTTGGGCGCAGCGGCCTCCACTTATGCCTGGACGCTCGGGCTCGCCGGTCCGTCGGGACCAGAGAGCGGGCTGTTTCCCTTCATCGCAGCGCTGATCGTGATGGGGGCCGGCGTGGCTCTGCTGCTATGGTCGCCATCTCGCTCGCCCGAATTCCCGCGGGGCGCGGCCCTCGGCCGGGTCCTTGGCGTGATCGCAGGCCTCGCCTTCATGGCGATCAGCATTTCCTATCTCGGCTTTGCGGTGGCGGGCTTCATCACCATGATCATCCTGCTGCGCGCCGTCGAAAGATCAGGTTGGGTGTTTTCGGCCGCGCTGGCTTTCGCCTCGGTCGTCGTCGTGGTTTGGCTGTTCGGTCACGTGCTGGGCATGACGTTGCCCCGCGGCCCATGGGGCTGGTGAGGTATGGAAGCGCTCGGCGGGCTTCTCACCGGCTTCAGCGTCATTCTGACACCTGAAAATCTCTATCTCTGCTTTCTCGGAAGCCTAATCGGAACGCTGGTCGGCGTGCTGCCGGGCGTCGGTCCGCTCGCGGCGCTGGCGTTGCTGTTGCCGATCACGTTCACGATGTCTCCGGTCGGCGGGATGGTGATGCTCTCTTCGATCTTTTATGGCGCGATGTATGGCGGCTCGACGACCTCAATCCTGCTGAACATTCCGGGCGAAGCCGCGTCCGTGGTGACCTGCATCGACGGTCACCAGATGGCGAAACAGGGACGCGCGGGGGCGGCGCTCGGCATCGCGGCAATCGGATCGTTCGTCGCAGGCACACTGGGCGTCATCGTGATGACGTTCTTTGCTCCGGCCATCGCCGCGGTCGCCATCCGGTTCGGCCCACCCGAGAACTTCGCTTTGATGGTACTCGGCGTCGTCTGCACGCTCTTCATGATAAGCGGCTCCCCGGTGAAGGGCGTATTGATGATGGCGCTCGGGTTCTTGATGGCCGCAGTCGGCATCGACGTGGTGAACGGGCGCGAGCGCTTTACCTTCGAATCGGTCAACCTGTCCGCCGGTGTCGAGCTCCTCGCTGTCGTCATCGGGCTGTTCGGATTGACCGAGGTCCTGGGCAACGTCGAACGGCTGGCGAAAAGCAGCATTGTCACTGACCGCATCCGCAATCTGTGGCCGTCGCTCGCGGATTGGCGCGCCTCGTGGCGGCCTATGCTGCGCGGCAGCGGGCTTGGATTTCTGCTGGGCCTGGTTCCCGGCGGCGGGCCCGTGACGGCATCGTTCATGTCCTACGCGTTGGAAAAGCGCCTGTCTGACCGGCCCGAACGCTTCGGCAAGGGCGCGGTCGAAGGCGTGGCCGGCCCGGAATTGGCGAACAACGCCGCGGTGGCCGGGAGCCTCATTCCGGTGCTTTCGCTGGGCATTCCGGGCAATCCGGTGACCGCGCTTCTGCTCGGCGCGCTGGTGATCCAGGGCATCCAGCCCGGCCCACTTTTCATGACGCAACGGCCCGACTTGTTCTGGGGGATCGTCGCCAGCATGTACGTGGGCAACGTGTTTCTGCTGCTCCTGAATTTGCCGCTGGTGGGCGTGTGGGCCCAACTCCTGCGCGTTCCTTACCGCGTGCTGTTTCCGATCGTGTTGCTGTTGTCTGTAGTGGGCACCTATTCGGCTAACAAGAACGTCTTTGATTTGTGGATCATGCTCGGCTTCGGCATTGCCGGCTATGTCCTCAACAAACTGGAATACGATCTTGCGCCATTCGTCATCGCTTTCGTGCTTGCGCCGTTGCTGGAGCAATCGCTGCGCCAGTCTTTGGCGATGTCGCCCGACGGCGCTATGATCTTCGTCCAACGCCCGGCCACGGCGCTGATGCTTGTGGCCAGCGCCGTTCTCGTTGCCTTGATGTTTCGCCGCAAACCAAAATATACGGGAGAAAATTCATGAAACGTGCAATCGCTTTCGCACTGCTTGCTGCCTTGCTTGCCACGCCCGTCGCGGCCCAAAACGGTGACGCGAAGGCCGATCTCGCCAAGCTGAAGCCCAAAGACTTCCCGACGGGCCCGATCGAATACACGGTGGTGTATCCGGCCGGCGGCGGCATGGACGTCACGGCACGGCTTCTTGCCAAACATGTCGAGAAGTGGAGCGGTGACAAGATCGTCGTCAACAATCGCACCGGCGGCGCCGGCATGGTCGGGCACTCCTATCTCGCCACGCAGGCGAAGCCCGACGGATATACGGTGGGCGTGCTTGCCAACCTGATGTGGGGCGACGCAATGCTGCGGGCACAAGGGCGCTGGTCCTACACGGACCTCGAGCCGATCGGGTACCTGAACTCCGACCCGCTGAGCTGGGTCGGGCCGACCGACGGTCCGTACAAGGATATGACGCTCAAGCAGATCGTCCAGACCGCCAAGGACAAGCCCAACACCGTACGCGCCGCGACTGTTCCCGGCAGCATGTGGGACTATATCCTCGACCAAGTCGAGACGAACTCCGGAGCGAAATTCCTGCGCGTGCCATTCCAGGGCGGCGGCGCCGGCATCAACGCGCTGGCGGGCGGAAACGTCGATATCGCCCAGGGGTTCTATTCGGAATTCCGCGGCCTGGCCGAGGGAGGCAAGGTCAGACCGATCGGCGTCGCGGCCTCGGAGCGCATGAGCTTCATGAAGGACGCACCGACCATCAACGAGGCCCTCGGCGGAAACGAGTATCAGTGGATCATCATCCGCTTCGCGGTCGTGCCGAAGGGTACGCCTGCCGATCGGAAGGCCTATCTCGGCGCTGCCGTGCAGGCCGCCATGAAGGATCCGGAGCTGATCGCCGAATACCAGAAGGCCGGAGTTTATTTCGATCCGAAACTCACGGATGCCTCGCGCATGGAGGCCAATCTCAAGGACTATGCCGAGCGTGAGCGCGAGTTCTATGTGAAGACAGGACGGCTGAAGTAACCGGCATCGCGGGCATACGAGATGGGCGGAGCGGGGGTATCCGCGCCGCCACAATTTACGATCGAAACCAAGCAGGACTTTGCATGCGCCGCAGCACGGAGCGAATTCTAACGACGCATGCCGGAAGCCTGCCACGGCCGGAGAATTTGACCGGCCTGTTCGTCCGGCGCGCCCGCGGTGAAAGCGTCGGGGTAGACGAGATCGCCGCGGCCGGCCTGGATGCAATGCGCGCGATCGTGCCAAAGCAGGCCGAAGCAGGAGTCGATGTTGGTAACAATGGCGAGCAACAGCGCGACTCCTTCTTCCTTTATCTCAAGGAACGGCTGACGGGGCTCGGTGGAACATGGCAGAGGCCGTCGCGGGCCGATGTCGACCGTTATCCTGAATTCAAGAAGCGTTACCTGGAGCAAACGTCCAGCAAGAGCCGTGTATCGCCGAACGAGGGGTTGCCGATGGCGATCGGCGAGGTGCGCTATGTCGATCCGGCAGCGATCGAAGTGGAGTGCCGTGACTTCTCGGAGGTCCTCAACGCCAACCTAGGCGCATTTTCCGAAGCCTTCATGAATGCCCCCTCGCCCGGGATTGTCGCCGCTGCGATCAAGAACCAGTACTACGACACCGATTTGAGATATCTCCAGGCGCTCGGAGAGGCGTTGCGGGTCGAATATGAAGCCATCGTTCGCGCTGGCTTCGTTCTGCAGATCGATGCGCCTGACCTTGCGCTTGAGAGGCACATCTCCTTCAAAGACAGACCGTTGTCGGCGTTTGTCGATTTTGTCGAAAATGTCGTTTCTGTCATCAACGCTGCGCTGAAGAACATCCCGCCAGATCGGGTGCGTCTCCATGTCTGCTGGGGCAATTCGGAGTTGCCGCACGATAGCGACGTTCCGCTTGAGGATATCCTGCCGACCGTGTGCCAGGCGAAAGTCGGTGCCCTATATCTTCCATTCGCCGGGCCGCGTCATGCGCATGAGTTCCGTTGCTTCGAACGATTTCCCTTGCGGGATGAGCAACTACTCGATAGCCGGAGTGATCGACCCCCTGACCAATATCGTCGAACACCCGGAGGTCGTGGCCGATCGCATCGGACGAGTGGCGGCGACGCTCGGCGACCCGTCAAAGGTTTTAGCCGCGAACGACTGCGGCTTCGACACTTCGGCCGGCTGGGGTCGCGTCGCACCAGACGTTGTCTGGGCGAAGCTGCGTAGTCTCAGGGACGGAGCAAGAATTGCGTCTGCGCGGCTCTTCTGAGAGCAGCTTTCGATTCACCAAAACGCGTCACTGTCCGACGGACAGCATGCAAGACGAAGCGCTAGCACCGCCAGGCGCTGTGAAACGCGCCAAGCCTGCCAATTTCAAGCAGTCGATCCCATCGCCATTCGGATCAAAGCCCCCAAGTGTGCGACATGACGGGCGATCTCAAACAGGTGCCGGGACTGGATCCGTCGCGCCGGCAAGGAACGCAGGTGATCGCCCCTAAAGAGGGACGTCCGTATCCGCGAAGATCTGCCCTCGCGGAATCTGTTGCGTCGAGAAGAGGTCGGAGTTGCGCTTCATTTCCGTGACGAGCTTGCCGCGCGGCACCTCATGCTCCTCATCGAACACTCCTTCGAGGGTCGACATGAGAGTCTTGAGACGCCCGCGTCCACCAGACGCACTCTTGTTGGCGAATAGATTCCATAGCGACTTGGGCGTGGCATTCCAGCTTCCGTGGTGGCCTACCTTGTAGAGGTTGACCTTCTTCAGAAGGGGCTCGTACTTATCTTTCTTCTCCTGAAGCGCATACATCCAGTTCTCGACTTGCGCGTCCCCGGGGAAGAGAAGCGTCTTGTTCCCCACCTCGAACACGAGGATCACACTCGTGTTGTTCATCACCTTGTCGAGCATCGTGACGATCGACAGCAGCTGCTCTGATTGTGCAACCCGCGCGTGATAGACGAGCCACCGCGTTTCCACTGGGAAACCGGGACCTCTACTTGCGATGTGTCGCGGGAAAAGAGGTGCCCGCCTGCCCTTGCTTCGCGGCCGCCGGGCAACGGATGCCAGCGCCCCCATCGCCGAAGCCTGGAAGCCCCAATATTCGTCGGACGTCCTGGCGTACGATTTGATCTTGCCGCTCTGTTCGACCGTGGGCGGCCCAAGGACATGGACCTTGACGCCCGGCAGCAGAGTGCCGAGACCGGCGTTCGTGCCGGTGTGCACGTAGACGGGGTCCTGCTGGCCCATATCCATGAGGTTCTTCACGGCATCGAGGTTCTTGACGTTATCCTCGCCGATGAACGACAGACGATCCTTCATCTCCTTCGAAAGCCGGGATCTCCGTGCGGTCTGCGCGATGTGGGCCGCCAATTGGTGGATGTTCTCCAGGGCCGCGACGTGCTTGCGGTCGCCGGCACCGAGACCCTTGATCGCGGGACCCGTCGCCTTCTGCGCGAGATCGGGATGCTCCGTCCAAGGCTGGATGACCACCTTCGGCCGGAGGTTTCGTATCACCTCGCCCGGCCCCTTGCCCTTTCGCCGGTCGAACCCGGAGATGTGATCCTGATGACGGTGCGTCGCAACGATAACGAGAGGATCACTTCCGACGACGGATGCGATGTCGTTCGCGATCTGCACCATAAGATCCTTGGGCGACCCCTTGGGCGCGGCCTTGGTTCCGAAGTCGATCAGGACGTGCCTCTTCTTGCCGCCGGGGTACTTGAAGGTCAGCAGGAAGCAGTCGCCGAACCCGACCTGGTAGGAGCGGATGTTCAATCCGGTTGGTTCAGACGTCGGCATCGCGGCCTCCCATGGACATGCGGGCACGATGAAGTTGCGCAAATCGAGCCTCGGGTTTCTTCTCCTTGTCGAACTCGCCGCTCTCCCAGAGGTACCGGAGGCGCGCGGTCTGGCGCTTGTGGTCCTCGATGAGATTAGCGATCTTGAATTTGACCTGTCCGTACTGGTCGAAGACGAGCGTACCACCGCCGTATATTCGGACCCGCGTGGACGGAGGCATCTCCTTCGGCGGCCTGATGTTGAGAACGGACCTGAGCTCGCGTGCCTGCAGCGTCATGATCTGGACGTATTCGGCGACCGTCTCGCGGAGGACCAGACCGTCCGGACCGATCCTGTTGCTGGGTCGGACCGATTGGACCTCCACGTAGCCCCTGTCGTCGATTTCGAGCTCGGTCCGGTTCTCCCAGACAAAACGGAAGACCTCTTCCTTATCGCGGAGCATGGATTCGAAATGGCTCCGTCCATAGACCAGAGTTCTTGTCGAAGCGCAGCCACGTACCGTCGACGCCGGCATCCGACGCGGGATCGATGTCGAAGTCCCTGAAGCTTCGCAGGAGAGCGTCGCGGTACCCGTACTTGGTGTCGTCGGGAACGACCTCCCTGTCGATGGTGAGCAGCGCCGACAGATAGTCCGAGAAGGTGATGTCCGTCGGCGGGCAGTAATCGATGGCGCGGATGCACATCGTAAGAAGGTGACCCGCCACGCGCGCGCCCTCCTCGACCACCAGACCACGGTCCTTCCGGCCGCGCGCGACGTCTCCGATCTTCTCTATCCGCTTGGCCCAGATCGCGAGGAAGGCGTTCATGACGGCGGCGACGAGCAGCTCACCGCGATCGTGCTCCTCCTCGTATTCGGGCATGGACATGTAGGGGCGGCCCGGCTTGAGCCGCGCGGACCGACGCAAGGCCCGCTGCCGTCCCGAGGACAGCCCGGCGCCCATTTCCTCGGCGAGGCCGACTAGGACGGACTTCTTGAGCGCGCCGATCGTAAGCCGTGCTTCGGAGATCAGGCGGTTGCCCGGGGCATTGAGGTCGAGGACTTTCGCGACGACGCCCGGCAGGGAGAACACCGACAGCAACGCTACGACGTCAGAAAATCCCTCATGGAACGCGGCCTGATCCGGGCTCGACGGCACCATGTAGCGCGAGCGCAGGCCGTCCAGGATGGCATGCGTGGTCTCGTGTGCGACGATGTCGTGCGATAGACAGGTGTAGATGGGTCGGTTCTTCCGGAAGAAATATCCGAAGAAGATCGCGCGGTCCTCACGCGAATAGAAGGCGTTCGCGTCGGCGAACGCATGCGGCACGACATGGATTTGATGGCCATCGCTTCCCCAAGGAACCCGGCGCCCCAATGCGAATTCGAAGCGGGCCAACGTGCGCATCACGATCGCGTAGGCGTTCTGCGCGTGGAACCGCGGGTCGGACAGAAGCCGTCTGTCGTAGGCTGAACGCCTTCCTTTCACGGCGCCCGTCGCGTCCTTCCTGAGCGCGAAGGGATCCTCGTACTGGCCGTTCGCGACCGGCTTCAGCACGGCCGGCCGGTAGAGGATTTCGGATTCGGTGTCGAAGTCGATGACGTGCACGCGGTATCCGCGCGGTCCCGCGGATAGTTCCTCGGCCGGCACGTCCACTTCGGAGACGAGGATACTCCCCTTTTCCTTCACCGAAGGGTCCTGGGCGACGATCGTGAACTTCTGCTCGTTGGCGAGGCTGTGCCTCGTGCCGCGTACGTTCCGCATTCCGCACTCCTGCCTTCAGTATGCGAAGCCGAGTTTGGCGAGATATTGAAACAAGCCGAAAGAATTCCGCGCCGGACCCTTCTATTTGGCGCAGATCCTACTCAAACGTAAGGGCCAAATCGTCCATCATTTGATCGAAAGGACGACGTCAAGCTCGCAGACGTGATCGACCGCTACGTCCGCGAATCCGAGCGCCGCGAGTACAGCTTCGATGCCCAGCGCTCGACGACGGATAGCGGTGCGAATTTTCTCGGTCACTCCGACAGCGCGCCCAAGGCGTTTGCGGCGTATGTTGCCTCAAGCAGAGGGCTCGGCTGCGCGCCAAGGAGCGAAGCCGACGGCGAGAATGAGCGCGACAAATCCGAAGATTGCATGAAACATGGTACCCAAGCGTTGCGTTATCGCAAATGTTTCAGTTTGATCGTGGCGGGCACGGATAGGTCCGTTGAAAGACCCGAAGGACAGCAAATCCCAATGGCCTTTTTCCGAGGTCTGGATCGGAGGCCACTCCAGCGCGCAGCATTTCCATTATTTGCTCACCTGAGAACGTTTTGCCTTCCGGCGGACAAAAGATTTCTGCGGCCTTCTGCGACGCCAGATAGGAATTGGCCGACTGCAATCCATCGTGATTGCCTTGGAGCAACGTCAGATAGAACTCGTGTATCATTCTAGTTCCGCTGTCGAAACGCTGGAACATTTCGTTCACGACTATTTCGGCTCGGACATGGGTGGACACCAGGCCCAGCGCCGTAACGAGCACAATGCACCGGAGCAGTTTCATCGTCGCCCCAAAAACACTTGCAGCCAGCGGCCACGCGCAGACGCCAATTGCGTGTGAACAGACCAAATTACAGAAACGCCGAGGCACTTGGCAATTGCAGAAACGCCGAGGCACTTGGCATTGACCTGGATCAAGAGAGCCTGTTGGCGCACCCGCTATTGAAGTAGGATTGATTGCTTGGGGAGCCGCATCGCGGATTTGATGGAGCACCAAAGACGAACAAATTGGCTCTGGTGGTTTCCACCTGTCCGTTGGTTGGCTGAATACCGACCTTCCTGGTTCCTTGGCGATATCGTTGCCGGGATAACGCTGGCGGCCTACGCGATCCCGGTTTCTCTGGCTTATGCGGGACTTGCAGGCTTGCCGCCGCAATCCGGTATCTACGGCTATCTGCTCGGCGGTATTGGTTACGCTCTCTTCGGTTCCTCACGTCAGCTGGCGATCGGCCCTACGTCCGCCATCTCCCTCATGATTGCGGGAACAGTTGGAGCCATGGCAGACGGCGATGTGCAACGATACGCTCAGATCGCCAGCCTTACAGCCTTTACGGTCGCAGCGCTTTGCCTGTTCGCCTGGCTGTTGCGACTGAGCGCACTCGTCAAACTGATCAGCGACAGTATTCTTGTGGGCTTCAAGGCCGGCGCCGGCTTGACCATCGCGATGACCCAGTTGCCAAGTCTTGTTGGAGTTGCGGGCGGCGGGCATAACTTTTTTGAACGGACTTGGCTGTTAGCCGGGCAGCTTGGCCAGATACACTACATCGTTGTCGCCGTTGGGGTTGTCGCAATCGGATTGATCGTATTCGGCGAACGATTGATGCCTGGAAAACCTGTGGCGCTTGGGGTTGTTGCGCTGGCGATCATTGCTGCAACCGTTCTGGGACTTCCAGCACTGGGGGTACCGACCACCGGGGAAATCCCGGCGGGATTACCCAGCCTAGCAGGCCCGGCTCTCAGGCTGAGAGACGTAGAGGGTATCGTTCCTTTGGCCGCCGGCTGCCTGTTGCTGGCCTATATCGAAGGAGTATCTGCCGCCCGCGCCTTCGCTGCAAAACACGGATACGCTCTCGACCCCCGGCAAGAGCTTCTGGGCATCGGCGCGGCCAATCTCGCCGCGGCCGTGGGGCACGGCTACCCAGTGGCCGGCGGATTGTCGCAATCTGCGGTGAACGACAAGGCAGGAGCGCGCACACCCCTGGCGCTCGTCTTTGCCTCGCTTACACTCGCGCTTTGCCTGCTTTTTCTGACCGGCTTGCTTGAAAATCTTCCGAAGGCGGTGCTGGCCGCTGTCGTGTTGACCGCTGTGTACGGGCTTTTGGATTTTCCGGCGCTGCTCCGCATGTGGCGGGTGAGCCGGCTGGACTTTTATGCCGCAGCGATCGCGCTCGGCGCCGTACTGCTTCTTGGAATCCTTCAAGGCATTCTGCTGGCTGCACTGGCGTCTGTACTGCTGTTACTGGTTCGCGCGTCGCGGCCGCACGTTGCATTTTTGGGTCGCGTACCCGGCACCAACAGCTACTCAGATGTGGACCGCCATCCCGAGAACGAGCCGCTACATGGCGTGATCGCCTTTCGTCCCGAGGCATCGCTTATTTATGTCAATGCCGAATCTGTTCTGGAGTCGGTATTGGAACGCCTTCATGCTGCGGATACCCAGGGCATTCATCTGGTGGTTTGTGATCTTTCGGCCGCGCCGTATCTCGACCTCGCGGGTTCGCGCATGCTGCACACTCTGCATGATGAGCTTGCCAGTCGTAAGATTGATCTACGAATTATCGGAGCGCATGGTTCAGTACGTGACTTATTGAGAGCCGATGGCATTGGTGAGAAGGTCACAGAGCTCGACCGTACTTTGACGCTCGATAAATTGCTCCGTGGCAATGCCGTATAGGCGAGTTTTGCCGTTACGCTCTCACGTGCAACGACACAGTTCAGAGCGGGCCACCAGGACCAGTTGATCCATTTTCTCCGCATGGACTGATGTTCGGTCGGCCCACAAAAGCTCATAACCAGCCTTGGATCGAGCGACGATGGCTACAACTCGACCTGTCATTCGGTTGTAGAAGGCCCTCCAAGGCCCGCTATCGTCGTCGTTGCCTTGCGTGTAATCGGTCATCAAACCGTGTCTGTCCAGCTCAAGCTGGATCGCTATGAGAGCTGAGCTCTCTGTAGGACGCCAAGGTCCACTGCGGGGATGGACGCGCATCGGGGCAGCCAAACACTTCATCAAATGGGCGCTGCTTTGGACCTTCCCTGTCGTCCGTCACGAGTCCAAGGTCTTGCGAGGCCACTAGGATAAGTCGGCATACCTTTCCGCGTCGTCGGCCAGCCTTCCGACGAGCGACGCAAAAGCCTGACTTCCTGAATCGTTAATCCGGTTGGCCTTCGTTGATCTAGATCAATGCACACCCAGCCCGTTCCAGTGCCTGATGCCCAGTACTTGCCTGCCAACAGGTTTTGCGACGGCCTAATTCCCGGCTGTTGCACCGGCAGGCGGAGGACGGCGGGGTCCTCGTTTACCCGAAACGGAGTCGGGTGATGTCCGAGAGCAATGCTCTCACTCGCGCGCAGCTAAAAACGCCGAAAGCCGCCGCGATAGCCGGCATCGTGTTTTCAGGTCTTCTGATCGCGATAATCTGGATGCTTCGGCGCTCCATTCCAGCTGACCCGCTAGACCCGGGAGCGTGGCTCGTTACGGAGCCAAAAACGGTCACGCTTGCACTAAATCTGATTCCTTTCGCCGGGGTCGCCTTCTTGTGGTTCATCGGCGTGCTGCGCGATCGGCTTGGTCAACAGGAAGACCGTTTCTTTGCCACGGTATTTTTCGGCAGCGCCTTGTTGTTCCTGGCCATGCTGTTCGCAGCTGCTGCGATAACAGGCACCATTCTCCTGATGGCAGCTTCGGCGGACCCGACTGAATTGATCAACTCCGCCACTTTCCGCTTCGCGCGCGCCACCGTTTACATAATCCTGAATGTTTACGCGATCAAAATGGCGGCCGTATTCATGCTCTCAACATCGACCCTTGTGGTCTACACAAAGATCGCGCCTCGCTGGATCGCTTTTGTTGGCTACGCATTGGCTTTGGTTCTGCTGATCGGCAGCTACTATGTCAGCTGGAGCTTCATTGTGTTGCCCATTTGGATCTTTCTGGTCAGCGCCTACATACTGTTGGACAACCTGGGCCGGCGGTAGAATGATGACTCGATTCTTGCGTTAATGCAGATTAGGCGTGGACGCATTCACGCGCAGCCACAATCTGACGATGCAAGCTGCCGCGGGGCGCGTCAGTCGATGATATGGTATCCGCCGTCGACGTAGAGCGTTCCGCCGGTGATGAGCCGCGCTGCATCGTGGGCTAAGAAGGCGGTTGCCACTCCGACGTCGTCAATACTGACAAGACTTCGCGTGGGAGCCTTTGCTTTCGCCTTATCGAGCAGAGCATCAAACTCAGGAATTCCGGAAGCCGCGCGCGTCGCCAGCGGACCAGGCGATATGGCATGAACGCGAATTCCCTTCGGGCCAAGTTCGGCCGCGAGATAGCGGACCGCACATTCCAGCGCAGCCTTGGCGACCCCCATGATGTTGTAGTTCTTGACGACCATCTGACTACCATAATAGGTCATCGTAAAAAGCGTTCCGCCTTTGCGCATCAGCGGCTCCGCGAGACGTGCCATGCGGATGAATGACCAACAGGACACATCCATAGTGGTCATAAATCCATCCCGCGGTACATCCACCACACGGCCATGCAGCGCCGCCTTTGGTGAAAAGGCGAGGGAGTGCACGACAAAATCGAGCCTGTTCCACTCCGTGGCAATGCGTTCAAAAACAGCTTCCATCTGGCCAGGCTCGTTCACGTCGAGCGGCATTACGATGGAAGATTTGAGTTCACGGGCGAGCGGTTCTACGTATTTCTGTGCTTTATCGTTGAGATAGGTGACGGCGACTTCCGCCCCGAACGCCCTGAACGCTTTGCCGCAGCCCCAGGCAATCGAGTTCTCGTTGGCGATGCCGACGATCAGGCCTTTTTTTCCTTCAAGCAGCTTCGCTTTCACGGCGGGAATCATGACAGTCATCCTCTTGCGACTGGATTCGAGCGCAGGCCTTCTGATAGCAGCGCCGCCAGCGAGCTGGCGTTCCACTTTGGCTGAGTGCTCCGGAGGGCTGGCTGATCGGCTTTCCATCGTCAAAGATCCGACAACAAATGACTTCTGCTGCTGGGCATAAAGCGCGTGCAAATCGTAGTTCACGCACCTACCGGCGGCTTGATTTAGGTCAAATCGACATAGCGAAGTCGCGGTGGGGCAGAGCCCGTTTGGTCCACTCTGTGCGGACGTCGTGTTCGAAAGGTGCCAATGCTTTGAACTTCAGGCTTTACGATCGGGCCTTCCGTGGACGAGTCGTGGCAGGATCGACGCCGGCAGCCTGTTTCGTTGAAAGCAGCGACGATAGACCCTGTTTTGACGGTGCGATGTCAGCCTGCGTTTTCATTTAATGGTCCTCGGCTGCCAACCTCGACACGACGATCGATAGGGCCTCCGCAGCATCGGGGGTAAAAGCCTTTGGTATGCGCGCAAATTGTGACCAGCTTTTTCTGGCCCCCTTCGGCGACCACCGAGGACACCGGAATCAAGGGCGCTAATCGTAGTTCATCCACCTGCCGCAGGCTCGATATAGGTCAAATCGACGGCGGCTCGAGTGGCGGCAGAGGCCGGTCGACCTACTTTGGCGACGTCGCGTTCCAACGCGATCGTCGGCGGAGATTCAACCGATTGGACAAGACACAGATCAGGCGCTTAGACGGCCCAGTGCAGTATAGTCGCAGAATTGGATCCGTCGTGAGGTTGGTATTTTGATTGCGGCGGTGTTTTCCAAATGCGTAAGCGATCGAGACACTGTCTCGATCGTGAGCCCAAGATAATCTGCAATATCGCGGCGCGCCATTGGTAATTTGACTTCATCGTCGGTTGAGAGACGCCGGGCCATCTCCATGAGGAAGCCCGCGACACGCTGCTCGGCCGACATTGCGAACAGCAGGATGTGATCCTGAACTCTCTGGAGTTCAGCCGCAGTGAGTGTCCAAAGCAGACGCGCAATCACATTGTCCTGCGACGCGAGCGCGAGAAGATCGCGGCGCTTGACTAGAAGCAATTTGGATTGAGTAACGGCCTCGGCCGACAGCGCGTGCTCGTCTCGTGTCTCAAGGCCGAAAACGTCACCCGGCACATAAAAGGCCGCGATCTGACGTCGACCGTTCTCCAACATTCTGTAGGTCCGCACCGCCCCGCTTATGACCTTGTAGAGGTATTCGGCCGGCTCTTCTTCCCCGTAAATTTCTGTATTCAGCGGATAGGATCCGGTGAAGGCCATTCGCTCAAACACACCGAGGGAGGCGAATTCGCAGACAGGCGGCACGCCACGATGCAACGCCGCCTGATGCCGATGAGATCCAACCCGGATTTCAGTCTTCATAAGCATATTCGTATCCCTTCCCGTTCACTCAGGTCCTATGGCAAGTCGCGTCTAATTCTTTCTGTATCGGTCATTCTTTAGTGGCAGCGGTAATGCCAAAGAACCGCGTATTGTTTCGCATCACGGACTCTCAAGCTGCGTATTCGGCCTTGTCTGACGTTGAGGTTAAGTTGGGGGGCGCTATGGGGCCTACTGAACGTAGGTGAATTGCCCCTATCGCAAAAGGCTAGGGAACCTATACTTCGGTCCAGTACCTGGCGTCGAGCGACCATACCTCAACGCCCGCTTGTTATGGCAATTTTTGCCAATTACAGCAGGCGCTTAGAAGATGACGCTTACGGGAGCGGCGCAATCTGCGCCCATCTCATGGCCCAGCAAACAATCGACGTCGGTCTCTCTGCGCGGGCCGCTTGAACTCGGTGACCGCTTCGGAAACGCAAGCCAGCCTGCGAATGGCCTATTGCCTGATACTACCATCTTGGCGGCTCTTGAGAGCCACATCGAGACGTTTTTGCGCGATCAAACGGCTTTGCAGTTCAATACCGCTCAAAATTAACGTCCAGGATCAGGCAGACGGTGTTGTTGATGCCACCCGACTGTCGGCTGACGCCAAGTCGTCGCTTGCACACAATCCGAAGGAACAGGACGACCTAGACTCTAGTATAGGACGTCATTTCGTGTGCCGTATGCCGAGGCTGCCGGCCATTTTTACAAGGTCAGCCAACGATCTTGCGCCCATCTTTCGCATGATGTGGCCACGATGAAATTTGACGGTCGGTTCGGCAATGCCCATTTCGGTGGCTATCTGCTTGTTCATCAGGCCAGCCGTAACGAACGCCATGACCTCTTGTTCACGGGGGGTCAGCAACTCGAAACGTACCTGCACATCGGAGTTGGTTATTTTCTGTTCGCGCCTCGTCCTATCGCGTTCGAGCGCAACGCGAACGGCATCCAGTAGATCCTGCTCGCGAAGCGGCTTCGTCAAGAACTCGACCGCTCCGGCCTTCATGGCCTTCACCGACATTGGAATATCGCCATGACCCGTAATGAAGACGATAGGAATGAGAATACTCGCATTGCCCAATTCGGCCTGAAAGTCCAAGCCGCTCAAACCCGGCAACCTAACATCCAGCACGAGGCAGCTGGGAACGTCTGGCCGATCGTACTTAAGAAATTCGGGCGCCGACGCAAACACCTCGGCCCCCAGTCCCACCGATCGGAAAAGTCTCTTGAGCGCGTCGCGTAACGGTTCATCATCATCGATGATGAATACAACTGACTGTGAGTCGAATAGGACTGGCACTACTTCACCCCTAGTTTAATCAGCGGGCAGGTGAATGTTGAATACCCGCCAAGGCAACATACTGCCCAGCCTGAAAACCACAGGCTGTTGCTGTTGCACTCGCACGGCCATCATGCACGCGGCATTTGCACTGGTCACAAGATCGATAGACCTTTCCTCATCTTGGACATCGTATCCACTCCTACGGGTGCAGCAACCCTGAGAACTCCCCAATGTTCTTACGCAAAGTCACGAATTCGACGTTTGAAACACGCGTATCGGTGAGACTTTTCTTCAAAGTCTGGACCTCAATCGATTCAAACAGAACGCGCAGGTCGTTGTCGACGAGTGTCGTGCCAACTTTAAAATGACATCGATAGGGACGGTTTAGGCGTTGATGTCACGCAAATAGGGCTCGTTTTCACGTCAGAAAAATAGACAAAGAGCGTGTTGGCTGAGAAACTCGGCTCAGCGCTCGACTGCGACCAATCTGATCAAGAAACCGTACGAGCCTGTGTCAGGAGAGGATCGTTCATGCGCCTCTATGGACTGGTTGGTGCAGCGCTTTTCAGCCTCGTGCTCTCCTGTGCTTACGGTCAGGAGGGCGGCTCCAACTTTGACCAGACGTTAGGGAAACTTCCGAAGCACGTAATACCGCGCGCCTACACGATTGAACTGGTTCCCGACATTGCACAACTATCAATTGCAACCGGCAAGGAGAGAGTAGGTTTTGCCGGAGTTGTGAAAATCGACATCGAGGTTCGCCAACCGGTCATGGCGATTGTCCTCAATGCCAACGACATTTCGTTCACTCGCGCAACCGTTGACGGCGTGGTGAGCCGCGTCGAGGTCGACCAGCGCAATCAGACGGCGAAGATCGTTCCGCCGCAAATGCTGAGCATCGGTAGCCATACGCTGGCGATCGAATATTCAGGAGCGATCCTGGCGCACCAGGAGGGCCTGTTCTATTCCATCTATGACACGCCGGAAGGTCGGCGCTGGGTGCTCGCCACCGATCTTGAACCCAGTGGCGCGCGACGCATCTTTCCAGGCTGGGATGAGCCATCATTCAAAGCGACATTCAGCCTGTCTGTGACCGTGCCCACAACCTTCCGCGCGATGTCGAATATGCCAGTCATTAGCGAGCGCGCGGACGGCGCAACACGCAAGATTGTGAAATTTGAGGCCACTCCTCGCATGTCCAGCTATCTGTTTGTGATGGCTGCCGGCGAGTACGACCGTGTCGCAGCGGTCGTTGACGGCATCGATATCGGAGTCGTGCTCCCCAATCATCAAACTACAAAGGGCCGCTATGCGCTCGGCGTGGCGACACGCACGCTCGCCTACTTCAATGACTATTTTGGCGTTTAAATATCCGCTGCCCAAACTCGACAACATTGTTGTGCCTCGGAATTTTACGGGTGCGATGGAAAATTGGGGCGGCGTCATTTATTCCGAACGCGCCCTTCTATTCGATGAGAGATCCGGTACCGACGACGATCGCAAGGTCGTCCACGAATACGTCGTACACGAGTTGGCGCATCAATGGTTTGGCAATCTGGTCACCATGAGGTGGTGGGACGACCTGTGGCTCAATGAGGGCTTTGCCTCTTGGATGGAAAAGAAGCTCACGGACGAGTTCAATCCGTCGATGAAGGTCTGGGTCCGCACCCGTGCTGACAAGGAAAAGGCCATGGCCAAGGATGCCCTGCGCACGGCGCATCCGGTGCAGCAGCCGATCGAGGATGAATCGGAGGCGCTCGCCGCGTTCGATGACATAACCTATTTAAAAGGCCTGAGCCTGGTGCGCATGCTTGAGGCCTATGTGGGCGAAGCGCCATTCCGTGACGGGCTCCGGCGATATATGGCCAAGCACGCCTATTCAAACGCAAGCAGCGCCGACCTGTGGGCGGCGCTGGAGGCTGCATCGAACAAGCCGATCGCCGCCATCGCGCTTGGTTTCACCAGGCAGCCCGGAATCCCGCTGATCCAAGTGTCGACAAAATGTTCAGGTGACAAGCTCGCCGTCACGCTCAAGCAGAGTCGCTACGTGCTCAACGATCCTTATGCGGGACCGCAGACATGGCAAGTGCCGGTAGCGCTCGGCCGGCCCGGCGACGACAAGGCATCGCACATCGAACTGGTGGGCGAAGCAGAAAGAACGGTGACGCTTGATGGCTGCGACAGACCGGTCAAAGCGAATTACGGCGACGTCGGCTATTATCGAGTTCTCTATCCTGACGATAATTTGAAAGCGCTGGGCAAAGCCTTTCCCCAGCTTGCGGCCGCCGACCGGGTGAGCCTGCTGACAGATGCCTGGGCCACCGCATTGGCCGGACTCAGTAGTGCCGGAACCTACCTCGAACTCACCAGACAGCTCTCGAATGAGACCGAGCTGGCCGTCTGGGACAGTGTTATCGAATGTCTGCGATTCATCGACGATCAGCATGCGGGTTCGCCCCTTCGGGAGGGTTTTCGCAGCTATGCTCGCAACCTGCTCGGGGCCGCGTTTAATCGCCTCGGTTGGGAGCCGCAGCCGAACGAGAAAGCCGAAGCCGGACTGCTCCGCCATCGTTTGGTCGGGGAGCTCGCAGCGCTCGGCGATCCCGAGGTGACGGCGGAGGCGCGCCGCAGGTTCGCCGCGCTTACGCGAAACGGCGCGGCTTCATCTGCGCTGCGTGAGCCGATTGCCAAGGCGGTGGCCTATTCGGCCGATCAAATGACCTACGACAACCTGCTCCGGCTCGCGCGCGCGCAGGAGAGCGAACAAGAGCGCATGATTTACTATGGCGCAGCCGCCGGCGCTCGCGACGCTAGGCTCATCGAGCAGACGGTGCAGATCGCGCGCAGCGACGCGAAGCTGCCACCGGCGCAAATACTTCCGTTTCTTGAGCGCGCCGCGAAGGAAAGCGGTGATCCCGACCGGGTCTGGCGTCTGGTTTTTGCCCACCGGAACGAAATTCTTGGTCGTCTGAGCGGGCTGCAACGGCAGCAAGCGCTATCGCGCATCGCCCGTGCGTCCGCAAACCCGGCTGTTGCATTCGAGTTGAGATGGGCCGACGCGACCCGCGCCAATAGCGGGCTGCGCCGCTTTGCCGATGAGGCCGCCGAGGAGATCGAGTTCAAGGCTGACCTCAAGGCGACGCTTGTTCCGGCAGTGCAGCAATGGATCGCCGGCCGTTGATGCACAAGTCTGCACCAACGCGTGGGCCAGCCGCCGCCCCGTGACGCGGAATCCCTGTCCAGCACAGACGTCTTTGCATTTGCCGCCCTGGTGATCGTTCAGTGCCCGCTGAACACCAGTATCTTGAAGGGGAGCACCAGCGCCTGAAGCCGCAGAATGAGCGCGTGCACGAGCGCAAGGGCATCCACCACATGCAGAGCGATGCGCCGGAAAAAACCGGTGTCCTTCGCGACAATGATATCATGGTTGTTGGAATAGACATTGGCGATACAGCTGCTGCCGGCCGTTACGTCGTCCAGCCCGCCCTTGTAGAGAGGCTCGAGGAAAGCCAGGAGAGTGCCCGGCCGGGTCACCTGCTGCGCATCGATCAACTGCTCGCCGCCGCGAAATTGGCCGGCGGCGATGAAGTCCTGCACACTTGTGACCACCATCGGGATAACAGCGAAGGGCTTGGACACGCAGGTCACTTCCGCCGCCATCCCGACCTTGATGATCTGTGCCTCAATCTGGCCGAAGCCAGCCTGCAGGCTTCGCCGCCCGGCACCCTCGGGTATCAGGATCCCAGCCGGCCGCATGATCGGATTGACGATGTCGCCGACGCGAAGTGCAAATTGCTCCACTCGACCGCTCACGCCGGCACGGACCAAGGTCTTTTGCACGTCGACTTCCGCCTGAGCCAAAGCGGCTTCAGCGCTGGCTTTTTGGGATGGCAGCAGGCTGGAGAGCCGTTCCTGAGTCGCCTGCTTTGCCGCCGTAACCACCGCGACCGTGGCCAGACGGCCCTCTACAACAAGCTGTAGCTTCTCGATATCGCGGGACGCGACATTGCCCGGATTGCGCCTTTGCAACTCTTGCTTGGTTTCCAGTTCGTCCACCGCTTGCTGATAAGAGCTCCTGGCTTCCTGAATCTGGCTCTCGGCCCTTGTGACGTCGATTCGCGCCACAACCATCTCTGCATCGACCTCTGAGATCTTGCGCCGAGCGGACTCTACAGCCGCATCCTGTTTCGAGCTGTCCAGTTTAAAGATCGGCGCCCCCTGGGCGACTGGAGCGCTGAAATCAACGTAGATCTCGGCAACGCGCCCAACCGCTTCAGAGATGATCGGGACGGTTCTGAAGAAAAGCGTAACGTTTGTCGTGGACGGATGATTGTAAAACACCGTCGTAATAAGGGCGACCGTCAGAATAACGCAGCCTGTGATACCCCATCTCAGTTCGAACCACACCGAATATAGAGTTATTTCCTTGCCAATTCTTCTGCCCTGCGCGTACCGCCGGTACAGATAGTCCGGAACAAGCGTAAAAAGAGAGCAAAGGAGAAGCTCAAGCATGGCTCAACCCCCTGCCCGCGAATTTGACGTGGCAGGCGGAGGCCCGCCATGCGTTTCACCAGCGGCCTTCTCCTGCGGAACTTGGGACGGATCTTCCGGCGGCTTGATCCCGGCGATGCTCTCGACGGAGCCCGCTATCCTGCCAAGCATGCCGCCGAAATCGGGAATATCGATCATCGCGAGGATCAGACCGATCACCCAGAAAAGGTGCTGATGGGTGAAAAGGGATATCAGGCCCAATACGGCTACGATCTCGAACTGCAGCCTCTTGGATTTATGAGCGATGCGTTCCGGCAACGTGTGCAACCGAAGAAAAACAACACCAAACATAACGACCGCGAGCACCAGAACCACGGCCATGACGACCATGAGAACATCGGTCTGCCCGGGGGCCGTCATAAACATCGGCATGTGATGAACAGCAGCCGGATGAAGCGCCTCAGCCATTCACCGCCTCCCGTCTCAATAGTCGCCAGAGCTCTGCTGCTGCATGATCGGGGCTACCGGCTTAAAATCGTTCAACCGCAAATCGCCGCTTCTTCAGCGCGGCTTGATCGTCATATCCGTCATCAGCCGCACGTTTGGGCAACTTGATCTTCGACTTGTGGCGTTTTTTGTAGGGAATGACGTTCAAAATATGCGAAATGCAGTTCAAGCGGCCGCGGCGCTTGTCGTCGGTTCGCACGACGGTCCAAGGCGCATGCTTGCTGTCGGTGGCCTTGAACATCGCGTCCCGCGCGCGCGAATAATCGTGCCAACGGTTGTATGATTCGACATCCATGGGGCTGAGCTTCCATTGCCGCAGCGGATCGTTGACGCGGGCGGCAAAGCGTTTTTCCTGCTCCTCCATTCCGACTTCCAACCAGATCTTGATAAGCATGATCCCGCCGTCGACAATGTACTGCTCGATCCGCGGGCAGAGCTCGAGAAAACGCTTGTATTGCTCCTCCTTGACGAATCCCATGACTCGCTCGACGCCGAGCCGATTGTACCAGCTGCGGTCAAATATCACGATTTCGCCGGCGGCGGGAAAGTGCTCGATGTATCGCTGCATATACATCTGACTCTTTTGGCGATCCGAAGGTGCCGGCAGTGCAATAACGCGAAAAACGCGCGGGCTTACTCGCTCCGTCAGCGCTTTGATTGTGCCGCCTTTGCCCGCCGCGTCACGTCCTTCAAAGGCGATTATGATTCGCTGTCCCTTTGCCTTCACCCATTCTTGAAGGTGGCATAACTCGATCTGAAGCTTGTGAAGCTCCTTTTCGTAAACCTTGCGCTTCATTCTCGAGTTTGAATTGTCGTCTTTGCGCTTGGCCATGGATGCCTTTCAAATGCAAATTGCGTGGCGCGAACCTGGAGGCCTGCCGTCAACCCCACATGAGAGTCATGCTGATGTCGCCGGGCATTCCATTGGGCCAATCGGCAATTTGAAACTTCAAGCGATACCCTCGCGGCTCCATGTGCTTTTTCCAGAATTGATAGAGCTCTTGCGGCAGACCGGTGAGCGTATTTTCCCAGCCTGGCTCCATCTGGTTGATTGCGCGCCCCCTGTCGGTACATAAGGTATTTGCAAAACGACCGACTTCGACCTCGGTCAGTCCGTTGTTGACGGCGCGAGTGATGATTGACGCCGCGCGCCTCATGCGCTCTTCGTCAGAGACCCCCGATGGCTTAGCGAGCTTGTCCATCAGCTCTTTCTTTTCGGCCTCGGCGGCAGCGCGCTTACGCATATATTCGGCAGCCTTTTCAGACTCCATTTCTGCGCTTTTCTTGCGGCAGTCCAAGGCTGTCGGCAAAAGGTCGCCTTCCGTCGTCATGCTGGTTTCTCCACTTTCGATTGGTCAAATAATTGCAGGCACCGGAGCGAAATTCTTGATTCAGATCAATCCAGTCGAGATTTGCAGTTGCGAGTTGGCTGCTGGGATGCTCACCAGAAGTGACAGCCGTCAGGGCGCTTCCCGCTTTCGCAGGTAAACGTACCAATATACCGCACCCACGAGCAAGGATCCTCCGATGAGATTACCGACCGTGACTGGAATAAGATTTCCGAAAATAAAATTCGTCCAGGTGAGGGCTGGATAGTCCGCCGCCGTTTTGCCGATCGAATCCCAGAATGCACTGCCCGCCCCGGCCTTGATGAAAAGTCCCATGGGAATGAAATAAACGTTTGCAATGGAGTGCTCGAAGCCCGCGGCGACGAATGCGGCGACAGGCGGGACAATGGTGACGACGCGATCGATCGTTGTGCGGGCGCTAAAGCACATCCACACCGCGAGACACACCAATGCGTTACACATGATGCCGAGCGTCAGGGCGGGAACAAAAGCGAGCGACACTTTGCCGTTGGCTGTCGCCAAAGCCGCCAATCCTACGGCGCCGGAGCCGAAGGTGTATTGCGTGCTGTAAAACATCAGACCGGCTGTCGCCACGGCCCCGATGCAATTGCCGGTAAATGCCACCACCCAGTTCACAAGCACGCTGCGCGTCTTCACCTTGCCGCTCGCCCAGGCCATGACGATCAAGTTGTTTCCGGTAAACAGTTCGGCGCCGCCGACGACGACCAGGATGAGCCCCGTCGAGAAGACAATCCCGGTCAACAGCCTGCCCACTCCGTAGGGAAGACCGGCAGATCCGGCGCTCACCGTCGTGGCGAATATGGCACCGAACGAAATGAACGCGCCGGCCAGGACGCTGAGCACCAGTACCGTGAGGGGGTCCATCGACGCCCTCCGAACACCACTTTCCTCGGCGCGTGCCGCCATATCGGCGGGCACGATCGTGTCGATCGTGACCGCCTGAGGGGCGCGATCTTCGCTCGGCAGTGCAGACTTATTCATCGGTCAGACGAGCGGTGCAGAACGAAGCAATCATCCATCAGCTTGGCGCCGCCGCCACCAACAACCCGACAATCTGGACCGCGATGACCTTGATGATCGTCATCGAAGGAAAGATCATCGCATATCCGATGTCCGGACGTTCGGTGGGCGCCATCTTGGTCGAATAGACCAGAATGGCCGGATTTCCCGTGGCGCCCGAAGCGACGCCGACCAGGTCGTCGAAGGGAATCTTCATCACGTAGTGCCCGACCAGCAGTACGATGAAGACGGTCGTGAGCAGAACCGCCACGCCGATGAACAGCATGCTCAAGCCGGTCTCGGCGATTGTCTTCACGAACGGCTGACCCGCATTGATGCCGACTGACGCCAGGAACATCGCCAGACCGAAGTTTCGCAGCACGATGTTTGCCGGCAAAGGCATGACCCAGAGCATGGGACCAGTCCGGCGCAGCTTGCCAAGAATGAGCGCGACGATCAGCGGTCCACCGCCGATACCGAGAGTAACGATACCGACGCCCGGAACGGGAATGGGAATCAATCCAAGCAGAACGCCGAGAACCATGCCAATGCCGAGCGAGACATAGCTGAACTCGGCCGCGGCCTTGACGGTATCGCCGAAATGCCGCCGGATCTCTTCCTTGCGATCGGGCGGCGCCAGCACGCCGACGCGGTCGCCGAATTCAAGCGTCAGATCGGGTGTCGGCACGATATCCATGTCGTAGCGCCGGACGTGCAACAGATGCGTGGGGTAACCAGCAGGCAACGGCAATTGCGCGAGGGGAATCCCCACCATATTGGCCTTGCCGACAAAGACGCGAATGTAGTCGAGCGCCGACCGGTCCTTGACGATCCGACCCGGCTCCAGGCGGCCCAACTTGGCGGCCGCTTCCGCGACCGCCTCTTGCCGGTCGGCGATGATCATCAGTCCGTCGCCTGAAGCGAGAACGATATCGCTCGATGGGACAAGATTGTTTTGTCCCTTGCGGATCAGGGTCACCTGAACACCAAGTGGCAGATCCTTGGCGAGTTCGTCGACGGTGCGCCCGGCGCCGTTTTCGCCGAGGGTGATCTCGCCCATGTGGAAGCGCTGGGTTTTGGGCGGAAATTTCGGCTTTACCAGTTGTGTCATGAAATAGATGCAGAGGATCGGGCCGATCACGCCGAACGGATAGGCAACCGAATAACCGATCGACGGGTCCTTGTTGCCCATGACGTCGAGCGCCGCTTGAAGGGTCGCGGTGCTTGTCATCGAGCCGGCAAAGATGCCAAGCGTCTGTCCGACCTTGACTCCGAATGTCTGTCCAAGCGCAAGCGCGACCGCGAGGCCAGCGATGACACCGATCAAAGCCAGCAGATTGTATTTGCGCCCTGCCGCGCCCACCATGCCTTCAAAGAATTGCCGGCCGTAGAGAATGCCGATTCCATAGAGGAACATGATCAGTCCAGTGAGGCCGATCGGTCCGACGATCTGAGCCTTCGGCGCGAAGGCTCCGATGGCGAGACCGACGAAAAGCACGGCTCCGACACCGAGGGAAAACCCTCCGAGATTGATCTGGCCGACCAGGTAGCCGACGCCGATGGCGAGAAACGCCGCAAGGATCGGCTGCGTCCCAATGATGTCACGGGCGAGATCTAACATTTTCAATACCCCCTGCTGGCTATGGACGCTGTTTCGGCAATCAACGGACTCGACACCCCTCGGCGCGGAACTGTTCGAGCACCCGGCTTATCAAGGCAGGCGTCGGGGTGTGGGTATCGGCATGCTTGTATTCAAGATTCATCGCCTTCCACTTGAACGCGCCAAGCTGGTGAAACGGCTGGATCTCGACCCACTCGACGTTCTTCATCGGCGCGACGAATTTGGCGATCCCCTCGACGTTCGCAGGATCGTCCGTCAGGCCCGGCACGAGCGTGAAGCGGACCCAAACCCGCTTGCCAATCGACGAGAGGCGCTCTGCGAAGCGCAAGGTCGGCGCCAAGTCTCGGCCCGTGACCTTGCGATAGGTCTCGGGGTCCGAGCTTTTGATATCGAGCAGGACCATATCAAGCGCGGAAAGATACGACTCGTCGACGCGGTCACCCAGAAAGCCCGAAGTTTCGATCGCCGTATGCAGGCCCATTTTCTGGGCGCCGGCCAGAATTCGCCGGGTGAAGGCGAGTTGGACCATCACTTCGCCACCTGAAATGGTCAGACCACCGTCCATTGCGCGCAACGCGGATGCAAAGCCCGCCAGACGGTCAAGCACTTGCTGTGCCGAAACGTACGTGCCGTCCTTCAGATGCCATGTATCGGGGTTGTGGCAGTAGGTACAACGCAGTAGGCATCCCGATACGAACAGCACGGCGCGCAAGCCGGGCCCGTCGTATCGGGATGACGTTTCATATGAGTGGACGTAGCCGAAGGCGCCGTCCGCTTGGTTGCCGATCTTATCCGTATCCGGCGCATCGGGCGACAAGCCGACACGCAAGTCGTGCCGACTGCCGGCCTCCAACTGTCCAACCTGTGACATCGCCCGAGATCCGATACTAAATCTGGCCGTGGAACGTGCGACTGATCACGTCTTGCTGTTGCTCCTTGGTCAGCCGCACGAAGTTCACCGCATAGCCGGACACGCGAATGGTGAGCTGAGGATACTTGTCCGGGTTCTTCATGGCGTCCTCGAGCGTCTCCTTGTCGACGACGTTCAGGTTCATGTGGAACCCGCCGTGATCGAAGTACACGTCGAATGCCTTGACGGCGCCGTCGATAAGCTCCTCCTCTGAAAGGTGCGCTTTCTGCGGCGCCACCGAGACGGTGTAGCTGATGCCGTCCAGAGAATCCTTGTAGGGCAGCTTCGCCACCGACAGGCAGGAGGCGAGCCAGCCGTGGCTGTCGCGCCCATGCATGGGATTGGCGCCCGGGCCGAAGGGCTCGCCCTTGCGGCGTCCGTCCGGTGTGTTGCCGGTCATCTTGCCGTAGACCACGTTCGACGTGATCGTGAGCACGCTCTGCGTATGCATGGCGTTGCGATACGTCGGATGCTTGCGGATCTTCGCCATGAACCGCGTCACCAGCTCGGCCGCAATGCTGTCGACGCGGTCGTCATTGTTTCCGAATTGAGGCGGGGTGCCTTCGATTCGATAATCGACCGCAAGACCGGTCTTGTCCCTGATGACATGCACTTTGGCATACTTCATCGCGGCGAGGCCGTCGGCGACAACCGACAGGCCGGCGATCCCGAACGCCATGGTGCGCAGGACGTCCCGATCGTGCAGCGCCATTTCCAGGCGCTCATAGAAGTACTTATCATGCATGTAATGGATACAGTTCATGGCATGCACGTAGGTGCGCGCGAGCCACTCCATCGTACTGTCGAATTTCGCGAACACGTCATCATAGTCGAGGACGTCGCCGGTCACGGGCTGCGACGGAGGCGAGATCTGATCGCCCGAATTTTCGTCCCGGCCGCCATTGATCGCGTAGAGCAGCGCCTTCGCCAGGTTCACGCGCGCGCCGAAGAATTGCATCTGCTTGCCCAGGCGCATGGCCGACACGCAGCAGGCAATGCCATAGTCGTCGCCAAAGAGCGGCCTCATCAGATCGTCGTTCTCGTACTGCAGAGACGACGTCTGCCGGCTGACATTGATGCAATGACGCTTGAAATTGTGCGGCAGATCTTTCGACCACAGTACGGTGATGTTCGGTTCCGGAGCGGGCCCGAGATTGGTGAGCGTATGCAGCATGCGATAGCTGCTCTTGGTCACCATCGGCCGGCCGCTTAGATCGACGCCGCCGACGCATTCGGTCGCCCAGTAGGGGTCGCCGCTGAACAGCGCGTCGTAGTCCGGCGTCCGCAGGAAGCGGACGATACGGAGCTTCTGGACCAGTTGGTCCCACAGCTCTTGGGCGCCGGCTTCGTCCAGCGCGCCTTCGCTCAGATCGCGCTCGATGAAAATGTCGAGGAAGGTCGAAATGCGTCCGACCGACATCGCCGCGCCGTTCGCTTCCTTGATGGCGCCGAGATAGGCGAGATAGGTCCATTGGACTGCTTCCGTGGCGTTCGCGGCCGGGCGCGAAATGTCGCAATCGTACAGCTTGCCCATCGCGGCGAGGTCAGCGAGCGCCCGGAGCTGATCGGCGAGCTCCTCGCGGACGCGGATCACTTCATCGGTCGGCCACATGTCATCGATTTGCGCGCGCTCCGCGCGCTTGGCCTCGATCAGCTTGTCGACGCCGTAGAGTGCGACGCGGCGGTAGTCGCCGATGATGCGGCCGCGGCCGTAGGCATCGGGCAGACCGGTGATAATTCCCGACTTCCGGCAGCGCATGATCTCGGGCGTATAGGCGTCGAACACGCCGTCATTGTGCGACTTGCGATATCTCGTGAAGGCTTCATGGACCTGCGGATCGGCGTCAAAACCGGCGGCCTTCAAACCCGCCTCGACCATGCGCAGGCCGCCATAGGGGAATATCGCCCGCTTGAACGGCGCGTCAGTCTGCAGGCCGACGATGACTTCGTTGGCGCGATCGATGTAGCCGGCCTTGTGCGCCAGCAGCGTCGAGGGGGTCTTGGCGTCGACCGCGAGGACGCCCTTTTTTTGTTCGTCTTTGAAATACGGCTGCAGTTTGGCCCAGACTGCCTTTGTCCGCGGAGTCGGCCCTGCGAGAAACTTTTCGTTGCCGCTATACGGCGTGAAATTCCGAACGATGAACCCTCTGACATCGATCGAGGTTCGCCAATCGCCAGGATTGAAGCTTCTCCAGGGATCCTGATCGTCGGGTTTCTTTGCAAGTGCGGTAGCCTGTGCCATAGCGAGTCTCCTGTCCTGATCGTTACTCGTGTCGGAAGTTTCAAATACAAGTACCACGGCGAACCGCATATTGCAGCACGCGCCAAGTCTCATGCGAGTCCGGCGAACCGCCGCGCTATCATGCCACGGGACGATTCGCTGTTCGACGAATTACTTTTTGAGCTGGTAGCCGTATTTCCTCATGCAGCCACCGGCTACGGTGTATCGCGATCCCGAGTTTGCAGTTTCAGCCTGCAGCTTACCGTTTGTCCTCCCTAGGGACCTGGTGCCGATGTTTATGGTCGAGTGGTGACAATGCTTGCATTTTCCTGTGATTGACTTGAGATAGATCAATTCCGCCGCAAGAAAGAAATGCATTTCCGTCGTTTGGACGGGATACGCATAGCCGTCAGCGCGAAGTCTCAGCGACTACTCAACGCGAGAATCCACTACAAGAGCTGGAAATCCGGCCCGTAAAGCTATTTGTTTGATGTGAATCAATAACGCCCCACGGCGATCTGCTTTGAATGAAGGGGTGTGGCGGCGTCAACGTAAAGGCATGATTTGCAACGGCCTTTGCGATCGGCCCGGCCGCGCAATTATTGGCGTATGCGGCAACGGATTCGGTGATTGAAAATGACAGATCAAAGCGACAGCGAGGTCGGCACCATTTCGGCGAGCAGCGCGCCAGACCAGCCGCCGCGCTCAAAATATGATCGGCTCATCGCCAAAGCGCAGCAGGTAAAACCGGCGACAACCGTGGTGGCCCATCCGTGCGACGAGAGTTCGCTGCGCGGCGCAGCCGAGGCGGCCGAGGCTGGCATTATCGTTCCGATTCTGGTCGGACCCGCAGCCAAGATTTCGGCTGTGGCAAAGGAGCACGGAATCAAGATCGGCGGATTCGAGATCGTCGATACGCCAAACAGCGAAGCATCGTCAGCGACAAGGGCCGTGGAACTCATCCATGAGGCCAAAGGTGAACTTCTGATGAAGGGCAGCCTGCATACGGATGAATTGATGCGAGCTGTAACGTCAAGCAAGACCGGCCTGCGCACGGCGCGGCGCGTCAGTCACGTCTTTGTCATGGACGTGCCGACCTATGCCGAGACGCTTTTCATCACCGACGCCGCGATCAACATATTTCCCGACCTCGATGCAAAGCGGGACATCATTCAAAATGCCATCGATCTGTTTACCCAGGTCGGTCTGGGAACGCCGCGGGTCGCAATCCTTTCCGCGGTCGAAACCGTCACTACGAAGATTCCGTCGACCATCGAAGCCGCAGCGTTGTGCAAGATGGCCGACCGCAAACAGATTACCGGCGGGCTGCTCGACGGTCCGTTGGCGTTCGACAATGCGATCGATCCAGAGGCCGCCAGGATCAAGGGCATCAAGTCCGAAGTCGCCGGACGAGCCCAGATCCTTGTGGTTCCCGATCTGGAAGCCGGCAACATGCTGGCCAAGAACCTGGCTTTCATGGCGAAGGCCGACGGTGCCGGCATCGTTCTGGGCGCCCGTGTGCCAATCATCCTGACGTCGCGCGCAGATTTGGTGCGCGCCCGCATGGCCTCGTGTGCGGTCGCAGTGCTGTATGCCGATGCGCGCCGGCGTATCATGAATGTTGCGGGGGCTTGAATGCCGGGGGAATCCATTCTCGTGGTCAATGCTGGTTCGTCCAGCGTTAAGTTTCAGGTTTTTTCGATCCGAACGGAGGGCCTGTCACCCTTCCTCAAAGGACAGATCGATGGCATCGGTACGCGTCCGCATTTGCGTGCGACGGCGGACAGCGATTCCGTGACAGTGGATCAGGTGTTCGATCTGGACAAGGTCCCGGATGTCGCGACCGCGATGCAGGTCGCGGGGGCTTGGATTCGGGAAAAGTTCGATTTGCAGTTTGCAGCGGTGGGGCATCGGGTTGTTCACGGCGGGCCGCAATACGACCGGCCCGTTCTGGTCGACGAAACCGTGCTCGCCGAACTCACGCGCTTGGGGCCCCTTGCGCCGCTGCACCAGCCCAACAACCTCGCACCGATCAACGCCCTCCGCGCGCGGTTTCCCGACCTGCCACAGGTCGCCTGCTTCGATACGGCCTTTCACCGGGGCCACAGTGCTGTTGCGGACCATTTTGCCATACCACAACGCTTCTATGCCGAAGGCGTGCGTCGCTATGGCTTCCACGGGTTGTCATACGAATATGTCGCCGGCCGTTTGCGGGAGATCGCTCCCGACGTCGCCAAGGGACGTGTGATCGTCGCCCACCTCGGCAGCGGCGCCTCGATGTGCGCGCTCGCCAACGGCCGCAGCATCGAAAGCACGATGGGTTTCACCGCCCTTGACGGATTGCCGATGGGCACGCGGCCTGGACAGCTCGATCCGGGCGTCGTTCTCTATCTCTTGAACGAAAAGGGCATGAGCGCGAACGCGGTACAGAGCATGTTGTATTCCGAATGCGGACTGAAAGGGCTATCGGGAATCAGCAATGATGTTCGTGATCTTATGAACAGCGCCGCGCCTGGTGCCGCCCTTGCTATGGACTACTTCATCTATCGCGCGTCGCTTCACGCTGGAATGCTGGCAGCAGCGCTAGGAGGGCTGGACGCTTTTGTCTTCACCGCCGGAATTGGCGAAAAGTCGTCCATCGTTCGCCAGCGAATATCCGAACGTCTTAGCTGGCTTGGCGCCGAGCTTGATAGCGCCGCGAACGACGCTGGAGCACCGGTCATATCTCAAGCAAAAAGTCGTGTAGCACTCATGATTGTACCCACCGACGAAGAGCTGATGATCGCCAGACACACGCTTGCAGCTCTGTCATCGGATCGCGCGCACGATCCTACATTTAAGAAGATCGCCTGACCGCTTTGGCATCTTGGGCCCACCTGTTGAAGGGGCGAGTGCGCCCAGGTCGGGACTGCGGCGGATGTTGCGACCCGCATCCACCCCCACCCTCCGAATACCTCTTGGCAGTCACGGTTGGGAAGGCGACACGCTGTCACTGTACGCGGTGCCGGTCCGCCGGCGACGCCGTCGATTCTTGGCGGACGCCTTTCCATGGATCGTTCGACGACCTCTTTTCCGGAATCTTTTTGATAACTTTTTGGTACTTTCGCTCGTCTTCCTGCTCGCGCCAGGATTTTTCTGGATCATGAGATCGCGCGACACCATAAGCCCATGCAGCGTTTCCCGCACTGGGGGAATCGCCCGGCACCTGAGCGAGCGCGGTCCCTGCGAACAGGACGATAGCCACGGCGCCGACGAGTTGATGCAGTATGGCGATAGCGCGAGACATCCCCTATTTGGACGAATTTTGAGAGAATGGGGTGTTTACGTTGCCGCCGACATAGCACCCGGTCCAACTCTGCACAGGAGCTACCATCGCCGGGGCTTGGTATGCGGGCCTTGGCGGCAGATCTGCAGCGACGGCCGACAACGACGCCGCAACGAGAGAGCGCGCATGTGCACCTTTCATAATTTCACCTCGCGAGGCCGAACGCGCTTGTTCGAACCATCTACACGTTCTCCTCATATTGATCTAAATCAATTCATTCCTGACCCGAAATTGTCTTGATGCACCATGAAGATGGAGGGCGGGCGCGTCTAAGCAACTGTCAATCTTGGCCTTTTGTCTTACTTTTATCCCCCGCTCGACGCAGCATGTCTGCAACCACGTCGAATCGCTTGGACACCAGCAGCTGTAGGGTATTGATCGCTCATGTTGGATACAGCCAATTATTCGGCAGTTGCTACGCTACGAGATGCGCGTAGGCTCGAAATTCGCGCACTCAGACCGGATGACCGTGCTAATTTCTTATCGGCCGCTGACCGCATTAGCCCCAAGTCTCTTTATCGCCGGTTCTTCGCTGTAAGGCGCGGTTTTACAGAGAGAGAAGTGGACTTCTTCCTAAACGTTGATTTCGACAAGCATGTGGCCTTGGTCGCATTGATTGAAGAAGCAGGACAAAGCGTTATCGTTGGTGGCGGACGTTATGTCGTCGTGCAGCCGGGCAAGGCCGAGGTAGCCTTCGCCGTGATCGACCAATACCAAGGGCAAGGCATCGGCTCGATACTGATGCAGAATCTGGCCGCTATTGCCCGCGCCGCCGGACTCCAGGAACTGATCGCGGAGGTTCTGCCGGAGAACAAGTCTATGCTGACGCTATTCGAAAGAAGCGGACTCCACATGACTACGACCCGTGAATCTGACGTCGTACACGTCAATATTCGGCTCAAATAAATGGTGCATGCGCCGAACACTAGCCGTGATGCCCTCGAGCGAAAGGCTCGCCGACACCGCATCGAAACCCATTTTGCGCGCTGTCACTTCAATCCACTGTCCGGGTGGCGGTATTACCCGCACCTAACATTGAGGCGCCAAACCACAACAACATCTCCACTGCCTCACCTGGTGCAGCGGTAGTGGTGCTATCTTTCATATTGGAAATTGCAGGCACGCGGCATTGTACCAGATTTAGCTGGACCTGCTTGAACGCCCTCCCAAGCCCTGGGAATCGCCCACACGGGCCAGCGCCAACTCTTCCGGGTATTGAAAGTACCGCGTGACTTCGCGGTCAAGTAGAACTCAGTTGTTGCTGCAGCGCTGGCTGGCGATGGCTTGGTAGTGTTTGAATTAGGTTTTCAATCATCGCCCGCAAGCGCCGTACGATCTGCAAATTATTGGCTCCGCATTGGCGGATCTCGCTGAAACTCAGATGGACGAAGTCTTCCCAATTCGGCGTTGGCAAGATGACACGGAGCCGCCCTGTTGCGTCCGAGATTTCATCCGTACGCAAATGCCGTTTGCCGACTAATCGCAGCAAGCCGTGGAGCTGGTCGATGGCGAGTACCGCCGTCGTCGGATCGTTGATTGCGGGTGATAGTGCTTTCAGTGCGATGTCGATCACTATGCGAAGTGCAAACGTCGGATCCTGCTCCAAGGTACGTTCTGAGCCGAATTCAATGGCGGAGTGCAATGTCTCGTCGTTGGCTGCATGAGCGCCGCCATAAAGCTTGAAAAGCGGCTCATCAACTGCAACGAAATCCCCCACCTGTGGTACGAATTCGATAACGCCGCCCGTTGTCTTGGCCGCGGTTGTCAACTCGGCTTGGTCGACCGTCAAAATGATACCGGATGTCCCCCGGTGCAGGATGACCCGGGCGGGCGCTCCAAGGTCATGGTGATGGCTTTCTGGATCGCTTGGACCAAGGCTCGGTTCGGGATACACGCTCTCAATAACGGCAAGCCCGGAGTTTGCTACATGAGTAAGAATCGAGATCGGACGAAGCAATCTCGACGCGTAGTCGATCAAATATAGAAATGCCGCAAAACAGGCGATCCCCAAACAAGATACCGCGAAGAGCGGCAGGCTATGGACTTTGCCGTCTATTCGATCCAGCGTGCCCAGAGCCACCAGGAACGTGAATATGAACAATCCGACCGTGTATCGGACCACATTGTTTCGCAGCAAGACCGTGGCGATAATTCTGGGCGTCATTTGTCCGCTTGCGACTTGAATCGCCACCAGCAGGGAGCCAAACGTAAACACGACGAATGCGAGTGTTGATGACGTGACAGCTTCAAGCAGCCCGCGGGCACCCGTCACAGCGAGCGCTGTAAGGCCCCATTCGAGCTGACCATCGAGCCAGTGCAGAAGCCGCGTCGTGATCATTCCAAAGGGGATGGCAATCAACGGAACAACCCACAGTGAGGATTTCAGATAGCCTCTCGCGTGGCTCCATTGGCTTCGGTGCATCTGACGAAAGTCCGCTGTTGGCGTGTCGGCTGGACCGGTTGACGCAATCCGTATTTCGGGGTCTTACGTGGTCGTTCGTTGAGCTGCCAAAGAGCCAGCCTACTTACCGGGCAGCTGCATCCCCAGAAGGCGCAGCGCTGGCCTCGCCGCCACGGTCCCAGGAGCGAGCAGTACTTTAGCGTGAACCGGCTTTAGGAGAACAGCTATAGACCAGGCTGATGCTGTTCTCCAAAAGAACTTTCTGGTGCGCTTGGGCTGCTACTTCGCAAGCCTTTGGGGTGTCATACTCAGCGACAACTGTATGATTCTGTCCGGTCAATATCGTCATCAGCAGTACCGTTATTGTCATCTCTAAGCTCTCCTCATCCTTACGCCAATACGCTCCGTATCGCGGGCCGCCTTGCGACCATTGCTAGGTTCAGGCCAGACATCGTAACGGCTCGGACCGCGCAAAACAGGCGGACAAACTTGAGAAACCGGTCGTCGGTCCAGCCCATGTTCGCTTTGGGTCAAAAGCAGACACCGGGAGCTCAAATTGCGATGTCAGCTATACCTCCAAAACGCGGTCAGAGCGCGATATCCAGCCGGTTCTCGGTGGGAGCGTCTAATGCGACGATGATTTCGGCTTCAGGCTGATCACCGAAGCCGCCGCGGAAGCCTTGTTTCCAGTGAACAGATCTTTGATTTCCTGAAGTCGCTTTCCGCTTCCGGGATTGAGCGCTCCGCTCGAACTCCAGCACCTGTTTGATCAGTTCGACGGCCTTGGCCCGCGGCCCAGGCTCGGCCGGCAACATCGAGGGTATTGCCGCCAGCGCAGCGGGCTGGTCGATCAGCAACATCGAGTGCTGATCGCGAAGCAGTGCCTTGAAGTCGGCGAGCGGCAGGGGCCGCAAATTGTCGAGGGTACCCCGGATTCGGCGAATGGTTTCAAAGCCTCTTTCGTCGACCGACCCTTTGACCATGCCGATATAGACGAGTGCGCGGATGGTGGCTTCCCTGATGCCACCTTTTGGTATTTGCGCCTTCAACTCGGCGATTCGATTTTCCACCAACTGCAGATGCAACGAACTCTTGTCCGCTTTCCGCATGGGTTTGCTTTCGGCGGGATCGATTCCCACCGCGGCCTGCAATACGGGCGACCCGTACACCGACAGGAACATCAATTCCGAGACCCGTTCCGTCATATCTCGCCAGGCATCGAGCGCGTTGACGATCGACTTCGACATATTTTCCTGTGCTTCAACCAACGGGTTGTCAGGCGACGCGGCCTGCCGTTGCTCGCGGCTTTGCTGGGCGACGGTTTCAACCCAGGCCATCAGCGGATTTGCACTTGAGAACATTTCGTACTGGAGGCGGAGCGGGTGCATGCGTTGCATCGTTTCCGCCAGGGCAGGCGTTACGCTGGCGCGGATGAACGGCTGAACAAACTTGCGGTACAGCCCCAAGTTGATTTCCGAGACGCGGGCAGCCGTTGCAAACCGGCGCTCGTCTTCGGCATCGTTACCGCCGAGTGCTTTGATGTCATCGAGCGTCCTGGCCTCGCATCGCATGATCCAGTCGCCGGTTGCGAGATCGGAGCCGACGGAGCCGGCTGCGTTGGGCTCGAATTTCGCTTCATAAAGGCCCGGCGGCAGCACGTCGATCAGATCGATATTGCTCGAAAACTCGCTGTGTTCCTTGCGGGCCACGGATCCGGACACGAAGATTCCCAGGTGCCCGGCGGTCTCGTGAATGGTGTAGACGATGGTCTGTCCATAGGTTCGGATTTCATCGACGCTGTCGTACAGGTCTAAAATCCAGCCAAGGGCTTGTTGCGGCGGGGTGATGTTGTCACCCTTCGAGCAAAATATGACGATCGGCGAGCGAATATTCCGCAAGTCGATGGTCCGGCCGTCGGAGGTTTTGATGCGGCCGGCGGCCAGTTTGTTTCCAACAAACAGCTCATCGACGATGAACTGGATTTCCTCGGCGTTGAGGTTGACGTGGCCTCCCCACCATCGCTCGAACTCGAGATAACGCGGAGCTTCGGTGTCGACCTTTGAATAGAGACTGTATTGCTTGCTCCAATATGTGTTCGACGGGTTCTGATTTTCGAAATTCTGCACCAAGCCCGCGCCGTCGAACTTGCCGCCTCCGAGGTCGCTGGTGAGCGCCGTCAACCAGCTTCCGCCAAGCAGACCGCCAGCATAACGCATTGGATTCTTGCCGCGCACGCCCGCCCAGTAGGACAGCGGCGACCCTGCGATGATCAGCGGGCCGAACAGCTCGGGCCTGATCGCAGCGAGCATCATGATTGCCCAGCCGGCCTGACAATTACCAATGACACAAGGTTTGCCTTCGGCATCCGGGTGCAGCTCGATCACCTTTTCGAGGAACTTCGCTTCCGCACGCGCGATATCCTCGATCGTTTGGCCGGGCATCGGATCGGGCGAAAAGCCGACGAAGTAACAGGGGTGTCCCGCCTTGAAAGCGACCCCGATTTCGCTATCGGCCTTGAAACCGCCAATGCCTGGACCGTGGCCGGCCCTCGGATCAACGACGACAAACGGTCGCTTCGTCGGGTCCACCTCCACCCCTTTGGGCGGGATGACCTTGACCAAGCCATAGTTGACCGGCCGGTCGAGTTTACGACCATCGATGACGACTTCGATCTGGTAATTGAGAACATGAGGTACGGTCTGGGCAGCATGTTCCCGGAACGCATTGCCGCGTTGCCGCATGGTGTCCCAGAACAGCGCGGTGCGTTGCGCTGCATCGACCATGTATTCTGTCACGGCGCCAAGCCCGTTCACCGTTCCAAGCGACAAAGAATCGCCGGGCGTCTTGTCTTTGCGATCGTCTGTCATCTTCACCTCCAGCAATCGACTGTCATTCCACGTTCGGCGAATTCGGCGCCTGAGGACTTCAATCGATAATGTGATAGCCACCATCTACATAAAGGGTTGCTCCGGTGATGAGCCGAGCTGCGTCGTGGGCGAGAAAGGCCGTCGCAACACCGACATCGTCGATGCTGACCAGACTTCGTGCCGGTGCCTTGGCCCTGGCTTTGTCGAGCAGGGCGTCAAACTCCGGGATCCCCGACGCGGCTCGCGTCGCCAGCGGCCCCGGGGAAATCGCGTGAACGCGGATGCCCTTCGGGCCGAGCTCGGCCGCCAAATACCGAACCGAGCACTCGAGAGCGGCCTTCGCTACGCCCATGATGTTGTAGTTCTTCACGACCATCTGGCTGCCATAGTACGTCATCGTGAATAGCGTGCCGCCCTTGCGCATCAGCGGTTCGGCCAGATGGGCCATGCGGATGAACGTCCAGCAGGACACATCCAAGGTCTTGAGAAAACCGTCCCGCGACACATCGACGACACGGCCGTGCAGCGCGTCTTTAGGCGAAAAGGCGATAGAGTGCACGACAAAGTCGAGCTTGCCCCACTCCTTGCTGATGCGTTGGAAAACAGCTTCCATCTGGCCGGGCTCGTTGACATCGAGCGGCATCACGATCGAAGCTTCGAGCTCACGTGCGAGCGGCTCGACGTATTTCTTCGCTTTGTCGTTGAGATAAGTGACGGCGACTTCCGCTCCAAAAGCCCGAAACGCCTTGGCGCAGCCCCAAGCGATTGAACTCTCGTTGGCTATGCCGACGATGAGACCTCGTTTGCCTTCAAGCAGCTTGGCTTTTACGGGAGGAATCATGGAAGGTTTCCTCTTGTCATCGGGTTTAAGGGCCAGCCCGGCCAGATAGCGAATGGCCATCTTATCGAGATCGCGGAAAGCTTGGCGTCGATCCTTGGCGCCGTCGATGTGTGCGATTTCCCGACCGTTGATCTTCAAATGTCCCTCGCCCCAAGGAGCGACATCGATTTGAAGCTTGTTGGGCCCCACCGTTGCAAAGAACTCCTGCGTGGTGGCGCCCTTGCCTACGGCAAGTTTCTCGTTGGTTTTCCAATCGACCTTGTCCGTAGTCATGTCTGCAGCCCTCACCAGCGGAAAGTTTGGATGGCGGAAGGGGCTCATAAAGCCATCTCGGGAACATGGGCGGGGATTACCAGCTCTGCCTCGGTCGCTGCAATGACCTGTTCGACGGACACTCCAGGGCCCGTTTCGAGCAGCGTGGCCCGGCCATCACGGAATGAAATCACCGCCAATTCGGTGACGACCATCTCGACAGAACGCACCGACGTAACAGGCAGACGGCATTTCTTGACGATCTTCGTGGCACCCTTGGCGGTATGCTGCATCGCCACGATGACGCGCTTGGCGCCAGTCACCAGGTCCATGGCTCCACCCATCCCGGGCACCATCTTGCCGGGGATCATCCAGTTGGCGAGCCGTCCGTCCTGATCGACCTGCAGGCCGCCGAGCACTGTGAGGTCGAGATGACCACCGCGAATTAGACCGAACGACATCGCGCTGTCGAATGCACTGGCACCGGGCAGAGCCGTAACCGGACGGCCGCCAGCGTCAGTCAACGTTGGATGCGCCATGCCTTCTTCGGGAGGCGCGCCGGTGCCGATCAAGCCATTCTCGGATTGGAAGAAAACGTGCATCCCCTCAGGCAGGAAGTTTGCAACCAACGTCGGAATGCCGATGCCGAGGTTCACAAGCATACCCGGTGCGAGCTCTTTCGAGATCCGACGCGCGATGATGACTTGCGGTTCCATAACCGGCCTCACGAATTGGCGATCAGGTAGTCGACGACGGGTGCCGGCGTCACGATATGGTCGGGAGAGATCACACCGATCGGAACGATGTTGTCGGCACTGGCGATGACGGTGCCGGCCGCCATCGCCATCACCGGATTAAAGTTGCGGGCCGTCAGCGCATAGCTCAGGTTTCCGAGATAATCCGCAAGGAACGCCTGGACCAACGCGAAGTCAGCGCGGAGTGCGACTTCGAGCAGATAACTATTGCCCTCGATTTCTATCTGCTGTTTCCCGTCCTCGACCGGCGTGCCTATGCCGGTTTGCGTCAGGATACCGCCGAGCCCATGGCCGCCGGCGCGGATGCGTTCGATCAGGGTGCCTTGGGGAACGAGTTCGACCTCCAATTCACCGGCCAGCATCTGTTTTTGGGTTTCTGGGTTGAGGCCGATGTGGCTCACAATAGCCTTACGCACCAACCTGGCTCCAATGAGCTTCCCGATACCGCGGCCCGGTGCTGCCGTATCGTTGGCAATCACCGTAAGGTCGCGTTTGTTCTGGCGGACCATCTCGTCGATCACCCGCTCGGGCGTGCCAACCGCCATGAACCCACCAATCATCAGGCGTGCGCCATCGGGCATCATGGCAACCGACTGTTGGAGAGAGACTGTTTGCATGTTTGGCTCGCGCTATTGAGCGGTCCAGCCACCGTCAACCGGTAGAGCAGCCCCGCGTATTTGGTCGGCGGCTTCGGAGCATAAAAAGACGGTCAATGCACCGAGTTGTTCGGGCGTCGCGAATTCGTGCGACGGCTGCTTTTCAGACAGCAGATCGGCCTTTGCCTGATCGAGCGAAATGCGTTCGCGAGACGCCCGCTCTTTGATTTGCTTTTCGACCAGCGGCGTCAACACCCAGCCGGGACAGATCGCATTGCAGGTAATTCCGCTCGTGGCAGTTTCGAGCGCTACGACCTTTGTAAGTCCGATAACTCCGTGCTTCGCAGCGACGTAAGCGCCCTTTTCGACCGAGGCCACTAGCCCGTGCGTCGAAGCGACGTTGATAATGCGCCCCCAATTGCGCTGACGCATCTGCGGGACAACGGCACGGATGGTGTGGAAGTTCGCCGAGAGATTGATGGCAATCACTGCATCCCAGCGATCGATCGGAAAGCTCTCGACCGGAGCCGTGTGCTGGATCCCGGCATTGTTGACAAGAATATCGACCTTGCCGAGTTCACGGGTCGCAGTCTCCACCATCTTCTCAATTTCGGCGGGCTTGGCCAAGTCGGCCGAATTGAAAGTCACGCGGACACTAAGATCCTTTGCAATTTGCGCGCGCTCACGTTCGATTGCAGATGCCTCGCCGAAACCATTCAACACGATGTCGCAGCCAGCTGCGGCAAGCGCTCGTGCGATGCCGAGACCGATGCCGCTCGTGGATCCAGTGACGATTGCGGTTTTTCCATTCAACAGTTTCATTAGCTCTACAGCTCTACTCGGTATGAAACGTTGATATCGGCGGTGCCGCCAGCGGGAGTTGATTTGGATCAAGAACGGCACTTCGACGTATGCTGTAAAAAGCGACAGAGGCAGATCTGTGTCCTCATTTATCCGGGTGGACGTGGTGTCATGGGCTCAACATGAACGGTCTCATCAGGCGTCCGGAAGAAATTCTCGCTTATCGTTCGTTGCAGCGGGTTTTGGAGTCCAAACCAAGGGACTTGTGGACGGTCGGCCCAACCGACAGCGTGTTGATCGCGCTACAGATTATGGCTGAAAAGGACATCGGGTTTCTCGTCGTCCTGGAGGATGGCGCCCTGGTCGGCGTCGTGTCGGAGCGCGATTGCGCGCGACGCGTCACGCTGGCTGAGAAATCCCCTCGGTCCACGCTGATCGGCGACATCATGATCCGCCAAGTCGTCACGGCGGAGTCGACGTTCACGTTCGCGGACTGCCTCAGATTGATGCATCAGCATGGCATCCGCCATTTGCCGGTCGTCGAAGCCGGCAAGCCCATCGCTGTGGTCTCGATCCGCGACCTTTTGAGCGAGGCTGTCGCGCACCACGCCAAGATCATTGCCGAACTGGAACGCGAGCGTCTGACCATTTTCACGTCAATGGCCTGAGATCACGCCGAGCCACGCGAAAAAGCCAAGAGCAACCGTCACAAGAGCAATCGTCATGAGCCTCCTGATCGTACTTGGCGCATTGGCTTTTCTGATGTTTGTCGCCTATCGCGGCTACAGCGTGATCTTGTTTGCGCCCGTCGCCGCGATGGGAGCGGTGCTGCTGACCGACCCCAGTGCGGTGCCGCCGATGTTCTCCAGCGTTTTCATGGAGAAGATGGTCGGCTTCGTCAAAAACTACTTCCCGGTGTTCATGCTCGGCGCGGTGTTCGGCAAGGTCATCGAGCTGTCCGGATTTTCCAAGTCGATTGTCGCGGCGGTGATCGGCCTGCTCGGCCGTGAGCGCGCGGTCTTGTCGATCGTCGTCGTCTGCGCGCTCCTGACCTACGGCGGCGTGTCGTTGTTTGTCGTGGTGTTCGCGGTCTATCCGTTTGCCGCCGAGATGTTTCGCCAGAGCGGGATTCCAAAGCGCCTGATCCCTTGCACGGTCGCGCTCGGTGCGTTCAGCTTCACGATGGATGCCCTGCCGGGCACGCCGCAGATCCAGAACATCATTCCGACCACGGTCTTCAACACGACGACCTGGGCCGCGCCGTGGCTCGGCCTGATCGGAGCTGTTTTCGTCCTCGTGCTTGGTCTCGCCTACATCGAGAATCGGCGCCGCGCCGCCCAGGCGCGGGGAGAAGGCTACGGCACCGACCTTCACAATGAACCGGAGCCATACGTGGCAGAGCAACTGCCGAACCCATGGATCGCGCTTTCGCCATTGGTCGTGGTCGGGATCTCGAACTTCATTCTGACGCACGCGATCCTGCGCGCCTATGGCGCGACGCACGAAATCAACATGGGCGGCCAGCTCATCGTCACCAAGGTTGCCGCGCTGGCGGCGATCTGGGCGGTCGAAGGCGCGCTGCTGCTCGGCATTCTGACCGTATTCGTCTTTGCGTGGCGGCCGGTGCTGGCGAGGTTCGCAGACGGCAGCAAGGCCGCGGTGGCCGGAGCCCTGCTGGCGTCGCTCAACACCGCGTCGGAATACGGCTTTGGCGCCGTCATCGCGCTGCTTCCCGGCTTCGCGCTGATTGCGGGCGCGCTGAAGTCGATTCCCAATCCGCTCATCAACGAGGCGATCAGCGTGACGGTGCTGGCCGGCATCACCGGCTCGGCATCCGGCGGCATGAGTATCGCGCTTGCGGCAATGGCCGACACCTTCATTGCCGGCGCCGAGGCGGCAAAGATTCCGCTCGAAGTGCTGCATCGCGTCGCATCGATGGCATCGGCGGCATGGACACGCTGCCGCACAACGGCGCGGTCATCACCTTGCTTGCGGTCACCGGCCTCACGCACCGGCAGGCCTACAAGGACATCTTCGTGATCACCCTGACCAAGACGGCGGCGGTGTTCTTCGTGATCGCGGTCTACTACCTGACGGGCATCTACTGACGGGTTGCGGCGCAAGGCGTCAAAGGCATTTCGGGGACGAGTGATGTCGGGCACCACACAGACGTTCATACCGCTGCGGTCGCCGGACAGCGGCAAGATCGTCAGTGCCGAAGAAGCGGTTCGCCTCATTCGAGCCGGCGACACCATTGCGACCGGAGGATTCGTCGGGATCGGCTTTGCCGAGGAAATCGCCATTGCGCTCGAGGCATTCTATTTGTCGAAACGAGACGAGCACTCGAACGACACACCTCGAGACCTCACGCTGGTCTACGCCGCGGGTCAAGGCGACGGCAAGGAACGCGGACTGAATCACCTCGGTCATGAAGGGTTGGTGAAACGCGTGATCGGCGGGCACTGGGGTTTGGTGCCCACGCTGCAGCGTCTCGCCATCGCCAATCAAATCGAAGCCTATAATCTTCCCCAGGGGGTCATCTCGCACCTGTTTCGCGACATCGCCGCCAATCGGCCAGGGCATCTGAGCCGGGTCGGACTTGGAACATTCGTTGATCCGCGTCACGGCGGCGGCAAGATCAACGCCTGCACGACGGAGGACCTGGTCCGGCTGACCGAGGTCGATGGCGAAGAGTTTCTGTTCTATCGCGCGTTCCCGATCAACGTCGGCATCATTCGGGGCACAACCGCGGACCCCGACGGCAACATCACGATGGAAAGGGAAGCGCTGACCCTGGAGGCGCTGGCCATCGCCATGGCGGCGCGAAACTCCGGCGGACTTGTCATTGTCCAGGTCGAACGGATTGCCGAGCGGCGGCTCGCTCAATCCACGGCAGGTCAAGATTCCTGGCATCTTTGTCGACTGTGTCGTGGTGGCAAAGCCGGAGAATCACTGGCAGACCTTCTCGACCCAATACGATCCGGCATTCAGCGGCGAAATCCGGGCTCCTGCCGGCTCTGTCGCGCCCATGGAACTCAATGAGCGCAAGATCATTGCGCGACGCGCGGCGCTTGAGCTTAACGCCAACAGTGTGGTCAATCTTGGCATCGGCATGCCGGAAGGCGTCGCCAACGTTTCCAGCGAAGAAAAAATCGCCGATCTGATGACTCTGACGGCCGAACCGGGCGTCATTGGCGGAATACCGGCGGGCGGACTGAATTTCGGAGCAGCCGTCAATGCGCAGACCGTCATCGATCAGCCGTATCAGTTCGATTTCTACGACGGTGGCGGCCTTGACGCGGCGTTCCTGGGTCTCGCCCAGGCCGATCAGCAAGGCAATCTGAACGTCAGCAAGTTCGGCCCGCGTCTCGCCGGCGCCGGCGGCTTCATCAACATCAGCCAGAACGCCAAAAAGGTGATCTTCGTTGGAACCTTTACGGCCGGACGATTGAGTATCGCCATCGATGACGGCCGTCTCCGCATCGTCAAGGACGGCAATCTGAAGAAATTTGTGCGGCAGGTTGAGCACCGGACCTTTTCTGGAAGCTACGCGGTGCAGCGCGGGCAGCCGGTTCTCTATGTGACGGAACGCTGTGTGTTCGAGCTGACCAAGGACGGGCTTGAGCTGATTGAAGTGGCTCCCGGCATCGACATCGAGCGCGACATCCTGGCGCAAATGGAGTTTCGGCCCATCATCAATCGCGATCCCGCAATCATGGATCGGCGGATATTTGCGCCGGAGCCGATGGGATTGCGCGACGACCTGTTGCGCATGCCGCTCGAGCAGCGCTTCACATACGACCCCAAGCAAGACCAGTTCTTCGTCAACTTCGAAGGCCACGTCGTTCGAGATCAGAACGACGTCGAAAGGATTCGCCGCATTGTCGAATCCATGCTGTCGCCGCTCGGGCGCAAGGTCCACGTCATCGTCAATTACAACAATTTCCAGATATTCCCCGACATCGTCGACGAATATTCCGCGATGGTCCGGGATCTTGTCGATCGGTTCTATTCCGGAGTCACTCGTTACACGACCAGCGGTTTTCTGCGCACGAAGCTAGGCGATGCATTCAATCGACGATCGGTCGCGCCGCACATCTACGAAAGCGAAGCGGAGGCGCGGGCGCATTTGTGCGACCTGGAAGGAAAGCTTGCAAGCTGACACCGAATATGGGTGCGTAGATGGAAAAGCGTGCTGATCCGACCACAATGACCACCAACAATGTATCCGCTTTGACCGGCGGAACACTGAAACCGGGGACGATTACAGCACTGGTCGATATTGCCGAACGCAGCGGCAATCTCTTCAATCTATTTGCCGACAAGCTCCAGCCCGGAGGCGATGCTCAGGTCATCGATCCTCAAACCGCGGCGGCTACCGTTCAAGAATTCATCCAGAAAGCCACCCTCGATCCGACCCAGATCATCAAGGAACAATCCCAGCTTTCGACCGATTTGGCGCAGTTGTGGCAGCGAACCGCCAGCCAAATCCTTTCCAAGACGGCCAGCGACCCTGTTATTTCGCCGGCCAAGCAAGACAGGCGATTCAAGCACGCAGCGTGGAGCGAAAACCCGGTCTTTGACTACATGAAGCAGTCTTATCTGCTGATGTCGCGTTACGTTGAGTCGTCGGTCCGCGGCATCAAGGGTCTCGATCCGCATACCCATCGCAAGGCGCAGTTTTACACCCGCCAGATGGTCAGTGCGTTGTCGCCCACCAACTTCGCGATGACCAACCCGGCGGTGCTCGATGTGACGGTCGAGAGCCGCGGCGAAAATCTGATCAATGGTCTCAGAAATCTGGTCGAGGACCTCGAGCGCGGAGACGGCCGGCTCTCGCCGAAGATGGCCGACCTTGCTGCTTTCAAATTCGGCGAGAACATCGCGAACTCGGCGGGCAAGGTGGTTTTTCAGAACGACCTGATGCAGCTCATCCAATACGCGCCATCGACGCCCACGGTCCATCGCCGGCCGCTGCTCATCATCCCGCCCTGGATCAACAAATTCTATATCCTAGATTTGAAGCCGCAGAACTCGTTCATCAAATGGTGCGTTGAGCAGGGCCACACGGTCTTCGTTATTTCCTGGGTCAACCCCGGCGCTGAACTCGCCGGCAAGGAATTCTCCGACTACCTATTCGATGGCCCGCTGGCGGCCATCAACGCGATCGAGCGAGAGACCGGAGAACCCGAGATCAACGCCATCGGGTACTGCATCGGCGGCACTCTGCTTGCGAGCACGCTCGCCTACATGGCCGCGACGAAGGAGCAACGCGTCGCGGCGGCGACGTTTTTCACGACACTGCTCGATTTCTCTGACGTCGGCGACGTTTCCGTCTTCATCGACGAAGACCAACTCAAAATGACCGAACAGGGCATGAAGCGCGTCGGCTATCTTGAAGGCCGGACCATGGCCGAAGCGTTCAACCTCATGCGCGAGAACGACCTGATCTGGTTCTTCTTTGTGAACAACTACTTGATGGGCCGCGATCCGCCTGCGTTCGATCTGCTGTACTGGAATTCAGATGCGACCCGCATGCCGGCCGCGATGCAATCGTTCTACCTGCGCAACATGTATCAGCAGAACCGGTTGAAGGAGCCCGGCGGCATCACCCTTGCGGAAGTGCCTATCGACCTGCGGAAGATCGATATTCCGGTCTATTTCTTGTCGACGCGCGAGGACCATATTGCGCCCTGGCGCTCGACTTATGCGGGGACGAAATTGATGTCGGGGCCGGCGCGCTTTGTGCTCGGCGCTTCCGGCCATATTGCCGGCGTGATCAATCCGCCGTCGGCGAAAAAGTATGGCTACTGGACCAACAAGGCGGTGCCAGCAAACCCGGAAGCCTGGTTTGACAGCGCGCAGTATCACGAAGGTTCCTGGTGGGACGATTGGGCATCGTGGATCGCCGGTTTCGGCGACGGCGAGGTGCCAGCTCGCGCACCCGGTGGTGGCGACCTTAAGGTTATTGAAGATGCCCCTGGCTCATACGTGCGGGTGCGGTTGTCTTAGCGATTGGCAGGCTGCAAGTAGCTTATCTCCGCAGCCGCTTTTGAGATAGATCAAACTAGGGCGCGTATTCATAAATCCGGGACGCGGTGCGTTGATGTCCGCTTCACTCCGAAAGCGACCGATTTTCTGCATCACCGCAAAATGATGCTACGTGGTTTCCGACAAGCCCCATCCTTTGCATATACATTTCTTCGTCAATATCCGGCGCCCCAACGATACTGCCACGCGACTCCAAAGGCGCTGAACTCGCTTCCGGTACGGGTCGAGAGGCCAGTGCTGGCACTGAGTTTTATGGAGTTTTGGCGGTCCACCGGCAGCGCCAGCGTTAAGCCCACCCGCGTGTTTGTTTGCTCGTTATCCCCTCTCACGCCATTCACGGTGGTACGGCCGCCCGCAATGTAGGAGCCATCCAACGACGCCCATACGCCGGATTCAAAATTGTAAATAAGGTGCCCCCGCACAAAGTAAATCGGCGCCTGCGCGAACGTCTTGCCGCTGAAGAAATCGGTATTGTCGGTGAAATAAAATACACTAGGGGCGAACTCCGCAGTCCACCGGCCCCAGGTCTTCGAAATACCCAGTTCTGGTCTGAACGACCAACGGTTGTTGCCAAGGTTGAGCAATTTGCTGTTGTCATATTGCCCCAACGGGGCCGACACCTGCAGGCTCACTCCGACAATGAGGTCCTGCTTGTAGTTCGCAAACTCTTTCGCCGAAAGCGCCGGCGCCCCGAACAGGTTTATCGAAAAACGAAATCGCGGGTCTCCCAGTCCCGACATCTCGCGCTCCCTGGGCTGGCCATCCACGAGAGCGTTCGCGGAAAAAGACGAATAGGGAAGTATCACATCGAACTTAGCGGACTTGCCAAATACATCGAGAGTCCGGACGTAGGCCAAGGCCCCGGTATGAGATTGAAATTCTGCGTCGGCGACGGACAATCTGGGATCGAATGCAATTTTTCCTTGAGTGTACAGGTATCCCGCGATGAGAAAATTAAGTCCGACCGGCGCGTTCGAGTAGGACCTTGGTTCGGCTTCTTGAGCTTTCGCGTTTGGGACCATGAACACTGTCACGACCGCGACAAGCGCCACGCATACCGGCAAAACAACCGTACCGCCTAGAACACCGAGAAACTCTCGCCGTCTCATACCCACCCCAGGGTTTACATCGGCTCACACGAGTATTTTGACAGGGGGCTGTCCGCTTTGACAGGGGGCTGTTCGCTTTGGTCAGAAGCAGGCATCCTCCGATTAGTGCTTCAGCTTTGAGGGCGGTGCGGCACCATTGCGACAACGTTGGAAGAGCAGCCTCTCAGCTTCATCAGCGCTCGGGTGACCGTATCGCCAAAACGCTTGGCTATTTCGTCGGTGAGGAGAGATCTCGAATTTCCAAGGCGTCGACGCTGATTCTGAGGGCGGCCAGTTGCTCCCTCAGCCGCGCGGAAATTCCAGGGTGATTGGGCTCGACCATTGGGGGCCCCCTACTCGCCACCGGCTCTCAATTCGAGAGTTACCAGCCTAGCCAAGATCGTGGCTGGATAGAGCTGGCCGATGATGCTTTCGATATTGCAAAGACTCCGCGCTATCGGATGTACGGGAATGATATCGCCGTAACCTGTCGAAGTCAGAGTGACAAAGCTCAAATAGAAAAGTGAGCTTGCGAGTGCAGAGTCGTCCTCGAATGCAATCCCCTTGAATGCCTCTGAGACCGACAGTCCGACAAACGCAAACAGTGTTGCGAACGTGACCGCAGTCAACAGGTACAGAAGAATCGCTCCAACTATTCGGTGATAGGTGATGCGGCCTGCCCCGAACACCGCCCAACCGACCAGAATTCCGAGAGTGACCGCAATGATGAACCAGGCGCCTGCCAACAGGTGCAGGTTGTACGGCCACGAAAAATACAACCGCATGACAAAGGCGACAAAATTGGCAACAAAAGCGATCGCCATCAGCCCGAGCGCGATCGGATTGGTGGAAATGAACATCCCCGCGCCGATAATCGCCAGCATTCCAGCAACTGCAAAGGTCTGAAACACGAAAACGCCTGCTGCCTGGAACGGGGCGCAGACAAATATTAGGAGTATCCAAATCACGGTCATCAGCGTGAGCAGCCGATCGCGATTCCTGACGGTCATTTGGCGCGGTTTGCTCAGGGAATCTACCGTCATCGCGGTTACTCCTTTTGCGACCCGTCAACCTCGCGTCGACTGCTGCGCGCGCACGGCGAGAGGCCATGTTGCTGCTGCGCCATCGAAAGCACCGAACTCGATCCTTTTGGATTGATGGAAATCGGAAAGACCCCGTACGCGGCATCCCCCGCGGGGTGGCCTAATGGGGGCTTGATATAGGCAAGAATTCGGAGGACTAAATTGAGGTAGATCAAGGGGGCTGAATTGAGGTAGATCAAATGAGTGCGGGACGACCCGGCTATCGTGCCCGGCGCTGCGGAGGACGACGCGACGCACGCCGCGGTGTTACGACTGCCAGCGCTGAGTGATTCCAAAAGGAAGTGATTAAAAAGGACATATCCCGATGCTTCATCGCCTCATCAAGCCTGCATTGCTGCTCGGCCTCCTGTTGATCGGGAATCCCGCTCATGCACAAACAGGCCGAGCGGGCATGCTGACATGCCGGACCTCACCGAGCTTGGGGCTCATTGTCGGCTCGACTCAAAGGCTCGCGTGCCAATACAGAGATAACTCTGGCTGGGCCCAGGATTACGTCGGCAGAATGAACCGCATTGGCCTGGATCTAGGCTTCACGGCCGGCGGGGTCATGGCGTGGGGTGTTATCGGCAGTACAGGCCCGGTACGGCAAGGGTCGCTCGCGGGCCGCTTTGTCGGCGCCAGCGGTGACATCTCCGTGGGTGTCGGCGCCGGTGCAAATATCCTCATCGGAGGAACGGCGCAGGGAATATCGTTGCAGCCACTATCAGTGGAAGGACAGGTCGGCCTCAATCTTGCGCTTGGGGTTGCGGGACTAACGCTGACCCCGGTTAATTGACCCTTAGGATTTAGCCTGTTCTTGCCGCTTCAGATTTGATCGCGAGAGGACGATAGATGAAACATACACTCCGCCTGCTGGCCACGATTATGCTCATCCCCTTGAGCCTCGGCATTTCGAGCGTCGCATACGCACAAACGGACATGATGAAGGCGGTAGCCGAAAGATTAGCGGCAGGCTTCAAAAAACTGGAGACCGCCTGCGGCGAAGATGCCAAGAAATATTGCAGCACTGTCACGCCTGGGGAGGGCCGCCTCCTATTTTGTATGCAGGCGCACGAGGACAAGATCAGTGAGGGATGTACATCCGCTCTGGACGACGCGACATTGCAGGCTGAGATGGTCGCCGACAACATGAGGGAAGCCGTGAATGCCTGCCGGGGCGATATCGATAAACTCTGCGCGCAAGACTCAGCCGGGCCAAGGTCGTATTGCGGCATGTTTGGCGGCAAACAAAACGTCTGCTTCCAAGAGCTGTGTGGATGCCGTTCAAAAGCTCCAAGACCGGTGATGGGATCTAAGGGTGCTGATCAAGCACCGCAGTTCGCAAGCCAACTGACTTTTCTTGTGTCCCGCTCCGGATGCCACAGTTGGGGGATTTTCGCTCAATTGGGTTGATCGCCCGACATAGACCGACTTCCAGCGCATACCGTAATTCATCCAAGGGATTCGGCGGCCCTATTCCGCCATGTCCGCTCCTCCCCAAAAGCAGACATTTCGTGAGGCGACCCGCACTTCCGCTTTGTGCCAATCGCGTCATTCCGCGACCAAAAAAACGCGCTTTTGCGTCGTCTAGCCGCTAAAGTCGTTCCCGTTCGGCGTTGCGATGGAAGCGGTTTCTGATGACGCTCGAAAGCTTTGCGTTGCTGTCGCCGCGGGGCCGCCTAAGCCTGGCCGTAATCATCTTTATATTGCTCGTTCCCACGATATGGGCAATCGCGTATTTCTTAAAATCCGCTCCGCCACGTCATATCGTTCTGGCTTCGGGACTAGAAGATGGCCTGCTGCACCAGCACGCGAAGCGCTATATCGAAATCCTAGCTCGATCCGGGGTTACGGTAGAAGAACGAATTACCAACGGCCCGGGGGACAATCTACGTCTGCTGCAAGATCCACATTCCGGTGTTGACATCGGTTTCACACAGGGCGGCATCGCAAAATTCCCCGAGGCCAATAACGTTAGAATGATTGCGAGCCTCTACTACGTGCCGATGTGGATTTTCTACCGCAGCACGATCACGCTCAATCATGTCAACGAGCTGCGCAACCACCCAGTTGCTATTGGCGTCAGCGGCAGCGGCGCCCGCTCATTGGGGGAACATGTATTCGCGCTTAACGGCCTCACCAGCGCCAATGTGGCGATGCTGCCGCTGAGCAACGATGCTGCACTGCGCGCATTGCAATCGGGCGAGGTTGACGCTGCAATCTTTGTCGATGGAGCGGAGAACCATGCCGTCTGGACTGCTCTTCACGATCCAACTTTGAAGCTGCTGAGTTACAGCAAGGTTGATGCCTATCATCGACGGCTCAGTTTTGTCACCAAACTGACATTGCCACCAGGCGTGATCGACTTGGCGAAGAACATTCCGGAGGAAGAAGTCGCGCTCATCGGCACCAAAGAAATGCTTGCAGCCCGCGATAGTTTGCACCCCGCGCTGGCTCATCTGTTGGTGGATGCCGCGCGCGAAATTCACGGCAAACAGGGGCTTTTCGAGGAGGCTGGCGAGTTCCCGGGAACGACCCAGGTCGATCTTCGCGTCTCGACTGATGCCGATCAGCACAAACGTTTCGGGCGGAGCTTCCTCTATCAATACTTTCCCTTCTGGGTCGCGACACTGGCCGAGCGGGCCATCATCATATTGATCCCTTTGGCTGCAGTTCTGTTTCCGCTCTTCCATTATCTTCCACAGTTGCTTCGTTGGCGCGTCCGGTCGCGGGTCTATCGATGGTACGGCGAGCTGGCTCTGCTAGAGCGAGATGTCACCGCGCACACGGGCACATTAGGCACATTGCCCACGGAGAAGTGGCTGGCTGACCTAGAACGCATTGAGCGGGCGGTAGCCCGAATACACACACCGGCAGGGTTTGCGAGTGAGGCTTATACGCTACGCGAGCACATTGGTCTGGTCCGCCGCGCGATAATGGCCCGAAACAGTCCGCCGTTGGTTACATCAGGTTAGGCGCGCTCTCGCTCACTGATCCAGGCCACCATCAGCTGCCAAATGACCGCCAGAACGATGGGACCCAAAAAAAGCCCGCTGATCCCGTAGGCGATGGTGCCGCCGAGGACACCGAGCAAAATGATGAGCATCGGCGTATCGAGTCCGCGTCCCATGACGAGCGGCCGAAGAATGTTGTCGAGCAGACTGACCGGAATCATATAGGCAGTGAACAGCAGCGCGGTCGACGTCTCCATCGCAGTCCAGCTCCAAATGATCACCGGGATGATGATGACCGATGGGCCAATCTGAATTATTCCGAGGATAAGTACGGCAGAGGTGATCAGGCTGACGCCGGAGACTCCGGCAACCAAGAGACCCAACCCGGCAAGAAATGCCTGAAGAGCGGAAATACCGATGACGCCGCGTGACACGGCTCGAATCGTGGCTCCGGCCAGCCGAACAAATTCCTCTCCACGCCCTGATGCGAGCCTGCGAGAAAACATCCTGACGGCATCGACGAGTTTTGGTCCTGGCGAAAAGAGAAATCCCGCAACGATAATGGCGACGAAGAATTTGACGGCTCCGGTTCCGGCCTCCGCCGCGATATGGAGCAAGGTGCTGCCGAACGGTTTCAGCTGCGGAGCGATCTTGGCCAACGCGGCCCGAAGATTGGTCGAAGCGAGATCCCAATACTGATAAATCGGCTCGCCGATAACCGGCCAGCTTTTCACGGTATCGGGCGGCGGCGGCAGCGGCAGGGTCGAAAGATCGAGCCGCTCAGATAAAGTTCGAAGACTCTCGATCAAACCCAAGGCGAGCCACGTAGCCGGCCCAATCACGATCAAAAGGCTAAGGATGGTAAGGAGCACAGCCGCCAATCGACGCCGTCCGCCCAGCTGGACCACCATCCAATCGTAAACCGGATAGAGCGCGACCGTCAGCACTATGCTCCAGATCGCGATGCTGATGAATGGACGAACTAGGATGAAAGACAGGTAGAGTAAGAGACCGAGGACGCCGAGTCGGATCGTCAATTCAACCCAGGTTGCCGTGAGTTGGTCGCGGCGAGATGGATCATGATCGGTGCTTGGCATGTTCTGCACTCCGAACACTGGCTCCGTGGCATCCGGGCCGGGACACGTTACGACCACAACTCCACCGGAGGGGTACAGTGGAGATTGCAAGCATGCTGACAACTGTGAATAGGCGTTCGAGAATGACCCGCCGTCCGAGATGGATCAACAGCTTAGCGTACCTATCGGCGCCGAGATCCTACGCCGGTTAGAACCTTTGACCTCCGCGCGCCGCTCCATTTGACTGCCCGCCTGGCTTCCTTACCGCTACTGTCATGCATTTGCCGCGGGAGAAGGCTCGGCATAATTGATCTTAATCAAAATTGACCGTAGTCTTTTCGACTAATTTTGCAGACAGGCAAGAGATTGCGATGAATGAAATGGGAAATGATTTCGCGTCGAGGGGCTTTTTCGCTTCTTGGCTTGCCGGCGGCGGCGGTGATGACCGTGGCGAGACGCTGATGAGCGCCATCCAGAAAAGCGCACGCTGAGTTGGGCGAGCCGCCGCGCGTAGAGCGCCTGCCCGACCGCAGCAAACCGTAGGCTTGCGCCACGAGCGTGTCATAGACGCCTGGTTCACTAGGGCACGCCCACGACAGTGGAGGTTCTGATGCGCGCGGTCTTAATCCTGGTGGCGCTTATGTTGCCACTTGTCGCCGCCCAGGCTCAGCGACATTCGGGCGATGAACCCGCCATGTGTGACAAGGTCATGCTCACCGCAGAGGTAAAGATTGCGACCAAAGAGAAGGTCCAAATCATGGGGACTACTTTCGATAATGTAACGTTTGCCCCAAGTTCCCACCGAGTTAACGGCGTCTCCATCTACGAACATGTCATGCGCGTTTGCTTTGCGCGCTAACCGCCAGTCCTGCGTTTGCCCGGCGTGGCCGCGTCGTCGGTGATGACCGTGAAATCGGCTGCACTCCGCGTTTCAGGGCTTGCCGCGAGATCGGTGATAACCATCGTCGTGCCGGGACGTAGCGTGCGAGCAACTCGCCTGACACCCGGACCATCCAGGTATTCGATGCGGGCCAATACGGAGTTGGACCAGAGGTCAACGGCGACACCATCCTGCGGCTGGCCGCCGAGCCCGAATGCTGCCCATCTTAAGGAGAACCCATCGGGCGATGGCCCGATCAAGGAGAACAAATGCGTACCCAACGGCTGCTCCGGATTGAACACGCTGATTGGGGTCTCAAACATCAGTTCGCCATCAACAACCAGGTAGGCCTTACGGTCTCCACCCGATACCAAAACAGAAGCAACTTTGTTGGTTCCTTCCGTAGGAGATTTTCCGGACTGATCAGTCTTTACCCGAGCCTCTTGTGCGATTTCGGCGACATCCTTCGGAAGTATGAGGTCCGGCCGCACGACCGAGCTGTAAGCAGTCTTCTGATCGGCGATTATCACCGGCGTGCTCAGTTGCGTGACTGTAAACAGCAACTTGGAAAAACTTTTGGGCAACCGCACGCAGCCATGTGAAGCCGGATAGCCCGGCAGATCGCCGGCATGGATCGCGACGCCCCGCCAAGTCAACCGCTGCATGTTCGGCATTGGGGCATTGTTATATGTACTTGAATAATGCTCCTCACGCTTCTGCAGGATCGTAAATACGCCGGTCGGTGTGCGGTGCCCGGGCTTTCCGGTTGAACACGTCGAGACGCCTATCGTGACACCGTTGCGATAGACGTGAACAAGCTGCTCCGGCAGGGACACCACGATCACTACCGGCCCGCGAGGTGACACTTCCGGCCGCCAGATGAACTCCCCAGGCTTCAGGGCCTTGATAGCAGCAACACCCGCTGCAAGAGCGCGGCCGTCGGCAATCATTGGCAGCAAGCTCGTGGCTAGGCCGCACGCCATTTTCCTCCGTGTCATCATCAGCATGGCAATTGTCACCCCCCGTCGTGCTCAGTGGCTTCAATACTTTCAATACGCGCCATTGTTCTGCGTAGCACTTCGAAAATCACAGCAGTTGACCAGCCAAATAACAAGACGCCATTCATTGCTGTCATTGGCCCAAGAATCTGCCAATCTTTCACATGGAGTATATCGCCGTAGCCAAGTGTCGTGTAATTGACAAACGCGAAATACAGAAGACCGGAGCCAGCCGGTGCTGCATTCACGAGCAGGTAAGCCAACGCCCAAACGGCGACCTCACAAGTATGCGCAACCATCAAAACCAACACAGTAGCAATCATGACGCAGGCCATCAGCAGTGAAGGGTGCGGTATGTTCTTCGAACTCATTTTCTGCGCCACTCTTGCGACTGCCGTCATGACGAGCGCATGAATCGTGATGTTGCAGACACTGACGGCACCGCCCACGAGGAATTGACGCAACATATCTGTCTCCTGCAAATCGCGACAAGCGTTAGGGCCGCTGACACCGTATGGCGCCAGCTTACAGCTTCGCTAGCGCGAGATGAAACGCTGGTCGATCTGCGCCCGGCTAAAAAAGCGTGACGTCTCCATATAAAGATGCCCGTTATTGAGATGCCCGTTCTTACCTGAAAGCGGCATTCGTCAGACCGTGCGGCATGTCGGGTTTGTGCCATTGGCGACCGTTCCCACCGCAGCAATTAGCAGCCTACGAGCTTGCCGGCCCATCCTGAAGCGGGTTGATGAGGCGCTTTGCGGACACCGTTTCAACCGTTACAATTGGGCTGCACGGATCCCGGGGACTAGCAATAATGAAGCCTTTCACTCTGGCCGCAGTTGTTGTTCTCACTCTCATCGCTCTCGTTCATTTGGTTCGGCTGTTTACCGGTTGGGACGTTGTTGTCACCGGGTTTGCGGTGCCGGTCTGGTGGAGCGCGCCGATCCTCGTGATCTTCGCGGGACTGGCGTTCCTGGTTTGGCGCGAAGCAGGCGGCTGACGTCGTCATGAACGGCAAACCGGCGCGAGCTCTGCTCGACCCGATCGACAGAATTTCCGAGGTCCTGTTCGGACTGATCATGGTGCTGACCAGCACCATGACGCTCAGCGTCGCCACCGCAGGCCGCGCCGAAGTCAGCACCATGATCATGGGTGCACTCGGCTGCAACCTGGCGTGGGGCATCATCGACGCCGCGTTGGACCTGATGGGTTGCCTTAACGAGCGCGGGCGAAATCTACTGATGCTGCGCGCGGTGCGCCGGGCGAAAAGCCCGGAAGAAGCCGCGTGTCTGATGGCGGGCGAATTGCCGGAGGCGTTGGCATCGGTTCTATCGGAGAGCGAAGCGGATTCGTTGCGGCAAAAGCTGCTCCAGCTCCCCGAACCGCCGCCGGGCCCCGGGCTGACAAAAGACGATGCCCTGCGTGCGCTGGGGATATGTCTTTGGGTGTTTGTCTCCACGTTTCCAGTGGTCGTGCCGTTCCTGTTCATTGCCGATGTCCAGCCGGCGCTGCGGCTATCCAACGCTATCGCCATCGCGATGCTGTTTGTATGCGGCTATGCGTTTGCGCGCTGCACAGGACTTCGAGCTTGGCCGACCGGGCTGCTGATGGTTGCGATCGGTTGCGCGATGGTCGGCGTTGCCATCGCGCTTGGCGGTTGAGGCCGGCCGCCAAGCTGAAAACGGTGGAGTTCTGCTGCGCAGAGACTGGTATTGGGTGTAAGGTAAGCACAGCAACGCTTCATCGGGGGTGACGCTTGCAGGCCATCAACCCGCTGCTCCGGGACATCCGCGACAACCGGCTCCTGTGGCTTCTCGCGCTGGTGCCTGTCCTGTTCGCTGCCAAGGCTTTCAAGCCTGAAGCGCACACACTGCTGTTCGTCCTGTCCGTTCTAGCCATCATCCCGTTGGCCGCGCTGCTCAGCCACGCCACGGAATCCGTCGCTGCAAAAACAGGCGATACGATCGGTGGCTTGCTCAACGCCACGCTCGGAAACCTGACCGAGTTGATCATCGCGCTGACGGCGCTGCGGGCGGGTCAGTACGTGCTGGTGAAAGCCTCGATCGCCGGCGTGATCGTCACCAATACCTTGTTCATGCTCGGCATGTCGCTTTTACTCGGCGGCCTCAAACATCGCGTACAGGAATACAACCGCAACAACGCCCGCCTGCAGGCCGGCCTGCTGTTTCTGGCAACGATCGCGCTGTTGATTCCTTCAGTACTGGCTGAAGCCGATACCGTTACGCCGAAGTTCACCCAGACGCTGAGCCTCGGCCTATCTGCGCTGCTGATCGCGTCATATGCGTTAAGCATCGTGTTTTCGCTCAAGACACACCGTGAATTTTTTGGCGGCGCCGAACATGGAGACAGCAGCGAAGCGCCGTGGCGGATGGGACTCGCGTTGGGCACACTGGCCGTGGTCACCGTACTTGTCGCACTCGTGAGCGAGGTGTTCGTCGAATCCGTACAGCACGCGGCCGAGACCTTCGGATTGACGCCGGCATTCGTCGGATTCATCATCGTGGCGCTGGTGGGCGGCGCGGCGGAAATGGTGTCGGCCTTCTCCGGCGCACGCAAGAACCGGCTGGATTTGAGTGTCGGCATCGCGCTGGGCAGCGCTTCGCAAATCGCCCTCTTTGTCGCCCCGGTGCTCGTGCTTCTCAGCTATGTCATGGGACCGACGCCGATGAATCTGCAGTTCTGGCCGGGCGCGGTCGCGATGATGCTGATCGCTACCATGACCGCGGCGCTGGTCACCAACAGCGGCCGATCGGCATGGTTCGTTGGAGTGCTCGTCGTGAATGTGTATCTCGCCTTCGCGATGACGCTCTACCTGCTGCCGCCCCAAGTGAAGTGAACGAGGTACTGGAATGGGACGAGTGATGTCGAGTTGGTGCCGGAACGACTGCGAACTGCTCGGCGCTATCACACTCAAGGCGCTGCTTGTTGCAGGCGCCGGCTGGCTTTGCATTGAATCGATGGCGGCTAGGGCTGCTCTAGCCCAGAGCTCGACACCCACAGCCCAAGCCGTGCCCGCGATCAACCTGGGTGGTCGCGGCTGGTCCGGCGCTCAAAGCGGGCGCGCAGCGCCGGATGGCGGAAAGAACCAGCTTGAATTCGAATTCCGCGGCGGCCTAGCATCAGACTACATCTACCGCGGCGTCACACTTTCCGACCGTAAGCCAGCGGTCGGCGCGGCCATCGAAGCGACCTATGGCCTGCTCTATGCAGGCGTGGCGGTGGCAAGCGTCAAACTACCAACGCAGCCTGCTGCCGAAATCTCGATGAGCGGCGGCATCCGTCCAACGCTTGGAGTTATCGACTTCGATCTTGGCGTCACCCATTTCCGCTATCCCGGTGAAAACCCCGCCGCCGAGTCCAAAGGCATCGACTATTGGGAGGCCGCCATCCGGGGCCAAACAAAGCTCGGCGAGTCGGTCCGGATCGGCGGTGGATTTGCATACTCGCCGAACGTCTCCAACACCGGTGCATGGAGCCGCTACGCGGCTGGCGGGATCGGCTACGACGTGCCGAGCCGAATTCTGCCGGCCGATATCGGCGTGTCGTTCACCGCAGCGACCGGATACTCCTGGTTTGGCCACCAGTCGCTCGATCTTGGCGGCTTTCCGCTCCCCGCATACCTCAACTGGCAGGCCGGAATGACGATCACCCGCAAGATGGTCAACCTCGACCTGCGCTATCACGACACCAATCTCTCGAAGGAAAATTGTTTCGTCTTCACGGGCGATCCCAACGCACGACCGGGCGGCCGCCCCGATCCCATCACCAATCCCGATGGCCTGACCTCACGATGGTGTGGCGCAACGTTCGTCGCGAGGCTTTGGTTCGCGTTGAACTAGCCAGCAGATCTTGGCTTCAAAGGGTCGAGTTGCCAATCAGAAGGGGTCCGCTTCGGGCCATTCGCGACCGGGCCGAGCCCGCATCTGGGCCGGGCTATGTCTGCTATGCCCGCAAGAACAGACAAAAATTGAGGACGGGCGCCAAAGCAATCCTGAAAGTAAACCCAACCCAAGGGGATTGTCTTGGGTGAGGCAGTTCCTTGGCAGGAACACGTCGAGCGTGAAATCATTGGGCACACACCCGACCCAAGAAGCTTATCCAGATGGCCGCAGCCGCTTTTGAGATAGATCAAACTAGGCCGCGTACTCGTCGGTCCGGAGCGCGGTGCGCTGAATGTCCACGTCACCCCGAAAGTGACCGATTTTCTGCGTCACCGCAAAATGACGCGATGTGCAGAACCGAACTCATGCATTGCAGCATTCATTTGCATTATTCGATACATTCGTCGGCAAGCAGGGCGAACGAATCCCGTATCTTGAGCCCCGATTGCCTTGGCAGTCTTGGGACTAACCGTTTGCCGGCAGCGAGAACCGGAACGCCGAACCTACCCCGGCGCGGGCTTCGGCCCAGATGGTTCCGTGGTGCGCTTCGACAATCGAGCGGCAAATCGAAAGCCCCATGCCCATGCCGTGTGCCTTGGTCGTGAACATCGGCTGGAAAATTCTTTTCACGTCGGACGGCGAAATTCCGGACCCCGAATCCTCGATGGACACCTGCACCCTACCGTCCGCGCTCCGTTGGGACTGCACGCGTAGTTCGCGCTGAGTTGGCGCCGATTGCATGGCGTCCTTGGCGTTCATGACCAGGTTGAGAACCACCTGTTGCAATTGCACTTCATTGCCGGCCATGGCCGGCAGTCCATGATCGAGCTGCGTATGGACCTCGATGTCGTGCTTTTCCAGCTCGATTCTGACCAGTGCCAGAACCGACAGAATGACCTTGTTGATCTCGACTGTGCCTGGTTGCTGGGCGTCCTTTCTAAACAAGGCGCGGAGATTGGTTACGATGTCGCCGGCGCGGTGGCTTTCGCTAACGACCCGGACAAGGGCGTCGCGCGCTTCTTCCAGGTCCGGCGTCTTGGCCTTCAGCCAATTCAGCGCCGCGCTGGCGTTCAAGGCAATTGCCGCGAGCGGTTGGTTCACCTCGTGCGCGATCGAGGCCGACAACTCGCCGGCTCCCGAGACGCGGTTCATCTGGGTCAATTCGGACATCGCCTCGCGCGTGGCGAGCTCAGCAGCGTGGCGGCGCCGGTGCTCATAGATGAGCCATGTGATCAACCCGGCCTGCAGCAGCATCACTGCGGCAACTGCTGAGATTTCCCATCGGTATTTCTGCCACGCGGATGGCTCGCGAAACAGCACTTCGCTTCCCGGAGGCAATCGGCTCTCGCTGATGCCCCAGCGTTGCAGTTGCCGCCAGTCATAGATCGGCGCCGCAAATCCGCTGGCTGGGACTTTGATGTTACCCGCCTTCTCACCGCCCAGGACGCGAACGACAACAGAGGCTGTCTCACGGCCCAGGTTCAGCACCGAATGCATCGGGCCGCCAACGATTTCCTGGCCGAAGAAGCTGCCGTCAAACGTGAAAATGGGCGCGTTCGCGACAGCGTAGAGGTCTGACAAGCTGGTTTCGCTTGCATGCACGACACCTGCCGCATCAATGTTCAGTGAGTGCCAGTAGATCGCTGTATGCGGTGGCGACGCGGCGGCTTGCTTCAATATCTCCACAAATGATCGGTCATTGTACCATTCGAAAGAAACCCGATGTGCAAACGGCGCGAACTCTCTGCGCATTTCTCCCAACCAAAAGCGTTCATTTGGTGAACCTCCAATGACCACCGCGATCGTTTTGGTGTCAGGTAATATGCGCAGGATATTGTCGACAATGGCCGGAAAATCGTGCGCGACTGCAACAACGGCGTCATTTTCCGTGAGACTGGAACGCTGCACGCGACGCTGCTCGACGGCGGTGAACACCATCGGAGTCGTGGCAAAGAGCTGCTGCCGTTGCCGTTGCACGAAGCCCGCTGCGGGGGCGCCCATGCTCAAAATAATATCGGGGGGCTCTCTGCCGAAAAGCGCGCGCAGGTAGCCGACAAAAGAGCCCTCCGGATTTTCATCGCCGTGAAGTGCGCTCAAAAGCGAATGCTCGATGATGTTCACAGGCCATGGCGATTGACGATTGAGTTCAGTGCGAACGACCTTGGCGTACTCGCTCCACGGCTTGAAATCCCGGCCAAAGGAATGAAGCATCAGGATGTTCTTTTGCGGCGAATCAGCCGCGAACGCAGCCGGACAAGCAACGCAGGCCAGCAGAAGGACAAAACTGAAAACAGTCAGACGCCGCACAATGCGCCTCCAAAAGGCAAAGGAGCGCGCATTGTAGCTGTTCTAAACAACCGTGACGACACAGGACCAGACGCTATTTTGCTCCGGCTACGCAACCGGGATGTCATCGGCTTTTGGCATGGGAACGGGCTTGGAAGTGAACTGGAACATCTTCATTGAAACGCAGGCGGATGTCCGCTTTGGGTCATCAGTTGACATCCTATTGTCCAGCCCATGTCCGCTATACACCCGAAAACGGACATCCGATGGATGAGCTGCAATGTCCGCCAACTACCAATAGCTGTCGTCGTGCGTCGGCAGAGCCGTTTTAGGCCACGACCCTTTGCGACGGCACGTCGGTCTCGCGTTCCAGGTTCTCGCCGTTTCGGGGCTCGAATGCGAGTGGCGGTGACAACGTCTGCCCTTCGAGTTTTTGGAAACCGCGCGTCAGTGCCTCATAGACAACCTGCGCTCCGATATTCTTGGCGGCCGCCTGCTTGAGCAATTCGCGGAGGCGATCGATTTGATCGTCTGGCAACGCAGCGATCTGGCGCTGGCATGGATGGAGGGTCAGAAGATGCTCTAACATCTCAGACGCGCTGCAATCGATCATAACGCACAACCCCACCCCGCTTCGGAGTATGGGTGAAGTTATTGCGGGGCTCAAGATGGATGAGCCCGATCAAATCTCTGGCCATTGGCGGCGTCTGCTTTGCCCGCCAAAGCGGGGACGAGCGGCCATCGATGTTCGCTAAGTGCCAAAAGCTGCATAGGCCTCGCAACCACTGGTTCGGATTAAGCCTATCTATCTGTGATTTGTACGGCTGAACGGTAAGGATGCGGAAATTGACCGTGCTGCCAAACGCGCCATTCAACCGGTTGAATCTGCACCGGCAAGCCGAGGTCAGCGTTATCCACTCGCCTGCATTCGTCTGCCGACATGGGAATTTAAGAGTTTTGATTTTGCCTGATACGACGACACGAAGTTCGAGATCTCGATTGAATGGCATGGTCGAAATCGGATGCCAATGCGAGAAATGATATGCAAGCTACCTTAATCAAACGTTTGTTCGGCACCATTGACCGCGCGACCAACACTTGGTGGCAAATGTTTCTTGGGGTTTTTCAATCCAATCTTTGCTCATCAATCATCTCGCCAACTCTGCTCAGATTATTGAAATAGGTGCGATCCGGGCTGCACGCATGATATAAATCAACCGTGCCTGCTCAATATCCGCCAATTCAAATTTATCAGCCAAAAACGAATCGAGAAGCTGGCCCATGACCACTATCGGTCAACAAACGGACATGCTTGCTATCCGATCACCTCGTCGGCACGGTATGACCAGGCGAGTGGAAGGGCACGAAGCTGCCATGCGCTATCGCCGCTGGCGAGTGCCTGGCGGCTGCGCGGTCGTCCCTGTTGCTGTGGGCGCCGCCGACGCTGAGGTCGCAGCCCTACCATCGGAAGCAAGGACCACAACTTTTGCTCCAACCTGTGTGCGCTGGTAAAGATCAATGACGTCCTGGTTCACCATCCGAATGCAGCCGGAAGAAACGTTCGTGCCGATAGTCCACGGCTCGTTTGTGCCATGGATTCGGTAGAGAGTGTCTTTGTTGCCCTGCCAAAGATACAAAGCGCGGGCACCCATTGGATTGGTCGGGCCCCCGGGCACACCTAATCCGCTCTGGAGCGTGCTCACTTGCCTCATGAGTTCGGGCTTTCGCTCGATCATTTCTTTGGGCGGGTACCAGTCCGGCCATTCTTGCTTGTCGTGGACTGTTGCAATGCCGGACCAACTGAAGCCCTGCCGACCTACGCCGATGCCATAGCGAATCGCGCGCCCGCTTCCCTCTATGAAATAAAGGAAGCGATTTTGCACATCGACGACGATGGTGCCCGGCGTTTGAGTCGACGGGTAGTATACGGCCTTGCGCAAGTAGGCTGGATCTATACGCCCATAGCCGACAGATTGCTGCTCCAGATTCGCGTCAAAAGTGCGAGGGCTCGGTCGTGGCTCACCCGCCAGGGGCTGTTGGAGAGGCGGTTCAGCCGGGCGTTGGCAAAACCAAAAGAAAGGCCCGCAATCCTGTGCTGATGCGGTTGCAGAGATCAGCATGAGGCACATCACAAACGCTGGTAAGCTCCGCATTGGGCAGCTCCACGCCTGCTTCACACCTTCGCGCAAGTTATCGTGCACAGTATAATCGACACGCCGCCATTAAGGCAGATGGCCGACCCAACTGCGGCCGATCCCTTCCCGTTGAAAGTGTCGGATCGAACCCCGAAAAAACATTGTACTTGCGTATAGTCGCTTGGGCTCAAGAATCTGACCTGACGGTCCCTTTTGATCACGTCCGTATGACCTTTGAGAAGCCGACATGACGCGGGTTCGCCAGATGTCCGCTTAAGCAGGCGTGGCCTGAACGCGGGATGTCCTGTTATGACCTGAACCGAACATAGCCGACACTGGGGGTTGTGCGCTGCGTCACATTATCGGGTGTAAGGCCCTGCTAAATCTGAATTTTTTCGACGCTCCATTTTTTACAGATTGGAAATAATTCCACTCTATCAATGGTTGCATCTTTGTCAGCCCCAGAAAGTGGCGTGTCATGGAGAACCAATAATCGCTGCTCGTCGAGGTTGAGAAGTCGACACCTTTGATGATCGGACCCGAGCATGCGCCTCGTAACAGTTGTCGGCGACGAGAAGGCGAATCCGGAAAAGCTTCGCAGCAAACTCGCGGGCATTGTCGATATTCATTTTGAGCCGCTTGAAGTCGCAACGAAGGCGGAGCCCAGCCCTGTCGGCTGCGTTCGATATCGATCTCAACAATGAGCCGCGGCTTCAACGTTTGAAGGAATGGCTCAACCGCAAACCTGCCAATGCGAAAGCGATATTCCTAACGGAAAAGTCGTCGCATCTGCAGCAGACACGGGCTTACGCGCTCGGAGCCACGGACATCTTGTACCGCCCGGTTGACGGACGTGAGTTGCTCGCAAAGTTATGGGGTTGGAGCCGCATGCGGATGGCGCTTGCGTACGCATTTTGGGGCGCGGACTCATTATCGCGAACCCAAGGCAATTGATGCAGGTTGGATGAAGGCGAGGTAGTTGGCCTTTTGTCGTAACGAGTGCGACCTAGCGACACTGTTTGGCCTTATTGAGGAACCGCTCAACAGCCTAGACTTTGGAATAGCTGCTTAACCACAAGTAGCATGGACGACGCGCCGGATAGCGCGCTTGCTCACCAACACTAATGCGCCATCGTCTTCGCACTGGATAGAGGGATGAACGTAACGCGCATTGTGCTGGTGACATCCTGTGCCGCGCTGTTGCTCGTGCTCGCACCGAACGCACATGCCTTCACATGCGCTCACGTCCGCAAAGCCGCGGCAGGATATTCAATGCAGCAGATTGTCGCTTGGGCTCGAGCCAATCTTACGCCGGCGCAAATAGTAGCCGGCCGGAAGTGCTTCGTCGGCCCCCAGCAAACTCGATTTATCAGTACACAGCCTAGCCCGTCCGACCCGTCTGACCATCCTCCATTGTGACGAGCTTGGCGCCCGGCATGACGGCGCCCGCCAAATAGGCATTGAAAGCAATGATTGCCGGAGGTGCCGATCTACTTGTAGCGATCGAAGGGAGTCTCGCCATGTTTATCTCATCTGAAGTGATGAAAACTGTAGGCGTTTCGGCTGCGGTATGTGCTTTTGCACTCTTTGCCTACATCCTAGTGCTATTTCCCTAATTACTCGCTGGGCTGAGCCTATGAGTTTCCAAGGGACTCATTGTCATGAGCTACATTCAGCGCGTCTTGCAACCCGGTGAGCAGGTCCGGCACACCTCGCCCATTCATTGGATAGTGTACTGGCCAGGCGCTGCCGTTGCGCTCCTAGCGGTGGTCGCTTACTGGCTTAGCCGCACGCTGCTCCTGACGGGATTGTGGCGGTATACGGCGTACGCCCTCGCGCTCGTTGCCGTAGTTCTCCTGATCCAGCAATGGTTCCAGTCGTGGGTCACCGAGATTACAGTCACCAACCGGAGGGTCATCTACAAGAAGGGCCTCATCCGGCGGCAGACCAACGAGATGAACATGGACAAGGTCGAGAGCGTCAGGATCGAGCAATCAATCCTCGGGCGCATGCTCGACTATGGCAGCGTGACGATCCTTGGCACCGGCGAAGGCTTCGAGACGCTCCACACCATTTCCAGCCCAATCGAGCTTCGAAACAGCATCACCACCGGAAACTCCTCGCCCTCGTGATCATTGAAGTCGGGAGCGGAGCCGGTCGGTAACGCTTCAATCAGTTGATCTGAGCGGAATGCCCCTTCGAGGCGCAAGGTCACTGCTGACCCCCAATCATCGGGATTGGCGAAGTTTTTCGTTCGGCACATGTCCCTAACAAGCGAGGCCAGCTTTAGTCCTATTCCAGCGGTGTGCGCTGGTCGCGATAGCGCCGTTGCAGCGCCGGGCGGGGCCGCCAGCGCCACACCGCCACCGCCACGATCGCAAGCGACAATGCCAAATAACGCATCGCCGAATGGGTCGAATGAAGCTGGTGGAACAGTCCATAAATCCAGAGCGCCGACATCAATGCAGCCAGCGCAGTCATTCCTACGCGCATGATAAACATCCTTCTACGCGACGGGAAATCGCGATTGGTGTAAAGCAGGCTCACAGGTCGATGTGTCAAGGAGCGAACCACTATTCTGGCTTCTTCTTTTGTGAGGGGCTTGGGTCACAAACAGACATCCGGTTTGGGGCCAAGCCTTGTTTTGTTCTGGAGTCTCACAAAGCTTCCCGCCGACAAGAGCCAGGGACCTGGGCCTTCGGAGACGCAGACGAATGCTCTGGGAGATATTGGACCGTTATCATGCCACGGCAGGGTTTTATCATCCTGCATTCTTGAGAAGGTCCGCCATACGCTTCCGCGCATAGAACATCCGCGTCTTGACGGTGCTCACCGGAATCCCAACCACCCGGGCAACATCTTCCACCGACTTCTCGTGATAATAGACAAGGTCTATGACCTCTCGATGCTCCGGTGAAAGCGCCATTAGACATTTCCGGAACGTAACGCTGCGATCGTTTCTGATTATCGCTTCCTCCGGATTGTCGGCCCGATCTTCGATCGTCATGGCCATGTCATCATCGAGAGGGGTCTCGGTTCGGCGGTTAAGCACCGAAAGTGCCTTGTTGCGGGCGATCGCCAGCAACCAGGTCGACACCTCGGATCTCCCCCCAAACGACTTGGCTTGCCGCCAAGCTGCCAGGAACACATCGTCGACCGCATCCTCGGCCAGCGTCTCATTCCCGGTGAGACGCAGGACAAAGCGGTGAACGCGGACATTGTAACGCGCGAAAAGAACCCGCATCGCCTGCTTGTCGTCGTCGGCAATCAACTGGAGCAGAATTCTATCTGACGCTCGCGGCGCGGCGGCAGCGCGGGGCACGTACGAGGTGCGAGCTAGCGTTTGCGCGATCTGCATGACGGCCCCTCATTCAATGCTTCCTTGAGGGGTAGAGTAAATTGATGGGGACCGCACTCCATTGCACATTGGTAACCGCGCGCTATGCCAAGAGATCGACAAGCCTCACCGAAGAGGCGGTCGTCCTATACCTACGTATGGGGCGCATGCGGTGGCTTTGGGCACACTGCGTGCAATGTCTCAGAGTGCCGACATAGAGAATTGGTACTTCTGAAAGGTCCGAGGTGCTGGCTCAACAAATGTGCGCTTTGGGGGGCGGTCGAGCGTGTTGGCGAGTTTACATCCCGCCTGATTTCCTGCATCGTTACCCAGGGGCCGCGGCTGGACGATTCTTGTGGCCGCCTCGTTTACCACCTGTTCGATATTTGCTGATTTTTGCGGCGGCAGAACCAGTGCTGATTATTGATGCGCGAGCGTGAGGTAGCGACGGGCAGCAGCGATCGGGTTAGGGCACAGCCGAACACGAGTGCTGTTCGCGATGCTTTGCTGGCTGTCTCGCAATTTGGCAATCATTCCTTTGTGCCGCCGCCCGAGCTGCAGTGGATCTACGACACCGCGCCGATTGGTCTCGCTTTTCTCACGCCTGATTGCCGGTATTTGCAAATCAATCAGCGTTTGACCGAAATCTGCGGAATATCGGTCGCCGATCATCTCGGACGCACCGTCCGTGAAATGGTTCCGAACGTCGCCGAGCAAGTCGAGAAACTCGTCCAGCACATCGTCGCGACGGGAGAGCCCGTCACAGGCATCGAGGTCAGCGGCCAGCGCGCCGACAAGGTTGGCGCCGACCGTTGTTGGCTCACCAGTTGGCATCCACTGAAGGGGCCGGACGGGCGCATTCTTGGGGTCAATGTCGCCGCGGAGGAGATTACCGAGCGCAAACGCGCTCAGGCGGCGGTCACAGCAAGCGAACAGCGCTATCGCGCGCTCACAACAGCTATTTCGTCCATGGTCTGGACAACGCCCGCAGACGGCCAGGTCGTCGACATGCCGGACTGGGGTGCTTTCACTGGCCGAAGTAGCGAAACGATGAGCGGCTGGGGTTGGCTGGGCGCCCTTCATCCGGACGATCGAGATCGCACGCGGATTATTTGGCAACGAGCGATCGCCACGCGCACGCCTCACGAGATCGAATACCGAATCAAGCGGCGCGACGGCAGCTATATTTGGCATCAGGGACGCGGCGTTCCGGTACTCGACGCGGGAGGCGTCATCCGCGAATGGATTTGCGTCTGCTTCGATATCAATGATCGCAAGCAAGCTGAGGAAAAATCGAAAGCCGCACTCAGCGCGAGCGAGAGCCGATGGCGGTCGGTGTTCGAAACCTCGACCTTGGGTATTTCGCTGACGGATCACGACCTCAAGTTCATCGAGGCCAACTCAGCGTTTCGAACCATGCTTGGTTACTCCGCAGAAGAACTGCGCAATATCTCGCACGCCGACCTCCTTGTGGAGGAGGAGCGCGAGGTCGGCATAGCTCGCATGTTGGAACTTCGGGATGGCAAGCGGGGCAACTATGAAGTCGTGGCGCGATACAAACGCAAGGACGGCACGCTTCATTTGGGTCAACACATTCGTTTCCACCACTCCCGGCAAAAGATCAGACTTGCCTGTTTTTCTAACGACCGCCATCGACATTACCGACCGCCAACGAGCGGAAACCGATTTAAGACGCACAGCAACCTATCTGGCTGAAGCCGAAAAGCTGAGCCATACCGGGTCGTGGGCTAGGAACACGAAGACGGGAGAACTGTTCTGGTCGCAGGAAGAGTGGCGCATCTTCGGTCTCGACCCCGCAACGACGAAGCTGTCGTATGAGACGTTCATAGAACTGGTTCATCCCGAGGATCGAACGGCTCTTCAAGAGGCCAGCTTGCGAGCGGTCCGGGAGAACAAAGCCTATGATATTCCGTTTCGAGCGGTGCTGCGCGACGGAACCGTCAAGCACATTCACAGCGTCGGCAGGCCAGTGTTTGAGGAATCTGGCGAGGTGGTCGAGTACATCGGCGTGTCGATGGATGAATCCGAGCGCATTCGCGCCACCACGGCGGTGCATGAAGCGCTCGCGGAACTCGCGCGCGTGGCCCGGCTGACGACGATGGGCGAACTCTCGGCATCAATCGCTCACGAAATCAATCAGCCGCTCGCAGCAGTCGTAACCAACGGGAATGCCGCGTTGCGTTGGCTCGCTCACTCCACTCCTAACCTGGAGGAAGCGACGACAGCGATCAAGAGGATCGTCAACGAGGGCAATCGCGCGAGCGACGTCATCGGGCGCATTCGCTCGTTCCTCAGGCATCACAAGCCGGAACATGCCCCACTGGATGTCAACGATGCAATCCGGGAGGTTCTGGCGCTTGCCATGAACGCGCTGCGAAGCCGTAGGATCACGGTTCAAACCGACCTGTCGGCGGGGCTCCCGTCTGCACTGGGCGATCGCGTCCAGCTTCAGCAAGTCATCATGAATCTTGTCATGAATGGCGCTGATGCGATGACCGCCGTCACAGACCGGCCACGCGTATTGCGCATCGGATCGCGAACTAACGAATCCGACGGCATCCTTGTGGCAATCAGAGATTCCGGCACCGGAATCGATGAATCGATTCGCAATCGTATTTTCGAGCCGTTGTTCACCACCAAGACCACCGGCATGGGCATGGGGCTGTCGATTTGTCGAAGCATCGTCGAAGCCCATGGCGGACGACTCTGGTCCTCGCCCGGAGTGCCCCAAGGCACCGATTTCTATTTCACTGTGCCGAGTGCGACAGCTCGACCCGCGAGCCCAGCGTAACGACCCCAGACGGAGCGAGCGCCCATGTACGAGCGATTGCATCATACGATCCAAACGGTGGTTCGCATTGCCATCGTGCTGGCGGTGACCACGATAGCCCATGCCACGGCCTCGCAGGCTCAACCCAGCAATGCGATCAAACTCGGCTTCAGCATCCCGCTTAGTGGCGGCTTGGCGTCGAACGGCCGGGCCATTCTGGCGTCCTATCAAATGTGGCAGGACGATATCAACGCAAAGGGCGGCCTACTCGGCCGCAAAGTCGAGCTCGTGTACTACGATGACCAAAGCAATCCCACGCTTGTGCCGGGAATCTACGCCAAGCTTCTGGACATCGACAAGATCGATCTGGTGATTGCGAGCTATGGCACCAACATGACGCTGCCGGTGATGCCAATCGTGGTTCCAAAGAACATGGTCGTGATGAGCCTGTTCTCCCTGGCTATCAATGAGGAGTTCAAATACCCACATTATTTTTCAATGTTCCCGGTAGGGCCGGACGGACTTCGGGAGATATCGCGCGGTTTCTTCGAAATCGCCAAAGAGCAGGAACCGAAGTTGCAAACCGTTGCCATCGTCGGCGCGGATAGCGACTTTGCAAAGAAGGCAACTGACGGCGCTCACGACAATGCCACAGAGATGGGATTTCGGATCGTCTACGAGCGGAGCTATCCACCAAACACAGTTGACTTCACTCCGATCCTGCGAGCGATTGTTTCAACCAATCCGGACTTCGTCTATGTCGCATCCTACCCACCGGATTCGGTCGGGATCGTTCGAGCGGCAAGCGAGATCGGCCTCAAGGCCAAGTTGTTCGGCGGGGCGATGGTGGGCCTGCAATACGGTGCGCTGAAAACCCAGTTGGGAGCGTTGCTCAACAACATTGTCGTGCACGATTTCTACGTGCCGGAGCCAACTCTGCAGTTCCCAGGTATAGAGGAGTTTCTCAAACGCTATCAGACCAAGGTGGTCGGCGCCGGAATGGACCCGCTAGGCTACTTCGTCCCTCCATTTGCCTACGCGAACCTGCAAGTCCTTGGACAGGCTGCAGAAGCAGTCGGAAGCCTCGATCACCGAAAACTCAGCGCGCACCTCAAAACGCATAGTTTCAGTACGATCGTGGGGGATATAAAGTATGGTCCCAACGGCGAATGGGCAAAACCGAGGGTGCTGCACGTGCAATTCCAGGGCGTTCGGGGAAACGACATCGAACAGTTCAAGAAGCCCGGTACTCAGACGATCGTCTATCCGAAGCATCTGGCCTCCGGCGCGCTGCGATTTCCGTACTCCCAATGAGCATGACTGCTTGAAACGCAGGCGACCCCGATGCCCACAACACCCAAGCAACCGTCGAATATCGAATCTCTGGTATTCGTGATCGATGACGACGAAGCGGTGCGGGATTCTCTGAAAAGCCTGCTGCGGTCCGTCGGTCTGAAGGTCGAAGCGTTCGGGTCGGCGGCCGAGTTCCTGGCAATCAAGCCGCCGAACGTTCCAAGCTGTCTGGTGCTTGATGTTCGCCTGCCCGGAGTGAGCGGGCTGGATTTTCAGGACGAGTTGGCCAAGGCCGATATCCAGGTTCCCATCATCTTCATCACCGGCCATGGCGACATTCCGATGACCGTAAAGGCCATGAAAGCCGGCGCCGTTGAATTCCTCCCCAAACCGTTTCGGGATCAGGATCTATTGGACGCCGTCTGGGTGGGAATCGATCGCGATCGGGTCAGACGCGAGAGCGACAGCAGCACGTCGAAGCTGCGAACCAGCTTCGAGTCGCTGACTGCCCGCGAGCAACAGGTAATCGCCCTAGTAACTTCGGGGCTTATGAACAAGCAGATTGCCGCGGAAATCGGCGTGAGCGAGATCACCGTGAAGGTCCATCGCGGCAATGTCATGCGCAAGATGGGTGCAAGATCGCTGGCGGATTTGGTCAGAATGGCGGATGCGCTGAACATCCGGCGGGCCAAGCTGTAGCGTTTCTAAACCTAAGTATAGTTCCTATAGACGCTTGGACATCAGAGCCTTCCATAAGGAACGTCGCGGCGCCCGCCGAATCACCCTATCTGTCTGTGCAGCGCAACAGGAAGCGGACTTGCCAAGAATCCCAATGATTTCAATCGTCGATGATGATGATGCCGTCCGCGAAGCGACGAAGGGTCTGGTGCGCTCTCTGGGGTACCATGCGTCCACGTTTTCCTCGGCCGAAGAATTTCTCAATTCCGAACGCTTGCATGACACGTCCTGCCTCATCACCGATCTGCAGATGCCAGGACTGAGTGGAATTGAGTTGCAAGGCCGACTGATCGCTAGCGGGCATTCCATGCCAATCATCTTTATCACGGCGTTTCCTGAGGAAAGCATCAGGGCCCGCGCCTTGAAGGCTGGAGCGGTCTGCTTCATGAGCAAGCCCTACAGTGAGGACCGCTTAATCGGTTGCCTCGACAGAGCGCTGAAGACGGCCGGGTCCTGAGCAGCCGTCTGGGCTTTCGACATACCAGACTCCAACTCTAAACCTTCGGATAGGCCGGTTAGTGCCTTTCGCTAACGAACTCTTACGCACGTACAATATTGCGTAGCCGACGGGCCAATTAGCCTCCCCTCAGTCAAGACGTGACGCGGGGAGGCAAACATGTTTAAGACCATCGCAGCAATCACATTCGCAGCCGTCATCTTCGACATCAGCATCGGCGCGCCGCGCGCCACCGTGATCGAAGCATCCTTGCCGCAACGCTCCCTCAAAAGCGACCGCCTCATGCTCCGTCAAAACGAGCCGGCCTGCATCGACGCTGCATGGCCCAACTATGACAGCTACTGTCTGCGCGGCTCGCAGTCCGGTGACCGGCCGCGCAAAGTCCGGATCGTCGCCATCGATCGTCTGCACCCGAAGATTTCTTCCGCGTCGTCCGCGAACTAACAAGAACACACACACTTCAATCAGAGGTGGTTTGCCATGTCACGCTTCAATTTCAGTGCCGCCGCCGTTTCGATCGCCACCATGTTCGCCAGCACTACAGCACTGGGCGGACCGCTCGGATATGCCCCGCAATCCCAACAGCAAAGCTCGATCTTCGAGCAGGTCTTGCGGGACGGCCGACACGTCGAGGACCAGCAGCAGACCGGAGAAATGCCTGCCCATCTGCGGCGCCAGATGGTCGCCTACCAGACCCGCGAAGCGCCAGGCTCCATCATCATCGACACCCCGAACACACAGCTCTACTACGTGCTCGGAGGCGGAAGGGCTATTCGCTACGGGATCGGCGTCGGCCGCGAGGGCTTCACCTGGTCCGGCGTACAGACGGTCGTACGCAAATCCGAATGGCCGGATTGGCATCCGCCGCAGGAGATGATCGAGCGCCAACCATACCTGCCGCGCTTCATGGCCGGCGGCCCCGGCAATCCGCTTGGCGCGCGCGCCCTGTATCTCGGTGGCACCGTCTATCGCATTCACGGCACCAACGCGCCGGACACCATCGGCGGACAGGTCTCAAGCGGCTGCATCCGCATGCTGAATGAGGACGTGGTCGATCTCTATGCTCGGGTCAACGTCGGCACCAAAGTCGTCGTCCTGCCCGCCAACCCGCGCCTCGGAGCCAACCTGACGACACGCGTTCAGCCGATTTCGTCAGCCAGGCCCGTCACGGCATACCACAGCACCATTCGCGGAATTTACTGATCCGATCATCGACGAAATGGAAGCTACGCGACCTCGGTCAATCCCCCCACGCCCCGACCAGGCTCGCGCGCGGCCGGCTCTCCCCCCAGGGCCGGCCGCACTTATTTTCCGAGAACTCGCGCACCGGCACGGCCTCGCTGAGCAAGCGAGGGCTCTAAACCAAAATATAGCGGCATCGATCACAACGGATAGCGGCGCCTTCCATACGTCCAATGGAGCGATCGCGAGCACCAAATTAACGTCTGCGCACAAGGCCAGAATAACAAGCCGCCCAACGTGGCATCACCGCATGGAGGCTTCGATGAGTCCGTCTCTTTTGAATGCCGGTCGCACAACTCATCTCAAGATTGTGGCGGTCGCGTTGGTGGCCGGAATTGTGGTCATCGCCGTCGGAATGAATGCCAGCACCAGCAACTTCACAACGGCCCGGATCGGATCAGATAGCGTCCTGGTCAAGGCGGGCCAGCCCGCGACCTACGCCGGTCAGGAGACTTCCAAGGTTCGCTGAGCAAGAGGTTATTGTAATTGCTAATCGCAGCAGTCTGTCCGTGCGGCGCTTGTCGGCACTGCTCGTTACGCTGTTGGCGTAGTCAACGCGTTTCGCCCGTCGAGCCCAACCAAGGTCTTTTCCGGAAGCAACCTCGTCTATGCCCTTGCGGCGGACGGCAGCCGATATGGAAAGCTCACGAACGCGTTCGCCTTCCGCAAGACGTTGGTGCCGAATTGTACTTGCAATGGAAAGGACCATTTCGGACTAACTCGCGTCAATGGAAATGCCGATCCGACTCTACGCCCCGGCGACATCGTGGCAACTGCGAATGGTCGTGTAACCACGGCGGCTCGAGATCAGATCGCACTGGGACTACGTCAGTGTTTCATTTTCGCACTAATGATGATTTAGCCAAAGTCCGAAGTCTTTCCAGATACCTCAGGTGTAGAATAGGCGACGTCCACTTTGGGTCAAAAGCGGACATGACGCCTAATTTCGCGATGTCTGCTTTGCCCCCGAAAGCGGACATGGATCAGAGCGCGTGGAATGTTCGCTTTGTGCCAAAAGCCGATATGGTCGCCCGGACGGTGCCTTCGAGCGAGAGCATGCTTCCTCCGACGATCAATCCCACACGACTGTTACGCCGCACCTATAGCGATAAAAAGAACGTAATCGCGGTCACGTTGACGAGACTGACAAACAAAGCTGACACCAGCGGTAGAATAACGAAAGCATTGGGCGATGGTCCGTACCGTTTGGTAACCGCCGTCATGGCTGCGATCGCCGTCGGCGTTGAGCCAAGCGATATGCCGGCAAATCCAGCGCTCAGCACCGCAGCCTGGTAATCCTTCCCAAGCGCAGAAAAGACTAAGAGCAACGTATAGATCGCTGCCAACAACGTCTGTACCCCGACGATAACGAGCAGCGGTCCTGCAATCTTACCTAGAGTCCAAAGCTGCATGCTCATGAGCGACATGGCGAGGAAGATTGACAGCGAATAGCCTGAAATAAGATCGAGCGACGCTGTTCGTGCTGGCCAAGGCCAACGGGGAAAGAATTTCGGAAAAGTATTAGACAGGACCATGCCCGTGATTAGACAAGGTACAAACAGCGGCACCTTTAAAGTTGTAGCGTTGGAAATCCAGTCATGCGCCAGATAGCCAAGGATGACCGCGATGTTTACGACAAGCATCGCCCGCATCACTCCCATTTTGTCTATTGGGGCTTTGTCGTCTTCCGGCGCCAGTTCGATTGGCCCCGGGCCAGCCGACGAAGGATGCAGGCCGTACTTTTCGATAAGGTATTTTGCGAGTGGGCCGGCCAACACGCAGGATATAATTAGCCCCAGCGTTGCTACCGCGATGCCAGTCTCCATCGCCGCCGGAAAATCATGCTCGGTTGCAATGAGGGGAGCCCAAGCGATGGTGGTCCCATGGCCGCCGGACAAGGCTAGGGAGCCGATGACTACCCCGGCTGCAGAGGGCATACCGAAAGCGAGCGCGCCAGCGGTACCGACAACGTTCTGAACGAATACAAACACCGCTGAGACCACACAAAGGACAAGCATGGTCCTCCCGCCCGCTACAAGATCGGCGAGCCGTGAATTGATACCGACGGTCGCAAAAAAAATCACCAGCAACCGGTCGCGTGTCGTCAGGTCGAAGTCAATTTGGACGTTGAGCACAAAGTAGATCAACGAAACAACGGCGACCGCTATAAATCCTCCGCTCACCGGTTCGGGAATACTGAAATTTCGCAAAAACTTCACGCGCTGCGTGGCCAGAACGCCGACGAAATAGACCACGATGCCGATCGTGAGCGAAAGGAAATCCGGCGCTACAAACCGGGAGAAATCGCGGGTCATAGTATTCTCTTATCGCAGCTCGTCGGCCAGACGCCAGACCCTACGCGCCATCTGTTCCCGGCTGCCTAATGCCGCCCTGATATCGTGTTTTTTTCCGAGCCGACCAATGTCCGCTCTGGGTCCAAGCGAACATGACGGGATGTCGGCTTCGTGCCAGAAGCGACCCCCGCACCGCAACGAACAGCGTCGTTATTTAGCTGAAAAGGCCCGCGCGGTTTGCGCGCCGCGCGGGCCTCGGCCTCCTCAAGACTGCGCCATGCGCCGGAGGGCTGGGTCGGTCGGCCTCAGCGGCTCACCACTGCTGCTGCAAAATACTGGTAGCCGTAGGCCCCCATGGGAGTTCTCCGTCCCTCGCCGTATCGGCACAAGGTGGGTACACGATGCCAACGTCACCATTCTAAATGTGCAGGCGAGGGCATTGACTTAAATCAAAACTGCCGGACGAAAAGGCGCAGGGACCGCGCGAAGCTATACATCAGTATAGTATTCACCGATCGGCTCCTTCCCGCACATTGCGTGTGAACATCAACGAGTCCAGGGAGGCCTTCATGAAGACTTTGATCTGCGCTGGCGGCATCGCACTGGCGTTCGCGTTGGCGTCCATCACCGGCGCCGAAGCACAGGGGAAGAAGATGAGCTATGAACAGGCCTTCGCAAAGTGCAAGCAGGAGATGGGCGGCGGCGCCGGAATGGGCAGCGACCAAGGCGGGAACACTGCGGGGCGTTACGCCGCCGCCGGCGGCTGCATGAATAAGTATGGATTCCGCCTGAAGAAGAAGGCGAAGATCTGACGCCGGAAGTGAGGTTTCAGGCCACGCTTTTGCGTTGCGTGCCTACTCATTTCTGAGCGCTCCTTGAGCGCGCCGAACAATCATAAGGAGTTTGTGTCATTGCTTAGCGGGCACCAACTCGTGACCAAATTCGCTGCGATAGCGGACTTGTTACCTACACAGGTGACATTGGGGATGCGTGAGGTTGCATACAAACGCCAGCGTTGGCGGCAGAAAGACCGCGAGAGGGCTGAACACTACCTCATCACTCACCCCATTCCCGTAATCTTGGGGCTGGAATCGCGCCATTTCATCTTGGATCGCCATCATTTAACACGTGCGTTGTGCGATGAAGGCGTCGTGCAAGTTCCAATCTCAATTGTTGCAAACGAGAGTTCGCTGCCCCACGATGAATTCTGGGCCGTACTCGAACGGTATTATTGGGTTCACCCATTCGACGACAAAGGCGAGCGAGTGTCTTACAGAAACATTCCAAAATCGATAAGCAAACTCATCGATGATCCATATCGTTCACTGGCCGGCGCTCTCAAAAGAGCCGGCGGATACACCAAGGACAAATCGCCTTTCAGTGAGTTTCGTTGGGCAGATTTTCTTCGCAGTCGAATCGACAGCGAAAGTATCGCCGGCGACTTCGACGGCGCATTGCATCAGGCAATGCATATGGCGCAAAGCCCCGAAGCAAGAGAGCTTCCGGGTTGGTTGGATAAGAATGAATCCGCGCTGCCTGGATGTTTCGTATTCACCGCCGATCTCGCAGAACCGCGCGCACGTACGTTTGGGAGGATCCAAGCCTCCTAATCCGAATTGTCCTACCGCTTCCCCGTGAACTGATCCCCAACTGCCCAGCTGTTGGGGATTTTTTTGGCATCAAGTTTCCGTTCCTATGCCGTCGATGTCCGCTTTGGGTCAAAAACGGACATTCCCGACGATCAGCGCAATGTCCGCCAGGTGCCAAGGGCAGACATGCTGGCTGTTTCCGTGTCAGCGCCTCGTTTTAGCTTTCAGAGTGCTACGCTAGCTGGAACGCCGCGATACGGCCTTGGCCCACTGGATTGTTCGCGGCCGTGTTCGCGAGCACGCCGATGCGCCGCATCCCATCGGGCTGCTGGGCCCGCGCGGCAAGCTGCCACGCCGCCGCAGCAGCACCGCCAACTAGCGTGATGAACGAACGGCGCGTGGTCATTCGATCACCTCATCGGCGCGCGCGAGCAGCGTCGGCGGTAAGTTAAGGCCGAGCGCCCTTGCGGTTTTGAGGTTGACGGTAAGAACGAAACTGACTGGCTGCTCGATAGGTAAGTCGGCGGGATTAGCCCCTTTAGCGACTCGGTCGACATAGTCGGCTGCGCGTCGGTACGCCACACTGAGGTTTGGCCCGTAGGACAACAGGCCGCCGGCATCCGCATAGGTCTTGTCCGTGAACATCGTGGGTAGACCGTGCTGCAACGCCAGCGCAGCGATGTGCGACTGGTCTTCGCTAAATAGCCCGCTGTGTAGGACAAGGACCATTTGTGCGCCGCTCTGGGCCAGGCTGCGGAACGCAGCTACGAAGTCGTATGGCGCGTTATCGAGCTTTAGCGGCCGAAGCTCCCAGCGTAGCGCCGTGGCTGTGCGCTCGGCTGTGGGGAACGCTTCGGCTGAAATCGCATCCCAAAGTACGCCCAATCGCGTCCTTCCTGGAAAAGTCTCGGCTAGCAGCGCGATCTGCTTTTCAACCAATTCCGGTCGCCGAACGTAAATGCCAGTGATATTGCCGCCGGGTCGCGGGATGCTCGCAACAAATCCGCGGCTCACGGGGTCGAAATTGGTCGCGATGATGATGATTGGCAGGGAGCTAGTCGCGGCCATGGCCGATTTCAGAGTGAGGTGGTTTTGCACGAAAATGATATCGACCTTGCGCCGAATCAGCTCCTGCGCCGCCTCGTCGATGTGATCGACATGGTCCGTGGTGATGAACTCAACGGCGAGATTTTGTCCCTCGATGTAGCCTAGTTCGCGCAGCCGCTGTTCGAACGCCGCCCATGTGGGACCGGCCCTCCGATTCGACGACATCGTGCCGATACGCAACAACTTAAGCGGCTGCTGCGACCGCGCCACCACCGGCCACGCCGCCGCACCGCCAAGCGCACCAAGAAATTCCCGCCGCCGCATATCCGCCCCCAGGCTCAGGAGGCCGCATCGTATCGGCTCAAATGAGTGCTTTGATAGAGGCTGAAATCGGCTTCGCTACCGCAACATGAAATGCTGGCTGATGTCCGCTTTGGGTCATTAGCGGACATGACGCCCCTGGATTGGGATGTCCGTTTTACCCCCGAAAGCGGACATCAGAGGCGGTTGTGCTGGGATGTCCGCTAAGTGCCATTAGCCGACATTGGGCCCTATTCGATCACCTCGTCGGGGCGAGCGAGCAGCGTAGGAGGAACAGTAAGATCAAGGCCTCGACGCGGTCGGCGCGCGCGGGCGCGCTTGATCTAAATCAACACGCCCGCCAGAAATTGGACATATCCGATCGTGTGGCAAGTCCACCGGGGATTGATCATGCGCAAACTGATTTTGGCTTTGGCTTTTTCAGCAACGATCACGCCTGTTCCAGGTCACGCCCAGGCGGTCAACATGAGCGCCGTGACCTGCGGGCAATATCTGGCAATGGGGCCCGATCAGGCCCGCGTGTTCAGCGCCTGGATGAGCGGCTGGTTCAACCAGCGGCGCGGCTATGTCTGGGTCAATCCGGCCGCATTTGCGGAGAACATCGGTAGCGTGCGGCAGTGGTGCACCACCTACCCGTATGAAACCATCATGACGGGTCTGGAGCGTTCTATGCCGCAGCCGGGGCCGATGACAGGTCAGGAACGAATCGACATGTCGCTGTTCACCTGCCGGCAATACCTGCAGTCGAATCCCGAGCGCCGCGAGTTCGTTGCAGGGTGGATGAGCGGTTACCTTCGGGCGGCGCTCGACCAGCCGGTGTTCGATGTGCAGCGCTGGTCGGACAACCGCGTGACGGTGAGCACCTATTGCACGAAGCACCGGCCCGAGACGCTGATGAGCGCGATCCAGAAGAATGCACGGTGAATAGCGCCACGGGCCAGCTGGGCAGAGCAATGGCGCTTGGTCAGAAAGGCTGATGTCCGCTTTGGGTCATTAGCGGACATCGGGGTCAAATTGCGATGTCCGCTTTACCCCCGAAAGCGGACATCCGGCGGTGCTCATCGGATGTCTGCTAAGTGCCATGAGGAGACACATGCACTGCAGCAAACAAGGCCACTATTCGATCACCTCGTCGGCGCGGGCGTACGGGTGGCGCGGATCACCGACTATTTGACAAGAGGGAACCTGATCCGGAACGATGCGCCGGCGCCGTCCCGATTTTCCGACCATATCCGCCAATGGAGCGCCTCGATAATGGTGCGCGCGATCAACATTCCCATGCCTTCCACCAAGCCATGCTCGCTATTTGATATATGAAGCAATTCGTTCCGATTGAACCACTGCGTCGCCAAAACGGGCAAATTCCGCGAGATCGCGGGGAGTTGCCGCCAGTCCAGTTCCATTGATGTTGCCGGGGCGCGGCGCCCATACTTCGCGGGTCTCGAGAACGTAAACGCCGTAGGCCGCGCGCAAATCTGGCAGGTCGTGGCCGACGAACTCTTGCTGGATCGAGTAGGCCGAAAGCAAAGCATTGGTGACGATCGATGCCTCGATCAGTGCCTGCCGGTATCCGGGATTGCGTGTGACGTCGGGGCCGAACGCCGAGAGTAGTTTGTCTGCCGACCCTTGAACGACTATAAGTGAGCTGTCGAGAATACTCCGAATCGAATGCTTGGCGGCAACTGTCAAGTAGTAACCTGGGTTTAGAAACACATCGACAGCCATGGTTAGAGCGCCACATCCACTATGCCCTAGCACAACGATAAGCTTCAAAGTGCCGCCTAATTGATCCACTGCATATTTGAGACTGCCGAGTACCTCCAGGCCAAGGCCGCCACCTGCTACGCGAACAATAAAAAGATCGTTGGGTCCCTCGTTAAAAATGAGTTCGATTGGTACTCGGGCATCCGAACAGCCGAGCACAGCGGCGAACGGCCGCTGTTTGGGTGTCTCTGTGGCGTCCGGAGTGAAGCCCAAATCTCGCGGATCGACCGGAATGATTTGTTGTATTCCGCTTTCGTTGTTGACGTGATCGAGAAGCGCGGCGAAATTCCTGTTGCCGTCATTCAGCCTGAGCACGGCCGCATTGCTGTCTGCTGGTAGAGGCCTTGCAGAAGTATCGCGCGCCTCATACCGATAAATGATGTCGACCGTTTTCACATAGGCCTCCATTAGCCGGATCTTAGGATGCGTCACTGACAGGTGCGTTGTAGCACTTTGTGACTGGCCGCGACTGAGAAAGACAAAGTATCGGGCAAGGTCGATGTCCGAGTTGTGTCATTCGTGACATTTGCCCCGTGCCGGCATGTCCGCTTCGCCCCCAAGAGCGAACACTTTCGGCATCGGAGTGTTCTCCGGTAGAACCTCTACACCGCAAGCCCAGCTACGTCGCGCCGCGATCAACGATCAGCGCGACCGGTCCGCCGCCGTCGGGGCCCTGATGCTCGGCGCCGCCTGACACATAAAGCTCCGCGTGCCCGACGAGGCCTGCCAATGCGCCGCAGACGAAGGCGCGGGCATGGCGGGTCGATGAAATGTCGGAATCGTCCAGCATGGTGTGCCGGTAGCCGCGCAGGCGGCCGTTATGGCTTGCCTCTGCCTTTGCCAGCACCGCAAGGAGCCGCCCGTGTTCCGCCGACGGCAATTGGCCTGCGGTCGGAAGACCCAGGCGGCCGAGGGCACCGCGCACCGGCTCGACGTCGATCGCATCCGCCATAACCGCGTGATCGATGGCAAGTGGCCCATCCCACTTCGGCGACATGCCGAACACCACGATCTCATGACCGAGCAGTTCGACGCCGGCCGAGCAGCTCGCGCGGCCTGACCAGACGCTCCAGTCGCTTCCGATCTGCGCGTCGCCGAGGCGCGCGCTCTCGATCTCGCCCAGCGCCACTGCGACGCCGAGCGCGCTGGCAGCGCGTGAAAGGCCCATAGATTTCAACGTATCGCGGATTGCCACCGTGGCGCTGCGGGACTCGGCTTGTTCGATGCGCTGCGCCGTCAGCAAGGGGCATTTGACCTGGACGAAATGCACGTCGGCAAGGCTGTCGATGCCGGCATCGGTCAATGCCGCGCGGACCGCAGCGGCGACCATCTCGACCTGCGGCATCCGGCCGAGCTGCTCGGCGGGCAGAGCCCGCGTGTGGGCCCGGCCGAACGCCAGCGCGGGACCTTTTGACCCGCCTTCGGCCCGTTCGAACACGGTCCAATGCGGCGCCATGCCGCCTTCGGTGCCCCCGGACATCACCAGACAGATCCTGGCCGCCTGATCGGCCGGAAGATGACGCTGGAACAGCAGGCTCAACGCCAGCGCCGCATAGCCCCGCGCAAAATCATTGACCAGACCATTGCCCTCGGTCTTGCCCAGCACCGCGACGATACCTTTCGGATCGATGCGGCCCGCGATGATGGCAGCTTCGATCCCGCTTACATCGTCCGGCGCGGCAGCGGAAATACGATGCACCTTGGCGATCGGCATGACCTAAGCCCTCAGCAGCACGGAGCGTCGGATTGATAGTGCGTCCCAACGGCGCGCTCGAGTTCGCGCAAGGCCGCTGCTAGCGATGCCTTCTGCGCCATGGTGGAGCGCAAGCGCCCCAACAACTCGTCGCGCATCGTTGGGTAGTCGACGCCGAGAACCTGACCATCGCGAACGACCGTGCGGCCACCGACGATCAGCTCGTGGATGTGACGCATGGTGGTGCGCGCGAACAGGAGGTCGCACGGATCGAGGTCCGCCCGCAGGCGCTCATGATCGACTTCATCCCAGTCGAGTACGAGAACGTCGGCGGGCTCGCCGGGCGCCAGCGCGCCGCCGTCGTCCTTGTTGGTGACCGAGAGGCGGCCGGTCTGGAATGCCATGCGCAACATCGCCGGGCGGTCGACGTCAGTTGTGAACGCGATGCCCTGGTGCAGCAGGTGGGCCAATCGCATTTCGCGGAGCGCATCGTCGTCCTCGTCGAACGTCGAGCCGTCGAGGCCGAGCGCCACCCGGCAGCCGCGCTCGACCATTTCCTTGAGCGGCGCGATGCCCGACCGCAGATGGAGGTTCGAGCTGGTGTTGACCGAGATCGTCGCACCCCTTTCAGCGATCAATTCCAGTTCGTCGGGGCGGGCCCAGGTGCAATGGGCGAGCGTGAGCCGCGAACTCAGGAAGTCCATGCCGTCCAGGAATTTCAGGATGCCGCCGGGATAATTGGCGTCGAGCCACGCGCGCTGGGTGCTGGTCTCCAGCAGATGCATGTGGATTCGCCGGCCGGTTCGTTCCGAAGCACGCGCGATCGCCTCCAGCAGCTCGTGGGTGCACCATTGCACCGCCTGCGGACCGTATTGCACGTCGAACATCGGATTGGCGGCCGCCTCCGCCACGGCGTCGATCAACGCGATCTGGGCATCGACCGACAGCGGCGGACGGAGAAAGCGCTGACGGATTTCCTCGCGCGCCTGCGGCGACAGCGCCTCCAGCACCGGCTCCGAGGGCCCGTACACCAGCGGATTGCGGTTGCGCATCGCGACCGCGAATCCGACACGAACGCCCACGTCGCCGGCGGCGCGCGCGACCTCGGCCACCTCGGTCGGCAGATCGGTCAGTCCCTGGACGCGAGTGTAATGCACCATGATGGCGCCGGCGCCGCCGAGGGCGCTGCGCGACAGCGAGACAGCGGCGGCGAGATAGGGATCGACCGACGGCAACAGCGCGAGATAAGGAATCCACGTTTCGAGCGGCTTGCCTGCCCCGCCGTAAGCCGTGGTCGAGGTGACACGGGCGTGGTCATGGGCGTTGACCAGCGCCGGCAGGGCCAACAAGCGCCTGGATGCGGGCTTTCCCGCCTCCACCGCGGCAATGCGACCACCGTCGATCCGGATGGTGTGGGCGCCAACAACCGGCGCGTCGGCGGCCGGCAGCAGATGAGCGCAGTGCAGTTCACGCATTGTCACGACCTGGAGTCGGAGCCCGCAACCGAAAGATCGCGGGCTCCGCCGTATTCGTCAATTGGCCAGAACCGCCGGCATGCGCTCGGCCTTCGGCGGCAGGAACGCGCGGTTGAAGATGGCGTCGGGCGCCGGCACCTTCGGCAGTTCGAAGGATTCGGCGATGGTCGCGGCCGCTCCGGCCATACGGGCATCGCTGACGTCACCGACGCCGAGTTCGCGGGCTTCGGCGGTGTCGATCAGCGTCTTATAGACATAGATGAGCCGGCGCTTCTCGATGTCTTTCTTGATCAGCGCTTCCTGCTTGGCGAGCAATTCGATCGCAGCATCCGGATTGGCCATCGTCTCCTTGAGCGCCCGGTTGATCGCACGCACCAGACCCTTGACCGCTTCCGGCTTTTCCTTGGCGAGCTTCTGCGACACCATGATGCCGTTGGAATAAAGATCGACGCCAGAATCAGCGTAGTAGATCCAGCGGAAATCCTTGTCCGGATCGAGCCCAAGCGACACGAGGTTCATGTAGCTCGTGGCGGTAAAGATCGCGATGACATCGACCTGGCCCTGCAGGAGCATCTGCTCCTGCAGGTTCGGCGTGACATTGAGGATGTCGATCTTGGCGTAATCGACGTCGTTCTTCTTGGCCATCAGCGGCAACAGCTTGAACGAAGCGCCGCCCGGCGGGGTGCCGAGCTTCTTGCCGGGGAGATCCTTGAAATTCTGGATGGGGCTCGACGCCTTGGTCAACAAGGCGAACGGCGCGCGGTTGTAGATCATATAGACCATCAGTGGCGCATCGGCCGGCTTGGTCGCCGCGTTCTGAATCACGGCGTTGGCGTCGCCGAAGCCGGCGTCGTAGGCACCTGACATGATGCGCGTCACGGTCGCCGCCGAGCCTTCGCCCTGATCGATCGTGACGTCGAGCTTCTCGGCGGCGAAGTAGCCCTTCTCCTTGGCCCAGTAATACCAGGCGTGAATACCCTGGATCTTCCAGTCCAACGTGAAGCGAATTTTGGTGACGTCCTGCGCGAATGCGCCGGATGCCGACAGCACGAGCCCTGTGGCCAGAGCCACGAGGCGAAGTTTGGAAAACATCTGACGCTCCTGTTGTTGGGGTGTTCAACCCATCGTTCACTAGCCCATGGCGAATTCATCGTTGCGGCGAGCCCAGCCGGTCACGCGAACCTCGATCAACGAGAAAATGACATAGAGGCCGACGCCGAGCGCCGCGATGATCAGGAGCCCGGCGAAGACCAGAGGCACGTCGAAACTCGAGCTTGCGATCATCATCAGGTTGCCGATGCCCTTGTTGGAGGCGACCGTTTCGGCAATGACCGTGCCGACGAAGGCCTGCGTCACCGCCACCTTGAGCGAGGCGAAGAAGTAGGGCATCGCGCGCGGAAACCCGACGTTCAGGAGGATATCGAGCTTGCTCGCTTTCATGGCGCGCATGACGTCTTCCAGTTCAGGCTCCGTGGTCGCAAGCCCCGCTGCGACGTTCACAATGATCGGAAAGACGGACAGGATCATCGCGGTCAGCACCGCCGGCACGGTGCCGGCGCCGAACCACAGAACAAAGATCGGAACGACCGCGACCTTGGGGATGCTCGAAAAACCGATCAAAAGCGGATAGCCGACGTCATAGGCAAGCCGCGACGAGCCGATCAGCGCCCCGATCAGCACCCCGAATGCGATCCCGAGCCCGAAACCGACGAGCGTCGTGTAAAGTGTCTGCATCGCATGCGGCCAGATCGCCGGCAGGCGCGCAAAGAGCGTGTAGATGATTTGCGAGGGCCGCGGCAGAACGATGTCTCTCACGCCCAAGCCAAGGCAAAGCACTTCCCACACGACGAAAAAGCCGATGATCAGCGCCGCCGAAGCGATATGCCTTCGAAGCTGCGAATTCATGGCGCGGCCTCCTTGGGGGGCTTCGCATGCACGATCATCTGGCGCAGCCTTTGTGTGAGAACGGTAAAATTAGGGTCATAGGACATCTCGACCGTCCGAGGCCTTGGGAAAGGCACAACGCTGTCATCGATGATGCGGCCCGGCCGCGCGGCCATCACGCAGATGCGCGTGGCAAGGAACGCGGCTTCCTTCAGGTCGTGCGTGACCAACAATACTGTGGGCTTTCGTGTCATCCAGAGGTCCTGCATAACGCTCCACAGCTCCTCGCGCGTGAACTGGTCGAGCGCGCCGAACGGTTCATCGAGCATCAGAAGCTGCGGTTCGTGGATCAGCGCCCGGCACAGCGATGCGCGCTGCAACATGCCGCCCGAGAGCTGCCAAGGAAACTTGTTGCTGAAGCCGGCGAGTCCGACCTGCGCCAACAGCGCTTCGATCTTGTCGCGAAATTCGCCGTTGCGCTTGGCGCGATAATCCTGACGGTATGGCGGAACGATCTTTAGCGGCAGCATCACGTTGTCGAGCAGCGTGAGCCACGGCAGCAACGTCGGATTTTGGAAGGCCATGCCGACGCGAACCGGCTCTGCGCCAACCTGCCGTCCCGCCACATAGACGTAGCCGCTCGATGCGGTAATTAGACCGGTGACCAGCTTAAGGATCGTGGACTTGCCGCAGCCGGACGGGCCGACGAGCGCCACGAAGTCGCCCTGCTCGATCCGCAGATTGGTCTCGATCAGAGCGTGGACCTGGCGTTCCTCACGCCCGTAGGTATGCGTGACGTTTTCCAGCTCGACAAAGGCATCGCGGTGCGCCGGCATTTCAGGGGCTGTAATGGGCGGCTCCAGAGCGGCTACGGGAATCATGCGGCGCGCTCCCCTCGTCCAGCGGGACCCCGGAGGATCGCCTGCATGGTCTGATCGGCGTTCTGAATTCGCGGCGGAGGCATGTTCTGGATCGCATGCACCGAGCCGCCCCAGCCCCGCGTGCCCGGCATGAGCGTGCGGTCCTTCATGACAAACCGCCCGCGCACCAGCGTATGGATCGGAAGGCCCTTCACGCGCCGCCCGTGGAATGGCGTGATCCGGGAAAGCGATTGCAGCTTGGCGTCGTCGATCGACCATTCGCGCGTCAGATCGACGATGGCGAGGTCGGCGTCGGCGCCAGACTGGATGACGCCCTTGCGCGGATAGAGGCCCCATGTCCTGGCGGGATTGGCGGCGCTCCACCGCACGTAGTCGCAAATGCTAAAGCGTCCGGCATTCACCTCCGTGAGCATCAGCGGCATCTGGGTCTCGACACCGGGGAATCCGCAGTCGACGGTCCAGATATCGTTGCGGGTCTTTTCCTCGGGCGAATGCGGCGCGTGGTCGGTCGCAATCACGTCGATGGTGCCGTCCCCCAGCGCATCCCACAGCGGCTGCTGATTGCGCGCCTCGCGAACCGGTGGATTGACGCGGATCACGCCAGCGAAGCGGGCGTAGTCGTCGGTCGACAGCAGCATGTAGTGCGGGCAGGTTTCGCCCGTGATGTCGACGCCGCGCGCCTTGGCTTCGCGCAGCGGACGCAACTCTTCTGCCGACGAGATGTGCAGGATCTGAATGCGCGCCCCTGTCCATTCGGCGAGGATCGCGGCGCGGCTCACCGCCTCGACCGCGACCACGGCCGGCCGCGAGGCGACGTGGGCGAGCGGATCAATGCGCCCGGCCTGCCGCATTCGGCTCTCCCGGCGCTCCATGATGGAGTTGGTCTCAGCATGCAGCGAAACGCGCTTGCCGGTCTCTGCGACGACCTCGAAGGCCTCCAGCATCGCGCCGGTCGATGGCGACGCGATCTTGCCGAAGGTGTTCCCCATGTAGAGCTTGAAGCCGATCGCGCTCTTGGCCAGCTCCGGCACGTGCTCGATAGTGTCCTCGCCGAGCAGTGCGTAAAGGCCGAAATCGACGTGGGCCTTTTCGGCAGCCATCTTGAGCTTGGCCGCTAGAATATCCGGGGTGCCGGTCGGCGGGATCGTGTTCGGCATGTCGAATACGGTGGTGACGCCACCGAACGCCGCCGCTGCCGTGCCGCTGGCGAAGTCTTCCTTGTGGGGATAGCCGGGATCGCGGAAATGCACGTGATCGTCGATCGCGCCGGGCAGCACGTGAAACCCCCGCGCGTCGAGCGTCTCCGTGGCCTGCGGCATGACCGCGTCGTCGCCGACCGCGATCACCCGGCCGTCCTTGATGGCTACACTCGCCTCGATGATGCTGTCGGGGCTAACTACCTTCCCGGATCGGATAACGAGATCGGCCGTGATCATCATCGGCTCCTAGAGCATGGCCCAGCCGCCATCGACCGGAAGGTCAATGCCGGTGATCTGGCGCGAGGCATCGCTCGCCAGGAAAAGACAGGCGTTGGCGACATCGGCATCTTTGGTGACGCGCTTGAGTGCGTAGTCGGCGGCGTGGCGCTCGACGGCCTGCTCGAGCGTGATACCGAGCCGCGTCGCCATGTCGGCGCAGACCTTGTCGCGGAACCGCGGGCCATCGACCATTCCCGGCGCGACGCAATTGACGTTGATGTTGTAGGACCCGACTTCGAGGGCGAAGCTCTTCGTGATGCCGCGCAGGCCCCATTTGGATGCGGAATAAGCCATGCGGCCAGCACGCCCGCGCATTCCGAAGGTGCCGCCGACGTTGACGATCTTGCCGTAGCGTTGCGTCATCATCGTCGGCAGCGTGGCGCGCATGGTGTGGAAGCAACCATTCATATTGAGCGTGACGATCTCGTCGAATTCGTCCGGCGTAGTCTCGACACCCGTCTTGCCAACCGGACCCGACCCGCCGGCGACGTTCACCAGGATGTCGATCCGCCCAAAAGCGGCGGTGGTGGCGGCCGCCGCCTGCTCGCATTGCCTGGCGTCGATGAGATCGCAAGGCACCACGATGGCTTCGGCGCCGAGGTTCCTCGCCTCCTGGGCCACCGGTTCGACCGCGGCGACATCGCGGCCGACCAGCGCAAGCTTCGAGCCCTCGGCCGCGAACGCCTTGGTGATCGCCGCGCCCATGCCTTTGGCAGGACCGGTGATCATGGCAATCCGCCCCTTAAGCTGAAGATCCATCGCTGATTCCGTCGTCGTTTCTTCCGAGCTTGACATACCCGGCCCGCTTCCCGACGCGGAGAAGCGGTGACCGTGACGGCGCGGTTAGAACAGTTTCTTCGGCAGATCCTTCGCCTCCGGCAGGAAGGCCGGCGTGAAGATTTCACTGACCGCCGGCGTACGCGGCAGGTTGCTGGCGTCGACCAGGATGTCGATCGAGGCCTTCAGGCGCTCAGGGTCGACGTTGCCCAACCCGATCTTGGCGATCTCGGGATGGTTCATTTCCGACTGGAGCGTCGCGATGAACCGGTCCTTCTCGACTGGAACTTTGATCAGCGGCTCACGCTTGGCGACTGCGGCAACCGAGGCATCGATATCCTTGAGTGAGTCGATCAGCCCCCGGTTGATCGCGCGAACGAGGCCGGCAACGGCCTTGGGATTCTCCTTCACCAGCTTCTTGGAGACGATGATGGCGTTGGAATACAGGTCCATGCCGTAGTCGCCGTAGTTGATGTAGCGGAGCTGGCTGTCGTCGACACCCATCAGCTTGGCGGAAAACCGGATGGTGTTGACGTAACCAAACACGCCATCGACCTGCCCCTGCATCAGCATCTGCTCACGCAGGTTCGGCTGCATGTTGGTAATGTTGACCTTGGCGCAGTCGAATTTCGCCAGCTTGCAAAGCGCGGGAAACAGCTTGAGCGCGCCGTCGTTGGCCGCACCGCCCAGGGTCCTGCCTTCGAAATCCTTTGGCGTCTTGATCGGGCTGCCAGTTTTGACTGCCACCGTGAAGGGCGGCTGATTGAACATGACGTAGACCGCGATCGGCGCGTCTTCAGGCTTCTTTGCCGCCAGTTCGATCAGCGCATTGACGTCGCCGAACGCCACATCATAGGTGCCGTTGGCTACCAGCGGCACGCCCGCGCCCGAGCCGTTGCCCTGGTCGAGCGTGACCTCAAGGCCCTCTTCCTTGAAGTATCCCTTGTCGTCCGCAAGGAAGAACATCCCTTGGGGGCCCTGGTACTTCCAGTTCAGCACCATCTTGAGCTTGGTGGTCTGCGCGTCCGCAGGCGCGGCAAGGGGAGCGGAAAACACAATTACCGCCGTCAAGGTGAGCAGCGCGGATCGTAGCGTCGATGTCATGGCGCACTCCTTTCGAGAGCTTCGGTTTGCGGAAGAGGCTGCGGACCGGCCGGGTGCAACTTCCCTGAGCGAATGGCGCTCAAAGATTGCCCAATTCCCAATCGAACCATGAGTTTTTGGGCACCTGGCCGTCCGGGCGTGGTCATTTGGCGATCACCTCGAGGGATGCGCTGCAAACCGCGTGCCTTGGCGGTTTTGGTGGCTTGCTGCCGAAACGCTAGCCGGATCGAGTGCTGTTATCTGCCGCTGATTTATTGCTATAGTGGTGTCGAAAAGACATCACTCCATTTTGTCCGGCCCAATGAAGCACTTGCGCATCATTCGCTACGTCGACGAGGTCGCGCGCAGCGGCTCGATCCGCAAGGCGGCCGTCCATCTCAACGTCACGGCGTCGGCGGTGAACCGCCGGATCATGGACCTCGAGGACGAACTCGGCACGCCGCTGTTCGAACGCAGGTCGCGCGGCGTGCGACTGACCGCCGCCGGCGAGGTCTTCGTCAGCTACCTGCGCGAGCAGGATGGCGACGTTGAACGAATGAAGTCGCAGATCGAAGACTTAAAGGGCATGCGGCGCGGCACCGTTCGCATTGCCTGCAGCCAGGCGCTGGCGCTCGATTTCCTGCCGCGCGAGATCGGCGAGTTCCGCAAACAGCACCCCCTCGTGGCCTTCGACGTCAAGGTGTTCGACCACGAGCGTGCGATGTCGGCGCTAGCCGACTATGAGGTCGATCTCGTGCTGGTGTTTCGCCCACCGTTCCACGCCAACTTCCAGCCGCTGATGACTCTTGAGCAGCGCATCGTTGTCGTGATGGCATCAGATCATCCGCTTGCCGGCCGCCCAACCGTGCGGTTGCGCGACTGCGCGGCCTACCCCGTCGCACTGCCTGAGCGCAGCATCGGCGGCCGGCAATTGCTCGATGAGGTCTGTGCCCGTCGCGGGATTTCGTTTCAGATTGCGGCGGAGTCCAATTCATTCGAATTGCTCCGGAGCCTTGTGACGCAGACCAAGCTGATCTCGTTTCAGATCCGGGTCGGCACCATGCCGGAGGGCAACCGGCTGGGGCTCGTCGCACGCGACATCGACGACCGCGACGTACCGCGCGCCAATCTCGTTCTCGGCCAATTGCGAGCCCGAAACCTTCCGATCCCAGCGGCAATATTTGCGGAACGGCTGGTGCGCGTGCTCGAAGCCATGCGCGGCGACAAGCGAAGCGCCGCGGCGTCACGCTGACAACTCATTCGACGGCTATTACCTTAGGGCGAACGGGACGCGTCGGCAAACTGAGCATCCAGAGCCGCGAGCATCTTTTCCGGCGTGAACGGCAGCGCGGTCAGGCTTGCCCCCGTCGCATCCTCGATGGCATTTGCGATCGCGGCCGCGATCCCCATCATGCCGGCCTCGCCGATGCCTTTAAGTCCGTCGGGACCCATACCCTGCCCATGCTCGGCAATGAAGCTCTCGAAAAACTCCGGAACATCGCGAAGGCGCGGCACCCGATAGGTCAGCGGCGTGGCGTTCTCCGGCATCGAGCCGCGATAGCGCAACTCCTCGAACATCGCCTGGCCGAATGCCTGGATCGCCGCACCCTCGACCTGTCCATGGCAGGCCATCATGTCGAGCGCCCTGCCGGGATCTGCGCCAACGACGAGGCGGTGAACGGTTACCTGCCCCGTCTCACGGTCGACGCTGACTTCGGCCGCCGACCAGCACGGCATCCAGGAAATGTTGCGCGCACCCATCGGGGCGTCAGCATTGTAAGGTTCTTTGAAGCTGCCGCGGCCGATGAACTCCCAACCAATGCCGCCGTAGTGGCGGCGAATCATTGGCTCGAGTGAGTGCACTTCGTTGCCGCGCCGCACCTCCCAACCTTCAAGGACGATGTCACCGGCATTGCAGCCGAGCCGCTCCGCAGCAAAAAGCTCGATCTGGCGGCGCGCGTCGCGGGCCGCCTGTTCCACAGCGAGACCGGTGACGAGCGTTCCGCAGCTCACATGGGTGCCGTTATCCGGCGGACTGTGATCGGTATCGACCGCGGCATAGGTCGCGCGTTGCAACGGCAGACCGAGGACATCGGTGGCGATCCGGCAAAGCGCGGCAGCCGCGCCCTGCCCGATCTCCACCAGTGCGGCGTTGACCATGACCTCGCCACCCTGCGTGACGCGCACGAGCGCTTGGGCATGGTTGCCGGTGCCGCCGGCGTCCTTCACTCCGATCGCGACGCCAATGCCCCGTCCGGCCGCCCGGGGCTTGCGATAGCCGACGCGCGTCGCGACTTCCTCGAGCCCCGCCGCCAGATCGCTATCCATGCCGCGGTCACCCGGCGCAAACGGTTCTCCACTCTGAAGTAGATTGCGTTCACGAAAATCGACCGGATCGTTTCCCAATCGTCGCGCGATCATATCGATCTGCCGCTCCGACGCGAAGGCCGCCTGCGTACCGCCAAAGCCGCGGAACGATCCGGATGGAACGGTGGTGGTGCGCACGACGCGAGCCTTGCTGTCGACGGCACGCCAGCGGTAGCCGCCGCCGATCCGGAATGCAGTCTTGATGGCGACGATAGCGGAGGCGTCCGAGTACGCGCCACCATCCAGCGTGATGTCGGCGCGGCGGGCGGTCAGTTGCCCCTCGGCGTCAACGCCCGTCGTCAGTGTCAAGCGAGCAGGATGCTTGACCAGCGTAAGCAGTCCCTCATCCATCGTCAGCGCGAGCCGCACCGGGGCGCCTGCGTTGCGCGCCATCAACGCAACCAGCGGCTCCATCTTGCAATAGGACTTGCCGCCAAAGCCGCCGCCGATGAGCGGCGTATGAATGCGAATGGCGTGGACCCCCACCCCGAAAATGCGCGCCAGATCGGCGCGGATGACGAACGGATCCTGATTGCAGGACCACATTTCCAGGCGACCGCCCACCCAACGCGCGATATTCACATAGGGCTCAAGGTGGAAATGATTGATGCGGGTGACCGAAAACGTGTCGGTGAAGACGTCGTGTGACTGGTCGAGCCACTTGTCGGCATCGCCATAGCCGAACGAACAGCCATAGAGCACGTTCGGAGCAGGATCGGCGATGCTGGTGCATCCGTTGCCGACCGGGAGGGCGGCGCCAGGCGTCTGCCCGTCGAACAGCCTCACCGCATCGGGTGCCAGGGCATCGTCGACCGTCATCAATGGCGCGAGCGGCTCGTAGTCGACCTTGATGGCCGCTGCGGCACGAAATGCCGTCGCCTCGTCGACGGCGACGACTGCCGCGACAACATCACCGACATAACGCGCGCGATCCGTCGCAATGACCGGCTGGTCGCGTAGCGCCACTCCGTAGAACGGGTCCGCGAGGACCGCGGTGTCCGCACCGGTGACGACGCAGGCAACGCCCAGCATCGCTTCGGCTGCGGCGCTGTCTATAGCGCGGATGCGCGCATGCGGAAGCGGGCTGCGCAGCAGTTTGCCATGCAGCATATGCGGCAGTACCGAATCGAACGCGAATGACGCCGCGCCGGTGACCTTGTTGCGCGCCTCGCCGAAGGGCGGCTCCAGATTCGGCTGCCGGCCTAGAGCAATCACCGTGCAATCTCCGCAGATTGGTGCCGCATGGCATGCCGAACCGCATCGACGATCTGGCGGTAACCAGTGCAGCGGCACAGATTGCCGCCGAGCCAATCCCGGATCGTTTCATCGTCAGGATCAGGCTCATGGGCGAGCAGTGCGACAATCGAAAGAATCATGCCGGAGGTACAGAAACCGCATTGGAACGCACCGGTTGCAAGAAACGCCGCCTGGACGCGGTCCAGCACACCAGCGCGCCCGAGACCTTCGATGGTGATGACCGAGCGGCCATCGACCGCGAACGCGAAGGTGACGCAGCCGGCGACGGGAACACCATCGATGAGAACGGTACACGCGCCGCAAGCGCCCTCATCGCAACCGACCTTGCAGCCGTTCAACCCAAAACGATCGCGCAGCAAATCGGCCAGCACGATGTTTGGCGCGACCGCAAGATCATGCGTCTTCCCGTTGAGCGTCAGGGCGATCGAAACGTCCATCACGGCTGCGACCCCAGCTTGATCAGAAGACGCCGCGCCAGAACCTCGATCATCCGGCGACGATAGGAGGCGCTCGCCAGGCCGTCATCGATCGGCTCCGGCAGCGAGGCCGCTGCCGCGCGCGCAAGCTCCCCTGCGTCGGACCCGAGCGTTGCCGCGCGCACGCCATCAAGGGGCAACTCGACCACGGCGGCCTGTGCGCAAGAGCAGCCGACTGCGAGCCGCGCGGAACGAACCTTGCCGTCGTCGATGTTTGCGGCAAGATAGACCGACACGAGAGGATGCAGCGATCGATCGGCCAAGAGCCGCCTTGGAACACCTGTCACACCTATGCGGACTTCCCCGAGAAGAAGGTCGTTGCGGCCGCGAAGCGCCTGCAAAGCCAGAATCTCAAGTTTGGCCTCACGATCAAAAACCAGGGCTTGCCCGCCAAGCGCAAGAAGCGCCGGTAACGCATCGTAGTGCGGCATCGCCGACATCAGATTTCCGCCCAGCGTGCCGACGTGTCGAACGCGCGGATTGGCGATGGTACGCCAGATCGCCGGCAAGTCCGGGACTACATCAGCCAACACCTCGCTGTGCGCCAGCGCGGCGTGCGTCGTCAGCGCCCCTATCGATATGGTATCGCCGCCGTGCCGAATTCCCGCAAGCTCGCGGACACCGGCAAGGTGAATGATCCGATCGATGGACTCGCCGGTTTTCAGCCGGTCGATGAGATCGAGCCCGCCCGCCAACATCGCGCTGCGGCCTGGCCTCGACCAGGCCCGGCACGCTTGCTCCACGCTGGCCGGCCTGACCAATTCGAATGGAGTGATGTGCTTGCGGGACCGAAGGCCTACGAGCATGGGCAACGCCATCAACGGACATGCGCTGCGAGAAACGGATCGATCAGCGAGGCCAGCGCCGCGGGTTGCTCGACGGGGATCATGTGGCCGGTGCCCGGGATCAGCCGATACTCCGCACCGGGAATGAGCGTTGCGATCTCCTCCATTCCCTTCGGCCGCGTTAGCACGTCCTCCTGGCCAGCCACCACCAGCGTCGGCACGGCGATGCGCGGCAGGTCGGCTGAAAGATCAAAATCGTAGAGGGCGCGCGTTGCAGCGTTCAGCGGCGCCATCGGCATCGCCGACCGCCAGGCGATAAAGCGCTGCAGCGCGGCCGTATTCGCCGACCGCCAGGCCGGGGAGAAGATGCTTTCCGCCGCGATCCCGGCAGCCGCCGCAGGCCCGGCCTTATCCATCGCTGCGATGCGGGACTCCATGTTGTCGCGCAACGACGGATCGGATTTGTACGCGGTAGAGACCAGCACGAGAGCGGAGACGAGAGCCGGCCGCAGCAGCGCGAGCTTCTGCGCAACCATGCCGCCTTGGGATAGTCCGATGATACAGACGCGGGTGAGCCCGAGCGCATCCGCCAGGGCGGCATAGTCGCGCGCGAACATTTCCATGTCATAGGGCCCGTCTGGCTTGTCGGTCCCGCCATGCCCGCGCGTATCGGCTGCGATCACGCGGTAATGCGCCGCGAGCCGCTCGATCGTGGGATTCCAGAGCGAATGATCCCAGCCCAATCCGTGGATCAGGAGCACGGTCGGCCCGCTGCCGGCCTCGACGACATTCATCGCCAGACGCCCGGTGGCGACGCGCCGCTCCAATGCCGACGATGGCTTTGGAAACCAGCCGGTCAAGCGCGCCACCATGCCCATGCCATTCGCATCGACGCCTCTGATCCAAGTTCTCGCATCATGACGTTTCCGTTTGGGAGCAGCAAGCCGCCGTGCCCTGTCAAAGCCCAAGATAAGCCTGCCGGATCGCCGGATTGTCGGCGAGCGCCTGCGTCGTACCGGTCATGCTGACGCGACCGGTCTCGATGATCAGGCCGTAACGTGCGATCTCGAAAGCCGTCATCACGTCCTGCTCCACCAGAAGAATGGTAAGTCCCGTCCGGTTGATCTCAAGCAGCGCCTCACTCAAACGCTCGACAAGCCGTGGCGCAAGGCCAAGCGACAGCTCGTCAATCATCAAAAGCTTCGGGCGCGACATGATGCCCCGTCCGATCGCGCACATCTGCTGTTCGCCGCCCGACAATGTCGTGGCGTCCTGCCACTGACGTTCATGCAGAATCGGAAAAAGGGTGAATACGTATTCCAAGTCGCGCCGGACCTCGGCGCCGTCGCGCCGCAGATAGGCGCCGAGCAACAGGTTGTCGCGCACGTTCAGACCGCGGAACAGCCGGCGCCCTTCCGGAACATGTGCGATGCCTCGGGCTAAAATCCGGTCGGAGGGTAGCGCGGTGATGTCCTCCCCAGCGAACGAGATACGGCCGGACGTTGCCGGTACAAGTCCGGAAATCGTCCGCAGCAAGGTTGTCTTGCCGGCACCGTTCGAGCCGACGATGCAGGTGATCTCGCCCGCTGCGACGGCAAGGCTGATGTCCCAGAGCACGCGGACATCGCCGTAGCCGGCGCTCAAACCCTCTATCGCGAGAAGCTCCTCAGGCACCGACCGCCTCCGGTGTGAAACGGCGCGCGAACTTCTCGCCCAGATAAGCCTCAATCACCCGCTTGTTGCGCACGATCTCGCCGGCGCTTCCCTCGGCGATCAACTGGCCGTGGTGAAGCACCAGGACGCGTTGCGCGAGAGACATCACGACTTTCATCAAGTGCTCGATGACGAGAATCGTCACGCCACGTTCGGCGATCTGCCTGATCAGTCGCAACGCCCCATCGATCTCGCTCGCATTGAGGCCGGCATTGACCTCGTCGAGCATCAGCACTTTCGGCCGCATGGCCAGGCTTTTGGCCAGTTCCAGGCGCTTGCGGCCGGCCAGTGTCAGCGCCGACGCAGGCCGGTCGGCAAATTGCGCCAGCCCCATGAACTCGAGTTGCTCGCGGGCAACGTCCATTGCAGCGGCCACGCCTGGCTGCCCGCCGCCGAACAGCGCACCGGCCGCGACGTTTTCCAGCACCGTCATTCGCGGGAACGGCTGCACGATCTGGAAGGTGCGAGCCAATCCCCGCCGGGCCGCTTGGAAGGGCCGTTGCGCCGTCACATCCTCGCCGTGAAACCGGATGCGGCCAGACGACGGTCGGACCACGCCCGTCAACAGATTGACCAGCGTGGTCTTGCCAGCGCCGTTAGGGCCTATCAGGGCAACAATCTCGCCTTCGTTGAGTGCGAAACTCAAGTCGTCGATGGCCTGGATGCCGCCGAAGTTTCGGTTAAGCCGCTCCGCCACCAGGATCGTCTCACTCATGCTGCCGCCTTGTGCCGGCCGATCAGACTTGCGAGACGCGCGACGACATCGCGGTAGGAAATCGCGAGAAGGCCACCAGGCAGAAAAAAGATCAGGATGACGATAACGGCACCGAGAATGGCGCGGTTGTAATCAAGAAAATTTGCCCAAAATATTTCTTCAAGCAATGTGAATGCAGCGGTGCCTATAACCGCGCCCAAAACGGTGCCTGGGCCGCCCAGCAGACACATCACCGGCACCTTGATCGACATGAGTATGGAGAAGGACTCGGTCGGATCGATGTAGCCCGTCCACGAGGCGTAGGATGCACCTACCGTTCCGCAGAACAGTGCCGACAACGTATAGGCGATGATCTTGTAACGCGTGGGGTCGACGCCGACCATGTTGGCAGCGTCCTCGTTCTGTTGAATGCAACGCAAGCCAAAGCCGAGCGGACCGCGGTCGACCGCGACCGTCACCAAAAAAGCCGCAAGCATGATCAGGATCATCACCAGCAGGAAGATCCGGGCCACGGCATCGGGGCCACCGCTCAAGAGCGGCAAGTTAAGACCGTCGCCGCCGCCCGTGAGGCTACCCCATGACGATATGACCAGCCGCACCACTTCAACAACGCCGATCGAGCCTATCGCGAAATAGTGCCCTCGAAGCCGCAGGATGATCGCACCAAGCGCAGCCGCGAATGCGCCGACGAACAGCGTCGCGATGGCCCAGGCGAGCACCATCGGCACACCTGACCGCTGGGACAGGGCGCCGACATAGCAGCCGAGTCCGAAGAAAGCCGCGGTCGAAAATGACGGATAGCCGGCAAACCCGCCGATGAAATTCCATGACAAGGTCAAAGCCGTGAACATCGCGATCGTGATCGCGAGGCGGACAACGTAGTTGCTCGCCCATAGCGGCGTCGAGGCGAGCACAATCAGCCACGCCGCAAAGAGCGCGTATTGCTGCCAGCGCGCCATCATTCGTAGCCCTTGATGCCGATCAGGCCGGTCGGCCTGACCACAAGCAGGATCAGCATCAAGACGAAGCCAACAGTCAGTGCGTGTTGCGGTCCAAAGGCCTGTCCGGCAAGGCTTTCGATGATGCCGAGAACAATTCCTCCGGCGAGTGCCCCCGGTACGCTGCCAAGCCCGCCGATGATGCAGACCACGAAAGCCTTCCCAAGGTAGGTGCCGGTGAGGTTGGTGGTGACCGGATACACCATGGCGAAGATAGCGCCGGTAGCACCGGCCATCAGCGCGCCGATACCAAAGGTGATGGCGTAGATGCGGTCGACCCTGATGCCCATCAGTGCGGCCGCCGCGCTGTCCATGCGCACCGCGACGATTGCGCGGCCGATGCGCGAGCGGCGCATCACCAGGTAGAGCATGCCGGTCAAACCCAGCGCCAGCACCATGCCAAGCAACCGGTCGACTGGGATCGCGATGCCGCCGACATCGAGTGCGCCAAGATCAAGCGTCACGCGCCGGGGTGTCGCGCTGTAATAGACCGTCATGAAATTGTACAGGATGAGGTCGAGCCCGAAGGTCAACGTCATCGTGGTCAAAACAGGTTGGCTGACTACGCGATTGATCATCGAAATCTGCACCCCGTAACCGAGCAGATACATCAGCAGTGCGACCACAGGCAGCGCCAACAGCGGATGAATGCCGTAACTGTGCCATGCGAAGTACGTAATGTAGCCGCCGAAAACGATCAGCGACCCGTGCAGCATGTTGACGATGTTGAGCACGCCCCACACCAGCGAAAATCCCACCGCGAGACAGGAGTAAAGGCCCCCCAGCACGATTCCATTCACGAGTGTTTGCAGCAGTGCCATCGCCCCCGTCACCGGCTATCGGTTCTCAGTCCCAATGACCTTGAATTCGACGTTCACGCTCAGCACCCTGCGCCATCCGCGCCGGACGATGCGGACGCACAGCGAAAAGACCATTGTCAAAAGACTTGGCTCGAATAGGCCCGCGGACGAAACCACTCGCAGCCAATGACTCTTCAGATGGTCACTTGATCATTGCCATCTCGCCATTCTTGATGTCTGCCGGAGCAAGCACCTTGATGGCCTTGTCCTGGACCTGAATGAGCGGCAGGTCGCGGACCGCGTTCATGCCGTTGGCGCTGAACTTGACCGGACCATAGAATGTGGTGATGTCGGTTTTCGCCAGCGCATCACGCACCTTTTTCTTGTCGATGGACTCTGCCCGCTCCACCGCATCCTGATAGACCACGCCGGTCGCCGCGCACGAAGCGTGGACGTAATCCGGATCGCTCTTCTCCTTGGCAACGAAGTCCTTGTAGAAATCTTCGGTCGTCGGCCATACGCCGACGCCCTTGTAACTCGTGGCCTGATGCCACCAGCTTGAGCTCGTCACGCCATTGGCAAGATTGCCGAGGCCATCGATGTATTCCTTGTAGGCGGGTCCAGCCACCATGGTGATGATCGGTGCTTTGACGCCTAGGTCCGACATCTGCTTGCGACCGAGGACGAGATCCTGGGTGTAGCCCGTCATGTAAATCCAGTCGGGACTAGCGGCCTTGATCGCCGACAGCGAAGCCGAGTGGTCCATGGTGCCGACCGCGTAGAGCTGATCATAGACGACATCGAGGCCGGCTTTTTTCGCGGCGGCGGAAATGCCCTGAGCCGTCGCTTTGGGGAACACATCGTCGCGGCCAAGCACGGCGAGCTTCTTGAGGGTCGGCATCTTCTCTTGGAAGTAAGCCACCATCGGGCCGAACAGGCCCACATTGGGCGACAGCGTGCCGAACAGATAGCCCGAGTTCTGATCGAAGACCGATTCTGACGACGCCGCGCAAGCAATGATCGGCATCTCATAGCGAGCCGCGATGGTGGCGACGATCTTGGTATGCCCCGACCCGAACGGAGAAAACAGTACATCGACCTTGTCGTCAGTTATGAGCTTCTCCGCGAGCTGGGCCGCGCGCTGGCCGTCCGACTGATAGTCGTACTGGACCAGTTGGACCTTCATCTTTGTGCCGCCGACATTGATGCCGCCGCCGGCATTGACCTTCTCGAGCCACATCTTGAAGACAACTTCCTGCTTTTTGGCTTCGTCGGAGACGGCGCCGGTGAGCCCGAGCGGCGCTCCGATTTTGATGTCGGCCGCCATTACCGCGGGCGCCGCTAGCGTACTTGCTGCAAGGCCGGCGGCGAGGATCAGCGCGCCGGGACAATTGGCCGTGACGAGTCGCATAATTGCCTCCGTTCGGATTGTTCACCCAGACTCAGACGGAGGATCGCTGCATAGGTTATGCCAAGATTTCGGTGCCCTACCGCCCCTCGCCCGGGCAGGTAACCGCAAGTGTCTGATAGTGAAATCCGTTTTGACCAATGTTTAGGCAACAGCCCGCAGAACTTGACTGACAATGGTGCAGGGAGCGTGATGGATTTTTGAGCGCTGCGACACATAGTATTGTGCGCTGCATTGCGAGCACGGGCCCAGCAGGAGAGCCGCCTTTGACCAAGACCGGAGTGGGCGCGCGGCTTCGCCGTAAGGAGGATGACCGCTTCCTGCACGGGCGCGGCCAATACATCGGCGACATCCGGTTTCCGCGAATGCGCGAGGTCGCGTTCGTCCGCAGCCCGGTCGCGCACGCTCGGCTCACCGGCATTCGCATTCCCGAGCACCTGCGTTCCTCGGTTTTCACGTCGAGGGATATGACTGATGTCCGAGCGATCAGGGCGGTCTCACCGCTGCCTGGCTTTCAGGCATCCGAGCAGCCTCCCCTGGTCACCGACAAGATCCGCCACGTCGGTGAACTGATCGCCATGTGCGTCGCCGATACGCGCGCCGAGGCGGAAGATATCGCTGCCCAGGTTATCGTCGAATACGAAGAACTCCCCGCGGTCGTCGACATGCTCAAGGCCCAGGAACCTGGCAGCGCGCTGGTGCACGACACAGTCAAAAGGAACATCTACCTCGAAGTCGGCTTCGACGGTCCGGTCGAAGCAGCGGCCAAGACCGCGCCGGTGAAGGTCACGCGCGAGTTGCGGACTGCCCGGCAGGTCATGTCACCCATCGAGTGTCGCGGCTTCATCGCGCAGTGGGACACGAGACTCAGTCAATTGATCCTGCATGGCGCGACCCAGTTCCCCCATGTCGTTCGCACCGGCCTGGCGCAGGTTCTGCAAATTCCCGAAATCCAGATTCGCGTTGTCTCGCCGGATGTGGGCGGAGGTTTCGGCTACAAGGCAATTCTCGCGGGGGAGGAAATTTGCCTCTCGTGGCTCGCGATACGGTGCGGCGTGCCGGTGCGATGGCTTGAAGACCGCCGCGAACAGCTCACCGCGAACGCAAACTGCCGCGAACATCACTACATGATCTCGGCCTATACCGATCAGCAGGGAAAATTCCTGGCGTTCGAAGCCAAGGCGGCGGTCGATTCCGGCGCCTACTCGGCCTACCCGTTCACCTCTGCGATCGAGCCTTCGCAGGTCAGCGCCATCCTTCCGGGTCCATATGACATCCCTGTCTATCGCTGCAAGACGGCCGCGGTCGTCACCAACAAATGTCCGCAACTTCCCTATCGTGGCGTCGCCCGCCCGAATGTTTGCTACGCGATGGAGTTGGTGATCGACGCGATCGCGCGCCAGATCGGCAGGGAACCCTACGAGGTTCGCCTAGCAAACCTCGTCCGCCCCGAGCAGATGCCGTTCAACAATGTCACCGACAAGCATTTCGACAGCGGCGACTACCCGCAACTCCTGCACAAGGCGGTCGAAGCGATCGGACTTCCGGCAGTCCGAGCTCGGCAGAAACGCGGCGAAGCGGACGGCCGGCTGATCGGGCTTGGCATCTCCGTGTTCTCGGAGCAGACCGCCCACGGTACCACCGCCGACGGCAAGCGGCGCGCGCTCTATGAACAGGTGTTTGCCAGGCTGACGCCCGACGGACGGCTCGAAGTCAGGGCTGGCATCCAGAGTATCGGCCAGGGCCTCGAAACAACACTGACGCAGATTGCCAGCCAATGTATGGGCCTCAATCCGGCCGACGTGCACATCAAACTCGGCGATACCGAGGTTTCGCCCTATTCAAGCGGCGCCTGGGGATCGCGCGGCATCGTCTGGGCTGGCGGCGCAACCGCGCGCGCCTGCAAGGAACTCGCCGACCGGGTCGCCGCGATCGGCGCGGCGATGCTGCAAACCGACGTCAAATCCGTCGAGGTCCGCGACGGCAGCGTTTTCGGCCCTCATGCCAGCGTTTCATTGAGCGACATCGCTCGGGCTTTCTATTTGGCGCCGTCCGACTTGCCCGGCGATATCGATCCGCATGGGCTCGAAGTCACCGGCGGCTATGCGCCGAGTTCGGCTCACCGGTGTCCACACCGGATCGGCCCATGCCACGGTCGTCGCGGTCGATCCGGAAACCGGCGGCGTAGAAATCCTCGATTACGTCGTGGTGGAAGATGCCGGCGTCTTGATCAATCCGATGATCGTCGATGGCCAGATTTACGGCGGCACGGCGCAGGGCATCGGCGCGGCGCTGTTTGAGGAGATGCCCTTCGACGCGCAGGGGCAGCCGCTGGCTTCGACGCTGGCCGACTACCTCCTGCCCGGCTGCCCGGAGGTGCCGAATATCCGCGTCTTTCATATGGAGACTCCCTCGCCCTACACCGAGTTCGGGCAGAAGGGCGTCGGCGAAGGCGGCGCAATCGGTCCGGGCGCCGCGATCGCCAACGCCGTAAACGATGCATTGCATAAGCTCGGCGTCGAGATTTGCGAAATTCCGATCACGCCGCGACGTATTCTCGCGGCAATCTCCAAGGCCAGCCCCGCAGCGGTGGGTTCGACATGAAGCCCGTCGCATTCGACTATGAACGTCCCACCACGCTTGCCGATGCAGGCAAACTGCTCGGCCAGGCGAACGGCTTTTCGAAGGTTCTCGCCGGCGGCCAATCGCTCGGCCCGATGCTGAACCTCCGCCTCGCCCAGCCCGACCTTCTGGTCGACATCACGTCGATCGCCGAACTCACGGCGGTGACCGATGCAGGGGACAGTCTCGAAATCGGCGCCTGCGTCACCCATGCCGACATCGAAGATGGGCGCATTCCCGATCATTTCGCGGGCTTGCTGCGTCACGTCGCTGCCCGCATCGCCTATCGCCCGGTCCGTAATCGCGGCACGATCGGCGGCAGCATCGCGCATGCAGACCCGGCCGCGGATTGGCTGTCTGCGCTTGCGCTGATCGACGCGAAGGCCGTCATCTGGTCGCAAGGGGAGCATCGGCCGATTGCCATAGCCGACCTGGTCCTCTCGTCATTCACCACCGTGCTGGCATCCGACGAACTGATCCGATCGATCCGCGTGCCGAAGCTTTCGGCCGGAGTACGATGGGGATTCTACAAGTTTAACCAGAAGGCTGGCGAATTCGCTCATGCGATTGGCGGCGTTCTCCACGATTCGGACCGCGGCACGTTGCGCGCCGTGATCGGCGCCATCGAGACGGCTCCGATCGTGATTGCGGACGCGACCTCGTTGTTCGGCGGCAGTTTCGGTCCCGACCTGACCAAACGGCTGGATCGGAAAGCAGCGCTGCAACTCCTCGACCGGAAAAACGTGAAGGACGACTACATCCGCAGCCTCGCTCTTGTCGCCCTGAAGCGCGCGGCCGAACAGGCATGCGCGCCGTGAAGACAATCTCTCTGGACATCAACGGACGGAGCATCCAGGCCGAAGTCGAGCCGCGATTGCACCTTGCCGATTTCCTGCGGGAGAATCAGTTCCTGACGGCGACTCATATCGGCTGCGAACATGGGGTCTGCGGCGCCTGCACGGTGCTGCTTGACGGGTCCCCCGCGCGGTCGTGCATCACGTTTGCCGTTGCCGCCGACCGTGCCGCTGTCACGACGCTCGAAGGCTTCGAGAACGATCCGGTCATGAACGTTCTGCGGGAAGCGTTCGCCGAGCATCATGCCTTGCAGTGCGGCTTTTGCACGCCCGGCATGCTGATGATGGCTCGCGATATCGTCACGCGCTTGCCAGACGCCGATGAGAAGCGAATCCGCCAGGAATTGTCCGGCAACCTATGCCGCTGTACGGGCTACGTTGGCATCGTGGAAGCGGTCCAGAGCGCGCTGAAAACCGTCAAAACGTCGGGAACTATCGCACAATCGACCGGCCGCACGATCGGCCCGGTTGGCTCGCATCCTCCCACAACGCCAAAGGATTTCTCTCGGCACCCGACCACCGCAGGGCCGGTGAATGCACAACAGCCGCCAACATCAGTCGTCGAGAATTTCGACGCGGTCGAATGGACATCGGTCGAACAAGACGGGGTGAAATTGCGCCAGTCGTTTTCCGTCCGCTTCCCTCGCGCCGAGGTCTGGAAGTTTTTCTCCGATCTCGACCGGATGACGCATTGCATGCCCGGAGCCCGATTGACGAAGCCCGTTCAAGGCCGCCGCGCCGAAGGCGAGGTCAACGTCAAGATCGGTCCCATTGTCAGCGCGTTTCACGGCATTCTCGATGTCGAACGTGACGATGCGCGTTTCCGCGGGATAGTTCGGGGCGCTGGACGGGACGCAAAGAGTCCTTCAAGCGCGCGCGCAATCATTGCCTACGATGTCAGCGCCTTGGACGCGGCGTCATCCCAGGTCGATGTGTCGGTCAAGTTTCTCCTCTCAGGCGCCTTGGCACAGTTCAGCAGATCGGGCCTCTTCAAGGATGTCGCTGATCATCTCACCAGCATCTTCGCGCAAAATCTCGAGGCCCGGCTTTCCGGCAGGCCGATAGCTGCCGGCTCAACGGGTACGCTGGATGCGGGCGCCGTTGCGCGGTCAGCGATTTGGTCTCGCCTGCGGACTTTCGTGAGCCGAATGTTTGGCCGCTAGGAGTTCTGGATGGCGCCTGCATCCAACGCCCAGGAATCAGGCACTCGCTGTGAAACAGCGGTGCTGGAAAAAACCGAACGCTCTCAAGTATACTCGATGGAGCCATATCAGCCGTGCTACTGACGACGGAGAACAGCCATGTCCGACAACAAGCCCTATGATCTGCTGCTTCGCGGTGGACACGTCATTTGTCCCGCATCCAAAATCAACGGCGTGATGGATGTTGCCGTCCGGGACGGCAAGATCGCCGCCGTGCAAAAGGACATCCTGCCGGTCAGCGCCAAGCAAGTCGTGGATGTTCGCGGACGGCTCGTGATTCCGGGGATGATCGACACCCACGCGCATGTTTATCGTTATGTCAGCGGCCGTTTCGGCATGGACGCGGACATGGTCGGCGTACATTCCGGCGTCACCACAGTGATCGATCAGGGCGGCCCGTCCTGCATGACATTTCCCGGCTTCCGCCATTTCGTTGCGGAACCGGCGAAGACCCGCGTCTACGCGTACCTATCGTCCTACCTCGTGGGCGGCCTTGAGGGACATCTTTATCCGACCCTGTACAGCCCGGACGGCATCAACATCCAGGCCACGGTGACCGCCGCCAACGCCAACCGCGACATCATCCGGGGGATTAAAGGGCACGCCGAGATCGGCGGCTTTGCGCGCTGGGGCATCAAGGTCCTGCAGATGTCAGCGGAGATCGGACGCAAGACCAATCTGCCGCTCTATGTTCATTTCGGGCAGTTGTGGGGCTTGCCGAAGAGCGGGGCCAACGGCGAGGACGCCGACACGATTCTCGAACGCGTCATTCCGGAACTGCGGCCTGGCGACATTTTGGCGCATCCCTTCACACGCCATCCGGGCGGCTTCGTCAATCGCGAGGGCCAAGTGCACGAAGTCATTCGCGCCGCGCTCGACCGCGGACTGAAGGTCGACGTCGGCCATGGCAGCCACTTTTCCTATCGCCTTGCGCGCAAGGCACTCGACGCCGGGATCGTGCCGGACACGCTGGGCGCCGACATGCACGGGTACAACACCCATGTGCCGGCCCCTCCCGGCACACCGGCGGAGCATGACGACGACGAGGCGAATCCGTTCGCCGGGCAAGCGAAATTCAGCCTGACCCAGGCCATGAGCTCGATGCTGGCGCTTGGGCTAACGATCGAGCAGGTTGTCCCGATGGTGACGACCAATGCCGCCACCATGATCGGCTTGCTCGGCGAGCTTGGTACGTTGCGGCCCGGGTCGGACGCCGACGTCTCGGTGCTCGCCGACGAACGTGGCCGCTTCATCCTGAGCGACAACGAAAAGAACCAGGTTGTGGCCGAGCGTCTGCTGCAGCCGCTGTTCTGCCTGCGGGCCGGACAGCGCTACGACGCAAACGCGATCATCCTGCCTGAAGCGGTAGCCGCCTGAGGCAATATGCCCTGCTAACCCACTGAAACATCAGGATTGGAGCTAACGGCAAAGAACTTGCTTCTCGGGTTGCGGAAAATTTGAAGGGGGAGACGCGATGAAGCATGCTGCAACACTGGCGCTGGCACTTGGGATCACATTGGCGCCAAGCCTACTCCACGCGCAGGCCGCGTGGCCCGAGCGGCCCATTACGCTCGTCGTCCCCTACGCGCCCGGCGGCTACACCGATCTGACCGCCCGGTTGACCGCCCGTTACATCGAGAAAGCGCTGGGCAAGCCCGTCGTCATCGACAGCCGTCCAGGAGCCGGCGGCATTGTCGGGACGCAGGTTGTCGCGAGTGCGGCGCCCGACGGCTATACCTTCTGCGTGTGCAGCGTCGGTGCAATATCCGTGGCGCCGTTCGCTCAGAAGGTCGCATACGATCCGATCAAGGATCTGGCGCCGGTCAGTATCATCAGCACGATCGTTCAGGCGGTCGTTGTCAAGAAGGCCCTGCCGGTGACATCGATGGTCGAACTCGTGGCCTACGCCAAGGCCAACCCCGGCAAGCTCAACTTCGGTTCCAGCGGGGCGGGCGGCCTGACGCACTACTCGGTTGAGCTGTTCCAGGCCCGCACCGGAACATCGATGGTGCACATCCCATTCAAGGGCGGCGCGCCAGCCATGGCTGCCGTGCTCTCCGGCGACATCGACCTCTCCTTCGCCAACATGACCGACGCTCTGCCGCAAATCGAGGCCGATACGGTGCGCGGCCTCGGCGTTACCTCGCTTGAGCGCAGTCCTTACTTCCCCAATCTGCCCTCCGTGCATGAGGCGGTCAGCCCCAACTTCATCGTCGAGACGTGGAACGCCATCATCGCTCCGCCGAAAACGCCGGAACCGATCATCCAGAAAATGGCCGAGGTGTTGATCAGGATGGCGGACGATCCTGAGGTGGTCGCGGCGATGCGCAAGCTTGGCGCCAGTACGGTCAAGAGCACGCCCGACCAGTTCCGTACGCAGATCGCTCAGGAAATCGAGCAATGGAAGCCGCTGATCAAGGAGATCGCGGAGAAGGAGAAAAAGTGACCGGCGTGCGGTCCGCCTCGCGTTAGAGCTTCACGCCGGCGCTTTCCAGCAGCGCGCGCGCCCGCGCCCGCTGCTCGTCCGAAATAACCAGACGTTCGGCGAAGTCCTTGCTGGACGGGCGCGTGGCGTCGATTCCCATCTTGGTCAGCGTAAAGGTCTCGGGATCCGACGTCGGATCGATGATGGCGCCCTTCGCGCCTGGAATGAGCACGACGTCCTTCTCGGCGCGGACGCGCGTCGCAATCGCCCACATCACGTCATTCATGTTGAAGATATCGACATCGTCATCAACGACGATGACGTATTTCGTGTAGAGCTCCGTGCCGAACGTCGCCATCATCGCCATCTGCGGTTCGCCTTCGGCGGTCTTTTTCATTGACACGAAGGCCATGAAAGCCCCGCATGTGGTGTGGGGTACATGCACCGCCCGCACGTTGGGAAGATTGCGCCGCAGCGCGTTCAGAATTTCGCCCTCACGGGTGATGCAGGAAACCAGGATGTGATCCTGGGACATGCCAGACACGACGCTGTGATACATCGCATCGCGGCGCATGCGCACACGTTTCGCGACAAAGACATTCTGCGTGCTGCGGTGCGACGCATAGCCGGTGAACTCGCTGAACGGCCCTTCCGGCTCCTTCACACCCGCGAGAATCTCGCCTTCGATGATGATTTCGGCCCCCGCCGGCACTTCGAGATCGGCCACGCCGCAGCGCGCCAATCGATAAGGTTCGCCGAACAGGCCGCCGATGATCTCGAACTTCCGCACGTTCGGCGGATAGGCATAGACCATCGATCCCATGTAATGCAGCGGATGAGTGCCGATCGTGATGGCCACTGGCAGCGAGTGCCCCCGCTCCTCCGCGCGGCGATGGTATTCGTACAACCGCCGGCGTGAATGCAGCGATACGCCGAGCCGGTTTTTTCCCTTCAGCATCAAGCGATGGAAACCGGTGCTGTCGACGCCGGTGACGGGATCGCGCGCGGTAAGCTGGCCCGCCGTAATGTAGGGCGCGGCATCCACGGTGAATTGCAGCGGAATCGGCAGCTTGCCCAGATCGATCTGGTCACCCTCCAAAACGACCTCGTCCCAGGCCGCGGTATTCACCACTTCGCACGGGATATATTTCTGGCAGCGCTCGCGGAATGCCGTCGGCAAGTCGGCTACCTTGACGCCCAGACATGCCGCCAGCAGCTTGCGGTTGCCGGCCACATTGGTGACCAGCGGCATGGTCTTGCCCTTCACCTTCTCGAAAACTACGACCGGGCTCCGCCCCGCCCGGTCGAGCTCGAACAGCATGGAGGTGGACTCGTACTTCGGGTCCACTTCCTGCCGGATCCGCAGGAAGTCGTCGGGATAGTCGGCCTCGACCATGCGCAGAAATCCACGCAAGCTTTGGTTGTCGATATTCGCGGTTCCTGCCATGACGTCTCCAATGCGCCGATGCCACCTGAATTCATTATTGCGACTGATTGCAACCACCCTGGCGAGGCTTCCCAATATTGCGCCTGCCAATTGGGCAGCAACAGCCCCTCGGGTGAGCGGCCGTTCCAACCGCCACCTTCCCTTCGTGTTTTTGAGCTCGGCACGGTCCAGATTTAGTCGCAGCGTGCCATCATGCCGCCGTCGACGATGATCTCGGTCCCGGTGACGAAGCGCGCCTCGTCGGAGGCGAGGAACAGCGCGGCATGCGCGGTGTCGCGGCCATCGCCCATGAAGCCCGCAGGGATGCGCTCGACCCTGGTCTTGAGCAGCTTCTCGACGTCGCCGCCGGCGCGCTGCTTGGCAAGCCGCGCCTCCACCATCGGCGTGTGCAATTGTCCTGGCACCACCGTGTTCACGCGAATGCCCTTGTTGGCGTATTGCACGGCGACGACGCGCGAGAGCTGCATCACGCCGGCCTTCGAGGCGGCGTAGCCGACCTGCGGCGAGCCGGTCCAGCGCAGGCCCGAGGTCGATGCGAGATTGACGATGGCGCCGCCGCCCTGGCGCTCCATGACCGGCAGCACGTGTTTGCAGGCGAGGAACACGCTCTTGAGGTTGTAGTTCATCTGGCCGTCCCAGGCCTCTTCCGAGAGCTCCACCGGGCCGCCGGCCGCCGAACCGCCGACGTTATTGACCAGCACGTCGATGCGGCCGAACGCGGCGAGGCAGGCGTCGATCATTCCTTTGACCGCCGCGCTTTGGGTCACGTCGCATTCGTGCGGCTTGATCGTGCCGCCGAATTCGGCGACGCGGTCGAGCGTCTCCTTCATCGACTCGCCGTTCTTGTCGACGGCAAAGACCTTGGCGCCCTCGCGCGCGAACAGCACCGCAGTGGCGCGGCCGTTGCCCCAGCCCGGACCGATGCAGCCGGCACCGGTGACCAGCGCCACCTTGTCCTGGAGTCGTCCGGACATTGGCTACTGCGAGCCCTTCAGGCCGAGCTTCTCCACCAGCGAGCCCCACTTCGCCCGCTCCGCTTTCATGTATTCGTTCATGCCCTCGACGGATGGTGTGTCGATGGGGATCAGCCCGATGTTGGACGCCTTCTCCTTCATATCTGGCTCCGCCATGATCTTCTTCATCTCCGCATGCAGGCGATCGACGATATCCTTCGGCGTCTTCGCCGGCGCCAGCAGGATGTGCCAGGACACCGCCTCGAAATCCGGCGCGCTGGCGGCCTCCGAGAACGGCGGCACGTCCGGCAGCAGCGGCAGCCGTTGCGAGGCCGACACCGCGAGCGCGCGCAGCCGCCCTTCCTTGATCAGCGGGATCGAGGCGCCGGCCTCGACAAAGCCCACGTCGACGTGGCCCGCGGCCAGATCGGTGACCGACTGTCCGGTCTGGCGGTAAGGCACGTGGATCGCGTCGAAGTCGAACCGCTGCTTGGCGAACTCCATCGACAGGTGCTGCAGCGCGCCTGCGCCGACCGTCGCATAGTTGAGCGGCGGCTTGACCTCTTTGGCGTGTTTGATGAACTCCGGCACGGTCTTGAACGGCAGGTTCGGATTGGCCACCAGGATGAACGGCGATTTCACGTAGAGCGAAATCGGCACGAAGTCGTTCTCGGGGCTGTAGTTGATCTGCTTGTAGAGCGACTGGTTGATCGCCATCGCGGCGCTGGTCAGCACCACCAGCGTGTGGCCATCAGGCGGCGCGGTCGCGACCTGCGCTGCCGCCAGCATGGTTGCGGCGCCGGGCTTGTTCTCGACCACCACCGGCTTGCCGAGCTGCTGCCGATAGCTTCTCGGCATAGAGCCGCACCAGCACGTCCATGCCGGTGCCGGCCCCGATCGACACGACGATGGTGATATTCTTCGAGGGAAAGCTCTGCGCCTGAACTGGCGCACTGAATCCCAGGATCGCAAGCCCAAGCACAAATAATGCGTCGAGCGTCGAAAACCGAGCCATGATCATCCTCCCCGATGAAGCCGCGCGTTGGACGGCGCTTTTGCGAATAATTCCGATTGTCGATTGCAGCTTAGGTGGGCAGCTCCGGGCGAACAAGACGCTTTGCGTTGGCGCCGATGTCGCATTATCTGCTGTTTACGAAAGACGCTCGCCTCGCATTTAAGAGCTGCAGAAACCATGCAAACCGAAAAAGAACGGGTCGCGCTCGGCTCGATCGCTGCGTCCGGCGGCTTGACCTTGGCCAAGGGCGTGGTCGGACTGCTCACCGGCTCGCTGGCGATCCTGTCCGAGGCGGCGCATTCGCTGATCGATTTCGGCGCCACGGTGATGACCTATTTTGCCGTGCGCATCTCCGGCAAGCCCGCCGACGAGGAGCACCACTACGGCCACGGCAAGGTCGAAAGCGTCACGGCGCTGGCCGAGACGGCGCTGCTGTTCGTGCTGTCCGGCGTGGTGATCTGGGAGGCCGACAAAGCGGCTGCTCGGCGACCAAGGCCATGTGGTGGAGGCGACGATCGCGGCCTTCGCCGTGATCGTCGTCTCGATCGTGGTCGATTTCTTCCGCGCCCGCCTGCTCTATCGCGTGGCTCAGCGAAACCGCGAGCGAGGCGCTGGAGGCCGATGCGCTGCATTTCGGCTCCGACATGTGGTCCTCGATCGCGGTGCTGGTCGGGCTCGGCGGCGTCGCGTTCGGTTACCAATGGGCGGACTCGGCCGCGGCCGTTGTCGTTGCAGTGTTCGTCTGCATCGCCGGCTGGCGGCTCGGCCGCCGCACCATCGAGACGCTGACCGACACCGCGCCGGCGGGCTCCGCCGAAACCGTCCGGCGCGTCGCCGGCCGCGTCAGCGGCGTGGTCGCGGTCGATGGCGTGCGGGTGCGGCCGGTCGGCGACAAGCTGTTCGTCGAGGTGGTGGTGGCGGTGAGCCGCACGCTGCCGCTCGACCGCGTCAAAGCTCTGAAGGATCAGGTTGCCAAGGCGATCCGCGCCGAGATGCCGCGCGCCGAAGTCGGCGTCGACGCCGCGCCCCGCGCGCTCGACGACGAGACCGTGCAGGAGCGCGTCATGGTGATCGCGCGCAACCAGGGACTCGCCGTGCACCATGTCACCGTGCACGACATCCGCGGCAAGCGTTCCGTCTCGCTCGATCTCGAGGTCGACCGCAAGCTGGCGCTGGGCTCGGCCCACGACATCGCCGACAAGCTGGAAGCGGCGCTTCGCGAAGAACTCGGCCCCGGCGTCGAGGTCGAAACCCATATCGAGCCGCTGCAGCCGCCGGAGGCCGCCGGCCGCGAGGCGCCGCCGGAGCGGGTGCGCGCGGTCGAGATGGCGCTCGCCGAGATCGCGGCCGAAGGCGGCATGATCCGCGACGTGCACAACGTGCGGGTCCGCGAAACCGACGAAGGCGAGATCGTCAACTTCCACGGCCGCGTCGACCCCGCGCTCGCGGTGCAGGTCGTGCACGAAAAGGTCGACGAGGTCGAGCGCGCCTTGCGCCGCCGCTCACCCTCGATCAAGCGGGTGATCGGCCACGCCGAGCCGCGCGACGCTAAAGCGCGCATATCGTGACGACGTGCACACTGTCGGCACTGATCCCCGCCTCCTTGAACACCTGCGTCAGATTTTCGGTTTCGTCCTTGACGATCTTGTCCATCGCCTCCGGCGTGTCGGTCACGCCGATCAGGAACTGGCTTTTGAGCTTGGCCTGCATCTCCGGGCGTTTTCATCGCCTCGGCCCAGTCCTTGGAAATCTTCTCGAGGATCGGCTTCGGCACGCCGCGCGGCGCCATCAGGCCGAACCAGGAGTCATAGACGAACGGCAGTCCCGCCTCGGTGAAGGTCGGCACGTTCGGCATGTCCGGGATGCGCTGTGGCGGTCGCGGCCGCGATCGCCTTGACCTTGCCGGCCTCGGACTGATCGCGGGCCAGGTTGACCGGCGCGAAATACATTTGCGCATCGCCGCGGATCACCGCGGTGACCGCGTCGGGCGCGCTGCGGAACGGCACGTGGACGATGTTGATGCCGGCGACCTTGCGGAACAGCGCGCCGGCGATGAACGTGGTGCTGGCGAGCCCGGCGAGGAGAAGTTGAGCTTGCCCGGCTCCTTCTTGGCGAGTTCGATGACCTCCTTCAGCGTCTTGGCCGGCATGTCCGGATGGGTGATCAGGAACAGCGGCGCCGAGCCGAGCCGCGTGATGCCGGCGAAATCCTTCACCGGATCGAACGGCGCATCCTTGGTCACCAGGCCCGCAGACGGTGTGGCCGTTGGACGTCACCATCAGCGTGTAGCCGTCCGGCGCGGCCTTGGCGACCGCTGCGGTGCCGGCAAGGCCCGGCCGGTTCTCGACGATGACCTGCTGGTCCCAGCGCCGGCCCATTTCCTCGGCGAAGATGCGCGCCAGGATGTCGGTGACGGAGCCAGCGCCGAACGGCACCACGACCGTCACGCGCTGGGTCGGCCAGCTCTGCGCCGACGCCGGCGCCGTGGAGACGACACAAGCAGCGATCATGGCCGCCGCGCCGAATACAGAATTCATCAACCGCTTCATCGCATTCCTCCTCAGGTCGATCATTTCGCGAGCTGCGGCGGCGTCGTGCCGGCGCCTTCGCCTTTTTGTTTGCCACCAGTTCGTCGAGACTCCTACCAAAATCCTTCAGCATCACGGCAGCGGCATTACGCCCCGGCCCGCCGGAGATCGAGCCGCCGGGATGCGTCGTGGAACCGGTCTGGTAGAGGCCCGCGATCGGCATGCGGTGCTGCGCCCAGCCGGGCGCCGGCCGCAAGGCCGCCGCCTGCGCCGCGTTCTGCGCGCCGCCGTGGCAGGAGCCGTGCCAGTTGTGCGGATTCCGGCGCTCCAGATCGAGCGGGCTCTCCACCACGCGGGCCAGGATCTTGTCGTCGGTCAGATTGGGCGAGAACTTCCGCAGCCAGTTCAGATTGGCCTCCGCCACCTGGTGCTTGATGTTGTCCCAGTGCTGCGGACCTTCCTTGAGGTCGTAGGGCTGCATGCCGATGATCTTGATGGTGTGCTTGCCGGGCGGCGCCTGGGTCGGATCGCCGATCGTGGGCGACACCGCGAGCAGCACCGGCTCCTCGACATTGGCGACGCCGCGGGCGAAGTCGTAGCCCATGCGCAGCGCCCGCGTCGGCTCCGACAGCATCGCGCAGGCGATCGGCGTGATGTTGCCGCCGTCGCCCTTGAACGTCATCGGCTCGCTGGTCGCATAGTGCTGCACGAACAGCGTCGGCCCGCCCTGCCAGGTCTCGACGCCATCGACGAAATCGTCGGCCCAGGCTTGCGCGCGGCGCCATGTCGATCAGATGCTTGATGTGGATGGTCGAGAGCACCGCCTTGTCGGCGCGGTAGGACTGAGCCGTCGGCGCATTCGACGCCGACGCATTTGCCGTTCTCGACGATCAGGCCCTCGCACCATCTTGTTGGTCAGCGCGACGCCGCCGTGATCCTCGATCAGCCGCACCAGGATTTCGGTCAGCACGCCGGAGCCGCCCTTCGGAATGCACCAGCTCCAGCGCTGCCGGCCCCAGACCAGCGAATAGGCGAGCCGCCCGGTCATCGGCCATTCCGGCGGCGTCACGGTCTGGAACGCCATCCACAGCATGAAGCAGCGGCAGTGATCGTCCTCGAAATTGTCGCGGATGATCTCCCAGGCCGACTGCGCCTGGCGGCGCAGCCATTTCTTGCCGTCGGGATGCTCGTTGAGCCGGTCGTTGATCGGCTTGCCGAAGCCGATCGGCGTGTAGGACGCGGCATCGAACAACGGCTTGATCGCGTCGTATTCCGCGATCATGCGCCGGTAGGCGGCGGCGTCCTTCTTGGAGAATTTGGCGAACTGCTCAATGGTGCGCTCGATGTCGTGGTACTGCGTCAGCCAGCTGCCGTCGAGGAACGGCGCGTGGCAGACGATCTCGGGATGGATGTATTCGAGCCCGTAGTCGGCGAGCCCGAGCTCGTCGTTCCGCATCATCGGGCTGTCTTGCAGGATGACATGCGCGGTGCCGCAGGAATTGTGGCGAAAGCCCGGCAGCGTCAGTTCCTCGGTGACGACATTGCCGCCGAGCACCGAGCGGCCCTCCAGCACCAGGCAGCGGTAGCCGGCCTTGGCGAGATAGGCCGCGGCCACCAGGCTGTTGTGGCCCGCGCCGGCCACGACGATGTCGAAACGATCGGCCATGCTCGATCAATCCCATGAATCGTCATGGCCGGGCAACCGCGCCCGGCCATGACCGTTTGCGCGATGTCTCAGATGCGCTTGTCGGGCACGCCCGCGGCCTTGTAGTTGCGCGCCTGCGCCTCGCGGGCGAGCTTGGCGACCCTCTTCATGTCGACGCCGACGAGCTTGCCGTTGCGCTTCATGACCTTGCCGGCGATCAGCACGGTGTCGACGTTCTGCGCCGTCATGCTGGTGACGACCGCGCCGACCGCGTTGTTGATCGGCATGACGTTGAGCAGGTCGGTGCGCAGCATGATGATGTCGGCCTCCTTGCCGGGCGTCAGCGTGCCGATCTTCTTGTCGAGGCCGTTGGCGCGGGCGCCCTCGATGGTGGCGAACTCGAGCACCTCGCGCACGGTGAGGAACTTGCCGGCGTTCTTGTCGCCGGCGAGCCGCTGCGCCCAGACCTCGTTCTTCTGCAGCGAGAACACCGTGCGCATCTGGGTGAAGAAGTCGTTCGGCACCGAGGTCTCGACGTCGACGCTGAGCGACGGCCGGATGCCGATGTCGATCGCCTTCTGGACCGGCGGATTGCCGTGGCCCATCAGCGTCTCGACATAGCCGGCGATCGAGACCGTGCCGCCGGTGTCCTTGATCAGCTTCCACTCGGTGTCGTTCAGCGTGCAGCAGTGGATGTAGGTGGTGTCGTCCTTGAGCCCGTTCACGGCGTTGAGCTTCTCCAGGAGCGCGTTGCGGCCGAACTCGCCGACGCCGACATGGATGGTGATGCGGGCGCCGACGTCGCGCGCCGCCTTGAACTGCGACAAGCGTCGCTTCGGGCGTCCCGCCGAGCGCCGCGAGATAGAGCGTGACGAGCTGATCGTCGCTGGAGAAATACTGCTTGCGCAGCCGCGCGATGTCGCCGGGATATTTGGCGGTTGGCGATCTCCATCACCCGGCCGGTCTCGTTCTGGCCGGCGCCATAGGCGAACACCGCCGCGCACGCCCGAGTCCTGCAGTCCCTTGATGCAGGCGTCGGTGTGCGCCGGCGAATTCCGGATGTGCGACCAGTCGAGCACGCAGGTCACGCCGGCGTCGATGCGCCGAGCGCGCTGATGTAGTCGGCGGCATAGACATCGTCCGGCGATCATCTTGGCGCCGAACGTGCGCTGCACGACGTTGCGGTAGTCCTCCAGCGAGCCGTCCGGCAGCACGTTGCGCAGGAAGCCCTGCCACATGTGCCGGTGGGTATCGACGAAGCCCGGCATCACGATGCGGTTCGCTCGCGTCGATCACCTGCGCGTTCGGCGCGCTGATGTTCGGCTTCACCGCGGAGATCTTCTTGCCTTCGATCAGCACGTCGGCCTGCTCGAAGTCGCCGACCGCGCTGTCGAGCGAAAGCACGCAGCCGCCCTTGAGCAGGATCGGCCGGCCGGCCTGCGGACGCGCTGAGCTTGCCGCCTCGGTCGTCGCCGATCACGCTCGCCGCGATCACCGGCGCGGCCGCGACGCCCGCGGCCGTGGTGCAAAGGAACTGCCGGCGCGACAGACCGCTGCGCGGCAGGCAGCACGGACAGCCTGAATTGAATGCATGTGTCATGAGAACCTCCCCGGTGAGCGTTGTTGTTGCGGCCATGCTATGCCTGCCGCGGTCCGCGATCTAGCAACGTGACTCTGCCCACCGGGCGCGGCATAGATCGCGTCCCACTCCCCTGATGGGCCACATGACACATCGCACATGATGCGCACCGAAGAGCCTCGTCCCGTCCGCCTTTCCGAATACCGGCCGCCCGACTGGCTGGTCGAAACCGTCGATCTCGACGTCAAGCTGCATCCGACGCAGACGCCGGTGCGCGCGACGCTGAAGCTCAAGCCCAATCCCGCGGCCGGCGCGCCCGCCCCGCTGATGCTCGACGGCGATGGGCTCACGCTCGTCTCGCTCAAGATCGACGGCGCGCCGGTTGCCGCCGACGCGCTATGTCGCGACGCCGGACGGCCTCACCATCGCGCAGCCGCCGCACCGGCCGTTCACGCTGGAGATCGAGACGCTGGTCGATCCGCAGGCCAACACGCAGCTCTCCGGGCTCTACCGGTCGAGCGGCAACTACTGCACCCAGTGCGAGGCCGAAGGCTTCCGCCGCATCACCTATTTTCCGGACCGGCCCGACGTGATGGCGGTCTTCACCACGCGCATCGAGGCCGACAAAGCCGAAGCGCCGGTGCTGCTCGCCAACGGCAATCTGCGCGAGAGCGGCGACCTGCCCGGCGGCCGGCATTTCGCGGTCTGGCACGATCCGTGGCCGAAGCCCGCCTATCTGTTCGCGCTGGTCGGCGGCAAGCTCGGCCACATCGAGGACAGCTTCGTCACCGCGTCGGGCCGCAAGGTCGCGCTCCGCATCTATGTCGAGCCCGGCAAGGAAGACCGCGCCGGCTACGCGATGGATTCGCTCAAGCGCTCCATGCGCTGGGACGAGCAGGCGTTCGGCCGCGAATACGATCTCGACATGTTCATGATCGTCGCGGTGTCCGACTTCAACATGGGCGCGATGGAGAACAAGGGCCTCAACGTCTTCAACGACAAATACGTGCTGGCCTCGCTCGGCGACCGCGACCGACAACGACTTCGTCTCGATCGAAGCCATCATCGCGCACGAGTATTTCCACAACTGGACCGGCAACCGCATCACCTGCCGCGACTGGTTCCAGCTCTGCCTGAAGGAAGGCCTCACCGTCTATCGCGATCAGGAGTTCACCTCCGATCAGCGCTCGCGCGTCGTGACGCGGATCGGCGACGTGCGCGGGCTTGCGCGCGCATCAGTTCGTCGAGGACGCCGGCCCCCTCGCCCATCCGGTGCGGCCCGAGCTCTATCGCGAGATCAACAACTTCTACACCACGACCGTCTACGAGAAGGGCGCCGAGGTGGTGCGGATGATCCACACGCTGCTCGGCCCCGAGCTGTTCCGCAAAGGCATGGACCTCTATTTCGAGCGCCACGACGGCGAAGCCGCGACCGTCGAGCAGTTCGTGCAGTGCTTCGCCGATGTCAGCGAGCGCGACCTCAAGCAATTCATGCGCTGGTATTCGCAGGCCGGCACGCCGGAGGTCATGGCGTCCGGCCACTACGACGCCGCGGCGAAGACCTACAAGCTCGATCTCGCGCAAGTGATTCCGCCGACGCCGGGCCAGCCGACCAAAGAGCCGATGGTCATTCCGCTCGTCACCGGCCTGGTCGGCCGCGACGGCCGCGACCTGCCGCTCACGCTCGCCGACGGCAGACAACTCGAGCGCGGCGTGCTGGTGCTCGACAAGGCGGCGCAGAGCTTCGCGTTCACCGGCGTCACCGAACGCCCGGTGCTCTCGACCAACCGCAACTTCTCGGCGCCGATCAAGCTCACCGCCAATCTCACCGCCGACGATCTGCGGCTGATGGCGGCGCGCGACAGCGATCCGTTCAACCGCTGGCAGGCGGTGCAGACGCTGGCCAGCGCGCTACTGGTCGGCAACGTGGCGCGGCTTGCGCGCGGGCCAGGACCCTGAGGTCGACGAGGGCCTGCTCGACGCGCTCGCCGCGATCCTCGCCGACAAGTCGCTCGAGCCGGCCTTCGTCGCCGAGGCGCTGACCCCGCCGAGCGAAGCCGACATCGCCCGCGAGATCGGCCGCGACGTCGATCCGGATGCGATCTTCCGCGCCCGCGCGGCGCTGCGCGCGCTGATCGGGCTGCATCTCAACGCGGCGCTGACAGCCACCTATGAAAGCCTCGCGCACAGCGGCCCCTACAGTCCGGACGCGGTCAGCGCCGGCCGGCGCCTGCTCAAGAACGTCTGCCTCGATCTGCTTGCGGCGACACAGGAGTCGCACGCCATCCGCCTGGCGGCGAAGCAGTACCAGGCAGCCGACAACATGACCGACCGCATGGCGGCGCTTGGCACGCTGTCGCTGCACGACGTGCCGGAGCGCAAGGCCGCGTTCGAGGATTTCTATCAGCGCTACCAGGACGATCCGCTCATCATCGACAAATGGTTCGTGCTTGCAGGCGACGACGCCCGATCCGGCGACGCTCGACCGCGTTCGCGCGCTGACCGGGCATCCGGCGTTCTCGATGACCAACCCCAACCGCGTGCGCTCGCTGATCGGCTCGTTCGCGCAAGGCAATCCGACGCAGTTCAACCGCGCCGACGGCGCTGGGCTACGAATTCGTCGCCGACCGCATCCTGGCGCTCGATCCGAACAACCCGCAGGTCGCCTCGCGGATGACCACGGCGTTCAAGAGCTGGCGCGTGCTGGAGAGCGGCCGCCGCGCCCGCGCGCAGGCGGCGCTGCAGCGGATCGCGGAAGCGCCGAAGCTGTCGCGCGACGTCGGCGACATCGTGCAACGGGCGCTCGCTGAATCCTAGGTTGCAGAAAATCCCGGCCAAGCCTGTTGCCGCCGGATTCAACACGTTGAAGCGACTCCGGAATTTCCGTTTCGTGCAAAAACGCCGCGACGTAAATTTCTGTTGAGACGTTAACTAAAAATATTGACTCGGACTCTCGACAAGAGAGTCGCCATCGATTCGAATAGCAGGCTGATTCGAGGCGGTGCGGCACACCGTTTCGGGCGCGTTGCTTTCAGGGGATCATCCAAGCGGGGACGGGGCCATGGCGCGCGCCGAAGCGGCGAGTGCGTCCGCGCGAGCGGATTCGATCAAGGGCTTGGCGCAATCGATCGCCAATCCCGCCTATCGGCGGCTGCTGACCGCTGAGCCCGCGCTGCGCCGCGCGGTGCCGGCCTGATCATCGCCTTCCTGCTCACCATCGGCGTCGGCGCCGTCGTCCAGGTGCTCGACCATCACCGTCAGGCGATCGCCGAGGCGACCCACGACATCGACAACATCGCCGACTTCGTGTCGCGAGCGCTTCGACCGGCTGGCCGCTCCGGAAAACGGCGACGCCACGCGGCGCGATCTGCTCGAGCGCGCGCTGTCGACGCCGGGCCACGTCGTTCGGCCGCCGTATTCTCCTGAGCAACGCCGACGGCATCATCACTGCGACCGCGCCGGCCGGCGGCCCGATCGGCTTGCGCCTGATCGACGTGCTCGGCGAAACGCAGCCGCTGACCATCCTCGGCGCCAGCGCCGGCGTGCTGGAGATCACGCTCGCCGACGGCAACCGGGCCTTCGCGACGGTGCGCACGCTCGCCTCGACCCGCGGCCAGTTGAGCGTCTTCCAGTTGCGCAGCGACGCGCTCGCGCCCTGGCGCTCCGACACCACGCTGACCGTGACGCTCACGGCCACCACCGGCTTCGTGCTGCTGATCCTCGGCTTCGCCTTCCACTGGCAGGCGACCCGCGCCCGCGAGGCCGACGCGATCTACGACACCGTGCGCAGCCGCATCGACACCGCGCTCAACCGCGGCCGCTGCGGCCTGTGGGACTGGGACCTCGCGCGCGGACGCATCTTCTGGTCGCATTCGATGTTCGCGATCCTGGGCTTGCCGCCGCGCGACGATCTGATGACCTTCGGCGAGGTCAGCCAGCTCGTGCATCCCGACGACATCAAGCTCTACGAGGTCGCGGCCCAGCTCGCCGATGCCAAGACCAGCGCCATCGACCACGACTTCCGCATGCATCACGCCAGCGGCAAATGGGTCTGGCTGCGCGCGCGCTGCGAGCTGGTGCAGCAGCCCGGCGAGCCGGGCGTGCACCTGATCGGCATCGCGGTCGATATCACCGAGCAGAAGACGCTGGTCGAGCGGACCGCCGCGGCGGACATCCGGCTGCGCGACGCCATCGAGACCATTCCGGAAGCCTTCGTGCTGTGGGACCACGAGAACCGCCTGGTGCTGTGCAACTCGAATTTCCAGAATCTGCACAGCCTGCCCGACGAGGCGATCGCCGCCGGCACGCCCTACGAAGCCGTGGTCGAGGCCGGCCGCAAGCACGTCATCCGCACCAAGCTTGCCAGCGAGGACCCGGCCGTTCCCGGCGCACGCACCTTCGAGGCGCAGCTCGACGACGGCCATTGGCTGCAGATCAGCGAACGCCGCACCAAGGACGGCGGCTACGTTTCGGTCGGCACCGACATCACGCCGCTCAAGCAGCACGAAAAGAAGCTGATCGACAGCGAGCAGCGGCTGATGGCCACCGTCACCGATCTGCGCCAGTCGCAGCAGAAGCTCGAATCGCAGGCCCAGCAGCTCGCCGAGCTGGCGCAGACGCGCCGAGGAAGCCAACCAGGCCAAGTCCAAGTTCCTCGCCAACATGAGCCACGAGCTGCGCACGCCGCTCAACGCCATCATCGGCTTCTCCGAGATCATGGAGTCGGGGATGTTCGGCGCGCTCGGCTCCGACAAGTATGTCGAATACTGCCACGACATTCACCGCAGCGGCGAATACCTGCTCGACGTCATCAACGACGTCCTCGACATGTCGAAGATCGAGGCCGGCCGGCTCAAGCTCGACCTGGAGAATGTCGAGCTCGACCGCGAGCTCGCCGACGCGTTGCGCGTCGTCACCACGCGCGCGCAGGAGAAGAAGCTCAAGGTCACCTCCAAGATCGCGTCCGGCATCTGCCTGCGAGCCGACCGGCGCGCGCTGAAGCAGATCGCGCTCAACCTTCTGTCCAACGCGGTGAAGTTCACCCCTGAGAACGGCCGCATCACCGTGCGCGGCCGCGTGTCGCGCGGCGCCGTAGTGATCGGCATCCAGGATTCCGGCATCGGCATCGCCCGCGACGCGCTGCAGAAGCTCGGCCGGCCGTTCGAGCAGGTCGAAAGCCAGCTCACCAAGACCCATCACGGCTCGGGGCTGGGCCTCGCCATCGCCAAGTCGCTGATCGAGCTGCATGGCGGCGCGATGCGCATCCGCTCGACGCTCGGCGCCGGCACCACCGTCGTGGTGCGCCTGCCGCTCGACGGGCAGGCGGTCGAAGTGAGCAAGGTCAAGCGCGAAGTCAGGCCGCGTAATTGCTGGGGGTGTCGGAGGATCGGCGCCCGTGTCGCCAGCGGGCGCCGATCTGTTTTCTGCGTCAAGCCACGCGCCAGCCGCGCTGGGTTGCGGACCTGGATGCAGGCCGCAATAAGGTGCGGGCATGACAATGCACCGCATCCACGCGCCGCGCCGGCGCTTCCTCGGCGCCTCCCTCGCTGTCCTTTCACTTCTTGGTCTCGACAGCCGGCCGATGCGCAGAATTGGCCCGACCGGCCGATCAAGCTGCTGGTTCCCTTCGCCGCCGGCGGCAACATCGACGTGACCGGCCGCCTGATGGCGGCGCGGCTGTCCGAGGCGCTCGGCCAGCAGGTGGTGGTCGAGAACCGGGTCGGCGGCGGCGGCATCATCGCCATGGAGGCGGTCCAGCGCTCGGCGCCGGACGGCTACACGCTGCTGTGGGCGAGCACCAACGTCATGGCCATCGTGCCGGCGACGAACAAGGTGAAATACGACCCGGTGAAGGACTTCGCCCCGATCAGCGAGCTTGGCTCGAGCCCGCAGGTCCTGCTGGTCAACTCCAAGGTGCCGGCCAAGACCGTTCCGGAGTTCGTCGCCTACGCGAAGGCGCAGCCCGCGCCGCTCGCCTATGGCGGCGGCGGCGGACCGGGCAGCGCCAGCAATCTGATCATGGCGCTGTTCCTCAATCGCGCCGACCTCAAGATGACCAGCGTCAGCTATCGCGGCACCGCGCCGGCGCTGACCGACGTGATCGCCGGCGTCATTCCCGTCACCTTCGTGCCGATCTCGGAGGCCGTCGCGCAGGCCACCAATCCGAACATTCGCATCCTGGCGGTGTCGAGCGGGAAGCGCTCGGCGCGTCTGCCGGATGTGCCGTCGATCGCGGAAACCTATCCGGGCTACAACGCGGTGTCCTGGACCGGGATGCTGGCGCCCGCCGGAACGCCGAAGGCGATCATCGACAAGCTCGCCGGCGAAATGGCGCGCGCGGCGAAAGATCCGAAATTCATCGAGCTGCTTCGCGACAACGGCATCGATCCGGCCATCGAAGGACCGGAGAAATTCGCCGCCCTGATCGCCGCCGAAATCCCGAACTGGGCCAAGGCGGTCGAGATCGCCGGCGTCAAGATCGAGCAGTAGCGCTTACTGCAGCGCGATGTTGGCGTCGCGGATGACCTTGCCCCAGCGCACGATCTCGGTCCTGATCCAATGCGCGAACTCCTCGGGCGTGCTGGCCACCGGGTCGAAGCCCATCGTCGCAAGCTTCTCGCGCGTGTCCGGCATCGACATGACCTTCACCGTTTCGCGGTGAAGGAATTCGATGATCGGCTTCGGCGTGCCGGCCGGCGCCATGAAGCCGTTGACGATGTCGGCCGGCAGATCGTGGCCGGTCGCCTCCATCATGGTCGGAACATCCGGCAACGCCGACGAGCGCTTGCTGCTGAACATGCCGAGCGCGCGCAGGTTGCCGCCGCGGACATAGGTCACGGCCGTCGGCAGCGCCGACACCGCAATCGGCACGTGGCCGCCGAGCGTGGATGCCGTGGCCGGACCGCCGCCGTTGAACGGCACATGCGTGATGTCGACGGCGAACGCCAGCTTGAACAATTCGCCGGCCAGATGCGCGGGCGTGCCGCGACCGGCCGAGGCATAGCTGAACTTGCCGGGGCTCGCCTTCGCCAGCGCGACCAGTTCGTTGACGCTCTGCGCCGGGATCGAAGGATGCACCACCAGCACATGCGGCGACGAGCACATCAGCGAAATCGGCTCGAAGTCCTTGTAGGGATCGTAGGAGATTTTCGGATAGAGGCTGATGTTGGTGACGATGTTGCTGGTGGCGGCAAGGATCGTATAGCCGTCCGGCGCCGCGCGCGCGGTGGCGCGCCATGGCGATGTTGCCGCCGCCGCCCGGCATGTTCTCGATATAGAACGACTGGCCGAGACTTTCCGCGAGCTTGGCCGCGACAAGCCGCGCGGTGGTGTCGCCCTGCCCGCCGGGCCCGGTGGTGACGATCACCCGCACCGGACGGGTCGGATAGGCCTGCGCACGAGCGCGTCGCGGCGCGAGCGATGTCGCCAGCGCGCCGCCCGCCAGTTGCAGAACCTGCCGGCGCAACACCGTCATGGCGCGACCTCATACCGCGCAACCCATGCGCTCAAACCCATGCGCTCAATCCTGGCACGCGGTTCGCATGGATGATTTAATCGCAAACCGCATCCTCAGGGGAAGCACCATGTCCAGGCTATTCGCGTACCGAGCGGCGGCCGCAGGATTGCTCGCCCTAGCCACATCGGCACTGGCCAGCCCTACGCAGGCGCAGGACTGGCCGCAGCGGCCGGTCCGCATTCTGGTTCCCTACGCAGCCGGCGGAAACTCCGACAGCATGGCGCGGCTCACCGCGCAGCGCCTCAGCGAAGCGTTTGGGCAGCAGTTCGTGGTCGAAAACCGCGTCGGCGCCAACGGCGCCATTGCCGGCGAAGCCGTCGCCCGCGCCACTGCCGGACGGATACACCCTGCTCTGGGGCGTGCAGCCGGCGCTCACGATCGCCCCCGCCATGGCCAAGGTTCCTTACGACCCGCAGAAGGATTTCGCGCCGATCAGCGTGGTCGGCACCAATCCGTTCGTGCTGGTGGTGAACAAGAATGTGCCGGCGAAAAGCGTGGCCGAGTTCGTCGCCTGGGTGAAGGCGCAGCCGGACAAGCTCAGCTATGCCGAGGGCAGCGCCGGCAGCCTCACCCACCTGTCGATGGCGCTGTTCCTCAAGCGCGCGGGACTCGAGATGACGAACGTCAGCTATCGCGGCAATGCGCCCGCGCTGACCGACGTGATTGCCGGCCATCTGCCGACCATGTTCTCCAACCTGTCGGACGCGCTGCCGCACGCGCAAGGCGGCGCGATCCGCATCTTGGCCGTATCGAGCGAGGCTCGCGTCCCGCAACTGCCGGATGTGCCGACCGTCGCCGAACTCGGCTATCCCGGCTACAAGGCCGTCACCTGGAACGGCCTGATGGCGCCGGCGGCAACGCCGAAGCCGATCGTCGACAAGATCGCGGCCGAGATCGTCCAAGGCCGCCAAAGACCCGGCGTTCGTCGACAAGCTTGCCAAGCTCGGCGCCGACCCGCTCGGGCAATCACGCCCGGCGGAGTTTGCAGAACTGGTCGCCGCCGATCTAAAACTGTGGGCGGAAGCCGTCGCAATCGCCGGCGTGAAACTGCAATAGGTCCAAGAAATTCAAAATGACAGCACAGCGTCCCATCCTGATTGCCGGCGGCGGACCGGTCGGTGTCATCACCGCGCTGGCGCTCGCCCGCCAGGGCCTGCCGGTGCATGTGTTCGAGGCCGAGGCCAAGGTCAACGACATGCCGCGCGCGGCGACCACCCATGCCGCGACGCTGGAGATGCTGGCCGGCCTCGGCATGGTCGACGAGGTCATCGAGCGCGGCCTGGTCGAGCCGCTGTTCCGCATCTGGGACCGGCCAGAGCAAGCAGATCATCGCCGAATTCGATTTCGGCATGCTCAAGGACGAAACGCCCTACCCGTTCGCCGTGCAATGCGAGCAGCACAAGCTCGCCGGCATGGCGATCGAACGGCTGAAGAAATTTCCCCACGCCAAGGTCGAATTCTCGGCGCGGGTGACGTCGCTGACCCAGATCGGCGATGGTGTCGAGATCGAGGTCGAGAGCGCCGACGGCACGCGCAAGATCGCGGGCTCCTATCTGATCGGCTGCGACGGCGGGCGCTCGACCGTGCGCAAGGCGCTCGGCATCGAGTTCGAGGGCTACACCCATCCCGAACGGTTCATGATCCTGACCACGACCGACAACCTCGGCACTCGTGTATCCGGGCTGCACGCGGAACTACATCTCCGATCCGGACGCCTGGTTCTCGGTGTTCAAGGTGAGCGGCGACGAAGCGGGCCCGCTGTGGCGCGTGCTGTCCTCGACGCGGCCCGAGCAGACCGACGACGAGCTGATGAACCCGAGGCGACCGAGCGGCGGCTGCAGCGATTCCTGCCCAAGGACGGCGCCTACGACATCGTCCACCGCAATCTCTACAACGTGCACCAGCGCGTGGCGGCGAGCTTCCGCAAGGGCCGCGTGTTCCTCGCGGGCGACGCCGCGCACGTCAACAACCCGCTCGGCGGGCTCGGCCTGAACTTCGGCATCCACGACGCGGTCGAGCTGAGCGACCTGCTCGGCCGCGTCATCCGCCGCGAGGCGCCCGAGGATATTCTCGACGAATACGACCTGCACCGCCGTCCGCTCAACATCGAGTTCGTGCAGCAGCAGACCGTCGCCAACAAGAAGCGGATGGAAGAGAAGGACCCGGCGGCGCGGGCGAAGGATTTCGAGCAGCTGCGCCGGACCGCCGCCGATCCCGCGGCGCACCGGGCCTACGTGCGCAAGGCCTCGCTGATCGAGAGCGTGAAGAAGCGAGCCGCCGTGCCGGCCTGAGCCGTCATCTCACTGCGCCGCGCCGAGAATCCGGTTGAAGCTTGCGCGCACCTTCTGCTGCGTCTCGGCGAGATGGGCATCGAGCGTGGCGAAGTTCGGCAGATCGGCCGCCCGGCAGAGCAGCCCGAGCAGCCCCGCGCCCGCGGTCTTCGGATCGAACGGGCCGGGCAGGCACAGCCGCAGGATCTGCGTCAGGTTGTGATAGAGCCGCGCCGCCGGCCGCAGCACGTCGGCCTCCTCCGCCGACAGAAGCCCCAGCCGCCACGCCTTGTCGAGCACGCGCGCGGTCGTTGGTGTCGAGGATTTCCGGCTTCTCCGCCGCGTGCACGAGTTGGAGATATTGCGCGATGAACTCCAGATCGATCAGCCCGCCGGCGGCATATTTGAGGTCCCAGCGCGCGTCCTCGCCCTTCTCCTTGGCGATGGCCTGCCGCATCTCGACCACGTCCGCCGCCACCGCCGCCGGATCGCGCTTGCGGCAGAGCACGGCGCGGATGACCGTCTTCGACGCGGGCGGCAAACGCCGGCGGGCCCGACACCACCCGCGCCCGCGTCAGCGCCATGTGCTCCCAGGTCCAGGCTTCGGTCTCCTGGTAGCTCGCGAAGGCGTCGAGCTGGTGGCGACCGGGCCGGAGCGGCCGGACGGACGCAGCCGCATGTCGACCTGGTAGAGCGCGCCGTAGTTGGTCTGCGACGACAGCGCGCTGATCAGCCGCTGCGTCAGCCGCGCGAAATACTGCGCGCCATAGAGCGGCCGCGCGCCGTCGGACTGCGGATGCTCCGGATCGAAGTCGTAGACGATGATGAGATCGAGATCGGACGTCGCCGTCATCTCGCGGCCGCCGAGCTTGCCGAGCGCAAGCAGCGCGGTCTGCTGGCCCCGGATGCGGCCGTGGTTTTCCGCGACCGTGTCCTCCACCCGGCGGTGCAGCGCGCGGACCGCAACGTCGGCGAGCCGCGCGAAGGCGCCGCCGGCCTGCTCGGCCGACACCGTGTCCGACAGGACGCGCGCGCCGATCAGGAACATCTGCTCCTGGCTGAACATGCCGCAGCCGGTCGAGAAAGTCCTCATAGGTGTGCGCCTCCTTGATGGTGCGCGCAAGCTCGGCCTCGAGCTTGGCCTCATCCGGCAGCGCGCCGAAGAACGTCGGCTCGAGCAGCGCGTCCATCGCCTCCGGATAGCGCGCCAGGATGTCGGCGAGCCGCGGCGCGGTGCCGAGCGTCAGCGCGACCAGCGTGACCAGATCCGGATTCTGCTTGAGCAGCGAGAACAGCCGCGCGCCGCGCTTCAAGCCGCCGATGAACAGATCGAAGGCGTTGAGCGCTGCATCCGGATTCTCGGCACGCCCCAGACGGTCGAGCAGCACCGGCACCAGCTCGGTGAATTGGGTGCGGGCGAACTCGCCGCGCAGCGACGGATAGGACGCCGGTCAGCCAGCGCCGCACCGTTGCCGACACCTCCAGCGGCTTGCGATAGCCCATCGCGCCGAGCCGGTTGAGCGTCTCGCGGTCGTCGGCGTCCTCGGGAAACGACAGCGCCAGCTGATCGGCGCGCGCCGACGTGTCCTCGAACAATTTGATGTACTGGCGCTGCACCTTGCGCAGATGCTCGACCAGCTTTTGCGCGAACGCGTCGCGATCCTTGAAGCCGGCAAACCGCGCGAAGCGTTCGATGCCTTCCGCGATCCGACGGCAGCGTATGGGTCTGATCGTCGGCCACCATCTGCAGGCGGTGCTCGATGGTGCGCAGAAACCGGTAGGCGGCGTCGAGATCGGCGCGGGCGTCGGCGCCGATCCAGCCGCCTTCGGCGAGCGCCGCGAGCGTCGGCAGCGTCTCGCGGCCGCGCAGCTCGGGATGCCGGCCGCCGGCGACGAGCTGCTGGGTCTGCACGAAGAACTCGATCTCGCGGATGCCGCCGCGGCCGAGCTTGATGTTGTGGCCCTCGACCGCGATGTCCTCGTGGCCGCGGTAGGCGTGGATCTGGCGCTTGAGCGCCTCGATGTCGGCAACCGCGGCGTAGTCGAGATACTTCCGCCAGATGAAGGGCGCGAGCTGCGCAAGGATCGCCTCGCCGGCCTTGATGTCGCCGGCGCAGGCGCGCGCCTTGATCAGCGCCGCGCGCTCCCAGTTCTGGCCGACGCTGCCGTAGTAGTTGAGCGCCGCTTCCGTCGAGACCGCGATCTGGGTCGAGGCCGGGTCGGGGCGCAGCCGCAGATCGACGCGGAACACGTAGCCGTCGGCGGTGCGCTCCTGCAGGAGCTTCACCAGGCCGCGGGTGATCCGCACGTGGAACGCGGTGGCGTCGTCCTTGTCGGCCAGCGCCGGCGCATCCGGGTCGTAGAACACGATCAGATCGATATCGCTCGAATAATTGAGCTCGAAGGCGCCCATCTTGCCCATGGCGAGCACGATGTGGCCGCTGCCCTCCTCCGGCTTCGCCGGATCGGCGGGCTTGAGCCGGCCGCGCGCGGCGGCGTCGCGCAGCAGAAAGCGCACCGCGGCGCGAATGGCGGTGTCGGCAAGCTCGGTCAGCGCGCGCGTCGCCCGCATCACCGGCCAGACCCCGCCGATGTCGGCCAGCGCAATGAGCAGCGCCGCTTCCGCCTTCATGCGGCGCAGCAGCCGCATCGCCTCGGCTTCGTCCTTGGTCGGCGGCAGACGGCCTTTTCGGCTTTCGCCAGCAATTCCGCGAGATGCTCGTCCGGATCGGAATTGAGCAGCGACAGCAGCCGCTCGGGCTCCGCCGCCGCGAGGTCCCAGAGATACGGCGAGCCGTCGGCGAGCCCGAGCAGCAGGGCCTCGACCTTCGGCGCAGTCGGCGAGCAGGCGCTTGAGCGCCTTGCCGGCGGCGCTGCGTCCGATCTCCGCCAGCCATTCGGCGACGCGGGCCTGCGCCGCCTTGCGGTCCATCAGCCGCGGCGCATCGGACATGGCGAGCGCCAGCGTCTTTTCGATCTTCGCCGGGGGCTTTGCGTTTTCTTCGCGCGGGCCGGGCCATGCCCTGTCATAGCCGCGCTTGCGGCGATTGACTATTCGCTCGGCTGCGGCAATTGCGGGCCGCCGCGCGGCAGCACCAGCGTGGCCTTTAGGCCCGGCCCGTTGTCCTCAAGCCGAAGCTCGCCGCCGTGCAGATGGGCGACCGCGGACGCAAGGCTCAGGCCGAGCCCCGAGCCCGGCTCCGAGCGGCTCTGCTCCAGCCGCACGAAGCGCTGGACCGCACGCTCGCGATCGCCTTCGGGAATGCCCGGCCCGTGATCGGACACGCTGAGCCGGATGCGATCGCCCTCGCCGCTCGCCTCGACCAGCACATCGGCCGGCGTGCCGTTGGCCTCCGCCTCGTGCGGGCGCGCGTATTTGATGGCGTTGTCGACGAGATTGGCGAGCGCCTGCGTCACCAGCTCGCGGTTGCCGCGCACCGGCAGGCTCGCGCCGGCCTCGATCTTGAGGGTCAGTCCCTTCTCGTCGGCGAGCGGATCGTAAAGCTCGCCCACCCCGCGCGCGATGTCGGCGGCGTCGAACTCGGTCATCGGCGTGCTGGCCTGGCCGGATTCCGCGCGCGCGATCATCAGCAGCGCGTTGAAGGTGCGGATCAGTTCGTCGGATTCCTCGATCGTCGACTTCCAGCGCCGCGCGATAATCGGCTCTCGCCCTTGCCCGAGCGCAGCGCCTCCTCGGCGCGATTGCGAAGCCGCGTCAGCGGCGTCTTGAGATCGTGGGCGATGTTGTCGGAGACTTCCTTGAAGCCCCGCATCAGCGCCTCGATCCGCTCCAGCATGACGTTGAGATTGACCGCGAGCCGGTCGAGCTCGTCGTCGGAGCCGGCGGTCGGCAGGCGGCCGGACAGATCGCCGGCCATGATGGTGCGCGACGTCTCGGTCATGGCGTCGACGCGGCGCAGCACGCGGCGCGCGACGAAGAAGCCGCCGGCCAGGCCCAGGACGATGACCAGCGCGATCGACCATTGTCCGGCGGCGAGAATGATGTCGTAGAGCCGCTCCCGCTCCTCGAGATCGCGGCCGACCAGCAGGCGGAAACCGCTCGGCAGCTCGAACACGCGCACCAGCGCGTGATGCTCGGTGCCTTCGGGATCGTCGAGGCGGCGATAGACCGTTTCGGTCCAGCCGGTGTGCTCGAGCACGCCCTCGCCGAGCAGGCCGACGTTGCCGGCGAGTCCGTCGCCGGTGAACGTGGCGACGAGATAGAGGCTCGACCCCGGCCGGCGGGCGCGTGCGTCGATGACGAACACCAGCCGCCGGATGCCGCCCTGGTTGTATTGCTCGGACAGGCCGGTGATCTCCGCGTCGACCGTGCGCGTGATCTGCTCGGTGATCAGCCGCCGCGTGTTCCAGGCGAAATAGCCGAGCAGGAAGGCCGCGAACAGCGCGAAGACGGTGAGATAGACCAGCGTCAGCTTGAACGCGGTGGTGTTGGAAAGCTTGCCGAGCGCGCTCAGCCGCGGCCAGGCCCGCGTCTTGCATCCGCGCAACGATGCCGCGCAGCCGCGCCACGCGGGGATCTGCGCGTGCGGACGGCGCCTTCGGTCGTCGTGACGACGTCATTTGTCACGGATCATGTATCCCGCGCCGCGGATGGTGTGCAGCAGCGGCTGCGAGAATCCCTTGTCGATCTTGGAGCGCAGCCGCGAGATGTGCACGTCGATCACGTTGGTCTGCGGATCGAAGTGATAGTCCCAGACATTTTCCAGCAGCATGGTGCGGGTCACCACCTGGCCGGCATGCTTCATCAGATATTCGAGCAGGCGGAACTCGCGCGGCTGCAGCATCGATCTCCTCCTTGCCGCGCGTGACCTGGTGCGACAGCCGGTCGAGCTCGAGGTCGGCGACCCGATACACCGTCTCCTCGCCGCGGCCGCCGCGGCGGCGCGCCAGCACCTCGACGCGGGCGAGCAGTTCGGAGAACGAATACGGCTTGGGCAGATAGTCGTCGCCGCCGGCGCGCAGGCCCTTCACCCGGTCATCGACCTGGCCGAGCGCGGACAGGATCAGCACCGGCGTCTCGATGCCCTTGGCGCGCAGTTCGCCGATCACCGAAAGCCCATCGCGCTTGGGCAGCATGCGGTCGATGATCAGGACGTCGTATTGCCGGTCGAGCGCGAGCGCCAGGCCCTCCTCGCCATCCGGCGCCTGATCGGCGACATGGCCGACCTCCCGGAAGGCCCGGGCGATGTAGTCGGCGGCGTCGCGGTCGTCTTCTACGATGAGGAGGCGCATGGCGGTCCGCTTTAGGTGCGGTCCATTCTAGCGAAATCCGGCCGTCCGCGCCTGTGTCCGGCCTTTTTCTTGAGCATGATTTCGAAATCGGCACCTTCGGAATCATGATGCAAAACAATGCGGGGGCGGCGGATCGCTCCGCCGCCCCCCGACCGTCCTCGTTCCCGGCGGGGGCGACGAATGCCGGTAACGAAGACGGTATCAGTGGGGACGGGTGTGACCCCGTCCCCCGGGTTCGCTCCGCCGGCGGGGGCGACGAATGCCGACGTAACGGCCCCGATCTCGTTCTCCGCGCCCGACTCGGGCGCGGTTCTTCACTCGTCTCAGGCGCGGCTCAGCGGAATGGCCACGAACCGCGTCCCTTGTTCAGATTTCACGCGCATCAGCACGCTGCGCTTGCCGTCGTCGCGGGCCTTGCCGAGCGCCTTGCCGACCTCGGCAGGCGTGGCGACGGTCTGCCCGCCGACCTCAAGAATCACGTCGCCGGCCTTGAAGCCGAAATCGGCGGCCGGACCGGAGGGATCGACCTCGGCGACGACGACACCCGGCTCGCTGCCGCCGGGCGTGAGCGACAATCCGAGCCGCGGCTCGTTGCTGCTCTTCTGTTCGGGCTGCTCCTTGGTGTCGGCGCGTGCCTCACGTGCATTCGGCAACTCGCCGAGCGTCAGGCTGAGCGGTCTTTTCCGCGCCGCCGCGGACAATGCCGAGCTTGACGGTCGTGCCCGGAGCCATGCCGCCGATCTTGCGGGCAAGGTCGCGCGCATCTGCCACCGGACTGCCGTTCACGGTCGGCGATGACGTCGCCAGACTGGATGCCGGCCTTGACCGCCGGGCCATCCTTCTGCGGCTCGGCGACCAGCGCACCCGCAGGCTTCTTCAGTCCCGAGGCTGTCGGCGATCTCCGGCGTCACCGGCTGGATCTGCACGCCGATCCAGCCGCGCGTCACCGAGCCCTTGTCCTTGAGCTGGGCGACGACGCTCTTCACCGTATCCGCCGGAATGGCGAAGGCGATGCCGACCGACCCGCCGGACGGCGAGAAGATCGCGGTGTTGACGCCGATCACGCTGCCTTCGGTGTTGAAGGTCGGACCGCCGGAATTGCCCTTATTCACCGGCGCATCGATCTGCAGGAAGTCGTCATAGGGGCCGGCGCCGATGTCGCGGCCGCGCGCCGAAACGATGCCCGCGGTCACGGTGCCGCCGAGGCCGAACGGATTGCCGACCGCGAGCACCCAGTCGCCGATGCGGGGCGACGTTTCCGCAAGCTTGACGTAGGGGAAGTTGCTGCCCTCGACCTTGATCAGCGCGAGATCGGTGCGCGGATCGGTGCCGATAACCTTGGCGGTGTGGGTTTTGCCGTCGTCGGTGGAGATCTCGACGGTCGTGGCCTTCTCGACCACGTGATTGTTGGTCACGGCGTAACCGTCCGCCGAAATGAAGAAGCCGGAGCCCTGCGCCTGACCGAACTGACGGCCGCGCGGCACGCTCGGCCGCCTGCCACGGGCCGCCCTCAGGCATGCCGAAGCGCTTGAAGAACTTCTCCATCGGAGAGCCCTTGGGGAACGGCATTCTCGTCGTCCAACGAAGCAGACGGCTGCGCGTCGGCCCGCATCTTCACGCGGACCGAAATCACCGCGGGCTTCACCTTCTCGACGATGTCGGCAAAGCCGGTCGGCCGCGCGACCTGCTGGGCCTCCTGCGAAAGATTCTGCGCCAGCGCATGTGGCGCGTAAGGCGACAGAGTGGGCGCCACCAGAATTCCGCCGACGGCAAGGCCGGCGACGGTGGTGGCCAGAAGCGCAAGCCGCCGCATCGGCAGGATTCGCGCCTTCGTTTGGTTGGCCTGATGCATCGGATATCTGTCCTCAAAACCGAGTGGGTCAGCGCCCCAGCGCTTGTGGTTGGACAGAAGATGGGAGTGCTCGCCTTACGAAGGCGTGGCGGTAGCATTAATCTTTGGTAAGGTGGAAGGTCGCTCTAAGCTGTTGTTTCAGCTTTGCTATTAGCCCGATGCCGCAATCAGCAGTCGGGATAAGCGGCGCGGCGGCTGGCAGGGCCGGTCAGACGCGTCAGTGCTCGGCGAGTTGTTTAAGGCGGCGCTGTTCTTCGTCGGTGAGCGGCGGCACGGCGGATACAAGCAGGCCACGCCTGCGCAATATTATCACGATTGAGAATGCGCCGATCGACAACACTACGACCGGCGCCAGCCAAAGCAGCGCCGTGTCCCAGCCCAGGCGAGGCCTGAGCAGCACGAACTGGCCGTAGCGCGCCGTCAGGAAGGCCAGCACCTGCGTATCGTTGTCGCCGGCCTTGAGGCGCTGAGCACCAGCACGGCAGCGAGCGCCAGCACACCGAGGCTCGAGCCGATCAAAACCAGGCGCCGCTGCTTTCGTGCATCCTAGCTTTCCAGCCCGAGACCCTTGATCAGCTCATCCACCTGCCGCAGCTTGTCCGGATCGCTCGCCAACGCGCGGCGGGCATCGCCCGCGGCAGCTCGCGCCTGTTCCTTGTCGCCCAGCACCATCCAAGCGCGCAGCAGGCGCAGCCACCCCTCGACATCGGCGCCGTCCTGCTTGAGCCGCTCGGCCAGCCGTGAAACCATTCCCCGCACCATCGTATTGCGCTGCTCGGGCGACATTTCGCTTGCCGCCGCGACATCGTCCGCGGAGGGGCCGGGCTGCGAGGCCGCGGCGGCGGGATCGACGCGCGCCAGCGATTCCCGAACGAACCCGGTCCACGCCGCATCCGCCGACGCCTCGGCCAACAGCCTCCGCCAGATCCCAGCCGCTTGCTCCGGGCGGCCATCCTGCTCGGCGGCAAGCCCGATGAAGAAGCGCGAGCGGACATCGCTCGGATCGAGACGAAGGGCGCGATCGAAGGAATCCTTAGCTTCGGCGGTGACGATGCCATTGGCAGCGCCAGTCAATGCCTCTCCGAGATCGGCCCAGCGTCCGGCAGACGGCTCGAGGAGCCGCAGCGTATTTTTGCGAGCCTTCACCGCGTCGTCGTAGCGCCCAAGCCGCATGTAAACCGGCCCCAGCACCTCCCAGCCCTGGCCATCCTCCGGATTCTGCTCCAGATGCGCCTCGACCCGGCCGACCAGCTCCATGACCGGACGTTGCTCTGGTGACAATTCGCGGCGCGCCGACTGCGGCTCACCGGTCAGTTGCGGCGAACCCAACGAGAGATAGAGACTTGCAGCGCCGAGCGGCAACAGGATCAGGGCTGCAAGCGCAGCAGCGCGGCGGCGAGTCGTGCCCGCCGGCGGCGGCGCCGGCACAACGGCATCGGCCGCGGCAAGCAGTCGCCGGGAGATTTCGACGCGCGCAGCCTCGGTCTCGCGCTCACCGATCAGCCCGGCCGCGCGATCGCGCTCGATTTCGTCAAGCTGGTCCTGATAGACCGCAATGTCGCTGCCGGTGCGCAGCGGAGTCCGGCGCGCGAGCGGCCACAGCACCGCAAAGATCGCGGTCGCTGTCATCAGCGCCATGACAAGCCAAAGCATCATGCCGGAGGGTTATCATCACGGCCGGGGGCAGGCAAAATACAATTCGTTCAAGCGCATGATCCGCGCTCCCGAAGTCTCAAATGACCGTGATTTTGGCCGCGCCGGGTTCAGGCGCGGGCTAGAGTCGCCGCCTTGCGCTCGTGGTCGTGCGATGCGACCTCCGCCGCCTTGGCCAGCAGCGAGGCATATTCCTGGCCAAACACCTTGGCGCAGAACCGCACTGCGGCATCGACCTGCGACTGACGGAACGGGCGTTCCCCGGCACTTGCACCGCGCAACGCATCGGGCAGGGTACGCGTACCAGTGTCGAGGAACTGCTGCAGTTCGTTGAAGGTGCGCTGCGTCACCTCGTTGACGGCAAGTTCGCTGGCATAGTTTCGGCAAGCGGCAACGAATCCGACCAGGGCCTCGGTCTCCGCTACCTCGTCGGCATCAAGGCAACATCGCGCGCTCAAGCTTGGCGATCAGCAACGCCCGCGCCCCCGGCTTCAAGTCCCGGAGGTACGCTCGCAGCTTATCCGCGGCATCTTCAGTCTGGCCGGCCATTCCGGACCACTCGCACAATAATCCAACGTTCTTGATAACCCGCCGTGATTAAGACTTCGTTAGGGCTCTCGGGAACCGGCTAGAATGGCCGTGATCCCGAACGATGAGAAATCTGGAGGGCTGACCATGGAAAACTGGCTCGATGTCGGCTCGGTCGAGGAACTGTCGAAAACGCCGCTGCGGCACGTCACGGCCGGAGGCCGGGAGCTCGCGGTGTCATTCAAGGACGGCCGGTTCGGCGTGGTCTCGAACGCCTGCAACCATGTCGGCGGGCCACTGGGCGATGGCCGGCTCGACGGCGACTACATCACCTGCCCCTGGCACAACTGGAAATTCCATCGCTGCGATGGAAAGGGGGAGCCCGGCTTTGAGGCCGATGCTGTTCCCGCCTACACGGTGAAGGCAGAGGGCGGCAGGCTGCTGGTGGACGTAGCGTCGGCAACCAAGCGGACGCGTGCTCCCCACGCATCGCATCCGCTGGCGCGCCAGATCGAGCGCGCGCCGGGGCCGATCCGCGTCGCCGGCATCTCGACCTCGCCGATGGACGAGGCCAATCCGCGATTTTCCGGCTCCGACCATCTGCTTCGGCAGGCACTCGAATTCCTGCATCAGCCAAGGCGCCGAGAGCCGCATGCTCCGACTCAGCGAGCTGAAATTCCGCGCCTGCGAAGGCTACTATTCGAAATCGGCGCATGCGTGCACCTGGCCATGCTCGATCACGCAGATGGACCCAAATGATCAACTCGATCGCGTCTATGAGGCGCTGGTGCACTGGGCCGACGCCATTATCATCGCCACCCCGATCCGCTGGGGCGCGGCGTCGTCGCTCTATTTCAAGATGGCTGAGCGGCTCAACTGCGTGCAGAACTCCATCACCATCCGCAACCAGGTGCTGATCCGCAACAAGGTCGCGGGTTTCATCATTGTCGGCGGCCAGGACAACATCCAAGGCGTCGCCGGTCAGATGCTCGGCTTCTTTGCCGAGCTTGGCTTCATCTTCCCGCAGTTTCCCTATGTCGCTCACTCACGCGGCTGGTCGAGCGAGGATATGGAACGCAACGTCGAGATCGTACGCGCGTCCACCGAGTTGGCCGAGGGCGCCTCGATGCTAGCCAAGCGATGCATCGATCTTGCCGCAGGTCTGATCGCGCACGATCAGGCCCCGACCTCGATCGAGCGCGGCGGACGAAAAGCGCATCCGCTGGAGATGGAGCGCGCCGCGGGTGAGCACGGCTAATTCTCGTTTTCGCGCAGTTGTTTCAGCACCGCGCCTGCGGCTTCGATCACGCGCGTCACGATGGCCTTGCCATGCTCCACGGACGCCGACGCCGCATCGCCGATCACGCCCCGATCGGCGATGCGCTTGTCGCCACTCGACCAGGGCCAGCTCGTCGCCGGATCGAGGATCGTCGACCGCACCGTGTTGCCGTCCGGCGGCGCTTTCAAGTCACCGATGCGCTCGCGGCGCACAAAGTGCGGAGCGAGCGCCAGCATCACCGAGGTTTCATCTCTGCCGGCGTGAATTTCCGGCACCGCCGTATCCGCCAGCGGGCTGATCATCGCGCCAAGGTGTAGCGCGCCGGCATTGAGCCCAAAGTCGCCGCGGAGCTCCCGTCCAAGCGCCTCCAGGATGCCGCGATTGCCGCCGTGACCATTGACGATCAGAAGATTGCGCGCCGGGAGCGCACGGACGACCTCGCGGCAGAGGTCACGCAGATATGCCGTCATGCCGGTGACAGAGAGCGACAGCGTTCCCGCCGCCCAGTCGTGCTCGCGCGACAGCCCAACGGGGATCGACGGCAGCCGCCACAGGTCATAAGTCTCGCCCCAGCGCTCGACGATGCGGCCGGTGAACGCTTCGGCCAGGACCGTGTCGGTGTTGAGCGGCAGATGCGGACCGTGCTGCTCCATCGATCCCATCGGCAGGCACAGGATCGAACTCGCGCGTAACGCACTCCCGATCTCCTGGAACGTGAGATCGCCGATCGTGCGGCTGGGTGCTGGTGCCGCCATGGGTTAGCCGGTTACCAAGCGAATCAACACGCCGCCGCCCCCTTCAGCCGGGCCTGACATCAAGGCACCAGCCCTGCCTCCCGCTCGTCGTCGTTCGGAGTGTCAGCCAGCGATGCGATTACGTGGCGAAGCTGGTGGCCCGCCCGCGACGCCTTCGCCGTGAGATAGCGGCGGTTGTCGGAGTTGACCGGCGTCTCGATCGGCATGCGGCCCACGATCTCGATGCCGGCTTTGGTCAATCCGTCGAGTTTGGCCGGATTGTTTGTCAGCAGTACCACGCGGGTGCAGCCGAGCATCTGCAGCATGCGGACCGCAATCCCGTAGTCGCGCTCGTCATCGTCAAAGCCGAGCGTGGTGTTGGCATCCACTGTGTCGAGACCGGCGTCCTGAAGCTTGTAGGTGCGCATCTTGTTGGCGAGGCCGACGCCACGGCCCTCCTGCGCGAGATAGAGGATGATGCCGCCGTCGGCCTCCTGCAGCCGCGCCAGCGCAAGCTTCAACTGGTCGCCGCAATCGCAGCGCCGCGAGCCGAACACGTCGCCAGTCAGACAGGCAGAATGGATGCGCACCGGCACCGGCTTGGAGAGATCCGGCGTACCGACGATCACCGCCACCGGATCGTCGCCGAATGCATCGCGGAACACGACGAACCGGGTGCGAACGCCGGAGTTGAGCGGCACATGGGCCTCGCCCGCGATGGTGAGCGATTGCGTGGCCTTCTCGCGGAAGCGAGTCACCGCGCCGGCTTCGACCGTGATGATGGAAGGATTGAACGCGTCCACCATCGTCGATGTGGTCTCGGCGACCAGCACCGCGGGCAGCACTTGCGCAAACTTGACCAGATCAATGGCCGCAATTGCCGCCGGGCCGGCCACCTCGGGCACGAACACATGATTGGAGGTGGCATCGGCGACCAGCGCGAGGATTGTATTGGCGTCGACATCGGACATCAGTTCGAGCGCCACCGGCTCCTCTGCCTCAATGCCGAGCGAGCGCGCCCTCAGGCTGGTCAACACCAGGCGCGGCGCGATAGGCGCGCAAAGCGCCCGGAAGGCCGTGAGCCGATCCTTGGTCAGCCCCTCGACAGGCAGGCACAGCAACGTCTCGCTGCCGCTTTTCACCACCACCGGGCGGCCTGCACGAAATTCAGCCAATCCCCGGCCGACGCCCACTTGCTCACGCGTTCCGAAGAGAATGGAACCCGTCGTCCCGCCATGGTTATTCGGCATTGATACTCACTTCACTCCCTGGCGCGCGCCCTGAAACGAGAACACCGGACTAGCGCGGAAATCCCCTAAGCCATTGATACATGTCGCGTTCAGCGGCAATAAGATATTATGCCAAGTTAAAGTTCCGTCGTCTCGTATTTCGTGCGAGGCCCGCCCGAACCCCTGCCAAAGACAGTCAGGCTATGGATTCCTGGACCCCCGTTCCGCAAGCGTTCCGGGCGCTGACCTTCCCGCTGCCGGCCCCCTGGGAGGCGCTGTTTGGCCCGTTGCGGCATGGCCGGGTTGATGACCTCGTGGCGGTCGCCCAGATCGGCCAGTCATTGGACGGCCGGGTCGCCACGGAAACGGGCCATTCCCACTACATCAACGGGCCCGCCGGACTTGCGCACCTGCATCGCCTGCGGGCGTTGGTCGATGCAGTGGTTATCGGGGTGGGAACGGCTCTCGCTGATGATCCCCAGCTTACGGTGCGGCGCGTCACCGGCCCGCAGCCCGCGCGCGTCGTCATCGATGCCGGCGGGCGGCTGCCGGCCGGAGCAAAAATGCTGGCCAATGACGGCGTGCGCCGTTTGGTCGTGACCGGCGCAGGCGCAAAGCCGCCGTTGCCATCCAACATCGAGATTGTCGGCATCGCCAAGACCGATGGACAGATCGCGCCCGCCGCGATCCTCGCTGCACTTGCCGACCGCGGGCTGCGCCGTGTCCTGATCGAAGGCGGCGCCGACACGGTATCGCGCTTCCTGGCTGCGAAGTGTCTCGACCGGCTGCACATCATGGTCGCGCCGATCATTCTCGGCTCCGGCCGGCCAAGCTTTTCGCTGCCGCCGATCGCACGCGTCGATGAGGCGCTGCTGACGCCGATCGCCGTGCACCGGCTCGACGACGAGGTGCTGTTCGACTGCGACCTATCGGATCAGCGCGTGCCAGTCGGCTGCGCGAAAAAATCGACGTGACCGACACGGATCGAAGAACGTCCGGCGGCGACGAGGTCGCGGCGGCGCGTCAACCATCCGACCACATCGCCTAGCGGCACCTCGCCGAGATCGCGGGCCGCAGCGGCCCAGCCTGAAAGCACTTCGAACTGAATTTCGCGGTCCTGCGGGGCGAACACCCAGTCGGATGCGCCCTGTACCACCGTGTAGCCGACGCGTTCGAACCGCTCGACCGCCGTCTGCGCTGCGCCCGGCCCTAGCGCCCGGCCGAAGCCCTTGTCGGTGCGCTGATGGGCGTTGACCGCGGCGATGACCTTTTGATCCGCCGCATCGGCCGGCGTCATCTCGACGCGCCCGTCGTAGCTCAGCGCCGCGTAGAGCGGCAGACGGCGCGTCGCAATTTCAACCACGAGCCGCTGCAGCCATTCGTCCGAAACGAGATCGAGAAGCGCCGACGTTGTAACCAGGTCGACCGGGCCGTCGAGCGCCGCTTCGAGATCGCGGCTTAGGTCGATCGGGATGGTCGCGGCGATGACATCAGGGGGCGACGACTGCGGAGCGCGCGCGAGCAGGCTGAGATCGTTATCGACCAGCCGCCAGCTCTGTCGGGCCTTGACCCGCGGGCGAAGCGCGCGAAACGTCGAGCCTGTTCCGCAGGCGAGATCGGCGATCGTAACCGATGGCCGGTCGGACAGCGCCGCGACCATGGCGTCGATCACGGCCGGGTTGCGCGCGCGGCGATCATAGGGCTCGCGCATTTCCAGCCAGGCAGCAGTGAAACTCATGTCCGCGCCTCGATCGCGGCGGCGAGGAGCGCGGCCGACTCATCCCACGTCGGTAACTGTTCGCCCGCGGTGCGGGCGCCCGATGCGAACCACTGCCGCTCCTTGGGATTGCCGATCAGCATCCGCAGCGTGCGCGTGAGCGCCTTCACGTCATTCGGCTCGACCAGCACTCCCGCGTCCGGCGGCACCGTGTCGGGAATAGCGCCCGCCGTGGTGCCGACAATAGGCAGGCCATACGCCAGCGCCTCGGCGAATGCCATGCCGTAGCCTTCGAAACGCGAAGCCAGCACGAACAGATCGGCCTGCATATAAAGCGCGGCGAGACGCTCCGCCGGTAGCGCCCCCGTCACGTCGACGCGTGCGATGAGGCCTTGAGCCGCAATATCGGCATCGAGCTCTGCCACCGCCGCCTCGTCGCGCGTGCGGTCGCCGACAATCGTCAACCGCCACGGCAGCGTTGCAAGCGGTGCGAGCGCTGCAATCAGCACGTCATAACCCTTGCGCGGCACCACCGCGCCAACTGCAAGCAGCCGCACGTTGCCATCGCTGCTTCCCTTCGCGGCTTCGCGGCGATCCGTGCCCGGACGCGCAACAGTGACAATCTCGGGGGGAACGTCGTAGTCGTCGGTGAGCAGCGTTCCGGTCGAAGGACTGGTGACCACGACGGCCCGCGCGGCAGCGAGCGCATCGCGTTCGCTTTTCTTCAGGGCTTGCGCATCGACGGGCACAAGCCCCGTTTCCAGCGCCAGCGGATGATGCACCAGGGCGAGCAGCGGATTTCGTTCGCGCAATTCGTTTGCCGCCTCAGGCAAAACGCCGAAGGCCAGGCCATCGACGATGATCGCACAATCTTTCGGCACGCCGGCAAGCTTGTCTCGCGCCGCCGCCTTGGTTGTCGCGTCCGGTCGGGGGAAGCCATCACCGAGGTCAATGACATCGACCTGCCAACCGAGCTTCTGCAGTTCCGCGATCATGCGGCGGTCATAGGCATAGCCGCCGGTCGGCGTCGCGAGATCGCCCGGCACGGCAAACGCGACGCGCTTCACCACAACGGCGCCTCGTAGGAGGCCCGCGCCACATGCGACTCGCCGATGCTGACGCGGATCGCCTTGAGTTCGCGGCCAGGACGGCCGAGATCGCCCGTGCGCGCTGCATTCGCGAGCTGATCGAAGATGTGCTTGGTCAGGAACTCGGTTGTCGTGTTGACGCCCTTGAACGCGGGCACCTCGTCGAGATTTTTATAGTTCAGCGGCTGGAGCGCGCCTTTAAGCGCTTCATGCGCGCGGCCGATGTCGACCACGATGCCGTTTGCATCGAGCGTGTCAGCAATGAATGTCGCATCGACCACGAAGGTCGCGCCATGCAGCGCCTGCGCCGGGCCGAAAACCGCGCCGCGAAACGAATGAGCGATCATGATGTGATCGCGAACTTCGACGGTGAACAAGGTTGCCTCTCAAGGATAGCTGACGAGCTGGCAGAGTACGCCGCTCCGGGGTTTCAGGATATCGGCAAGACGCGAGGGAAGCTCGCGAAACGAAAACGCCGGGTTGAGCAACGCATCGAGGTGCGGGTGTGCGGCGAGTTTCACCGCCGCCTCGAGCCGCCGGCGATGGGTGAACGCTGCCCGGTGCGAAGGCGCAACCTTGCCGACCTGGCTCGAGATGATCTTCAGGCGGCGGCTGTGGAACGCGCCGCCGAGCGGCACCGCGACGGCCCCCGCCCCGTACCAGCTCAGTTCCACGATCTTCGCCTCGTCGGCGGCAATGTTCAGCGCGGTGCTCAGTCCGTCGGCGGTGGCACTGGAGTGAAAGACGAAATCGCAATCGGCGGGCGCGCCATAAGGCGTCGCAAAGTTCAGGTTGAGCGCCCGCGCCAGCCTCTCCCGGGCCGGATCGATATCGACGAGCGTCACTTCCGCGCCTTCGATGCGCGAGCAGAGAAATCCAACCAGCGCACCGACCACACCCACGCCGACCACGGCGATGCGTCCGCTCGGACCCGGCGCCGCGTCCCATGTGGCGTTGAGCGCCGTCTCGATGTTGGCCGCGAGCACCGCCCGCGACAGCGGAACGTCGCCGGGAATAGGCACCACGGCGCCGGCCGGCAGATCGAACTTGGTCTGATGCGGATGCAGCGCGAAGACGTTGCGGCCGATGAGCGCCGCCGGCCCGGCCTCGACCTCGCCGACGCTGGCGTAGCCATATTTCACCGGGAACGGAAAGCTGCCGGCCATGAACGGCGCACGCATGCGCTGATATTCGCTCTCGGGCACGCGCCCGGCCGCGATCAACGCCTCGGTGCCCCGGCTGATCGCGCTGTATATGGCGCGCACGCGAACATGGCCGTCCGCGAGGGGCATGAGCCGCTCCTCGCGGATTTCGGCCTGGCCCGGGCCGACGTACCACAGCGCCTGCGCCACCTCTTCGCCACCCGCCACGTCCGCTCCCCGTTGGACTAAAGCCCTCGCTGCCGGGTATATCCATCACGGACCGAGGGGATAAGGAAGTTGCACAGCGTGTCGGGGCGGGCGATCACGGATTCGGCTGTAAGTGTCTATTCTGACAAGAGAATTGTCGGACGCCGGATAACGTTCGGGGCGTTTGTCGTAGTGACCATCATGGTCTTGCTGGCGCTGGCCGCCTACGCCCTGTCGGCCGGCGGCTTCGGCATTGCGGACGCTCTCCTTCTGCTCTGCTTCGGCCTGACCATGCCCTGGTCGGTGATCGGGTTCTGGAACGCCGCAATCGGCTTCATCATCATGCGCTTCGCGCGCGATCCGGTCGCGACCGTGCTGCCAGCCGTCGCGCATCTGCGCGGCGACGAGAAAATCAGCGCCTCGACCGCGATCACGATCTTCGTCCGCAATGAACCGCCGGACCGCGTGATCCGCAATCTCGACGCCATGATGCGGGAAATCGAGACGGCGGGCTCAGCCGACCGTTTCCATCTCTATATCTTGAGCGATACCAGCCAGCCCGAAATTGCGGCGCTTGAGGAAACCGGCTTTGCCACCCTCGCCGCGCAATGGCACGGCCGCATGCCGGTCACCTACCGCCGCCGCACCGTCAACACCGCCTTCAAGGCGGGAAATTTCTGGGACTTCTGCGAGCGCTGGGGCGGCCGGCACGAATTCGCAGTCACCCTCGACACCGACAGCTTCATGACCGCGGCAGCGATCATGCGCATGGTGCGGGTGATAGAGGCCGATCCGAAGCTCGGTATTCTCCAGGGCCTGGTGGTAGGGCTGCCTTCGACCAGCGCGTTCGCCCGCATCTTCCAGTTCGGCATGCGGCTCGGCATGCGCTCCTGGACCATCGGCAGCGCATGGTGGCAGGCCGATTGCGGCCCCTACTGGGGCCACAACGCCGTCATCCGCATCGCCCCGTTCGTCGCGCATTGTCATATCCCGAAGCTGCCGGACGGCGGCGTGCTCGGCGGACACGTACTGAGTCATGACCAGATCGAGGCGGCGCTGATGCGACGCGCCGGCTACGACGTCCGCGTGCTGCCGGAGGAAGACCTCGGCTGGGAGGAGAATCCGCCGACGCTGATCGAGTTCATTCGCCGCGACCAGCGCTGGTGCCAGGGCACGCTGCAATATAGCCACTTCCTATTCATGTCCGGCATGAAACTCGTCAGCCGCTTCCAACTCGCGTTCGCCATGCTGATGTTCTTGGGGTCGCCCGCCTGGATCGGCCTGCTCGTGGTCGGCACACTGGCGGTCGCTGCCTCGCCCACACCGGCGGACTTCATCCGGCCGGATGCCGGGCAAGCGCTGCTCGCTATCATCCTGGTGATGTGGTTTGCGCCGAAGATCGCGACCGTGATCGACGTCTTGACGAGGCCCGAACTTCGCCGCGCCTTCGGCGGCACCGCGCGCTTCCTCGTCAGCGTGGCGACTGAGACGGTGTTCTTCATTCTGCTCTCGCCGATCATGTGGATCTGCCACACCTTGTTCCTGGCAGGTCTGCCGTTCGGCCGCGTGATCGGCTGGATAGGCCAAGTGCGCCACGATCACACCGTGCCGTGGCTGCTATCGCTGCATCAGTTGTGGCCGCACACCGCGCTAGGCCTTGCCTCGCTCGGCCTCATCGCCGCCACCCACCCGGCTGCATTCTTCTATGCCTTCCTCCTGGCCGGGGGGCCTGCGCTTTCGATTCCGCTTGCGGTGTTCACCGCGTGGCCCACGGTCGGGCGGTGGCTGACGCGTATCGGCATCGGCCGGCTGCCCGAGGAAACCGCGCCGCCGGTGGCGCTTACGGCACTCGCCTTGCCCGCGGTCACCGCCGCTGGGCGCCCGGCGTAATGCCGTGCTGGAAACCTTGCGAACCGCGCGTGGAGTGTGGCGATCGCTGGGCATCTATTACGGCTGGCACCAGCGTCATCGCTCGCGCGCGATGGGCAAGCTCTACGCTCGCTTCGTCAAGCGCGGCGATCTGGTGTTCGACATCGGCGCCCATGTCGGCGACCGCGTCGCGGCGTTTCTCCGGCTCGGCGCCAAAGTGGTCGCCGTCGAGCCGCAACCCGCCCTGGCATCGACGATCAGCATCCTCTACCAACACGGCTTCTTCGCATATTTTCCCGGTGGCAGTGTCTTGGTCGAGCGCAAAGCAGTGGGCAGTGCGCCCGGTGATGTGAGGCTGATGATCAACACCGACAATCCGACTGTCACCACCGCGTCCAATGCTTTCATACACGCCGCGAAGGATGCACCCGGCTGGCAGGGCCAGCACTGGGACAGGTCCATCCGGGTGCCCATGACAACCCTCGATGCGCTGATCAACGTGCACGGCGTGCCCGCGTTCATCAAGATCGACGTGGAGGGCTTCGAGGAAGAGGTACTGATGGGGCTGACCCAACCGGTCGCGGCACTGTCGTTCGAGTTCACCACGATCCAGCGCGACGTGGCGCGCGCCTGCGTCAGCCGCTGCGCCGCGCTCGGAATGACGCTGTTCAGTCCCGCAATCGGCGAGAGCCAGGCTATCGGCGAGTGGCGCGGGGCCGAAGCCATCGGCCAATGGCTCGATGACTTGCCGCACGAAGCCAACTCCGGAGATATCTATGCGCTGCGGCCGTGAGTTGATCGTGGCGCTGTTGCTGCTAGGCGCGCCGCCGGCGCGCGCGACCGATGCCTTGGCGGTTGATGTGGTCAACGCCAGCGAGCCGACTCTCTGCGCCGAAACGGACAACGTCTATCTCAAGCTGCAATCTAGCGAAGCAAAGCGCTTCACCATTGAAGCTGCGCATCCGGCCTATGTCGGCTCCATCGTCAAGGACCAATGGGCGCCCGACTTCACCCATTGCGACATGTCTGGCGATCCGGCGTTCAAATTCGAGAAGCGGCGCCTGACCATTTACGAGACCGAGGAATGGCAGCTTGTCGGGTTGACGTTCCCGAGTTTCTGGCGCGGCAAGCAAGTACCGGTACGCGTCGGCAACAGGATCGAGACCGGATTTCATCTGTTGCAGCTCTGGACGCGCTATCAGGAGCGCGCCGAGGAGGTGCTGGTGCTCTATCCCGCCGACGGTTACTGGCGCGCGCGTCCGCTGCCACCACAGAACCTGCGCTGGAGCGCCTATGGCTCGTCGTTCCTGATCGGCCCGGTCGAGACCTCCGAGCGGCCGTTCGTCGACATTCGCGATGTGGCATTCGACCCGGAAACGCGGACCTTCACGTTGAATTTCGCACGCGGCGGCAGCGCGACGCTGCGCCTCGACAAGCTCGATCAGGAGCGCATCGTCCTCGACGTTGCGCTCGGTGCGCCAGTCGCGGCGGGCCAGCCGTTCGCGGCGCTGCGGTCGATGTTCGTGACGGAGGGGAATGCCGACGTGGCTCAGGTCGGCTGGAGAAACAAGGACAATCCGGCGTGGACGCAGATGCCGGTGATGACCTTCAAGAATGCCAGCGCGGCGGAACTGTGGGCCGGGCGAACCGTGCCGTCGCGCCACAACACCAGCGCGCCCGACATGGTGTTTCGCAATTTTAGTTCTTCCGGGCGCTGAGCCTTTCTTTCAACTCGGCGAATGCGCGCGAGAACGGCCGGAAGGTGAACCGCACGGTGTGCTTGCCGGCCGGCACGACGACGGCGCGAAACAGCACATTGGCTTTGAGGATTTCCGCCGGCTTGTCATCGACGCTCGCCTGCCACCAAGAGTGCCAGACGTCGTTGAGCACCAGGAACCCGCCGCCTGGCGCGTCCACATCGATCGCGATGTCGGTGTTGTGATAACGCGCGATGCGCGCCGTGCCGCCAGCGGCCGCGGTCGGCGCGCCGTCTGGCGCATTCTCCAGCAGCACCGTCTGTCGCGGATCGACGTCTGGCCAAATGCCGCTGCCCATCATCGCGCCGAAATCGGCCTTGCGCCATTCCGTCGCCAGCAACACGCGCGGTAGCGCGCGCGGATTTTCGTAAACGTAGGCGTCCTTGGTGCGCGCAACGAGATCGAGATCGCTCGGCTTGAGCGACTTGTCGATCTGCTCGATCGGCACGCCGACGGCGATGAAGCGCACGCCGAACAGGTTTTCCAGCACCGACCGATAAGACGACATCAGCGGGGGAAATTGCCGCTGGTCGGCACCGGCCACCGTATCGGGCGCGGCGGTGGCGCGCTCGAAGTCCATCAGCCGCAGCGGATTGTGTCCGAACAGATGGTCGAAGTCGTGAATCAATCCGATGTTGGGCCAATGATAGGCGATGCCGATCATTTCGACGCGGTCGCGGCGATCGGGCGCGGCAGCAGCTTTGAGCTTCGATTTCAGCAGCGTGACCGTTTCGTCCGTGGTGTTGGGCCGCAAGGCTTCGTAATGCTGCGGCTTGAGCCCAGTCGATTCGTTCGGCGCATTGTTCCAGCCGAGATCGGCAACGCTGAATGCAGCCAACACCGCGGCGGCAGCGATCGCGCTGCGGTTCGCAAGGCGGCGCGCCAACACCATCGCTGCGATGGCCGCTAGTGCAAATCCCACGCCCCAGAGGATCGGAAGTGCGGCGTCGTTCAGCGTGCCGACCCGCAACGCGAGACCGACGGCGATGCCGACAAGCGCGACAGGTATCGCAAACTCCGCGACGCGTTGCCATCGTCGGAGCGGCGGGATTGTATCGGTCAGCAAGCGATGAATCAGATAGCCCGCGAGGATCGCCAGTAACGCGCAGAACACAAACGTCGCGTCCGCCGGCCGGCGGTAGAACGGCACCCCCGGCACGAAGTCGTAGATCAGATGAAACACCGGAGTGTATCTGCCGAGCGCGTAAAGCAGCGTCAGCAGTGTGGCCACCGTGAAGAAGCGCGCCTCGCGCGACCAAAGCAGTCCCCGCATCACGCCAAAACCCACCACGGTGACGATCATGAGCGCGCCGGCATAAATCTGGCCGGTGTTTTGCGCGACATAAAGACCGGTCTGTCCGAACGCGTCGTGCCAGGCAAAGCCCGGCGGTCCCCAAAGCTCGCGGTCGAAGTCGGACGCGCCGAACAGGTCGGCGAACACCAGCATCAGGAGATTGGCCGGATGAAGCGAACCGCCGGCTGCGGAACTCAAAACCGATGTCGGGGCGATTGGAATGAACGGCGAGCAGCGCGGTCAGCGTGAACGGAATGGTCACGATCAAAGCGCCCACGATCGCGCCGGCCGCCAGCGGCTTCACGCTCGCCGCCATCCGCGACAGCCCATCGGCTCCGCTCAGCCAATGCCAGAACACAAATCCCGTCAGCACATAGACCGCGATCAGCGCCACCTGGTCGCGACCCAGCACGAGGAGGCCGGCGAACACACCCGCGCCCATGCCGGCGCGCCAGGATGAACGCTCCAGCGCCCGCGCCAGCATCCATAGCGAAAGCGGCAGGAAGATCAGGCTTTCAATCTGGCCGACGTGCTGGATGCGGGAGGCGGCGGAGCCGCCGAACGAAAATGCCAGTGCCGCAACGAGCGCCCCGCCGGGGTGCCACTTGCGATCACGGAAAAACAGGATCACGCCCACTCCGCCGGCATAGAGCATTGCGAAAACCAAGGTGTCGGCAAACCACGGGCTTGGGTTGGGGATGGCCCACGCGGCGATGAAATGCAGCGGGGAAAAGATCAGCGACTGCGGATCGGCGATCTGCGGCCAGCCGGCGAAAATGTTCGGTGTCCAGAACGGCGATTGCCCGGTCGCGAGCGAGCGCGCGAGGAAGGCCAGTTGCGGATAGAACTGGGAAGCGGCGTCGTAAGGGATTTGAACCGCGCCCGACAGCCAGGGCCAGGCCAGCGCCAGGAAGGCGATGGTGTAGATGCCAAACGCCGCGGCCAACGGAAAGCGCTGACCCTCCTCAAAACGTTCAGGCATTATCCTTTGACCCCAGACCGCTTGCCCCGCGATCCCTCAGGCGAATCTCTACACGAAAACGGACGGCTCGCGCCGCCCGTGTGGATCAATGCACAAGTCGGAGAATTACACCCGCTGCCAGGTCCCGTCCGGATTGCGGCAGGCGGTGCCGCGCTCGGTCTGCGGCTTGCCGTCGATGTAGATGGTGTGGGTGAACTGACGGCAGCTCATGCCGTTCGAAGTCAGAGGCGGGCCCCGGCACGATCGAACCGTAGCGGCCGGAGTCCGGATTGCGCCAGGCCACCGGCGCACCAGAAGGTCCGCTCTCCAACGCCTGCACCTGCGCGGCATAGGCGCGGCGCTTGTCCTCGTCGTCCATGGCGGCGCCGATCCGATTGCCGAGCATGCCGCCGAGCGCCGCGCCGGTGATGGTGCCGAGCGCGCGGTTGCCCGCCGCGCCGCCGATCGCATTGCCGACCAGCGCACCGGCGCCCGCGCCGACCAGCGTGCCGCCGACCTCCTTCGGTCCGGAGTCCGAGGAACACGCGGCAACCGCCGCACCAAAGAACGCGATCACCAGAATCCGGGCTGCAAACCTGGGAATCATCCCCCGCCCCCTGAACCTTTGAGTCGCGAATCGCGACGCCTTCCTACCGCGGCCACCGGCCGCCAGCCAGACGCCCCGCGCGCCCGAATGCAAGCTAGAGGCAGCGATTGGGGCAAAACTCTGATGGCTCGGCCGGCTCGCCCATGCCGGCGCAAACCCTTGCCCACGCTGGAATAGCGCCACGCGAGCGGCTAGCCTTTCGGGCGGTGGGACAAAATTCATGCCACACCGCCCAAAATTCGCCACGGCGCCTCGCCGCGCCAGCCATTGTCCGACCAGGAAACGTCATGCAGCACAGCACCAAGCGCATCCTCACCACCCACGCCGGCTCGCTTCCCCGCCCGCCGGACCTACTGGAAATGCTGGCGGCCAAGGAACAGGGCCAGCCGGTCGACGAAGCCAAGCGTGCGGCGCGGCTGCCGGGCGCGGTGAAGGAGATCGTGCAAAAGCAGATCGAGCTCGGCGTCGATATCGTCGATGACGGCGAATATTCAAAGCCGAGCTTCGTCACCTACGCCAACGAACGGCTCGCCGGCTTCGAGATCGACAAGGAGCATCGCCACCGCGGTCCCTGGGAAGGCTCGCGCGAGGCGCTGTCGTTCCCGGAGTTCTACGCCCAGATCCACGTCGGCTCGCGGCAGGACCGCATGGTCTGCACCGGGCCGATCACCTACAAGGGCCACGCGCTCCTGCAGCGCGACATCGAGAACCTCAAGGCTGCGATCGGCGACGCCAAGATCGAGGCGTTCATGCCGGCGATCTCGCCCTCCAACATCGAGGAGTGGCAGCGCAACGCCTATTACAAGACCAACGAGGAATACATCTTCGCCATCAGCGAGGCGATGCGCGAGGAATACAAGGCGATCGTCGATGCGGGCTTTCTGCTGCAGATCGACGATCCGCGGCTCGTCTCCTATTACCTGGTGAAGCCCGACGCCAGCATCGCCGAATGCCGCAAATGGGCGAACACGCGCGTCGAGGCGCTCAACCATGCGCTGCGCGGCATTCCGTCCGGACCGCATCCGCCACCACACCTGCTACGGCATCAACATGGGGCCGCGCGTGCACGACATGGAGGTCAAGCACCTCCTCGACATCATTCTGAAGATCAAGGCCGGCGCCTATTCGTTCGAAGCGGCGAACCCGCGCCACGAGCACGAATGGAAGATCTGGGGGAATGCCAAGCTGCCGAAGGACAAGGTACTGATCCCGGGCGTGATCAGCCATTCGACCGTGCTGGTCGAGCATCCGGAGCTGGTGGCCGAGCGCATCGTGAAATACGCGAGCCTGGTCGGCCGGGAACGCGTGATCGCCGGCTCCGACTGCGGCTTTGCCACCTTCGCGGGCAGCAAGGAGGTCCATCCGAGCATCGTCTGGGCGAAGATCCAGGCGATGACCGAAGGCGCGCGCATGGCGAGCAAGGCGTTGTGGAAGAAGGCGGGGAAGGCGAAGGCGGCAAAGAAGGCGGTGAAAAGGAAGACTGCGCGGGCGAAGAAATAACCGCCCTCACCCTGCCGGCAGCACCAGCTCCGCCCGCAAGCCTCCGATCGGCGCGGTGCCCAGATTCAGCGCGCCGCCATAGAGGCGCGCAAGCTCGACCACGATCGACAGCCCCAGCCCCGAGCCCGGCTTGGTCTCGTCGAGCCGCTGGCCACGCCGCGACACCTGATCGCGCTGCGCCGGCGTCAGCCCCGGCCCGTCGTCGTCGACCACGATGCGCACGACCTGCCGCCCCGGCTCCGGCTGCTCTGCCAGCACCTCGATGGAGACGCGCGAGCCCGCCCACTTGCAGGCGTTGTCGACGAGATTGCCGACCATCTCCTCCAGGTCCTGCCGCTCGCCGCGAAACAGCGCCTCGGCCTGGATGTCGAGATCGATGGCGATCTTCTTGTCGTGGTGCGTCTTCTCGATGGTGCGGGCGAGCGCCTGCACCACCGGCACGACGTCGGTGATGGTGCCGACCACCGCGACCCGCGCCGCGATCCGCGCCCGCTCGAGATGACGCGTCACCTGATCGCGCATAATGCCGGTCTGCTCCTTCACCTTGTCGGCGAACGCATCGTCGCCACGTGCCGCCGCCTCGTTCATCATCACCGACAGCGGCGTCTTCAGCGCATGCGCGAGATTGCCGACATGGGTGCGGGCGCGCTCGACGATCTCGCGGTTGGCGTCGATCAGCGCGTTGGTCTCGCGCGCCAGCGGCTCGATCTCGACCGGAAACGAGCCGACGAGTTTTTCCGCCTTGCCGGAGCGGATCGCGGCGAGACTTCGCGAAATGCGGTTGAGCGGAGCCAGGCCGAACCGAACCTGGAACAGCGTGGTGAGGAGCAGCACCGCGGCCAGCACCAGGAACGTCGTGATGATGGCGCCGTCGAAGGCCAGGACCTCGTCGTCCAATTCGGAGGCGTCGCCGCCGACCGCCACCAGGAAGCGGCCGTCGTCGCCGAGATCGACGTCGCGCTCGACGAGCCGCAGTCGCTGTTCTTCCGGCCCCTGCACGTAGCTCTTGCGGCTGCCGTCGGGGTCGGGCGCGACCTGCTGTTCGCCGAGATGCGGCAGCCCGCGATCCCACAGCGAGCGCGACGACGTGACCTCGGGCTTCGGGCGGTCGAGCCGCGTCACCTGCCAGTACCAGCCCGACAGCGGCAGCTCGAACAGCGGCTCGCCGAGCATCTGACCGGTCTTTTCGATCGGCGATGTCCGGCGAGGCAAGGTCGGCGATCAAGGTCTTGAGATAGACCCCGAGGCGCCGGTCGAACGCGCGCTCGACCGAGTCCCGGTAGAGCCCGGACAGCACGAAGCCGGTGACGAACAGGATGAGGACGGTCCAGACCGTGGCCGAGAGAAACAGCCGCAGCGCAAGCGAATTAGCGCGCATGGTGCTTGCGGGTCACGCCTGTTACATCGCGCATGACCTTTTCCGAAAACCGGTGTCCACGTTTCGGGGTCATGCGTTCGGCGGCGTCAGCAGATAGCCGAGCCCGCGCACGGTCTGGATGATGTCGACGCCGAGCTTCTTGCGAATGCGGCCGACGAACACCTCGATGGTGTTGCTGTCGCGGTCGAAGTCCTGATCGTAGAGATGCTCGACCAGTTCGGTGCGCGAGACCACGCGGCCGGCGTGGTGCATCAGATAGGACAGCAGCCGATACTCGTGGCTGGTGAGCTTGACCGGATTGCCGTCGACCGCGACGCGGCCGGTGCGGGTGTCGAGCCGGACCGGACCGCAGTTGAGCTCGCTCTTGGCGTGACCAGCGGAGCGGCGCAGCAGCGCGCGAATCCGCGCCAGCACCTCTTCGAGATGAAAGGGCTTTGCGACATAGTCATCGGCGCCGGCATCGAAACCCTGCACCTTGTCGCTCCAGCGGTCGCGCGCGGTGAGCATCAGCACCGGCATCGCGCGGCCGGCTCGGCGCCAGGACTCCAGCACCGAGATGCCGTCCATCTTGGGCAGGCCGATGTCGAGGATCACCGCGTCGTAGGGCTCGGTCTCGCCGAGGTAGTGCCCCTCTTCGCCATCGAACGCGCGATCGACCACATAGCCCGCGTCGGTCAGGGCTGTGGCCAATTGCCGGTTGAGGTCGGGATCGTCCTCGATCACGAGGAGACGCAAGGGAATTCCTCCGCGGTCAGCGGGCGTCGACGACCTTGCCGCTGGTCGCATCGACGGCCGTGTGCGTCACTTTGCCATCCCGCGTGAGCAGAGTCAGCAGATACACGAGGCCCTTTTCCTCGCGGCAAAGACGGGCCTTGACGACCTCCCGGGAACCGCGTCCGCGCACCGAACCGCGAGCCGAGCGAATCGCCGTCGCCAGCGTAACCGTCTGGCCGCGGGAAAGCGCGGCCCTGCTGTTCAGCCTTGCTGAGGCAGGCGACGTCCTCTGGCGCCGCCAAGGCGTCGGCGGAGAACAGGGTCAGCGATGCTGCCAAAACTGCAACCTGCGCGAATTCGCGTCATGGCCGCCGTCTTAGAAATCAGCGGGTGAATGTCGAATGAACGGCTCATCACTTCTTCTTGTTCTTGGCGACCGCCTTCAGCAATTCGCCGACCAGGGTTGGCGGCACCTCCCCGGTAGCGCTGGCCTGCTTTTCTCGCGCGCGGCCGGTGACATAGATGCCTAAGACGCCGAAACGAGCGCCGAAATACGCTCATCAAAAGGGCCGACAGATTAACGAACCCGTTGATGCCGGCATCGTGGCCTGTCCACAGCGCATGCAGAAGCGTGAGCGCGAATGCCGGGACACTCCAGCAGCGACAATTCCAATGCGTAAATCGGGCGCCAGATTCGCTGCAAAGGGCGCAGATCCGCCGGCAAATCTGAAGGCGCGTCGCCGTAACCCACCTCGACATCGAGCTCGCTGCCGGCGAGGACGCGGGCGGCGCGCCGTTGATATAGGACAGCACCGCGGGCGCCGACGCCGGCTCAACGATGAAGCCCGCAGTTTCGACCGCCTGCGTCGTGCCGTCGAACCGATAAACCCGTGCGGCGATGAGCTCGCGGAACGGCACGGCAATACGGCAACGCGGCCATCGGCCGGCCAGGCGTCGCGGATGAGCCGCCAGCTCTGCGTGATCAGCGCGCGGCGGGTCTGCGCCTCGACATGCACGCGCGCGCCCGCGATCCATGCCGCAATCACGTCATCGTCGGCGTCGTGCTCGACGCGCAGGTAGGCTTTCGCCTCCCCTAGCGTCACCGGCTCCACCGCCGGCCCGGATAACGGGATGGAGGGCATTGTTCTCTCCGATTGACAAAATTCGCGCGAGCGGGCTGATCGGCACGTGATGCACCGCCCTACCCTCGCCCTGATGGTTCTGCTTTCGCTCAGCGCGCCCGCCGCAGCGCTCGTCGGTGGCGCCGAGACCGTGCGCGGCACGGGCGCCGGCCGTCACATCGTCATGATCATCGGCACGCGCGGAAATCTCTGCACCGGCACCGCCATCGCCCGCGATCTCGTTCTAACCGCCGGCCACTGCGTTGCGCCCGCCGCGACCTACCGCGTGCTGCTGGCCGACAACAAGCCGCCGGGCCTCGCCATCCGCAGCATCGCCGTGCATCCACGCTACAATCCGAAGGACTATGCCTCCGGCCGCGTCACCGCGGACGTGGCGCTGATCAAGCTCGAGCAGCCGCTGCCCGCCAACATCGCGCCGGCCGCGCTCGCTCCCGTCCAAACAGTCGCGCCTGGCGACCGCTTCGTCATCGCCGGCTATGGCGCGACGTCATACGGCAGCGAGAGCGGCAATGGCACGCCGCGCGCCGCGACGCTCGTCGCCACCGGCAAGCCCGGCAACCTGCAAATCCGTCTGGCCGATCCGGCGGCGCGCGACACTCGCGCGGGGCTGGGCGCCTGCACCGGCGATTCCGGCGGGCCGGCGTTCGTCGAGAGCGCGGGCACGCTCGCCGTGATCGGCGTGGTGGGCTGGTCGACCGGGCCTGCGTCCACCGCCGGCTGCGGGGGCCTCACCGGCGTCACGCCGCTGGCGATCTACCACGGATGGGTGGTCGAGCAGGCAAGGAAGATGGGGAGCGCGGTCGGGCAATGAAGAGAACAACTCACAAGTTCACGCAGGCGACGTGGCGCTAACCCTTACGACGCCGCCATCTTCAGCAGCTTGATCGCCTCGAAGTTCTGCACGCCGCCGCCGACCCGCTTGGTCGTGTAGAACAGCACATACGGCTTCGCCGTGAACGGATCGCGCAGCATGCGCACGCCCGTGCGCTCCACCACCAAGTAGCCGCGGCCGAAGTCGCCGAACGCGACCGACATCGAATTCGCGGCGACGTCCGGCATGTCCTCGGCCTCGACCCCACCGGGAGTGTCATCAAGCGATCGCGTAGATCGTGCCGTTCTCGGCGCGGCCGGCGGCAACGAGGCCGCAGGCGTCGGCGCTCATGCCGGCTGAGGCCGGTGGATCGATCGCGACCACGATGCGTGCGAGCGGCGGCGCCTCGGCGACGCGGCAGGTCCAGCCCACCGCGCGTCCACAGCGTATCGGCGCGCTCCTCGACGATCTCGCCGTCCAGCTCCTGGCGGCCAAGCCTGGAACCGGCATAGCGCCCGACCACCGCATCGAGAAACGCCGGCGCGAGATGGCGCGCGTTCACTGTGGCGGCGCGGGCGATCGGGCGCCCGGTTTCGCCCGCCACGACATCATCGGAGGGACCGCAGGCTTCGTGATGCTCCGCTCCCGCGGGTTGTCAAGGCCGGCGGTCGCCTCTGTCGCCCTCGCCTTTTTTCGAAACCCTTTTCGCCTTTCGGCGTCGATCCGCCGATAGCGACCGGCCGACAAAGTCCTGCGACTTCGTGAATTTGCCGCTGCTGCGACGGACGTAGCGCTTGTCGCCCTTGTGCGGTTCGATCAGTTCGCGCGGCATCGGCACAGCCTCCAGTTCCAAATACAAATCCGCTCCGACACGGAAGTTCCAGGGAACGAGGCCGATGGCGGTACGTTTGTTCTCGGAATCTGGAAGCGCGACGCGCCAAGCGGCAACGCGCTCAACGACACAAGCGGGCACAGCCATGACAGACACCACGACAAGCACCACGATGCCGGTGCTTCAGATCCGCAACGCCAACGGTGGCGCGTGGACAGTCCATGCCGAGTTTCCCAACGGCGAGTCCGCGGACATCTCCGGCTTCAACACCGAGAACGAATCCAATGAATGGATTGCGAAGAGCCTGCAGCAGTGGTTTGATGAGCGCGAGAAGGAAAAGGCTTAGCCGAGGCCCGCGCGGCGATCGCCGATCATCACGGCTTGATGTGCTTCAAGAGCGCACTCAATCGCTTGTTGGTTTCCCCGATCGCCTTGCCGATATAGGCGAGCTCGATCGCGATGCCTATCAGAATGATCCCGAAAAGGATTTGCAGCCACAGGGCCATCGTGCGCCCCTCGCATGGATAGCAGACCGTGCAGCGAATTAGCTGATTCTGAGCGGCGGGTCCGTGCACGACCAACCCGGCCACTGTGCAAAGCAGCGCGTGCGCCCTTGCAGGCGCACAGTTTTTTGAATGGAACCGGTTCCACGCCTGTCTCGTTGTGATGGTGAACAAGAAACGAGTGGGGCTGACAGGAGCCAGTCATGGCCAGAATCGTCATCCGGTGCCAATACACCGGGCATTATGTCTTCACCGGCTTTGACACCCAGACTTCGCCGGCGATCGCGGGCGGGCGCATCTTCTGTCCGTATTGCGTCGCCGAACATGTGTGGAGTTCAACCGAAGCCCGCGTCGACGAGCGCGCCAACGAACGGCGGCAGAAGCCGTTGGTGCGCCAAGCGAGCTAGCCGCGGAGCCGCCGGGTTCCCGTTCGGGATTCTTGCCGCAATTCTGTCTGCAACAGGCCATAGTTTGCCGCCATCGATACGCCCGGGCTTGGGCGCGTGTAGTCGATGGGGACGTCGATGGTAAGCGTAACAAGGTATCGTCAGTACGCTGCGGATTGTGTGCATCAGGCCCAGACCCAAGAGGCCGCGGAAGATAAAAGCATCCTGCTCAACATGGCGTTGGCCTGGCTGCGGCTGGCGCAGCAGATCGAAGTTCTGAACGAGGACGACAGTCCGCCCACCGCGCCCATACCACTCGAGCATCGCGAGCTGGCTACTTAGGCCGTCCGTTACTCAAACCACCTGCTTCGTCTCTCCGGAACAAGTGTTGGGGTAGCCACCGCGATGGCTTGCCGCAGGGCGAGCGTGCCTGGGCTGCGGCATGATCCGCCGGACGCTATAAGTTAGAAGCATCCGGGGAGACGTTACAATGAAATGCATCGCCGGCGTGACCGCCGCGGTCGTCGCGCTAGGCGTGAGCCCGCAGGCATTCGGCCAGACGCCGGAGCAGTTCTACAAGGGCAAGCAGATCGAGCTCGCCATCGGCTACCCGCCGGCCGGCAGCAACGATGTCTACGCGCGGCTGCTCGCCCGCCATCTCGGAAAGCACATCCCCGGCAACCCGACGGTGGTGCCGCAGAACCGGCCCGGCGCCGGCTCCTTCTTGACGCTTGCCTATGTATACGGTGTCGCGCCGAAGGACGGTTCGGTGATCGGCATCGGCGCGCCGACCGCGCCGCTCGACGAAAAGCTCGGCACCCAGGGCGTGCGCTTCAAGACCGCCGAACTGAACTGGATCGGCCGCATCGACTCGCTGATCAACATCGTGTTCCTGTGGCACACCTCTCCGGTGAAGTCGGTCGCCGATGCATTGAAGACCGAGGCCAAGCTTTCCGGCACCGGCGTCGGCTCGACCGTGTCGATCTATCCCACGGTGATGAATCAGGTGCTTGGGACGAAGTTCAAGCTGATCATGGGCTACAAGGGATCGAACGACGCCCAGCTTGCCGTCGAGCGCGGCGAGGTCGAGGGACATTCGACGTCGTGGACCGCCGTGAAGGTCGCCCATCCGGACTGGCGGCCCGACAAGAAGATCAACGTCATCGTGCAATTCTCGCTCAAGAAGCATCCGGAGTTGGGCGACGTTCCGACCGTCGTCGAGCTCGCGCGCAACGATGAGGAGCGACAGATCCTCAGCGCGGTCGTCAACGCCGCCGAGATCGGTACATCCTTCTTCATGGCGCCGAACGTGCCCAAGGATCGCGTAGAAGCGCTTCGTAGCGCCTTCGACGCCACCATGAAGGATGCCGAATTCCTGGCCGAGGCCGAGCGCACCAAGCTCACCGTCGGGCCCCTCCCCGGCGAAGAGCTGCAAAAGCTCGTCGCCGACGTCGCCGCCATCTCGCCGGAGATCCTGGAGAAGGTCCGCTCGGCCTACGCGACGCAGAAGTGACCGCGCCTTACACCGCGGCGATTGCCTCGATCTCCAGCAGGAAGTTCGGATTGGCCAGCCCGCGCAGGATGCACAGCGTGCTGCCGGGCGGATGCTTGCCGAAATAGTCATGCAGGATCACGCGCGCCTTCGACACGTCGTGCGGATTGCAAATGTAAATCGTCACCTTGGTGACGTCGGAGAGCTTGGCGCCGCCGGCCGCCAGTGCGTTCTTGAGGTTCTTCATCACCATCTTGGTCTGCGCCGCGAAATCGTCCGGCGGCAGAACCTTGCCGTCAACGTCGGCGGCGACTTGGCCGGCGCAGAACACGAGCTTCTTTGCGCCCTCGACCGTGACCACATGAGCGTAATTGGTGAACGGCTTCGAGATGGTCTTTGGATTGATCCGCTTAATCTTCGCCATGGTCCGGCCCCGCTTTTGCTTCTCACATCGTAAGCTCGCGCCGATCATAGCGTGATGCATGCCCCCTGCGGCAAGGCGCCCAGAACGGCATGGAAAATCCGCCGCTGGTGCTAGGATGACCGCAGCATTCAGAGGAAAATGGAATGAACGCGACCGCCCATGCCGCCCGCTTTCTGATCCGCGGCGGCCGCGTCTACGATCACGATCGCGATGTCCATCAGCCCGCGCAGACCGACATCATGGTGGGCGGTGGGCGGATCGAGCAGGTCGGGCCGAACCTGCCGGCAGACGGCGCCGAGATCATCGAGGCCAAGGGGAAGCTCGTGGTGCCCGGCTTCGTCAACGCCCACTACCATTCGCACGACGTGCTGCTGAAGGGCATGTTCGAGGAAATGCCCTTCGACATCTGGGCGCTGCACACCAACGCGGCGAGCTACGGCCGGCGTTCGCTTCATGAACTGCGCATCCGCACGCTGATCGGCGCTGCCGAAATGCTGCGCAACGGTATCACCACGGTGCAGGACTTCCTCACCGTCTACCCGGCCGACGAAGCCGTCGTCGACACCGTGCTGTCGGCCTATGAGGAAGCTGGCATCCGTGTCGTCATCGCGCTGGCCGCGCGCGATCGTGCCGCGCTCGACATTGCACCGCTGATGAAGGATTTGCCCGAAGCCATCCGCCAGCGCCTTGTCGGCGTGAGCCGGCCGGCCAAGGAGGAACTGGATTTCGTCACCGGCCAGATCAAGCGGCTTGGCATGAATCCGAAGCCCTTGATGACCTGGGCGCTGGCGCCGTCGGCGCCGCAGCGCTGTTCGCCGGAACTGCTCGAAGGCCTCGCCGCTCTTTCCCGCGAACACAATCTGCCGGTTTTCACCCATGTGTACGAAACCCGGCCGCAGGCTGCGGCGGCCTACGCGCAGTCATCCTCCCTGCTCGACCTGTTGGCGAATGCGGGGTTGATGAATGAACGGCTGAACCTCGTGCACGGCGTCTGGCTGGCCACGCGCGACATCGCCATGCTGGCCGAAGCTCGCGCCCATGTGGTGCACAATCCGATCAGCAATCTCAAGCTCAAGAGCGGCGTCGCCCCGATCAACGAACTCTATCGTACCGGCGTGCCCGTTGCGCTTGGCTGCGACAATTACAGTTGCGCCGAGACGCAGAACATCTTCATTGCGATGCGGATGCTGTGCCTGCTTCCGGCGGTGACTGACCCGGAGCCGCATCTGATCACCGCCGCCTATGCGCTCAGGGCCGCCACTCTCGGCGGCGCCAAGGCCTGCGGCCTCGAAGGCGAGATCGGCGCGTTGCGGGCCGGCATGGCCGCCGATCTGATGATCCTCGATCTCAATGAGCCCGCGTTCGTGCCGTTCAACAGCGCCGCGCGGCAGATCGTGTTCGCGGAGGGCGGCCGCGCCATCGAGACGGTGCTGGTGGCCGGCCGGCCGGTGGTACGCGGCGGCAAGCTCGTCACCGTCGACGAGGCGGCGCTCGCCGCCGACGCCGAAGCCATCGCTCCGGGCTTTCGCCGCGAAGCCGGCGAGCTGGCCAAGCGCAGCGCCGATCTGATCGCCCCGCTGCTGGAGGGCAATCGCGCCGCGTGGAAGGTCAAGACCGGGCTTGAGCGCTATATCGGCGGGTCGAAAGAGCGCGGCTAGAACGTGTACCGCTTAGCGCCGGCGATTGCGCCAAGCGCGGCCGCCGCCACCTCACGGTCCTGCTCGCCGGTGCCGGAACCGACGCCGATTGCACCGATGACGTGGCCATCGACGATCACCGGCAGGCCGCCCAGAAGGTTGATGCGCTGGCCGTCGGTGCCGAGCGCAAGCTTGATTTCGAGCGCCGGGGCGATATCGCCGGTCGGCTTGCCATAGGCGGCCGCGGTCCGCGCCTTGCGCAACGCAGTCTCGATCGACAGCGCGAAGGCGCCGTCCATCCGGCCCATGGTGAGCAGGTGCCCACCGCTGTCGACCACGCAAATGCATTGCGGCACGTTGAGCTCGCGTGCCTTTGCGATTGCAGCGGTCAGGAGCTTCTGCGCCCCTTCGAAAGTGAGCTTCATCGACGGTGCCGTGTCTGCCATTTGCTTTACCCCTGTGTTCTTGAAACCTGTTGCACGTGATAGCCCGCGACCTTCTGGTAGCCCTCGAAGATCGCCTTCATCTCGCTCTGACTGATGACGTCTTCCAGACGATCAAAACGTTTGCCGCCGGTGCGCTGCTCGACCGTGTCGACGATCACGTTCGGCGGTGCGGTGCGGTTCTGCACGACGATCTTGCTGGTCGGCGGCAGCCGCGCCGCTTCATAGGCTTTGAACGCGGCGGCCGGATCGGGCTCGCTGTTGAGCAGCCGAGCTAAGGTTGCGGCATCGAGGATCGCCTGCGCGCCGCCATTGCCGCCCTGCGGATACATCGGATGCGCGGCATCGCCCAAAAGCGTCACGAGCCCAAAACTCCAGCGTGGCAGCGGATCGCGGTCGACCATCGGATAGGACAGGATCTGGTCGGCCCCGCGAATGAGCGCCGGCACATCCATCCAGTCGAACTTCCAATCCTGATAGGTCGGGAAGAATTCCTCCATGCGGGCGGGCTTATTCCAGTCGACCGGCACCGCAACATCGCGCTCGATCTCGCAGACCCAGTTGACGAGCTGGTTGCCGTCTACGTCCAAGTCGCTGCGCAGCGGGTTGATGAGCATGGTCGAATGCCGTGCGCCGATGCGGGCGATGCTGGCGCCGGTCAGGAACGGCTTTCGCCGCGTCGTGCCGCGCCACAGATTGAAGCCGCGGAATTTGAACGGGCCTTCGTCTGGATAGAACTGCGTGCGCACAGCGGAGTGGATGCCGTCGCAGGCGATCAACACATCGCCCTCCTCGGAGGGCAGCGCCTGACCCTGCGGATCGGTGAAGCGCGCGGTGACCCGATCCCCGCTCTGCTCGACACCGGTGCAGCGGTGCCCGGTGATGAAATTCTCCGGCCCGATCCGCTCGCGCACTGCGCCAAGCATCACCCGCTGAAGGTCGGGACGAAGCAGCGTGATGTGCGGCCACAGATGCCCGGCCGCCTTGCCGAACGCCTGCCGATAAACGAGCTGGCCGTGCCGCGTAAAGAAGGCGTAGTCCTCCGGCTGGCTCGAGGTCGCAACCAGCACATCCTCCAGCCCGAGCGCGCTCAGCTCTTTCATCGCGTGCGCGCCGATATGAATGCCGATGCCAAGCGCGCGCATTTCGGCCGCGGCCTCGAACACGCGGATGCGACGCGCCGCCCCGGTGGCACGCAGCGCCAGCGCCAGCGTCAGCCCGCCGATCCCGCCACCGATGATGATCGCGTCCATGAAACCGGTTTTAGCACGCGGCCAAGTGCTCGCTACAAACGTGGCCGCACAAAAGCCACCGGCCCGGACAACGCCCGGGCCGGTTTGAATTGCGCTTTTGTCAGGACCGCGTCGAAGCTGTGGCGAAGGCCTACCAGCAGACCTTCTTGCCGACGAGCTTCATCTTGACCGCCAGCGCCTGGTTGAACGTCTTGGTCGGCCGCGACACGGCCTTGTAGTCGCTCGTCCACGGCTTACCCGGCATCGCGTGATTCCAGACCTGGCACATTCCGCTGTTCCAACGGATCACCTGATAGCTCGCCTGGGCCTGGCTCGACGCCATGACGCAGATCGCAGCAGCACTTAAAGCCACACTCCAACGCTTCATTGAGACCTCCTCATTTCACCCGGTTCAATCTTCCCGCTGGAATATATACCCGACAGAAACGGCGGCCGGAACAGGCTTTAAGGGGATTTCCACGCCTACAAACCGGCCGGCTGGCCGGCCCACGCTTCAGCCCTGGCGCAATGAGCCGCATATCGGAGCGCGGGTTCCCGGTGTAGAGTTGTGCGGGGGAATACCCAATGCCGCAGGCGCACGAGACACTGGAAAAGGTGGGGCTGTTGCGCTCACTTGAGCGCTACGACCGCGAAGCCTTCGAACGCCGCTGCCAATGGCGCCACGCCCACCCCAAGGAATGGCTGCTTGAGCAAAACGACATCGGCACCGACATCTACTTCCTGACCAGCGGGGTGGTCCGCGTCCTGATCACGCCATCGCCTGATCGCGAAGTCATCCTGGGCGACATCGAAGCCGGCGGCTATTTCGGCGAAATGGCGGCCATCGACGGCCAGCCCCGCTCGGCCGGCATCCTCGCCATCACCGACGCTACCATTGCCCGGATGCCGGCTGTAGCGTTCCGCGAGATCATTCACAAATATCCCGATGTCGCCGAGCAGTTGCTGAAGCAGCTCGTGGCCCGCATCCGCACGCTCGACCAGCGGGTCAACGAATTCAGCTCCATGCACGTGAAGAACCGCATCTACGCCGAGCTCTTGCGCCGGTCGCGGCCCGATCCAGCTGATCAGCGGCGCGCGATCGTGTCGCCGCCGCCGGTGCATTCCGACATTGCGGCGCGAGTGAGCACCCGGCGCGAGATGGTGGCGCGCGAACTAAAGGCGCTCGAGCGCGCCGGCTTATTGACCAAGCGTCGGGGGGCTTTCGTCCTCAATAATGTGCCCGCGCTCGTGGATATGCTTGAAAAGAGTTAGGCAAAATCAATATTTTACTAAAATCCGGCCCGTGAACATCGTGCTCGACTTCGTTCACGCGCCCGATGGTCTTGAACTCGCTGAACTTTCTCGCCATCTGGGGGCCGGTTGAAACCGCCGGGGACAATTGCCTGCCATGACCGCCACTGCCGAACCCAAAACCGAAAGCCGCCCCTTCGAGGCTGACGTCTCGCGTCTGCTGCACCTGATGGTGCACGCGGTCTATTCCGACAAGGATGTGTTCCTCCGCGAATTGATCTCCAACGCAGCGGATGCCTGCGAGCGGCTGCGCTACGAGGCCATCGCCGCGCCGGAGCTGCTCGGCGACGACGCCAAATCGCGTATCACCATCAGGATCGACGCGGACGCGCGCTCGCTCACGGTCGAGGACAACGGCATCGGCATGAGCCACGACGAGCTGATCGAGGCGCTGGGCACTATCGCTCGCTCGGGCACCAAGGCCTTCATGGACCGCATCGAGGCGAACAAGGCCGGCGAGAGTGCCACCTTGATCGGACAGTTTGGCGTCGGGTTCTATTCGGCCTTCATGGTCGCCGACAAGGTCGCGGTCACCTCCCGCCGCGCCGGCAGCGATGAGGCCTGGCGCTGGTCCTCCGACGGCAGGGGCACCTTCACCGTGGCGCCGGTCTCGGCTGGCGAGGCGCCGGCGCGCGGCACCCGCGTCGTGCTGCATCTGATGGAGGATGCCCAAGACTATACCGCGCGTTTCAAGATCGAGCGGATCGTCAAGGCCAATTCCGGGCACGTACCGGTGCCGATTTTGATCGTCGAGAAGCCCGGCGCGGAAGAGGCCGAACTGGCCGACGGCGCCGCGCTCTGGACCAAGCCGCGCTCCGAGATCAAGCCCGAGGACTACACCGACTTCTACCGCAACTTCGGCAATTTCGACGAACCGGCGCTGACCGTGCATTTCCGCGCCGAAGGCCGCCACGAGTTCACCGCGCTGGCCTTTGTGCCGAGCGCGCGGCCGTTCGATCTCTACGACCACGATCGCAAGAGCCGAATGAAGCTCTACGTCAAGCGCGTCTTCATCACCGACGACGCCGAGATCCTGCCGCACTATCTGCGCTTCGTCCGCGGCCTGGTCGATTCCGCCGACCTGCCGCTGAGCCTGTCGCGCGAGATGATCCAGAAGAGCCCGATCCTCGGCGCCATCAAGAAAAGCGTCACCAGCCGCGTGCTGAGCGATCTGGAAAAGCTCGCCGACAGCGACGCGGAGGCCTACGGCAAGATCTGGGATGTGTTCGGTCCGGTAATTAAGGAAGGCATGTACGAGGACTACGAGCGGCGTGAGACGCTGCTCAAGCTTGCGCGCTTTCGCACCACCGCCTCGCCGGAGGTGCGCCGCACCTTGAAGGACTATGTCACGGCGTTCAGGCCCAACCAGGACGCGATCTATTACATCGCCGGCGAGAACCTCGCTCAGATCGAGGCCTCGCCCCATCTCGAAGGCTTCCGTGCCCGAGGCATCGAGATCATCCTGCTCTCCGACATAGTCGACAGCCTGTGGGCCAACGCCGCACCATCGTTCGACGGCAAGAAGTTCCGCTCGGTGACGCAAGGCGCGGCCGCCGATCTCGCCGCGATCCCCCTGCTTGAGGCCAGGGACGAAGCCAAACCGCAGGCCGACGACACCGTCACCAACTTCATCGCCTTCGTGAAGCTCACGCTCGGCGATGCCGTATCCGACGTGCGCGCGTCCGACCGTCTCACCGACAGCGCGGTGTGCCTGGTCGCATCGGAAGGCGGACCGGATCGCGCCCTGGAGCGCATGCTCGCCGGATCGGGCCGGGTCGTTACGACGCAGAAGCCCATCCTCGAAATCAACCCGCGTCACGGCCTGGTCACCGCACTCGCGCAATTGGGCGACGACGAAAACTCCTTCAAGGAGGACGCCGCGCATCTGCTATTCGACGAAGCGCGCGTGCTCGAGGGCGAGCGGCCGAGCGACGCCAAGCGCTTTTCCGAGCGCCTGGCGCGGCTGCTCACGCGGAGCATGCGGAAGGCCTAGGACGCAGCTTCAGATCGCGCTGTTGAGGATGCGGTCGCTCGCGCCAATCCGGGCCGACGCGTTCAGCGCCATCTCGGCGCGCGCTGTCTCCAGATCGGCAGGATTGCGCACCGACTGCTCGTCCTGCATCCATTGACTGGAAAAGGCATAGACGAAGGCGCACCGGGCATAGCGCACTTGCGAGTACCCCATCAGCCGGCTCTCGACCGAAACGCTCTCGTCCAGCACCTCGCGCGCGAGAATATAGGCGTCTTCGGCAGCCATGGCAGCACCCTGGGTCAGATGCGGCGGAAAGGTGTGAGCGGCGTCGCCGCCAATCACGACCCGCCCGCGAAACCACGGCCAGGGAACCAGCAGCGGCTCGATCGGGCTGTAGACTATGTCGGAATTTCCATTGAGCGCTGCGCGGACGTCGGCGACGTAGCTGCCGTACTGCGCCAAGCGCTCCTTGAACAACTCCGCATAATCCTGCTCCGCGAAACTGGCGTTGGGTGCTTCGGGACGGATGTGGAAGAGATACATCAGGTGATCGTTCAGCGGCATCGCGCCGGTCTTGCTGCCGACGCCCTGCAGGAATTCCATTCCCCGCACGTAATCGGGCCGCGGCACCTGCACCCGCCATGCGCCGTAGCCGGATGGACGCGGCACGAAGGCCGTCCCGGCGACATGCAGCCGCGTGGTGGAGCGGATGCCGTCGAACCCGGCCAGCAGATCGAACGTCTCGCTGCTCTCCCCGGTCGAAAAGCGCACCGACACACGATCCCTGTCTTCGATGATCTCGCTGACGGTCGTTCCGAGACGCACCTGCACGCCGGCCCTTTCGGCCGCGGCCAATAAAATCTGATGCAACTGCAATCGCGACAAGGCGCAGAACGCCGGCACCACCTCATCGCCCAGCAGGAATTTGTGCTCGACGATCAGCTTGCGGCTCGGATCGAACAGATACATGCGGTCATAGATGAACCCCGTATCCAGAATCTCTTCGAGCACGCCGAGCGAACCGTAAACCCGCAGCGCGTTCGCCGGCTGGCCCAATCCCACGCCGGGAATGTCAAAGGCAGGCCGGCGCTCAATCAGCACGACCTCCACGCCGCGGCGCGCGAAGGTTGCGGCAGCCGTCAGCCCGCCGACGCCGCCTCCGACCACCAGAACACGCCGAATGTCACTCACGATGCCGCCGCCGGTACACTGTCTTCCGTTTCAAACGATTTTCATGTGTACTATGCGATGTCAATCATCCCTCGTGGCAAGGGGGCCGCAATGAGACTCCTCGTCCGCAAATGGTTCAATTTCGTCGAGCACCACGTGGACCACACCGATGCGGAGGCGGCTCCGCTGCGCAAGGTGGCGGTCGCCGCCGTCGTTGAGAACCCATACGCCGACCGCCAAGTCGAAGACTTGCGGCCGATGATCGCGGCCAGCGAGCAGCTCGGCCGCGACATGGGCAAGGTGCTCATGGAAACGTTTGGCCAGTACGAAGTTCAGAGCTACGGTAAGGCCGGAATCGCGGGAACTCGCGGGCGAGCAGGAGCATGCCAATGCGCTCCTGACGACGACCTTCGCCAATCCGCTGCGCGACGCCGTCGGCGGCGGCAAGGCCTGGATTTCCTCTTTCACCAAGCGCGCGCAGCCTGGCACGCCCATCGACATTCCGCTCGCATCCAAGGACGCGCTCTACGTTCGCTCGCACTACGACGGCATGACGGTGCAACTGCCGGACGCGCCTCTGCCCGACGAGATCGCCGTCATCTTCTGCGTCGCCAATCGCGGCAGGATCGGCGCGCGCGTGGGCGGATTGAAGTTCGAGGATATGAAGGGGCAAGACGGACTGGTTTGAACGCCTGAACTCCTTGCACCAATTCCAGACCACTCACGGGCGGCGGCGCGCCGGCGGTCATCGCGACGATCTCCGGCGAGACCAGCATTATCATCGCCGACCTCACCACCGGCAACGCCGCGCTGCAGTCCGACCGCATCAATACGCTTGCCGTCACCAGCATGACGCGCTCGAAGAAATACCCGGACGTGCCGACGCTCGACGAGGCCCGCGTCAAGGGCTACGAGGTCAACACCTGGATCGGATTCTTCGCGCCCATCGGCACGCCGAAGGAGGCGGCCGCGGCGATCGAGGCGGCGATCAAGGAGGCGGTCGCGCAGCCCGAGGTCCGCGCCCGCTTTGAGACCACCGGCGCAGTGGTACGCTCCGGCAGCGCCGAAGAGATGCCGCAGGTGCTTGACGTCGACGTCGCCAAATGGGCCAAGCTCGTCAGGGAAAAAGACATCAAGCTCGCGCCATGACCGTCAGAGCATGAGCGTCAGAGCTTCGGTCCGCCGATCAGCACGCGCGCCAGTTCAGTTCCGGACGCATCGGTGACGCAGACCGATGAACCTTGATAGGCGTCGTGCCGAAGCTCGTACGCAATCCGGGTGGCGTGGTTATGCGCGGCCTGGGCGGAGGAAAAAACCTCTCCCGGGTCGTCGCGATGAACCTGGTCCTTGCAGACGACGTGAAAGAAAAAACAATTGAGCGCCGGCGCCGGCATGGCTAGGCGGCCGGGGGGCTGGCCGATTTTGGCTCGTAAGCCTCCGCTCGCCTCCGTTCCAGCTCCTGAGCCCGCGCGAAATACTCAGCGGCGGTCGAGAGCATCTGGTCGGCGGCGCACCGGTCGCTGATCTGCCGTGCGATTTCCAGGCACAAAGCGGCCTGCTCACGCCAATAGCGGGCGTCGTATGCCATCGGGCATACCTCCGACTTGGGATCCTGGTCAGACCTTGGTGAGCAAGCCTTTGCTCAACTGCCCCTCGGACCCTGTATGAACGCGTGCGGGTCAACGCTTGGAGGTTTGGTGCGGTTACGTACGGCCCGGCTCCTTAGGCTGATTTCTCTAAAGGAGAAACGGCCCATCCTATGTCCGGTTCCCAACAAAAGGAAATAGTTATGCCCGGTTGCGGGCAAAGGAAATTATGGAGCGGGCCCCGGCCCTAGCAGACGGTCGTAGTGCAGCTTGACCCGGCCGTAGCATTCGCAGGACGCGGCCCGTAGGCCGTCCAGATCGGTGATTTCGATGCGGCCGCGCCGGTAGCGGATCAGCCCGGCATTCTGCAGCGTGTTGGCCACCAGCGAAACGCTCGTTCGGCGCACGCCCAGCATCTGCGCCAGGAACTCCTGGGTCAGCCCCAGTGCGTCGCTGCCGGACAGGTCGCGAGTCCACAACAGCCAGCGCGACAGCCGCGCCTCGATAGTGTGCGACGCGTTGCAGGCGGCGGACTGCTGGGCCTGCGCCAGCAGGGTCTGCTCATGCCGCATCAAAGCGGTGCGGAACTCCGCGCTCCGTTCAGCGAGACTGCGCAACGTCTCGACGTCGAGGATCGATCCTTCGCCCGCTACCTGGACGATCCCGGTATTGAGCGCCACCCGGCCATCCAGCGCGGTCGAGGCGCCGACCACACCGTCGCGGCCGATCATCGCGGTTTCGATCCGCTGACCATCGGCCAGTCCGACCACCAGCGAGATGACGCCGCTATGGGGAAAATAGACCCAGTCGACGGGATCGCCGGCGTCGAACAGCAGGTCCTCATGCACCAATTGAAACGGCTTCAATTGGGGCCGGAGCAATTCGAAATCCGCCGGCCGTAGCGACGCCAGCAAACGATTGGGATGCGGCACCGCAGCCATCACGCTCTCCCCTTTTCTGCACAAGGCAGGAGCGCCATCGGCGCGCCGCCCCCGACGCTTCGAAGCCTGCAGGCTGCGGCCGGTGATCGCGCTTTATACGGATTCGCGGTTGGCAGAACGAGTGTCGTTTGATGCTGAGCCTTGCGTGCATTCCAAAAAAAAATTCGGATGTGTTCGCTACCGAACCGACAGCACTGCGAAAATCGAATCGATTTTTCAGGGGACCATGGTGCCGGCATCAAGAGAGTTTCGGTGCCGGCGTGAGGGGGGACTTAGGTGTCTGTAGCGAGCGTTCCGATCTTTGCGGAAACGTCGTTCGACCCGGGGACGATCGACATCATGACCAAGGCCTACGGTCACGCCTACCGGATGCTGCACGACAAGGGCCAGCCCGCGGTCGTGCAGGAGGTGATCGCGCGCCGTATCGTGGCAATCGTGAGAACGGGGGAGCGTCCCGGAGCGTATCCTGCCAGCGCGTGCTGACGGATCTCGGGCTTCAGTCCGATCAGTGAAGGCTTCGGCGGGGACCATGCCGCGCGCGGGCGGCGGTCGAGCTACTTCGCTCCGTTGCCCAGCAGCCGGTCGCTATGCGCCTTGACCGTCGCATAGCATTCGCAGGCAACCTCCTGGAGCCCTTCCAGATTGGTGATCTCGACATGCCCGCGCCGGTAGCGGATGAAGCCGGCGTTCTGCAGCGTGTTGGCGACGAGCGAAACGCTGGTCCGCCGCACGCCCAGCATCTGCGCCAGGAATTCCTGCGTCAGCTCCAAAATTTCACCGCCGGTCAGGTCGCGCGTCCGCAACAGCCAGCGAGCCAGCCGCGCCTCGACGCCGTGCGACGCGTTGCAGGCGGCCGACTGCTGGGCCTGCGCCATGAGGATCTGCTCGTGCCGGATCAGCGTGGTGCGAAACCCGATGCTGCGCTCGGCGAGCCGGCATAGCGTTTCGACGTCGAGGATCGTCGCATCGCCCGCGACCTGGACCAGGCCCCGGTTCAGCCACACCCTGCCGTCGAGCGCCGACGAAGCGCCGACAATGCTGTCGCGGCCGACCATCGCGGTCTCGATCAACTGCCCGTCGGCCAGGCCGACGACCAGCGACACGACGCCGCTGTGAGGAAGATAGACCCAGTTGACGCTCTCGCCGGCATCGAACAACAGGTCGCCCTGCACCAGATCGAACGCCTTGAGATGCGGCCGCAGCAACTCGAAGTCGCCTGCCGGCAACGCATCTAAGACGAGATTGGGGTGCTGCAAACCCATCGTGCTCTCCGCGTACAGGCGGGAGCTCGACCGCTCTCAGCCACCGGCGCCTGGAGCCACAGGTCCGTTGCCGATGATGGGATTGATATAGGCCTTTGCCACCCCAATAGCGAGCACGCTTCGTCATGTCATTTGATGCGGAGGAGAGTGACTTGGTCGCAGCGGCGACAATCGGCCAGCCATTTTGTCCAGAGATTGTCGAAAACCCAGGCCCTGCGCAGTTATGCGTTTTACCTCGCGCAACCGTCGCGAATCAGGCCGCGCAGCCAGCGATGGGCCGGATCGGCATCCAACCGCGGGTGCCAGAGCAACCAAACCGTAACCTCCGACGTGTGGACCGGAAGGACAAAGCTGTGCATCACTTCGCGCAGGTTTCCGGTGTGTCGTTCGGGAACACTGGCGATCAGATCGGACGTTCGAGCCAGGGCCAGCGCGCGTCGTCGCGCTCGCTGCCGCGGTTGCGAGACGTGCTCTCGCACGCCCGCAGCGTGCGGTGTAATCTGCGTGCAAGGCAGTTGGAGGCCATGCCATGGCTGAGGAACGCAAGGACGTTTGGGCAAGCGGTCAGGCCTATGAGCCCTATGTCGGACGATGGAGCCGGCCGGTCGCCCGGCAGTTCGTGGCGTGGCTGAATTGCCCGCAGAAAAAAGACTGGCTCGATATCGGCTGCGGCACAGGCGCCCTATGCGAGGTGATCCTTGACGGCGCGTCGCCGCGCAAGGTAACCGGCGTCGATCCTTCGGAAGGCTTCGTCTCGTTTGCACGCTACAAGGTAACCGATCCGCGCGCGGCCTTTCAGGTTGGCAACGCCCAGGCGATCCCGGTCGCGGACGGCGTGTTCGACGCCACAGTGGCGGGGCTCGTGCTCAATTTCGTGCCCGATCAAGCCAAGGCCGTGCGCGAGATGAAGCGGGCGACGCGCGCCGGCGGTGTCGTGGCGGCCTACGTCTGGGACTATGCCGGCGAAATGCAAATGATGCGCCGCTTCTGGGATGCCGCCGTCGCGCTGGATTCGAACGCCATCCCGCTCGATGAAGGCCGGCGCTTTCCCGTGTGCCATCCGGACCCCCTGGCACGCCTGTTCGAGGATGCCGGGCTTGCGGCCGTGGCGGCGCGATCGATCGATGTCCCAACGGTATTCAAGGACTTCGCCGACTATTGGACGCCGTTCCTGGGCGGTCAGGCGCCGGCGCCGGGCTACTGCATGTCGCTTTCAGAAGACCGCCGCGCCGCGTTACGCGAGCATATTCGCGCAAGCCTGCCGGTCCGCGATGACGGCAGCATTCATCTCATTGCGCGCGCATGGGCCGTGCGCGGCATGGTACCCTAGGCGCAAACGCATAAAACACGATCTCCCAGACGGAACTTTTCGCCGCGACCCGGGGGCCGCGTGGAGCTTCGCTGGGAAGTACAGAACGAACAGCTACATCTGACTTGGCGCGAAACCGGCGGACCGCAAGTGGTCGCTCCATCTCGTCGAGGTTTCGGCAGCCGCCTGCTGGAGGAAGAATTATCAAGAGACTTGGACGGGCAATGCAGGCTGGAATTCGCGCCCGATGGCGTGCGCTGCTGGATTACCGCGGCTCGCTCCGAAAACCCCTCGTTCGCCGTTGCTGCGGAATAATCGACCCCGCGGCAAGATGCAGCTTAGCCTTATCCCGCCGGTGTCGGCGTGGCGGGGGGATCGGCCGGCAGCACGCTGCCGCGCAGCGGCCGTTCCTCCATCAGGATGAGGAACAGCAAGCTCAGCGCCAGGAACGCGAAAGCCGCCAGGAACACCCAGCGGAACACGAAGGCGACGTTGATTCCGGCCGCGCCCACCGTCTCGATCACCGAGATGGCGCGCCCGCCCCGCTCCGGCGCGACGCCGAGGCCGGCGAGCAGGATGGCGCCCAGCACCGCGACGATGAAGGCCGACGCCAGCGAGCGAAAGAAATTCAGCGCGCCCATGGCGATGCCGACCTGGTGGTGCGGCACGGCGTTCTGGATCGACACGGTGGTGACCGGATAGACGAGGCCGACCGCGGTGCCGACCACCGCCAGGAGCAGGATGACATAGGCGAGCGGCAGATCGGGCCGCCAGACCAGCACGGCCAGCGCGACGAGCGCACAAACCAGCCCCACGACCGGCGCGCGCTTGTAGTGCTTCCAGTACATCATGGCCTGGCCGGACAAGAGCGAGCCCGGCGTGGTGAGTGCGATCGGAATCAGCGCTATGCCGGATTCGGTCGCGGTCAGGTGGAACGCGACCTCGAAATACAGGGGCGCGACGATGGTCAGCCCGATCTGCACGCCCATCGACAGCGACGCCGACGCGCTGCCCCAGCGCATCACTGGATTGTTCAGCACGGTGAGCGGCAGGAACGGCTCGGCGGCGCGCGTCAGCCGCCAGCCGAACAACAGCGACAGCACGAACGAGGCGGCGATCAACATCAGTATCGGCGACGACAGCCACGGCAGCCGCGTGCCGCCCCAGGTCAGCGCGAGCAAGAGCGGAATGCATGAGCCCATCATCAGGGCTGCGCCCAGCACGTCGAGCTTGTGGCGCCGGTCGTGGCGCGGGATACGCTTAAGATAGATGTGAGTGAGCAGCGCAGCGCCAAGGCCGAGCGGCACATTGACCCAGAAGATCAACGACCAGTGCAGGTGCTCGGCCATCATGCCGCCGACCACCGGGCCGAACACGCCGGAGGTCACCCAGACGACGCCCATATAGGCCTGATAGCGGCCGCGCTCGCGCGGCGCGACCACGTCGGCGATCACCGACTGGCAGAGCGGCAGGATGCCGCCGCCGCCAATGCCCTGCAATCCGCGGCCGAGGACGAGCCAGGTCATGTCGGGCGCGGCCGCCGCAACCGCCGAGCCCGCGACGAACAGACCGATGGCGGCGAGGATCATCGCGCGGCGGCCCCAGATGTCGGAGAGCTTGCCGTAGAGCGGCGCGACCGCCGTCGAGGTGAGCAGATAGGCGGTGACGATCCAGCTCAGGTTTTCGAAATCGCCGAAATATCGCCCGATGGTCGGCAAAGCGGTCGCGATGATGGTCTGGTTCAGCGCCGCCAGAAATGCCGCCAGCATCAGGCCGAAGAAGATCTTCCTGACCTCGGCGTGGCTCATCGGCGTGCGCGAGACTTGTGTCGTCGCCGCAGGTTTGACCGCGATCCGGGCACCAAGTCCGCGCCGGCCGCGGACGCTCAGTCGCACCCGGGCACGCGCGCGCGCCGCCACTCGTGAAAAGTTCATGCCTTGAAACGATCCTGACGCCGAAAAATCCCGGAGAATTCCGCCCGCAATTCGAAGTTGATGCGGCAAAGCAACATCGCGCTCCGGAGGCCTGATTTCAACGCCTTTCCATGCGCATCAGCTATGAGCGGATCTGGACGCAAGATCGGCGGCGGGTCCGCGCAATGGCTGCTCCTCGATCGCCAGCACGGCGACGAGACCCGCCACGCAGAACGCCGCGCCCGCCGCGAACAGCCAGCGGAACAACAACGCGAAATCGGCGCTTGCGACTTGCGCCCCGCCGCGCAGCGTCTCCAGGGTCAAGCCATGCCCGCCGGTGTCGAGGCCACCCAGCACGATCGTGCCGAACGCCGCGACGATGATGGCGCCGCCGAGCTGGCGGGCGAAGTTGAGCGCGCCGGTCGCGGTGCCGAGCTGATGCGGCGCGACCGAGTTCTGCACGATGGTGGTGGTGACCGGATACATCACGCCGATGCCAGCGCCGCCGACCGTCAGCAGCACGCAAACCTCCAGGAGCGACAGCCCGCCGGGCTTCCAGGCGAACGTCACTAGCATGGCGATGCCAACCAGCATGCCGACGATCGGCACGAGCTTGTAGTGTGTGAGCCTCACCATCAGCCGGCCGGCGACGAACGAGCCGGCCGTCAGCGCTGCCAGGAACACGATCAGGGCCGTCCCCGAGCCGCTGGGCGAAAATCCCAGCACCAGCTCGAAATAAAGCGGCAGAAAGATCGACAGCCCGATGATCACGCCAACGCTGAAGAAGCCCGCGGCCGCCGTTGCGCCTACGATCGGCGCGCGCAGGATCGACAGCGGGATGAACGGTTCCGGCGCGCGCGCCACCCGCCACACAAACAGGATCCACAGTGCGACCGCGCCCGCAAGCAAACCTAAGATCTGCGCCGAGCCCCAGGCGTAGCGCGTGCCTCCCCACGTCATCGCCAGCATCAGCGACAGCGCCGCGCAGACCATCAGCATGGCGCCCAGCATATCGAGCTTGTGCGGCCGGTCGTGCCGCGGCAATTTCTTCAGCGCGCGGTCGGTCATCCACAGCGCCGCCAATCCCATCGGCAGGTTGATCCAGAAGATCATGGTCCAGTGCACGTAGTCGGTGAGCACGCCGCCGATCACCGGGCCGGCGACGCTCGCTATCATGAACATGATCGAGGTGTAGCTCTGGTAGCGCGCCCGCTCGCGCGGCGTCACCATGTCGCCGATGATGGTGTGCGCGATCGGCAATATGCCGCCGCCGCCGATGCCCTGCAAAGCGCGCGCCACGATCAAGGTCGGCATGTTCGGCGCAACCGCGCAGGCGACCGACCCGACAATGAAGATGACGATCGCAATCAGCATCATCCGCCGCCGGCCGTTGATGTCGGAGAGCTTGCCGAATAAGGGCGTCGCCACGGTGTTGGCCAGCAGATACGCCGTCACGACCCAGCTCAGGTTCTCGACGTCGCCCAGCACGCGGCCCATGGTCGGCAGCGCGGGCGCGACGATGGTCTGCTCCAGCGCCGAGAGGAACATCGCCAGCATGATGCCCATCATGATGGCGTGGATCGTCGCGCGGTCGACCGGCGCGGGCGACGCGCTGGTCCCTCCCAATTCCTCGGGCGTTTCCTTGCGCGTTTCCTCGATTTTTGCGGCGTCGTTCATCGGCGCCCGCACCATGACCAACGCGGGGGGAAATTCAACCACTGGCTCTGACTCTTATGAGTTTGCCAAGGACAAGCCCATTTCGCTCGTCGATGGTCCCAATCTGATTTCAATGCTCCAGCGGCATGGTCGCGCCTACAAGCTCGACCTCGTCGAGGCCCGCAGGCTCAACGCAGAGCCGGCGATTCTACATCCTAGGTGGATGTTGCGACGTCCTGGGTTCCATCTTGATGCCCCACCACATGAAGTCTTTTTCGCTACCTCCCCTTCGCGCCCTTCGGCCACTTCAGCGGCCAGCTCACGATGTGATCCTCCAGATCCTTATCCTTCACATCGACCTCGTTCGCGCCGACCTTGCCCCGCACCGACACGCCCGCCGCATGCACACTCCCCGGGTCGCCCGACACGAGCGGATGCCACCAGTACAAATCCTTGCCCGCCGCCACGAGCTTGTAGCCGCAGGTCGGCGGCAGCCATGAGATGCGGCTGATGTTGCGCGAGGTGAGCGTGACGCAGTCCTTCACCTTGGCGGAACGGTTCTTGTAATCGGTGCAGCGGCAGGTCTGCCCGTCGAGCAGCTTGCAGCCGACGTCGGTGTAATAGGTGCGGTCGGAGCCCTCCTCCTGCAGCTTGTTCAGGCAGCAGCGACCGCAGCCGTCGCACAGGCTCTCCCACTCCGTAGGCGTCATGTCCTTCATGGCCTTGCGCCGCCAAAACGGCAGCTCATCGGCGGGGTCCGGGGTGGGATGTTTGGCCGGCAGAGACATTCCACAGCGTTCCTGATTCCGCGGGTGGGCGCCACAGCGGCGTTAGGGAGGGGCTAACACGCGCACCGCCGCTTTCCCAATACCCAGAAGCGGAGAAGGAGGAAGGAAGAAGGGCGACGGGAGAGAAGAGGCAAGGGAGGGAAGTGAGCCCGCGCCCCTCGCAAATAAGCCACACCCCGCCGTTTTCCCCTTAAATCCGTTCACCTTGGGCCAGCCCGGCCATGGAACGCCGCCCCACGATGGTCTAAAAGTTACCCATAAGGTGAAGCGAGGCACCCCCGGGGCCGGGGGCGCTTGGCATTTCGCGAGGCTTGTTGTCACGAGGTTTGGGTGCGCGAGCTCTTTCCCGATCCGGAACGCAAGTGGAAGCCGAAATTCCGGCGGTTCCTACTGGATTTCGACGCGCGCCTGGACAGCACCCTGTTCCAGGCCGGGCGCTGGTCGCGCGAGATCTGGGAGCGGTTCTCCATGTTCATGGACCGCTTCCACGTTGGCGGCTGGCGGCGCTGGGTGTTCATCGAGCCCCTGTCGGAGGGCGCCACGATGGGCGCCGGCGGCATGATCGTGATGCTGATGCTCGCCCTGTCGGCGTTCCGCGAGACCGCCGACGACGACTGGCTGAAGAAGTCCGAGCTCGCGGTCACCTTCCTCGACCGCTACGGCAACGAGATCGGCAGCCGCGGCATCAAGCACAACGATTCGATCCCGCTGTCGGAGTTTCCCGACGTGCTGATCAAGGCGACGCTCGCGACCGAGGACCGGCGCTTCTACGAGCATTTCGGCATCGACATCCCCGGCACGATGCGCGCCTTGGTGACCAACACCCAGGCCGGCGGCGTGCGCCAGGGCGGCTCCTCGATCACCCAGCAGCTTGCGAAGAACCTGTTCCTGACCAACGAGCGCACCCTCGAACGCAAGATCAAGGAAGCGTACCTGGCGATGTGGCTCGAATCGCGGCTGACCAAGAACGAGATCCTCAAGCTGTATCTCGACCGCGCCTATCTCGGCGGCGGCGCGTTCGGCGTGGACGCGGCGGCGCAGTTCTATTTCAACAAGTCGGCGCGCGACGTGAACCTGTCGGAATCGGCGATGCTCGCCGGCATGTTCAAGGCGCCTACAAGATTTGCTCCTCATATTAATCTGCCCGCCGCGCGCGCCCGCGCCAACGTCGTGCTCGATAACCTCGTCGAAGCCGGTATGATGACCGAAGGTCAGGTATTCGGCGCCCGCCGCAACCCCGCCATGGCCCTCGACCGCCGCGATGATCGCGCGCCGAACTACTTCCTTGATTATGCGTTTGACGAGATGAAGAAGCTCGTCAACACCTTCCCGAAGGCAATAAACGAGCGCGTTTTTCTGGTCCGCACCTCGCTCGATTCCGGGTTGCAGCGTGTCGCCGATGACTCGGTGGAGAGTTTGCTGAAACAGTACGGTCGCGATTATCACGCGAGCCAGTCCGCCATGGTGATCGCCGATCTCGAAGGCTCGGTGCGCGCCATGGTCGGCGGCCGCGACTACACTTCGAGCCAATTCAACCGTGCCACCGACGCGCTTCGCCAGCCTGGTTCCTCGTTCAAGCCTTATGTCTATGCCACTGCCCTCGAGCACGGCATGAAGCCGACCTCGATCGTGGTCGATGGGCCGGTCTGCATCGGCAACTGGTGCCCGCACAACTATTCCGGCGGCTACGGCGGCTCGATGACGCCTTACCGATGCGCTGAAGCGCTCGATCAATACCGTCGCGGTGAAGCTCTCGATCACCATCGGCAAGGGCAACGCCAAGGTCGGCCGCGCCTTGATCGTAAAGAATGCCAAGGCGATGGGTCTTCGCACGCCGCTGCCGGACACACCGTCCCTGCCGATCGGCGCCGACGAGGTGACCGTGCTCGATCATACGGTCGCCTTCGCCACTTTCCCCAACCTCGGCAAAGCAGTCGCGTCGCATGCCATTCTGGAGGTGCGGACCGGGACCGGCGATGTGGTCTGGCGCTTCGACCGTGACGGACCGAAGCCGCGCCAAGTGCTGCCAGAAAAGGTCAGCCTGGACATGGTCTTCATGATGAACAAGGCCGCGGAGGAAGGCACCGGCCGGCGCGCCATGTTCGAAGGCGTGCGGATCGCCGGCAAGACCGGCACGACGAACAATTATCGCGACGCATGGTTCGTCGGCTACACCGGCAACCTGGTCGGCGGCGTCTGGGTTGGCAATGACGACTATAGCTCGAGCAATCGCATGACCGGCGGCTCATTGCCGGCGATGATCTGGCGCGCCTCCATGGCCTACGCCCACCAGGGCATCGAACTCAAAGCGCTCCCGGGCATTGGCCCAGCCGGAGCACCTGCGGCGCGCACGCCGGTTGCTTCGACCGAGAAGGGCGCCCCTCCCCCGCCAGTGCGGCCGACCGTGCTGACGCGCCGCGGCACCGACGTGCTCGTGCGGATCGAACGCCTGATGGAAGACGCCAGTCGTGCGCTACCTGCGCCGAGCGGCGAAGTGTCCGAGCTTGCCGGCCGGATCGGGTGACGCCGCATCGCGGGCCGAAGCTTTCGCCGCGGCCAGCGGCAGTTCAGCTCCCGGCACGGTGCGTGGTAACTAGAGCAAGATCCCGAAACGTGGGAACCGCTTTTCGGACAAGATCGTGCCCAACTCATAAACTAGCCCGCGGTTTTTGCTCCTGATCATCGTCTTTCATCGACCGGATCGATCGTGCGCCTGCTTCTTGGATCATTGTTTGCTCTGGCCGTTGCGGCCCTCGTCGGCCTCGGCACGACTTGGTTGGCGCTGACCCGCGGAACGGCGTTCGGCGCCGGTTGCAATCGGCGCATGGACCGCCTGGCCGAGAACCGGCACCCGTGACGTCGATCCCTATGCGCGGGCGGCGATCGCCCGCAGCGGCGAACTCCCCGTCGGCTCGGGCGACGGCGTCGCCTTCTTCGCCCGCACCGACGACGACGGACGGCCACTCGACGGCCGCTGCGACGTGCGGATCAGCGGCACCACACCGCAGGCGCGGTTCTGGACGCTGACCCTGTACGATCCGCAGGGTCGCCTGATCGGCAACGCGATCGACCGCCAGGGCTTCACCAGCCAGGAGATCGTGCGCAACGCCGACGGCAGCTTCGACATCGTCGTGGCGCCGCGCGCGCGGGCGGGCAACTGGCTGCCCACCAACGGCGTGGACAGCTACATGCTGGTGCTGCGACTTTACGATTCACCCGGTCGGCGTCGCCACGCGCGCGGCGCGCGAGGCGCCGATGCCCGCGCTTGCACAGTCATGCTCATGAGAGCCCGTCGAATGAAAAACCGACAATGATCCGCTGGTCTGCTGTGGCTGCTCGCTGGCGCGCTGCTGGGCGGCATCGTGCATCTCGTGGCGGTGCTGATCCTGCCGCGCACCGCGACGCAGGACGCCTATTCGCGGCTTGACTCCGATCGCGCCGGTCAATGCGGTCGCCGCGGTACCGCAGCCGACGCCGCAGAACGAACTGATGCCGTTCATGGATCCGGCCTTTGCCGTCGGCGGTCTGCCGCTACGACCTATCGACTGGTCCGATCAAGCTCACCGTGCCGATCAGCGCCGCCTATACGTCGGTGTCATTCTACACGCGGCGCGGCGTTGCCTATTACGCGATCAACGACCGTTCCGCGGGCCGCCGACAGATCGAGCTGCAACTTGATGACGGCCGCGCAGCGCGCCGAGCTGCCGGAGGATGAAGACGTCACCGCGGCCGACCGGCTGATCGTTGAATCGCCGAGCGACACCGGCCTCATTCTGTTGCGGGCGCTGGCGCCAGAGCCCGGGCTGATGCCGGTCGCCCGAGGCGTCCTTGGCAACGCGACCTGCAAGCCGGATCCGCTGGCGCGGAACGGTGATTTAGAGCGCCGTAGCCGGAGATGCGCTGCTGCAGCAGCGTCAGCGAGCGCTCGGCCTCGACCGCCACCGGCGACGGCGCCGCGATCACCATCCGCTCGAGCGCGACCTGGTAGGACGCAACGCGCTCCTGCAGCGAGCCCTGCACCCACACGCACGATGTTGCGGTTCTCCGCGATGCGCTGGAGCGTGTTGTCGCGCTCCTCCACCGTAAGGTTGGGTGACATAGGTCCAGCGCCTTCTCGCGCTTGCGATCCATGTCGAGGACATAGCGCGCCGTGACGAAGAACGGATCGATCCGCAGCACATCGTTGCGGATGTCCTCGATCAGCCGGTTGTAGCGCGCGGTCTGCGACCGGTAGGCCGTCGTGAACAGCCGCGAGGCATAGGCCGAGCGATCAGGATAGGGCCAGGGCCGGCTGCCGGCGCCCATCTCGCCGAGCACGCTGTACCATTTGTTGCGATCGTACGGCGGCTCGATCAGCGGATAGGCGAGGTCGCGCAGCGTGCGCTCCTCGTCGGTGAGCTGATGCCTCCACGGCGGATCGGTCGCGGCCCGCGCGCCGCTGCGGGCCCCATCCAGGCGTGGGTGTCGTCGTTGACCAGCGATGGTCGCACCCGTCCGAAATCGCCGTAGGTGCCGCAGCCCGTCAGCAGCGCAAGGCCGCCGCGACCGCGAGCCATCGCAACCGGCACGTCATTGCGGATTGATCGGAATGTGCCGCTCACGAACGCGACGAGCGCCGTCGGCGCCGCGCCCGGCGCGGCGTTGCTGCCGCCGTCCAATCCGTCCGACGGCTGATCGGGATTGCGCTCGATCCGCACCACCGGAAGGATGATCACGCTGGCCGGCTCGGAATTGGCGTCGACATAGCGGCCGCCGCTCACCGGGCGATGCCCTTCTGGAAACTGCACGATGATTCCCATGCCCCTCTCCCCGGACACCGGCGCGGGCCTTCTGCCCAGCCACCGATCGGTCCGTGCCACAATTAAGAACCTGCATGGTTAACGGTTCGTTACCCGGGGCCCCTTGATATCGTTGAAACTTGGTCCCTAGGAATTGGCCACAGTAGCATCCATCACGGGCAACGCGGCACCGCCATGAAATATTTCGAGAGCAAAGCCCGGGCGCATCGACCCACTCCCGAACCAAGAAGGAACTCAAGCTACTTTTCGCACGACGAGACGGGCACTATGACGGCTCCTGCGCTCTATGTCCGCTTTGTGCCAGTTAGGTCATGTGACACCCCGGATCAATGAAGGCCCATCGGGACAATGAATTCGACGAGGTCGTCTTGCGCCGCACCGGGCGGGACGATTTCACCCCCGATTTGCAGGTCACGCCATTGCACGGGACCTTGGGCACCGTTGAGGATGAAAACCACACGCTTCCTCGACCGCTCGACACGCACTTCCATGAAGCTCTGGAAGAACGGCGCGCGGTTGAAGTCGAAAATGCCGGAAAATGCCTCGACGCTGAACGGCCAAGCGTTAAACCACGTAGTCCAATACCAAAACGGCCGCTTCCATAACGGCGTCTCAAGAGCCATTTTGCTGCGAAGGCTATCCGTTCTCGGATAGAACGCCCAGTCGTTGACGGCAGGTTGCTTGGGAAAGCCGAGAGCCGTGCCGATGCTCAGGTAGGCTCCTCCGCCGCCGTTAACAAAATGATGCATCGTGCGCCCCGGACCGTCACCGGTCATTCTTTCCCGGTAATACTCAAAATCGTGCGTATCACCGGCCATGACAACCTGAACGCCGTGCTTCGCCAGAAGCTGATAGATATTGGACAATTCGTCTTCGTCTCCTGTGGTGTCATGGCCGCCCGCAAAGCGAGGATGGCCGACAATGGCCATTGTGAACTTGCCGCGGCTACGTTCGAGTGCGCGTTCGATCCATGCCTTTTGTCGATAGTCCACGGAGCGTTGAATCCCGGTATCGATGGCAAGCAGCGCGAAATCATCCGTCTGAAGCTCGAAAAAGGGGGCGCGCTGTGTTCCAGTATCGACGCCGTATGCGGATCGCAGGCGTGCTGCTGTCTTCATGAGCGCGTCGATGCGGCGCGCGTTGGTGCTAGTCAATCCGAGATCAGCATCGGCGCGTGCATCGATTGCTGCGCGTGCGGCCTTGGGTTCAAGAAAATTCGCATTAAACCCTTCCAGCGCATCGAACCAATCGTGATTGCCTGGGATTGCATAAATAGGCTTCGCGAATCCTTGGAACGGCAGGTAAAACTTAGCCTCGTAGTCGTCGATTGATCCGGCCGGATAAATCACGTCCGACGAGACCACCAGAAATTTGACGCTATTGCTCTGTCCCAGCTTTAGATACCGTGAGGTTAGCGAGAATTGTGAGGCATCGCCCTCACCCGGGTCACCTATTACGAGGAAGCTGAAGTCGTCTGATCCGGCAACGCCCTTGGGATCAATTCTAAAGAGCTCATCTCCGCCGCCGTAGGCCCGCGTCACGGCATCGACCATGCTGACACGCCATAGATCGACCCGCAGTTCCGTGAGTTTCTGGTAGATAGCGGTCGCCCAGCTCTCAGTATTGAAATACCAACTGAAACCCCAGACCGGGTTAAAGGCGACGAAGAAGGCGGTAACCGGCAAACCAAGCCGCAAGATCAAAATTATCGCAATAGGTAAAGAGGCACGACTTTCGCGCAAGCGAAAGCTGAAACTGAAGCGGCTCTTTAACCATTGGCCGATCAGCCAGTCAGCCGCCGGATTCATCTGCGGCGCGCCGTCTTTCGCGCCGAGGCGAATGGTCCATGTCAGACGTTCGATGGTTCTGGTAGCGCGGCGCCAAGCCAGCCGCGCCGGAAGCATAAGTACCATGGCAAAAATGAACGTCATCAAGATATCGCCGGCAGTGGCGACAATCGGGGAAATGCGGCCGAGCAGATCGTCGGACAACGGCATCCGTCCAGCATGAATTGCCAAAAACACAATCCCGAGCGTCGACATCCAGAAGAGGTCAGCAGCGCGCACAAACTGCGCGCCTCCGTCGGCTTCGGCTTGCAGGCGCGAGAAGGTTTCGTTCCCCGGGATGCGGAGCCCAGGGTCCGGGTGAACGTTGAGCGCCACCGCAGCCGCACTGGGTGTTGTTGTATCGGTTGATGCCATCAGCAATCGCCAGCCCGTCGCGGCGATATAAATGCCCACGACAATGCCAATGGCTTGAACGATGCCGATGAAATGGCTCAACTTCCAAATCAGTGCCGCACATGCGAAATCCACGACCCCGTTGATCACCAATGGGAGCCGATCCGGAGGTGAGCTTCGCCATGCGTCGATGAATTTTCTCAATCCGTCGATGGTCAGAATTGCCATCAGCAGAATCAGCAGTCCGCTGAGTACGAAGGCGGAGCTGAGCAAGAAAAGGTTTCCGGCGAGGAACGCGAGGAGGCCGGGCCAATATGCGCTCGCCTCGTTGCCGCGCGGCGACATGAATGCGGCATAGGAATCTGCAAGCCCCATCGCAATCAAAGGAAGCCCGAGAAGCGTGAGAGACCATCGACCCGCGACGAAGGGCATCGACAAAGCTACGATCCCCAACACGATCAGGGCAGCCCCGGCAGCGCGCTTCCCGACATCTTCAAGTGACATCGCCGGCGTTCCAGGTCTTAGGCGCTGATCGACGTTGAATTGCTCAGGGTCGGCCACATTTCGTTGACGCGGTGGCGGATGTTCCAACGATCAGTAGCAGACCAGCGCACTCGAATCACACCTATGCAAGAGTGCATGTTCATGAGCCACTCCGCAGGCAGACCCCGCAGCAGAAAACTTCATGCGATCGGGCCGGTGTGCTCTGGCTCCGAGCGGCCAGGCGGCTGCCGCGCTACCCAGCCGAGAAATTCTCGCCGCCGCATGACCGCCCCCCAGGCTCAGGACAAGGCATCGTAACGGCTCAAACGAGGGCTTTGATAGGGGCTGAAACCGGCTTCGCTAGCAACATGAGATGCTGGCCCATGTCCGTTTTGGGTCATTAGCGGACATGACGCGCCTGGATTGCGATGTTCGCTATACCCCCGAAAGCGGACATTACCCGCGCGTTTATGAGTACATGCCCTGGGACGAGAGTTCGGGGAGCCTCGTACCTACGCCGCTCGCGTCCGTGTCCTTGTCCGGGTAGCCCGCGCGATTTTAGCTGGACCGATAGCTTCATCGCTTTGCCCAGCACTCCAAGAACGGCGATATCGAGGGAGGCCAGCAACAGTAGCAACCTCTGTTGTGAGGCTGCTAACACGGTCGGAACGCGTGATGAATGCACGCGGGACCACCTCGGGACCGCGGGACCGAAAGCCTCAAAATTCCCAGCAAAAACGACCGTTTCGAGAGACATGGTTAACGGTTCGCTAACGGAGGTGGCGCTAACCTTCGGCAAATGCGCATTTTGTGCGCTGTGACGTCCGAGCCATCATGATCGAAACGCCGAATTTTCCCAATCTGAATGGCCTGGTCGAGCTCGCCAACCGCGATGGCGTCGACATCCGCCCGACTCTGCTACGGGTGATGATCGACCTCTATGTGCAGAAGCCGAAGCACACCGACCAAGAAGAGCAACACTTCACCGAACTCGCATTGCGACTGATCGATCTGGTCGATGCCAAGACCCGCGGCATCGTTGCCGACAAGATCGCGAGCTATCCGAACGCACCCGCCGCAGTCCGGCGCCGTCTGCTGAAGGAGCTTATTTCGCTCAAGCCCCCCGAACCGGCCGAGGCCGGACCCGAGCCATTGACCGGCAGCGGGGCAGCACCAGCCGACGAACTGAGCGAGTTATTCTTTGCCTCCAGCTCCGAAGAGCGCCGCCTGATCCTGCTCAACCTGCCCTATGCACCGCTGTCGCCGGCCGAGCCGATTGCACCGACGATCGCGCGCGAGTCGGCCGACCGCCTGGAAGCCGCGGCGCTCGGCCACAACACGAGCTGTTCGCCCGCGAGCTTGAGCGCGTTCTCGCTATCTCCCGCGCCCAGGCGCGCAGACTGTACGAAGACGAGTCGGGCGAGCCGATCGTGGTTGCGGCCGTGGCGCTTGGCATGCCCGCGATGATGCTGCAGCGGATCCTTCTGTGTCTCAATCCAGCGATCAGCCAATCGGTGCAGCGGGTATACGAGCTTGCCTTGCTGCACGAAGAGATCGAATCCGATGCGGCGCTGCGCTTGGTCGCGATCTGGCAGGCGAGTCATCCCGCGGACAAGAAGTCCTCTGCACAGCGCACCGCTACGGCCCATCAGCCGCAATACTGGCATGACGAGAAGAGCGAGCGCAGCGCGCCGGTGACGCGGCCCAAGGTCCCCTGGGACGAGCTCATGCAAAAACGTGACAAGAGCGACGCCTAAAGATCTCCAGCGTCATTTCGGCATGCGACCGCAGCCCACGACCAGAAAAAATCAAGCTACGACCGTATCGAGAAAATTGCGACCGGCCCTATCTTCGACCTCGACAATCCAGATGTCGGGGTCGAATTTAATCTGGCGCGCCAGATAGGCCTCCGCGTCGGCCTCGGCCGCTCCTTCCGTCTTCAGGCTGCGGACGAACGCGCGATCGGCCGGCCGCGCCTCGTCGAACGCGCTCTGCGGCGCGGGACCGTAGACCTCAGCAGTGCCGTCGAGCTTCGACACCTTGATGAACACCGCGCCGGCCTCCTCGGCGCCGCGCCGGCGCAGCACCGCCTGCGCGCCTTCGACCTGGCAGCGGCGGATGTAAGCCGCAACCCATATGCCGGATTTCAAACGCATGATGACCCGTCGTGCCCGAGCCCTTCCGGACAATCACGTCTTACCACGACGACGGACGAGTTACTCCAGCGGCCGGCCGGTCAGGGCCGCGAGATCGCGTACGAGTTGATCGGAAACCTGGCCGGTCACCGGCCGCCGTCGCGCTTTCTCGAACCGTTCGATGGCGGCGCGGGTTTCGGTGTCGTAGAGCCCCGTGGGCTTGACCGGGCCGTAGCCGAAGTCGGTGAGCGCGCGCTGCACCGCGATGATGCGCCCATTGGGCGCCAGCAGCGCCGCGATCGGATCGTTGCGCTGGATCGCAACCGGCTGCGCCTTGACGGCCGAGCGCGCGATCGATGCGAGCAGCATGTCGTTCGGCTCGGCCGAGGGGCGAAGACCCGCCGCCTGTTCGAAGTCGCGGATCGCGGTGTCGGTCTTCGGGCCATAGACGCCGTCGGCCGCGCCGTCGTAAAAACCGCGCCGGAGGAGTTCGCGCTGGATCTCGGCGACTGTGTCCGAGCGCGGCCGCGCCACCTCGACCTTAACGTCTGCGGCCTTGCGCTGCGGTCCGAGCGCCGCAACGGGACCGGCAGGCGGCGCCGCGATCGGCGCCGGCTTGTTGGCAAAGATCGGCGCCGGGATGCGGCCCCGATTGCATGAACAGCGCATTGACCAGGATCGCGATTGCCGCAAAGCCGGCCATGCCGGCGGCCAGAGAGTCTCGCGGCCTGCGCAACACCACGTGCAGCCCCAACGCCAGTATGGCGAACGGCAAACGCCCCGCGGACCGACCGCTGCCCCCGTCGTCATTCACTCGCGCTGTCGCTGCTCGCACGGAACGCCTCACGCCGTTTTCTTGATTAAAGCTTCCGCCGCCTCGACCACGCGGTCGAACGAAGGATGCGCCACATTAGAAGGCTTGGCCGCAGGGCGCGCGGCTTCGCAATTGACTGGCAGCCGCACCGTGACGCGCGTGCCCTCGCCTAGACGGCTGGCGATGTTCACGTCGCCGCCGTGCAGCGCCACCAACCCCTGCACGATCGAAAGACCGAGCCCGGTGCCGTCATGGCGGCGGTCGTAAGCGCCGCGCGCCTGGAAGAACGGCCGCCCAACCCGCGGCAGATCGTCGGCGCTGATGCCGACGCCGGTGTCCTCGACGACGATAACGATATCGGGCGACCTCGATCGTGGCGGCGACGATGACGCGGCCGCCGCGATCGGTGAATTTCACGGCGTTGGAAATGAGATTAAGCAGGATCTGCTTGAACGCGCGCTTGTCCGCCGTGATTTCCGGCAGGTCGGCGCGCAGCCGGGTCGTGAGATCGAGCCCGACTCGCGCGCCTTGAGCGCCAGGATATCGCAGCAATTGCCGATGACCTGCGCCGGCGCGAACGGCTCCGGCGAAATCTCGAAATCGCCGGTTTCCATCTTCGACATGTCGAGAATGCCATTGACGACCGCTAGCAGGTGCGCCCCGGAATCGTTGATCAGCTTGGCGTATTCCTGGCGACGCGCGCCGTCGAGCCGCATCCGTTCCTCGTTCATCAGCATGTCCGAGAAGCCGATGATGGCGTTGAGCGGCGTGCGCAGTTCATGGCTCATGTTGGCAAGGAACTTCACCTTCGCGGCATTGGCGTGGTCGGCCTCGGCGCGCGCGTGATCGAGCGCCTGCTCCTGGGCTTTGCGCTCGGTGACGTCGCGCATCACCGCGACCACCTCGCGGCTCGCCGATTTCGCTGCTGGCGCGATCGAGCCGCCGGCAGCGCATCTCGACCCAGATGAATTGCGTACATGCGGTGAGATTGGCCGGCACGCTGCGCCCTCGTGCTACCGGCGGATCGCGTCGCACCCGGAATTCCACCGAACGCGCCTCGCCCAGAGCCGCGGCGTCGGCAAGCGCGGTGAGATAGGCCGGCCGATCGGCGACATGCACGCGATCGAACAGGTGGTGACCGTGCAGCTCGCTCACCTTGGTGCCGAACAGCGTTTCCGCCGCCGGCGAAACGAACAGCACCGCGCCGTTCTTGCCATGCCGGGTGATGACGTCGGTCATGTTGCGTGCAAGAAGGCGGTAACGATCCTCCTCGGCGTAGAGCAGCCAGAAGCTCGTTCGCGCCAGCAACTCGGCGCCGAGTGCGAGACCCGGTGGCATAGAGCGCCGCCGAAATGATGCCGAGCGCCGCAAGCGTGCCCGCTTCGGAGCCGTCGATCGGCGGCAGCATGGCCTGAGTACCGAGAAAAACTAGCAGTCCCGCCGCGACCAGCGCAAAGGTCGAGGCCAGCGCGACGACGCGACGCGACGCCGAGAGCGCGGCCTCGAGCGGCACGACCACGAGCCAGATCGCCGCGAAGGAGCCGATGCCGCCGGTTTCGGCAGCGACCGCCGTCACAAGCCCGGTCAGCGCCAGCGACGACAGCACGTGCGCGCTTTCGTACTGTCCGGTGCGCGACAGGTAATAGGCGGTGAGGATCGGCAGCACCAGCCAGGCGAACACCAGCACTTCGAGCGCACTCGGGACGCCGCGCAAGGCGATATAGACTGGGAAAGCCGCGAGCGCGACGACGCTGCCGAGAAGCCGCGGCGCGATGAAGGCGCGATGGCGCGATGCGGTCAGCGCGTCGTTGAGCGCCGACGGATGCACCAGCGTATCGACATAGTCGCGGATCGGCTTGAGCAGGCCCACTGTTATCAACGCACGCCCGTCGTTTGCGGACGCGCTCCCTTGTTTGTTGCCGGATCGTGTCAGAGCGGCACTTAAACGAGTGCTAAGGCCGGCGCATACGCTGCCTCGTCGCGCCGTTGCGGCGCGCGGTCATGGTGAACATGCGAGTTGAGGCGCACCGTGGCGGCAAGTCCGCCTCGTTCCGGCACAGCGATATTCCCGCATAAAATCTAGGCTTTCCATCGTCAATGAATTCCTAAGCAAACAATTCGAATTTTCCGAAAATTCCCGCACGCATTCGCTTTGAATGTGCGCAAAAACGCGAACAGCCTCTTCAACCCTGCCTGCTAGCGTGTGTCATGCGGCGTCATCACAACAGCCGCTCCACGGCGTCTTCAGGCGGCGCCGGAAGGAATTGAACAGGGATACGGGACTGACGTCATGTTCTTTTTGCTGCGGGTTGCGTTCTGGCTCACCATCGTGCTGGCGTTGCTGCCGAGTGGCGGTGCGCAGCAAAGCGTGCGCAGGCCAAGGTCGGTCCGACCGACGCGGTGGTAGCCGCGGGCGCAGCGGTTTCCGACATGAGCAGTTTCTGCGACCGTCAGCCGGAAGCCTGCGTCGTCGGTGCGCAGGCCGCGGTCGCGATCGGCCAGCGTGCCCAGGCCGGCGCCAAGATGGTCTACGAATTCTTCAACGATCACGCCTCGCACGGCAGCGAAACCGGCTCGGTGACCAAGGCTCCAGTCAGGCCTTAAGCTCGCCGCGGCGGTCCGCACCGTCCCGTCGTCCCCGGGTTCGCAAAGCACGTTGAAAGCCAGTGACCTCGACCCCGTTTGGCAAGGCCCGCCGGCCCGCACGGAATACGTTCCGCTGCCGCGCAAGGCTCCTCACCGCAAGGCTTGATTTTCCTCGCGGTTTCCTTCGACGTCTTGCGCCGTTTTTCTTCGACCTGCAGCGACCGGTCCACCCTATATAGAGGGCATGGAACAGTCGTCGATCGACGAGATCGTTGAGAATTTCGAGCTGCTGGAGGAGTGGGACGACCGCTACCGCTATCTGATCGAGCTTGGCCGCACGCTGCCGCCGCTGCCGGAAGCCGCCCGCAACGACGCCAACAAGGTGCGGGGCTGCGCCAGCCAGGTGTGGCTCTCGACGTCCGTCAAGCCGAATGGCAGCGACGGTCCGGTGCTGGCTTTCGACGGCGACAGCGACGCCCATATCGTGCGCGGGCTGATCGCGGTGCTGTTCGCGCTGTACTCCGGCAAGAACGCGAAAGAACATCCTCTCCACCGACGCCATCGCGCTGTTCGAGAAGCTCGGGCTCCGCGACCATCTCACCCCGCAGCGCTCGAACGGCTTCCGCTCCATGGTCGACCGCATCCGCCGCGACGCCAACGCGGCGCTCGCGGCGGTGAACTGATCCACGGCTCGCAGACGCGGCAAGTCGGACGGCTCAACGGCGGCGGCGGCGCTGCTGACCGAGACCCATCTGCTTGGCGAGTTGCGAGCGGGCGGCGGCGTAGTTCGGCGCCACCATCGGATAGTCGGCAGGCAGACCCCATTTCTCCCGGTACTGCTCCGGCGTCATATTGTACTGCGTGCGCAGATGGCGCTTGAGCGACTTGAACTTCTTGCCGTCCTCCAGACAGATGATGAAGTCGGGATTGATCGACTTCTTGATCGGCACCGCCGGCTTGAGCGGCTCGGAGGACGACTGCGCGCTCCGCCGCTCGACACCCGCAGCAACGCCGTATGCACCTGGTTGATCAGCGCCGGTATATCGGCCGAGGCCACCGTGTTGTTGCTGACATAGGCCGAGACGATCTCGGCCGTCAGTCCGATGTAATTGGTGGTGTCGATCGCGTCGCCCATGACGATGCTGCCTCATGCTTGGTGATTTGACTGAGCTTGGCGAAAACGTCGTCAGATCGAATCGAACTCCTAATCCCAAGAAATTATAGGATATCGGCGAGCCCGCGCAAGTACAGGCCGACGACATATCACGGTAGATCCGCCGCGAATATTTCAACATTGCAAGGTTCGGAAGCAGTAGCTCTAGAATTCGTCAGCTCGAAGCGATCTCGCAAACGACAACGCCGGCTCCTTGCGGAGCCGGCGTGTGTTTGGAGCGGCGCGATGCCGGCTATATCAGCCTTGCTTCTCGAGGTGCGCGCGCAGCGCGTCGACGGAGGCGAACTTCACCGTGCCCTGCGGCAATTGGGCTTCGATCGAGCCGTCGGCATAGAGCGTATAGGGCATGCCGTCGATGACACCGGATTTCAGGATCGCCGGTCCCCGCTCGGTCGGCGGCTTGCGCAGAGTTTCGGGCATGCGCTTGTCGGCGCCCGGTCTGCGTTTCGCGTGGACGCGCGGGGATCGGCGGCAGCGGCATATCGAGCGCGGGCTCGCGCTTGGTCTCGACCTTGGGCTCGCCTCTGAGCCGGCGCGGCACCGCGGTCCGGCCAGACCAGATCGAAACCGTTCCTTTTCCTTGGGCGGCTCGACCTGGGGCGTGGCGCGCGGCATCGGCGGTTCGGGCCGCGGCGCCAGCCGGGACTCAGCCGCAGCGGCGTCGCGACTCGGCGACCAGACCTTTGGCTCGAGTGTGGGCTCGGCCGGCGGCGGCGGCATCGCCGGCCGCTGCGGCGGGCGCGGCGACAGCGGCGCTTCGTCAGTCAGTTCGACCATCGGCGGCTCGAGCCGTGCAGGCGGCGCCGGCATGGCTGGCGACAGCTGGCGTTCCAGGCTTGGATTTCGCGCGCAGCCAATCCAGCGGGCCGGGCGCCGGCTCGCTGGCAGTCGCCGGGAAACGAGGCTCTGGCGCGCGCGGCTCGGGCGGCGCGCGGCTCGGGGGCGCGCGACGATTCGGCGGCCTGTGGCTCGGATCAGGGCGATAGCTCGGCGCTGGCATCACGCGGCGGGCGCCGGCTGCAGCATCGCTTCAGCTCGATTCGACGGCAGGCGCACGCGCCAGCGGTCTCGCCCTTGAGCGCCTCGGCGATCCGACGCAACTGGCCAAGGACGAGCGCAAGCCCGATCAGGATCAGACCGCTCGCGACCGCGATCGTGCCCGAAATGATGAGCGTGTTGCCGAGGCTGAACGCATTGATCGGAATACCAAATCCGATCGTTACGAAGCCGACGGCGGTGACCATAAGGCCGACAGCCAACAGAACGAGAGTCATCGGGTTTCCGTCCCCTACCACTACGCGGGCGGCAGCCACATTGGTTACCAAAGTGTGGCGGCCTTCCGGGTCATCCGCAAGAACCTGCCATGGTATAGCCTCAGCAAATCTACGATTGATTAACGCTGTTTGGACGCGCCCGGCGGGCATTGACATCCGATTGACCTGGGACCCGGGAACCGCCATAGGCCTGAGGGCCGCGCGGCCGTTGCCCTCGCCCGCGGCGCGGCCTAATTAAGGGAACTTCCGCTGCCGGGTGCCCGTTGCACCTCGAGATTCCATTGCATCCCCGCCGTTTCGTATCCCGGAGGAGAAGTCCGATGCCGTTCGAGCTGCCCAACCTGCCCTACTCCCACGACGCGCTTGCCCCCCACATGTCGAAGGAGACGCTGGAGTACCACCACGACAAGCACCACCAGGCCTACGTCACCAACGGCAACAACCTGCTCAAGGGCACCGAGTGGGAGAACAAGTCGCTGGAAGAGATCGTCAAAGGCTCGTTCGGCAAGAACGCCGGCCTCTTCAACAACGCCGGCCAGCACTACAACCACCTGCACTTCTGGAAGTGGATGAAGCCGCAGGGCGGCGGCGACAAGATTCCGGGCGCGCTCAAGGCCAAGATCGACAGCGATCTCGGCGGCGTCGCCAAGGCCAAGGAAGACTTCATCCAGGCCGGCGTCACGCAGTTCGGCTCCGGCTGGTGCTGGATCGCGGTGAAGGACGGCAAGCTCGTCATCACCAAGACCGCGAACGGCGAGAACCCGCTGGTGCACGGCGGCAAGCCGATCCTCGGCTGCGACGTCTGGGAGCACTCCTATTACATCGACCACCGCAACGCGCGGCCGGACTATCTCAAGTCGTTCTGGGAAAACCTGGTCAACTGGGACTACGTCAACGAGATGTTCCAGGCGGCCAGCAAGTAGCTTCCGCAGCGCAATATCAAACCGGCGAGCGGGGCCGCAGAGGCCCCGCTTTGCATTTTCAGCCGTGGCGAAGTGTCACCAGAACTACAGACGCAATGGCTGCCATTATTGCGCGTCCAGTGACCTGAGCTCCTGATGGACCGATCGCCGCCTGTAATCGCGCTGCAAAGCCGCTGGCCCGACCGGCTCGCGTGGGCAGTGCTGGCAGCTGCTGGCCTTGATCGCTGCGCTCACCTTCCGCGACTATGGGCTCGGCTGGGACGACTACACCCACGCGCAATACGGCGATCTGCTGCTGTCGCTTTACGCGTCGGGCTTCCACGACACCCGCGCGCTGTCGTTCGTCAATCTCTACCTCTACGGCGGCGGCTTCGACATGGCGGCGGCGCTGCTCGCGAAAATGCTGCCGTTCGATCTGTTCGAGACGCGGCGGCTGCTCGGCGCCGCGGTCGGCATCGTCGGCCTCGCCGTCACCTGGCGGATCGGTCGCCGGATCGGCGGACCGCTTGCCGGGACTGATCGCGCTCGTGCTGCTCGCCGCCTGCCCGCTCTACTACGGGCACATGTTCATGAACGCCGAAGGACGCGCCGTTCGCGGTGGCGATGGCGCTGTTTCTGCTCGGCCTCGTGCGCCTGCTCGACCAATATCCAAAGCCCTGCCCGACCACGCTCTTCATCCTCGGCGCTTGGGCTTCGGTCTGTCGATCGGCTCGCGCATCATGGCGGGCTTCGGCGTGATCGAAGCGCTCGGCGCGCTTGCGCTGTTGTTCGCAATCGAGGCGCGCACCGACGGCGTTGCGCGTGGCGGGCGGCCGCATTGGCCAGCTCTTACTGAGCGCTTATCCCGAGCGCGATCCTCGCCTACGCGGTGATGGCGCTGATCTGGCCGTGGGGCGTGGTCAATCCGCTCAATCCGATTCGCGCCATCGAGATCTTCTCGCACTTCTTCGAGAAGCCATGGCAGGAGCTGTTCGACGGCCGTGCTGATCGAGCCGCCGGACATGCCGCGCAGCTATGTGCTCGACGTTGCTCGGGCTCAAGCTGCCGGAGCTTTTCTGCTGCTATGGGCGTGCTGGGCTTGCTCGGCGGGCTCGTCGCCGCATTTCGCCCGCAAATACCGCCGCGGCTGCGCGCGCTATCCTTTTTGCCGTCGCACTCGCCGCCGTCCTGCCGATCGCCGTCACGGTCATCGCCCGGCCGGCGATGTACAACGGCATCCGGCATTTCGTGTTCGTGCTGCCGCCGCTGGCGGTCGCGGGCGGACTGGCCGGCGCATGGATCGCGAATTGGATCGCGCAGCACGGCGGGCGCTTGCGCCGCCCGGCGCTGGCCGCGCTCGCTGTCATCTTCGCAGCCGGCGTCGCGTTGCCGGCGATCGGCATGGCGCGGCTGCACCCGTACGAATACGTCTACTTCAATCACCTCGGCGGCGGCGTGCGCGGCGCGCAGCCGCGCTTCATGCTCGACTACTGGGGCCTGGCCTTCAAGCAGGCGGGCAAGGCGCTGCGCGCCAAGCTCGCCGCGCGCGGCGAGACGCCGCCTGCCGGGCGCAAATGGACAGATCGCGGTGTGCGGCCCGCATCCGTCGGCGCACGAGTCGCGCTTGGCGATCAGTTCGAGCCGACCTGGGATCCGAAAGGCGCCGACTTCGCGCTGATGCTTGGCGTGTTCTACTGCGCGAAGCTCGATGCGCCGCTGCTTGGCCGAGATCGCGCGCGACGGCGTCAGCTTCGCGCGCGCCTACGACATTCGCGGCCGTACGATTTCAAGCCTGTTCACCCAGCCGCCGGTGCAGCCGGACTAGGGCGTGTAATCCCCCAGTCCGGCTCGGCCCGTCTATCGCTATCAGCAACTACTTCGCAGACGCGGGAAACGCCGGCAATTTTTCGACATCGCGCGCGTCGTGCTGGATGATGACCTTGGCCTTCATGTTCTCCGCGATCTTCTTGATGCGCTCCATCGACGCCACCGTCTGCGCGCGGTCATAGTTGAACGCGGGCACGCCGAACGCATCGTAGTTCTCGCGGAAATGCATTGCGTCGCCGCTCAGGATCACAGCCCCGGTCTGCGGCAATTTCACGAGCAGGACCTGATGGCCCGGCGTGTGTCCAGGGGCGCGCAGCACGATCACGCTTCCGTCCCCGAACACATCCTTGTCGAGGTCGAGCGGCTCGACCTTGCTGTCGCCCTTGATCCAGCTCTCGAACGGCTTGAAGTTCACGCCTGTCGCCGGTTTCGGGGCGGTGATCGCTTCCCATTCTTTGGCGCCGATCAGCACCGTCGATTTCGGAAACGAGGCGACCTGGCCGGTATGGTCGCCGTGATAGTGGCTGATGCCGACATATTTGATCTGCTCGGGCTTGACGTCGATCTTCGCGAGTTGATCGACGATGCTTACCTTCGGCGCCACGTTGGGCGTTGTCATGGCGTGGCCGGTGTCCCACAGCAGATAGTCGTTATCGTGCTTGATCACATAGCAACTGAAGACAAATTGAAGTTTTAGATCGCCGTAGGCATAGGTGTCCGAGAAGCGCTGATTGACGGCTGTAGGCGCCTGCGGCGTGCCGCAATCGAGGCGCGTGAGCGCCATGTCGGCCGCCTTCACGGGCGCCGCGAAACCGGCGAGCGCGCAGGCGACGGACGCGAGAATGACAAGTTTTCGATTCACTATTTCCTCCGTTCAATTGCACATTAAAAGCGCAGCGCATCGCCCCATGAGGGTGTTCAAAGCTTCAGCACCCCAAACCACCGCGACAGATGGCGCAAGCAGAATACACCCGTCTGCATCAAGGAAAAAACTAGGGAAGAACAACCCATTTTGAATCACTTGCTACCGCTGCATGCCTGCCATCACGCCATCGTGACTAGCGGGGTGTCGGAACGAAAGCGCACCATTCTCACAGCACTATCTAGAGGATTGCGTAGTGTCGGCGCCTCAAGAGCGAACGATTGGTACGCAGGCAGAGCGACATCTGCCCGATGGTATATTTGTACCCGGCGGGACGTTCCGCATGGGCTCCGACCGCCATTATCCCGAGGAAGCTCCGGTCCACCGCGTCGCCGTCGATGACTTCTGGATCGACCGCACGCCTGTGACCAATCGGCACTTCAAGGAATTCGTCCGCGCCACCGGACACGTCACCACGGCGGAAATTCAACCCGATCCGAAGGATTATCCCGGCGCGCTGCCGCATATGCTGTACGCCGGCTCGCTGGTGTTCACGCCGCCGCCCGACGCAGTCGACCTGCGCGACTGGTCGCAGTGGTGGCAGTTCATAAAGGGCGCCGACTGGCGGCATCCCTACGGGCCGAAGAGCAACATCAACGCCCTCGACAATCATCCGGTCGTGCATGTGTCGTTCGCCGACGCGCAGGCCTACGCGAAATGGGCCGGCAAGGATTTGCCGACCGAGGCCGAATGGGAATACGCCGCGCGCAGCGGGCTCGATGGCGCGGAGTACGCCTGGGGCGAGGAGTTTACGCCGGCCGGCTGTCATATGGCCAACACATGGCAGGGCGACTTTCCACGTCAGAATTTGAACGCGGACGGCTTCGAACGCACCTCGCCGGTGACCGCATTCCCTCCGAACGGCTATGGCGTGCACGACATGATCGGCAACGTCTGGGAGTGGACCGCCGACTGGTTCTCGCAGAAGCACGAGGCGGACGCGCCGAAAGCCTGCTGCGTCCCGGAAAATCCGCGCGGCGGGGGCGAGCACGGCAGCTACGACCCTCGCCAGCCGCAGATCAAGATTCCCCGCAAGGTGATCAAGGGTGGCTCGCATCTGTGCGCGCCGAATTACTGCCGCCGCTACCGCCCTGCCGCGCGCCACGCGGAAGCGGTGGATACGTCCACGAGCCACGTCGGATTTCGTTGTGTCGTGAGGAAAGTGAGCAATTCATGAGCAAGGATCAAGACAAGACCAAGACTGCAAACGCTGCGCTCGACCGCCGCAAAATCTTGCTCGGCAGCACAACGCTTGCCGCAACCGCGTTGGGCACCGCGGCCTTCGCACAGGCCCAGCGGCCGCCGGCGCCAGCAGCAACGCCCGCGCAGGCACCCGCCGCGCCGTCGGCGGGCGGCAAGCCGAATATCCTCGTCATCTGGGGCGACGACATCGGCATCGCCAACATCAGCGCCTACTCGAACGGTCTGATGGGTTACGCAACGCCGAACATCGACCGCATCGGCCGCGAAGGCATGATGTGCCTGCACTACTACGGCGAGCAGTCGTGCACCGCCGGCCGTTCGGCTTTTCTCACCGGTCAGCACATCATCCGTAGCGGTCTGAGCAAGGTCGGATTCCCCGGCGCGCCGATGGGCATGAGCCAGCTCGATCCGTCGATCGGCGGCCTGCTCAAGAACCTCGGTTATACCGCCGGGCAGTTCGGCAAGAACCACGTCGGCGACCGCAACGAATCCCTGCCGACGGTGAACGGCTTCGACGAGTTCTTCGGCAACCTCTACCATCTCAACGCCGAGGAGGAGCCGGAACTGCCGGACTATCCGAAGGACCCAGCCTATCGCGCCAAGTTCGGGCCGCGCGGCGTCCTGAAGTGCAGAGCCACCGACCGGGACGACCTGACGGTCGATCCACGCTTCGGCAAGATCGGCAAGCAGACCATCGAGGACACCGGCGCGCTCACCAAGAAGCGCATGGAGACGATCGACGACGAGACCTCGGCGGCGGCGATCGACTTCATGAAGCGGCAGCAGGCCGCCAATAAGCCGTTCTTCTGCTGGTTCAACGCGACCCGCATGCACCTGCGCACCCATGTCCGCGCCGAGAACCGCGGCAAGTACCAGCTCGGCGACAGTGAATACATCGACGGCATGATCGAGCACGACGGCATCGTCGGCAACATTCTCAAGGCGCTCGATGATATGGGCATCGCCAACAACACCATCGTTGTCTACTCAAGCGACAACGGTCCGCACATGAACACCTGGCCGGACGGCGCCATGACGCCGTTCCGCTCGGAGAAGAACACCAACTGGGAGGGCGCGTTCCGCGTGCCTTGCTTGGTGCGCTGGCCCGGCACGATCCGGCCCGGCACCATCACCAACGAACTGATGAGTCACAACGACTGGATTCCGACGTTCTGCTCCATCGCGGGCGAACCGGACATCGTCAACAAGCTGAAGGCGGGCTACACGGCCAACGGCATCAACTACAAGGTTCACCTCGACGGCTACGACCAGTCGGCGTTCCTGCGCAACGTCAACGGCACCATCGGCAACAACAACGGCGCCAAGAGCGCGCGCAACATCTTCTTCTATTCCAATGACGACGGCCTGCTGGTCGCGATGCGGCAGGGCCCTTGGAAGTACGTCTTTTCCGAGCAGCGCATGGCGGGCACGATGGGCCTGTGGGCCGAGCCGTTCACCACGCTACGCCTGCAAAAGATATTCAATATCATGCAGGACCCATTCGAGCGGGCGGACTTCACGTCGAACACCTACTGGGACTGGAACATGAATCACGTCGGCTCGATGTACGGCGTCATGGACGATGTGTTCGTCTTTGCCGGATCGTTCAAGGATTTTCCACCTCGTTCGCATCCGCCGAGCTTCAACCCCGCCAATATCCTGGAAGAGACGCTCGACAGCATCAGGCGGCGCCAGCAAATGATACGCAGCATCGACCGCATTCGTCCGGGAACGGGCGAGACGATCGAGCGCATTCTGCGCGAACGCGCTGCGCAGTAACGGGCCGATGTGAGCCGGCCGCCGGCCATGTTTTCCGGAGACGTCTGGAGATAATCCAAAATAGGAGGTAGTGATGAGTTTAGCGGGAAGAACGCGATTTGGTGCACCGAACATTGTACAGTGGGCGCACACAACAGGCCTTGCGTTGTCGATCATGCTGCTGGCTGCGCCGTCAGCATGGCCACAGGATGCTCCCCGCGTGCTGAAGGCGATGTTCGACTATGTCGGGAGCCAAAAATCCATAGCGCTGACGTACGACACCGATGTTGAGGTGATGACGCCCGATCTGCAAAAGATTCAGTTCGCTGCCTCGGGGGAACTGCAGCTCAACCGGCCGGACAAGCTCCGCGCGACGCGAACCGGCGGCTATGCCGACATTGAACTGCTCTTCGATGGCAAGACCGCCACGATTTCCGGAAAGGGCATGAACGTCTTTGCCCAGAAGGAAGCGGCAGGGTCGGTTGACGATCTTGTCGATAAGCTTCGAAGCGAAGCGGGCATGGATATACCGGGCGCCGATCTGCTGCTCGCCCGTGGGTATGACGAGGTGATGAAGGATGTGATCGAACTCCAAGCATATCGGTCAAGGCGTCATCGACGGAGTCGAGTGCGAGCACCTTGCGTTCAGAAATGCCGAGGTGGATTGGCAGATCTGGATCCAACTGGGCGCCCGTCCCATTCCGCGCAAATACGTCATCACCAGCAAGATGGTGGCCGGTGGACCGCAGTACACACTTCGGATCAAGGACTGGAAAACCGACGCGCCCGCGGCAGCCGACGCGTTTGTGTTCAAGAACGCAGCAGGCATGACCAAGGTCGAGATTTCGGCCCTTCGCGATATCGACGAAATCCCACACGGCGTGGAAGCAGGAGCAAAAAAATGACACGAGCCATAACCCGACTTTCATTCATAGCGGTGGCGGCGATCACCGGCGTCGGATGTCTTTTCATCAGTGAAAAAGCGTCGTTGACCAGCCCGGAGACCTTCGTGTCGAGTGCGGAGGCACGTATCGGACGCCCGCTCACGCCTCTGAGCTATGCCGGCGTGGCGCGCCGGACGACCAGACGAGCCGTCGCGGCCGGCGCAGTGGTGGGAGGCGCCTACTACTATGGCGCGCCGGCATACGCTGCGCCGGCCGGCGGATGTGTCCAAGCGGTGGATCCCTACGGGCGCATCTACACACGCTGCTACTGACCGCGCGATGCGCTTCAATTGCAATTCCGTGCAGCGAGGCAGTTCGCTGCACGGATTGCAATGTGCACGCCCTAGATCTCCCAGCCGATCTTGCGGTCGAGCGAATAAGGCCCGCCGCCGCGAAGCGCGACAGCAAACACCATGAGGCCCCAGAGGAACGGCAACTCAGCGCCGCCCCCCGGAGTCGTGAACCGAAAACCATTGGGCCAATAGACGACGAATGTAATGACGGCGAGCTCTATGGCGATCGATGCCGCCACGACGCGGGTAAGCAACCCCAGAATGAGACAGACCGCTCCGATGGTTTCATTGAAAAGCACCACATAGGCCAGCGGCAATGCGGGCTCCAACCCGCGCCGCGCGAGGCCGGCGGCAAAGCTCGTCGCGGTGACATCGCCGGTCAGCTTGCCGGAGATTCCTGCGTGATAAAGCAGAAGGCCTCCTAGAACGAGGCGAATGAACGGGTACGAGAGATCGCGCACCTTGTCATAGAACGGCGCCAATATGGGGATGATCGGCTTGGGCTCCCGGCCCGATCCTGGCGTGCGCTCCGTTGCGGCATCGCTCATCAGCTTCTCCATTGAGTTGGCGGAGGTTATCAAGCTGCAATCGGAGCACGCGGCAAGCAGCCCTAGCGCTTCATCAGGCATTCGTTGTAGTGGCCAAGGTCATACAGCTTCGGCTCATCCAGAAACAGGAAGTCGTACGGCGGCAGTATCTTCTCCAGCTCGCGCAGGCGCGATTGCTCCCCGCACGACGCGATTCGATCCGGAAAGAATATCTCGGCATAGCCCAGCGTCTGGCTGAACTTGTTCAGTTGCGTGATCCTAACCTCAAGGCAGGTGTTGAGCATCAGGTTCATGGATGAAGGCACCCGCGTTCCAGGTGATCGGCCACTGTCGCCTTCCTCCGCGCAAGCCGCCAGAATGGCGGCCTTATTGTAGGTGAGCACCTTTAGCAACTCTCTTATCTTTTCGGTCCCCTCGCGCGACAACCCTGCCAGCAAGCTTTCGTATTCGCCGCGAATGCTGTTCTCCATCGTGACGTACATGCTCTGCGCCAGGTTGTTGCCCTGGGCGTGCGCCGGCGCTGCTGCAGCGAGCAGGATCAGAACGATCAAGCCTCGTATCGTCATACAAGCCATCATTTCGAACCGTGCGCGAAGGCCCAATAGAGCTCCCGCGCCTTGCGATATAGCGGACCGGGTTGCAATGCCCGCTCGCCGATGCGGGTGACCGGCAGCACCTTCGAGGCATTGCCGGTGGCGAAGATTTCGTCGGCGCCTTCGAAGTCGGCGTATTTCATCACCGTCTCGACCACCGAGATGCCTGCCCCACGCATCAGCTTGACGATACGCTGACGGGTGATGCCGTTGAGGAAGGTGCCGTTCGGCACCGGCGTGAACACCACGCCGTCCGTGCCCATGAACACGTTGGAGTTGGCAAGCTCGGCCACGTTGCCCAGCATGTCGCAGACCAGGCAATTGTCGAAGCCGCGCGATTTCGCTTCGAACATTGCGCGGGCGTTGTTGGGATAGAGGCAGCTCGACTTGGCATCGACCGGCGCGCACTCGATGGTCGGCCGCTTGAACGGCGACAGCGTGACCGAGAAGCCGTCGGGCTTGCGCATCGGCGCGTCATAGAGCGTCAGCGCAAAACGCGTCGATTCCGGATCGCCCGGCAGTGCCATCGGTCCGGCCCGCTCGGCCCAGTACATCGGCCGGACATAGAGCGTGGTGTCGGCTGCAAACTTCTTCATGCCCTCATGCGTCAGCCCGATCCATTCCTCGGCAGACACCGTCGGCTTGAGAAACATGGTCTTGGCCGAGGCGTTGACACGGGCGCAGTGCAGGTCGAGATCCGGTGCGGTGCCTTCGAAGACGCGCGCGCCATCCCACACCGACGAGCCAAGCCAGATGGCGTGGGTGCGTGCCCCCCACAACGGCACGTTGCCCTCCCGCCATTCGCCGTCGAAGAAGGTCCAGGTCTGCGACCAATCAGCCATCACGCGCTCCAGATGCTATTCTAACCAAGGATACGCCGGCCGATTGCGGCGGGCTCATGAAAAATTCGGATCGGAGCCATTCGATGCCCTACGTCTTCGATGCCTATGGAACGTTGTTCGACTTCCACGCGGCCGTCAGCCGTCATCACGCCGCGGCGGGGCCCGATGCCGCCCTGTTCTCGGAGGTATGGCGGCAAAAGCAGATTGAATACACCTGGACCCACACGCTCGCCGGCCGCTATGTCGAGTTCTGGACGCTGACCCAGCGGGCGCTCGATTATTGCTTCGAGCGGTTTCCCTCGGTCGACCGCAAGCTGCGCGGCGATCTACTCAACGCCTATCTGAAGCTCGACGCCTTCCCCGACGCGCGCGAATGTGCTGCGCGCGCTGAAGGCGCGCGGCGAGCGCACCGCGATCCTGACCAACGGCTCGCCGGCGATGGTGGGCGCGGCGGTCGAAGCGGCCGGCCTCAAGGCCGAGCTCGACGCGGTGCTCTCGGTCGACACGGTGAAGATGTTCAAGCCGCGCCCGGAGGTCTATGCGCTGGTTACGCGCGAGTTCTCCTGCAAGCCCGGCGGATGTGGTGTTCGTGTCCTCGAACCGGTGGGACGCCATGGGCGCGACCGCATTCGGCTTCCACACAGTCTGGGTCAACCGCGCCAAGGCGCCGGACGAATACCCCGATTTTCCCCCGGCTGCGATGGTGTCCGACCTGACCGGATTGCTTTCGGTCACAGCCTGACGGGACTAAAGAGCTGCCGAAGTCGCCAGCTTATTTCGGGAAGTCGCCCTTGCAGGTCTTGGCCGGCCTGTTCATCCATTCGTCCAACCAGAAGCCGCATTTCGAGCAGCCGCCGAGCGTCAGGCCGAAGGCCACGACGCTCGCCAGAATGGTCAGCCGTTTGAACACACGGATCCTCATGCTGCGTTGCGACTATAGGACATCCAACCAAGGCTAGAGAACGGCAAAACCATTGACGAGCCGTTTAGGCGGGGATCATGCTGCTGGCTCCGGCACATAAAGAGCAAAACAGGCCGGCGATGCGGGGAAGAACAGTGACCATGAAGCGATCCAGGCTGGCCGTCGCTGTGGGATTGGCGTTCTGCTGGCGGCCGGCGAAGCCAGCGCCGCCGAGATCACGGTTCTGTGCTCGAACGCGCTGAAATCGGTCCTGGAGGAGCTTGGCCCGCAATTCGAGAAGGCCTCCGGCCACAAGCTCAAGATCGAATACGGCTCGACCGGCCCGTTGAAAGCCCAGATCGAAAAGGGCCAGGCCTTCGACGTCGCTATTCTCGGAGTCGAGGCCACCGATGACCTCATCAAGCGAGGCGTGCTCGCCGCCGGCTCCCGCGCCGACATCGCCCGCTCGGGCATGGGGGTCGCGATCCGCAAGGGCGTGGCGAAGCCGGACCTCGCTACGACGCGGCCTTCAAGCGGCGCTGCTCAATGCGCAGACCATCGCCTACAGCGACGGCGGCCTGACCGGCATCTATCTGAAGGGGTTGTTCGAGCGGCTTGGGATGACCGAAGCAGCTGAAACCAAAGATCCGGCTTCGGCCGCGGCGCCGAGATGGTCGGCGAAGGCAAGGCCGAGATCGGGCTCACCCAGATCAGCGAAATCCTGCCCGTCGCGGGCGCAGAGCTCGCCGGTCCGCTGCCGCAGGAGGTTCAGCAGTACACGATATTCCCGGCCGCCATCGGTGTAGGCGCCGCGCAGGCCGACGCCGCCAGGGCGCTGCTCAAATTCCTGGTGTCGCCGGACACGGCAAAGGTATTGAAGGCGAAAGGGCTCGAACCGGCGGCCTGAGACCGCTCAGGCCGCCAGCGCGTCCAGAATCCGCGCCCAGCTCCGGATGCCCTTGTGGAACGAGGTCAGGTCGAACTTCTCGTTCGGCGAATGCACCCGGTCGTCGTCGAGCGCAAAGCCGACCATCAGCGAGTCCATGCCGAGCACGCTCTTGAAGTCGCCGACGATCGGGATCGAGCCGCCGGCGCCGATCGTGACGGCCTTCTTGCCCCATTCGGCCTGGAGCGCCGCCCGAGCCTTGTCGAGCGAGGGGTTGTCGAACGGCAGCTGGATCGCGGGCGAATCCGCGAAATTGGCAAACTCCACCGTGCAATCGACCGGCAGCCGCGCCTTGACGAAGGCGCGGAACGCCTCCCGCACCTTCTTCGGATCCTGTTGTCCCACCAGGCGGAACGACACCTTGCCGAGCGCCTTGCCGGGGATGACGGTCTTGGCCCCCTCCCCGGTGTAGCCGCCGATGATGCCGTTGATCTCGGCGGTCGGCCGCGTCGCGATCTGCTCGATCAGCATGCGGTCCTTCTCGCCGGCCGGTGCCTTCAAGCCGACCTGACCGAGGAAGTGTTTCGGCCGTCAGGTTGAGACCCTTGAGGTCGGCTTTGACGTCGGCCGGCAACTCCGGGACGCCGTCGTAGAAGCCCGGGATGGTGACGCGGCCGTTGTCGTCGTGCATCGCAGCAAGAATTTTGCTGAGCACCCGCAACGGGTTCTGCGCCGCGCCGCCGAACAACCCGGAATGCAGGTCGCGGTCGGCGCAGGTCAGCCGGATCTCCTCGTAGACCAGTCCGCGCAGCGACGTGGTGATGGCCGGCGTCTTCTGATCCCACATGCTGGTGTCGCAGATTAGCGCGAGGTCGAGCTTGAACTCGTCGGCATTGTCGCGAACGAAACCAAACAGGTTCTTCGAGCCGCACTCCTCCTCGCCCTCGATCATCATGGTGATCGACAGCGGCAATGAGCCGGTCACCGCCTTGTAGGCGCGGCAGGCCTCGACGAACGTCATAGCCTGGCCTTTATCGTCGCAGGCGCCGCGAGCGATAATTATTTTCCGGCCGTCGGGCAGCGTCTCGATCCGCGGCTCGAACGGCGGATGGGTCCACTGATTGAGCGGATCGACCGGCTGCACGTCGTAGTGACCGTAGAACAGCACCCGCGGTTTGCCGTTGGCTTTGCCGTTGCCGGATTTGCCGACCACGATCGGATGACCGTCGGTCGGGCGCACCTCGGCGGCGAAGCCGATGCTCTTGAGATCGGCGGCGACGATAGTCGGCCGCGGCGCGGCAGGAATCCTTGTAGGCGGGATCGGTCGAGACCGATTGGATGCGCAACAGCGCGAACAAGCGATCGAGGCTTGCGTCAAGATCGGTATCGATCCGCTTCAGCACTGCATCGAGATTGGCTCATGGAAGAACTCCGGGGAAAGGCAATTGACGCTAACACATAGCAGAACCGGACGGCACTTCCGCAAGCCCCGGAAGCCCACACCATCTCGTTGGCCGAATTGAGGAAATTCCGGCCCACCGGCGGAACAGGAGTAGCTCCAAAGGCCCGCCGGACGGAGCGTTTCCGGCGATGCGCGCCGAGGCCGCCGGCGCTGCGCCATTCGGCGGCATCGCAGGGCCGCTGACCGTGGGCGACGCCGTTTCGATTGGGGACGGCGCAAAAAACAGCGATGTAAAATTTATTCTCGCAATCGGATCTGCATCAAAGAATTTTTCGGCGCAAGGAAGATTTTAATTATTATTCGCTGGCTTGCCGTCACCGCACAAGAACATCGGTTCCGGAATTTTTATTTGTTCCAAGACTTCCGATCGCGCTCCTTCACTTTCCATCTCGATGCGCTTGCATGCGCGATTGCAATTTCCACGATACGAAGCCGCAGAATTATCTGCTTACGTCTTGCAACAGACGCAATGCGCGTGCAGTGCTTCATTTCCAATGAAGTTCGCGTTGTGACCTTCGCGCAACGCCGGAAAAATGTTTGTACCGACGACCGATCACAGCAACGAACATTGCCGCAAAGCCATTGTGTTCCTACGTCTGTGGTGTTAATGATTAGGTCAATCCGCCGTGAGTGCGGCTGAGGGCGTGGGGCCATGGACGAACTTCTCGATCGTCTTGTCGCCAAGGTTGGCGTGGATCGGGGCGTGGCCGAGAAAGCGGTTGGAATCATTCTGGCTTTCCTTCTCAAGGAAGGTCCTTCCGACAAGGTTCAAGCGCTCATCAATCAAATGCCCGGAGCGGAGACCGTCATGCAGTCGGCCGCGAGCGAAGGAGGCTTTGGCATGGGTGGCATCATGGGCGTCGGCACCAAGCTGATGGCCGCAGGTCTCAGCATGGATCAGATGCAGGGCGTCACCCGCGAGATCATTGCCTATGCGCGCGAAAAGGCGGGCGAAGATACGGTCGGCGAAATCGTCGGCTCGATCCCCGGCCTCGGCCAGTTCGTTTGATGGGGTCTGGGCGATGACCTATCCCGTCAGAGAAATTTCGGGCATCGGGCCGGACGTTGCCGATAGGCTCAAGGCCGCCGGCATTCGCACCACGACCCGTCTGCTCGACCTGGCGAAGGGCCCGAAGGAGCGAAAGCGCCTGGCCGAAAAGACCGGTCTCGACGAAAAGCGCATTCTGAGCTGGGCCAACACCGCGGACCGGATGCGGATCAAGGGCGTCGGCGCCGATTACGCCGGCCTTTTGCAGGCCGCCGGCGTCGATACGGTCAAGGAGTTGAAGTACCGCAACCCGGGCAAGCTCGCCCGAGCCATGGCCGACGTCAATGCCAAGCGCAAGCTTGCCCGCGTGCTGCCTTCCGACCGCGCCGTGGTGCGCTGGATCGACCAGGCCAAGCGCCTGCCAGCTCAAGATCACCTACTGACCATCCGCGCGCTTGACACCGCCCCGCGCCGCGCGCAAAGCGACCCGCCATGACAATGACGGGGATGCCCGGCCCGCCTGACGATACCGGTCCCTTCGGCGGCGCAGTTAGCCCGCCAGGCGGCCGCCTGCCGAACGTGCTCGGCCTGCTGCTGGCAAAGAACCGTCCGATCGTCATGGGGGTGCTTAACGTCACCCCGGACTCGTTTTCCGACGGCGGCCAGTTCGTCGAAATCGACCTCGCGCTCCAGCATGCCCAGCGGATGATCGAGGAAGGCGCCGACGTCATCGACATCGGCGCCGAATCCACCCGCCCCTACGGTGGCGCCAAGCCCGTCACCCTCGAGGAGGAGTTGGCACGGTTGCATGCCGTGCTCCCGGCCGTGGTCCAGATGGGTGTGCCGGTCTCGATCGACACGCTGAAGCCGGAGGTCGCCTACTGGGCGCTCGGTCAGGGCGCCCGTCTCATCAACGATGTCTGGGGTCTGCAACGCGACCCCAACATGGCCCGGGTGGTCAGCCAGAATCGCATGCCGGTCGTGATCATGCACAACCGCTATAAGGCCGAGCCCAGCATCAGCATCGTGTCCGACATCAACGCGTTCTTCGGCTACTCGCTCGAAATCGCCATCAAGGCCGGCATTTCGCGCGACGCGATCGTCCTCGATCCCGGCATCGGCTTCGGCAAAACCCCGGAACAGAGCATGGAGGCAATCGCCAAGCTCTCGAAATTCAAGCACTTCGGCCTGCCTATCCTGGTCGGCGCTTCGCGCAAGCGCTTCATCAATACGGTGTCGCCGTCGGAGCCGATGGACCGGATCGGCGGCTCGATTGCCGCCCATGTGATAGCCTATATCAATGGTGCTTCGATCATCCGCACCCACGATGTGGCGGAAACCATCCAGGCACTGCGCGTCGCGGCCGCCCTGCGGGACGTGACATGACCGGCCAAAGCAGTGACCAAAATTGCGACCAGGTATTCGTGAGCGGACTGGCGCTGCACGCCTATCATGGCGTGATGCCGCATGAGGCCAAGGTCGGCCAGACCTTTAAGCTCGATCTGGTGCTCGACATCGACCTGACGCAGGCTTCGCGTTCCGACAAGCTCGCCGACACCGTCGGCTACGACCAGGTCGTCGATGTCGCCAGCCAGGCGTTTCGCGTGAAGCGCTACCGCCTGGTGGAGGCCGCCGCCGGCGCTGTCGCCGAGGCCGTGCTCGAGCGCTTCCGGCAGGTTTCGGCCATCCGCGTCACCATTCACAAGCCGCACGCCCCGATCGCCGCCGCCTTCGAGGACGTCGGCGTGTCAATTCTGCGCAGGCGTCGTGGCTGAAGCGCTAATCGCGCTCGGCGGCAACGTCGGCGATATTCGCGAAACGCTCGACCGCGCCATCGATATGTTGTGCGACGGCGCGGACGTCCAGCTTCTGGCGCGCTCGTCGGATTACCGCACCCCGCCATGGGGCGTGACCGACCAGCCGCCATTCGTCAATTGCGCGATCATCGTGACGACGGAGCTGACGCCGCCTGCGCTGTTAGAGCGCGCCCAGGCGGTCGAGAACCAATTCGGCCGCGACCGCTCGCGCGAGCAGCGTTGGGGGCCGCGCACCTTGGACATCGATCTGATCGCCTATGACGACGTGACGCGGACCACGCCGATACTGACGCTGCCTCACCCCCGTGCGCTCGAACGGGCCTTCGTGCTGCTGCCGCTGGCCGAGATCGTGCCCGACGGGCGAATCCTGGGGGTACGCATCAAGGATGCGCTGTCGCGCGTTGACCAGACCGGCATCGAAAAACTGCCGCCGCGTGACGGAAGCGACCGGCGCCTGTAGTCTCAGCCAAGCAAAATCCCCGTCGCAGTGGAATGATCGCCCGATGAAATTCGCCCACTTCTCCCATGTCTGGGGCAAACCCAACATGACCGCGCATCAGCGCTACGAGCAACTCTGGCGCGAACTCGCGCTGTGCGACGATCTCGGCTTCGACTACAGCTTCTGCGTTGAGCATCATTTCCGGCCCGACGAAAGCTGGATGTCCTCGCCCGCGCTCTACGCCGTCGCCGGCGGCGCGCGGACCAAGCGGCTGCGCGTCGGCTCGATGGGTTTCGTCGTGCCGCTGCACAATCCGCTGCGGCTGGTCGAGGAAATCGCCATCGTCGACCAGATGCTGGACGGGCGGTTCGAATGCGGCCTTGTGCCTGGCATATCGCCCGGTTACTTCACGCCGTTCGGCATCGATTACAATTTCCGCAAATCGCCGACCTTCGAGTTCGTCCACTATATGCGCGCCGCTTATGGCGAGAAGCAGCCGTTCGCTTTCCACGGCGACAACCACAATACCGATAGCGCGCTGCTCGCGGTGCAGCCGGTGCAGACGCCGCATCCGCCGCTGTGGATGATGAGCCGCGACCCACCGACGCTGGAGTTCTGTGCTAAGGAAGGCGTCAACACCGGCTACTTCATCAACGCGCCGCGCCACGAGGTCGGGCCGCGTTACCAGAAGTATCTCGCCGAATGGCAGGCGGCGGGCCATCCGCGCAAGCCCAACATCGCCTACAGCACCGTGGTTTATGTCGACGAGACCGACAAGGCGGCGCTCGACAACGGCCTGTACCGCGCCAGCCGCGCTTACGAGGGGCTGCTGCCGGCGGCCGCACCGGGCGAAACGTTCGAGGACCGGCTAGCGAAGCAGAAGGCGCGGTTCATCGCCCGCGGCGAGATCGGCGCGTCAAACATTGTGACGCGCATCTTCGAGCCCGACTTCATCATGGAGAACGAACTCGTTTTCATCGGCTCGCCCGAAACGGTCGCCAAGAAAATCCGCAAGGCCGCCGAGATAGGCTTCTTCAACACCATCATGTGCGAGTTCAACTTCGCCGATCTGCCGGAGGCCGAGCTGATGCGCTCGATCCGGCTGTTCGGCGAGAAGGTCCTGCCGGCACTGCGCGACTACGAGCCGTTTTGACTGGCGAAAACGCCTCAACGCCATTCCGGGCGCGGTTCTTGCTTTGATGCCCGTGGGGGTCGCCATTGGCGCTACCCACCGGACCGTGGCATTTTGCATCGATGGCCGACGACTTCTCCCCCGAATTTCCGCCCGCAAGCCGAGAGGACTGGCTGAAGCTGGTCCGCGCGGCGCTCAAGGAGCGGCCGTTCGAACGGTTGATCGCCAAGACCTACGACGGCATTTCGATTGAGCCGCTGTATGCGCGGGCGTCCGCCGCCCATCCGACCGCCGCGCGCCGTGGTCCGTGGGCGGTGCATGCGCGCGTCGATCATCCCGATCCGGCCTTGGCCAACTCCGAGGCGCTGCACGAACTGGCGAACGGCGCGAGCGGATTGACGCTCGTCTTCGCCGGCTCGGCCGGGGCTTATGGCTTTGGTCTGCCTGGCGACGCCAAGTCCGTCGCACGCGCGCTCGAAGGCGTGCATCTCGACGCCATCGCCATCGAATTGCAAACTGCGGAGCCGACCAGGGACGCGGCCGATCACGTCGCGGTACTGGTGCAAAGCCGCGGCCACGCGCCCGGCGCGGTCAATATTCGTTTCGGTCATGATGCACTCGGCGCGCACAGCCTGACCGGCACGCTTCCCATTCCCTACAGCGATCTGATGCCGCGCTTTGCCGAGCATGTCGGTTCGCTGGCGAAAGCCGGATTCAAAAGCCCGCTTACCGCTGCCGACGGCCGCATCATTCACAATGCCGGCGGCTCGGAAGCCCAGGAGCTCGCCTATGCACTTGCGGTCTCGGTGGCTTACCTGCGCGCACTCGAAGGCGGCGGCATTCCGCTCGACGCTGCACGCAGCATGATCGAGTTTCGTCTCGCAGTCGACACCGATCAGTTCCTCACCATTGCCAAGTTTCGTGCGCTCCGCGCGCTTTGGGCGCGGGTGGAACAGGCCTGCGGGCTGACGCCCAAGCCCGTGTTCATTTCCGCCGAGACCGCCTGGCGCATGATGACCCGGCGCGATCCGTGGGTGAACATGCTGCGCACCACCATCGCTGCGTTCTCGGCCGGCATCGGCGGCGCCGATGCGCTGGCCGTGCTGCCGTTCACGTCGGGGATCGGCCTGCCCGACCGTTTCGCGCGGCGGATCGCACGCAACACGCAGCTTTTGCTGCTGGAAGAATCCAACATCGCCAAGGTGGCCGACCCGACCGCTGGCGCCGGCGGAATCGAGGACCTCACCGGCAAGCTCTGCCGCGCCGCCTGGACGCTGTTCCAGGAAATCGAGGCAGCCGGCGGCGCACCCGCGGCGCTCGAACGCGGACTCATTCAGGAGAAAGTTGCAAAGGTCCGCGCCGAACGCGAGGCCGCGACCGCGCAGCGCAAGGATGTGCTGACCGGCACCAGCGACTATCCCAATCTTGCCGAGACGCAGGTGGCGGTGCTCGACCTGAGGCCGGTGCCGCTTAGCCCTCCTGTCGCGAACATCAAATATCCGCCGCTCCTACCGATCCGCCTCGCCGAGCCGTTCGAGCGTCTGCGCGAGGCATCCGACCGGATGCTGGCGAGGACCGGCGCGCGTCCCAAGGTTTTCCTCGCCAATCTCGGCACCGTCGCCGAGTTCACCGCGCGAGCGTCATTTGCCAAGACATTCTTCGAGGCCGGCGGCATCGAAGCCGTGAGCAACGACGGCTTCGCCAGCCGCGACGCGATGATCGCAGCCTTGAAGGCTTCGGGCGCCAAGCTCGCCTGTGTCTGCTCGACCGACGAGGTCTATTCCCGCGAGGCCGCCGACGCCGCCAAGGCGCTCGCGCAAGCGGGCGCGACGCATATCTACCTGGCGGGCCGCCCGAAGGAGGGCGATGCCTTGAAGGCGCCCGGCGTCGGCACCTTCATCTTCGCCGGCTGCGACGCGCTGGCGACGCTGAAGACAGCACACGATGTCCTCGGACGGCAATGAGCCGTCATGGCGCATCCCACCAGACCGCCGCCGTTGAGCGCACAGGATCGCCGCCGCCGCAGGATCGAGCGGCAGTTGCGAGCGTTGCGCATGATGCAAGACCATTTGACCACGCGGGATATTGTCTGGGCTGCACTCACGATACCTGGCATCGCACTCCTCTGCCTGCTGGTAGCCGCGAAGCTGCATTGGCTGTCCGGCTCGGTTCCACTAGCGCTCGGAGGCGCGGTTCTGGTGGCCATCGTGGTGTGGTTGATCGGACGCCACTGGGTCGCGGTCGCCTGGCTCATCGTGATCGCGCTGATCTGCCTTCTCCTCGAGGACATTCCGACGTTCGGCGACTGGGGGGACTGGGGCGCGAAACCGAAACGCGAAAAGATGGACCGCCGCGAGAAGCTCGAACGTGCCATCGCCCGTCGGGAAGCCCTGCTCCGCGACATGGACAGGGCCGCGCCGCGCGGTGGTCCCGCCCCTTAAAGCAGCGTGGTATAATGGGCCCATGAGCCGCATTCCGGACTTCGCCAAGGTCGATTTCGTGCCGGTGCCGCCGGCCGCATCAGGCGGCGGGGCCGAACCCTGGCTCACGCCGGAAGGCATCCCCGTCAAACCCGCCTACGGTCCGGACGACGTCGAGGGTCTGGCCGGCCTCGACACCTTCCCCGGCATCGCGCCGTACCTGCGCGGCCCCTACCCGACCATGTATGTCACGCAGCCGTGGACAATCCGGCAATACGCCGGCTTCTCCACGGCGGAAGATTCCAACGCCTTCTATCGCCGCAACCTCGCTGCCGGTCAGAAGGGCCTTTCGATCGCCTTCGATCTCGCCACCCACCGCGGCTATGACTCCGACCATCCGCGCGTTGCCGGCGACGTCGGCATGGCGGGCGTGGCGATCGATTCGATCTACGACATGCGGACGTTGTTCTCCGGCATCCCGCTCGACCAGATGACAGTGTCGATGACCATGAACGGCGCGGTGCTGCCTATCATGGCGCTCTACATCGTCGCGGCCGAGGAACAGGGCGTGAAGCCGCAGCAGCTTGGCGGCACGATCCAGAACGACATCCTCAAGGAGTTCATGGTCCGCAACACCTACATCTATCCGCCCGGGCCAAGCCTTCGCATCATCTCCGATATCTTCTCCTACACCTCGGCGAACATGCCGAAGTTCAACTCGATCTCGATCTCCGGCTATCACATGCAGGAGGCCGGCGCGACGCAGGACCTGGAACTCGCCTACACGCTGGCCGACGGCGTCGAATACGTGCGCGCCGGCGTCAAAGCCGGGCTCGACATCGACCGGTTCGCCCCGCGCCTTTCGTTCTTCTGGGCGATCGGCATGAACTTCTTCATGGAGGTCGCCAAGCTTCGCGCCGCGCGGCTCATTTGGGCCAAGCTGATGAAGGAATTCAACCCCAAGGACCCGCGTTCGTCGTCCTTGCGCGCGCACTCGCAGACTTCGGGCTGGTCGCTTGCCGCGCAGGACGTGTTCAACAACGTGGCGCGCACCTGCATCGAGGCGATGGCGGCGACACAAGGGCACACCCAGTCGCTGCATACCAACGCGCTTGACGAGGCGCTCGCTTTGCCGACCGATTTCTCCGCCCGCATCGCCCGCAACACCCAGATCGTGCTGCAGCAGGAAAGCGGCACTACCCGCATCGCCGATCCGTGGGGCGGCTCGTTCTATGTCGAGCGGCTGACGCAGGAGCTTGCGCGGAAGTCATGGGCCCATATCCAGGAGGTCGAGGAGCTGGGCGGTATGGCCAAGGCGATCGAGGCCGGCATCCCAAAGCTTCGCATCGAGGAGGCCTCCGCCAAGACCCAGGCGCGGATTGATGGCGGCCTTCAGTCGGTGATCGGCGTCAATAAATATCGTCCGGAGAATGAAGCCCCGATCGAGGTGCGTGCTGTCGACAACTCCGCGGTGCGGCAGATGCAGCTCGACAAGCTCAAGCGGCTGCGCGCGGAACGCGATCCGGCGCAGCTCCAGGCAGCGCTCGAATCGCTGACGCGTGCCGCCGACGGCGGCAACGGCAATCTGCTGGCGCTGGCGGTCGATGCCGCCCGCGCCAAGGCGACCGTGGGAGAGATTTCGGCGGCGCTGGAGAAGGTGTGGGGCCGCCACCGCGCCGAGATCAAATCGATCTCGGGCGTGTTCAAGCGGGAGGTTGGCATGACCGACGGCGTGGCGCGCGTGCAGAAGCGGGTCACCGAGTTCGAGGCCGGCGAGGGCCGCCGCCCGCGCATCCTCGTCGCCAAGATCGGCCAGGACGGCCACGACCGCGGCCAGAAGGTGATCGCTTCGGCCTTCGCCGACTTGGGCTTCGACGTCGACATCGGGCCGCTGTTTGCGACGCCGGCAGAGGCCGCACGCCAGGCGATCGAGAACGACGTGCATATACTCGGCGTGTCGTCGCTCGCCGCCGCGCATCTGACGCTGGTGCCGGAGTTGAAGGCCGAGCTCACGAAACAGGGCCGTCCCGACATCATGATCGTGGTCGGCGGCGTAGTGCCGCCGCAGGACTACGATGCGTTGATGAAGGCCGGCGCGGAAGCGATCTTCCCGCCCGGCACGGTGATCGCCGACGCCGCTGAGAAGCTGCTCATCACGCTGAACAAGCGGCTCGGGCACGCCAGCGAAGCGGCGGAGTAGCGACGCTCCTACATCCCGGTCGGAAAGCCCTTCTTGAACTCGATCCTGGTCGCGTGGAACGGCTTGGTATCGGTATTCTTGACGTAGTGCAGCGGCTGCGGCGGGAATTTGACGGTGATCGGGAACTCGACGTTCTTAGGCAAGGGCAGCGGGATCTCCTCATGGGTCGCGCCGTTGAAGTCGTGGAGCTTCACCATGCGGTCGATGACGAACACCGAGGGGCGCTGATGGTGGTGCGGCTTCTCGATCGCGCCGGGAAGGATGGTAACGGAGATGACGCGGATGACGTCATCCTCGTAAAGCACCTGGTGGTTCTCCGGCGCCGCCAGGACGCCGTCCAAAGCCGGGTCCCATGTCGCGGGATCGCTGCCATCCATGCTGATCGCCATCGCCCACTCCTTGCTGCTGTTGAATCCGGGTCGCCAATTTCGGCCACGCGTTAATTGATCGCCATCCCCGTGGCGAGGATCATCTTGCGCCAGGTCTCGATCGAATTGGTCAGGAACGGCGCGGTGCCCGTAAGCGACATCGCGTGCGGCTCGTAGCCGAGCGAGCGCAGCCGCGCATTGACCGCGGGCTTCCCAACGGCTGCGTTGACCGCACTGTTGAGCTTCAAGCAGATGTCGTCTGGCGTGCCCGCGGGCGCCAGGATGCCGATCCAGCCGTTGATTTCGAGACCGGGGAAACCCGCTTCGCCGAGCATCGGCACGTCAGGGAACGACGCCGCACGTTTGCTGCCGCTGACAGCGAGAACCCGAAGCGCCCCCTGCTTCGCCTGCGGCACGAGTTCGGCGATCGGCGCAGCGATAATGTCGACGTGGTTGCCCAAGAGCGCGTTGAGCGCCGGCGCGCCGCTCTGGAACGGCACCGCAGTGGCTTCGGTCTTCGCCATCACCTTCAGCACGTATTCGGCGATGATGCGCGACGACGAGCCGCCGAAGCCGAAGCTCGGCGGCTTGTCCTTGGCGGCGCGCACGAAATCCTCGAGCGTCCGCGCCGGATTTGCCGCGTTGACCGCGAGCCCCTGGCTGTCGAGCGCCGCGATCGCGACCGGGCGCAGGTCGGCGGTGGCGTAGCCGGGATTGCGGTAGATGGTCTGGTTGATAGCGTAGCTGTTGCCGGTGAAGAAAAAGGTGGCCCCGTCGGGCGCGGCGCCGGCGACGGCCTTGGCGGCGATGTTGGAGCCCGCACCCGGCCGGTTCTCGATCACGATCTGGAAGCCGGCGTGGTCGTTGAGCTCCTGCGCCACCACGCGCGCCAGCACATCGACGCCGCCGCCCGGCGCAAAGCCTACGATCATGGTAATCTTCTTGTTCGACGCGTCACTCGCCTGCGCCATAGCCGCGGCAGGAACCAGCACCGCGGCAAGGCTGGCAATAACGACGCGGCGGATCGGCATGACGCCTCCGAGCTAACCCGCGCCGAGCGCGTCCTTGAAAGCCTTGCGCACATGCGGGCCGTGCAGGCGGCTGTAGTCGCGCTCCTGGTCGCCACTGGAAACGATCTTGAGGCAGACAAACACCGGCCCCTGCTCGGCCAGGATCGCGCCGACCTGCTGCTCGAAGATCTTGAGGTCGGAGAACTCATACACGCTCTTGTAGCCGGCCGAGCGCGCCATGCCGGCAAAGCTCACCGCGCCCCGGCCGGGGATCGGATGGCCGCCGTTGGCCTCATAGGTGCCGTTCTCGCAGACGAAGTGGAACAGGTTCTTTGGCGCAGCCTCCGCGGTGCTGACCAAGGTGCCGAGATTCATCAAAAGGCTGCCGTCGCCGTCGAGCACGATCACTTTTTTGTCGGGCCGGCCAAGCGCAAGTCCCAGCGCATGCGAGGAGGCAAGCCCCATCGCGCCGTGCGAGAGATAGTTGAGCGGGTTCGGCCGGATGTCGATCCAGTCGAACGCCGTGGAATAGACCGGCAGCACGATGTCGGCGTCGGTGACGTGCCGTGCGATCGCAGCCAGGGTTTTCTTGCGGTCCATCATGACGGCCTCTGTCCGATCAGCAGCACCACGGGCTTTGAGTCCGCATAGGCCGTGTCGATGGCCGGGCGGATTTTCGTCACGTCGCCCTGCTCCTCGACGTTGTGATAGTCGATGCCCATGGCTTCGAGGATCGGCTCGACGATGCGCACGCCGTAGCGCTTGGATTGGCGCGGCATGACGCCGACTTCCTTTTCCAGAAGCCCGACCATCATGCAGATGGGAAGCTGATATTCGACCGCGTTGCCGCGAATCGCGTTGATGGAATCGAGCAGGCCGGTCTGCTGGATCAGCAGGAGCCCGCGCTTGCCGGTGAAGGACAGGCCGGCACAGATCGCCACGCCCTCGTCCTCCTTGCAGATGCGGATCAGCCGCGGATCGGTCAGCTTGGCGAGCGGCCGCAGCAGGCCCTCGCTGGTGGTGATATCAGGAACCGAAATGACGAACTGGATTCCGCTTGCCTTGATTTCGCGGATGATGCTTTCGCCTGAAAGCCCGGCCACCGCCCGGCTTGCTACACCCGCACTTGCACTTGCTAGCATTTCCATCCCCTGCACTCGTTGCAGCGGATGCTAGCACAGGGGAAATCAACGGCGCGAGGGCGCGCGCCGCACCAGCATCATTGGCGCATCGGTCTTACCGAACGCTCTCCATCGAGAGGCCACGGCTACTCAATGCCGGTTGGCCGGTGCGACCTGCCGCAGGGATTGTGCGGCGTGACGGCACGCGCTCGACCACGACGGTTCGCGGCGCCGAAGCCGGGCCTGCAAATGCAAATGATCGGACGACGTCCTTGCGGAGCGGAGCGGTTTTCTGCAACTCGGCGCGGACCTGATCCTCCGGCAGCCCGATCAGCGAAGCGGCGATTTCGGCCTGCTCGTCGATTTCATCGGACAAGCCCTGCGCGGCGACAATCGCCTCTTCAAGCGTCGGCGCGTCGTCCCGGACCCGCCGAGGGCCGTATTTGGTATTCCATACTGGCTTGTTGTTCTTGCTCATGGATTTCGGTCTTTCGCGATTCTATTTCGCCGTAGCATGCCTCAAATGGTGCAACGCAGCAAGAAATTTTGCTGCGTTGCGGCATGCGATTTGGAAACAAACGGCGGGCCACGGGCAAGATCAGCGCACCCGATTGGCGCTGATCTGGAGATTGGCGTAGCGCGCCGGCTCCTGGCTCAGATCGCCGGACACTGCCTTGGCGTGATCCTTGCCGACGATCGCGCCCTTCGAACCTGAAATCAAAAATCGGGCGGTTTCCTAATCACACGAACCGTAAGTATAAATTTCTTTAGCATTGGTGAAAATGGAACTCGCCCCGACGGGTTCGGTACATCACATTCCGAGCATTGTGGCGATTTCCTCCACCGCCAGCGTCGCCGAAAGCCGCCCCTCGGCGACCTCCGCCTCGATCGCCGGCAACCGCGCGCGAAGGCTCGGATCCGATTTCAGCCGGCGGAACACCCGCTCCTCCAGCATCGACCACATCCACTTCACCTGTTGCTCGCGCCGTCTTGCTGCGAGCTCACCGGTGCTCGACATGCGTTGGCGATGCGCGAGCACCTGACCCCACAATTCGGCGATGCCGTTTTCGGTCAGCGCCGAATAGGTGAGCACCGGCGGCGTCCAATTCGACGACCGCGGATTGAGGATATGCAGCGCCGCGCGGTACTCGGCCGCCGCGGTAGTGGCGCGCTTGATGTTGTCGCCGTCCGCCTTGTTGACCGCAATCATGTCGGCGAGTTCGACCAGGCCTTTCTTGATGCCCTGCAATTCGTCGCCGGCGCCGGGCAGCATCAGCGCGAGGAAGAAATCGGTCATATCCGCCACCGTGGTTTCGGATTGCCCGATGCCGACGGTTTCCACCAGCACCACATCGAATCCCGCGGCCTCGCACAGCAGCATAGTCTCGCGGGTTTTCGCCGCGACGCCGCCGAGCGTGCCGGACGATGGCGAGGGGCGCACGAAGGCGTGCTCGTCAATGGCCAGCCGCGCCATCCGCGTCTTGTCGCCGAGAATCGAACCGCCGGTACGTGTCGATGAAGGATCGACCGCCAGCACCGCGACCTTGTGTCCCTGGCCGGTGAGATGGGTGCCGAGCGTATCGATGGTGAGCGACTTGCCGACGCCCGGCGCGCCGGTGATGCCGACGCGGATGGCCTTGCCGGTCCGCGGCAGCAGCTCCTGGACGAGCTGGTGCGCTTTTTTCTGGTGATCGGCGCGCTTGCTCTCGATCAACGTGATGGCCTGCGCCAGCATGGCGCGATCGCCGTCGCGAACGCGGCGAACGAGAGTGGCAATATCGGGGGTGGAGGCCACGGCGCGATGTCCTTGAATTCGGGATAGCCCAAATGCGCCGCCACCGGAAGGCCGATTCCCCGGTTATGCCGTACGGAACAGAAAAACCCCGGCTGAATGCCGGGGTTTCATTCGAACATGCGCGGACCCGCTATTGACGCAACTGACGCGGCGGCTTGTCCATTGTCGCCGCCGAGCCCATCGACCCGCCGGAGCCGGTCGTCTCGACCGTCGCGTTGTTCTTGGCCGTCTGGGTATCGCCACCCGAGTAGGCGGCCGCGAAGATCATGCCGCCAACCAGCAGCAGGATCACGGCGACCGCAGCCCACTGCACGCGGGTGTCGTACTCGTTCAGTTCATTTCGCACAAAGTCGGGATCATTTCGGAAGTCACTCATCGGGAGCTCCTTTGGTAAACCTCCTGAACTGCCCTAGAAAACTGCCTCCCACCCGGTTTCGTTCCCATCGCGATATGCGTGCGAAATCAATGAGCTATGTGGCACGCGGCGAGCTGCCGCCCGATAGAGGATCGCACGAGTTGAGAGAGCGGACAGGGCCGAAAATGATTCGAATTCTCCGCAACATCCGCAATTGCGACACGCTGACGTCAGACTGCCGCCGGAAAACCCTGCTTGGTTGTCGTCACTGACATTCTGTTCGGGGAAATAAGTATGCGTAAAATGTGCCGGGTGCTGGCGGATCGGACGCGTTCCGACGAGCGGGCACTACGATACGGGATCCTCGCTCTCGCGCTGTCCCTTACAACGCTATCACTCATGAGATTGTTGCTGGCCTGACAGAAAGCTGCGCGGCCGGTAGATTGCGCTCATGAGAGGGCAGACATGAGCCAGACGCTGCGCGGCGCCGACATTGTTGTCCGGGCGCTCAGGCGCCTCGGCTGCCGCCGCGTGTTCACGCTCTCCGGCAACCACATCATGTCGATCTTCGACGCGGCGCTCGACGCCGATCTCGATCTCGTCCACGTCCGCCATGAGGCCGCCGCCGTGCATATGGCCGATGCGCACGGCCGGCTTACGGGCGAGGCCGGCATTGCGCTGGTCACCGGCGGCCCTGGCCATGCCAATGCCGTCGGCGCGCTGTTCACCGCGCTCGGCGCGGAATCGCCGATGGTGCTGCTATCCGGCCACGCCGCCACCTGGGAGCTTGGCCGGGGCGGTTTCCAGGAGCTTCGCCAGGCAGAGATGGCGGCACCGGTCACCAAGGCGTCGTGGACCTCGAACGCGACCGAAACGCTCGGCCGCGACATCGGCGAGGCGGTCCGCATCGCGACCTCGGGGCGCCCCGGGCCGGTGCATCTGAGCCTGCCGTCCGATCTGCTCGATGCGCGGATCGACGACGACGCCGTGGTCTGGCCGAACTGGCAAGTCCTGCGGCCTGCGGCGCTTGCCGACACCGTGGCGGACAAGATCCTCGCCGCCATTGCGGACGCCGCCCGGCCGGTCATCATTGCCGGCCCGCAGATGTCGACGGTGAATGGCCGCGCACTTTTTGCAAAACTCGAAGCCGCGAGTGGCGCGCCCGCGGTCATCATGGAGAGCCCGCGCGGCATCGCCGACGCCACGCTCGGCGCCTTCCCCGATCTCATCAAACGCGCTGACCTGATCGTGCTACTCGGCAAGGCGCTCGACTTCACCACGAAGTGGGCGACAGGCCCCGGGTTCGATCCGAAAGTTCGGGTGATTTCCATCGATCCGGACGAGGCGCTGGTCGAGCGCGCCAGTAAGGAAATGGGCGCGCGGCTGGTGATCGGCTATGTCGCTGATCCGGCAACCGCCGGCGAGAGGTTGACCACGCGCACGGCAAAGACCGCAGAGCGGCAGTCGGATTGGCTCAAGGAGGCGCGCGCCGCGCTCGACAACCGGCCCGCGGAATGGCGCGATGTTGTTTCGCACACAGCGGGCCGCCTGCATCCGGCCGAAGTGTTCCGCGCACTCCGCCCCTTTGTCGAACGCGACCCCGACACCGTGCTGATCTGCGACGGCGGCGAGTTCGCGCAATGGGGCCAGAGCATGCTTCCGGTGCGCCGCCGCCTGGTCAACGGCGTCACCGGCTCGATCGGCAGCTCGCTGTCGTTCGCGCTGGCGGCGCGGCTGGTGGAGTCGAAAGCGCCGGTATTTGCCGTGCTGGGCGACGGCACCATTGGTTTTCATATTGCCGAATTCGAGACCGCGGTGCGTCGCGGCCTGCCGTTCGTCGCGGTGCTCGGCAACGACGCGCGCTGGAATGCCGAGAGCGAGATCCAGCGGCGCGACTACGGGGCCAACCGCATGCACGGCTGCGAGCTGCTGCCGGCGCGCTACGACCAGGTGGTAACCGCGCTGGGCGGCCACGGCGAGCATGTCACGCAGGCCGCCGATCTCGCGCCCGCGATCGAACGCGCGCTCGCCAGCGGCAAACCGGCCTGCATCAACGTGATGATCGAGAGCGTCGCAGCGCCGACGATCCGGCTTTCCTAGACGGATTCACCGTTTCTCAACCGTAAAGTCTCGGGGCGTATTTACCAGGCCGCGCAAACTCACCTCATGACTCGCCGCCGCTGGATCCTGATCGCCGCCGCCATCGTCCTCGCGCCCTTCGTCATGAGCGCCAACGGACAATCCGCATCGAACGATCCGCTGGTGCGACTCTAACGACGAGGCTCGGCTCGCCGAACGCGCCCGCGACTATCAGCGCGCAGTCGACCTCTACACGCAGGCGCTCGAAGATAGTTCTCATCCCGCCACGTTGCGGCGTAATCTTATTCGCCAGCGCGCCTTCGCCTACGAGGACATGCGCAGATGCGACCGCGCCTAAGCCGATTACAACGCGGCCCTGCAAATCGAGCCGGTCGATCCCGTTCTATGCCAAGCGCGGATTCTATTTCACGCGCCGCGAACGCTATGACGATGCGCTGGCGGATTTCCGCAAGGGCGCCGAGCTTGACCCCGCGGACAGCGGCTATGCCTTCGGCGAGGGCGGCGTCTATGAGAAGCTCGGCCAGCACGACAAGGCGATCGAGCGCTACAGCGAGGCGATCCGCAAAAATCCGAAGGTCGCCAACTATTATCGCGAGCGCGGCAGCGCCTACAATTATCTCGGCAAGTTCAAGCTAGCCTATGCCGACTACGACAAGGCGCTGGCGCTCGGCTATCCGGCGCCGTTCCCGCGCGAAACCGCCTACTCCAATCTCGGCCGCGGCTACGCATCGCTGCAGCTCGTCGAGTATCGGCGCGAGATCGACGATTTCGATGCGGTGCTGAAGCTAGTGCCGCGTTCGAGCAACGCGCTGGCCTGGCGCGGCGCGGCGTATCAGGGTCTTGGTATGGTCCGGAGGCGGTCGCCGACTACAAGGCAGCGCTGGCGATCGATCCGAAGAACGAACGGGCCCGGGAAGGCCTCACCTCGTTGGGCCAGCCGCTGCCGTAAGCACTGCGGCCGGCCGCATCGCGCCGACTGCAAGGCCATTCCAGTTGTGCAACGTCGGCCGCATGAACCGCTCCAGCGCCACGAGGTCGGCGTCCAGCGGCAGAAAACGCGCCAGCAACGCCGCCATCATCACCGCGGCGGCGCGGCCTGAGCCGTCGTCGCATTTCACCGCGATGCCGAGCCCCTGCTCCGGCAACGCCGCGCAATAGACGCCCTCCGCACCGGTCTTCACGAACGCCCGCGGGCTGAAACTTTCCATGATCTCGGTGCAGAACCGCCCGGTGCCGGCAACATGCCAGGGATGCGCGGCGCAGGCCGCGCGCAGCCGCGCAGCCGCCTTGGCGCGCTCAGGATGGAGGCCCACCCCGGTGCCGAAGCGGGCGAAACCGCGCGCCAGGCTTGTGAGCGGCATCGCCCAGGTCGGCACCGAGCAGCCGTCGGTGGCGCAGACGTCCTGCGAAAGCACGATCCCGGTCAGATCCTCGAGCACCGTCTTGATCATGCGCTGCACCGGATGCGCCGGTTGAACGTAGTGGGCGTGGTCGGTGGAGGTGGCGCAGGCGACGCACAAGAAGCCGGCGTGCTTGCCCGAGCAATTGTTGTGAAGCGCGGATGCAGCGCCGCCGCCGCGCGCCAACGCCTGCGCGGACGGCTGGTGGATCGGCCAGTGCGCGCCGCATCTGAGCGCCGATGCATCGAGGCCCGCAAGCGTCAGCATCCGCGTCGCGGTCGCGACATGGCCCGGCTCGCCGGAGTGCGAGGCGCAGGCCAGCGCCAACTCCTCCGTACCAAGGCCGTAGATATCCGCAGCGCCGCTTTCCACCAGCGGCAGCGCCTGTAATGCTTTTATCGCCGAGCGCGGATAGACCGGACGCTCGACGTCGCCCAGCGCCAGCACGCGGCGGCCGCCGGCATCGACCACGGCAACGGCCCCGGCATGCCGGCTTTCGACCAGCGTCCCGCGCAGAACTTCGACCAGGACAGGATTACTCATTGGTAATCTCGCAGAACTGTTACTGCTACGATACTTGCCACCATTGCGTCGCGATCCATTTATACTGACACGTCATGGAAAAGCCCGCCCCTCAAACCCACCGCTTCCGCCGGAAAACCGTCGTGCTGACCATTCTCGCCCTGTTTTTGTTGCCGATCGCCGCCCGCGCCGCGATCTATGCTTTTGACGGTGGGCCAGGAAGCTGGCGCACCGCCGACTGGTCCTCAACCGGCAGTTTGCCAGCAGCCTCGGCCGCGCCCGCCGCGCGCGTGCTGGTCATGACCGGCCGCACCGGCGGCTGGAAGGGCGTGTTTTCGGTGCACTCCTGGGTCGTGTTCAAGCCCGAGAACGGCAAGGAATGGCGGCGCTACGACGTGGTCGGCTGGGGCGATCCGCTGCGGACCAACATCCGCGATCCCGATGGCCGCTGGTACGGCAACGTGCCACAGGTCGTGCTCGACCTGCGCGGCGAGGTAGCCGCGAAGGCGATCCCGAAGATCGAGGCCGCAATCAAGGACTACAAATACGCCAATGCCGGCGACTATCGCATCTGGCCCGGGCCGAACAGCAACACCTTCGTCGCGACCGTGCTGCGCGCCATTCCCGAAGCGGAAGCCATCCTGCCGGCCAACGCGGTCGGCCGCGATTTCCGCCCCCTGCCCTACATCGGCCTGACCGACAGCCGGACCGGCGTCGAGGCGAGCCTGTGGGGCGTCATCGGCGTCAAGCTCGGCTGGGTCGAGGGCGTCGAAATGAATTTCCTCGGCCTCGTCGCCGGCCTCGATCTGCGCAATCCCGGCGTGAAGCTTCCGGGGTTCGGCCGCATCGGCCTGCCGGAGCAGACCGCTACCGCGTCGCCGGCGCGGTAGCGCCAAGTCCGCACCGATCAATCTGGTAAGACCGGTGACCGCGGGATAGGCTGACTGCGCAATTGCGATGTTATTCGTTTCATTCATTGGCGCGGGGGCGACTTGAAACGCCGCGAATTCATTGCGCTGCTCGGCGGCGCGGCGGCATTCACGCCGTTCGCCGCGCGTGCGCAGTCTGACCGCGTGCGATTGATCGGCGTGCTGCTCGGAGCATCCGAGCACGATCTGGAAGTGCAAGCACGGCTGGCAGCGTTCCGCCAGGGACTCGAAAAGCTTGGTTGGACCGAGGGCCGCAACATCCGTATCGAGGTCCGCTGGGCCGGCGGCGCCGACCAGCTGCGTACCGACGCGGTGGAGTTGGTACGGCTCAAGCCCGACCTGCTTTTCGCCGCTTCAGGATCACCATTGGCCGCCCTGCATCGCGAGACCAAGACCATACCGATCGTGTTCGCGCAGGCTCCCGATCCCGTGGGCGGTGGCTTCGTGACGAGCCTGGCGCGGCCGGGCGGCAACGTCACTGGATTTAGCCCATACGAATATGTCATCGCCGGAAAATGGCTGGAATTGCTCAAACAGATTGCGCCGTCTGTCACCCGTGCATCCGTCATGCACGATCCGGTGAATCCCGCCTCACCTGGATACATTCGCGCGATTGAAGCCGTCGCGGCTTCGCTTGGGGTGCAGGTGGCGTCAGCCCCTGTGAGCAACCGCGCCGATGTCGACCGCGCCGTGGACAATCTCGCGCGCCAAGCCAACAGCGGCATAATCGTGGCGCCGGGCCCAGCCGCTTCCGCGCAGCGCGAGCGTATCATTGCGCAAGCGGCGGTCCGCCGGTTGCCGGCGGTGTACCCATTCCGTTACTTCGCCACCGACGGCGGGCTCGCGTCCTACGGCGTCGACAACAAGGAATTGTTCCGGCGTGCCGCGGGCTACGTCGATCGCATCTTCAAGGGCGAAAAGCCAAGCGACCTGCCCGTGCAGCAGTCTGACAAATACGAATTGGTGATCAACCTGAAGACCGCCAAGGCGCTCGGCATCGACGTGCCGATGTCCCTGCTCGCGCGCACCGACGAGGTCATCGAGTGACTGTAGATTGCACGCTGATTTGCGCACCGCAGGCGTGACGAATCCCCTCGTCGCATGATCTCACTGTCCATCATTGTTCCGGTGCTCGACGAGGAGGCCCGCATCGGCGCAGCGCTTGCGGCGCTGGCGCCATTTCGGGCACGCGGCGCCGAGGTGATCGTCGCCGACGGCGGCAGCCGCGACCGCAGCATGGAGATCGCGCGGCCGCTTGCCGACCGTGTGCTGGTCGCGCCCCGCGGCCGCGGTTCGCAGATGAACGCCGGCGCGACTGCGGCATCGGGCGACGTGCTGCTGTTCCTGCATGCCGACGTGACGCTGCCGCCGCAGGCCGACATGCTGGTGCTCGGGGGCGTGCGCGAATCATTTTGGCAGTGGGGCCGCTTCGACGTTCGGATCGAGGGCCGCAGCCCGCTGCTGGTAGTGGTCGCCGGCCTGATGAATTGGCGGTCGCTCATCACCGGCATCGCCACCGGCGACCAGTCGATGTTCGTAAAGCGCGAGGCGTTCGCGTCGGTCGGCGGCTTTCCCGACATTCCGCTGATGGAGGACGTCGCTCTGTCGAAGCGATTGAAACGTGTCAGCCGCCCGCTTTGCCTCGCAGCACGCGTCGTTGCCTCGGGGCGGCGTTTCGACGACTACGGCGCGGCCCGCCTGGTCCTACTGATGTGGCGTCTGCGGCTTGAATACTGGCTCGGCGCGGACCCCGCGGTGCTCGCCCGCCGCTACGGCTACGTCCCACGCGATTCCTAAGCGATCCGCAGCAGCATCAATCCGCAGACGATCATCAGCGCCGCGACGATGCGCGCCGGGCGCAGCGGCTCTTTGAGGATCACCACCGCGATCAGCGCACCGAACAGCACGCTGGTTTCGCGCAGCGCCGCGACGATGGCGATCGGTGCCACCGTCATCGCCCAGATTGCGATGCTGTAGGAGATGACGGCGAGCGCGCCGCCGCCGAGCCCGACCTTCCAGAACGGCACCATTTGCTTCAACACCGGCGTGCCGCGCCGCATCAGCGCATAGGCCACCACCACCGGCGCGATGCCGACGAACAGCACCGTCGAATAGCCGGTGGCCTTGCCCACTCCGGCCAACCGCGCGCCGATGCCGTCGACCACCGAATAGGCGCAGACCGTCACGGCCGTGAACATTGCAAAGCCAACGGCAGTGCGGTCGAGCTTGGCGAGGTCACGGCCGCCCCGCAGCGACAGGAGCAGCACGCCGGCGGCGAGCAGCACGATGCCGCCCCAACCGTAGAGCCCGAGCCGCTCGCCGACGAAGATCGTCGTCATGGTCGCGGTCATCAAAGGCGCGGCGCCGCGCGCGATCGGATAGACCTGCCCGAGGTCGCCGACGCGATAGCTCTCGATCAGGCCGGCGAAATAGAACAGATGAATGACGATCGAGGCGATCAGCCAGGGCCAGGACGCAAGCTCGGGCCACCCTGCGAACGGAATGATCGGCAGCGCCACGAGGCCCGCGCCGATCGCGATCAGCACCGTAGTGGCGAGCGGATCAAGCGTGCGTTTGATGCTGGCGTTCCAGCTCGCGTGGCACGCGGCCGCGAACAGCACGGCTGCGAAGACGAAAGGGTCCACTAGCGCGCGCCCTTCGCGGTGCCGCCGCGTTCGGACAGCACGCGGTCGTAATCGAGCACCGCCTGCAGCAGCACCTGCGCGCCCTTGGCGCATTGCTCCTTGGAGGAAAACTCGGCCTCGTTGTGACTGATGCCGCCGCGGCAGGGCACGAAAATCATCGCGGCGGGCGCGACGCGCGAAATATATGCCGCGTCATGGCCCGCGCCCGAGACGATGTCGCGCGACGAATAGCCCGAAAGCTCCGCGGCGCGCCGCACCGCCGCGACGCAGTCCGCGTTGAAGCGCACTTCCGGCTGATCCCAGATCCGCTGCATCTCGACGCCGAGGCCGAGCGAGCCGCAGATCTCCGGCAGCGCGGCACGAAAGTCCGCCTCCATCACGTCCAGCACGCGGCCATCGGGATGGCGCAGATCGACGCAGAAGAACACCTCGCCCGGCACGACGTTCCGCGAATTCGGCCGGTTTTCGATCAGGCCGACGGTGCCGACACCCGGCGCATGGGCCTGAGCAATCCGGTCGATGCGCTCGATCATTCGCGCCGCGCCGAGCAGCGCATTCTTGCGCAGATGCATCGGCGTGGCGCCGGTGTGCGCGTCCTGCCCGGTCAGCGTCGCCTCATACCAGCGCATCGCTTGCACACCGGTGACCACGCCGATGTCTCTGTTCTCGGCCTCCAGGATCGGCCCCTGCTCGATATGCAGCTCGAAGAATGCCGACAGCGGATGCTCGCCGCAGCGCTCGTTCCCGCGATAACCGATCGCGTCCAGCGCCGCCGCGAATGTCATGCCATCGCGATCCTGCCGCGACTGCGCCCAATCCTTTTCCAGCACCTTGGCAAACACACCGGATGACACCATCGCCGGCGCAAAGCGCGATCCCTCCTCGTTGGTCCAGTTCACCACTTCGATCGGCGCGTAAGTCTCGTAGCGTGCCTCATGCAGCGTGCGCAGCGCCTCGAGCGCGGCCAACACGCCCAGCACGCCGTCGAATTTTCCTCCGGTCGGCTGGGTATCGAGATGACTGCCGAAAGCGATCGGCGGGACGTCGGCCGTGCCCTCGCGCCGCGCGAACATCGCGCCCATGTCGTCGACCGTGACGCGGCAGCCGAGCTGCTCGGCGCGCGCCTTGAGCCAGTCGCGCACCTGGCGGTCGAGATCGGTCAGCGTCAGCCGGCAGATGCCGCCCTTCGCCGTGCCGCCGATCGACGCGGTTTCCATGATCTCGCCCCACAGCCGCTCGGCGTCGATGGCGAGATTTCGCATTGAGGATGCTTCAGGCCCGTCGCTGCGCGGCGGGCGCCCACAGCTTCGGCGCGGCGCGCTGATACTGCGGCACCCGGGACACCTCGGCACCAAGCATGATCGCTGCATGCCAGCCCCAGCGCGGATCGTCGAGCAGGCCGCGCGCGAGCGCCACCATGTCGGCCTTGCCGCCGGCAACGATCGCCTCGGCCTGACCCGGTGTCGTGATCAGCCCAACCACGCGCGTGGCCACTCCCGCTTCGCGCTTGATCCGCTCGGCGATCGGCACGTTATAGCCAGGCTCGGTCGGGTTGCGCGTGTCGGCATTGATGCCGCCGGACGAAACGTCGATGTAGTCGAGACCACAGGCCTTGAGCGCCTTGGCATAGGTCACCGCGTCGTCCGCCGAGAGCCCTTCGTCGCGCCAATCGCTGCCGGTGATGCGGGCGCCGAGCGCAATCGTTTTCGGCACCGCCGCGCGCACCGCCTGCGCGATCTCGCAACCGAAGCGCATGCGATTCTCCAGCGAGCCGCCGTACTGGTCGGTGCGGTGGTTAGACACCGGCGACAGGAACGAATGCGCGAGATAGCCGTGGGCGTAATGCAGTTCGATGGCTTCGAATCCGATCTGCACCGAACGTTTGGCAGAATTCACGAAGGCCTCGCGCACCCGCGAGATGTCCTCCAGTGTCGCGACGCGCGGAACGTGCCAGTTCGGACCAAACGGAATCGGCGACGGCGCGATCGTCTCCCAGGGATCGCTGCCGGGCGGCAGCGAACCGCCGCCCTCCCACGGCCGCTGCGACGAGGCCTTGCGGCCGGCGTGGGCAATCTGAATGCCGAACTTGGCTGTGCCCGCGCGCCGGCAATGGGCGATGACGCGCGTCAGCGCCGCCTCGTTGTCGTCGGAGTAGAGACCCATGCAGCCGTGGGTGATGCGGCCATGACGCTCCACATGCGTCGCCTCGACGATCAGGAGCCCCGCGCCAGAATTCGCCAGCATGGCGAGGTGACCGAGATGCCAATCGGTCGCGGTGCCATCGTCGGCGCTGTACTGACACATCGGCGAGACGACGATGCGGTTGGAAAACTCGACCGGGCCGAGCTTGATGGGGGAAAAGAGACTGGACATGCGTTTGCCTGCGATAATGGACCGGCGCGATCTATGAAGGCGATCATAGACAGGAAGCGCCTCGCAGCAAGCGCCTAACGCAGCCGCAGCACCGCGAGCGCCAGCGCCTGGGTGCGCGGCACCATCGTCTCGATCTCCAGATATTCGTCCGGCGAATGCGCGCGGCCGCCGACCGGGCCGACGGCGCAGATCGTCGGCGTGCCGGCCGCGGAGGCAAATCCGGAATCGGCGCAGCCGCCGGTGAACAGCGCGGTCGTCTCGGCAACGCCCAGCTCTTTCAGGCCGGCGGCGTAGTGCTCGTAGAGCGCCTTGCCGTCCGCGGTTTCAACCAACGGCACGAACTCGCCGATGATCTCGATCTTGGCGCTCGTTCCGGGCACGTAGCTCTTGGCCATGATCTCCTCGACCTTGGCCAGGGTGGAGTTGCGCTGGGCCGGCGTGATGAAGCGCAGATCGACCTCCGCTTTGGCCCAGGGGGCAATGGTGTTGACCGTCTGTCCGCCGGAGACGATACCGACGTTGAGCGTGATGCCGTTCTTCGGATCGCTCAGCCCGTTCAGCGCCAGTGTCTTGTGCGCAAGCTCATTGATCGCGCTGACGCCCATCTCGAAGTTCACGCCGGAATGCGCGGCCTTGCCCGTGATCTCGAAGCGGATGAACAGCCAGCCCTTGCGGCCAGTCACCGCCGCGCCGCGAGCGCGTCCGGGCTCGGAGTTGAAGCACACCCGCGCCGCGCGGGCGTGCTGCTCGATTACCGGGCGCGAGAACGGCGAACCGATCTCCTCGTCGCCGGTGAACAGCGCCATCACCGGCGCAGGCGCGCCGCCGAATTTCTTGATCGCGGCGAGCACGAAGCAGTTCATCACCAGGCCGGCCTTCATGTCGGCGACACCAGGCCCATAGGCCCGGTCGCCCTCGATCTTGAACGGCCGGCGCGTGGGCTCGCCCTTGGGAAAGACGGTGTCGCGGTGACCCATCAGCAGGATCGGACGGTTGCCCAAGGGCGGCGAGTTCTGGGCGACGGTGGCGGTGATGGCGTCGCCGAATTTCTCGTCCGGCGTCACGTCGCTGGCGATGCCGTGCGTGTTCAGGAATTCGCGGATGTGCCGGCCTGCCGCGTCGACGCCGGGCTTGTCGTAGGAGCCGCTGTCGGTGTTCACCAGCGTCTGCAGCAGCGCCACCATGGCGTCGCGCTGGAGGTTGAGCCATTCGAGGATTTTTTGTTCGGCACCGTCTGCTTTCGGCACGGCACTCACCCCATCCACGTGATTCTGGCCAATAACCACGGTTCTGAGCCAATAACAAGACGTGGATGGCATAGGAACTCGGCCACGCCAAGTTCCGTCATACAAGAAGTGCCGCAAGGCGGGAAAACCCAACCTTCAGGCCGCTTCGGGCTTCTCGACTTCAGCCGGCTGCTCAAGTTCCTCGGACATCGGCGCGATCTTCGCCCAGCGCTCGGCCATGGCGATGGCCTGGCGCATTTCGACGCGGAACTCTTCCTCGGTGTAGTAGTGTTTCCAGCGCCCACTCTTATAAAGGTCGAGGTGATGGTCGCGCCGCTGCTCGGCGAGCTTCCGCCATTTCAGCGCGGTCCGCTCCCATTTGAGCAGGGCATGGATCATGCGGGACGGCGCCTCCGCCGTGCGCGGGATGGGGGACGAAAATTCCCGATCCGCCATGATCGATCCGCCAGTCGCCGCACAGGCGACATGCAATCGATAGCTGCGATTCGCGCGCACACAACGCAGCAATGTCCAAGTCACAGCCCCTACAGGTCTTATTCACAGCCTTGTTCACATCGCGCGGCCGCAACACACAGGACAGCGTGCAACCGCGCGCGCTCCGGGCGTTTTCTATGAGCTATCAAGGCAGGAAATTCGGCAGGCCGCGACCAGGGTTGAGATCAACCTTGCGGCAAACGCAGTTGCGATATGCGGGTGTCGGAACGACCAGCCTCAACCGGCTTGATCCGCAAGCGGATATTTTTCGCCGTTGAACCGCTTTTGACCGACACTGAACTGGATGGGAAGCGGCTTCAACTGCGAGTCAGTTGTGTTGGCGCCGAAACTTTTCAGCGAGACGATTTCGTCAATGGATAGTCGACGCTCGCATACAAATCCCGGATGCCCGCCCCATCGACCCTGACGTTCTCGATTTCCAGAATCGTCCCATCGAGAAATTCGAACGGCATCTGCTCGACCGCGAACCGGATGGCCTCCGCCGCGGTCGAAAAGCGGCGATAACCCACCGGGCGGCGGCCTGTCTTGCTGCGCGCCGGAAAGAGATCGGCCGGCGCGTTGTAGTCAAAAGCGGCCATTTACCATCTTAACGCGGCCTCCCGCCCTTAGCGAGGTCGGCCCGGCTCTCCACCACGCCTTGCAATTGACTGATTTGACGCCTATTTTCCCGTATCGATATTGGCCGGACTACCTGGGCCGCTTCGCCACGTCATTTGCGGGCGCACGTTTCAGCCTCTCACCAAAATCGACGAACTGGGACGATGGCCACGATATCCGTGCGCCACATCCCACGTGCATACGCAAACGAAAGGCTATTTCCATGACCAATGGAACCGTCAAGTTCTACAACGACCAAAAAGGCTTCGGCTTCATCCAGCCGGACAACGGCGAGAAGGACGTGTTCGTCCACGCCACTGCGCTTGAGCGCGCCGGCATCCAAGGCCTGCGCGAGGGCCAGAAGGTGAAGTTCGACACCCAGAACGATCCGCGCAGCGGCAAGACCGCCGTCGGCACGATCGAACTCATCTGATCGCGACTCTTCGAGTTTGATCCGAGCAATCGGATCAGACTTCGGGCCCGCGGCTCTTCAACCAAAGGTGGGACGGTCATGCGCATCTTCATTTTCAAGTCAGCCGCTAAAAGCGAGTTGCGCGCGTTCGCCGGCGAAGCCGGGGGCCAGAAGCTGCCGACGAACCTCGGCCCGTGGCATGCAATCGGCGTCATCCGCGAGGACAAGGCGCCGCCCTTCAACGTCAGCCGCGACGTCATCGAACAGGCCATCGCCGGCCAGGGTTTCCAACTCTTCAAGATGAAGTCGAAGGCGGCAGCGGCAAGCTAACGAGCCAGTCTGAAACCGGCTCAAACGTCATGCGCGGGCTTGGCCCGCGCATTTTTCATTTTTGGAAGCTGCCGCGGTTACCAGACGAGGATTGCCAGGGTGACCGCGAGGGCCCCGGCGACGATGATGCCGCCGAGCGCATAGTTCATGAATGTTGTGCTCATGAGGCACTGTGCGCCCATTCGCGCCTGATAGATAGTGCGCTAACAGCGCACTCCCCTAGGCCTTAATCGAGACGATGCCCTCGATCTCGACCGAGATCTGGTTCGGCAGCGAGCCCATGCCGACCGCCGAGCGGGCATGCTTGCCGTTCTCGCCGAACACCTCGACGAACAGATCGGACATGCCGTTGGCGACCTTGGGGTGGTCCTTGAAATCCGGCACGGCGTTGACCATGCAGAGCATCTTGAGAACCGTATCGACGCGGTCGAGCGAGCCGAGCGCCATCTTCATGGTGGACAGAAGCTGAAGGCCGACGATGCGGGCGCGCTTGTAGCCTTCGTCGACCGAGACCTCGCTGCCGACCTTGCCAGTCAACAGGTTGCCGCTGCCGTCGCGCGGCCCCTGCCCGGCCAGAAACAAGAGATTGCCGGCGATGCGATACGGCAGATAGTTCGCAACCGGTGCCGGCACGTTGGGCAGCGTCAGGCCGAGTTGTTTCAGACGGGCTTCTGCACTCATGGCGTTTCCTCTTGAAGACATTGTTTCGTTACAGCTTGATCCGCAGATAGGCCGCCAGCTCGCCGATGATGCCGCGGCGGAACAGCAGCACGCACAGCACGAAGATCACGCCCTGGATCACCGTGACCCATTGTCCGACCTGCGCCAGATAAGTCTGCATGGCGATGATGATGAAGGCGCCAGCAACCGGTCCGAACACCGTGCCGAGCCCGCCGACCAGCGCCATCAGCACCACCTCGCCCGACATCGGCCAGTCGACGTCGGTGAGCGAGGCGATCTGGAGCACGATCGCCTTGGTCGAGCCCGCAACGCCAGCCAGCGTCGCCGACAGCACGAAGGCCAGGAGCTTGTAGCGGTCGGTCTTGTAGCCGAGCGAGATCGCGCGCGGCTCGTTCTCGCGGATCGCCTTGAGCACCTCGCCGAACGGCGAATGGATGATGCGATAGATCAGCAGAAAGCCAGCCAGGAAGATCGCCAGCACCGTGACGTACATGTTGAACTGGTGGGCAAGATCGATCATGCCGAACAGCCTGCCGCGCGGCACCGCCTGGATGCCGTCCTCGCCGCCGGTGAATTTCATCTGCAGGGCGAAGAAGAACATCATCTGCGCCAGCGCCAGCGTGATCATGGCGAAGTAGATGCCCTGCCGGCGGATCGCCAGCGACCCCGCCACCAGGCCGAGGCCCGCGGCGGTGAGCGTGCCGGTGAGGATCGCAAGCTCCGGCGGAAAGCCCCAGACCTTGGCGGAATGCGCCGCGAGATAGCTCGCCCAGCCGAAATAGAGCGCATGCCCGAACGACAGCAATCCGCCGTAGCCGATCAGCAGGTTGAACGCGCAGGCAAACAGCGCAAAGCACAGCGCCTGCATCAGGAACATCGGATAGATGTAGATCGGCGCGATCGCGAGCGCCAAGACCATGATGGCGAACGCGAGCCCCTCGCTCCAGCTGCGCGTGGAAGACACCGGCGGCGTCACGGTCGCCGCTTGCACGGACTCGTTCCATCACGCCCTCCGTCCGAACAGGCCGGCCGGCCGCACCAGCAGCACGATCGCCATGATGACGAAGATCACCGTGTTGGAGGCTTCCGGAAAGAACACCTTGGTCAGTCCCTCGATCACGCCGAGGCCGAAGCCGGTCACGATCGCGCCCATGATCGAGCCCATGCCGCCGATCACCACCACCGCGAACACCACGATGATCAGCGACGAGCCCATCTGCGGGCTGACGTTGTAGATCGGCGCGGCCATCACGCCGGCGAAGGCGGCGAGCGCCACGCCGAAGCCGTAGGTCAGCGTGATCATCCGCGGCACGTTGATGCCGAAGGCGCGAACCAGCGTCGGGTTCTCGGTCGCCGCGCGGAGATATGCGCCGAGCCTCGTACGCTCGATCACGAACCAGGTGCCGAGGCAGACCGTCAGCGAAGCCACGATCACCCAGGCGCGGTAGTTCGGCAGGAACATGAAGCCGAGGTCGTGGCCGCCGACGCAGCAATTCCGGCATCTGATAGGGCAAGCCGGCCGAGCCGTAATAGTTGCGGGCGACGCCCTTCGATGATCAGCGCCAGACCGAAGGTCAGCAGCAGCCCGTAAAGATGATCGAGCTTGTAGAGCCATTGCAGCATCGTGCGCTCGATGATCATGCCGGTGATGCCGACCAGGATCGGCGCAACGATCAAGGCCGGCCAATAGCCGATGCCGGTATGCTGCAGCAGCAGGAACGCCACGAACGCGCCCATCATGTACTGGGCGCCGTGGGTGAAGTTGATGATGTTGAGCATGCCGAAGATGACGGCGAGACCGAGGCTCAGCAGCGCATAGAACGAGCCGTTGATCAGCCCGATCAGGAGCTGGCCGAACAGCGCCTGCGAGGGGATGCCGAAGATTTCGAACATGTCTCTACGCCAACTTCAGACTTGCGTGTCCCGGGCGCAGCGCAGCACCTCTTGGTGGTGCGCCGCAGACCCTGGACCCAGCTTTCTTGGAAGCAACCGGGGTCCCGGATCAGCGGTGCACCGCTTCGCGCTGCACCACGTCCGGGACGCGAGGTCGTGCATCAGCCGCTGACCAGCGGGCAGCCGCCGTCCTTGAGCGGACGGAACGCCTCGGCCGCCGGGATCGTGGCCTTCACATTGTAGAAGTCGCCCGGATACTTGGAGTCCGCGGGCTTCTTCACTTCGAACAGATAGGCGTCGTGGATCTTGCGGCCGTCGGCGCGGATCGTGCCCTTGCCGAACAGCGGATCGTCGGTCGGCATCTTCTTCATCTTGCGCGACCACCGCCTTGCCGTCGGCGCCGCTCTTCAGCGCGGCAACGGCCTTGAGGTAGTGCGTGATGCCGGAATAGACGCCGGCCTGCACCATGGTCGGGAACTTGCCGGCCGCGGCCCGCTCGGTCTGCCAGCGCTTGGTCCAGGCGCGGTTGGTGTCGTTGCCGTCCCAGTACCAGGTCTCGGTCAGCGTCAGGCCCTGCGCGGTCGGCAAGCCCAAGAGCGTTGACGTCGCTTGCGAACACCAGCAGGCCCGCGAACTTCTGGCCGCCCTTGACGATGCCGAACTCGGCGCCCGCCTTGATCGAGTTGATGGTGTCGCCGCCGGCGTTGGCGAGGCCGATGATCTTGGCCTTCGAGGTCTGCGCCTGCAGCAGGAACGACGAGAAGTCGTTGGTGTTGAGCGGGTGGCGGACCTTGCCGAGCACCTTGCCGCCGTTGGCTTCGACCGCGGCCGCGGTGTCGCGCTCGAGCGCATGGCCGAACGCGTAGTCGGCGGTGAGGAAGAACCAGCTGTCGCCGCCGGTCTTCACCAGCGCCTTGCCGGTGCCGTTGGCGAGCATCCAGGTGTCGTAGGTCCAGTGGATCGTGTTGGCGTTGCACTTCGGCCCGGTCAGGTCGGAGGCGGCCGCGCCGGAGACGATGAACACCTTGTTCTTGGTCGCCGCGATCTGGCTGACCGCGAGCGCGACGCCCGAATTCGGCACGTCGATGACGAGGTCGACGTTGTCGATGTCGTACCACTTGTTGACGACGCCGGAGCCGACGTCGGCCTTGTTCTGATGGTCGGCGCTGACCAGTTCGACCTTCACGTTCGGATTGTTCTTGGCGAAGTCGGCGATCGCCAGCTTGGCGGCGGCGGTCGAGCCCGGCCCGCCGATGTCGGCGTAGAGGCTCGACATGTCGCTCATCACGCCGATCTTGACGTTCACTTGCTGCGCTTGCGCCGAGCTTGCGGCCAGCGCGACCGCGACCGCGGTCAAACTCAAGAGACGCTTCATGCCATTCCTCCTGTTGAAACCGACTTTTCGTTCAGACTCCGAGATACTCATGCAGCTTGTCGAGATTGGCGTTCAGTTCGGCGCTGGCGAAACCTTCCACCACGCGGCCGTTCTCCATCACATAGTAGCGGTCGGCGACCGTCGAGGCGAACCGAAAGTTCTGTTCCACCAGCAGGATCGTGAAGCCCTGCTGCTTCAGCGTGCGGATCGTCTTGCCGATCTGCTGGATGATGACGGGCGCGAGCCCCTCGGTCGGCTCGTCGAGCAGCAGGAGCCGCGCGCCGGTGCGCAGGATCCGCGCGATCGCCAGCATCTGCTGCTCGCCGCCGGAAAGCTTGGTGCCCTGGCTCGAGCCGAGCCGCTCCTTGAGGTTCGGGAACAGCTCGAAGATGGCGTCGAGCGACAGGCCGCCCTGCTTCACCTCCGGCGGCAGCAGCAGATTCTCCTCGACGGTGAGGCTCGCGAAGATGCCGCGCTCCTCCGGACAGAAGGCGATGCCGGCGCGCGCGATCTCGTTGGAGGCGCAGCCGATCAGCTCGCGGCCCTCGAAGCGTACCGAGCCGGTCGCGCTGGCCGACGATGCCCATGATCGACTTCAGCGTCGTGGTCTTGCCGGCGCCGTTGCGCCCGAGCAGCGTCACCACCTCGCCCTGGTGCACGTCGAACGATCACGCCGTGCAGGATGTGCGACTCGCCGTACCAGGCCTGCAGGTCCTTGACCGACGAGCAGCGGCGCGCGGACATCAAGCATGGCCCGTCCCCATGTAGGCTTCCTTGCACCTCGGGATTGTTCGACACCGTCGCGTAGTCGCCCTCGGCCAGCACGCGGCCGCGCGTCAGCACGGTGATGCGGTGGCAGAGGTTCTCGACCACGCTCAGATTGTGCTCGACCATCAGCACGGTGCGGTCGGCGGCGACGCGCTTGATCAGCGCCGCGATCCGGTCGATGTCCTCGTGGCCCATGCCGGCGGTCGGCTCGTCGAGCAGCAGCATCTCCGGATCGAGCGCCAGCGTCGTCGCGATCTCGAGCGCGCGCTTGCGGCCATAGGGCAGTTCGACCGCCGTGACCTGCACGACATCGGACGAGGCCGACGTCGTCGATCAGCGACAGCGCGCGCTCGTTGAACTGATCGAGCACACGCCGCGAGCGCCAGAAGTCGAACGAGCCGCCGCGCTGGCGCTGCAGCGCGATGCGCACGTTCTCCAGCACGGTGAGATGCGGAAACACCGCCGAGATCTGGAACGAGCGCACCATGCCGAGCCGCGCCACGTCGGCCGGCGCCAGCGCGGTGATGTCGGCGCCCTTGTAGATGATGCGGCCGCGCGTCGGCTGCAGGAACTTGGTGAGCAGGTTGAAGCAGGTGGTCTTGCCGGCGCCGTTCGGCCCGATCAGCGCATGGATGGTGCCGCGCTCGACCCGCAGGTTGACGCCGTTGACGGCGACGAATCCCGCGAATTCCTTGGTCAAATCCTCGGTTTCGAGGATGAACTCACTCATACGCGCCGGCCCCTCAATCGAGCCGCCATTTAGAGGGGCTTCAGCGGAGCCGTCCAGACCCCCAAAGGTCTCATTTCACGAGCCCAACGGATGGGCACGTCCAAAAGAACCCGCCCGGATGGCGAACCATCCGGGCGGGCCTTTGAGACCGACGCGAGGGGAAGGCGGGGGGCGTGCGCGCCGGTCGCAGCTCTCGAAAAGTCAGGTCTTAGTAGACGCGGCAGACCTTCACGGTGCCGACGTAGATAGCCGTAGGCGTTGTACTGGCGCTCCCAGCGGCAGCGGCGATAGCCGTCGACGACGTAATAGTTGCCGCCGTAGGCCGCGCTGTTGGCAACCGCGCCAGCCGACGATCGCGCCGCCGAGGATGGCGGCGCCGAGGCCCCAGCCGCCACGAGCCTGGGCTTCGCTGGTCGGGATGGCGAGGCCTGCGGCAAGTGTCAGTAACGGCAAGCGCGGCGGCAATCTTGGACTTGATGTTCATGGTGGTCTCCCTCTGGATTTGGTTGCGGGCCGGTATGGCCCTCATGCGTATTGGTCGGACCGGGAGCGGAAAGGTTCAACGCAGCGAATAGCGGCTGTACGTGCGATGTGCGAAAAGTCACAGGCGCGTTTGTTGGCGGCGTTCGCATAGCGGCAAAGGGCCGGGATGACCCCAGCCCTTCGCATCCATTAGCCAAAAATGCGAGCTATTGTGCCGCAGCCTCTCGGCCGGCCACTTGCGGCGCAGGTGCGCTGCCTGCGAACATCCTGCGCCGGTGTGGCTACTTGCGCGCGGCGCGCTCTGCAGCGAAACATCCTGCACGGACACCGTAGCGCTGGCCGGCTGCGCCGAAGCGCGGCGTTGGCCTGCACCGCCATGATCGCCTGATAGGCGTCGACCAGGCCCGCGCCGAACTCGGGGTCCTTGCCGACCGGGCCGAGATCCTTGGCGGTCTGCTCCAGAATCTTGCGCACGGCGTCGGGGCGTCAGCCCCGGCGCGCGCTGCAACATCAGCGCCGCGACGCCGCTGACATAAGCCGCCGAGAACGAGGTGCCGGAGATCAGCCGATAGTCGTTGTCCGGGCGACGGCAGCAGGATGTCGACGCCGGGCGCCGCGACCGCGATATGCGGCCCGATGTTGGAGGCGCGGAACATCTTGTCGTCGGCGTCGGTCGCCGACACCGCGATCACGTTCGGATCGGCGGCGGGATATTGCGGCGGCGACTTCGGGCCGAAATTGCCGGAGGCGGCGATCAGCACGGCGCCCTTGGCCTTGGCGGCGGCGAGATGGCGCGACAGCTTCGGATCGGACGGGCCGGCAAAGCTCATGTTGATGATGCGCGCCTGCTGCAGCGAGGCGTATTCGATGCTCTTGAGGATCGCCATGGTGGTCGCTTCGGCGCTGGCGCCGGAGGCGCCGAAGGCGCGGATGGCGAGGATTTTCGCAGCCGGCGCCGCGCCCATCAGCCGCGCATGCGCCGCGATCGCGCCGGCGATGGCGGTGCCGTGCTGATGCGGCTTCTCTGCCTTGCCGAGCGCGTCGTAGGAGCCGGCGATCACGCCCGCGAGCTCGGGATGGCTCGAGATCGATGCCGGAATCGATCACCGCGACCAGCACCTTGTCGCCGGTCGCGAGCTGTGCGCCTCGCCGATGCGAAGCTTGCCGAGCGCGTATTGCGCCGGATCGCCGCCGGCCGGGATCGCCGCCGCGGTCGCGACCGGCGGGCGTCACTTTCGCGGACTTCCGTGACGCTGTCACCTGCATGCTGCGACGCAGATAGATATAGTTCGGCTGGCCGGAGCGCAGCGTCGTCTCGTTGCCGAAGCCGCCAGCAACGCCACGCGCACCGGGCGGCCGTTGGTGATCCGCGCGCGCACGATGGTCGAGTTGGTCAGCGTGAAATGCCTGCGATTCGAGCTGGACGCAGCCCGTTGCCGCGCCAGCAGTTGCGCGATGCCGGCTGCGGCAGTCGCCGGCGAATTCCAGCAGCACCTCGTCCTTGACGAAGCGGTTCTCGTTGGCGGGCGGAATGTTGATGCGCTGCGCGGACGTACCGCCGCCTGGCGGCAGTGTGCCGCCTGACCGGCGGTGTGCCGGCGCCGGCGGGCCGGCTCGGGCCGAGCGTGCCGATCGGCGACGCCGGTGCCAATCGCAACGCCGGTGCCGATGATGGGGCCGATGCTGGCGGCCGCTTGGGCGGGCGGCGGCCGGGCCGGCCGTCGTCGCCGTCGGATCGACGTTCGCAACGTCGGTGCCTTGTCCGTTGCCCTTGCCTCTGCCTTTGCCCTTGCCTTTGCCCTTCCCGTCGTCCGTGACGACCACCTTGTCGTTGTTGAAACGCTGGAAGCGCGGCTCGGCGCGGAACTCGACCCGCTGAAGCTTGGCGTTCTCTGCCCGAGCTGCTGATGCTCGGCACTTTCATGCTCGAGATGCTCGAACCGCCGGCGTGGGCGCCGTCCGCATGATCACGTCGGGGCGCGCGGCGCCGCCGAAAGATTGCCGCCGCGCATCTGCGCCTGCGAGGTGGTCGTGACGGCGGCAAGCGCCGCCACGGCGATGCGCGGTCGAAACCGACAGGCCGACGATCAAACGCTTGATCGCGCGCGAGCGCATGGCTTAGCCTCCGAGGCAACCCCGCACGGGATCACAACCTGGACCAGCAAGACGACCCGATTGTGGCAGCGTGGCCGCAGGCGCTTCAGTTGGCCTTCGCCGCGAAGCCGACCACCGGATTCGCCGCCATCTTCTTCACGACCGCGCTGAGCTCTGCCTCCGACAGAGCGCTTATCGGACACGCGCAGCTTGAACATGCCGCCGGCCGTCGGGCCGCCCACGATCGTGGCCTTGTTGTCGGCGAGGAACTTGGTGATGTCGGCGGCGCTGGCCTGCGGATTGAAGCGGACCGCGACATAGGCGCCGTCGCTCGTTCTGTCGTCAGCGACGCGGTGGTGAAGCCGACGCCGCCTTCCTTGACGAACACGCCGGCGAGGATGCCCGCCTGCAGCACGATGGCGAGCGCCGCTGCGGTCGCGCCATAAGCCAGCGTGCGCGGCTGGAAGCCGGTGACGAAATCGGTGAGCCAGGCGCCGAGATTGAACGACGCCTTCGGCTTGCGCGCCGGCTCGGCGTCGATCTTGGCGAACAGATCCTGCATCGCGCGCGCCGACGGCGCACCCAGCGTCTCGTTGAGGCGGATCGCCTCGCCCAGCTCTTCGCGGACCATTTCGTAGCGGGCGGCGAGTTCGTTGTCGTTGGCGAGCGCCTGCTCGACGCGGGCGGCGTCGCGGCGGCTCAGCGTGCCGGCGGCATGCCACGGCAGGAGGAGTTCGACGTCCTCCGGAAGCTTCTCCGCTTCTTTTTTCATCGTGTTCATGGCCAACCTCGTTCAATTCCTTGAGCTTTCAAAAGCTCTGCTAGTTTTTTACGCGCGTAGAACATTCGTGTTTTTACTGTCGCTTCCGGGATCCCCACGATCTCGGCAACCTCTTCGACGGACTTCTCGTGGTAGTACACGAGATCGACGATCTCCCGGTGCTCGGTGGAAAGCCCACTGAGGCATTTCCGGATGATGTCGGCCTTCTGCTTCTTCTCCAGCGTAACGTCCGGGGTATCCGACGTGTCCTCGATCGCTTCCGCCGTCTCTTCGTCCAGTTCCGGCTCCGGCTTGCGCCGCAGCACGGATAACGCTTTGAAGCGGGCGATCGAGAGGAGCCAGGTCGACACCGCCGACCTTCCCTCGAACTTTCCGGCTTGCCGCCAGACGTCGAGGAACACCTCGCTGATCAGGTCCTCCGCGGTGGCCTCGTTACGAACCAGCCGCAGCACGAACCGGAACACCCGCACATGATGCCGGGCAAACAGCACCTGCATCGCGAGCCGGTCGCCGTTAGCGATCCGTCCAATCAGGACTTCGTCCGAAGTGGCTGGGTTCGCTGACAATGATAGGCTCTCGTAAGGTTAGTCGCGGCAGGTGGGCGTTCGGTTCAAATCTAATGCAATGTCCACCTAAACCCTTTGATCTGCAAGCGAAAATAGGCGTTGTCCCGGCGTCCAACTGGCTGAAATTGGGACGATGAGCAACGCTCCGCTGACGCTTTCCGGCCTCAACGGCCTGCCCGCCTCCCTCCTTTGTCGCGGCACTGGGCGAAGTGTTCGAACACGCCCCCTGGGTGGCGGAGGCCGCGGCCGCCGGCCGGCCCTACCCGACCGTCGCGGCGCTCCACGACGCCATGATGCAGGCGGTCCGGCCAGGCCGCGCCCGAGCGGCAGCTGGCCTTCATCGGCGGCCACCCCGAGCTCGGCAGCCGGGTCAAGCGCGCCGACCTGACCGAGCATTCCCAGGCCGAACAGGGCGGGCTCGGCCTCGACCGGCTCAGCGCCGAGGAGTTCGACCGCTTCAACCGGCTCAACGCCGCCTACCGGCGAGAAATTCGGCTTCCCCTTCATCATCTGCGTCCGCCGCCACACCCGGGATTCGATCCTTCGCCAGTTCGAGCGCCGGCTCGAGAACAATGCGGAAGCCGAGCGCGACCGCCGCGCTGCACGAGATCGGCCTGATCACGCGGCTTCGTCTGGTCGCCCTGGTGCGACGGGCCGGGCGTGCCGGTCACCACCGGCCGGCTCTCGACCCATGTGCTCGACACCGTCGCCGGCCGCCCTGCCCCCGGCGTCAGGATCACGCTGCACGAGATCGGCGCCAGCGCCCGCGCGCTGCTGAAGGAAACCGTCACCAACGCCGACGGCCGCACCGACGCGCCGCTGATTTCCGGCGAGCCGCTGCGCATCGGCACGTATGAGCTGACGTTCCACATGGGCGACTATTTCGGCAAGCGCGGGTTTCCTCGACGCCGTGCCGATCCGCTTTTCCATCGCCGAGCCCGAGGGGCACTATCACGTGCCGTTGCTCGTGACGCCGTGGAGCTATACGACTTACCGGGGAAGCTGAACACCTGAAGCTGAAGGAACCTTAGGACCACCGTGATCGACCTCTACACCTGGACGACGCCGAACGGCCGCAAGATTTCCATCGCGCTGGAAGAGATGGGCCTGCCCTACACCGTGCATGCGGTGGACATTTCCAAGGACGAGCAGTTCAAGCCGGAATTCCTCAAGATCAGCCCGAACAACCGCATCCCGGCGATCGTCGACCGCGACAACGGCCTGTCGCTGATGGAGTCCGGCGCGATCCTGCACCTATCTCGGCGACAAGACCGGCAAGCTTCTGCCGAAGTCCGGCGACAAGCGCTGGCGCGCGCTCGAATGGCTGAACTGGCAGATGGGCGGCGTCGGCCCGATGTTCGGCCAGGTCCACCACTACACGAAGTACAATCCCGGCAAGGCGCCCTACGCCGAGGAGCGCTACCTCAAGGAGGCGCACCGGCTCTACGGCGTGCTGAACAAGCGGCTCGACGAACGCGAATACGTCGCCGACGATTATTCGATCGCCGACATCGCGATCTGGCCGTGGGTCTCGCGCTACGAGTGGCAGACCGTCGACCTGAAGCAGTATCCGAACGTGCTGCGCTGGTACCTGGCCATCGCCAACAAGCCCGCGACGCAGAAGGGCTACAAGGTGCCGAAGGACGTCGGCGAGGTGCCGATCCCGAAGTAAAGCCGGCCGCTAAAGCCGACCGAATTGCGGTGCACCGGGGCAACTCGCCGTGCTAGAAGCACTGAGCCGGGGTTTCCGGCATTTGCCCGCAGCGGAAGGAATACGATGCGAAAAGCCATCAAGATCGTCCATGAGGGCAAATACGCCGCCGAGATTCCGGTGGAATTGATCGAGGACTCGGGCGGCTGGTCGCCCTATTTGTCGAGCGCGGACGCCAGCAAGCTCGATGCGGTCCGCAAGGCGTTGCGCGCGGGCGACGTCGCAACCGCCACCAAGCACGGCCTGGTGTTCGAGCTCCTCCCGCTGTCGGCGCAGGTCTCGGCAGACAGGGTCGCTGGCGACGCCGCGATGCCGAAGTAGGCTCGGCCACTACCCTTCCTATTGATCCCGTGCCGCTCCTGCGTCAGGAATGACGAAGGAGCTTCATGCCGATCTCCAAGAAAATCCACTACGGCTGGATCGTCGTCGGCATCACCTGCCTGGTGCTGCTGACCAGCGCCGGCATCCGCTCGACCCCCGGCATCCTGATGGTGCCGCTGGAGAATGAATTCCACTGGTCGCGCGCCACCATTGCGCTCGCGGTGTCGATCAACCTGATCCTGTATGGCTGCATCGGCCCGTTCGCCGCCGCGGTGATGGAGCGGTTCGGCATCCGCCGCTCGGTGCTGTGCGCGCTTGTCCTCGTCGGCGTCGGCGTCGCCTCGACCTCGCTGATGCAATATCCGTGGCAACTCATCCTGATGTGGGGAGTTCTGGTCGGCACCGGCACCGGCTTTCTCGCCACCGTGCTGTCGGCGATCATCGCGGCGCGCTGGTTCACCGCGCGGCGCGGGCTCGTGGTCGGCATCCTGTCGGGCGGCGCGTCGACCGGACAGCTCTTGTTTCTGCCGGTGATGGCGAACGTCACCGCAGCCTACGGCTGGCGGGCCACCGTGCTCGCCATCGCCGCCGTGGTCTGCGTCATCCTTCCGCTGGTGGCGCTGTTCATGCGCGACCGGCCGCAGGACGTCGGCCTCCTGCCCTATGGCGAGACCGGCGAGGTCAAGCCTGTCGCGCAATCGAAGGGCAATCCGGTGGCGCTTGCCTTCGGCGCGCTGCATGACGCCGTGCGCGTCAAGGACTTCTGGCTCCTGGCCGGCACCTATTTCGTCTGCGGCGCCTCGACCAACGGCCTGATCGGCACGCATCTCATTCCGGCCTGCATCGACCACGGCTATTCCGAAGTCACCGGCGCGGCGCTGCTCGCCACCATGGGCGTGTTCAATTTCATCGGCGTCACCAGCTCCGGCTGGCTCGCCGACAAGTTCGACAATCGCGTGCTGCTGTTCACCTATTACGGGCTGCGCGGATTGTCGCTGTTCTACCTGCCGTTCTCGTTCGTCAACTTCTACACCATGACGCTGTTCGCGGTGTTCTACGGCCTCGACTGGTTCGCCACCGTCTCGCCGACCGTGCGGATGCTCACCAACACCTTCGGCCGCGACAAGGCTCCGCTGGTCTATGGCTGGGTGTTCATGTGTCATCAGCTTGGCGGGGCGTCGGCCGCGTTCATCGGCGGCCTGCTCCGCGTGAACTTCGACGACTACATGGCGGCCTTCATGCTCTCGGGCACGCTGTGCCTGGGCGCCGCCGTCGCCGCGCTGTTCATCGGCGGCGGGCGTAACGCGCCGCAACCGGCCGCCCCGGCAACGGCCGCCGCGCGGCGTAGCCGCACCGCCCCGTTGAGCCTTGCCACGCGCGGCTGCGCAGAGGCACCATGCTTCGCCGGCAAGCCCCGGCCCCAACAGGCAACCGACCCATGCCCGCCTTCATCTGCACCACCTGCGGAACGCAATACGCGCCGAGCGACAAGCCGCCGGCCGCCTGCCCGATCTGCGACGACGAGCGGCAGTACGTGCCGCCGCCCGGCCAGAGCTGGACCACGCTCGACACGCTCGCCAAGCGCAACATGAACGCGCTGGCGCGAGCTCGAGCCCAATCTGATTTCGATCGTGACCTTCCCGGCGTTCGGCATCGGCCAGCGCGCGCAGCTTCTGCGCACGCCGCAGGGCAACATCCTGTGGGACTGCATCTCGCTGATCGACCGCGCCACCGTCGAGATGATCAACGCGATGGGCGGGCTCAAAAGCATCGCGATCTCGCACCCGCACTACTACTCATGCATGGTCGAATGGAGCCAGGCGTTCGGCGGCATCCCGATCCATCTGCACGCGGCCGACCGCAAGTGGATCATGCGCGACGATCCCGCCATCGCGCTGTGGCAGGGCGAGACCAAGGAGCTTCTTCCCGGCGTCACCCTGATCTGCGCCGGCGGCCATTATCCCGGCGGCGTGGTGCTGCACTGGGCGGCCGGGCGCCGGCGGCAAGGGCGCGCTCCTGTCGGGCGACATCGTCCAGGTGGTGCAGGACAACAAGTCGGTGAGCTTCATGTGGAGCTTCCCGAATTTCATCCCGCTGTCGGCGCCGCGCGTCGAAGGCGTGATGAAAACGCTCAAGCCCTACAAGTTCGACCGCGTGCACGGCGCCTTCACCGACCGCACCATCTGGTCCGACGGCAAGGGCGTGGTCGAGCGCTCCGCCGAGCGCTACCTGAAGATCATCCGCGGCGACGGCAGCTACGAATTGCAGTAATTGCCGGAACTATTCCGGCAGAGTGCCACCGCCCATCACTGTTGATACCGCAGGGGCGCGCTCTATAGTTCGCTGAGCGCATCCACACTCGGTTGAACGAGGGCACCATGAGACGCCGCGAATTCATTACGTTTCTTACCGGCGCAGCGATTGCAGGCCCGAGGGCAGCTCACGCACAATCGTCGAAAGTCTACCGGCTGGGCTCATTGACGCCGGGAATGCCACTCGGCGATAAGTCGCCGTTTGGTCTGGTCCTCCTGAAAGGACTGGAACAGCGCGGTTATTTTGTCGGCCAGAACCTGGTCTACGATGCACGGGCGGCTGCGGGTCAAGTCAGCAAGCTGCCTGAGATCGTGCGCAGCATGAAGGCCGACAAGGTCGATGTGATCGTCACGGTCGGCTATCCCACGGCCTTGGCCTGCAAGGTCGAGAACGTGCCGACGGTCGTCGCCTACGGCGCCGGCGATCCGGTCGCCACCAACCTTGTTGATGGTCTGTCGCGGCCGGGCGGCAGTGTCACCGGCATCTCGGAAAACTCGGCAACCCTGACGACCAAGCGGCTCGCGCTGATCAAGCAAGCGGTACCGAATCTGCAGCGGGTCGCCATGCTGTGGAATCGAAACGATCTCGGCATGAATCAGCGCTACGAGATCTCAGCCAGCACTGCGCGCTCCATCGGAGCGGCTGTACAGGCGCTCGGCGTACGCGAGCCGGATGATTTCAACGGTGTGTTCGAGGCCATGAACCGCGATCCGCCGGACGCCATTCTTATGGTCTCTGACTCGCTCACCATCCTCAACCGCAAGCGCGTGTTCGATTACGCCGCCGAGCGCCGCATACCGGCGCTTTACGAATACGATGTCCTGGTACGCGACGGCGGGTTGATGTCCTACGGACCGGATCTGAATGAATCGTTCGACCGCGCCGCCGATCTGGTCACGCGCATTTTCAAGGGCGCGCGCCCAGCCGACCTGCCGTTCGAACAGCCGACGCGCTATCCGTTCGTGGTCAATCTCAAAACCGCGAAGGCCTCCGGCATCGATCTGCCGGTCAATCTGGTCGCTCTCGCCGACGAGGTGATCGAATAACACAGTCTGAAGGTCACCCGCACGAATTGCGAAAGCTTACGAACCCAATGAGAACCGTGAGACGCCGACAATTTCTTCGTCTCGTCGCGGGCGCGACCGCGCTGTCAGCGGTCTTTCGCCCGGCCCATGCGCAAGCCTATCCGAGCCGTCCGATCCGGCTGATCCTCGGCTTTGCCGCCGGCGGCTCGGCCGACATCGTGGCGCGCCTGATCGCGCAGCACGTGTCCGACCGGATCGGCCAGCCGGTGATCGTCGAGAATCGGACCGGCGCATCCAGCAATCTCGCCGGCGAAGCGGTCGCGCGCTCGGCGCCCGACGGCTACACGCTGTTCTTCGTCACCACCGTCAACGCGATCAACGCGACGTTCTTCGACAACCTCAAGTTCGATCTGAAGCGTGATTTCGCGCCGGTCTCCGGCGTCACCCGCGTGCCGAACGTGCTGAACGTCAATCCGTCGGTTCCGGCCAACAATGTCGCCGAGTTCATCGCCTACGCCAAAGCCAATCCCGGCAAGCTGAACATGGCTTCGACCGGCAACGGCACGTCGATCCATCTCGCCGGCGAGTTGTTCCAGGCCATGACCGGCACCAAACTGGTCCACGTGCCATACCGCAGCCCGCCGCAGGCGATGACCGATCTGCTCGCCGGCCAGGTCCAGGTGATGTTCGACGTGATGACGCAAGGGTTGCAGCACATCAACGAAGGCCGCCTCCGCGCGCTCGGCGTGACGACCGCTACGCGCTCGGATGCGCTGCCGGATGTGCCGACGGTCGCCGAAACTGTGCCCGGCTACGAAGCAAGCTCATGGAGCGGCGTCTGCGCGCCGGCGGGCACGCCATCCGAGATCGTCGAAATGCTCAACAGGGAGATCAATGCCGCCTTGATCGATCCGAAGATCAAGGTGCGCCTTGCGAGGCTTGGCAGCACGGCGATCACCGGCACGCCCGCCGCGTTCGCGGCGTTCCTTGCGGAGGAAACCGAAAAGTGGGGCAAGGTGGTCCGCGCGGCCAACATCAAGGCCGAGTGACGGCCAAGCGACGCTGAGTGTGCGCGTTGCAGCTACTTGCCGGCGATCTTGCGGAGCGCGTCGTTGATGCGGTCCTGCCAGCCCGGCCCGCCCTCCTGGAAATAATCCAGCACGTCGCGGTCGAGCCGCAGCGACACCTGCTCCTTCGCGCCAGGCACCGCGGGCTTTTTCAGGATGGGCAAAGGCGCTTCGGCCGGCTTCGTCGTCGCCGCCTTGAACATCGCTTCGGCGGCATCCCGTGAGCTCATTGTTCTGGCGCGGTCGGTCTTGCATCAAAATCCTCGGTGATGAGAATCAGTAGCCTCTCATCGTAGCATTCGGCGCTGCGACTAGTGCCGGGGTGTGGATTCGATAGCCCCAGTCTTTTCCAGATAGGCCTGCCCGAGGTTCGCGAGCACGTCGGCCATCAGCTTGGACTGGTCGGCCGGCGGCGCGAGCAGGATCAGATCGGCCAGGCTTTCGGTCAATCGGGCCGCCAGATCGGCCAGGTCCGCGTCGTCGCGCTCGAGCTGTTTCTCGACCAGGTCGTTGACGTCGCAGTGCAGGCAATCGGACATAGGGACCGTTCCGGTTTTGGGGTGAGTTGCACGACCATAGCACGTCCGCGTCTTGCGCGCCGCCATGCGGCTTCCGCCTCCCGCAAGCCAACGAACAAACCTCACGGCCGGAAATGCCTTCCAGCCGTGAGGCATGATTGGGCGGTTGTGTGGCGAGTCTAGGCGGCCTCGGCCTGCGCCTCCTGGTTGACGACCGCCTCGGCCAGTTCGGTCAGCGCCTCGTCGGTCGCTTCTTCCTCGTCGAGAGTTTCCTGCAGTAGCTTCACGGCATCGTCGAGTCCGAGTTCCTCGGCCCAGGTGCGAAGCGTGCCGTAACGCGAGATCTCGTAGTGCTCGACCGACTGCGCGGCCGCAAGCAGGCCGGCGTCGAGCGCGGGCGACGCCCTTGTACTCCTTCATGATCTCCTGGCCTTCTTCGATGATGCCTTCGATCGCCGCGCACTTCTTGCCCTGCGGCTTCTCGTCGATCAGTCTCGAACACCTGCTCGAGACGCGACACCTGGCCTTCGGTCTCGCCGTGATGCTTCTCGAAAGCGCCGCGGAGGTCTTCGTTCTGCGCGGCCTTTGCCATCTTCGGCAGCGCCGCCAGGATTTTCTTCTCGGCGTAGTAGATGTCTTTCAACGTATCGTGGAACAGCTCGTCGAGTTGCTTCGGCTCTTTGGCCATGTCGTGACACTCCCGGTTGGGTTGATGCCATGACAAGCGCGGGCCATCGCATCCGTTCCGCCGAATGATGGACGCGCGGAAAAAATCAGCGGCGACACCGCTGTATGCCGCGACTTACTCATTGCTGCAACCGGCGGTGTTGGTCGATGGTTACCGCGAAAGGCGGCGCGAGTTCGAGCGAACTTTCTTGCGGACCTGCGCGACGACGGCGTGGCCGGAACCGCCACTCAGTAGCGTCGCGGCGATCGCTCATCGACGCGGCGATTTTCTCCGTCACCATCCGGCTCGCCTCGGCCTGGGCAAGACGGTCCGCCTCCGGCGAGCTTCATCATCCGCAGCCCGACCACGCGCTGCGCCTCGAAGGAAAGCATCGTGGCGTCGTACCAGAATTTGAACATCGCGTGCTTTCCTCGGGTTTAGGCCCAGACGCCGTGAAGGCGGGAACAAGCGCGGCAGCCCAGAACACCGAAGGTGCGCCGGGCTGCTAGTCATTGCATATGTCGCCTGACGGTCATAGCCCGCCGAGCAGCATCAGGATGAGGATCAAGCTCAGCGGCATTCCCAAAAGCCACAAGAGGATTGGCATCGTAGTCTCTCCCGTTTCAGATGGACAATGAACTCAGCGCAGCGACTCGTTCCGTTCCGAACGGGCCCGGGCGCCAGCCGGCCTCGTACCAGGGTGAGTCGCGGAGCAGCCCGCCTTCGGTTGCGGCGAGACTCGCCGCCAGCGCACCGGCCAGCATCGACGCCGCAAGCCAGAGCGACAGCTTGGCCGCGGCCTTGCGCGCATCATCCGCGGCCTTCTTGGCCTGAACGATCATGTCGTTGACCCGCTTTTCCGCTTCAGCCTGGCTCAAGCCCGGTGCGTGCCGACACAACCCGGGCGGCGTAGGTCCGGTCCGCGGCGGACAGATCGCTGCCTTTGCGCATGCCGCTGGCGATCAGCCGGCCGAGTTCCGCGCGCGCTGCCGCCTGGTCCGCTGGCCGACCGAAGCCGCCGGAGTACCGGCCGCTGCGGCGCCTGGTGTCGGCGCGTAGCAGTGTGTCGACGTAGATGTCGGTCGGGTTGCTCGCGGCCGTAGCCGCGGCCGCGCGCCGTGGCCGGGATCAACCCCGCCGAGGCGCCGGCCAGGATATGGGTGGTCGCCGCGCCCAGCACAGTCGCGCTCAAGCACCGTGGCAAAGGCCCACGCCAGGAACCCGTGTGCGGTGTCCCGGAAGTACACCTCATCCTGGTGGATGCCGGCCCAGCGGTTGCGCAGCCGGCCCGCCAGATAACCGCCGACCGTCGAGGCCAACATCGCCACCACGACCAGATAGATGCCGGCGCCTACCGAGAAGGTGGTGCTCGACACTCCCTGATCGCTCCAGGGCGAGACCACCGAGAAGCCGACGCCGATGCCGAACGCGAGCAGCACCAGCGATACCGCCGCCGCCGCGATGCCTCCGGCAATCACGGCACCCCAAGAAACCGCCGACAAAGTCTCCTTCGTCGATCGTTGAACCTGTCGCGATTGGTGTCGTCATTGTTGCCTCCGGCAATGCCAAAATAAATTCCTGATCGCGCATCGCAACCGTGCCGAACGGCAGTGCGTTCCCAAGCCTGCTGAAATAAATGGCATGGCGGGCGACGCTGGAAATGTCCTGCAAGCGACACTCCCGAGTCGGCCGAGCAAGCTACTTCAGCGCGTGGAGCGCCGCCGCCACCGACACATCGAGGAACTGCTGGACGTAGGCGCCCTGGTCGTGCGGCGGCGACGATCTTGTGCGCGGGAGCGAGCGCCGCCAGGAACTTATAGGTGTGCCAGTGCGCCATCGCCGGCAGCAACGGCAATCCGGGGATCGACGGTTCCGGCCACATCGACGTGTAGAAATACGGCTCGTCGCAGAACTCGTCGCCCGGGCAATAGCCGATGCCCATGGTGCGGCCACGCGGCAGCCCGACCGGGCAATCGAGGTCGAAATGATGCGGCCAGCAGCGCACCGGCGGGGCCTTGAGCTTCCGCGCCGCAAGATGCTTCTGCACGCCCGTGAGCGCCGCGTTGGCGTTTGAATACCAGGTGGCGAGCACCTGCAATGCGTCGCCGAGCTCATCCAGTGAGTAGCGCGCGCCCCGCGCCAGCACATGATCGGATATGGCGTAGGGCGACGGATCGTCGAGCTTGCCGGATGCGAGATTGCGCGCCGCGACATGCCCGCCGAGCCAAACCCGCACCTCGGCGTCGGCGCGGCCATCGAGCGGCAGCGCCTGCGGATTCACATCGAGGAAGGCAAGCGTCAGGTCGGCGATGCGAAGCCCGAACCGTGAGCCGTCCGGCAGTGCGTGCGTGACGAACCCGCCGAAAGCGTCGTCCCAGCCGAGATTGGTGTGGCGCTCGTTCGCCTGCTCCGGCACGTAGGCCCGCGCCGCTCTTGCCAGCCATTGCGCGGCGTAATGCGCCTGCAGCCGCGCGGCGTGCAGGAACATGAAATTGGCGCGCGGAACGCTCTGCCAGACCATCCTTGATCCGATCTTACGATTTGAAGCGCTTGGCCAGCGCGTCGGCGTTCTTGGCCAGAAGCCCGAGATCGGCGCCGACGGCAATGAAGGTGTAGCCCCAGGCGATGAACTTCTTCGCCTCTTCCTCGTTGGGCGTGAGGATGCCGGCAGGCTTGCCGATCTTCTTCAACCGCTGCACCGCATCTTCCAAAGCACCCTGCACTTCGGCATGACCCCAGTTGCCGATGTGGCCGAACGAAGCCGCGAGGTCATTCGGCCCGATGAACACACCATCGATGCCGTCGACCGATGCAATGGCTTCGATCTGCTTCAGTGCCTCCCGCGTCTCGACCTGCACCAGCACGCAGATCTCGCTCGATGCGTTCTTCAGATAGTCCTTCACCCGCCCGTACCGGCTCGCCCGCCCCGATCCGGTGATGCCGCGCACGCCCTTGGGCGGATAGCGCGTCCACTCGACCGCGCGCTTGGCCTCCTCCGGATTCTGCACGAATGGCAGCAACAGCGTCTGGGCGCCGATGTCGAGATAGCGCTTGATCAGCACCATGTCGTTCCACGCCGGCCGCACCAGACAGGACGCTCCGCCGGCCTGCGCCGCCTGAAGCTGCGCCAGAATGTCGGGAACGTCGTTCGGCGAATGCTCGGTGTCGAGCAACAGCCAATCGTAACCGGAATGCGATACCACCTCGATCGCCACCGGGCTGCACAGGCTGCACCATAGCCCGATCTGCAATTGTCCCTTGGCGATGGCGTGCTTGAAGGCGTTACGTGGCATGTCCATCGGTTGCGTCCTTACACGAACTGCACGGAGATGCCGCCGAGCTGGCCGAAGTCGCCGTGCAGTGTGTCGCCCTTTTTCGCGAACACCACGCGGGTGAACGAGCCCGCCAGCACGATATGCCCAGGCTCCATCGGCGTACCGAGCGTGCCGAGCTTGTTGGCGAGCCACGCCACGCCCATCGCCGGATGGCCGAGCACGCCGGCCGCGACGCCGGTCTCCTCGATTTCGGAATTCACGTACATGATGCCGCCGACCCAACGCAGATCGACATCCATCGGCCGCACCGGCCGGCCGCCCATGACGATGCCAGCGGCGGCACCGTTGTCGGCCACCGTGTCGAAAATCTTGCGCGGGTCCTGCACACGCGCGTCGACTATCTCGAGCGCCGGCACGACATAGTCGGTCGCCGCCAGCACATCGGTCAGCCCGACGCCCGGCCCCATCAGCTTTTTCCCAAGCACGAAGGCAAGCTCGACCTCGACGCGCGGCCGGCAATAGTCGGCGTGCTGCACCTTGGCGCCGTCGGCGATGATGTTGTCGTCATGCAAGTAACCGAAGTCCGGTTCGTCGATCATCGAAGAGCGCTGCATCGCCTTCGAGGTGAGCCCCACCTTGTGACCGATCAGCTTGCGCCCCGCCGCGATCCTGCGCTTGTGCACGATGGTCGAGATCGCATAGGCATCCTCGATCGTGATGCCGGGATAGGTTGTCGATAGCTGCGTCGCCTGTTTCCTGGCCTTGTGCGCCTCCATCAGGACGTCGGCGGCCTTGTTGCGGTCGGCTTCGGACAGCATCGGTACTCCCTCCCCTTATTTGCGGCCGATCCTGCAAGGCGGCGGCGCGGAAAGCAATTCCGCGCGACCCCCGTTCCGCGCACCCCAGCCCTTTGCTACGATTGCCCATAATCATAAGCCTACCAGGGGAGGACGACATGACACGCTGGGCGACACTCGTCATTGCACTACTGTTTTCCGGAATTGCCACCGTTCAATACACCGACACCGCGTCCGGTCAGGCCGGCGGCGGCTGGACCGTCCTATTCGACGGCAAGAACCTCGATCATTGGGACAGCGACAACAGTGCCACCTTCAAGATCGAGGACGGCGCAGTGATCGCCACCGACAAGAAGGATCCCAAGGCCACGGCCTCCTATTTGATCTCGAAAAAGAGCTACAAGAACTTCATCGTCCGCGCCGAGTTCTGGGTCAGCGACGACGCCAACAGCGGCCTGTTCCTGCGCTGCGATCCGAAGAAGATCGGCGCCAAGACCTGCTACGAGTACAACATCTTCGACAAGCGTCCGGACCAGACCTACGGCACCGCCTCGATCGTCTACATCGCCGAGGTCAACCCGATGCCGAAGGCCGGCGGAAAATGGAGCACCATGGAGTGTGGAGCGCCGACGGCCGCCACCTCACGGTCACGTTCGACGGCAAGAAGACCGTCGATGTCCGTAATGGCTTGTTCGACGAAGGCCACATCGCGCTGCAATTCGGCGTCGGCACGGTGAAATTCCGCAAGATCGAGATCAAGGAACTCTAGTTTCCGACCCCTCACCCGCCCTCGCGACGGCCTGGAGCAAAACTCTAGACCGTCCGCTTGCCGTTGATCTTCGCCACCAGCCATGCCATCGGCCGGCGCAGCACGGGCACGTCCTGTGCGAGCACGGCTAAACCCAGCGGCACCAAGCACTGGTCCCAGGTCGGCTTGACCGAGCGCGCCGCCTTCTTCTTCAGCGGCGCCGAAGTGGCGGCAGCAGCGGGCTTGTCGGAGGCGGCAAGGCTTGGTGTCGTCAGACTTGAAGCAGTCAGGCAAACGGCCGGCACAAGGCTGGCCGCAATCGAAGCAATTTGCATTGAAATTTCTCTCCCAATTCACGCCTGAACGGCGCAAATCACCCCGCGATAAGTCGTCCCAGGACCTGGTTCCCTATCATTCCTCTGCATGGCATGACTGCGTTGAAAAGATTGAAGTTTGCCGACTTTTAGCAGAGGATGAAGGATTATTTTCACATTTCGTGAGCACTTATCCCCGCCCCTCTGGGCGGGCTTAAGCATGTCGCCGCCTTGCTCATCGAGGGCTTCGTCGATCGCGACGTTTGATGACGGAGCAAGGCGCGGCCGCCCGACAACGCGGCCGCGGTGGAGCCCCGGGAGGCGCAGCGGCCTAAGTCGTTGGCCGCGCGCACCCGATAGCGGCGATCCTCTGCAACGGGGATATCGCCGTGGGTGCGTACCAAACGGACCCTCGCAAGGTCCGTAAGGGAGCCTCGCAAGCTCCCTGGCGCCTCCCGGCGTTCCATCCCCTCCCTGTGGGAGGGATGGAAAAAGGGCAACGACGCCCCCGCGTCGTAAAGAATAGGGGCAGCGGAAAGAATAGGGGCAGCGGAGCGTTGGCAAAACGCGAACGTCAAACGCAACAGAGGTGGTAGAACAATCTCATGGCCTTCGACACGATCATCCGCGGCGGCACAGTCGCGACAGCATCCGACACGTTTCGCTGCGACGTCGGCATCAGCGCCGGGCGGATCGCCGCGCTCGGCGAGAACCTCGGCGAGGCAAAGGAGATTGTCGATGCGCGGGAAAAACTCGTGCTTCCCGGCGGCATCGACAGCCATGTCCATCTCGCGCAGCCGTCGGGCCCGGGCATTATCATGGCCGATGATTTCGCCTCCGGCACACGCTCCGCTGCCTTCGGCGGCAACACCATGGTGCTGCCCTTCGCCTTGCAGCAGAAGGGCGAAAGTCTCCGCGAGGTGGTGAAGCAGTATCACGCCAAGGCCGAAGGCAAATGCTACGTCGACGTGTCCTTCCACCTCATCATCGCGGACGCGACCGAGCGCGTGCTCGGCCAGGAGCTGCCGGCGCTGGTGAACGACGGCTACACCTCGTTCAAGGTGTTCATGACCTACGAGGGGCTCGCGCTGTCCGACATGGAGATGCTCAACGTCATGAGCGTGGCGCGCGAAACCGGCGCCCTGGTCATGGTGCATGCCGAGAACTACGACGCCATCCGCTTTCTCACGGACCGCCTGGAACGCGCGGGGAAAATCGCGCCGCGCTACCACGCCGCGTCGCGGCCAGTCCCGGTCGAGCGCGAGGCCACCCACCGCGCAATTTCACTGTCGGAAATCATCGACGTGCCGATCATGATCGTACACGTGTCCAATCGCGAGGCGATGGAGGAAATCCGCCGCGCCCAGCAGCGCGGGCTGAAGATTTACGGCGAGACCTGCCCGCAATATCTCATGCTGACCGAGAAGGACCTCGAAGGGCTCAACATGGAGGGCGCCAAGTATGTGTGCTCGCCGCCACCACGCGACCTTGCGAGCCAGGCCGCGTGCTGGGAGGGATTGCAGCAGGGCGTCTTCTCGCTGTTCTCGTCGGATCACTGTCCGTTCCGCTACGACGATCCGCACGGCAAACTCGCGCCGAAGGGCCGCACCTCGTTCCGCTGGGTGCCTAACGGCATTCCCGGCGTCGAGACACGATTGCCGATCCTGTTCTCCGAGGGCGTCGGCAAAGGCCGCATCACGCTCAATCAGTTCGTCGCGCTGACCGCGACCAACCACGCGAAAACCTACGGGCTCTATCCGAAGAAAGGCACCATTGCCGTTGGCAGTGATGCAGACATCGCGATCTGGGATCCGCAGCGCGAACTGACGATCTCGCAATCGCTCATGCACGGCGGCTCAGACTACACGCCGTACGACGGCATCAATGTGAAGGGCTGGCCGGTTTCGACAATGGTGCGCGGCCGGTTCGTGGTGCGCGACGGCGCGCTGGTCGGCCGGGAGGGCGCCGGCGAATACATTGCGCGCGAGAAGTCCCCGCTGGCGCAGCCCCGCGGCAATGGCGGGGGATCTTAAGGCGCCTTTCGTCGCCGCCCCATCAGCGTCAGCCGCAATTCCAGCCACGGAATTGCGCCAACAATTCCGCAATTGCGCCAAGCTGACGTCACGCTGGGGGAGCGGAATGGCTCCTGGTTCCCGAGTGCTTGTTGGGGAGGACACCCATGATACGTCGCACGATCGTTGGCTTCACCGCCCTGTTCCTGGGCCTGTCGCTGGGCCTCAACGTTGCCGCCGCCGCGCCCTGCGATGATGGCGAATGCCGGACCGCCCCAAAGGCAAAGCCGCTCGACATCATGCAGTTCATGCGCGAGCAGGCTGCCAGCACACGCGTCGCCGCCAAACCGCGTCATGGCAACGTCGCGGCTACCGCGAAGGTCCAGCGGCCAGCGCGGCGGACGATTGCGGCGCGGCCGAAGCCAACTCAACTGCCGAGCGCGGCGTCGGCATCCTTCGCGTCGCAACCCGAGCCTGCGGTGCAAGTGACGCCAAGCGATGTGTTCAATACGATCGACGGCGCGGCCCCCGCCCCAGTGGAGGCGGTCGGTGCCGCGATAGCCGCCGAGCCCAACGTGCAACTGGTCGATGCGCAGGAGCTCAACGACATCGACCGCAAGGCAAGCGACCAGTCGCCGCTAACGTCTGATGGTGGGCGCGTCGCCGAGGAACATCCGAGCGATGGATCGGCCCAGGCTTCCTGGCCGCGGCGGATATGGTGGGCACTGGGAAATCTGTTCGGTGCGCTTGCGACAGCCGCGCATCAACTCACCGGCCTGGGCAAGACGGTCTAGCGCGACAGACGTTCGAGCTCGGGGAACGGCCGGTAGGCCGCGTCCTTGCAGGCTTCGCGCGCGTTGTCGATGATGCGATCGAGCCGCCCGTCGCGAAACAGCACAAGGCTGTCCTTGCTGGCCGCGTACTGACCACCGCCTTTGCGGGCTGTGTAGCGCAGACACACCGTATACCGATCGACGTTCTCAAGGGTCCGCAAAGTCGGCTCCGAGACGAAAGCATCGCGCACGCCGGTTGGATCGTTCAGGTAAGTGCGCATGAGCGCGACAATGTCGGCCTTGTAGGTCGCCGTCGGCACGGTGGTGTTCGCCTGCATGGAGCGGTCGCGCGCACCGAGCCATTCGCTGTTGCAGCCCGCAAGCGCGATCGAAACCGCCAGCGCCAGCCCGCGCAGGTCGATTCTTCGGAAAATGCATTTCGTCACAGGCAGCGCCTAATCTCGCAAGTCCGTCGCGCCGCGACTGTATCGTCCCCACGTCAATTCTGCACGCAGATGATCGACAAAGGACGCGGTACGCGTGGCAAAATCATTGCGCCGGCTGGTAGCCGGAAGCTTTGACGATCTCGCCGTTGAGCGCGATTTCCTTCCGCACGAACGTATCAAACTCGGCGGGTGTCATTGGCATCGTGTTGGCCCCGAGAGCGATGATTTTGTCGGCGACCTCCTTCACCTTCAAGGCCGCGATAACCTCGCGATTGAGCCGCTCGACGATGGGCTTTGGCGTCTTGGCCGGTGCGAAAGAGCCGACCCAGAATTGATACTGCGCTTTGGGAAGGCCGATTTCGGCCAAGGTGGCGACGTTCGGCATCAGCCCCAATCGCTTTGGCGAACTGACCGCAAGCGAACTGAGCTTGCCGTCCGCCACCAGCGAGATTGCGTTCAAGGCAGGAGCCGGAAACATGTCGAGGCGGCCGGCGATCACTTCGGTCAGCGCCTCGACAGTTCCCCGGAACGGCACGTGTGTGACCGGGTATCCAGCTGCCAGGCGCAGCGCCTCCATGAAAAGATGGCCTGAGCTGCCGGGGCCATTTGTGCCATAAAAAATTCCTCCCGGCTTCTTACCGGCCTCGATGACCTCCTTCATGGTCTTGTAGCTCGGCGGCGTCACGACCACGAATGGCATATCGGCGAGCCCGCTGATGCCGACAAAATCATCCGCCACGCTGTACGGCAGCTTCGCGTACGTGGACGCCACAACCACCTGCGAAGTGGAGTTCACCAGGAGCGTGTAGCCGTCCGGGTCAGCCTTTGCGACCATGCCAGCCCCGAGAGTGGTGCCGGCGCCGCCACGATTCTCGAAGACGAAATTTTGGCCGATCTGCTTGCCGACTTGCTCGAACACGATGCGGCCGGCAATGTCGGTGGCGCTGCCGGCGGTGAACGGCACCACAATCTTGATCGGTTGTCTGGCAGGCCAATCCTGTGCCGGCGCGGTGACGGGCGACAGTAAGAGCAACAAGGCTGAAATCCGGACGGACTGGCGGATCATGTCGTTCCCTTCTGTGAGACGCGGCCGCTGGGATTCATGAGCGATCATAGAGAGGCCCTGGGGGGCGTCCAAGCGCACTTTGTCGCCGCCTGGCATGCGCGAGCGACGCGACATCGAGCACCGAACGCACAGCTTGGCTGGCGACGCAGTGTGGATCGAACCAGTCTCCAGCCAAATTCCCTGCTATCAGGGAATTTAACAGGGAATTTCGCCAGAAGGCAGCCGGTTAAGCCGATGACCGGAGTATATCACGGGCATCTTCAGAGACTTACGTTCGAATTCCCTACTTACAGGAACAGGGAATTTCGAGTCGATAACAGGGAATTTATTTTCACAAAGCAGGGAATGGAAGTAAGCGTCCGTATGCGAGCATCGATTTCTCGCACCAACTTGTTTTCGATACTTGGATCATCATTGGCGTGGGCTTTATCTGGCTTTAAATCCACCGTCCGATCATCGCTTTGAGATTTTGTCGGCCGCTCGGCCAGAGATCAGTTTCTCAGATCGGGATAAATAAAAGCAAAAAACTCACCGGGGGGTGGGTCTATTGCCCCCTCCCGCCTTGTACCGGACCCAGTTTGGCGGAAATCCGGAATCGGAATCCGGCTTCGCCCTCCTGGCCGGTGGCAAGCTCGCCGATGTAATACGCGCTCACTGGTGCGCTCGGTGTGAATGACATCGTGCGCGGCTCCACATCATGGACCAGAACTTTGAGAGTGGCTCCCACTTGGCCACTAACAGCACTCATCAAACCAATGGTGCCCGCGACTTTGATGAAAGCTCCCTGCTTGTAGGTCGTATCCTGAGCCATCGCGTTGTATTCAAGCCCGCAACCGAACAGGCGGCCCTCGCAGCGGCAAGGAACTGATGTTTGCCCGATGGCGCTTGATATGGGTCGAGCCCCTCGGAGTCTCGAAAGCGATTGATCGAACTCCATGCGGCGTCGGGTTCTGTGGTCCTTGGCATCCTGGCAAACATCGGAACCTCCCATTGAGGGGCACGTTGAAACGCTCCGATAATTCTCCTTGACCGAGTTTTTTCGTGTGAACCGGGCCACACATAATTCGCAGTGTGCGTTTTCGCACTGTTGACCGCGAGCGAAGCAAATCTCTCACGCCCCCGGCCTCATATGCGGGGGTCGCCATAGTACGGCTCCCCTTACGGATTTGCCCCCGATCCTCGATCTCGTCCTGGCCAGATCGCCTGAGGCCGCCAGCCGCTCATTCAGGATCGCAAGGGATCGTAAGGGAATCGTCAGGGCAAGCTCGCTGCCAAGGTCACCGCCTCGAACAAGGCCTCCATCAGACGCAGAATTACACTCTATCAAAAATTAGGGCGGCCACTTGCTGACCGAGAGTGCCCACTAAAAAGCTGTAGCTAAATACCTCCATGACAGATTTTCTACGCGAAAAATCTTTGCATAAAGATTTTCTGCATTGTTCCTCAGCAGGGCTGTTGATTTCATTGGTACCGCGGAGTGAAATCAACTCCGGCAGAAGAGCACCAAGCCCTATCTCGGAGGTTGTTATGGGTGAGCTCGTTGCGTGGGGCCTCGGTCTGGGCCTTGGCTACTTGTTGAGAGCTCGCATTCGTTCTTGGGCAGGTATCGGGCTGTTTGTCGGCGCCGCAGTTGCAATTGGCGCGTTAGTTACCGCGGCAAGTGGGGAATTGCAGACTGAGCCTTGGCTCGTCCTGCTCGACATCGGCCAGGTTTTGGTCGCGGGCCTACTTGGCGCTTTCGCTGTCCCATATTTGCTGCAGTTCGTCGGTGTTCAGAGACCGACATCCTGGCGTTGATGCGCCTCGTCTGACGCGTTTCAGGCGGCCTATGATGTAATTTTTGCCAGCTTCCGCTGCCTAAGACGTCAGAAAAAATTTCAACATCGACTCCGAGCTGGGTCGACGTCATTGAGGGTCAACGAACGATGCATCAGCTTTTTAGTCGCCCGAACAAGTAGGTCGTGTTCATGATCGAACGGCTAAGAGAACTGGCACGTGAAGCCATTCGGGCTCGCACAACTCGCGCGACCAGCAGCGAACCCTCGGAACAATGCAAGCGCCTGTTGGCGCAACTGCGCAAGAATTGCCCTGGCCTAATTCCACCCGATCCTTTGCGCGCAGGTGAAGTCGGACCGGAAATTCCAATCAACCCGAGGACAGCGCGCAGCTTGTTCCAGACGGCGCTGCGCCCGCAGCGCGGCACAACGCTTCTTCTCCAGGATCGTGACAACGAGCTGCTGGTCGAGACTGGAAAGATCGACCTAAGGTTCGACGACGGAGTTGTCATCGTCTCGATCCCGGTTCGATGCGACCAGATACGCGCCGCAATCGTCAACGTGCCGTTCGCGCTGGGCAGTTCCAAGCGTCGCGCCGGCATGATCGTTGCGACGGAATCGAGCCCGCGTGGTCCACCTGTCATCATCGAGCTGTGGGGCGAGGCCCTGACGGCGCTGGCCTGGGGTGCGTTGCTTCGGGTCTCGGCAACCCTGGCTCGAGAAAGCGGTCGCGACCTCGATGGCGCTGGATTGATCGCCGTCGGTCTGACCGCTACCAAAAATGGCCTGCAGGTCTTGACCATGGCGCGCCACTCCTTCGACCGCGTGATTCCGTCTTCTGCAAGGAAGCGACAGCCGTGACCATCAGCCCCACCGACCTGGGTGAGATCGGCAGCCTGGCGAAGGCAATTGGGCTGATCAATGGCAGTGGGCACTTTCAAGAAGATTGGCTGACGAGGCCGGGCGACTATCTTTCTTCCGTGCTGGCCAATGAAGCACAACGTGCCGCCTTGATGGCTTTCCTTGATGCTGCGCTGGGAGGATCTGAGCGACGCAACGACAGCGCCGGACGCATTTGGCTGCCGATAATCGAGGAAAGCAGTCCCGATATCACATTCTATATAGTAGTCGATGAAAAAACAGATCACGTGCGCCTCGGCCTTGGTGTGGGCATCCGGACGACCTCACCCAATTCCGAAACGACGTTTCATCTCCCACTATTCAAGGCAGCTAAAGAGGGGCATAGCGTTGACAACGTCGTCCTGTTGGGCGGTGCAGGCAGCACGATCGCGTTCGCGACACAAATCACTATCGATGCGGGTGTGCCAACTCCTGGAACGGCCCATCTCGGCCGGATCGGATTCGGCCTTGATGTGCCAACTTCCGCCGGTGGGCAGCCCGTCATCTCGCTGACGCTTGGCGCTCTGCAACTGCCGGGCGCTACCACACCGCGCGATCTCGCCATCTCGTTGGACTCGCTCGACGAACTGGATAACACCGCGCTCGAGCTAGTGTTGGGTCTCCTGCAGGCACAAGCCACAGGACTATCGCCGGGGCCGTTGACTGCCTTGGCCGGCCTGCTTGGTCTCAAGAGCGGGACTGCTGTGCCGCCGCTACCGATCTCAGATATCGCAACGACGGGGCTGCGCGCCCTGGCCATCTGGTTCAACCTAGTGATGGACCAAGCCAGCTTGCGCGCGGCCTGGTTCAACGAGCTGGCGGATCTGCTGGGCGGCGGAGCAGCCGCGAGCCCAGATGGTGTGTCGTTCCTACTCGGCGCGGCGCGCGTCGTTATCGGCGTGCGCGTAACCACAGGGACAGCTGGCGCCAGTGTGATCGCGCCTACTTTGGGAGTGAGCATTGCGAACGGAAGCATTCGCGGCGAGGGCGAGGCGGAGCTAGCGCGCATCGATATCGGCAGCGGCGCTACGGTCGCGCTGCCATATCTCAGCGTTTTGGCCCATGTTGGCCATACAAGCTCTGGCGGCACACCAATTCTTGTCGGCGACCCATCGGTCGAGGCGGTGCGAATCGGCATCACGCTCAACGCCGAACGCAAGCCGATTCTAGTCCTAGCGGCTGATGGCGTCTTCATCAACGGCCGTGACCACGGCACTCTTGACCTATCAACACCGGACGCGGCGGCCGAAGGCTTGGGCACGGCATTGAATGTCATCGTCGATGATTTACTCGCTCAGCTTGGGCCAATGGGTACAATCATGCGCGTGCTGCTCGGGCTCGCGCCGCCACCCAGCGCTCCCACCGTACCGACCATCAATCTTGGCGCGTTCCTCTCCAGTCCGCTGACGGCTGTAGGCGGTTACTGGCGTACCTTGCTGCGCGATCATGCAAGCGCGATCCCGGAATTGCTCGATGAGCTGCGTGCATTGATCGCAGATGCAGGTGCTGCGATCCCGCCGATTACCGGGGCAGGCACAACTGACGATCCCTGGCGTCTACCGCTCATCGGTCCGGTGGCTTTGCAGTTTCGCTCGGAGGCCGGCGGCGACCGTCTCGATGTCGCGGTTGCATGCGGCTACGCCGTCGACACCCTTGGTCAGCGTTGCACGCGCATCGACACGCGGTTGATCATCGGGCTTGCGAACATCGATTTCGTTAGCGGAAGGCTGGCCATCACCAGCGCCGTTGAGGCACGTTTGACCGCGCGCGCGCGCGGCGACACTCGCGCCCGCTTTGCCGCCGGACCGATTGCTTTATCCGCTGACCACATCGGGCTGTTCGCGAAGTGGACCGCAGAAAATGGCTTGGAGATCCGGGCGCTCGCACCCAATCCTGCGGCGGAGTTCAAGAGGCAACGTATCCCTATCGCACTGCCGATGTTCGACGCGCACGGCGCACCTTTGCTCGACGAGGCGGGCTGGGACGCAGTTGAACGTTTACTCGGATTGTTAGGGTCGCAATCTCCTCAATCCGCTTTCCGCGATTTGGTTGCCGTGTTGGGTTGGATCGCGGAGGGACCGAACCTCGCCGACGATCCGACTTGGTCAGGACGTCCGCGCCTGCGTCTAGCCACGCTGGCCGTCGATCCCGCGGCGGCATTGAAGGCCTGGGCCGTGGCGTTGCTGTTCGAACAATCGCCGCGCATCGAACGCGCGATCACAGTGCTCTCTCGGCAGCTGACAGGCTCGGTCGAGAGCCTTGGCCGGCTCGAGGGAGCGGGCCGGCCGGATGCGCCGTATCGGTTGCCACTTTTCGACGACGGCTTCACCCCGCAACTCGCATTCTGGTTCGAGCCGCAAGGGCCGCTACGGCCGATGCTCACCAATGTGCCGGACGAGATCCGCGATTGGCGGCCCGGCACACCTGGACTTGACGGGGCAGCCCTGGCGTACGCCGTGATGCGTGAAACCCAGCTTGCGGAATCGATCGCGACGCTGGTGGCGTCGCGCGACGATCTAGCCGCCGGTCTCGATGCGCTGATCGCGCGATGGTCGGACACAGATGGTCGCATCGTTCCGCCGACCATAGACCCGATTGGTATTTCGGTTCATCGCTTTACCGACGTGACCATCGACCGCCTCGGTGATGCGCTCAATCTCGATCAGATGTTGGGCGGCGTGCCGGCTGTTCGCATCTACATCGCGGTGTTGGCTGCTGACGCTGCAATGCCCTGGTCAGGGGCGCCGGCCAATCGCGTGATCGACTTGCGTGCGCCGGGCTTGGCGCCAGAAAGCTTTGCATCCCCATCCGCAAGCGCCGGTGAGTGGTACATCGCGCTCGGCGGTCGTGCCGCGTCGCGTCTGGCGACGGGCGATGCCGATGGAATTGACGGGCAAGCGGCGCGATTAAAACGCGTATTGCCGGCCTTTGCCGGCCTCGGCAGCGTGGCATTGATCGCCAGCGCGGAAGCAGGGCACGCGGCGCGTCGTGCCGCCGAGGCGGTTATAGCGGTCACAAGCTTGGTAACGATCGGTACGCCCGCGGGACCCGTGTCGTTCTCGGTGCTCGATACGGCGCCGGCGGCCGAAGCGTTGCGGCTACTGATCGCTCTCCTCCCCGCGTTCGATCCGGCCGAGCCAGACGATTTCGAGCTCGCTCGCGGGCGCGCTTTGATTACCGCACTCGCCGATCTACTCGCGCTTGGTGATCCTGCTGTCGAGCTACGAGCGCCGGACGTTGTGCTTGGCCCGCCGCGTGCCGGGCTAGAAGTGCACGCCGTCTACGGCGCGATGCGAACGGAAGCGGTCAAGGGGGCACTGACCGCGGTGGTGGCAGCCGGCCTCTCGTTGCGCGCCGGCATGCGCGCGCCACTGCTCGCGACGCCCCCAACCGCCGCCGCCTTCGGCATCTACCTGCCAGTTACGCTGCGCGGCGATGGATTGGTGATGCGAGGTGAGGCTACGCTCGACGCTCTCGGCTTCGACTTCACGGCGTCGGGCGGTCCATCGATTCGCACGGCTAGTAATCTGCGCTTGAAACTGTCATTCGCGCGTGAAAGCGGATGGCTCGTCGGCGGGCCGGATCCCGCACGTGGCCCGGGACCGCGGCCGGAACACGAGCTGCGCCGCATCGAGGCGACGATGACGCTACCCGGTCGTCGGCAGCGGCACGGCTTCTGCGGAAATCGTGTTGATCGAACCAAAGGTATTTGGGGTCGGCCGCGAACGTTGGGTGGTTCGCACCGGCGGTGCCGCTTCGAACTTCGAGGAGGTCGTCACGCCGGCGTTGCCGGAAGTGGGCGTGCTGCTGGCGCAATTTGCCGCGCAACTGTCGGCCGCGACCGATCCGGCGATCGTGGCCGTACGGCAAATCCTGACGGGATTGGGAGTGTTCGAAACGAGCGGCGGGTTCGTCGCGGACGGCATCAATCACCTCCTCAACGAGCCTGCGACGCGCATCAGTGAATCACTGGCCAATGTGACGCGCCGCACCGACATGCAGACCGGGATCGCTGCACTCACGACCGCGCTGGCCGGTGTGAGTATCGATCTAGCCGCGCGACGACTGTCGCTGTCGCTTTCTGGTGTGCCAGGAACCATTGGCATGATGCCGTGGCGCCTGGACGTGGAGATCGAGCCGGCGAGCACCTCCGCGCTTCGATTTCGCGCTGGGGGCACCCGGCGTCGGCCCGGACGGCGCGCTCAGCGTACACGTGCAGGCATCACCATTCGCGCTCACGCTGCAACGTCACCGGCCCGGCGCTGTCACGCCGCAGATCGTCCCGATCTGGCCAAATCCTGACGCCGACGCCTTGCTTGCCGCCATCGCGAGTCTGGCGCCGGCGGAGCTTGCGCGGCTTGGGCTCGAATATTTGCGCCAATTGGACGAGACGGCGCGGCCGATCGTGGACGCGGTATACGACGCGGTCGGTCTGCTTGGCCCCTCGAATACGGAGGGCGTGCGCGGCGTTCGGCTTCCCCTCGAACTGATTGAGAACCCGTCGGGTGGCTGGGGCACGCTGCTGCGCTCGGCGGCGTAGGTGGCTTCGATCCGGCAAAACTGATCGCGCTGTTCAACGCATTCAAGCCGATACTGGGCGTCGCCGGCGCGCCGGGCGAATGGAACCTGGCATCTGGCGTCACGTTGCGCGCCGATTCGTCTGCTGGCGCAGCCCGATTGGGCCTGCAGATCGACGGCAGTGGCTTCGCGCCCATTGCGGGGGCGGCGGGCCGCCTGACGATCGCTGGCACATTTGAACTGTACTTCCGCCCGGTCTGCCGCCGCGCCCGGCAGTCGATATGTCGGTCGGATTGTCGGGTGCCACGCCGGGTCGGCGTGCGATCCATCTGGCAAGCCAGGGAGGACTGCAGGTTTTTTTGCGGCCCGACAGCGGACCCGATCTGCAGCTTTACCCCAACCCACCCGGCCTCGCGGGTCTTGCCGAAGTCGCCGTGACACGGGCGCTGCCGCTCGTTCTTAATGCGTTAGCGGACCAAAGCGGCGCCGGACTGGCGGGCGACGTTGGCGCAGCGGTACGCACGATCGGCGATGCGTTGGCCTTGCGTACTGGTACACCAGCGCAGTTCAACGGCACAGCTCTCCAAGGCTGGGCGACCGACCCCGCCGCCGCGTTTGCCGCACGCGTGTCAGTACTTTCGGCAACCGCAATCAGCGCTTTGGCGACCGCGCTTGACCCGCTGCTGCCAACGCCCGCGACCGTGTCCTTGAGCGGTGGCCACCTGACCGTCACCATCGGCGGAGTCGTAATCACGCTGCAGCCATCACCGTTCGCGATCAGCGTAGCCGCAAACATCAGCGGAATCCCTACGATCCAGAGCGTCGAAGCGGCGGCCACATTGAATGTCACCGGCCTTGCCGCGTTGAACCTGGAGCTAGGACCCGCCGACATCGATGCTGGCGGTTTCAGTCTGCGTCCCTATTTCGCGGCTGCAGTCGGCAACGTGCCGGACGGTGGGCGACGCATCCAGCTCGGTCTTGCTCTCGACGCGGCGGGGACGCGCCGAGTCGGCGCGCGCTGGCTGCTCGATGGACCGACCTTCGCGTTGATCGCGGCGAATGGCAGCAGCGAAGTAACGGATGCGAAGAGCGTCGCGCTTGGCGCTGATCGATGCGGTAGCGCAACTCGCCGCCAGCTTTGCTTTGACGACGCAGGCGGTCAACGACCTGCTTGACACGACCATGCCGGGGTCCGCCGCAACTCCTTTGCGGGAAGTTTTGCGCGGCGTGTTCTTGCAGGACGCTCCGAGTCCGACCGCGCTCGACGCCACTCTTTTCGATGCCAATCTGCTGCTCGGCCGAATGCAGAAACTGCTGGCGAATCTGGCCAGCACCGAACCAAGGATCGATGTCGGAGGCGGGTTGACGATCGGTATGCAGAGAACCGGTCCGATCGCCGAATTAACGTTGGGCATTGCAGGTCGAATCAATCTTACACCAGGGCCTATCGTCATCGCGGTCGAAGCCGATTCTCGGTGGATCCAGGGCGGACCGACCGCCGGCTTGGCCCTTGGCATTGTCGACACGACCGGGGGTGGTTTGGCGTTCGCGCCGAGTCTCGTCGTGAACGGAATCGGAATCCGGGTCAGCCGGCAAAGTGCGCCGCTGCTCGATATCGGGATTACGCTTGGCTCGGTCGCCTTGCATCTTTTCGGCCGCGTGAGCACCGCGGAGCTGGCGGGCGGAGTTCAGATCCAATTGAGCGATCTTGCGGCCGGCGTCGCTGGCGCCTCGCGCGGCAATCCGATTGCGCGAGGCATGGTTGCGGATTCCGGCAGCGGTCCGGAGCGTCTTGCGCCCAGCTTCAGTCCAGCCCTAGCCATTCAGAAACATGGTGCGGATCCGGTCTTGGTTTCGCTGCGCGCCGGTGACGGCGATGGCCCGTGGTGGATCGCGATCCAGAAAGGGTTTGGGCCGATTTATATCGAGCAAGTCGGCTTCGGCACCACCGTCACACAGGATCAGCTGGTAGACATCTCGCTTCTGCTTGACGGCCGCGTGTCCATCGCGGGGCTGACCGCTGCGGTCGACGATCTGAAGCTTACCTTCATGATAACGTCGAATGCGTCGATCTTTGACCCAAGTCGCTGGGAAGTCGACCTGGCAGGTCTGGCGGTCGAAGGGAATCTCGCCGGGGTAACACTGGCGGGAGGTCTGCGTAAGTTTGGCACCGGTGATAATGCCGAATATATCGGTATGTTGTTGGCGCGCCTCGGCGTCTATGGCCTTTCGGTCTACGGCGGCTACGGCAGCAAGGAGGTGGAGAACGGCGAGCGCGTCACCTCCTTTTTCGCTTTTGGCGCGATCAACGGGCCTATTGGCGGGCCGCCAGCTTTCTTCCTGACAGGAATCGGTGGTGGAATTGGCATCAATCGTGACCTGATCTTTCCTACCGATCTCAGCCGTTTTGGCGAATTCCCCTTCATCAAAGCGCTCGATCCTGCGGCCGCACCTTCCGGCGATCCGATGGCGGAATTGGTGGCGCTGCGTGACATCTTTCCGATGAAGCGTGGAGATTTCTGGTTCGCAGCCGGCGTCAGCTTCACGAGCTTTGCGCTCGTTGATGGCATCGCGGTGATTTCGGTCAAGATCGGCGACGGATTCGAACTTGCGATGCTGGGCCTCGCGCGCTTGGCCTTGCCGCGGCCACAAGTGGCGCTGGTCTCGATGGAACTCGGCTTGATCGCGCGCTTCTCGACCAAGGAAGGAGTCCTATGGGTCCAGGCGCAACTGACTGAGAATTCCTGGCTGCTTCATGAATTGGTGCGCTTGACCGGGGGCTATGCGTACGTCGCCTGGTTCGACGGCCCGCGCAGAGGCGAATTGGTTCTCACTATTGGTGGCTTCCACCCCAGTTTTCATCGTGATGGGTACCCTTTGGTGCCGCGTCTCGGTTTCAGCTGGCACCTATCGAGCGCAATTGCCGCGAAGGGCGAAATCTATTTCGCAATGACGTCGGAAGCGTTGATGGCCGGGGGCAAGATAGAAGTGTCCGCCCAATTTGGGTCCGCCTGGGCAGAGGTAAAGTTCGGCGTCGACGGCATCGTCTACTACGATCCCTTCAGTTACCAAGTAGAGGCTTACGCCCGCATCGCGGCCGGTGTGACAATCGATGTGTGGATCGGCGAGGTCACCATTTCCGTCAGCCTCGGCGCGCGACTTATGGTCGAGGGGCCGAAATTCCACGGCACAGCCACTTTTGAGGTAGGTCCGATCGAACTCACCATCCCGTTCGGCGACCGGCAAAACGGCACGACTCAGAGGCTGCCTTGGAGCGTTTTTGTCCCGAAATATCTGGAAGAGGCCGGCACCAATACGGCGCGGTGCCTCTCCGCGCTTCCCGGCAAAGGTTCTTTGCCACCCGGCGTCGGCGCCAGTGGCACAAACGAAAAAGGAACTGCCAACGGCTCTGCCGAAAAACCGTTCGAAGTATTTAGCGAATTCGAAATCACGATCACCACGACCATTCCCACGCGCACCCTTTCGATAGCTGGTACATCCGAAGGACATCCGCCCAGCCGCAATATCGGCCTAGCGCCCGTCGGCGCTGATAATGTCGACACCGTGCTTGAGCTGCATTTGCGCGACACCAGCAGCACAGATCATCTGCAAAAACTGTTCAAAGATGTCCAGCGCACCAGCGGTTTTCCAGTTGGGGTGTGGGGCGATCCCCAGTCCGACGACGACCGTAAAGTGCCCAAGGGTGAAGTCATCGAGGCAGTCGGAGGCGTGCGTTTCGAGGCCATCGCGTCCATCGAGGATAGCCTGCCGCATGAGATGGCCTACCACCAAGTCGAGAGCGGCCCGCGCAAACCTCTCCCATTCCTGCACGCACGGGGCACGCGTGGAAACCTAATCCTGGATGCGAACGCGACTGCCGCGGTCGTACCGATAGTGCCACAAATTGAAGCGATGTATCTCGCGGCAATGCCCTGGTTGGCACTTGGCGGCAACGGGCCAACTGCTCTTGCGGCGCTAAGGCGCGAGCGCGTCGCGCCACCCCGCCTAGGATCGCTCACCGAAGGTCTCGCCGACGACGAGCCATCCCGTCCCAATATCACGCTTCCGGCGGATTTCGTGCCTCCACCGGTCGACATGACAGTGCGGCCAGCCCAGGCGGTCGCGATTCTTACCAGCGAGCTTGCCCAGAACTGCACGCGTCTCGTACAACCGTGAGAAGTCCAGGCTCAGCAACGCGCATCCCGGCCCCGCGCCTAGCAGACATCGAAGCCACAATTGACTGGGCGATCCCGGCCAAGCTGGTGCGCATGACGGCGCCGGCTGCGGTCAGGGAGCGGACGTTGATCGCGCTGGGCGATGTGCCGTGCAACTCGTAGCGGCCATGCTGGTGTGGCCGCCGTGAGTGCGCGCGGCGCAGCTTCAGTTGGGCAAAGTCGGCTCTCGAACATGTCTGGCGCGCTGGTGGACGGACAATCGCGCGCGCGTGCCTCGGCCGCAGCCACGCTCTGCCCGGGCGAAATCGTCGTATTGCGCCTCCCCAACGTTGCGCGTGACGTCGATCCCAAAGCCTCGCGACCCAAATTGGTCGCGGCCGGCGGCCCAGCCCGTCTTGTGGTGATGAGCGCGGGTGGGCGCATCCTCCATGACGGCGCCATCGAGCCCGAGGGCGCGAGTGTACCACAGGGGACGGAACGGATGGCAGTGCTGGCAATGGGCAAACGGAGCGACAAGGAAGCCGCACCTGGACTTCTCGGGTGGCACGATGCACAGAACTTGCCCTACCTCGGTTGGATGACCGCAATGGTTTCTGGCGGAACATTGCGCGCCGAGGGCGCGCCGGTCCGCCGCAATCGTCAGCGTTTCCGCGCCGGCTGGGTGACGGTTGCGGAACTGATTGCTGACGCCCCGCTTATCATCACGCGCTTCGCCGCGCGCATCGCCAGCGTAGCCGTGATCATTGAAGATCTGGTCGGCGGAGCGAGCACTCAGAACTTGTCGCTCGGTCTCACAGGAGCTGATCGGGCCACGGACCGTAGCAAGAAGCCTCTGCCGCCAACGCTTATCATTGTCGGCCATCGCAGCATCCTCATTTATTCCATCCGCATGCATTCGGAAGAGAACGCCAGCGCAATCCAGGTAACAGTGGCACGCGAAGAGGGTTGGCGCGTTGCTGGCGTCCTCGCGTCTGAACTGGACGTCGACGATTTGGCTGATCGCCTGACGGAGAATGGCATCGAGCGCGCCCTACAACCCTTGGCCGTTGCGCGACGGGGGGCGGTGCGACTTAGCTGGTCCACACCTCCGAGCGACAGCACGAGATCCCGCGGCGAAGCCCGCGCTGCCACGAGATCACGACGCACCACCAAGGCACGCGCCGCCGGGTCAACGCGCGGAGCCAAGACCAAACGGCCAGACAAATAAGTCGGAGATTCGCACATGGTGAGCCGGGGCCATTTCGTGTTGCACAGCAGAGTTGTACCGCCGCTGACGGCTGGAGATTATGTTTTGGAAGGCCAGCAACGTATTGTCGATCCGGACGGAGGAACATTTCCGACCGAACCGTATGGTGGTCATGTGCGCGTGAGTTCGCCGCGCTATCGCATGCCACCCGACCAGATTCTTTCGACCTATCCGCCGGCAAATGCCGAGGGCGCGTTCGAAAGCCGACTGCCTCAAGTCGTGGTGCGCCGCCGGACGCTGCCGTGGGAGCGCACCGCGGATCCTGCTGACCGAAAGGTTCCCTGGCTGGCGCTGGTGGTGATAGCCGAGGGCGAGGGTGCGCTCTCAACCGAATCCCCGATTGCGGAATGCGTGACTCCCGGCGTAACGCTGGATGGACCCAACGATGTGCCGACGGGTGTCTATCTGTCGGTGCCGCAGGCAGTCGTCACCAAAGTCTTTCCAACCAAGAACGATCTGCAGCTCCTTGCGCACGTACGCGAAGTCGACATCGGCGATACCGAGTTGGCGATGGGTGATGACGACGGATTTCTTGCGGTCATCCTAGCCAACCGTCTGCCGCAATTCGACCGCGTCGGCTGCAAGCCGACGCACTATCTTGCCTGCCTCATCAATCTCGAAGGTCAGCTGAACGCGCTGCCGCTGCCAACTCCGCCTCGAGATCACTTTTTCCCGGGCGAAGTGGTGTTTCAACTCGAGGCAAAAGCAGCGTTCCTTTCGAACGATCTCGACCATGTGATCATGGGCAGGGCAAAGCGGCCTGCCGTGGCGGCTGCGCACGCGGCTCCCCGACGGCCGATGACCACAGCTGCAGCAAGGCGAGCAGCGATCACCAACCAATGGAACAGCAGCCCAGCCGCAATCGAAGGGCTGGCGGTATCAGCGAGCGCCACCGATGCCGGTACGTTGGTGCGCGAAGCAATGGTCGGCCGTTTCCGATTTCCGATCGAGGGCTTGATCTTAGAGAAGACCTATCGGTTCCCCGTGCTGGCGCATTGGTCGTTCTCTTGCACTGGCGCCGGTTCGTTCGAGTCGCTGATGCAAGGTCTAGATGTCGGCATGCTCGGCACCGTCGCAGGCCGGCCAACAGGCAAGCCCTTTCCAGAATGCTTCACGCCGCCCGGCGGCGATGCGCCGCCGAATGAACCACCGAAGCGTCCGCAAGCTGAGCTGGCTGAGACCGGACACGTCGGCCTGCCGCACCGCACGCGCCGCGGCGAGTCCGTACGCGCGTGGTATCGAGGTCCTTTGGTACCGAACCTCACCGTTCGCGAGGCGCCGCAGCCGGACGGGCGCCTGCCGCTCGCCCATGTCAGCGATCAACTGCGCCGGCTGGTGCCAGATGGGCGCGAGGATCTCGCCTTTGCGGCTGCATTCGAGATAGGACGGCTGCTGGCCCTCTCGCATCCGTCCATTGTGGCCGCGCTGACGCGCTGGCGTACTGAACAGTTTGGCGCAGCACGAGCGAAGCGGTTATCCGATCTTGTCCTCGAGAATATCGCCATCGCCGCCGCTCCGGTCGCAGCGCAAGTCATCAGGACGTATGGTGCGCGGGTTAGTCGCAAGGTGGTAGAACTGGCGGCGGCAGTGCCGGACAAGATACTCGGCAGTTCACGGCCTTCAGTCGATCCTGGCCGGCCGATCGACGCAATTCGCGGCAATTTCGAAGAGATCATCGCCACCGGCTTTGGGCTCGAGGTCGAGCGCGTCCGCGCGGCGCTTAACGATGGCAATGTCAGCGCGCTTGAGGAGGTCGCTGTGCCAAGCAATGTCGGTGACGACTTGGCCCCCTCGACGCTCGGACATCTCAGCCAAGGCCTTGACGCCGTTCTTGAGCATCTCACGAACGATGCGCTGTCAACGAGCAGGGTTCGAAGAGGTAGTGCCACTCGCCGGTTGGTGAGAGATAAAGCACAGTGGAGGAACGAGGCAGCACCGCTTTGGCGGATCTACTCGAGACGGCCGATCGTCGCGCCACGGAGGAGACTGAAGAATGAACAGTTCCAAGGTGACCAGCGCTGTGATGATGCAGGAGCTGAAGCAGGCGACGCTCGCCTGTACGGCTTATCCGACCGACAAGCATAGCCGCACCGGCGAAGACCGGATCGTCCCACGCGATCTGCGTCAATGGCTCGCGAGACTGCGGTTGTTAGAGGCCGTGCCATTTGCCTATCTGGTCGCCGATTTCGAATTGCTGCCTCCGGAATCGATCCGATATTTTTACCTCGACCGCAACTGGACCGACGCTCTAGTGCAAGGCGCGCTGAGTGCCGGCACATTGAATTCGGCCGACCGCGCGCAGCTTGAGCAGCTTTACGCGGACGTACGCCGCGAACTGGATGAAGAAGAGCGGGACGTCCGCCTGCCTGCGCGGTGACCGTGTACAGCGCGGTCCGGCCGGCGTGATTACCGGATTTCTGCTGCGCTCACGGGCCGTATCTGGGTGGCCCGGCATACATGTCCGGGCCTATTCTCGCGAAGTGGTGGGCGATGGCGAGATCGTTGGTGAGGATCATCCCGACCGCATCAAGCTGCTGCGACTGGAACGGTTAGCGCCAGCCGTCCTGTTTGCTTTGTTCGACGGCATTCCACAGCTCGTGCACCTGGAGGAGCCACGCCAGGGGCTACAATTCGGCGTCCGGCTTGAGGCCGTCGGCGATAGCGGAAACTACAGCGCTTTCATCATCGCACGCGATCGCGACACCTCGGCCGATGTGCCCGGTGAGCCTCACCTGTCGATTTCGTTCCGGCGGCAACGCACCCGGTGTCCTCGATCTCACACGAACGGCGCAGACATTTGTCGCCTCGACCTCGACCCACACCGGCCCGGCGTTGGATGGCGCGGAATTCGCGTTGCAGATGATTCGCTTTCCATATCGCCAAGTCTTCGGGCGCATCACCGCGACGCCCCAAATCGATGAGGTGTTCCGTCCGACCATTGGCTACAGGTTACGCGATTTCGAACGCACCTTCCGGGAGAATGTGACATGAGCCCGCCCGATCCCGACCAGATTGCGAAGGCGATGGTCAGCCCGCAATGGGCTGGCTTGGTCCGCCTCGATGCCGATTTGAAGACACTCGTCGGTGCGGCGGCCGCGTTTGCCGCCGTCTGCGCGACTGTCGTGCATTTCGGGCAGATACCGCGGCTCCAACCGCTCGTCGGCCTGACCGTGATTCTGGCTCTGGCGTACGCGTTGTCCACGAACCGGCGCGCGATTGATCGGCGCACGGTCGCGTGGGGCCTGTCGCTTCAGCTTCTCTTCGCGCTGATCGTCCTCAAGACGGCCGCAGGCCGGCAGGTCTTTCAGACACTCGCTGGCTTTATCAATCGCCTGCTGGACTTCTCGTTCGCCGGTTGGTCGCTGGTGTTCGGGCCGCTCGGCGACAAGGTCCTGTGGCCGCGCATCATGACGCAGGTCCTGGGGCCCGAGGGCGCGCAGGATAGGCGTAATCTCGCGTTCCAGGTGTTGCCAACCATCATCTTCATCGCCGCGCTCTTCGCCATCCTCTATTACTTCGGCGTGATGCAGATACTCGTGTGGTTCGTCGCGATTCTGATGCACCGTGTCATGGGGGCGTCGGGTGCGGAGTCGGTCAACGTCGCCGCGTCGATCTTCATGGGGCAGACGGAGGCGCCCCTCGCCGTAGGGCATCTACCGCGCATGACCGAGTCGGAGCTGATGACGGTCATGACCTCCGGCATGGCCCACATCTCCGGCGGCATCATGGCCGCCTACATCCTGTTCGGCATCGAGGCGCAGCACCTGCTGACCGCGGTAATCATGACGGCACCAGGCACGTTGATGATGGCGAAGATCTTCGTCCCCGAGACCGCGGTGCCCGAGACGATGGGCACCGTGCGGCTGTCAGTCGAGCGAACGGACGTCAACGTCATCGATGCGGCCGGGCGCGGCACGAGCGAGGGACTGTTGCTCGCGCTGAATGTCGGCGCGATGCTAATCTCCTTCATGGCCCTGGTCGCGCTCGTGAATGCTCTGCTCGCCACCGTCGGGTTGAGCCTCCAGCAGATCTTCGGATGGGTGTTTGCGCCGGTCGCCTGGA
>CAWJGY010000005.1:0-148463 GCA_963842645.1 uncultured Alphaproteobacteria bacterium | reverse complement strand
CAGCGGGCACGAGCGCGAGGCCCATGAGATTGGCGACCGTCTGATGCGTGAGCGCAGAGATGCCGCCGCGGCCACTGCCGAGCTCACTGAAGCGCGCGGCAAGGTGGAGAAGCTGAGCGACCGGGTGATGGAACTCGAGCGCGCGCTGGTGGCGCAGACCACCGAGGCTGAGATTCTCGGCCGGCGCGTCCAGGAGATGGAACCCCGGATGGTCGAGCAGGGAAACCTGCTGTCCGAACGTGAACTCGAACTGGCACGGCTGAACGAAAACCTCACGGCCGGCAAAAAGACCGAGACCGATCTGCGCGCTGAGCTTGCGCACGCCTCCGACCGTGCCCGGACCGCCACCGAGGGCCTCACCAAGGAAAAGGCGCTGATGGAGGATCAGCTTTCCCAAGCGAAAGCCGTTCGCACCAAGCTGCAGCAGGAAATCGCCGCCATGAAGCGCGAGGCCGAGCAGACCTGGGCGGCCGAGCGGGTCGAGAACGCGCTGCTCCGCGAGCGCATCAACGACATCGCGGCACAAATCGCGCGGCTCACCATCGCGCTCGAAGGCGCCGATTCACCGATCGAGGCGATGCTGTTGGCCGAGCCCGACGTCAACGGGCAGCGCCCGACCAACGGCGAGCGCAAGCCTGCTGCTGCCGCCGGCGACGGCAAGAGCAAAGGCAATCTTGCCGATCGCATTCGTGCCCTGCATTGAAGGCGTCCCGGGTTCCCGCGACGACCTAAGCCATTGCACGGACATGGCTGAAGGCAGCAGGCCGCAAAACATATCCGGGGATCGACGGCAAAGAAAGCGTCTACTTGAACTTGGCGACGAGCGGCTTCTTGGCGGTGCGACTGGCGTAAAGCCCGCGAAAGGTCGTGTGCCGCAGCAACCCGTCCGACGTGATGTCGCGATATTCGACCTCGGCCCAGAATTTCGGCGCGGCCCACTTGTCGATCTTGTTTTTTCGGTCGGGCAGCTTTGAAAGCGGAGATTGTGCGAGCGTGATCGACTTCATCAGGCGGGCCAGCTCCAGGATCATCGAGGTGGTGAAGCCGGTCCCCGCCTTGCCGACATACACCAGGTCTTTGCCATCGCGCTTCGCCAAGTAGAGAGATGTCGCGCCGTTCTTGTACCCGATCACCTCGTACCGCGCGACTTGCAGACACTTCACCTTGATCCAATTCTCGGTGCGGCCCGATTTGTACGGCGCATTGCGCAACTTCGATACGATACCTTCGAGCCCCATCTCGCACGACTTGTTGAACAGCGTCACCGCATCCTCCTCGAAGTGATCGCTTAAGAACAGCGGGCCGATGTTGCCTGCCTCCTTCAGCAAGCCCGCCAATACCCCCTTACGCTCGACGAGGGGAGCAGCGCGCAGGTCGAAACCGTCGAGGTAGAGGATGTCGAAGGCGTAGTAGGTCATGCGGTCGTACCGGCTGCGCGACAAGTCATCCTGGAGCGCCGAGAAGTTCGCGGCGCCGCTCTCGCCCGCTGAGATCACTTCGCCGTCGAGGATCAGCTCGGTCGCAGGGATGCTGCCGACCGCCACGGCGATGGTCGGGAAGCGCTTCGTCCAGTTCAGGCCGCTGCGGGTGTAGAGGTACGCCAGGCCACCGCGCAGGTGCGCCTGGACGCGGTAGCCGTCGAACTTTATCTCGTGAACGTAACCCGCGCCGGTCAGCGGCTTCGTTCGCAGAGTGGCGAGCGCCGGTTCGATGAAACCAGGGTGCATGCCGGGCTTGGAGCGCGGGACGACCCGACCGATGAAGCGCGCCATCGAACGCGGGCGTGGGTCTTTGCGGGGCATGGCAATCAACTGCGCGAACGGAGGGCGGTTCCAGGGAACGTGGACTGCGAGGCTGCGTTTAGATAATGAGAGTATCCTTCTTTTGTGCGAGTAGCGCGATGACCAGTCCTCATTGTCATGAAGCGAACCGCGAGCCAGTAACACTCGACGTTCCACCAGACTGGATGCCGACACCCCGCCAACATCAACGCGCTGTCAGACCCGCTGCGCCGGTACATCCACGACCTCAAAGCCATCTGCGACCCGGCTGGCGATGTCGCCGAGATGTTCAGGCTGCGTGTGGAGAACAAACTGCTGCGGTGGGAATGCGAGCGGTTAGCAGCGACTATCGATTAGAGACGCCCCGTATCCGTTTCAGGGTGTAGGTCCGTCGTCCTTGAGCAGTAATGCCGTAGTGTCCGGCCACGCCTCGGATCAGCCCCGCCTTGTACAAGCTCCGAAGGGCATCACGGTACGCGCGATCGTCACCAGACGGCATTATCTGAGCGAGCGGAAAAGTGCTGCTGGGTTGGGCTGCGTCCAGTTCTGCAATTTTCGCGAGCAGCGACGCCTGATAATGCTTATCGAGATCGCGCGATACCGCACGCAGCATCGGTCCCGCCTACCGCTTCTTCCGCTTCACTTTCCGCCGCTTCTGATCGCCCCGGTCGCCTTCGCCCTTCTTCGCCACCTTCTTCGCCTTGCGACGACGGTCGGCGGCGAGCGAGCGACCCACGTCGTCCTGCGACTTCGTGAACTTGCCCTTCTTGCGGCGGACGTAGCGCTTGTCGCCCCGAGGGGCGATGAGTGTGCGCGGCATGGATCTCTCCTGTCGAGGAAACCAATCGCCGCGATAGGCATTAGTTCCAGACCGATAACAACGCAGGCGACCGATGAGCAAGAAAAAAACCCTGAGCCCCATGATGCTGGCTCGCCAGAAGCGTCGCGCAGAGCAGGCGGTCGAAGGCGCGCAGGCGATGCGGGAGTACAACGAGACCACCGAAGCGTCGCGCGAGCGACTTGCCCGGCTCCGGGCCGAGCGGCAGGCGCGAGAGGCTCAGACCGCACGCGAGGACGCATAGATGTTCTTTTTCTTTTCCAACGGCCTCGGCGTACTCGGGTCGATCCTGGTGTCCATCATCCTCACGGTGGTGTTGCTCAAGGCGTGCGGGATGTAGGCCCGCCTTTAGGATAAGAGGGAACGGTTATGGCTAAGAAACACTCCGCCACAAAACGCATCGGCGGTCCGGGCGCGAGCCACGAAAACAGGCAAGAGCCGAAAAAGTCCAAGCCCTACGCACGGCTCAACAAGCCGCAACCAAAACAACGAAATACCAAGCGGACTGCGCAAGGCAAGAGCGGCGGCGACGGTCGTACACGGTCGCAGTCAACGCCTAGAGTGCTTCGCGGTCGTTAGTGAAGCGGGTGGCGCAGCGTGTGCGCCGTGTATTGCGTGAGGCGCGCACCATGTCTGAAGTCTCTAGTCAGCGCCGCCGCACGCTGCGGGCGATGAACTGCCCGGGCCGGTGAAGGCGTTCGTCGAGTATGAGATGGAGCGGGCGAAGCGGCGGCTCGCTCTTGCCAGCCTGCTCTAAGATCGCGGACGTTCCTTGTCCGGCGTGACGGGGTCACGCAGTGGCCGGTCCTGCTGCGGCTCGCCGGGCGGCGGCTCAACAGGGTCCTTGTACGGCTGTGGGTCTTTGACTGGTGGCTCTTGAGGCTCAGAGGGTTGCGGGCGGTTCGGCTGCGGTTCTTGCGGCATGGGTGTCACTGTACGGTGCTACCTGACAATCCCCGCAGGTAGGAAAAGACAACTGGGTTGTTCGTTATAGGCCGGTCGTAGAAAACCGTCGCACAGAACATTCGGCCTATCCTGATGAAAACGTGCGGACGCGCTATGAAAGCCGGAGCGGTCGGCTTCTTGAGCAAGCCATGCAATGACGACCACTTGCTCGGATGTATCAAGAAGGCTTTGAAGGCTGCCTAGGCTGTTTTGACCTAATTGAGCGCCGCATGGGCCACAATCTTGGATCGCCAAGGCTGAGCGCATCGAGCGCATTCCAACGCGATGAAACCAGCCGCGCGGGCTTGTCGCCGATGCGGTCGCCCTGGTCGACAAGTGGAACGCCGACATCGAGCGCCGGAAGGACTCGCAATTCGGCTACGCGGACCGCGCTCGTCTGCCGCAGTTTTCTCCGCACATCGGCGCGGCGATCCTCGCCAAGAAACCTTGGCTGCGCTTGCTGTGCCCGGCCTGCCAGCAGCAGGGCGAGATCGATCTGCGCAAGGTGGTGCGGCCTACGAGCTTTCCTATCGATGGTTTGTATGACGCGCTCGTCTGCACCTTCGGCCCCTGCCGTGGCGACGGCCCGCGCCCGGTGATGCTGGGGCTGTTCGCTGGCCGGGACGATCCGCTGGCGAAACCGTCGAGCCAGATCGCATGATCGAAAAAGAGCATCGCCGTTGTCTTGTTCTTTAACTGGACAGCAATGCGCGCCGTGGTGATGATGCGTGGTCGCGTGCGGGAGCTTTATTTGACTTGCAGAAAAGGGTCCGGGGCGGGGATAAGCGCGCCGTTATCAGTGACCGCACAAGAGGCCCGATGCTCTCAGACCGCTACATGCTGGATACGACGGAATTCAATGCCGTCGCTAAGGGGCACATTCCCCTGTCAACTTACGCAGGCTTTCGAGTTTTCGCGACGCATGTGCAGTTAGACGAATTGAAAAACACTGTGGGCGAACAGAAGCGCGCTCGACTCATATCTTCGTTTGAAGCGATAGGTCCTGAAACGCTGCCGACCGAAACGGCTTTGTGGGACATCAGCAAGTGGGATGAGGCAAAGTATTCTGCTGAGGACGGGCTGTTCGATAGGATGCTGACACGGCTGATCGAATTGGATCGACGGGACCGTGGTGACAACCAGAAGCGGGACATTCTAATCGCCGAGACCGCGATCAAGAACGGGCTGATATTACTGAGCGGTGACCACAAATTGAGAACGGTAACGACAGAATTCGGTGGTCGTGCGGTCGAGCCGCCGCGCCCCGGAACGGCATGACGCTGTGCCGGGCGCGCCGCTGCGGTCGCGCTCTCGATCATCGCGTCTCGGAATCGTCGGCACCGGATGGGGGCTGGAATGAAACGGGGATTTCTATTTGGACTAGGTTCGTTTTTGGTTTTGGGAGTCATCGCCGGACTGCTTGAAGCGTTCAGGGGTAGCTATCTTGTTGCCGCTTTAATGATTGCTCTCTTCGCGCCGACGAGCGTTCTGGTGATCCGGAAGGCAAACGAAGCGGCACCGAACAAGTCGAACCTACACGCGTTTTTCGGGTGGCTGATCGGGTTCTGCATCATCAACGGCGTCGCAGCGTTCATCATTTGGGCGATAGCAAATTGACACTGGTGCGGATCGAGATCGAAGCCGGGCGCGGGCTGCGGATGATGTGAGCTTGCGCGCTCGCCACCGTCCCGGCCTGCGCCGTGCTAACGTGCCATAATGGCCTACACGACACGGACGTGCCGGGAACTATTCCCAATTTAGTCCGTTGGGCACTCTGGCGAAGTGCCCTGAAACATGGGAACAAGTCTCATGCGCAAAGCTCTTATCGGCTTGATCGCTTTCTGCGCGTTTGCATTTGCGGCTGCCCCCGCCTTGGCGGGAGTCGTCAAGCTCAGCGGGACCCACTCTCGCGAGGAAATTAAGAATACTTGTGGGGCTAATGGTGGCTTATTCGATAGCGACCCGAACGGCTACGCTTGCCTAGGTCCGAAAGGCAGCGTGATTGCAACAAATCCGGCCAGTGCGAGGGCACTGCGAAGCATGCGGCCAGAAAGCAAGTCGCTTCACCTTTGGCGGCATACTGTGGAGCGCAGTGGCGCAACGTGAGTCGCCATTCCAGCCGGGTTTCACCACCGACCCTCCAACCGCCCCCCTGCGACGTGTGCGCAGCAGTTAACCGACGAGGGCTGCCTTAGCCTCCGTCGGCCCTTCGCGCCATTGGCCGAGACGTTCTGCAATAATTTTCACCAAGGCCGATGCCGTATCACTCAGATGCGCATACCGCGCGATCTCCTGCTGGACGCGGTCGCCCTCCGACTTCATGTAATTACGCACGGTCTCAAGATCGCTGATCAGCTTTTCAATCTCTGCAATCGAGGTCGTGCTCACGTTGTCAATAAGCGCGCCAATCGCTTGGTTCACGTCCCCGACCATGTCGGGCTGAGGCTTCAACCCAGCGAGGAAATCGGTGAGCGCGTCACTGCGCACGCTGTTGATGATTCGCTCGACTGAGATTTCAGGTTTCGAATTCATAAGTTCCTCTTGCCATAGTGATGGATTGCGCCACGCCACTAGCGCCGGAGGGACGCGAGAAAGTTTCTGCGCGATGTTGCTCACCAGTTATTAAAGTTATTAAAGCGCGCGCCAGGATCGCGGTGGAGCGGCTGCGGCTGATGTGAGCGAGCCTCCAAGTCGCGGCTGGGTCCGCAAATGTGACGCGGCGAGGAGGCTCGCAGCCCCCTCCCGTGGAGCGCCAGACGGAGCCGACCGCAATGCTGAGATGGTTCGATTAATGAAATCTTTCGCGCGTGCGGCAGCGCGGGACCATGATACCGTTTCACGGATTTATTTTTCACTCGGAACTAGCCGAGTTCCGCTCCATACCGCATCAAGTTCGTCGTCGCTCAATGAGATCGGCATGGCGGTCGGCTCTGGCTTGGCGCGCGGCGTTCTTGCCTGAAATGCGGGCGGCTTGCGTGAATTGTTCGAAATGTGGCATGCACAGAACGAAAACGAATTATGACTGCGCCAGACTAGCAATATGAGCTAGCGCACCTCCTATTTGCAGCACGCCATTCCATGCGGAAACGCACGCTATTCCATACGGAAACGTGTGTTGTATTCCGCCTCCCAACTTCCGACCATTTGCGACGGGGAGGAGTTGTGATGGGGCGCATTCGGAAGGAAGCGGCGCGCGAAGGTGCGCTGCCTGAGGTTGATCCAAAAATTCAAGAGGAACGGCAGCGCCTTGCCGAACGTCTCGTTCGCGCATTGCGAGAAGCGGGCTACCGTACCCTCGGAGACGACAGCGTTGCACCGACGTTGCGGCGCGACAATTGACGCTGCGCCCCCAAGCGCCTGATCCCAGCGAGATCGCGAGGCCAACTTTTGGTGTCAAGCAGCCTGCAAAGCCTTCTCAAGATAGCCCAGCAAGTCGTCGTCTTTGTACGGCTTGCTCAGGAAGGCAATCGCACCGGCATTCATTGCGCTTGTCCGCGCGGTATTGTCAGGAAAAGCCGTGACGAAAATGATGGGGATGCGATGTCCGTCGGCTAGCAACTGAGCTTGCAGGTCAAGGCCGCTTAATCCCGGCATCTGCAGATCGGTGATGATGCACGATGTGTTGCTGAACTGCTCGGATTTGAGAAATTCGTTGGCTGAGCCGAACGTGGAAGCCTTGTAGCCCAGAGATCGCACGAGCGTTTTCGTTGCCTCGCGGACGGCTTCATCGTCATCAACAATCGCAATCATCGCATTCCCGTCCTAATAAGAGCGCGGGGGCAGCTAACACCTATTCCAATGAAGCCATCTAATATCAGCGGTGGGCTGGGGGAATTTGTTCTATGTCAAACAACATAGGCAGGGCTCCGCGAGTGCGTCCGAAATACCAAGTAAATCCGGTTGTTATTTCCTATCACATAGACAGTGCGAGCGGCATTGGCGAAGGCCTCGGCTTGGCGCTATGATCGGCTCGCTGCTCCTTCCAGCAGGGGGGCAGCACCTCTGTGGTACAGAGAAGCCGCGCGGGCCTCCTCCTCGCGCGGTATTTTTTATTTGAACGGTCGAGCGGTCTTTTCGGCTGCATCATCCACGTACCGCCGACACGCGGGCGAATCACGCTAAGGCGCTGGCTCCTGACGTGACTCCCCAACTTCCGCGCGAAGGTTCTCCCCTCCCCTTCGCGCGGTTTTTCTGGCGCGGTCCACGATGCATCGCTTCGATTTCAATGACTGGATGTTCTTGATTGGCTTTTTCGGCGGAGTGGTTCTGCCGTTCGCAACAATAGCCGTCCTGCTTCGATAGCGGGCCTCCTCCTCGCGCGGTTTCGTGTTCAACGGCGCGTTCGGCTTCGGCGATGGCGACCGATCCAAGCGGGTCCGGATCGAACTTGCTGAGGCCGAGCGCCAACATCATCTTTAGGAGTTCAGCCGCCTCGCGCTCGCCGCGCTGATCGCCAGCGGGCAAACGCACGGATGCGGAACATTTCAAAAAGTTCTAAAAAATCCAGCGGCAGTCTGGACGTGCGCGCTCTGTCGTCGCCGTAGCCGCGCTGCGGGTAAAGGGCTTTCTGTGGAAGGTGTCCGGGGTCGTGTCCCATTGACGATTAGCGCGTAGCGATTACGTCCCGCAAGCGACCGACCTGCCGCGCCCCATACCGCCACCCCGCGCTCTCCTGTAGGCTGACGCTGTCGGCGGGGGCTGACCGATGCGAGGACTACATGCGGCGGCGAGACTTCATCGCAGGGCTGGGTGGCGCGGCGGCTGCGTGGCCGGTGGGGGTGAGGGCGCAGCAGCGTCCTTCGCGCCTGATTGGGTATATCCATACTTCGGTCGTTTTAGATCAGCACAGACGCGCTCTTGAGCGGGGCCTGCGCGACGCGGGCTTTGTAGAGGGGCAGAACCTCACAATCCTTTATCGGTTCGCGGAGGGCAGGCCCGACCGTCTGCCGGTTTTGGCGAAGGAGCTTGTCGAGCGTGGCGTTGAAGTCCTCGTCACCAGCGGCGGCAGCATTTCGGCGCAAGCGGCCAAAGCCGTCACGACGACAATTCCAATCGTTTTCATGATGGGCGACGCCGATCCGGTTCAAGCAGGTCTCGTCGGAAGTCTTGGCCGACCCGGCGGCAATCTGACCGGCATCACGATCCTCGGCGGTGCGTTGGGGCCCAAGCGCGTGGAAATCTTGCGCGAGATCGCGCCGCAAGTAAAAACCATCGCCGTGCTTGTGAACCCGCAAAACCGCAATTCCGAGCCACATGGCCTTGAGGTGCAGGCTGCGATCCGTGCGTCTGGGCAGCAGGCCGTCATGCTGCCCACAGCAGGTCCTGAAGATTTCGACAACTCCTTCGCCCGGCTGGTGGAGAGCAAGGCCGATGCCCTCATCGTGACGGCCGACAATGTCTACACGCGCGTGGCCTCACAACTGACCGCGCTTGTGGCGCGCCACCAAATCCCTGCCATCTATCAGTGGCGCGATTTTGTCGAGGTTGGCGGGCTGGTCAGTTATGGCGCAAGCCTGACCGAGATCAATCATCAGGTGGGGTTGTACACTGGCCGAGTACTTAAGGGCGATAAGCCTGCTGACCTGCCCATTCAGCAGCCGATCAGGTTCGAACTGGCGATCAACCTGAAAACCGCCCGCGCCCTCGGCCTCACCGTGCCAGCGACGCTGTTGGCGCGGGCGGACGAGGTTATTGAATGAAGCTCGCGGTTAGTGACACGGTTAAGCCCGACCTTATCTACAAGGACCATCGCATCATCGTTAGTAGCGTTGGGAAGGGTTGGCGAGCGATGATCTATGCACCGGGCTCGCTAGCTGCCCTACCAGAAAGCCCTCCCAGGCTCGAGGAGTGTCCGAAGGAGACTATCGTTGCGGCGGCCAAAAGGATTGTGGACGCACGTTGCACGGCAAGTCCGCTTTGAAGCGCGCGGAACATTTCAAAAAATCCTGGCCCAAAAAATTCCTGAGCCTCACCCGGACGCGCGCTCGCTCATGTCCGCGAAGCCCGCCGCGCGGTAAAGGCCTTTCTGTGAAGGTGCCGGGGGGGGGGTCGAATATCTAAAGCGCAGAGCGCAGATGTCGCCACAGGCGTTAACGCGCGTTAACCAAAAAGATCGGAACGAAGGACACTCCCGCGCTGTTGGTTCGGCAACAGACATATGGAGACAGCCATGTCCTACGAAATCCTGATGGTCATGCCCTTGCTCGCAATCGCTTCGTGTCTCGCTCTCTTCGTATCTGTTGTCGTGATCTGCACCAGCGATCAGCATCCGCGAATTGCCGGATTTGCCGTGCGCGAACGGCGAAAGCTTCTTCGCGCCTTCGCCGTGCGCACGCCTGTTTTGCTGCCGCCGGATCACGCAACCCGCCGGGCAGTCGATATGCGCGTGTAGTAGCAATACGCAACACATTGCCTGTATGGAAGCGGCCAACATGGCAACGACAGATCACTTCAAAGCAAAAGCTCTCGAATGCCGTGAGCGCGCGGCAGCGGCGATCATGCCGAGCGAGAAAGAGGGCTGGCTCAACCTCGCCGCCAAGTGGGAGGCGATGGTGTTTGAGAGCGACCCGTCGGGTTCCTTGCCCTGGGACGTGAAGGTCGGCTGACGGCTCGCTCGCCGCTGCTTTTAGCGAAAAGCGCCGGATGCTCCCTGTGGGCTTGGGAGAAGCCTCAAGCCTTGTCGCCTCTACCTGAAGCGTCGAGCCATAGCCAACGCCTTGCGCACCGTCTCGTTCTTCGACGGCGTATGAACCGCAAGCCTCTAAATGGAAGCCTCCCTCAACGCTGTGTGCCGGAGCCGCTGGTGGCAGGCGGAACGTGTGTGCCGTTATTGCTGGGTATGTTCGGAAGAACAAACATCATCAATACGAACGCAGCGGAATCAAAGGAACAACCCCATGCACTTAGATATGCACCAGGCGCGCCACGATGCCGAGCGGGACGTTGCCGACGATAGCCTGGCCGCCGGCGTTTACCATCACGGCCTCCGACTTGGAGCAACAAACGGGTTCGTCTCGATCGACCGAGCGTTGTTTTCGTAACATCTCTCGAGGCGCTCCATTGCGGCCGCGCTTTTGTCCAAAGGCACGCGGATCACGGATCCGGCACCGCGAATTTCTAGAATGTCGGCTAAACGTAGGGCTTCATTGAAGCGGGGCTCGGTGAGGGCCACTTGCACTGTATTGATCGTAGCAGTCACTTTCGTTGCCCAAGTGACGGTACCCGCGGCAAGCTCGATCGGGTAGCTCTTGCGTTGCTCTAGTCGCCAGCGAGGGGAAGTCATCGCAAGGGTGAGCCCACCTCCAGCCCTAGTGAGCCGCGCCTCGATGCCCTCCTCAGTTGTGCGGCTCATTCCACATCTTTCGAACTTTCCATTTCTGTAGGTAGCTTCGATCAGCCAGGGGCCTATCGCAACGGCCTGACCATCCCGAGGCGATTGCGCCAGGGCCGCGAGAGACGGGAATAAGAAACAGATAGTGAGGAAAAAACCGCGCATAGAGCCATCCTTCTTCCTGCGTTGTTCCTGCGTTGACAATTCCCGGAACGGAAGTTTGGTTTTTGCTTTGAAGTCCGGTGGGTAAAGAGGCTTCTCTTTCCCTCCGAGCATGCAGATAGCGGGGCAGTAGAGCATTGCTAATCTAAAAACGGTAGCATCAAGGCGCGATGCCGACGAATTAGTAAGTACAGGTCCTCAGGGACCCGAGGTGCGGCTGGTCGACGTATTGACCGACCGGTCGCAATCCCACGGGAAATCTCTTCGCGCTCCTCAAGCTTCAACGCCGCCACAGCTCTGCGACGTGGCGCCCGGCGCCATACCTCCATGGAGAGCCAAAATCCGCTGGACGCCGGTCTTGTTCCTCCGTTCCAGCGCCCGGGAGATGGCCAACACGCTTTGTCCGTTGTTCCGCCGCTCCCACAGATCGGCCTTCTGCTCCAAAGTGAACAATGTTCGTGACGTCAGCATGTGACACCTCCCATCCAGAAGGAATAGAAGGTGTTGCGCTGATCCGTTGAATTCACCGGGGTATAGCGGACATCAATGCGATTGCCGAACAAACGCTATTTATGAGTATACGCCCTATACCATGGCGGTTGACCAATGGCATCTATGAGCAGGCTATTCGATCATGCGGCATCAACTCGTAGTTTAGTTACTTCGCCAGCGTCCGACTTCTTCGTCGCGAATTCCGCCCAGGCATCCATGAGCCGCACGCGCTTCTCGAAGAGGTCGCCTCGACGATAGGCTGCCTCAACCTTGTTGCCAATTGTGTGGGCGAGTGCCATTTCCACGACGTGATTTGGAAAGTTTGTCCGCTCGGCTGCCCAATCGCGAAATGTGCTGCGGAAACCGTGAACCGTGACGTCACTGCGGCCAAGGCGGTTGAGCGTCTGGAGCATCACCATATTCGACAGGGGCTTTCCGCTAAGCTCACCGGGAAACAGAAAGTCGCCCCACTGCGGAAGAGTAGCCAGGCGTTCTATGACGTAATCGGACAACGGCACGCGATGTTCGCGTTTCGCTTTCATGCGCTCGGCGGGCACAATCCAAAGTTTGCGATGCAAGTTGAATTCGCGCCAACATGCGCCGATCACTTCGCCTGTTCTCAGTCCGGTCAAAATAGTGAGTTCGAGCGCGCGGGCGCCGCTGCCCTGGCAGTCCCGTAGATTGGTCATAAAGCTTGGCAGTTCGTCGAAGGGCAGTGCAGCGTGGTGCTTGACGGTTCGCACCTTGCCGCGTGCGGGCAAGAGCTTGTCGAGATGGCCTTTCCAACGTGCAGGATTCTCCCCCTGGCGAAAACCGCGTGCTGTTGCCCAGTTCAGGATGGACTCGACCCGGCCGCGAACGCGCGAGGCAGTCTCTGGCTTTGTCCGCCAAATCGGCTCAATGACTTTAAGCACCAGGCCGGTGTCGATGGCGGCGACTGCTAGTGTCCCGATGACCGGAGAAGCGTACGTCTCAAGAGTTGATTTCCACTGCGCTCGGTGCTTTTCATTGCTCCAGCTCGCTTCGTGGGCGGCAATGTATTTAGTTGCAGCGTCGGAAAACGTGATCGCCTTTGCAGCCTCTAGTTTCTTTCGCGTGACCGAAGCGCGTTTTGCTTCGAGAGGGTCGACCCCCATCAAGCGCTGCTGTCGGCACTCTTTGGCGCGTGCGCGGGCATCGGACAGACTCAGAGCGGCTAAAGAGCCAAGCCCCATTTCGCGAGAGCGGCCCCCGTTGCTGTATCGGTAAATCCAGCTCTTCGTCCCGGTCGAGCTAACCTGCAAGTAGAGGCCGTCGCCATCCGGGTAGTAACGTGGTTCGCTTGCGCGATTGACAGCTAGGGCGCTGAGCCGATGAATTTCGCGTGCCATTCGTACCCCCAAACGTACCCACGTTTGCAGCGTGGATTGTGGTGGATGTTCGTGAACATGCACGCATAGACGATTCGTCTAACTATCAGAACCTGCAGAGCATTTCGGACGTCCACGAACAACTGCGGACGTATCTTAATCAGCCATGGTCGCCGCCCCTACGATGTCTGCTTTCGGGGGTAAAGCGGACATCGCCGATCAAGGCCGCCACGTCTGCTTGTGACCCAAAGCGGACATGGGCACTAGTCCCGGAACAGCGTATCATTCCGTGATCCGACCATTTGCAAACCCAACTCTTAGGACACGCACCGGCCAGCAACTTTCGCCAACGGCGCGTTTGCTAGAGGACTAACCAGCGATTCACAGCCATCGGCCAATTTCAGATCGGGAGCCGGCGTGCGTACGAATTTGATTTGACGAACCTCTTGCGCGGCAAGCTGGCGGTCGCCCTTTCGGGTGCGGTTTACAAACTGTCCCGACAATTGTTCGGACGCTGTCGAGCGTAGCGTCGCGGCGGAAACCTCGAGCCCGATCGTGATGGACAATGTTGTGATGATGAGTATCGCAGCCATGCTTCCGGCAAGCACGTACCCGCCGCGCCGAATTGAACCTAGCGAATGGATTGGATGTTGCGCCAGCATGAATGGCACCCGTGTGCATTGCTTACCAATGTTTAGAGGCTGGGTGCTGAGACTGCCAACTATCTAATTGTAAGCGTTCCCTACCCGATGGGATTGGGACGATTATATAAAGGTATAGGCGCGCAATGGCGTCGCCTCCTTGCTAACGCTCGCCCGTTCGCTTGCGCTCCTCGACCTTCTCCTGGCGCTTACCCGCTCACGAGACGTCGTCATGGGCGTTCTCCTGACCCTTACCCGTCGTTGCCTTAACGGGCTCGGCAGCAGTCGAGTTCCTGGGTGGACAGCTTGGAAGACGCGATGCGACGCGGAACGCAAACGGCATGACGCGCGTTGTTTTCAGTTCTTCCTGGCGGATGGAGAACCCCATGTCTTGGCGAAAAGTGTTGCTGGCAATCGCTGCGGCGGCAGTCGTCGCGGTCACGTTCGCACCCACCCACTATGGCGGCTACGGCTATTACGGTGGCTACCCCGCCTACGGCGGCTACTACGGTGGGTACCCAGCCACGGCGGCTATTATGGCGGCGATCCAGGCTACTACCCAGCCAGCGGCTACGGTGGCGGCGGCGGATGCTGGGGCCGACTGATTGTCGACATGCCATACGGGGCCGCTCGCTCGCGGGGTCTGGCTCTGCGGCTGACACCGAAAATGAAAAGAGCCCCGGCTGGGTCCGTGTTCCAGCCGAGGCCCCAGGCCAGCCGCTCGATGTCCGTTTTCGGGGGTAAAGCGGACATCATGGTTCAAGGGCCTGACGTCTGCTGGTGACCCTTAAGAACAGGAGGCGACAATGAAACTCGTCAAACGATATGCGCGAAGTCGCCTCTATGACACGCAAGCAGCCCGATATGTGACCATCGCTGACTTGCGCTCATGGGCAGCGAAGGGCATCCAGTTCGCTGTTGTCGATGCCGAAACCGGCGACGACATTACCCAGGTATTATTGGCATAAGGCCTGCGGCCTGACGTTTCTGCCATGTCCGCTGTTGGCACAAAGCGGACATCCAGCCGTGCCGATCCATGTCCGCTATTGGGGGTATAGCGGACATCGCCGTTTGGGGCCGCAATGTCCGCTAATGACCCATAGCGGACATCGGCCAGCATTTTATGTCGCACTAGCGAAGCGCTCTTAAGCCCTACCAAAGTGATGATTTAAGCCGTTACGATGCCGTCTCCTGAGCCTGGGGGCGGACATGAGGCGGCGGGAATTTATCGGTGCTTTAAGTGGAGCGGCGGCTGCGTGGCCGCTCTGCCGCGACGTGCGCAGCAGGTCGCGCGCGCGAAGCGGATCGGCGTCCTCGTCGGCCTATCCGAACAGGATCCGGACACGAAGACGCGGTTCGCGAAGTTCCAGCAAGGACTCGAAGCGCTCGGGTGGTCTGACGGACGCAACGTTGGCATCGACTATCGTTTTGCACCTGGGGGAACCCAGGTAGAGGCGCGGGCGAAGGAACTGGTCGGCCTGCAACCCGACGTAATTGTCAGTCAGGCGTCACCGGCCACACGTGCGGTGCAGCGCGAGACGCGCACAATCCCTATTGTGTTCGTGGGCGTCGCCGATCCGATCGGTTCAAACTTTGTCGCTAGCCTTGCGCGGCCAGGCGGCAATATCACTGGCTTTCTGCTGTTCGAGCCGAGCATCACCGGCAAATGGCTCGCGATCCTGAAAGACATCACGCCCAGTCTTGCGCGCGTCATGCTTGTGATCAATCCTAAGACAGCCCCCTATTATGAATTCTATCTGCATGCCGCCCAGGCCGCTGCTTCCTCACTCGGCATCGAGGTTGTACTCGGGTCCATCAGGAGACGCGCCCGCCGACATCGAGGCGCGCGTTCGAAGCGTTTGCGCGCACGCAAAGCGGCGGCCTAGTCCTGCCGCCGGATACCAACACCATTATTCATCGAGACCTCATCATCGCGCTCGCGGCCCGGCACCGCTTGCCCGCCGTCTACTCTGATCGTCTCTTCGTCGCGGCCGGTGGGCTCATTTGCTACAGCACCGATCGTGCCGACCAGTATCGGCTGGCGGCGTCCTATGTTGACCTCATCTTGCGTGGCGCAAAGCCCGCTGATCTCCCCGTGCAAGTGCCGACCAAGTACGAAACCGTCGTCAACCTCAAGACGGCGAAGGCACTCGGTCTCACGGTGTCCCCGAGTTTGCTTGTGGCCGCCGACGAGGTGATCGAATAACAGCGCTGGTTGTTGCGGTGCATAAAGTCCGGTTGTGGCACCTTTCGGACATGGCAGCACGTTCGCTCTGCGGTCTTTATCGGGGGTAAAACGGACATCAGGCCAGCGATTGGCGAACAAACGCAATTTATGGTGTGCGCCCTTCGGCCCGCATGGATCATGTGCGGTTGGATTTCCTGCGCCGCGTTGACACCGGCCCCGCCTTACGGGCACCGCCCTCCTTCGCCCGAGCCGCTGCGGCCTTCGTCGGATCGCCGACCTTCTTGTTGAGCGCGACGGCCTGTCGGGCCAGACGAGAGACAACCGCAGGCATAATCGTCACGCCCTCGCGGATGTCGAACGTCGCCATCTCGTAGTTGCCGCCGGGCTTGAGCCGGGGCTCGATCTCGCGAAGTCGCTGGCCGCGCCAGAAGCCGAGCAGCACGCGCTCATCCTCCGCGCGGATCAGCAGTGCCGGACCGTTCGCCGCGTAGACCAGATGACCCCATTTCACCGTCTCTTCGAGTCCCGCGGCCTTGCGCACGGCGCCGCGGAGCATCTCGACGCAGGTGCGCCGCCACCCGTCCAGCGCACGGACGTAGGCGTCAGGATCGGCGGCTGGCACGCTCTTCCGCATGATCTTTCCTTCACTTGGTTAAAATGGATGTGGCGACAATATCGAGGACAGACAGGGGGCTGAAGGCTGGTTGCCGAATTCGATGCTTCCTTCAGCCGAATTTGCCTCAGGTTACAAATGTTGGCCACTGAAGGAGATGTATCAGCAACTCGGTGCTTATGCTGGACGTATCCTCAAAGGCGAGAAGCCAGGTGATCTGCCGGTAGTGCAGACGAACAAATTTGAGTTCGTTATCGATCTGCCCACCGCGGGGGCGCTTGGCCTGAGTGTGCCACCTTCATTACTCGCTTGCGCCGACGAGGTGATCGAATAGCGGCGCGATGTCCGCTATTGGCACAAAGCGGACATTCAACGTGCTCTGATCCATGTCCGCTTTGGGGGGTAAAGCGGACATCGCCGTTCAGAGCCGAATGTCCGCTAATGACCCATGCGGATATCATCGGGCCCTTTCAGACTGCCCATTTGAGCCGCTACGATGCCATGTCCTTAGCCTGGGGGCGGACATGAGGCGGCCCACTCGACGCGTCGGCAAGACGGCCAAAAAGCCGCGCCTCAAGAAGGACCGCTGGCCGGCGGTCCTCCCGAGCACAGTCAGCTACCTCCCGCGATCTACAGGCGCGAGTAGACGCTCTTGAGCGGGAGCTGACGGAGGCGCGTGAGCAACAGACCGCCACCTCCGAGGTGCTGAAGGTCATCTCCAGCTCGCCCGGCGAGCTGGAGCCGGTGTTCCGGGCCATGCTGGAAAACGCGTGCGCATCTGCGAGGCGAAGTTTGGCAACTTATGTTCTCTATGAGTAATGATGCCTTCCGTGTCGGTGCGATGCTGGATGCGCCCCACGCCTATGCTGAGCGATGGCGTGCGTCTCCGGCCTCACCATCGGCGACAGCCCGGATAATCCGCTCGAACGCCTCGTCAAGACCCGGCGCGTTGTCGATATCGCCGACCTCAAGGCCGAGCCAGGTTACCTGAAGCGCGATTCGCGCTTCGTCGCTTTGGTCGAAGCTGCCAGCGCTCGCACGCATCTCCCGTGCCAATGCTCAAGGACGGTGAGCTGGTCGGCGCGATCGCCATTTACCGCCAGGAGGTACGGCCGTTCACCGACAAGCAGATCGAGTTGGTGCAGAACTTTGCCGCCCAGGCCGTCATCGCCATCGAGAACACGCGGTTGCTGAGCGAGTTGCGCATGAATTGCTGCAGCAGCAAACTGCAACATCCGAGGTGCTTCAAGTCATCAGCAGTTCGCCGGGCGACCTGATGCCGATCTTCCAGTCGCTGCTGGAGAACGCCACCCGCATCTGCGGCGCCAAGTTCGGCGTCTTGTGGCTTCGCGAAGGCGACCTTTTCCGCGCTGTCGCGGCCCACGGTGGACCAACTGCTTATCGAGAAATGCTGTTCCGTGCGGCCATCCGTCCTGGCCCGGACACCGGCCTCGGAATGTTGCTGAAGACGAAACGGTTCGTTCAGATCGACGATATCACCAAGGGCAAGGCCTACCTCGATCGCGATCCGCTGCGTGTGGCTACCGTGGAGCTTGCCGGCGGACGGACTCTGGCAGAGGTGCCGCTGTTGAAGGACGGCGAATTGATCGGGTCGATCAACATCTATCACCAGGAGGTGAAGCCCTTCACCGAAAAGCAGATCGAGCTGCTGACCAGCTTCGCCACGCAGGCGGTCATAGCCATCGAGAATACACGGCTGCTGAACGAGTTGCGTCAGCGCACCGACGATCTGTCCGAGTCGCTGGAGCAGCAGACCGCGACTAGCGAGGTGCTGCAGGTCATCTGTAGCTCACCTGGCGAACTGGAGCCCGTATTCCAGGCCATGCTGGAAAACGCGACGCGGCATCTGCGACGCCAGTTCGGCGACCTCGGCTCCACGAAGGCGATGTGCTTCGCGATGCCGTGCTTCACGGTGCGCCGAAGCGTTTGCTGAACTCCGCAAGCGCAGCCCATTCTCAGACCCCGCCCATCGGGCCCTCACAAGGGCTCGCAGACCCGGCGGGCTGTTCAGGTCACTGACCTCGCCGAAGATCCTGCCTACACGTCGAACATGACCCGGTGCCGGTGGATCTTGTGGAAGTCGCAGGTGCGCGGACGTTGTCGGTCGTGCCAATGCTGAAGGATAGAGACTTTGTCGGTGCGCTTGCGATCTTCCGCCAGGAGGTCCGCGCCTTCACGGACAAGCAGATCGAGCTGGTACAGAACTTCGCCGCGCAAGCCGTCATCGCAATCGAGAATGCCCGGCTGCTTAACGAGCTGCGCGAGTCGCTCCAACAGCAGACCGCCACTGCGGACGTGCTCAAGGTGATCAGCCGCTCGTCCTTCGATCTGCAGACCGTGCTTGATACCCTGGTCACCTCGGCGGGCCGGTTATGTCCGGCGGAAAACGTCTCAAATCTTTCAACGTGACGACGAGGTTTACCGTCTGGCTGCGCACAACGACTTTTCCCGCGGAATATCAGGAGTATGTCGCGACAGCACCCGATTGCTCCGGGACGAGCGGACGTTGGTGGCGCGGACTGCGCTGAAGGTCGCACGGTTCACATCCCCGACGTGCTCGCCGATCCGGAGTACACCTGGCACGAAAGCCGAAGGCTCGGTGGCTTCCGCACTATGCTCGGCATCCCGCTGCTTCGCGAAGGCACCTGCGTCGGTGTCATGGCTCTGACAAGGACGACGCCTCAGCCGTTCTCCGGCGTGCAGATCGCTCTTGTCACCACCTTCGCCGACCAGGCGGTGATCGCCATTGAGAATGTTCGGTTGTTTGAAGAGGTGCAGAAGCGCACCGATGACCTCGCCGAGTCGCTGCAGCAGCAGACCGCCACCGCCGACGTGCTCAAGGTCATCAGCCGCTCGGCATTCGACCTGCAGATCGTGCTTGATACGCTGACCGAGTCGGCCGCTCGCCTCTGCGAAGCGGAAATGGCCAGCATCACGCGCCAGGATGGTAACGACTATTACTACGCCACCACTTACGGTCTATCGTCGGACGTCGCCAAATTCTTGAAAAGCGTGCCGCACCAGCCAGGGCGCGGCAGCGTAATTGGTCGCGTATTGTCCGAGGCCAAAGCCGTGCTCGTACCAGACGTTCTGGCCGATCCGGAATACACCATGACCGAAATGCAGGCGAAAGGCGGCTTCCGCACCGTCCTGGGCATCCCGCTGCTGCGCGAAGGCCGACCCATCGGCGTCATCACCCTACTGCGGCGCGAGGTACGACCGTTCAGTGGTCGCGAGGTCGAGCTGGTGACGACCTTCGCCGACCAGGCGGTGATCGCGATCGAGAATGTGCGGCTGTTCGAGGAGGTCCAGGCGCGCACAGAGGAGCTTTCCGAGTCACTTGCGCAGCAGACCGCCACCGCAGACGTGCTCAAGGTCATCAGCCGCTCGGCGTTCGATCTGCACACCGTGCTCGACACGCTTCTCAAGTCGGCGGGCCGGCTGTGCGAGGCAGAGATGGGCGCGATCACGCAACGGAAGGGCGACCAGTTCTACCGCGCGGTGACGTTCGGGCTTCCGCCGCAGTTCCTCGACCAGGTCAGGGACGAGCCGGTCGAACTGAACCGAAGTAGCGGATCAGGCAGAGCTCTGCTCGAGGGAAAGATCATCCATATCGAGGATATCGAGAACGACCCCGAATACACCTGGAATCCAGCGAAGAACCTTGGCGGCTTCCGGACCCTCCTAGGGGTACCGATGCTGCGTGACGGCGCGCCTGCCGGCGTGCTGACTCTCATGCGCGCGGAGGTGAACCCCTTCACCGACAAGCAGATCGAGCTGGTATCCACCTTTGCCGACCAGGCTGCGATCGCGATCGAGAACGTGCGCCTGTTTGACGAAATTCAAACAACGAGCCGCCAGCTCGCCGAGGCAAGCCAGCACAAGTCGCAGTTTCTCGCCAACATGAGCCACGAGTTGCGCACGCCGCTCAACGCCATCCTCGGCTACACCGAATTGATCATCGACGGCATCTACGGTGAAACACCGGAAAAAGCCCAGGCTGTGCTCAAGCGGGTCGAAAGCAATGGCAAACACCTTCTTGGCCTGATCAACGACGTTCTCGACCTCTCCAAGATCGAAGCTGGCCAACTCAAGCTCTCACTCACTGACTATTCAATGAAGGACGTGGTCTACAGCGTTTTCAGCGCGGTCGAGCCTTTGGCCACAAAGAAGAAGCTTGATTTCAAGGTGGATGTGCCCCCCGACATTCCAGCCGGCTACGGTGATGGGCAAAAGATTACGCAGGTTCTGCTCAACCTTGCGGGCAACGCAATCAAGTTCACCGACGAGGGTGAAGTCACGATCAAGGCCACCGCAGTCGATAGCTCATTCAGCGTTGCGATCCATGACACTGGTCCGGGAATTTCTGATGCTGATCAGGCCAAGCTGTTCCAGCAGTTTCAGCAGGCCGACAATTCGATCACCAAGACCAAAGGCGGCACCGGGCTTGGGCTGGCCATCTCAAAACGAATTATTGAACTGCACGGTGGGAGCATCACGGTTGAATCCAGCCCCGGACACGGCTCAACCTTCACATTTACCCTCCCTGTGAAGGTTGAGCGGCAAGCGAACCCACCATGAGCAACCGCATCCTTGCCGTCGAGGATCAGGAGGACAACATGCAAATCCTCCGCGACCTACTCGTCAACGCTGGCTACGAGATGATCGAAGCTGAGAACGGCGAGGAGGCGCTGGCGGCCGTAGCAACCCAGCGGCCGGACCTGATCCTGATGGACATTCAGATTCCGATTATCGACGGCTACGAGGTCAAAAGGCTGGGGGCCTGAGTAATCGCCTCCAGCGTGGTCGCTCCGGAATTCTGGATGGCACGCACGACCGGCATGAGGTTGGCGACAAACTTGTCGGCTGTTGCTGTCTGAACGCTGCGTCCCAGTTCGCCCGTTTGCGCGAAGTTGCGCGGATTGCCGAGCTTGATGCCGCTGGCCTTTTTCGCCGCGAGCGCTACCCTGGTCCACTCCGAGATCAGCCGGCGTTCCTTCTCGGCCAGGGCAGCATAGAGGTGTAACACAAAGGGATCTGCATCCCGGCCTAGTTCGGCCACGATGAACAGCCGCAGCCGAGGTGCGTTGAGAACAGGCAGTAAGTTAACGAGCAAATCCAGCCGTCACTGTTCGGGCGCGTCCGCCCACGGAGTTTGATGTGACAACGAGCGTGTGTCCTGAGAAGTCTATGATGAAGCCTTCGAGCTTCGAGTATCATGCGCCAAATACGGTTGATGAGGCCCTGGCGCTGCTCAAGGCTAACGGCCCCGATTCTCGCGTCCTCGCTGGCGGCCAAAGTCTGATCCCGATAATGAACTTCCGGCTCGCTGCACCGCCTGTCATCATCGATCTCAATCGAATTGCGAGCTTGGCGTATATCAAGGACGAGGGAAAATACGTCAGCATTGGAGCGATGACGCGGCAGCGTGCGATCGAGTTCTCGGCCGTCGTCGCCGACAAGCTCCCGCTCCTCCACCAGGCGATCAAACTGGTGGGTCATCTGCCGACCCGCTCTCGTGGAACGATCGGCGGTTCGATCGCCAATGCCGACCCGGCCGCCGAACTTCCAATGGTGCTGCAAGCACTCGATGGAGAGGTTGTCGTGCGCGGACCAAACGGCCAGCGCACCATTGCGGCATCGGAGCTGTTTCGCGATGCCATGACGACGAGTCTCGCAGCCGACGAGATCCTCGTCGAGGTGCGGCTGCCGGCGACGCCGGCCGGCTCAGGCTGCGCTATCGAGGAGTTCGCCCGCCGGCACGGCGATTTCGCCATTGCGGCCATTGCGGTCGTGATCCTGCGCGACGGCCAACGCTGTTCTCGGGCCCGCATCGCCACCGCCGGCATATCGTCGCGCCCGACACGACTGAACGCAGCAGAGCAGATTCTCGTGCAGCATGGTCTCGGCGTAAGTGGCATCAGCCAGGCAGCAGAGGTTGCGGCAAAGATCGTCGAGCCGATGACCGACGGACATGCATCGGCGGCGTATCGGCGGCAATTGACGCAGGTCCTCACCGAACGCGCAGTGCGGCGCGCGGTAGCTGCGGCGGCATGACCGAGAGGACGATGAGCAACGCAGCGCAAATGAGAGATGTCCGGTTGACCGTCAACGGCCGCGCCTATGTGGGCCGCTGCGAGCCACGCATGCTGCTGGTCGATTTCCTGCGCGACAACCTTTCGCTGACCGGAACCCATGTCGGCTGCGAGCACGGCGTCTGCGGCGCCTGCACGATCCTTCTCAACGGCGAGGCCGCGCGCTCCTGCATCATGTTCGCGGTGCAAGCTGATAGCGCCGACATCGTCACCATCGAGGGCATCGCCAACGGCGAAGTTCTGCATCCGCTGCAACAGGCATTCCATGAGCATCATGGGCTGCAATGCGGCTTTTGCACGCCCGGAATGCTGATTGCGGCGCTGGACTTTCTGCGCGTCAACCCGAAGCCCAGCGAAACCGAGGTTCGCGAGGCAATGTCCGCGGTGCTGTGCCGATGCACCGGTTACCAGAACATTGTCGCGGCAGTGCTGGCGGCCGCCGAGACTATGCGTCGCGAACAATCGTAGAGGCAAAAGCCCATGGCGGAGGCACAAAACAACGGACCCTATGTCGGGCGCTCGATCCCGCGCCGCGAGGACCGCCGGCTGCTGATGGGCCGCGGCCAGTTCGTCGCCGACCTGAAATTTTCCGATACGTTGCACGCCGTGTTTGTACGCAGCCAGGTCGCGCACGCGCGCATCCGTTCGGTTGATCTCACGCGAGCGCTGGCGGCTCCGGGCGTGGTCTTTGCAATCAGCGGCGCCGAGCTGGTCAAGCTCTTGCCGCCGGTCCCCGACACGCAATTGTCGCTACCGCGAAAATGGACCACCCAGGTTCAGCACACCTTCCTCAATCCGCAGCAGCCGTTGCTCGCCCATGACAAGGTGCGGCATGTCGGCGAAGCGGTCGCCGTCATCCTCGCCGAAAGCCGCTATCTCGCCGAAGACGCAGCCGAGCTCGTCACTCTCGATCTCGAGCCCCTGCCTGCCCTCGTCGATCCCGAAGCGGCGCTGGGCCCCGGCGCGTCGTTGCTGCACGACAAATATGGCACGAACCTGATCGGCGAATTCCGCGTCGGCAAGGGCGATGTTGAGGCGGCGCTCAAGCGGGCGCCGCGCCGGCTGAAGCGACGTTTTCATCATCATCGCTATGCGGCCATCCCGATGGAGTGCCGCGGCGTCATCAGCGTGTACGAAGAGCGCGCCGATACGATCACGATCTGGTCTTCCTGCCAGGTCGTACACTGGCTGCGGCGCGAAGCCTCCACGGTGTTGAATCTTCCAGAAGCGCGCATTCGCTGCGTCGCGCTTGATGTCGGCGGCGGGTTCGGCGTGAAGGGACACGTCTATCCCGAGGAGTTGCTCATTCCGTTCCTCGCACGCGCCGTGAAACGGCCGGTGCGGTGGATCGAAGACCGGCATGAGCATTTCATGTCGGCCTGCCATTCCCGCGACCAGATCCACGATGTCGAGGCGGGCTTCGACGACCAAGGCCGGCTGCTGGCGTTTCACGACAGCTTCATCGCCGATTGCGGCGCCTGGAATCCGATCGGCGCGGGCATTGCCTACAACACCGCCGTGCATCTGCCCGGACCCTACAAGTTCGACAACTTCGCCGTTCATGTGCGGATCGCCGCGACCAACAAGGTGCCGAACGCGCCTTATCGTGGCGCCGGGCGGCCTGAGGCGACATTCGCGATGGAGCGGACGATGGATCTCATTGCCGGCGAGCTTGGCCTCGACCCGGCCGACGTGCGGATGCTCAACATGATCCCGCACCAAGAGATGCCCTACCGCCTCGGCATCCCGTACCGCGACGGCCAGACGATCGTGTACGACAGCGGCGACTATCCCAAGGCCCTGCAAAAGGCGCTTGAGGCGATCGGCGGCGTTGCGGCGTTCCGGGCGCGCCAACGCAAGGCCCGCGCCGAAGGCCGCTATCTCGGATTGGGGCTGGGCAGCTACGTCGAGGGCACCGGCGTTGGCCCGTTCGAGAGCGCCCTGGTGCGCATCGACCCGACCGGAAAAGTCTATGTCGCCTCCGGCGCCTGTCCGCAGGGCCAGGGCATGGAGACGATCTTCTCGCAGGTGGTGGCCGACGAATGGAAGGTCAAACCGTCCGACGTCGTCATGGCGCTCGCCGATACGTCGGCAATCTCGATCGGGTTCGGCACGATCGCAAGCCGCAGCACGGTGACACTCTCGGCTGCGATCCACCACGCCAGCGAAATCCTGCGCGAAAAGGCCTTCGCCATCGCCGCCAACATGCTGGAATGCGCGGCGGGTGATCTCGAATTGCGCAACGGGACGATCGGTGTTGTCGGCGTTCCCGGCAATGAAGTCACGTTGGCCAGCGTCGCGAAGGCCGCGCGCCCCGGCTGGGATCATGGCCGCCCGCAGGGCATGGCGGCCGGCCTTGAAGAGACCTATTACTATGAGCCGCCAACAGTGACGTGGTCCTATGCGACGCACGCTGCTATCGTCGAGGTCGACATCAAAACCGGGCGGCTCACCATCGAGAAATACGTCGTCGTGCACGACTGCGGCGTAATGGTGAATCCCATGCTGGTGGAAGGCCAGATTCTTGGCGGCACGGTGCAGGGACTGGGCGGCGTTTTGCTGGAGGAGTTTGCCTATGACGCCGATGGCCAGCTGCTCACCGGCTCATTCATGGACTACCTGATGCCGACCGCAAGCGACGTCCCGCATGTCGAGGTGATCCACCAGCATTCGCCTTCGCCGCTCAATCCGCTCGGCGTCAAGGGCGTCGGCGAGGGCAGCGCGATTTCGCCGCCGGTCGCCATCGCCAATGCGGTGTCCGACGCGCTCGCGACTTTCAAGATGGAATTCAATTCGACGCCCATTAGGCCCGAACAGATCGCCAAGGCTTGGCTGTCGGCCGCGCGTTGAGCGGCGGAGCGCGTGGCTCGCACAAACCTTCATTTCTGATTCAGTTGTCAACCAGCCCGAACATCGGCCTGATAGGCCAAATTCGACGCTATTGACCCGAATGTATGGTCCGGCCGTGCGTCGCAAGAGAATTTCGTCGATACGATGGTAGCGGTCTTGCATCAATGTATCCGGCGCGGCCTGATGTCCTATGGTACCGATTCGTATCGAAGAGATGCGGCAGGCGGCGTCTTACGTCGACCGAATCCTGCGCGGCGACAAGCCGACCGACCTTCCTGTGCAGATGCCGACCAGGTTCGAAACGGTCATCAATCTGAAGACGGCGAAGGCGCTTGGCGTCACGGTGCCGCCGGGACACACCGGGGACGCAAATCGGCTGGATGCAGCAGAACGAACCGGGATTCGTTCGCACGCAAATCCTAGCTAATACTGCGATTTAATTGGGGCAAGCCGTCCCGGTGTGTCCCGCTGCGGCGGGCGAGAGGAGATAGAGCGTCTCCACGGTCTCCTCGGTCAGGCAGACGATTCGCTCGTACATCGACCGAGTTTAGCAGACGGCTTGGCGTGGGGCTTCTGTTGGAACGGCAGGGCTTTCGGTGCGTTTTCCAAGGTGGGAGGAAACCGAAAAGGAGTTCCAAATGAAAGTTGCTTTGATTGCGGCGGGGCTGGCTCTGCTCTCGCTGGCAAGCCCCTCGGCTTACGCCTCGTGGGCGGAGAATGCGAACAAGCAATACCCGGTCTATACCGGCACCGACCAGGCATTGGCCCGAGCCAATGCGCGGAACCACTACGCCTATTCGCCGCGCCGCGTTCGCCACCATCGCTCGGTTTATTATCGCCGCTAGCCGCTAGCTGTGCGGCTCGTCCAATAATTCCAGCCCGCCGGCCGCGGCGACGCGGCCGTCCTCGATCCGCACCACCTGCGAGCACAGCCGCTGAATTTCGCCGGCATGATGGCTGACATAGATCATCGGCACCTTCGCCTCGTCGCGCAGCCGCGCCAGATACGGCAGGATTTCCTGCTTACGCGCGCGGTCGAGCGAGGCGAGTGGCTCGTCGAGCAGCAGCAGGCGCGGCTTCATCAGCAGTGCGCGCCCGATCGCGACGCGCTGGCGCTCGCCGCCGGACAGCCGGCCGGGGCGGCGGTTGAGCAACGCATCGATGTCGAGCAGCTTCACGATCCTGTCGCGCTCCGCCGGATCGGCCGGCAGCCCGTTCATCCAGCGTCCGTAATCGAGATTGCGCGCGACGGTCATGTGCGGGAACAGCCGCCCCTCCTGGAACACCATGCCGATACGGCGACGGTGCGCGGGGACGTTGGTGCGCGCCGCGCTGTCGAACAGCACCGTATCGTCGAGCGCGATTCGCCCGCGATCCGGCGTGAGCAGGCCGCCGATCATGTTGACCAGCGAAGTCTTGCCCGCGCCCGACGGCCCGAAAAGCGCGGTCGCGCCGCCGGTGGTCTCGAACTTCACGGCGATCGAGAATTCGCCAAGCCGCTTTTCCACGTCGACCGAGAGCATCTCAGTCTCCGTGGTAGCGCATGCCGGCGCGTCGGGCGAACCACTCCGACGCGACGAGGGCGGCGAGTGCGATCACGATGGCGATGACGACGAGCCGCATCGCCGCGGCGTCGCCGTTGGGGATCTGCGTGAACGTGTAGATCGCCGCTGAAAGCGTCTGCGTCTCGCCGGGGATGTTGGAGACGAAGGTAATGGTCGCGCCGAACTCGCCGAGCGCTTTGGCGAAGGCGAGCACCATTCCGGCGATGACGCCGGGCAGGGCGAGCGGCAAAGTCACGGTGAGGAACGACCAGATTCCGTTGGCGCCCAGCGTCGATGCGGCGTCCTCAAGCCGGCGGTCGATCGCCTCGAACGACAGCCGGATCGCGCGCACCAGCAGCGGGAACGCCATCACGCCGCAGGCAAGCGCCGCGCCGGTCCAGCGGAATGAGAACACGATGCCGATGTCAGCGAGGAAGCCGCCGACAAGCCCTTTCCTCCCGAACGTGATCAGCAGCAGATAGCCGGTGACCACCGGAGGCAGGACCAGCGGTAGATGCACGATGCCGTCGAGCAGCGCCTTGCCCCAGAAATCCTTCCGCGCCAGGACCCATGCCACGGCGATGCCGAACGGCAGCGACACCACGGTCGCCGCCAGCGCGATCCGGATCGACAGCTCGACCGCCGTCCATTCCTCGGGGGTCAGGCTAAACACGCATCACACTTGAACGGAGCTGGGGCCGTGCTCGCGGCATCAAGACGTCGGCTGGATCAGGAACGTGAAGCCATACGTCTCGAAGATCGTCTTCGCCAGGTTCGTGCGCATGAAATTGATGTACCTCATCGCGTCGGGCTTGGCGGTCGCCGTCAGCGCCACCGGATAGACGATTGCCGGATGCGAATCCGCCGGGAAGGCGCCGACGATCGTCACGTTCGGCTCGACCTTGGCATCGGTCTCATAGACGATGCCCAGCGCCGCTTCGCCGCGGCCGACCAAAGTCAGCGCCGCGCGCACGTTCTCGGCCATGGCGAACTTCGGCTCGGCCGCGGTCCAGGAGCCCAACTTCTCCAGCGCCGCTTTGGCATATTTGCCGACCGGCACCGCGCGTACGTCGCCGGTCGCGATGCGGCCGTCGCCGGCGAGTTTGGCGAGATCGAAGCCCTGGCCGATGGTAACGTTGCCGATCTTGGAATCCTTCGGCGCGATCAGCACCAGCTTGTTGCCGAGCAGGTTGACGCGAGTGCCTTCCTTGATGAGCTTCTTTCCCGCGACGTAGTCCATCCACTCGAGGTCGGCCGAGGCGAACAGGTCGGCCGGTGCGCCGGACTCGATCTGCTTGGCCAGTGCCGACGACGCCGCGTAGCTCGTCACTACCTTGATGTTGGTCGCCTTGGTGAAGGCTGCGTTGATGTCGTCGACTGCGTTCTTCATCGAGGCGGCGGCAAAGGTTGTCAGTGTCACGTCATGGGCGCGCGCCGGCAGGGCTACGAGCGTGACGACGAAGGCGAAGGTGGCGAGCCAAAAGGCGCGTCTGAGCATGGCGGTTCTCCGCGGCGCGAGGCCGGATTGCAGGAATTGACTTGGCCGGAACCGCCGTTCCGATCGGCACCGGTGCGCGCGCAGCGCACCCGCGGTCAGTGCCGGAGACTAGCAAGCCCGCGCCGGGAACGCAAAGCAGGCGGGTGCAGCCTGGTGCAGGGCGTTGTCGCGCTCCGCGACGCCGCGGCGTTGCAGCGATTGGTGAAATGAAAGGAAGGCTGTAAGCCTGCGGTTGCATGCATGCTGATACATCCGCCCTCGACCTGATCCTGACCGGCGACCCGGCGCTGCTGGCGATCGTGCGGCTGTCGCTGATCATCAGCCTGAGCGCGGTCGCCATCGCCGCATTGGTGGGCATCCCGCTTGGCGCCTTCATCGCGCTCACCCGATTTCGCGGGCGCGAGGGCGCGATCGTCATCTTGAACGCGCTGATGGGATTGCCGCCGGTCGTCGTCGGCCTCGCGGTCTACCTGCTGCTGTCGCGTTCCGGTCCGCTCGGTTCGCTTGGTCTCTTGTTCACGCCGGCGGCAATGATCGTCGCGCAGACCGTCCTGGTGACTCCGATCATCGCCGCGCTGGCGCGCCAGACCATCGAGGATCTGTGGGAGGAGTACCGCGACGAGCTGACCGCGATGAACGTCGGGCCGTTCGCCCGCGTCGCCACCCTGATCTGGGATGGCCGCTTCAGTCTTGTAGTGGCGCTGCTGGCGGGCTTCGGCCGCGCCGCGGCGGAGGTCGGCGCCATCATCGTCGTCGGCGGCAACATCGAGAATTTCACCCGCACCATGACGACGGCCATCGCCCTGGAAACCTCCAAGGGCGACCTGCCGCTCGCGATCGGCCTCGGTGCGGTGCTGATCGCCATTGTCATCGTTGTCAACGCATTGGCCTGGATGCTGCGCCGAGCCGGCGAACGGCTGGCGAGATAGCTGATGCGCGCGCCACCCTCCGATCTGCCGATCCGCTTCGAGGACGTGACAGTCATCGCCGGCGCGGTGACGGTGCTCGACCGCCTGTCGTTCATCATCCAGCCCGGCGCGCCGACCGTCCTGATCGGTCCGAACGGCTCCGGCAAGACCACGCTGCTGCGCGTCGCCATGGGCCTCCTGCCTGCGTCGCGTGGCCGCGTCACCTGGGACGGCATTGCCGATGTGCCGCCGGTTCGGCGCGCCATCGTGTTCCAGCGCCCCGCGATGCTCCGGCGCAGCGCCGAGGCCAATATCCGCTATGCGCTCAGTGCTGCGCACGTTCCGCGCGAGCGGCACGACGCACGGGTCACCGAGCTGCTCGCGCTGGTCGGGCTTGAGAGCGTGGCGTCGCGGCCGGCACGGCGGCTGTCGGGCGGCGAGCAGCAGCGGCTTGCCCTCGCTCGCGCGCTCGCCTGCGATCCAACCGTGCTGTTTCTCGACGAGCCGACCGCGAATCTCGATCCCGCGGCCACCAAGGCGGTCGAGGACATCGTTCGCGCCGTCGCTGCGCGCGGCATCAAGGTGGTGATGGCGACGCACGATCTCGGCGAGGCGCGCCGGCTCGCCGGCGATGTCGTATTCCTGCATCGCGGCCATGCGGTCGAAACCGCAGCCGCCGAGGAGTTTTTTCTTTCACCGAAAACCGGCGAGGCGAGGACGTTCATCGCCGGTGACCTGCTGCTCTGACCCTGGAGGATACCGATGCTGTCCCGCCGCCTGCTGCTTGCGGTTGCCGCGATTGCGCTCGCTTCACCTGCCGTTGCTCAAGAGAAATCGATCGTGGTGGCGTCCACCACCTCGACGCAGGATTCCGGGCTGTTCGGCTACCTGCTGCCGATCTTCAAGCAAAACACCGGCATCGATGTGAAGGTGGTCGCGCAGGGTACCGGCCAGGCGCTGGATACCGCGCGGCGCGGTGACGCCGACGTCGTGTTCGTGCATGCCAAGTCGGCGGAGGAGAAATTCCTTTCGGAAGGTTTCGGCGTGAAGCGCTTCCCGGTGATGTACAACGATTTCGTCCTAATCGGGCCGAAGGCCGATCCCGCCGGCATCAAGGGCAGCAAGGATGTCGCCGCCGCGCTCAAGGCGATTAAGGACAAGGCGGGGCCGTTCATCTCGCGCGGCGATCGAAGCGGTACGCACGTCGCGGAGATCGCGCTTTGGAAGGTGGCCGGCATCGACATCGAGAAGGACAAGGGCGACTGGTACAAGTCGATCGGCCAGGGCATGGGCGCCGCACTCAACACGGCGTCGGCCTCGAACGCCTACGTGCTGACCGACCGCGGCACCTGGCTCGCGTTCAAGAACCGCGGCGAGCTGGCTATCGCCGTTGCAGGCGACAAGCGGCTGTTCAATCAGTACGGCGTCATGCTGGTCAATCCGGCGAAACATGCATCCGTCAAGAAAGAACTGGGCCAGCAGTTCATTGACTGGCTGGTCTCAGCGGAAGGCCAGAACGCGATCGCCGGCTACAAGATCAACGGCGAGCAGTTGTTCTATCCCAACGCCAACGATACCGGCGCCTGAGGCACCGGTTCGGGCACGCCGGGCGGCCGCTCGAACACTTTTTGGCCCAAACTTATCCTCGCTCGATTTTTTGCTTTTATGATGCCGGCAGCCTTGCTCATCGAGGGCGTCGTCGATCGCGGCGTTCGGTGACGGAGTGAGGTGCGGCGCCCGAAAATGGCATCGCGGTGGAGCCCAGGGAGGCGCAGCGGCCGACGTCATTGGCCGCGCACACCCCGTCAGCGGCGATCCCCGGTAACGCGGATATCGCCGTGGGTGGATAACGGACCTCCGTAAGGTCCGTAAAGGGGCCTCGCAAGCTCCCTGGCGCCTCCCGGCGCTCTGTCCCTGTTCAATGTAAGAAATTGAAATATAGTGAGAATTTATCAGGCCTCGCAGCCTATCCCCAGCCCGATCCCAGTTTGCGCGCGTGCCCCGGCAGTGTCCCGGCGAGCTTGCGTGTCTAGGCCGGTGGACCTCATTGACGCCCGGTGGAGCGCTGTGGAGAGTTTAGCCGGGATCGTGCCGACTATACCTTCGGATACTTCCACGGTGGTGCAGGCCGATCTAGCTTCCGTGCGTCCTTGGGAATTGCTGATCACAGGAGGCGACCAATGGTGTGGAGTGTCGGCGCGATCTCTATGATCATTCTCGGTGCTGCCTCCGTGGCCATCGGCGTGTCCCTGCCCATGCTAGAATATGCGATAGTGGGGGGAATATTGGTCGTCGCTGGCATAGTTTTTCTGATAGCCCTTCGGCGGGCTCCGCACGCCAGCCACCTGATGGACGCGGACTGAAAGAGAAAGACCGCCACGGCGCGTCGGTGGGGCAGATAGCGCGCGGCCCGGAATGTCGGACGGGTCACGACGCGGACGTGCCGGGAACTATTCCCGATCTCGTCCGTAAGTGCCCTCGAACATGGGAACAATTTCTCGCGCAAGCTGCGTCTTCAAACTTTCGTGTCGCTTCGAAAGGGCCGCTTCCTGATCCCATCCCGCCAGCATTTTGTCCTCTAGCGCGGATTGATCTGCGCAAACAGAAAGACCGCCTCGCGGCGGTCTCTCCGAAATCCAATCAGGTGTTTTGATCAGGTGGCTGCGATGGCCGCTTGACTTCTTCCGACTGGCTAAGTTGCGCGCCAATACGGCTGTAAGATCAACCAGCGAGCCGGTCAATCTCGTCATGGGTAGGAACGCGGCCCTGCGGCGTCAGCTTGTCAACAAAAGCTGGCAGAATTTTCGATAGTTGCGCAGCCACGTCCTGTTCGGACGAACCCGTCTTTTCGGCCAACGTCTTGATAAGTGACGGACCGAGCGCCGAGCCAAGTTGAGCCGGCGAGATCGGCTGATTTGGCCCACTCCCGACCCATGATTTAGCCACGTCGCCACAACCGCTCTGCTGGAGCTTCTCGAGCAGGCCACCCAAGCCTCCCAACAATCCACCAGACTGCGGGTCGGCCGCCGGGCTGGTGCCCGGCGCTGAGGTCGGCGCCTGTTTACGTGTAAGGGCGCCTGATGCCATTAGCGCGCCGAAAGCCAGCATCAGCGGTTTCGCTAAGCTACTTCCTTGTGGGACGCTTTTGTTGACCACATTATCAAGTAATCCCATTGCTACCTCCACATGGTTAGGACGGTTACCGACCTGTCACGGCGTGATAGCCCCAAAGCACGACTACAGAGCCAATGATCGCCACGATGATACTAAGACGTTGAGACCAGCTATGCCTCGAGCGCTGAGCCTCAATTTATTGCAGCGCTTTTTGAACGTGCGCAGAGTGAAGCATGCAAGACTCATGCGCTCATGTTCTATTGTTCATACGTAGACTGCTGCCTATCGAAAGGGGCGTGGTGCTTATACGAAGGTGTTGGAATGGCGGTCATTCAAAGGTATGGGACTAGGGCGTACTTCTCAATTCAGCGAGTGCACATTTGCGGTGCAAAACGCCGTGTCTGCTCTACGCCCAATAGCGGACATTCGTCGGGGGCTGGCACGTCCTATCGAACCATCAGTTTCAGCAGTCTCTCGCTCCTGCGCCGCTCGGCGATCAGCATCCGCATCAGCACCCGTCGCCCGGCCGGTCCCGGCGGAATGTGCCGTCGCTCAGGGCGGACAGGCTGAGCAAGCTCGTCGGCATCATCGTGCAGCTTGGCGATGGTTGTACATCGCATCACGGCGGAAGCGTCTCGCGAGCTTGATCGAGAATTGCTCTGGCGTAGTCGGTCATCGCGATCACCACGACGCCGAGTTGACGACCGCGATCACGGTGCCCGGCGTGATGTTCGCGGCGGCGATCCTATAGTCGAAGTTCGGCCCGGACAGCAGCTTCAGCGAAACGGCCTGCGCAGGCGCAGCGACAAAGACGACGCCGGACGGATCGACGCCGCTGTCGGCGATCGCGGTAACGAGGTTGGGCAAGTCGGCGACCATCGCGCTCAAACCGCCGCCAGCGGTCGCGGTCACCAGCGTTACGCCGAACAACAGCCCAAGGGCGCGGCAGCGGCAATAGCGGCAACGTGGGGGCGCCAATAAGGCGAGAACCCAGGAAAAATGGGCGTTTGGGGATGTGTGGGGATGCGTGGGGATGGTGACGGGGTAGACCGGCGCTCCATCCCTTCGTTTGAGGGGAAAAGGAAAACACGGATGCGGGCCTACCCCGGGCCCGAAAAACAAAAATAGGGGCAGCGGAGCGTTGGCTAAAGCGATTGCCACCCGCAGAGCAGCACAGCAAACTCACCGGCAAGGAACGGAGCAGTCATGGCCGAAGCGACGCCGCTCGAAGGCGAATACGACTATGTCATCGTTGGCGCGGGTTCGGCGGGTTGCGTGCTGGCGAACCGTCTTTCGGCGGATTCCAAGAACCGCGTGCTGCTGCTCGAAGCCGGCGGCCGCGACAACTGGATCTGGTACCACATTCCGGTTGGCTACCTGTTCGCGATCGGCAATCCGCGTTCGGACTGGATGTTCAAGACCGAAGCGGTGCCCGGCCTCAACGGCCGCGCGCTGAACTATCCGCGCGGCAAGGTGATCGGCGGTTCGTCGTCGATCAATGCCATGATTTACATGCGCGGCCAGGCCGCCGATTACGATCACTGGCGTCAGCTCGGCCTCAAGGGCTGGGGCTGGAACGATGTGCTGCCGATCTACAAGCAGCATGAGCATCACTTCCTCGGCGCGGGCGAGCATCATGCCACCGGCGGCGAATGGCGGATCGAGCATCCGCGCGTGCGCTGGGATCTGCTCGATGCCTTCCGCGCGGCGGCGGAGCAGGCCGGCATCAAGCGCATCGTCGATTTCAACACCGGCGATAACGAAGGCTCGGCGCCCTATCACGTCAACCAGAAATTCGGCCGGCGCTGGTCGGCGGCGCGCGGCTTTCTCAAGCCGGCGCTCGGCCGGGCAAACCTGCGGCTCGAAACCGGCTGCATGGTCGAGCGTGTCGAATTCGACGGCCGGCGCGCGGCCGGCGTGCGCTTCCGCCAGAGCGGCGAGCTGAAGGTCGCGCGCTGCCGCGGCGAGGTGATCCTGTCGGCGGGCTCGATCGGCTCGATCCAGACGCTGCTGTTGTCCGGCGTCGGACCCGCCGCGCAGCTTGCGCAATTCGGGCTTCCCGTCGTGCTCGACAAGCCCGGCGTCGGCGAAAATCTGCAGGACCATCTGCAACTGCGGATGATCTACAAGGTCACCGGCATCAAGACGCTGAACGAGACTTACGCATCGCTCTTGGGCCGTGCCAAGATTTTTGCCGACTACGCATTTCGCCGCCGTGGTCCGCTGACCATGGCGCCGTCCCAACTTGGCATCGTGACGCGCTCGGATCCGAGCCGCGAGCGCGCCAACATCCAGTATCACGTCCAGCCGCTGTCGCTTGATCGCTTCGGCGAGCCGCTGCACACCTTCCCGGCGTTCACCGCGAGCGTCGCGAACGTGCAGCCGACGAGCCGCGGCCACATTCGGCTCAAATCCGCCGATCCGGCGGATGCGCCGGCGATCCAGCCGAATTATCTTTCGACCGACGAGGATCGCCGCGTGGCGGCGGATTCGCTTCGCGTCACGCGGCGGATCGTCGCGCAGCCGGCATTGAAAGGCTTTCAACCGGTCGAATACCTGCCGGGCGAATCGGTCGGTGACGACGACGCGAGCCTGGTGAAGGCGGCCGGCGATGTCGGCACCACCATCTTCCATCCGGTCGGCACCGCGAAGATGGGCCGCGACACGGACCCGATGGCCGTGGTCGACGAACGGCTGCGCGTGTTTGGGCTGAATGGCATCCGCGTGGTGGATGCCTCGGTGATGCCGACGATCACCTCCGGCAACACCAATTCGCCGACCATCATGATCGCCGAAAAGGGTGCGACGATGATCCGCGAAGACGCTCGCGGATAAGGCCTTTTCGGGCCCTGCAACCAAACCGCCGGTTCGCCGTTGACTTCGCCGGGCGCGGTCTTATACGCCCGGCGCGGTCATTTTCAGGGGCGACACCCGATGACGACCGAGTTTTTCCTGCTGCTTGTCATCGGTTTCTTCGCGCAGATGATCGACGGCGCGCTCGGCATGGCGTTCGGCGTCATCTCCACGTCGGCGATGCTGGCGATCGGGATGCCGCCCGCGCACGCGAGTGCGCTGGTGCACACCGCCGAGGTTTTCACCACCGGCGCCTCGGCCGCTTCGCACATCTATCACCGCAATATCGACTGGCGGCTGGTGCGCAAGCTGGGCTTGGCTGGCGTTCTCGGCGCGGTGCTTGGAGCCTGGGTGCTCTCGAATGTCGATGCCGCGTTCATGCGGCCGTTCGTGAGCGCCTACCTGCTGCTGATGGGCATCTACATTCTGTTCAAGGCGGCGCGGATTGCTCCGATGCGCGACACGCCTGCCCCGTGGATCGCGCCAGTCGGTTTCGGCGCGGGGTTCCTTGACGCCAGCGGCGGCGGCGGGTGGGGCGGAGTCACCACGTCGACCCTGGTCGGCTCGGGTCATGCGCCCCGTCAGACGGTCGGCTCAGTCAACGCCACAGAATTCGTGGTGACGGTCGCGGCCGCGACCACCTTCTTTGTCGAACTTGGCGCAGCACCGCTGCAGAATCTTATTCCGCTGGTGATCGGCGGCGTGATTGCGGCGCCGTTTGGCGGCTGGGCGGTGAAGCGCGTATCGCCGCGCCTGCTGATGATCGCAGTCGGAATTCTCGTTGTGGCGCTGGCGCTATGGCAGCTCGCGCGCACGTTCAAGCTGATCTAGCGGCGCGGCTATTGCGCCACCAGAACTTGCTTGCACGCCGCCGGCAGCGCCGACATGAGGAGTGGCTTCCGCGCGACGCTAGGCGGCGGCTCCTTTGTGGGCTTCTTGAACCACGCGTCGAGCTCTGCGCCGCAGCCTTCGTCCGTCGGCGTGACCGGCTGCGCTTTGCATTCGGGGCTGTCCGCCGGACAGCCAATGCGGATGTGGAAGTGGTAGTTGTGCCCGACCACCGGGCGGATCTTGTGCAGCCAGGATCGGTCGCCTTTGACGTCGCGGCACAGCGCCTTCTTGATCGCAGGGTTGGCCAGCACGCGCTCGACCTCGGGGTCCTTCGCGGCCATCTTGTAGAGATTGATATATTTCTCCGACCAGACGTCCGGCCGCACGTCATTCCAGTCGTCGGCGACGACGTTGGTCGCCGACATCTCCTCGCGTTCCCGACGAGTCAGTTCGCGATCCGGCATCGGCGTGAGCCAGATGTCGGCGTCGAGCCCGACCTGGTGGCTCCAATGTCCGGTGAGCATCGGACCGCCGCGTGGCTGCGCCATGTCGCCGACCAGCAGCCCGGCCCAGCCGATCGACGGCGCCTTGTTGGCGAAGCGTTCGAGGTACTTGATCAGGTTGGGATGGCCCCAGTTGCGGTTGCGCGACAGCCGCATCACCTGCCAGGTCGGTCCGTTGATCGGCAGCGCCCTGCCGCCGGCGAGGCAACCGTGGGTGTAGTAGCCGATCGACCGCGCCTCCATCGCCACCGGCGCGGTCTTGCGGCCGAACAGTTCCTTGGCCGGGGTGTTGGGATCGTCCGGCTTCTCGAGCGGAGGCAGTGGCTTTGGATCCACGGTGCCGCGGTCCTGCGCCGCTGCGCCGCTGCATGCGGCGATCAGGACCAGCAGCAAGGCGAAGAGAAATCGAGGCATGGGAAGTCGAAGCATGGCAAGTCGCACCCTGAAAGGTCGCGTCCCGCCTTAGTTCTACTCAAGCCGCCGGGCAGGGGAAAGCCGCTCGATGCGGTAGTCTTTACAACCGGGCCGCAGTCCGGCAAATTAACCATAGATGCGGCGCTGACCCGAGGCCTCCGGAGTCGTTATGCGTCGGTTTTCCGTTTTTGGTGCCGGCCTTTGCGCCTTTCTCCTGGCGCCGCTAGCATCTGACGTCGCCAAGGCGGACGTCCTCATCGCCATCAACAAATCGGCCCAGAGCATGAGCGTCATGGTCGATGGCCGCGAGCGCCACCGCTGGCCGGTTTCGACCGGCCGCTATGGCGGGCCGCCGTCGGGTGCGTATGCGCCCGAGCGCATGGAGCGCAGCTGGTATTCGCGCAAGTACAACTGGTCGCCGATGCCGCACGCGATCTTCTTTCACAAGGGCTACGCGATCCACGGCACCAACTACGTGTCGCGGCTCGGCCGGCCGGCCTCGCATGGCTGCGTGCGCCTGCATCCGTCGCACGCGGCTGTGCTGTTCGCCCTGGTGCGAAGCGAAGGCATGGGCCGCACGCGGATCGCGGTGTCGCATTCGGCGCACTACGCCGAGCGCTGATGCGCTAGCGCCCAGGGCATTTGCGCGTTCGGGGCGGCCTTGCGGCGGCACTTACTCGATGACGATCTCGCCCACCATGCCGAGGTCGGCGTGAGTCTTGCCGTCCTTGACGATGCCGCAGCGCAGGTCGGTGACGCGGCCGGTCGCCACCGGCACGAACCACCATTCCGCGCTGTGGCCGGGATAAACCTCGATCTCGCGGATCGCGCCCTTGAATTCGGCGACGTTGGAGGTCTTGCCGTCGCGCGTCTGCACCACCTGAACCTTGCGCGTGTAGATCATCTGCGAAAAGGCGTGCGACGTGAAGTAGTGCGGATCGTCGCTCTGGTTGCGCAGGATCAGCTTGTAGAGCTTGCCGGTTTCAAACTTGATATTACTTGGCATGAAGGCGTGCTCGCCGGGTTTGCCCAGATCGACAGTCACCTCGATCGGCTGCTGGCCGGCGAGGTTGCCGGCCGCGTAACCCGCGGCCGAGCCGACCAGGGCACCCGCCACCCCGGCCATCATCACTCGATAAGCAAAACGCATGCGCCACCCCCATGAAATCCAAAGTGGATATTATTGCTATTGCAAATGAGTTGCAACTAAATAGCGAGGCAATCGAAGAGCCGCAAAGCCAGCTAGACTAGCCGGGAAACCGGCAACGCATGGGGATACGCATGGCCGAATACATGGGCAAGAGCGAACATCAGAAGAAGCGGGCCTATTCGCCGGCCGTCATTACCCAGGGTGGCAAGACCATCTGGCTCGCCGGCCAGACCGCGACGCAGGACGAGCAGGGCAAGGACATCACGGGAAATTTCGAGGCGCAGGTCCGCACCATCTTCAGCCTGCTCAACAAGACGCTGCAAAGCTGCGGCGGCAGTCTCGCCAACATGGTGACCATGACGGTGTTCATCAACGATGTGCGCCTCGGCGACAAATTCGTTGAGATGCGCGCCGGATTTTTCCCCGGCGGCAATTATCCGGCGAGCGCGCTCATCACGGTGTCCAACTTCGCGCGGCCGGGCATGCTGATCGAAATCCAGGGCGTCGCCGTCGTCGGCGGGTGACGAGAAACTGCGTCTGGCGCTCCAGCGTCAGACATCCACCTTCAGCGCCGCGATGAACGCTTCCTGCGGGATGTCGACCTTGCCGAACTGCCGCATTCGCTTCTTGCCCTTTTTCTGCTTGTCGAGAAGCTTGCGCTTGCGCGTAACGTCGCCGCCGTAGCATTTCGCGGTGACGTCCTTGCGCATCGCGCGCACAGTCTCGCGGGCAATGATCTTGCCGCCGATCGCAGCCTGGATGGGCACCTGGAACATGTGCGGCGGGATCAACTCCTTGAGCTTCTCCACCATGCCGCGGCCGCGCTGCTCGGCTCTCGTGCGGTGCACCAGCATGGAAAGCGCGTCGACCGGTTCCTCGTTGACTAGGATCGACATCTTCACGAGGTCGGCCTCCCGATAGTCGGTCAGGTGATAGTCGAACGAGGCATAGCCTTTCGACACCGATTTCAGGCGGTCGTAGAAGTCGAACACCACCTCGTTGAGTGGCAGTTTGTACTTCGCCATGGCGCGGCTGCCGACATAGGTCAGCTCGACCTGTTCGCCGCGTCGGTCCTGGCAAAGCTTCAGCACTGAGCCGAGATAATCGTCCGGCGTGAGGATCGTGGCCTCGATCCAAGGCTCCTGGATCTCCAGGATCTTCATCACGTCCGGCATGTCGACCGGATTGTGAATCTCGATCGTCGACCCGTCGCGCAGATTCATCTTGTAGATCACCGACGGCGCGGTCGCGATCAGATCAAGATTGAATTCGCGTTCCAACCGCTCCTGGATGATCTCGAGATGCAGCAGCCCGAGGAAGCCGCAGCGGAAGCCGAAGCCAAGTGCCGCGCTCGTCTCCATCTCGTAGCTGAAGCTGGCGTCGTTGAGGCGGAGCTTGCCCATCGCGGCACGCAAGTCTTCGAACTGTGCGGCGTCTACGGGGAACAACCCGCAGAACACCACCGGAATCGCCGGGCGGAAGCCGGGCAGCATCTCGGTAACGGGCTTGCGATCATCGGTGATGGTGTCGCCGACGCGGGTGTCCGCGACCTCCTTGATCGAAGCGGTGATGGCGCCGATCTCGCCCGGGCCGAGCTCGTCGACCGGTGTCAACTTCGGCGTGAACACGCCGGTTCGATCGACGTCATAGGCCGCGTTGGTGCCCATCATGCGGATACGCTGGCCCTTCTTCAGGGTGCCATCGACGATGCGCACCAGCACGACGACGCCGAGGTAGGCGTCGTACCAGCTATCGACCAGCAGCGCCTTGAGCGTTGCGTCGCGGTCGCCCTTGGGCGGCGGTAGCCGCGTGACGATGGCTTCCAGCACCTCCGGCACGCCCAAGCCGGTCTTGGCCGAGATCATGAGCGCGTTCGAGGCATCGATACCGATCACGTCCTCGATCTGCTGCCTGACATTCTCGGGCTCGGCGGCCGGCAGATCGACCTTGTTGAGCACCGGCACGATCTCATGGCCGGCGTCGATGGCGTGATAGACGTTGGCCAGCGTCTGCGCCTCAACGCCCTGGCTCGCGTCGACCACCAGCAGCGAGCCCTCGCAGGCAGCGAGTGACCGGTTCACCTCATAGGCGAAATCGACGTGGCCGGGCGTGTCGATCAGGTTGAGCACGTAATCCTTGCCGTCGCGCGCCCGGTACTTGAGACGGACGGTCTGCGCCTTGATGGTGATGCCGCGTTCGCGCTCGATGTCCATGGAATCGAGCACCTGCTCGACCATTTCGCGTGCCTCCAGCCCGCCGGTGAGCTGGATCAGCCGGTCGGCAAGCGTGGATTTACCGTGGTCGATGTGGGCGACGATCGAGAAATTGCGGATGTTCGATATGGCAGAGCCCGTCATGGGCGCGAGATAACACCGCTGCTGCGTTGCGGCAAGGCAGCGGCCATCTTAATACCCCGCTCTGGCCAGCGCTGGCGCGACTACTCCAGCAATCCCTTGGCTTTCGCCGCCACTTCCTTGGGCGTAGCAAGCACCTTTTGCACGACCTTCTGCATGGTGTCGCCCAGGACGGGATCGACGTCGAAGCCGAGCGTTTTCGCTTCCGCCAGGAACTCCGGGTCCTTCATGGTGGCGGCGAAGGCGGACCGCAGCGCGGCGACGCGGTCGGCCGGCGCTTCGTTGGTGGCGAACGGCCGGCCGAGTTGGGTGCCGGACACCACAAGCTCAATGAGCAGGCGTTCCTCCGGGGTGCGGGCTGCATCCTCGATCGAGGGAGCATCGAGATCGGGCGCGCGCGGGCCTGCCTGAGCGATCACGTTGATTTTCTTGTCCTTGAGCCAGTCGGCCTTGGTCGCCTTCCAGCTCGACCAGGTGTTGTTGCGGGCTTCGACTTCTCCACGCTCCATCGCGAGGTTGATCTGATTGCCGCCCGTATAGCCAGTGACGATCTTGAACTTGGTGCCGAGGAACTCATTCATCATCTGCGGATAGATGAACGTGATCGCGCCGCGCGCCGAGGCGCCCGCGACCACCTCGCGCTTGCGGACATCGTCGATGTTTTTCACTCCGGTGGTATGCCACACGGTCATCGTTTCGACGACCGGCGCGATGGTGCCGAGCCACTGCATCCTGGCGGCGTCGAACTGCATGGTGGCGATGCCGGCGGCCTGCATCGCCGGGAAGGCGTTTGCGATCATGCCGATGGCGGTTCCGTCCTTGGGCGCGACGTTGTAGAGGTAGTTGACCATCCGCAACCCGCCGGCGCCGGTCATGTTCTGCGGCACTACGGTGGGATTGCCGGGGATGTGCTTGCCGATGTGACGTGCGACGAGGCGGGCCTGGATGTCGTATTCGCCGCCGACGCCCACGCCGATGTAAACGTTGACGGTCTTGCTGCGGTAGAATTCGGCAGCACTCTGGGCTTGCGCGGTGACGGAAGCCCCGAGCAGGGCCAGCGCCAATATCCAGGACAAGACCCAGGATTTGAATTTGAAGAACATTGCGTTTCCTTTTTCTTAGCCCGTCTTGTCGCCCTCGGGCGTTCCCTTGTCCCACATCATCTGCTTGTACTCGAATCCGGTCTCGATCGTCGGCTTGACCACGGCGAAGTATGGCGAAATGTCGAAGTCGCGCGGTGTGTAGAGCGAATGATGGCGGATGTGCAGGATCTCGCGCCGGCTCTCGGCGTCGACCCGGCGCACCTCCGGCAGGATCGGATAGCCAACCGACTCGAAGGCCTGCGCGATCAGGCTGGAGCAGATCGCCCGCGACGGCTCGCCAGAGCCGAGCGCGATCATGCGCCGCCGCCAGCGCGCCGGCACCGGCGGCTGCGGCAGGAAGTAGCGCATCAGGTCGATGATGTTCTTCAGGTCGTAGTCGTAGCCGATGCGCTCGGCGGCATAGCGTACGACCGTGTTGCGGTCCTCCGGCGTCAGCCCGATCGGGCGGCAGATGCGGGTGTTGTAGGTGTGGAATTTCGACAGCGGCGAGGCGATCACACCCTTGCCGAGCTCGGCCTCGATCAGCACCAACGGCTCGCCGTCGCGCTCACCGAGATTGGCGCCGAGACCGACATACAGCGCCGCGTGCGACCAAGTGGACTGGGTGAGATAGCGAATCGCGGAGTTGATCTTGGAGCGGGCGCCTTCGACCAGCAGCACATCGCCCGGCCGGATCACCATGGCCACAAGTTCCGGCCGTGCCGCGGCATAGGGCTCATAGCCGCTGGTCGGTTTCGACAACTGGCGGGCGACGAACTCCCCGACCCAGTCGAGCAGCTTCAGTGTGGCCGACATCCCTGCTCAACCCTTGCCCGAACGGGTGGTGACGATATCGGCTGTACGGGTGTTGCGGCAAAGAGAAATTTCTCGCCTCAGCCGGCAATATGGGTCGGCGGAGCGGCCATCAGCCTTCAGAAACGAAGGTCTGCTCGCGTTTTTTGCGAATGGCAGGAAGCAGGACCGAACCCAACAACAGCGCTGCCGCGGCCAGCAGGAATGCGCTCAACGGCTCCTGCAGCAGAACGGTGGGCTGGCCTTCCGACAGGACCAGGGCGCGGCGCAGATACTCCTCCATCGGCGGGCCCAGAACGAACCCGAGCAGCAACGGTGTCGGCTCACATCCGAGTTTGCGGAAGACGTAGCCAATCAGACCGAACAGCGCCATCAGATGGACGTCGAACGTCGTGTTGCTCAGCGAGAACACGCCGATGGCGCAGAAAACCGTGATCGCCGGATAGAGCAGATGGTACGGAACCGCGATCATACGGACCCAGAGCCCGATCAGCGGCAGATTGAGGATCAGCAGAAACACGTTGCCGATCCACATCGAAACCACCACGCCCCAGAATAGCGGAGCCTGTTCGGTGATGATCGACGGACCCGGCTGGATGCCCTGGATCATCAGGGCGCCGATCATCAGCGCCATCACCGGGTTGGCGGGAATGCCCAGCGTCAGCATGGGAATGAAAGAGGTCTGCGCGCCGGCGTTGTTGGCCGACTTCAGGGCCGGCCACGCCTTCGATGGCGCCCTGTCCGAATTGCTCCGGCGTTTTCGAGATCTTCTTCTCGAGCGAATAGGACGCAAATGAAGCGAGCAGCGCACCGCCGCCCGGCAGGATGCCCAGCGCCGAGCCCAGCACGGTGCCCCGTGCGATCGGGCCGAGAATTCTTCGCCAATCCTCGCGGGACGGCAGCAATCCTGTCACGTGCTTGATGAGCGCGGTGCGCGTCGCCTCGTTTTCGAGATTGGCGATGATTTCGGCCAGGCCGAACATACCCATGGCGATGACGACAAAGCCGATGCCATCGGCCAGTTGCGGGAAGCCAAGGCTGTAGCGCGAGATGCCCGAGTTGACGTCGGTGCCGACGAGCCCCAGCACCAGACCGACGACGATCATGGCGAGTGCGTGCAGCAGCGAGCCACTCGCCAGCACGATCGAAGCGACAAGGCCGAGCACCATCAGCGAGAAGTACTCGGCAGGACCGAAGCGAAGCGCAACATCCGCCAGGGGCGGCGCAAACAGCGCGACCAGCACTGTCGCAATACTTCCAGCGATGAAAGATCCGATCGCGGCCGTCGCCAGTGCCAGGCCGGCCTTGCCCTGGCGCGCCATCTGATAGCCATCGAGTGCCGTCACCACCGACGACGATTCGCCGGGCAGGTTGATCAGGATGGCGGTGGTCGACCCGCCGTATTGCGCGCCATAATATATTCCCGACAGCATGATGAGCGCGGAGACCGGCGGCAGGCCGAACGTGATCGGCAGCAGCATGGCAATGGTGGCGATCGGCCCGATGCCGGGCAGCACACCCACCGCGGTGCCGAGGAACACTCCGATCAGGCAATAGAGGAGATTCGAGAGGCTCATCGCCGTCTCGAAGCCAAGCGCGAGATTGGCGAGCGTATCCATGCGCTAGCGCTCTTTCACTTGCGCATGTCCTTGCCACAAAACCGGTTGCCACTTTTTCGGGACATGCGCTACCCGCCGAGCCAAGTGCCGATCAACGGCATCGGCACGCCGAGGCCTTTGATGAACACCAGTGCGCAGAATGCAACGAGCCCGATCAGGGCGGCGACCGAGGTCACATCGAGCCGGGAATTTCGGCTGGCGAGTGCGCTGACGATGATCAGGCAAGGCAGCGCGATAAGCAGGCCAAGGCGATCGAGCAGTATGCCGAACAGCACGACCGAGCCGAGGACCAGGACCAGCGGCTTCCACGCCATCGACTCGATCGGCTCGCCGGGACGGATGAACGACCGAACCATCGGACACAACGCCAAAGAGCGCGAGGATCGAACCGAGTACGACCGGAAAATATCCCGGCCCCATTCGCGCGCTGGTGCCTTGCTGATAATTCCGGCCAACCCAGATCACCACGATCGCCAGCGCCAGATAAATGGCGCCGGCCCAGAAGTCGCGCGGATTGCGAATGGGCATGTCCGCGCTCCTGCTCCGTTCAGTTGAGCTTTGCGCCCGACGCTTTGACCGGCTCCGCCCAGCCCTGCACCTGCTGTTGGACGAAGCTCGCGAAATCGGCCTGCGACATTTTCCGCACCGTCAGGCCGAGTTCGCCCATGCGGGCGACAAACGTCGGGTCATCGAGCGACGCCTGGATCGCCGCATGCAGCTTCTTCTGAACCGCATCGGGCAGTCCGGCCGGCGCGGACACTCCGATGAAGTTCTCCGACACCAGCGCCGGATAGCCGGCTTCGATCACAGTGGGAATGTCCTGCGCGACATGCGAGCGTGCGCGCGACGTCACAGCGAGTGGCCGCAACTTCTCGCCTTTGATGTGCGGTACGTTCTGCGGCAGCGTGTCGAACGAGAAGCTCAATCGGCCGGCGAGCAGGTCGGTGATCATCGGCGCGCTGCCCTTGTACCCCACGTGCTCGATGTTGAGGCCGGTTTCCTTCTTGAAGGTCTCGCCGAGAATATGACCGATCGAGCCGACGCCGCCGGAGCCATAGAACACTTTCTTGTTCTGCCCCTTAATCCAACTGACGAGCTCGGCCATGGTCTTGGCGGGGACCGACGGGTGGACCATCACCACATCGGGGACCGTTGCGACCAGCGCCACATGAGTGAAGTTCTTGATGGAATCGTAGGGCTGCGGGTCGAGCATGAACGGCGCCAGCGAGATCGGCGTCGTGTTCGACATCAGAAGATTGTAGCCGTCCGGCACCGCCCGAACGATTTCGCTCGCCGCGATGGTGCCGCCGGCGCCGGGCTTGTTGTCAACCACCACCGCCTGCCCGAGATGCTTCTGCAGGGGAATGGAAAGCGAGCGCGCCGTGACATCGCTCGATCCGCCCGGCGTAAAGGTGACGACGATGCGGACCGGCTTCGTCGGCCAGTCCTGGGCGAGCGACGGCGCCGCCCATAGCGCGGCAGCGAAAGCGAGTGCAAACGCCGTTTGAGACTTCATTTTCATTATTGCCTCCCTAGCAATGTTGTCCCGGAATTGTGATGCAAGAAGCGGGCCTGAGCTTTCATGCGCCGCCCCTGAAGCAGGAATAGCCCCACGGGGTGCATTTCATCGGCAGATGGTAGTGCGCTTCAGGGTCGGCCGAGCCGAAACGGTAGGAGATAACGTCGAGGAACGGCACGGCGACCGTCGCGCCGGCCGCTTTGCGGTAGTAGTCGGCGATGTGAAAGCGCGCGTCGTAGAAGCCCGTCTCAAACCGTTGGTTCGAGCACGGGGTCTGCCAGTACACCCGTATTCGAGAGACTGCCCGAGGCAATCAGCCGGTTTGAATTGTCCGAAACCGCGAACAGCTCGACGCGCATTCCGCTGGCGACAACACCGCGCGAGACATCGACGACATGGATGGAAATCCCCGGCATCGGCCCCCCGAGCCTGTTCGCTGATCAGGCTACGGCGATTGTGTTCCGTCGCGGAAGCGCTGACAAGCATCAGAATTCTCCTCCAACGCGAGCGCTGCTGAAGCTCGTAACGTTGTCTATTCCGCCGCGAGGCGAGCGATTTGCGGGAATGGTTCGAGCAGGACCGGCTTGTCGGGGCGAGACGTTATCAGGTGGCCCGGTGGCACCGGCTTCCAGAATTCGCGGTCCATATCGAGCGGCTCGGACACCACGACGACGCTGTGTCCGGTCTCACGATAGTACAGCGTGTTCGCCGATCCGCCGTAAGCGTAGCGGAAGGCGTACAAACTTTGGCCGTCGGTCAGCGCCGCGGTGAAACGCAGCGGCTCGGTGGTGCCGCTGGTGCTGACGAGCTCGGTCAGGGTCGTGAGTGTCCGCATCGTCGCGGCGATAGGATCAGCGTCGGCACCACCGCCCAGGATCGCCAGGAACACCGCCTCGGAATCGGTCGTGCCGACGCGCGATTTGTAGAACTCATCCGGGATCAGTTCTTCGACGCGGCGTCGGATCAGCGACCAGTCGCCGACCTGTCCGTTGTGCATGAACATCCACCGGCCGTGCACGAAAGGATGGCAATTCGGCCGGGTCGTCGGCGTGCCGGTCGCGGCGCGGACGTGGGCGAAGAACACCGGCGAGCGGATGTGCCGGCACAGATGCTTGAGGTTCTCGTCGGACCAGGCCGGCCGGACCTCTCGATAGAGACCGGGCTCGGCGCGATCGCCGTACCAGCCGAGGCCGAAGCCGTCGCCATTGGTGGCGCCGACCGACTCCTTAGCCTTGAGGCTCTGCACCACCAGCGAATGGGCGGGCTCGGTGACGTAGCGTTCGAGGGGAACGGTTTCTCCGCGATAGGCAATCCAGCGGCACATGGCGCGAATCCGAATATCCGGTCGAAAGATACCACCGATGCTGTTGCAGCCAAACGCCGTGGCAGCCTTCTTGGGTCCGATTTTCGGAAAATTTTGTGCTCGAACCACAATGGTGGCTAACCGAGTGTAACGCGGACATCGCGAAATCTCGCTCAAAGCCAGTGGCGGAAAAACGAAATGGCCGGCGCTGGGCCGGCCATCGTAGAAAATCCGCCAGGATCCGCCGCCTAGTAGCGGTACTGGTCCGGCTTGTACGGGCCCTGAACGGGGATGCCGAGATAGTCAGACTGCTTGTCGTTCAGCTTGGTCAGTTTCACGCCGATCTTGTCGAGGTGCAGCCGCGCAACCTTCTCGTCGAGGAACTTCGGCAGGGTGTAGACCTCTTTCTTGTACTTGGTCGGATTGGTCCAGATCTCGATCTGCGCCAGCGTCTGGTTGGTGAACGACGCCGACATCACGAAGCTCGGATGGCCCATGGCGTTGCCAAGGTTCACCAGTCGGCCCTCCGACAAGAGGATGATGCGTTTGCCGTCCGCGAATTCGACCTCGTCGACCTGCGGCTTGATGTTGTGCCATTTCAGGTTCTTCAGCGCGGCGACCTGGATCTCCGAATCGAAGTGCCCGATGTTGCAGACGATGGCGCGGTCCTTCATCTTGCGCATGTGCTCGATGGTGATGACGTCGAGATTGCCGGTCGCGGTGCAGAAGATGTCGGCGCGGGGCGCCGCATCGTCCATCGTCGTGACCTCATAGCCTTCCATGGCGGCCTGCAGCGCGCAGATCGGGTCGATCTCCGAGACGAGCACGCGGCAGCCGGCCTGGCGGAGTGAAGCCGCCGAGCCTTTGCCGACGTCGCCGAAGCCCGCGACAATCGCGACCTTGCCGGACATCATCACGTCGGTGCCACGGCGAATGCCGTCGACCAGCGACTCGCGGCAGCCGTAGAGGTTGTCGAACTTCGACTTGGTGACGCTGTCGTTGACGTTGATGGCGGGCCACAGGAGCGTGCCCTTCTTCTGCATCTCGTAGAGCCGATGCACGCCGGTGGTGGTTTCCTCAGTCACGCCTTTGATGTTCTTGGCGCACAGTGTGTAGAAGCCGGGCTTGTCCTTTAGCCGCTTCTTGATCGCGGCGAACAGGACCTCTTCTTCCTCATTGGTCGCCCCGTCGAGGAACTTGGTGTCGCCGGCTTCCGCGCGCGCGCCGAGATGGATCAGCAGCGTGGCGTCGCCGCCATCATCGAGGATCATGTTCGGCGTGCCACCGTCATGCCACTCGAAAATCTTGTGGGTGTAGTCCCAGTATTCCACGAGGCTCTCGCCCTTGATCGCGAACACCGGCACGCCGTTGGCGGCGACCGCCGCAGCGGCGTGATCCTGGGTCGAATAGATGTTGCACGAGGCCCAGCGCACGTCCGCTCCGAGCGCGGTCAGCGTCTCGATCAGCACGCCGGTCTGGATCGTCATATGCAGCGAGCCGGCGATGCGGGCGCCCTTCAGCGCCTTTTTCGGCCCGTACTCCTCGCGGGTCGCAATCAGGCCGGGCATCTCGATCTCGGCGATGGTCAGCTCTTTGCGGCCCCATTCGGCGAGCCCGATGTCCTTCACAACGTATTCTTTGGCGACGGCCATGACGGTCCTTGCTGGTTGGAAAAGGGATCGGCGCGCGGCTGTGGGCTGGCGCCTTCGCGGCTGGCTATAGCAGGGCCAAACGCCTCGCGCAACGAGGATATAAAGAACTCTTTATATGGTTTCGGAGGCCTGGGACGCGCCTCAATCCTCTTCGCCAAACCCGCTTGAAACGAGCTTGTCGAGAGCATCGACGACCGCCGTGGCCTCTTTGCCGGTGGCTTCGACCGTGATGTTCGTGCCGGTCGCAGCCCCCAGCATCATGAGGCCCATGATCGAGGTGCCGCCGACCGTCTCGCTGCCGCGTGTAACCCGGACTGTGGCATCGAAGCGCTCAACGGCCTGGCAGAACTTGGCCGAAGCGCGAGCGTGGAGACCTTTCTTGTTGACGATCGTCAGGACGCGAACGATGGCGTCGGACGGTTCGCGGCGCTCCGGCAGATCGCCGTCGAGATCTTCGGCACCGCTCATTTGCCCGCGAGCACGCGGCTGGCGATGGTGACGTATTTCCGTCCGGCAGCCTGGGCCGCCGCGACCGCTTCGTCGAGCGGGCATTCGTCGCGAATTTTGGCGAGCTTCACCAGCATCGGCATGTTGATTCCGGCAAGCACCTCGACATTGGGCCGGCCCATGCAGGAGATCGCCAGGTTCGAAGGGGTGCCGCCGAACATGTCCGTGAGTATGGCAACGCCGTCGCCGCTGTCGACGCGTTTGACCGCTTCGATGATGTCCTTGCGGCGCTGCTCAACGTCGTCGTCGGGGCCGATGGTGACCGCTTCGATCTGGCTCTGCGGGCCGACGACGTGTTCCAGCGCAGCGCGGAACTCGACGGCGAGCCGCCCGTGAGTGACGAGAACAAGACCAATCATCGGGAAATCCCGGCGGGCGCGGTTGCGCCGCACGAACGGGCGGCAATCATCATGATCCAAAGCCCGAGTTCAAGGCCTCGGAGCCCAATTGTAGTGGGTTGCTGCATTGCAGTAAACGGCCCGGCCGCGGGTTTCGGTGGCACGCCGTAGGTGCCAATATATGGGGGGTTGCAGGGATTTCCAGCCCTGCCGCACTGCGACAATCAGGCCGGTTTGGCCGCTGTTTGCAGATGGGCCAACACCAGCGGGAGCGGGTCCGCCCCGGCTGCGACCGCAAGCCGCGGCAGGGTAATTCCAGCCAGAACAGCCTGTGTTCGATCGCGAGCAGGCAGACGTTCGGCCTCATATTGGCCGAGTTCGACCAGGAGTCCGACCGCAGCAAGCGGCTCGTAAGGCATTTGTCGGATGCCAAGGCCACGCACCTCGATCAGGCCGGCCAGCGCGGGGGCAGGGCGAACCAGTAGCCGTCCGTGCGCGGCCTCGACATGGGCGCGGTCGTCGGCGACGAGGCGCGCGAACGGCAGCAGCCCTTGCCCGGCCGCATGAAGCAGCGCCAGCACGAGCCGCGATTTGCCCGAACCGGCGGGGCCCTGGATCAGCACGGCGCGCGCGCCCACCAGCACCGCGGAGCCGTGGATCGACGGGCTCGCCATCACGCCATCACATCGTCGGCAGCCGCACGGTGAAGCGAGCGCCCAGCACCGTTGGCTCGTCATCCTGCGAGGCGGCGACGGCGGTGCGGTTCTCGGCCCACAGCCGGCCCTGGTGGGCCTCGATGATCTGTTTGGAGATCGACAGCCCGAGCCCGGAGTTCTGGCCGAAGCCGTGGTTCGGACGGTCGGTGTAGAAGCGCTCGAAAATCTTATCGAAGGCTTCCGGGCGGATGCCGGGACCGTCGTCATCGACCACGATCTCGACTTCGCCGCGCAGCCTGCGGCAGGTCACGCGCACCGTAGAGTTGTGCGGCGCGAACGAGCGTGCGTTGTCGATCAGGTTGTTGATGACCTGGCCAAGCCGCGAATTGTGTCCGGGCACCACGAAGGCGATCGGACCGCCGCCCTCGAAGGTGACGGAAACCTTGGCGCCGTCGGTCTTGCGAATCTCATTTTGCACGGAGATCACGGTGTTGAGCAGCTTGGTCAGATCGACCGGGGCCCGCTCGTCGCGCTGCAATTCAGCATCAAGCCGGCTGGCGTCGGAGATGTCCGAGATCAGGCGGTCGAGCCGTTTCACGTCGTGCTGGATCACCTCAAGCAGCCGCTGCTGGCTTTCTTTCGTTTTCGCCAGCGGCATCGTTTCCACCGCCGAGCGCAGCGACGTCAGCGGGTTCTTGAGCTCATGGGCGACGTCGGCGGCGAACCGCTCGATCGCCTCGATCCGGCTGTAAAGCGCATTGGTCATGTCGCGGATCGCGCCGGAAAGATCGCCGATCTCGTCGCGCCGCGCGGTGAGGTCGGGGATTTCGACGCGGGAGCGGATGCGGTGCCGCACCCGCTCGGCGCCATCGGCGAGGCGCTTGACCGGGCCTGCGATGGTTCGCGCGAGCAGGATCGACAGCACCACCATGACGCCCAGCAGGATGAGGAATAGCTTGACGATCTGCAGGCGCTCGGCTTCGACCGCCTGGTTGATGTCGCCGCCCTGGGTCGAGAGCAGCAGCGCGCCACGCACCGCGCGGAAGCGCTGCACCGGCACGGCCACCGAGACGATGACCTCGCCGCGGTCGTTGACGCGCACCATATAGGCGCTCTTGGCGCCGGACAGCGCCTGCGCCACCTCGGAATAGTCCTTGCCGGCGTCGGGACCGAGTTCGTGGTAGCGCGGAAGTTCGCCGCGGCTGAGCCAAAGCCGAACGGAATTCCACGCTCGCTTGAACATGTTCGGTTTTTTTTCGTTCGGCGGCGGCAGGTCGAGGCGCATCACCTCGCCGGGAATGTAGAGGTTGCGGCTGTCGAGGATGAGATAGCCGGCGCGATCGTAGATGCGGGCGCGCGTCTTGGTCGGCGAGATCAGCCGGCGCAGCACCGGTGCCACGCGTTCCGGATTGATCGAGAACTCGAGCCCAGTGACGCCCTCATCGCCGTAGTTCTCGCCCGGCTGCAATTCGAGCAGACGGTCGCGGTCGATGTAGGTGCCGTAGCTGTCGGCTGTGGCGGAGGCGGCGATGGCGCCGGCGATGATCTCGCCCTGCACCACGAGGCTTTCCACCCGCGCGTCGATCAGGCCGGCGCGGAACTGCGACAGGTAGAGGACACCGAGGACCAATGCGACAAGACCGGCGACGTTGAGCGAGACGATGCGCCGGGTCAGGCTCGAGAAGCTTTGGCTGACGAAGTACTGCCAAGCGCGCCACGCACCGCCGAGAAGCCTGCTCTCGCTATGGAGTTGTGCGATCCGATGCGGCAGGCCGGCGAACGGGTTACGCCAGAACGAGGCCGCCGGCTCGCCAGGACGAGGCTTCTCCTCGCCGGGAGTTGGTGTCCCGGTGGGTTGCGGATTGGTTTCGGCGGTTCGATCGAGCAATGGGGTCGCTGCCTCGTATGCCCCTCGCGTGCCCTTCTAGCACACTATCCTGGGCACGCTCGACACCCTGGAACCTTATAGTTCCTTGAAGCGATAGCCGACGCCGTACAGCGTTTCGATCATGTCGAAATCGTCATCGACGGATTTGAACTTCTTGCGCAGACGCTTGATGTGGCTGTCGATGGTGCGGTCATCGACATAGACCTGGTCGTCGTAGGCGGCGTCCATCAGCGCGTTGCGGCTCTTCACCACGCCGGAGCGGGCGGCCAGCGCCTGCAGGATCAGGAATTCGGTGACCGTGAGCGTGACCGGCTCGTTCTTCCAGGTGCAGGTGTGCCGCTCGGGGTCCATGCGCAATTGGCCGCGCTCGAGCGCCTTGATGTCGTCGGGCTTCGGTGCCGCGGTCGGGTCTTTCGGGATCGCACGCCGCAGCACCGATTTGACGCGCTCGACCAGCAGCCGCTGCGAGAACGGTTTGCGGATGAAATCGTCGGCGCCCATTTTGAGGCCGAACAGCTCGTCGATCTCCTCATCCTTCGAGGTAAGGAAGATCACCGGCATGTCGGTCTTCTGGCGAAGCCGCCGTAAGAGCTCCATCCCGTCCATGCGGGGCATCTTGATGTCGAGAATGGCCAGATCCGGCGGCGAGGTCTTAAAACCTTCGAGTGCAGAGGCGCCGTCGGTGTAGGTCATGATCCGATAGCCCTCGGCTTCGAGCGCGATCGAGACCGAGGTCAGAATATTCCGGTCGTCGTCGACAAGAGCGATGGTCGGCATGAGCCCTAATCCCCGTCACGGTTCAATCCCACCCAATTTGAAGCCCGGAAAGCTGGTCCGAAATGTGGCAGGCGTTCGACAAATACGTGATTCGTCAAACTGTTGGCATGGTTCGTGGGTAAATATTCCGTGCGCCCGCGAATGTCGTGTCAGCCCATGCACTTGAAGTTAAGACGCGATCCGGATGGAGTGGAGAGCGCCCAGTGAGTAGCGGATATATGCAGCCCACAGCCGATTTCGACCCCAAGACGTCCGCCAAGAAGTTAATGCGCGAGGCGCGGTCGGGTGCGCTCGCGACGCTGATGGCCGGATCAGGCGATCCCTACTGTTCTTTGGTTAACGTTGCGACTGCAACCGACGGTTCGCCGCTGCTGCTGATCTCGCGGCTGGCGCTGCACACCAAGAACGTTCTCGCCGACGCGCGCGTTTCGCTGATGCTCGACGAGCGCAAGGAGGGCGATCCGCTGCAAGGCGCGCGCGTGATGCTGATGGGCACTGCCGCCCAGACCGACAGCGCCGACGCACGCCGCCGCTATCTTGCCTACCAGCCCGAAGCGGAGATGTTCGCGGGATTCGGCGACTTTGCATTCTACGAGATCAAGCTGAAGGGCGCGCATCTCGTGGCCGGCTTCGGCCGCATCGTCGATCTCAAGCCTACCGACCTGCTGACCGATCTCGCAGGCGCGGAGGCGCTGGTTGGCGCAGAGCCGGAGGTGATCGAGCACATGAATGCCGATCACGCCGAGACCTGCCGGCTCTACGCGACCAAACTGCTCGGCGCGCCCGACGGCGACTGGCGCTGCGTCGGCTGCGATCCCGAAGGGCTCGACCTGCAAAGCGGGCGCGTTGGGCTACGACTGCCGTTCCCACAGCGCGTGACGCAGCCAGGTGTGCTCCGTGCCGTGCTCAAGCAGATGGCGGATCGGGCAAGGGCGTAAGGCACGATCATGCGGATGCGGCGGCTCGGATGGCTTGCGATGGCGCTGATGTTCAGCGCCGGCGAGCCTGCGTCGGCGCAGGAAACAATTGCACTCGCCATCGAGGGATGGCGGCCGGAAGCCCGCCAGGACGGCAGCGTCTACTACCGTTGCGTGAGCAAAATCTGCGCCACAGGCTCCGTGGTCAGCTACAAACCGCAGCCGCACCGGCCGGCGCTAACTATGGTTGAGTTCGAGAATCATCACCGGGGTCTGGCTAAGCATTATTCGGGCACTGGCAACATGCGCAACGTGCGCGTCGCCGATCCGAGAGAGCGAACGATCGAAGGCGTGCGGGTTTTCGAGGTGCGACGCGAGGTTGACTGGACGGACAACACCACGACGTTCTCGATCGAGGCGCGCGTGATCGGGCCCGACAAGAGCTTCAGCCTGGTCAGCGATTCTCCCAAGCGCGAATGGACCGCCAATAATTTCGAAGGCTTCCTGCGCAGCCTTGTCGCCATCGCCGGCCTCAAGGGGCGGTAGCACGTCGCTGTCCACCGCTGCCCACAGGATGGACGCACGCTGGGCGGTCGCGGCAGACTCCTCTCAACAAAAGCTATCAAGGGAGGTTGCCATGCGTCTGGTCATCGCCGGCTTGCTGATCACGCTCTCCGCCATGCCAGCAATTGCGCAGGCGAAGAAAGAACCGATCGCGTTGCGCGACATGGGTTCGTTCCACATCGGCGGGCGCATCATCGAGATCACCGGCCAGCCGGTGAAGGAGGTCGTGTTCACGCCGGGCGGCGTGCCGGCGAAGGTCGACCCGAATGGCAAATATCAAGTCGAGCAAATGTACGTTCAGTACTTCCTGCCGCAGAACAGGAAGGGAAAGCTGCCGCTATTGCTGTGGCACGGCGGCGGCCTGTCCGGCGTCACCTACGAAACCAAGCCCGATGGCGGCGACGGCTGGATGCACTACTTCATCCGCAGGGGCTGGGACACCTACGTGTCCGATGCGATGGAGCGCGGCCGCTCCGGCTGGACCAGCACGTTCAAGGGCGAGGCGATGGCGTTGCCATTCGGCGATCCCTGGGAGCGCTTCCGCATGGGGCCGATCGGCTCATGGAATGACGATCCGGCGAAGCGCGTCTCGTATCCAGGCATGCAGTTTCCGGCCGAGGCCTATCCGCAGTTCATGAAGCAGGGCGTGCCGCGCTGGGTCACGACCGACGAGGAGATAGTCAAGGCGTATATCGAATTGGTCGACAAGATCTGCCCCTGCGTTGTGCTCGTGCACAGCCAGTCCGGCACGTTCGGCTACAAGGTGCTGGAGGCGCGGCCCGACAAGGTGAAGGCATTGGTGGCGGTCGAGCCGACGCTCGGCGGCGACAAGAACAAGGCCGCATCGGTGAAGGGTACGCCGATCCTCGTCGTGATCGGCGACAACGCCAAGGAGCATCCGCGCTGGAAGAATATCCGGCAGAACAGCGTGAGCTACGCAGAAGCCTTCAAGGCGGCGGGCGGCAACCTCGATCTTGTCGATCTGCCCGACGCCGGCATCAAGGGCAATTCGCATATGATGATGATGGACAAGAACAGCGATCAAATCGCTGAGTTGATTCAGAACTGGCTGGTGAAAAAAGGGCTGAGCGACTAGCCCCGCGCCGAAGGACAGGGAGGACAGCGATGCGTCAAATTTTGATGGGCGCCGGATTGGCTGCGGTTTGCCCTGGTACGGCGGGTTTGGGCACGGCGGCGGCCGAAGACATCGTGCTGCGCGGCATGGGCTCGTTCCATGTTGGCGGCCGGGTCGTCGAGGTCAAAGGCAAAGAGGTGCGCATGATTGTGCGCCAGCCCGGCGGGCCGCAGACCAAGCTCGATCCGAACGGCCAGTACATGGTCGAGCAGATGTACGCGCAATATTTCCTGCCGAAGAACAAGAAGGGCAAGGTGCCGCTCTTGATGTGGCACGGTGGCGGATTGACTGGCGTCACCTACGAAAGCACGCCGGATGGCCGCGAAGGCTGGGTGAACTCCTTCATCCGTAAGGGCTGGGACACCTACGTGTCCGACGCGGTCGAGCGCGGCCGCTCGGGCTTTGCGTCGCCCGAAGTGTGGCCGTCGGAGCCGACCTTCCTCACCTATCAGGATCCGTTCGAGCGCTTCCGCATCGGCGATGGCGAAGGCTCGTGGAACGCCGATCCGGCCAAGCAGAAGGTGATGCCGGGCAGCCAGTTCCCGGTCGAGGCGTATGCGAACTACATGAAGCAGTCGGTGCCACGGTGGCTCTCAACCGACAATGCGATCATTGCCGCGTATCTCGAATGCGTCGACAAGGTCTGCCCCTGCGTGCTGCTGCTGCACAGCCAGGGCGGGGCGTTCGGTTTCAAGGTTGCCGAGCAACGGCCCGACAAGATCAAGGCCATCGTGCAGTCGGCAACGGCGGGGATTATCGCCAATGCGCCGAAGCTGAAGGATATCCCGGTGCTGATGCTGTTCGGCGACTACGTCGACCAGCATCCGCGCTGGGCGGGGTTCAAGAAGATCGACAGGAATATGGCAACGCCATCAAGGCAGCCGGCGGCACGGTCGACTGGATCAACCTCCCAGAGATCGGCATCAAGGGCAACGGCCACATGCTGATGCAAAACAAGAACAACATGGAGGTCGCCGAGGTCATCCAGAAATGGCTGGTCTCTAAGGGCTTGGTCGACTAGCTGGAAGTTCCGTCGGGCTTGCTGCAACGCACGCGGGCCGCCGGTAAGGTTACCCACCGCCGGCTTGAGTTATGCGCAAACCGGACGCGCCGCCTGTGGCGGATTGGTCTTGGCAGGCGGCGCGATCATGACTAAAAGTCGCGCCCATTCGGGATGAGGGGTATAACGTCCTTCAAGGCCGCTCAAAAACGGCCGATCCAGGGAGTTCCGGCCAAGTATCGGCTGGAGGCGTGAGGAGGAATGTCCGTGAAAGAAACCGGTCTGCGCAACGCCGCTTGCGGCGCCGACACGTTTGGCCTCAAGGATCTCGCTGGGGTTCACTGGAACCTGACAGAAGCGCCGCTCTATGAGCACGCGATCCGCAACGGCGAGGCCACGATCGTCGCCGGCGGCGCGCTTTGCGCCGAGACCGGACATCACACCGGCCGCTCGCCCAAGGACAAGCATACGGTTGTCGATGCGCTGACGGAAAACACCGTCTGGTGGGACGGCAATCGCAAGCAGACCGAAGCGCAGTTCGAAACCATGTACCAGGACTTCCTGGCGTACGCGAAAGGCAAGACCCTGTTCGCGCAGGACCTCTATGGCGGCGCGGACCCCAAGTACCGCATCAAGGCGCGCGTCTACACCGAGCTCGCGTGGCACTCGCTGTTCATCCGGCAACTGCTGATCCGTCCGGAGCGCGCCGAGCTTGCGAGCTACGTGCCCGACATGACCATCATCGACATGCCGTCGTTCAAGCCCGACGCCAAGCGCCACGGCGGCCGCGAGGGTTCGGACACGCAAGTCGCGATCGATTTCACCCGCAAGATTGTGCTGATCTGCGGCTCGTCCTACGCGGGCGAAATGAAGAAGTCGGTGTTCACCACGCTGAACTTCTATCTGCCGGCGCAGGGCGTAATGCCGATGCACTGCTCGGCGAATGTCGGCAAGAATGGCGACAGCGCGCTGTTCTTCGGGCTCTCGGGCACCGGCAAGACGACACTCTCAGCCGATCCGAACCGCACCCTGATCGGCGACGACGAGACCGGCTGGTCGCCGCAGGGCATCTTCAACTTCGAAGGCGGCTGCTACGCCAAGACCATCAAGCTCTCGGCCGAGGCGGAGCCGGAAATCTGGGACGCCACCAATCGCTTCGGCGCGGTGCTGGAGAACGTGGTGTTCGATCCGGAAACCCGCATCCCGGACTACGACAGCGACAAGAAGACCGAGAACACCCGTTCGGCCTATCCACTCCACTTCATCCCGAATGCATCGAAATCGGGCATGGCCGGTCATCCGACGAACATCATCTTCCTGACCGCCGATGCTTTCGGCGTGATGCCGCCGATCGCCAAGCTCAACCCGGCGCAGGCGATGTATCACTTCCTGTCCGGTTACACCGCCAAGGTCGCCGGCACCGAGAAGGGCCTAGTCGGCGTCGAGCCGGAATTCTCCACCTGCTTCGGCGCGCCGTTCCTGCCGCGTCCGCCGGCGGATTACGGCAAGCTCTTGCGCAGCTACATTTCCAAGAACAACGTCGACTGCTGGCTGGTCAATTCCGGCTGGACCGGCGGCATCTACGGCGTCGGCCGCCGCATGCCGATCAAGGTCACCCGTGCGCTAGTCACCGGCGCGCTCGATGGTTCGCTCAAGAATGCGAACTATCGCACCGATCCTTATTTCGGTTTCGCGGTTCCGACTTCGGTGCCGGGCATCGAGCCGCATCTGCTCTATCCGATGAAGACCTGGAAGGACAAAGCCGCGTTCGATGAGACCGCGCGCAAGCTTGTCGGCATGTTCCAGAAGAACTTCACCAAATACGAGCAGACCGTCGATGCCGAAGTCCGCGCCGCCGCGCCTGAGGTGCGGCTCGCCGCGGAGTAGTCACGGCTGGCCGAGGAATTGCGCGCCGATCATTTCCAGATTGACGACGCGATTTCGCACCGCGCGCCAATAGGCCATCCGGGGCGCGGCAACGGCCGCGTCGTAGCCGTATAATTCGTCCGCATCCTTGCGGAATCGTTCGATGTACTGCTCGCCCAGCTTGTCGCGCAGATAGGTTTCCGTCCGCAGCGCCCATTCGTCCGCCGCTGTCGTCGGCAATGCACGCTTGGCATCCCTGATCTGACCGAGCAACTCACGCCCTTCCGTCAGGAAAGCCGAGAGCTGCGTGCGCGCATCGCTTCGCTCGGCTTGCTGCCTCTCGACCTGGATAAAGGTCCGGTATTTTGCATATGACGCCGCGCCGATGGCGAGCACGGCCAGCGCGATCGCGACAACGCCGAGCCGCAGCTTGAGCACCGACCGCCGGACCGGCATCAGTGCGACGACCATGGCGATTATGCCGTTGATGACCGCAACTGCGGTACCGGCAAAGCCAAAATACTCTCGCCACATCGGCGCGGACCCAATACGCACACTAAACCATCGGTCGGAAACGTAGCATTGCCCGGCGGGAAGCCTCAATGCGCTAAAAACCACACTGCGATGAAAAGCGCCCCCCGCTAGCCACGATCGGGCCTCAGCCGCCTTGCGCGGTGTCGCGGCCGAGCCGGTTGAGCTTGGCCTTCTGCTCATCGTTCAGGGAAGTGTAGAACTCCTCGAGCGCGGGGCCGACGGCGTTGGCCGCTTCGATCAACGCCTCGACGCGCTTCTGCATCACGTCAAGCCGCCCGACCGGCGTTTGCGGGATCGTATTCGGACAAGCCTCGCGTAGGATCGCGATGGCCTTCTGCATCGCCTCGTCGAGCTTGTCCAACGCCGCGCCTTGCGCGTCGGTCGGTCGCACGGTCTCTTCGATGCGATTGATCGGGAGGTTGGAGAGGCCGGCTTTTTCGCCGCTGCAATTGGCCTGCGCAGCCTGCGTGCTGTTGGAAGCCGCGCGCTGTTGCCGCTGCTGGCCGACATGCGGGCCGATCTCGTTGAAGCGCGCCTTCTGCTCGTTGCTCAGCGAATGATAGAACGCTTCGAGCGCGGGCTTCACGGTCTTGATCGCCTCGTCGGTCGCCTGCAGCCGCTGGATCATGGCCTGTAAGCGCCCGGTCGGCGTCATCGGCACGGATTCGGGCAAGCCTCCTTGAAACGCGCCGCGGCCTCCTCGGATGCCTGGCGCAAATTTTCGAGCAGTCCTTTCTGGTCCTCCGTCGGCTGCACCGCCTCCGCGATCTGTTCGAGCGGCCACGCCGTGACACCCTTGGTTTGTTCCGCGCAGAAATCGCGCGTGGCCTGGGTGATGCGGCCCGGCGTTGCGGCGCGGCTCGGCGCAGAGCCGGTGGTGGTACGGCCGTCCGGTCCGGCGTAAGGGCCTTCCGCGGCATATTCGGCGTAAGGCGCACCATCGGGGAAGAACATGCCGTCGAAGAAGTCGTCGTAGGCATAGGCCCAGTAGCCCGGGTCATACGCCTCGGGCCAGAACGTGTAATAGAACACGTCGTTGTAGGCGTAGGGCCAATAGACCGGGCCACGCCACGGAACGTGCGGCGCCAACAGCCCAAGCTGCCATGCGGTGCGCGAGGAAAGCCTTGCCGCGCGGCGCCCGGCGAACCGTGCATTCGCGTTTGCCGCGTAAGCGCGTAGACCGGATGCAAATCGTCCCTGCGCGGCTTGCTGCGCCGACACCGCCCGGGTGCGGAGCGCGCGGGGCTGCTGGTCCTGCACCGTGGCTGCCGCCGGCTGGTTCTGCTGCTGCTGCTGTTGCTGACGAGCATTCTGCCGCTCGTCGTGCTGGAGCTGGCGCAACTCGCGACGCTCGGCACGGCTCAGCCTGTTCTTCGACTGCAATTGCTGTAGCCTATTCTGCTGAACGGTTTGCGCATTCTGCGGCTGGAGGTTCTGCTGCGCGTTCTGTCGCTCGGCGCGCTGGAGCGTGCGCAACTCGCGCCGTTCGGAGCGGCTCAGCCGGCTCCTCGATTGCAATTGTTGCAGACGCGGGTTCTGCATGCTGGCCGCGGTGGCAGGTGCGGCGGTCTGCGACCGCACACTCTGCTGTCGCTGTTGAATCGATTGCTGACGCTGCTGGACGGCCTGCTGACGCCGTTCGATGCGGGCTGCGGCCCGCGACGCCGGCGCGGCGCGATGGATGGCCGGAGCCGAACGCGGGGCAGGAGCAGCGATGCGCGGCGACGGCCGAGACGGCGCGGCGATCCGAGGTGCGATGCGCGGCGGGGCCGGCCGGGCAATGGCCGGAGCGGGACGTGCCGCCGGTGCGGCGCGAGCAATGGCCGGCGCCGAGCGTGCGGCAGCGGGTGGCGCGCGAGGAGCCGGCGCGGGCCGGGCGGCTGCGGCAGCGGGCTTGGCGCCTTTAGGGTCGGCTTGTGCGGGTGTTGCAACAAGGGGTGCAGCCGTCATTGCGACAGCCAGAACGCTCGCAACCATACCGACGCCAAACCGCAACATCGCCTTGAACTCCCACGCCCCCGCAAGTGGAATGCGCAAACAAAGGATTGGTTCCTTCGCCCGTCGTATCGTGGCACAGATCTGTGGTGAATTTGCGTGGAGACCGTTAACCGGGCGTTCATCCGGTGACACTCGGCGTTAAGGATTTGGCCGCAACGGAAGGAGACGCGCGTGCGCAAGATACGCCTCGGCCGCAACGGCCCGGAGGTCTCGGCGGTCGGCCTCGGATGCATGGGCATGGCCGGCGGTTATGGCTCGGCGGATGACGCCGAGAGCATTGCGACCGTGCACGCCGCCCTCGACGCGGGCGTGACGTTTCTCGACGCCGGCGATTTCTACGGCCACGGCCACACCGAACTGCTGCTTCGCGACGCGCTCAAGGGCGGCCGGCGCGACCACGCCTTCGTCGCGATCAAGTTCGGCGCGCAGCGTTCGGCCGATGGAAAATTTCTCGGCGACGACGGCCGCCCAAACTCGGTGAAGAATTTTCTTGCCTATTCGCTCAAGCGCCTGGGCACTGACTATGTCGATCTCTATCAGCCGGCGCGGCTTGATCCCAACGTGCCGATCGAGGATACGGTCGGCGCGATCGCTGACATGGTGAAGGCAGGCTTTGTTCGGCATATCGGTCTGTCCGAGGTCGGCGCCAAGACCATCCGGCGCGCCCAAACGGTGCATCCGATCGCCGCCCTCCAGATCGAGTATTCGCTGATGAGCCGAGGCGTCGAGACGGAAATTCTTCCGGTACTCCGCGAACTCGGCATCGCTCTCGTCGCCTATGGCGTGCTGGGGCGTGGGCTGATCAGCGACACCGCTCGCGCGTCGCAGAGCGTGGGCGAGATCCGCAGCCGGCAGCCACGCTTCGCTAAGGAGAATTTCGACAAGAACCTTGCCCTGGTTGGCGCGCTGCAAGCCATCGCCAAACAGAAAGGCTGCACGACAGCGCAGCTCGCCATCGCCTGGGCCGCCTCGTGCGGGACTGATGTGATGCCGCTGATCGGTGCGCGGCGGCGCGATCAGCTCAAGGAGGGCTTGGGTGCGCTCGATGTCGCTTTGTCGACCGACGACATCGCGCGGATCGACAAGGCCATTCCCTCGCAGGCGGTGGCAGGCGAACGCTATTTGCCGGGTGTGCTGGCGCACATGGATAGCGAGCATTCGCACAGCGAGCACGCGCACTGATGCAAGTCCTGGTCGTCGGCGCCGGTGTGGTGGGGCTTGCGGTCGCGCGTGCGGCGGCGCTCAAGGGCCATGAGGTCATTGTCGCCGAGGCGACGAAAGGTATCGGTAACGGTGTGTCCTCGCGCAACAGCGAGGTGATTCACGGCGGCATGTATTATCCGACCGGATCGCTCCGCGCCCATCACTGCCCGCGCGGCCGCCGCCTGATGTACGAGTTCTGTTCCTCCCACGGCGTGCCGCACCGAAAGTGCGGCAAGCTGATCGTCGCCACCGAGGACGCCGAAGTGGCGAAGATGGAGGCAATCCTCAAGCAAGGGCAGGCCAACGGCGTCGAGGGCTTCCGGCTGATCGACGGCGTGGCCGCGCGCGCGATGGAGCCTCAGCTTGCCTGCGTCGCGGCGCTGCATTCGCCGGAAACCGGCATCGTTGACAGTCATTCGTTCATGCGCGCACTCCAGGGCGACTTGGAGGATCGCGGCGGCGCCATCGCCTTCAACACCAAGGTCGAGCGCCTGATCCACACCCAGGCCGGGTGGGTGGTGCGCTTTTCAGGAAGCGAGAGAGGCGAACTTGCGGTCGATGCAGTGGTGAATTCTGCGGGGCTAGGGGCGCAAGCACTGGCGCGGCACACCGAGGATTATCCGAAAGAGCGCGTGCCGCGGCTCGTGCTCGCACGCGGCAACTATTTCGGCTATGGCGGCCGGCCGGCGTTCTCGCGGCTGATTTATCCTGCGCCGCGTATCGACGGCGGCCTCGGCACCCACGTGACGCTTGATCTCGCCGGACGCATGCGGTTCGGCCCCGACGTCGAATGGATCGATGAGGAAAACTACAACGTCAATCCGGAACGGGCGCAGTCGTTCTACGCCAGCATCCGGCGCTATTGGCCGGGCCTGCCGGACAATTCATTGCAGGCCGACTATGCCGGCATCCGCCCGAAGCTGACCGGCCCGGGCGAGCCCGCCGCGGACTTCATGATTGAAGCACCGGCGCAGCACGGGCTGCCCGGCCTCACACATTTGTTCGGGATTGAATCGCCGGGCTTAACCTCGTCGCTCTCGCTGGCCGACGAGGTGGTGGCGAAGTTGGAAGGCTAGAAGTTTGGCTATCTTGCCGCCTGCGTGCGGCTGCGGCGGACAGGCTTGTTGTCGTCGTTTGCCACAGGCTCGATCTTCTCGCTCGGCGGTGCCGGCCGCACCTTCACCTCGGCCAGGCGGCGCGCCCATTCGCTCGATGACGAGTTGATCGGCGTGAATTCCGCGTTGCGGCTCTTGCCCTGGAAAGTGGCGAGGCCGTCGTCGGTCGCAACGATATCGCCCGGCCGCAGCGTCGGATCGCCGGAGGTCTCGACGCGCGCGAGTCCGAGTCCGTCCTTGCCGTTGCACGAGCAAGTGTCGGTTACCTTGTCGCGGTAGCCGAATGCTTTGTCGAGATCGGCGTAGCGCGTGCCGTTCTGCGCGACGGCGGTGTCGATCCTGCTGCCGGAGAACACCATCGTCTTGGCCGTTGGACAGAACGAGCGGCATAGATCGGCCGGCGATGCGCCGGCATGGCGTTGCAGGGGGAAGTAACGGCCGTCGCAAGTTCGCACGCAATAGACGGTGCCATGGCCGAAGCCTGAATCGGCGCTCGGCCGGCGCGATTCACCGAACACGGGATCGGCGTACGAACTGGTCTCCGGCGGAAGCTGCCGCGGCGCTCGCCGCTGGAAGCCGCCGAACAGCGCGTCGAACAGCCCTTGCGCGGCGGCCGTCTGTACCGAGCCTGCAGTGCAAAGCATGAATGCAATGAGCAGAACGCCCATGCGACGGGTCGAACTGCGATCGGCGATAGCCACGGTCGTCTCCCTACGCCCGGAACAAGCTCTCGCGGCGGCGTGCCTATCAACGCTTCGCGACCGGATGGGTTCAATTCGGCCAATCTAGACGGCAGGGGCAAAATGCAACGTGAGCGCGGGTGGGCCAATTTTGGCTTTATATTGCAAATACTTACGTCTTATGACCTTCCAGGAGGCCCAATCTGCGCCCCAGCAAGGGTGGATCAGCCCCAGCAAGGGTGGATCATTTGAACATCGGATCGGGATGCCAACCGATCAGAGCGAACATGACGATGAATCCGACGACATAAGCGATGGCGACATACCAGCCGTGGCGAAGCCAGAGCCCGACCGACCTCGCCTCCGGATACATGTTAGCCAACGCCACACCCGCCGACGAACCGAACCAGATCATCGATCCGCCGAAGCCGACCGCATAAGCGAGAAAGCCCCAATCGTAACCGCCCTGCTTCAATGCGAGCGCCGTCAGCGGGATATTGTCAAAAACCGCGGACACAAAACCAAGGCCGAACGCTGTCTGCCATCCAGCGGTCGGCAGCCGCTCGACTGGCATCATCGAGGCTGCGGTGACGAGCGCCATCAAAAAGATCGTTCCCTTAAATGTCTCCGGCATCACCTTCCAATCCGGACGTCGCATTGGGACGGTAGCGAGGATGACAGCCCAGACCGCGAGGCCGAGAACGGGAACCGCATCGAGCAACGCAGGAAACTTGAAGTTCGCGATACGTTGGCAAGCAACTGCCACAATAAGGATCGCCGCAACGATGCCGACGCGGGTCCAGTCAATCCTCAGTTCCCCGTCGGCGCCTTTTTCAGAACTGGCGAAAACCGTTGCTGCTGCATTGCCGCCGGTACGGCGAAGATGAGCAGTCGCGGCTCCGCTGCAACGTAAGCCGTCAACACGCTGAGCGGACTGACACCTTCGATCCACATCATGGTGGTCGTCGTGTCGCCGACAACGCTGCCCGGGCCGCCGGCGTTTGAAGCCGCCACGATAGCGGCAAGGTAACCGATGTGGACCTTGCCACCGAAGACGTGGCGCGCGGCCGTTCCTCCGATCAGCGCAGCTGCGATGTTATCGAGGAAGGCTCGACAGCACGAACATCATGACAAGCAGCGTCACGCCGCCTTTCCAATCGTCGGGCAGCAGAGCGGGCATTTCGTCGGGGACGCCGCTTTTCTCGAAGTGTCTCGAGAAAAGCGCGAATCCCATCAACAGCAGGAACAAGTTGGCCAGGATGACCCATTCATGCTGCATGTGCTGGCCGAGGCCGGCGAAGCCGACCCGATACTTAAAGCCCGGTGAAGGCCAATTTGTATGCGGTGATAGCCGCAAGCCCGGCCAGTGCCACAGGAAGCGTGTAACGGTGGAATAATGCAACGCCCAGCAGCGTGATGCCAAACAAGATGAAGTCGACGGTATTCCCAAAACCAGGATGGGTTCAATCACGGCGGCCTCAATAAGAGCTGGCAGGCGAACAATTCAACTGATCGAGGTGTAACACCCAAATCGCATCCGGCCGAAAGAGATGTCAATGCGACCCGTTGTGCGGACGAGCTATCATGGCGTTCCACGACTTGTATCCAAACAGGAGAGACACGTGAGCAATTGCTTCGCCAATCCGAAGACCATGCCGGCGCCGCGCGGCTACACCCAAGTGGTTGAGACCACCGGGCCGGGCCGCACCGTTTATCTGTCGGGCCAGCTCGGCATGACGCCCGGCGGCGCGTTCGCCGGTGCGCCCGGCGATTTCCGTGCCCAGGCGACGCAATGCTTCGAAAATCTCAAGGCCGGGCTTGCCTCGGTCGGCGCTGGCTTCGAGCACGTGGTGAAGGTCACCAATTTCTTTGTCGATATGTCGCACCTGCCGGTGTTCTTTGAGGTGCGCGATGCCTTCGTGAACACCAAGGCGCCGCCGGCCTCGACCGCGATCCAGGTCGGCCGTCTGGCGCGCGATGGAGCGCTGTTCGAGATCGAGGCGGTGGCGGTGATCCCGGACCGGGCAAAGGCTGCGGCAAAGCGCGGCACCGCGAAGAAGACCGCGCGAAAAAAACGGCGCCGTTAGCGACGCGTTCACGCGAATCACGCACAATCGGCGGATGTCTAGCTTCGTCTATGTCCTCGGCTGCCGCGGCAAAGATCGCCATCTGACCTACGTCGGATGGACCACGGACGTCGATCGGCGGTTGCTCCAGCACAACTCCGGTGTCGGCGCGCGCACCACGCGCGGGCGCGCCTGGGTGCTGCTGCACATCGAGCGGCTGCGAACCCGGCGGCAGGCGATGAGCCGCGAGTGGTATCTCAAGCGCGACCGAAAATTTCGCAAAGCTCTCGCGCAAAAACTTTGATCTGACGCCCCCATTGCGCCCGGCTTTCCGTCAGGCTTGTGAAGCCGCGCGGCCGCGCGCGCCATATTTAAGGGGAGCGCCTCATGGAATTGCTGCACAAGTCGCTGTCGCTATCGTCAATCACCAACCTTCTGTCCCGCCGCCGGATGCTGATGGGCGCCGGCGTGGTGGCTGCGACCGCTGGCGGCGCGCCGCACGCATCGGCGCAGGGTGCCCGTCGAACCTGAAGTCTTCAATCCAGATGGGATCGCCAAGCCCGCCGGGTATACGCATGTCGTTGAAATGACTGGCCCCGGCCGCACCATCAATCGCCGGACAGCTTGGCTACGACGCGCCGGCAAGCGGGCAGGCGAGCCCGGCGATTTCACCGCGCAGGCGACGCAATGCTTCGAGAATTTGAAAATCGCGCTGGCCTCGGTAGGCGCGGGCTTCGAGCACGTGGTCAAGCTCAATAACTACCTGTCGAACATCTCGCACCTGCCGCAGTTCCGAGACGTGCGCAACAAGTACATCACCGGCACGCCGCCCGCGAGCACCACGATCGAGATACCGAAGCTCGCGCGGCCGGACGCGCTTTTGGAGATCGAAGCTATCGCCGTGGTGGCGGTGAGGTAGAGGCGTGGCGCGCCGTACGCTGCTTAATGCGCCTCGTCCCAGTTGTGCGCAGCGCGGGCGTCGACCTGCAACGGCACCGACAGGGACAGCGCAGGCATCGGCGCCTGCTCCATCACCCGCTTGACGATCGGCAGGGTCTTCTCGACCTCGCCCTCGGGCACCTCGAAGATCAATTCGTCGTGCACCTGGAGCAGCATCCTGGCGTTGAGCTTCGCCGTGGTCAGCGCCGGCTCGATGCGGATCATGGCCCGGCGGATGATGTCGGCGGCGCTGCCTTGCAGCCGCGCGTTGATCGCGGCGCGCTCGTTGAAGGCGCGCAGCGATGGATTGCCGGCAGTGATGTCCGGGTAGTGGCACTTGCGCCCGAACAAGGTGAGCACATAGCCGTTCTTCTTGGCGAAGGCCTTGGTCTCTTCCATGTAATCGCGGATGCCAGGAAAGCGTTCGAAGTATTTCTTGATGTAGGCGCCAGCCTCCTCGCGCGGGATCGCGAGCTGGTTGGCTAGGCCGAATGCCGAGATACCGTAGATGATGCCGAAGTTGATCGCCTTGGCGCGGCGACGGATTTCGCCCGGCATATCTTTCACTGGCACGCCGAACATTTCCGACGCCGTCATCGCGTGAATGTCGAGGCCGTCGCGGAAGGCTTTGCGTAGTGCGGGCACTTCGGCCACTTCGGCGAGCAGCCGCAACTCGATCTGCGAATAGTCGGCGGAGACGAGCTTGGTGCCCGGCTCGGCGATGAAGGCGCGGCGAATCTTGCGGCCCTCTTCGGTGCGAACCGGAATGTTCTGCAGGTTCGGCTCTGATGACGACAGCCGGCCGGTCGTGGTCGCCGCCAGCGCGTAGCTGGTGTGGACGCGGTGGGTCTCGGCATTGACGTAGCCCGGCAGCGCTTCGGTGTAGGTCGAGCGAAGCTTCGACACCTGCCGCCAGTCGAGAATTTTTCGCGGCAGCTCGTGGCCCTGCTCGGCCAATTCCTCCAGCGCGCGCGCGCCGGTGGCCCATTGCCCGGTCTTGGTCTTGGTGCCGCCTTCGAGCTTCATCTTGCCAAACAGGATATCGCCGAGTTGCTTCGGACTGCCCGGATTGAGTGGCTCCCCGGCGAGTTTGCTGATCTCGTCCTCCAGTCCTGCCTGCTTCTGGCCGAACTCGCCCGAGAGCCGCGACAGCACCTGCCGGTCGATCGAGATGCCGCGGCGCTCCATGCGTCCCAGGACCGGAATGAGCGGCTGCTCCAGCGTGGCATAGACCGTGGACACATGTTCGGCGGCGAGCCGCGCCTTGAGCACTTTCCACAGCCGCAGCGTGAGGTCCGCGGCTTCGGCGGCGTGCTCGCTGGCCTTCTCGATCATCACGCGATCGAAGGGCACCTGCGCCTTGCCGGTGCCGGTGATCTGCTCGGCGCGGATTGACTGATGGCCGAGCCACGCTTCGGCAAGGTCGTCCACGTCGTGTTTGCCACGGCCGGCGTCGAGAACGTAGGACATCAACATGGTGTCGTCGAACGGATGAATCTCGATGCCGCGACGGGCGAAGATCTGCCAGTGATATTTCAGGTCCTGGCCGACCTTGAGCACGCTCGAGTCTTCCAGCACCGATTGAAGCGCAGCAAGCGCCGCCTTTTCCGGAATCTGATCCGGGCGAAGCTTTGCCTCCGGCGCAAACAGGTCGCTGCCGCCCTGGGTGTCGCCGTCGCGGTGACCGATCGGCACGTAGCACGCCTCGTTGTCGCCGATGGCCAGCGAGAAACCGCACAGCACCGCCGTCATCGGATCGGCGCTCGTCGTCTTCGTGTCCAGCGCCACGACGCCGATATCCTTGGCCCGCAGCAGCCAGGCATTCAGGCGGTCGAGGGTGCGCACGGTTTCGTATTTGCCGCGGTCGAACTTGCCGGCTTTCGCGGCGGCCAAATAGGACGCGGCCAGGGCGGCCGGCGAGAGGTCTGTGCGCTCCTCGGCCTTGGCGCGGGGTTGCGGCGGCGGCGCGAACAGATCGCCGCTCTTGCCGTAAGGGATCGGAGCCTTGCCGCTCGGCGGCGGCGTGGAGGCGGCGGTAGGAGTGGCGGAAGCCTTGACCGACGACAGCTTGCCGTCCGCCTCGATCTCGTTTGCTTCGATGCTGCCCTTCTCCGCGACGCGGCGCGTCAGCGTGCTGAATTCCATGGCCTTGAGGAATGCGATGAGCTTTTTGTAATCCGGCTCGTGCACCGCGAGGTCTTCAACCGGCACCTCGAGATTGACATTTTGGTCGAGCGTGACGAGACGCTTGGAGATACGCGCCACCTCCGCATTGTCGATCAGCGTCTGCCGTCGCTTGTCCTGCTTAATCTCGCTTGCGCGGGCCAGCAACGATTCCAGATCGCCGTATTCGGTGATGAGCTGGGCGGCGGTCTTGACGCCGATGCCGGGCACACCTGGCACGTTATCGCTCGTGTCGCCGATCAGCGCCTGGACCTCGATGACCTTCTCCGGTCCCACTCCGAATTTCTCGATCACCTCGGCGCGGCCGATGCGCTTATCTTTCATCGTGTCATACATGGTGACGCAGTCGTTTACGAGCTGCATCAGGTCCTTGTCCGACGAGACGATGGTGGCCGTGGCGTCCGCCTCGCAGGCGAGCCGCGCGTAAGTCGCGATGATGTCGTCGGCCTCGAAGCCCGCCTGCTCTAGGCAGGGAATGTCGAAAGCGCGCACCGCCTCGCGGATCAGTGGGAACTGCGGGATGAGGTCTGACGGCACGTCCGGGCGCTGCGCCTTGTATTCGGGATAGAAATCCGTGCGGAAGGTTTTTTCCGACTTGTCGAACACCACGGCGAGGTGCGTCGGCCGCTCTTCCGGCTTCATGTCGTTCAAGAGCTTCCACAGCATGTTGCAGAAGCCCAGCACGGCGTTGATCTGCAATCCGTCCGACTTGCGGGTCAGCGGCGGCAGCGCGTGGTAGGCGCGGAAGATGTAGCCCGAGCCGTCGACCAGGAAGACGTGGTCGCCCTTTTTGAGGGAACCGACGACGGGAGAGGCTTTGGTGGCCGCGGCCTTGGCGGCTGCGGGCTTTGCGGCCTTGGATTTGGCAGCAGGAGTCTTGGATTTGGCTGGCATGGCCCGAATGTGGGCCGTCAGCCGCCGTGAATCAATGCGCGCCGCGGGCGCTGTGAATCATTCCGCCGGCTGCATCGCCGCAATCCGCTTGGGCCCAAGCTGCGCCCAGGCCGGTCGCTCGAACAGGAAGTGGAGCGGCGTACCGCCCGGTACCAGGCGAGCGCCCCTGCGACACCTGCCGCCGTGACCAGGAGCGAGATGGTGCCGAGGTCGGCGATGATCCCGGTCTTGAGCAGCGCGATGCGGGTCGCCGCCATTGGCAGGAAGAAGGCAAGATAGACGACGATCGATTTTTGGCCGCAATAGCGCAGCGGCTGGAACACGTCGCTCCGGGCCATCAGCGCCGCGACCACGACCACTGCGCCGGCGCCGACGAACCCCAAGGGGAGCGAGACGAACGGCCGGTCGGCATAGCCGCTCAGCACGAGCGCGCCGTTGACGACTACCCAGACCGATAGCCCAATTAGCGCCTCCTTCGGCAGGCGCTGCACGCGGGCGGCGAGCGCGAAGATGTGCGGGGCAAAGACATAGCCCGTGTAGAAATAGACGAAGCGGTGCGCGAACTCGTCGATCACGGTCCAGCCGGTGTTGAGGTGGACGATCTCGAGCGCGGCGCCGACGAGCCAGATCGCCAGCCACGGCAGCCCGCGCGTGGCTTTCACGATGACGAAGAAGATCGGCAGCAGATAGATGAACCAGAGCGTCCCGAACGGCTCGATGAAGGCTTCGAGATAGGCGAGGCCGGCGCCGCGCCAGCCGATGCCGGCGGCAAACATCGGCGCCTTGAAGGCGAACTGGATCGTCACCCACAGCACGTAGAAGTAGGCGAAGTGGATGACCTTCTTGTCGAGATATTCGCGCCAGTCGCGGTCGACGACGCGCGCCAGGAACAGGCCGGAGATCAGGAAGAAATCGGGCATGCGGAACGGCCGCGCGAAGGCGACCGCGACGTGCATCCAGCCTCCTTGGCCGGCCGCCTGCTCGACGCCGAGCGTCGAGTGCATCATCACCACCATGATGATGCAGAAGCCCTTGGCGTAATCGACCCAATCGATGCGGCTGGTCTGCGACGTGTTCATAAACCTCTCCGTGTCGCGGCATTGTCATCCGGGCGTGGTTTCAGGGGGCGTTTACGGCAGCGACGAAACTCGGCCTCAAAGTCTCGTCAGCATGGCTGGCCTCTGCTAAGACCCGCCATCCGGCCGCAGGGGCCGGATCGTTAACCATGTTTTGCACCTCATGCGCGTCGCGATGATCGGCACCGGCTATGTCGGCCTCGTTTCCGGGGCCTGCTTTGCCGATTTCGGCCACCACGTCGTCTGCGTCGACAAGGACGCCGGCAAGATCGCGGCGCTGCATCGGGGCGAGATGCCGATCTACGAGCCCGGCCTCGACGATCTGGTCGCCGCAAACGTTAAAGCCGGGCGGTTGAGCTTTTCGACCGAGTTGACGGCGCCGGTGGCCGCGGCCGAGGCGGTCTTCATCGCGGTTGGCACGCCGTCGCGCCGCGGCGACGGCCACGCCGATCTCTCCTACGTCTACGCTGCGGCGAAAGAGATTGCCGCCGCGCTGGACGGCTTCACCGTCGTGGTGACCAAATCGACCGTCCCGGTCGGCACCGGCGACGAGGTCGAGCGCATCATCCGCGAGGCGCGGCCGGACGCCGAATGCGCCGTCGTCTCCAATCCGGAGTTCCTGCGCGAAGGCGCGGCGATCCAGGACTTCAAGCATCCCGACCGCATCGTGGTCGGCACCGAGGACGGACGCGCGTCGAAGATGATGGGCGAGCTCTATCGTCCGCTCTATCTCAACCGCTCGCCGATCGTCACCACCGGACGCCGCACGGCGGAACTGATCAAATATGCGGCCAACGCCTTCCTCGCCACCAAGATCACCTTCATCAACGAAATCGCGGACCTGTGCGAGCGGGTCGGCGCCGATGTGCAGGAGGTCGCGCGCGGCATCGGGCTCGACAACCGGATCGGTAGCAAGTTTTTGCATGCCGGTCCGGGCTATGGCGGCTCGTGCTTTCCGAAGGACACGTTGGCGCTGATCAAGACCGGGCAGGATTACGAGGCGCCGCTGCGCATCGTCGAAACCGTGGCCTCGGTCAACGAAATCCGCAAGCGCGCCATGGCGCGCAAGGTGGTGGCCGCACTCGGCACGAGCCTGCGCGGCAAGACCGTGGCCGTGCTCGGACTGACCTTCAAGCCGAACACCGACGATATGCGCGAAGCCCCGTCGATTCCGCTGATCATCGCGCTACATGACATGGGCGCCAACGTCCGCGCCTACGACCCGATCGGCATGGAGCAAGCCAAGAAGGTGCTGCCGGAGCTGACCTATTGCGAGGACGAATATGAGTGCGCCCAAGGCGCGGACGCGCTGGTCATCGTTACCGAGTGGGAGCAATTCCGCGCGCTGGATCTCGACCGGCTCAAGCAGGTAATGGCTGAGAAGCCCGCGGTCGTCGATCTGCGCAACATCTATTTGCCCGAAGAAATGCGCCAGCGCGGCTTCGTCTATGAAAGCGTCGGCCGGTCCGGGCGCAGCGGCGACTGATTCCAGTTGTCATGCCCGGATAAACCAGGGCATCCAATAGCGATGGGAATCTTCGACCCCGAACTGCCGATCGACGAAGCGCTGCCGCGGCTGACTGCGGCGCTGCGGCGGCACAAGACCGCCGTCCTGGTCGCGCCGCCGGGCGCCGGCAAGACCACGCGCGTGCCGCTGTGGCTCCGCGACGCGCTGTGGGCCGCCGAGAAGAAAATCCTGGTGCTGGAGCCGCGCCGGCTTGCCGCCCGCGCAGCGGCCGAACGCATGGCGGCGACGTTGAATGAGCGTGTGGGCGAAACCGTGGGCCTGAGGGTTCGCTTCGGCTCCAAGGTGTCGGCCAAGACGCGCATCGAGGTAATGACCGAGGGCATTTTCACGCGGCTCATTCTCGACGATCCGTCGCTCGATGGCATCGCGGCGGTGCTGTTCGACGAATTCCACGAGCGCTCGCTCGACGTCGACCTCGGTCTGGCTCTGGCCCGCGACGTGCAGCAGAGCCTGCGCGAAGATCTCCGGCTGGTGGTGATGTCGGCGACGCTCGATGGCGCCCGAGTTGCGAAACTTCTGGGCGACGCGCCGGTGATCGAGAGCGAGGGCCGTGCATTTCCGGTCGAGACGCGCTATCGCGGCCGGATGTCAGATGCGTCGATCGAGCGGCAGATGGCCGACACGGTGGCGTTTGTGGTCCGCGCCGAGCCGGGCTCGATCCTGGCATTCCTGCCGGGCCAGGCCGAAATCCGCCGCACCGAAACATGGGTCAAGGAGCTCATCGCCAGTCCGACGGTGGATGTGGTGACGCTCTATGGCGCGCTTGACGCGCAAACCCAGGATCGCGCGATCTCGCCGGCGCCCGAGGGGCGGCGCAAGGTGGTGCTGGCAACGTCGATCGCAGAGACGTCGCTCACCATCGAGGGCGTGCGCGTCGTCATCGATTCAGGACTAGCGCGGGTGCCGCGCTACGAGCCTGACGTCGGCCTGACGCGCCTGGAGACCGTGCGTGTGTCGCGCGCTGCCGCCGATCAGCGCCGCGGCCGCGCCGGCCGCACCGAACCCGGCGTTTGCTACCGGCTGTGGGACGAGCCGCAGACCGCCTCGTTCGAAGCCTACGCCCGCCCAGAGGTGTTATCCGCCGACCTGTCGGCAATGCTGCTCGACCTCGCGCAATGGGGCGCCACCGATCCGGGCAAACTTGCCTTCCTCGATCCGCCGCCTGCCGGTGCGCTGATGGAAGCGCGCGCGCTGCTCACCGAGCTTGGTGCGATCGATGCGCAGGGCCGCATCACCGACGAGGGCAGAAAACTTCGCCGCTTACCATTGCCGCCGCGGCTCGCGCGCATGGTGGTCGATGCGGCCACTGAAGGCGCGGGCCAGCGCGCCGCCGATATCGCCGCGATCCTATCGGAGCGCGGGCTTGGCGGCACCGATGTCGATCTCGGCTATCGCCTGGATCAGTTTCGCCGCGACCGCTCGCCTCGCGGCGAGGATGCGCGGCGGATGGCGAAACGGTGGATGGACGAGGCCTCGCAAGACTTGCCGCGAGCAGAGCAAACTCCCTCCGCGGTCTCAGGGGGAGGCGAAGCAAGCGTCGGCGCGATCCTGTCGCTGGCCTATCCCGACCGTATCGCCAAGTCTCGCGGCGGGAACGGTGTGTTCGTTCTCGCCAATGGCCGCGGCGCCAACATCGATCCGGTTTCCGCGTTGTCGCGAGAGCCATTCATCGCGGTGGCGGAGCTCGCCGGCACCGCGGCGCAGAGCCACATCCTGCTCGCGGCGGCGATCAGGCTGGACGAGATCGAACAGCGCTTCGCGGACCAGATCGAGCACCGCGAGGAGATCAGCTTCGATCCCGCATCGGGCAGCCTGCGCGGCCGCCGCAGCGAGCGCCTCGGCGCGGTCATGATGGCCGAGCGCCCGTTTCCGGTCTTGCCGGGGCCGGAGGCGACGAAGAAGCTGGCGGAGGGAATCATCGGCGCTGGATTGGATCGGCTGCCGTGGACGAAGCCCCTCCAGCAATGGCGCAAACGCGTGATGTTCCTGCGTCGCGCGAACACTGAGTGGCCCGACCTTTCCGACGCGGCTCTCGCCGCCAACGCCGCCGAATGGCTCCTGCCGTTGCTTGACGGCAAGACCACGCTGGCTTCCGTGTCGGCGGAGGAGCTTTCGGCCGTGGCGGGCGCGCTGCTGCCGTGGAACCTCAAATACCGTCTCGACGCCGAGGCGCCGACGCACTTCACGGCGCCGTCGGGCTCGTCGGTGCCGATCGACTACGACTCGGATGAGGGTCCGAAGCTCGCAATCCGCGTGCAGGAGCTGTTCGGTCTGGATCGCCATCCAACCATAGCCGGCGGCAAGGTGCCGCTACTGATCGAACTTTTGTCGCCAGCGCATCGGCCGGTTCAAGTGACGCGCAATCTGCCGGGCTTCTGGCGCGGCTCCTACGCGGCGGTGAAGGCCGACATGCGCGGCCGCTATCCGCGCCATCCCTGGCCGGACGACCCGTTGAAGGCCACCGCCACCCGGCGCGCCAAGCCGCGTGGCACCTGATCGATAAAATTTGAGGGATTCGGTCAACCGCGTCACCCTGGCGGACGAAAGCGGGGTCTGCTCGTGCGGCATCAGCATCATACTGAGCGGTGGCGTGATGGGATACATCCGGACAACCACGGTTTTTCGAAAAATGCGGCAATTCCTGTTTCTGTTCGTCGCGATGGCGGCGGTCGGCCTTGGCGCCGCGCGCTACTCCGATCACTCCAAATCTGGCGGGACGAATGCGATGGCGATGGCGACCAAGCCTGCGCCTGCGGCCGCGCCGGCGGTGTCATCCAACTATCGCACCGTAACCTTGAAGAGCGACGGGCGAGGGCATTTCCAGACCGACGTGCGGATCGACGGCCGGTCGATCGATTTCCTGGTGGATACCGGCGCCTCTTCGATCGCGCTACGCGAAAGCTCCGCGGCGAGGCTCGGCATCCATCCGACGGCCCGCGACTACAATATCAAGATGCAGACCGCCAATGGCGTCGGCAGGGCCGCCCGTGTGCAGCTCGGCCGAGTTCGAACTCGGTGGCATCACCGTGCGCGACGTCGAGGCGCTGGTGGTGCCCGATGAATCGCTGTCCACCAACCTGTTGGGCATGACCTTATCTGTCCCGGGTGAAATGGACCCACGACCGCGGCCGGCTGGTGCTGGAACAATAGCCTTCAAAGGGTTATCTCTCTCCGGTCATGCCCGGAGATTCGATGTTTCCCAAGCCCAAGCCGTCACTGACGCCCAATACCTATGCCTACGAGTCCGAGCCACTGGTGAAGCCTACCGGCTTCCGCGAGTACGACGCGCGCTGGCTGCTGGGCAAGGAAATCAATCTGATCGGTGTGCAGGCGCTGGGCATGGGGCTTGGCACCTTGATCCGCGAATTGGGCGTGAAACCCGAGATCGTCACCGGCCACGATTTCCGCAGCTATTCGGCGTCGGTAAAGACCTCGCTCATTTCCGGGCTGCTGGCGGCGGGCGTGAAGGTTCATGATATCGGGCTGGCGATGACGCCGATGGCGTATTTCGCGCAGTTCGATCTCGATGTGCCATGTGTTGCGATGGTGACGGCGTCGCACAACGACAATGGCTGGACCGGAGTGAAGATGGGCGCCAACCGCCCGCTGACATTCGGCCCCGACGAGATGACGCGGCTGAAGGACATCGTGCTCGCCGCTGCGTTCAAGCTTCCGGGCGGTGGTTCGTATCATTTCGCCGAGAATTTCCCGGCGCGTTACATCGCAGATCTGACCAAGCGGCCCAAGCTCAAGCGCAAACTGAAGGTGGTCTGCGCCTGCGGCAACGGTACAGCGGGCGCGTTCGCGCCGCAGGTGCTGGAGGCAATCGGCTGCGAAGTCGTTCGGCTCGACTGCGAGCTCGACCATACGTTTCCGAAATACAATCCCAATCCCGAAGACATGGAAATGCTGCACGCGATGCGCGACGAAGTGTTGCGCACCAAAGCCGACGTGGGACTGGGCTTCGACGGCGACGGCGACAGATGCGGCGTGGTCGATGATCACGGCGAGGAGATTTTCGCTGACAAGGTGGGCGTGATGCTGGCGCGCGACATGTCAACGCTGCATCCGAATTCCACCTTTGTGGTCGACGTGAAGTCCACCGGGCTCTATGTAACCGATCCGGTGCTGCAAAAGAACGGCGTGAAGGCCGACTACTGGAAGACCGGCCACTCCTACATGAAGCGCCGCACCCACGAGCTTGGCGCGCTCGCCGGGTTCGAGAAGTCCGGGCATTATTTCTTCAATAAACCATTCGGCCGCGGCTACGATGACGGGCTCGTGTCGGCGCTCGCCATCTGCGACATGATGGATCGCAATCCCGGAAAGAAGATGTCGGAGCTAAAGGACGCGCTGCCCAAGACCTGGGGCTCGCCGACCATGTCGCCGCACTGCGACGACGAGCAGAAATACGGCATCGTCGAGCAGGTGGTGAAGCACTTCGAGGCAGCCAAGCGCAACGGCGACAAGGTTGCCGGCCAGCCGATCCGCGATCTCGTCACCGTCAACGGCGTGCGCGTGACTGTCGAGGATGGCACCTGGGGCTTGGTGCGCGCGTCGTCCAACAAGCCGGAGCTGGTGGTGGTGGTCGAGAGCCCGGCGTCGGAGGCGCGGATGCGCGAGATGTTCAAGGCGGTGGACGCGGTGCTGCGCACGCATCCGGAGGTCGGCGCGTACAATCAGACGATATGAGGAGCGGCGGATGCGGCACTCCCTTGCGGCGCTCGTCCTGGCGATGGCTCTGCCAGCATCGGCGCTGCCGCAATCCGGGCCGCTGACCATCGTCACCGTCGATGCCAAGGATCTGTTCTGCATTTACGACAAGAGCTGAAAGGCCTCGACCACCGACAGCACAGTCGCCTTCGAGATGCCGGACATCATCGGCGACCAGCCCCGGCCGCGATTGCAGGTCCGGACGGACTGGGCGCGGCTGGTTCTCCTGCGGCGGGCAAGACCGGCTATCTCTATCGTCTCGACCTGACGAATGTGATCGGCGCACTCGACGTCTCCTGCGCGACCGCGCTCAAGCTCGACGTCGGCCCGACGGCAAAGTTCGAGTATTTCAAGAATGGCGCCAACGCCGATCTGTTCGTTATCGACAAGGGCGGCGCCGGCACGATCGGCGTGTCGAAGGCGGAGCGGATCGGCAGCGGCATCACGGTCACGTTCCGGAAATCGATCTGCGTCGGTGACCGGGCCGAAGGGCGGCGAAAGTAGCCTGTTCTTCGGGCTGGCCTCCGATCATCCGCCCAAGGCCGCCAATGCCCAGGTCATGTTGACCGGAGGAATCATGGCCAAAAGGACCACCGCGGTAACCGCCAAGGCGCCGACACGGGCGCCGGCTTATTGAGTTGCTTCCAGCCTTTTTAGAACGCTTTGAACCTTGGAGCTGCGGCCGGCGACAAACTCCAACGATCATGGAGTCAGTCGATGCTTGCCAAGCAGAAGAAGCTTATTCAGGACACCTGGACACAGGTCGTGCCGATCGCCGACCAGGCCGCCGCGATTTTCTATCAGCGCCTGTTCGAGATCGATCCGAGTACGCGTCCGCTGTTTCGTAGCACCGATATGGCGCAGCAGCACAAGAAGCTGCTGCAGATTCTGGGTATAGCGGTGTCGAGTCTCGACAATCTCGGCGCGCTCGGAAAAACGGTCGAGGATCTCGGCCGCCGTCATGCCGGCTACGGGGTCAAGGACGCGCATTACAACTCGGTCGGCGTGGCGTTGCTCTGGACGCTTGAGCAGGGGCTCGGCAGCGCCTGGACGCCCGAGGCCGCCGCAGCCTGGAAAGAGGTCTATGGATTCCTTTCCAGCATCATGCGCCAGGCCCAGCAGGAGGCGACCGCCAAGGCGGCCGCGTAATCAGGCCGATAGAAACTCGCGCAGCTTCCGCGTGAACATCTCCGGCTGATCCATGTTGGAGATGTGACCGGCGCCGGGCAGCACGACATATTGCGAGCCCGGCAGTTCGTCCTGCATCACCTTCATGGCGGCGGCGTTGTGGCCGTCCTTCTCGCCGCACATCCACAGCACCGGGTTCTTCACCTTCGGCATCAGCGGCCGGAAGTCATGGTCGCCGAGCGCCGACGAGCACCCGACAAAGCCGTTGACCGGGGTCGTCAGGATCATTTGGCGGATGACGTCCATGTGCGGCGGATTGGCTTTCAGCGTTTCCGGTGGAAACCAGCGCTGCATGGTCGATTCCAAAAGCGCCGACATTCCACCTTTCTGCGCCAAAGCGATGCGTTCCTCCCATTGCCGGTGGGTTTCGGGTGAGGAGCGGCCTGGATTGTCGCAAAGTGCCATGCGGTCAAAGCGGTCGGGATGTTTTTGGACGAGTCCCATACCGGTGGCGCAGCCCATCGACACGCCGCACCAATGCGCGCGCTTGATACCGAGGCCGTCCATCAGTGCGATCACGTCCGCGCACAAAAATTCGAAAGTGTAGCGGCCGGTCGGCGCCTCGGTCTGGCCGTGGCCGCGCTGGTCGTAACGCAGCATGCGAAACGAATCTTTCAAGGCCTCGGCCTGCGGGTCCCACATCTGCAGGTTGGTGGCGAGCGAATTGGAGAAGATCAACCAGGGCGCCGTGTCCGGGCCGCTGATCTCATAGTTGAACGCAATGCCGTTGGCTTTGATCTTCATGCCGTCTTGACCTTGTAGAGCGCGAGCGGATTGTCCCAGAACGCCTTCTGCGCGAGCTCCCGGCCAAGCACACGCTCGATCAGTTCGATGTCGGCGGCCTCGAACGGCCGCGCCGCGCGCGTCGATGGAATGTCGGTGCCGAACACCAGCGCATTCGGGTCTTTCTTCGCGACGGCTTCGAGGGTTTTCGGCACGTCGAGCTTGACCCGCCCGAAGCCCGTCGCCTTCACCTTGCAGCCGGCGGCGACCAGATCGAGCAGCGCCGGCACGCCCGCTTCGGTCATGCCGAGATGATCGACGCAAAGCTGCGGCAGCTTCGACAGCCTGGCGACGTGAGGAGCGAGTGCTGCGGCATCGGCGTAAATTTCCGAATGCCAGCCGGCGACCGAATGGCAGCGGGTGGCAAGCGCGACGATGTCATCGACGCTGTCAATGCGGCCGCGGAACACGTTGAAGCGCACCGCACGGATGCCGATCTTGCCAAGCTTGGCGATCTTCGCATCAGGATAATCGTTCGGGATTTGCGTTACGCCGACCCAGGCAGGCCCGAGCTTCGGCAGGATGTCCATGAGGTAGGTCTGGTCTTCGGCCTGGAACGAGCCGGACACCACGGCGCCGGCGACCACGCCCAAGGGCTTTGCCTGCGCCAGATAATCCTCGAGCGGGAAATTCGGCGGGGTGTAGCCCTGGTTCGGCACGATCGGGAAGCGGTGATCGATGATGTGGCAGTGGCTGTCGAACAGCCGGCGCTGCTGCCCATGGCCCGCCGTGGCGCTCAGCGCAACGGCGGCGCCGCCGAGCAGCACATCGCGGCGAGTGAGGCGCATGGGATCAGTCCTTTACTTCCTCGAAAGTTTCGCGGAACGGATGCGCGGGATAGACGCCAAGGATCGTCAGCTCCTTGGAGAAGAACGAAAGCTCCTCGAGTGCGAAAACGAGCCCGCGGTCGTCGGGATGGCCCTCGACGTCCGCGTAGAACTGCGTGGCGAAGAAATTGCCCTCGATCATGTAGCTTTCGAGCTTGGTCATGTTGATGCCGTTGGTGGCAAAGCCGCCCATCGCCTTGTAGAGGGCAGCCGGCACGTTCTTCACCCGGAACACGAAGGTGGTGACGACCTTACCTGTGTCGCGCGACGCCCACTTCTTCTCGCGCGACAGCACGATGAAACGCGTGGTGTTGTGCGCCTCGTCCTCCACATTCTCCGCCAGGATATCGAGGCCGTAAATTTCGGCGGCAAGCCGGGTTGCGATCGCCCCGGCGGTCTTGTCGCCGCGCTCGGCGATCTCGCGAGCCGAACCGGCAGTATCGGCCGCGACAATCGGCTTAATTCCGAGCTTGCGGATGATCTTGCGGCATTGGCCAAGCGCGTGCACATGGCTCTCCACCGTCTTGATATCGCCGAGCTTCGAGCCTTTGACGCCGAGCAATTGATGCTGTACCGGCATGAAATACTCGGCCACGATGTGCAGCTTCAACTCCGGCATCAGATGATGGATGTCGGCGACGCGTCCAGCCACCGAGTTTTCGATCGGAATCATGCCGAGGTCGGCGTCGCCGCCGCTCAGCGCGGCGAACGCGTCCTCGAAGGTGGCGCAGGGCACCGCCTCGGCGTCCGGATAAGCCTGGCTGATGGCGAGGTGCGAATTCGCCCCCGGCTCACCCTGGAACACAATTCTTTTTTTGCTCATGACTCGATACTGCAAGCTGGAAACGGCGCTCGCTCCTAGTCCGTGTCTTTAGTGGTGCGCAGGATGTCGCCCCACTTCTCGATCTCATCATTCAGATATTTCTGCAGGAACGCAGGCCCCGTGGCTCGCGGCTTGACGATCCCGACCTTGTCGAAGCGTGATCGCACCTCGGGATCGGCCAGCGCCGCGTTGACGGCGGCCGTCAGCTTCTCGGCGATGTCCCGGGGTGCGTCCTTGGGCAGGTACATGCTGACCCAGGTGGTGATCTCGTAGTCCTTCAGCCCAAGCTCGTCGAAGGTCGGCAAATCAGGGAACTGATTCCAGCGTTCGCCCGTCATCGTCACGGCGAACGGTCGCACTCTGTCGGAGCCGGCGAGGTTGCCGAGGGATGACAGCCAGATCATCGAAATGCGGCCGCCCATCAGGTCGGCGGTTGCCTGCGGCGTCGAACGGTAGGGAATGTAGCGGATGTCCGCGCCCGACATTTTCTTGAACAGCGAGCCGGCGAGATGGCCCGCCGAGCCGCGGCCGTTGCTGGCGAAGGTCAGGTCGCCAGGATGCGCCTTGATATAGGCGAGCAGCGATTTGTAATCGGAGGCCGGCACTTCCTTGTTCACCACCAGCACCATCGGCGTCTGGCCGATGATGGAAACCGGCTGAAGGTCGCGCTGTACGTCCGCGGTCGCGTTTGGAAACAGCTCCTTGATGGTGCCGACCGACGGGCCAATCGTAAGCAGCGTATAGCCGTCAGGCTTGGCCTTGCTGACCTGGTTGATCGACAGCGTGCCACCCGCCCCGGGTTCGTTCTGCACGACGATGTTTTGCCCCAGCGTCTTCGCCATGTGCTCGGTGACGATGCGTGTGGTGATGTCCACCGCGCCGCCCGCGGCAGACGCGCAAACGATGGTGATGGTGCGCTCGGGATAGGCGGCATGCGCCGGCGCAAACGCGCACAGCGCGACGCCGGCGTAGGCGATGGATTGCGACAGCAAGACTGACAGACGTGACATGACGATCCTCGGCATTATTTTTCAGGCTTGTTGTCGGACGTTATACTGGGGTTTGCCGGCCGATGCTGGATTTTATCGCAGCATGGCGCGCGCCGTCTCCAGATCCTGCGGCGTATCGACGCCCAGCGGCACAGTGTCAACGATCGCCACGTCAATGCGCATGCCGGCCTCGAGCGCACGGAGTTGCTCGAGCCTCTCGCGCTGCTCGAGCGGTGAGGGCGGCATCTTCACGAACCGCTGCAGCGCGGCCCGGCGATAAGCGTAGAGTCCGATGTGATGATACAGCGGCCCGTCGCCCGAAGGTGCGGTGGCGCGGGTGAAATAGAGCGCGCGCAATCGTCGCGAGGCAACCGGCGAGCCGACCACCTTGACGACGTTGGGATTGATGCGCTCCTCCGGCTTTTTGATTTCGGCGGCGAGCGTCGCGATGTCCACGGCGGGGTCGTTAAGCGGTGTCAGCGCCGCCGCGATGTCTTCGGGCGCGAGCATCGGCAGGTCGCCCTGCACGTTGACGACGATCTTGGCGCGGCCATCCGGATCGACCACACCGAGCGCCTCGAATATGCGGTCGGAGCCGGATGGATGATCCGCCCGGGTCAGGATCGCCCGGCCACCGGCCTTTTCCACAGCTGCGGCGATTGTCTCGTCGTCGCAGGCCACCACGACCGGGCCGAGCCTGGCTGCCTCGGCGCGGCGGAGCACCTGCACGATCATCGGCAGCCCGGCGATATCGGCCAGCGGCTTGCCGGGCAGCCGGGTTGAGGCCATGCGGGCCGGGATCAGTATGAGGACGTCGTCGGCCATGGTTGGCCGCGTTATACGGGTTGCCAGAGACGAGGAAAACCGGGTATTTGTGCGCCGCCGCGGGGGTCCTCGCGGTCCAGCACGATGCCGCCGTTCAGCAAGAGCCGATCCGCGATGGATTCCTTCGAACTCAATAAAATCCTCGGTGCCGTTCTCGGTACCTGCCTTGCCCTGCTTTCGCTGAACATCGCCGCAGGGTCGATATTCACGACGCATCCACCGGAAAAGCCGGGCTACGAGGTTGCGGTCAAGGAAGACGATTCCCACGGCAAGCCGGGCGAGGCAGCGCCCGCCGAAGAGCCGCTGCCGGTGCGTTTCGCCAGCGCCGATGTGGGTCGCGGCGAGAATGCCGCAAAGAAATGTTCCGCCTGCCACACCTTCGGCAAGGGCGAGCCGAACCGCGTCGGGCCCAATCTATGGGGCGTGGTCGGCCGTCAGAAGGCGTCGGAGGCGGGCTTCAACTATTCCGCGGCGATGAAGGCGCAGAAGGGCAACTGGACGCCGGACGATCTCGACAAGTATCTACTTAATCCGAAGGCCATGGTGCCTGGCACCAACATGACCTTCGCCGGCATTCCGCGCGGCAAGGAACGGGCCGACCTCATCACTTACCTCAACAGCAAATCGGACAAGCCGGTGGATCTGCCCAAGCAGACCGCCCAGGCGCCGGCCCCGGACGCGCCTAAACCGCAATAACCAAACGGTCATGTGGCGGTAACGTCGCCGTCATCGCGGCCCAATTAGGCTGGCCACGTATAATTGATGTTGGCTGTGGTCAGGCCACTGGTGGTCAACCACCGAAAAACCGACATAATCGGTCGAACATCGTGGCCTGTCTCGTCTGCCCGGAGCGTCATATGCGCCTCACTCGCCGAACCCTATTGCAATCCGGCGTTGCGGCGGTTGCCGTGCCCGCACTCGCGCTGGATGGCGTTATCGGGTCCCCCGCGGCGTCGGCGCAGGGGTCCGCGCCATCGCTGGCATGGAAGCACGGCCTGTCGCTGTTCGGCGATCTGAAATATCCCGCCGACTTTAAGCGGTTCGATTATGTCAACGCCGATGCACCGAAGGGCGGCGCCGCGCGCATGATGGCGTTCGGCACCTTCGACAATTTCAATATGGTGGTGGCTGGCGTGAAAGGTTCGCTGGCCGCGGGCACCGACCTCCTCTACGACACCTTGATGGTCGCGGCACTCGACGAGGTTTCGACCGAGTACGGGTTGCTCGCCGAGGCTGTCAGTCATCCGCAGGATTTTTCCTCCGTCACCTATCGTCTGCGCGCGGAAGCCAAATGGCACGACGGCAAACCTGTGACCGTCGAGGACGTGATCTTCTCCTTCGACGCTTTCAAGAAGAACCATCCGCAGTTTTCCGCCTATTACAGCCACGTCACCAAGGCGGAAAAAACCGGCGAGCGCGAAGTCACCTTCACTTTTGACGGCCCCGGCAATCGCGAACTGCCGCAGATCGTCGGCCAACTTAATGTGCTGCCCAAGCATTGGTGGGAGGGCACCGACAAGGCTGGCAACAAGCGCGACGTTGCCTCGACCACACTCGAGCCGCCGCTCGGCTGCGGCGCCTATCGGCTGAAGGAATTCGTGCCCGGGCGCACGGTCGTTTACGAACGCGTTCCCGACTACTGGGGCAAGGACGTCAACGTCAACATCGGCCGGGATAACTTCAACGAGCAGCGCTACGAATATTTCCGCGATTCCACCGTCGCGATCGAGGCCTTCAAGGCCGACGCGCTCGACTGGCGCACCGAGAACAGCGCCAAGAACTGGGCCACCGCCTACGATTTTCCGGCGGTGAAGGACGGGCGTGTGCAGAAGGAGGAGTTTCCGATCAACTCCTCCGGCGGCATGCAGAGTTTTGCCTTCAACACGCGCCGGGCGAAATTCGCCGACCCGCGGGTGCGCCGCGCGTTCAACTTCGCGCTTAATTTCGAAGAGATGAACCGGCAGATGTTCTTCGGTCAGTACAAGCGCGTGAAGAGCTACTTCGAAGGCATGGAGTTGGCATCGAGCGGACTGCCGGAGGGTACCGAGCTCACGATCCTGGAAACCGTGCGCGACAAGGTGCCGCCGGAGGTTTTCACCACGGTCTACACCAACCCGGTGAACGATAGCCCCGAAGCTGTGCGTGCGAACCTGCGCGAGGCGACCAGGCTGCTGCGCGAGGCCGGCTATGAGGTCCGCGATCACAAGCTCGTCAACACCAAGACCGGCGAGCCTTTAACGGTCGAGATCCTGATCGATCAGCCGGAATGGGAGCGGCTGGTTCTGCCCTACAAGCAGCCACTGGAACGGCTTGGCATTCAGATGTCGCTGCGCATCGTCGATGACGCGCAGTACGAGAACCGCTTGCGCCAGTGGGACTACGACATGATCGTGGGCTCCTGGGGGCAATCGCTGTCGCCCGGCAACGAGCAGCGCGGCTACTGGAGTTCGAAGGCCGCCGATCAGCCCGGCTCGCGAAACCTGATCGGTATCAAGAACCCCGCAGTGGACACGCTGATCGAACGGCTGATCTTCGCGACCAGCCGCGCCGACCTCGTTGCCGCGACTAAGGCGCTCGACCGCGTGCTTTTGTGGAATTTCTACGTCGTTCCACAATGGAGCTACGGCAAGGTTCGCAGCGCGCGCTGGGATCGCTTCGGGCGGCCCGATCCGCTGCCGAAATATGGCTTCTCAGGCTTCCCGACGGTGTGGTGGTGGGACCAGGCCAAAGCGGCGAAGGTGGGATCGCGCTCGTGATCGGACTTTCGCGCCGCGAGCTTCTCGGCATCGGCGCCGGCGCCCTTGCCTCGGGTACTGTTCGATTCGATGCGCAGGCGCAGCCGGTCCAACAAACTGATGAAGTCGAGCGGCACGGCATGTCGTCGTTCGGCGACCTGAAATATCCGGCCGATTTTGCGCACTTCGATTTCGTCGATCCCAAGGCGCCCAAAGGCGGCGCATTTTCGCAGATCGGCCCGGGCACGATCTACAATCAGAACTCGCAGACCTTCAATTCGCTCAACAGCTACATTCTGCGGGGCGACGCGGCGCAGGGCATGGAGTTGACATTCGCAAGCCTGATGGCGCGGGCCGAAGACGAGCCGGATGCGATGTATGGCTTGGCCGCGCGCGCAGTCCGCATCTCCACCGATGGCCTGACCTACCGTTTCTCGCTGCGGCCGCAGGCGCGCTTCCACGACGGCAGTCCGCTGACCGCGCATGACGTGGTGTTTTCGCTGACCACGCTGAAGGATCAAGGTCACCCGATCATCACGCAGTTCCTGCGCGATTTTGCCGGCTGCGAGGCTGCGGACGACGGGACCGTGGTCGTACGCTTTGCTCCGAAACGTGCACGCGATGTACCGCTGTTCATCGCCGGCCTGCCGATTTTCTCCCGCGCCTACTACAGCAAGCGGCCGTTCGACGAAACGACACTCGACATTCCGCTCGGCAGCGGCCCTTACCAGGTTGGACGCTTCGAAGCAGGGCGCACCATCGAATACAAGCGCGTGCCTAACTGGTGGGGCGCCGACCTGCCGGTCAACCGCGGCAGGCATAACTTCGACAGCGTGCGCTACGAATACTATCGCGACCGCGACGTCGGCTTTGAAGGCTTCACCGCCAAGAGCTACCTGTTCCGCGAGGAGTTCACCTCGCGGATTTGGGCGACGCGCTATGACTTCCCGGCGATCAAGGATGGTCGCGTCAAGCGCGACGTGATGCGCGACGACACGCCGTCCGGCGCCCAGGGTTGGTTTATCAACACCAGGCGGACGAAATTTCAGAACCCGAAACTCCGCGAGGCGCTGGTCTGGGCCTTCGATTTCGAATGGACCAACAAGTCCATCATGTACGGTTCATACGAGCGGACCCATTCGGTGTTCCAGAACTCCGACATGATGGCCAGTGGCAAGCCCGGTCCAGAAGAGCTGGCGCTGCTTGAGCCGTTCCGCGGCAAGGTGTCCGACGAAGTGTTCGGCGAGCCGTTCGTGCCGCCGGTGTCCGACGGCTCCGGCCAGGATCGGGTGCAGTTGCGCCGCGCCTCACAACTCCTGCAAGAGGCGGGTTATCCGATCAAGGACGGCAAGCGCTTCACGCCCCAGGGCGAGCGCCTTGGGTTTGAATTCCTGTTCGACACCCCGTCGTTTCAGGCCCACCACATGCCGTACATCAAGAATCTCGCAACGCTCGGCATCGACGCGCGGGTTCGCATCATCGACGCGGTGCAGATGCAGCAGCGGCTCAAGGACTTCGATTTCGACCTGACGATCCAGCGCTTTGGCTTCTCGGCGACGCCGGGCGATTCGCTCCGCAACTATTTCTCCACACAGGCCGCCAATATGAAGGGGTCGCAAAATCTGGCCGGTATCGCCGATCCGGCGATCGACGCCCTGATCGACCGCGTCATCGCGGCTGATTCGCGGCCGGAACTGACCACCGCCTGCCGCGCGCTGGACCGTCTTATTCGCGCGGGCCGCTATTGGATTCCGCACTGGTACAAGGCGTCGCACTGGATCGCGTATTGGGATACGTTTGGGCGGCCACCAACCAAACCGCGCTATGCTCGGGGGGTGCTGGAAACGTGGTGGCACGATCCTCGTAAGGCGTCCAAAATAGACGCCCCAGGTTAGAAAAGTTCCAAAGTCATGTCCGCGTATATCGTCCGCCGCCTGTTGTTCATGATCCCGACACTGCTCGGCATCATGCTGGTGTCCTTCGTGGTGGTGCAGTTCGCGCCCGGCGGGCCGGTGGAGCGCGTGATCGCGCAGCTTTCCGGCGCCGACACTGGCGCAAGCTCGCGCATCCCGGGCTCCGGACAGGGCGGCGACTTCGGCGGGCGTGGCGCGCAGGGCGGTTCGTCGGTCGATTCGACGTCCTCCAAGTACCGTGGCGCTCAGGGCCTCGATCCGGAGTTCATCAAGAAGCTTGAAAAGCAGTTCGGCTTCGACAAGCCGGCCTACGAGCGCTTCTTCCTGATGCTGAAGAACTTCATCGTCTTCGATTTCGGCAAGAGCTACTTCCGCGACACAAGCGTCATGCAGCTCATCAAGGAGAAGCTGCCGGTCTCGATGTCGCTTGGCATCTGGATGACGCTGCTGACCTATCTGATTTCGATCCCGCTCGGCATCCGCAAGGCGGTGTCGGATGGCTCGCGCTTCGACGTCTGGACCTCGGGCATTATCATCATCGGTTACGCTATTCCTGGATTCCTGATCGCGATCTTCCTCATCATCCTGTTCGCGGGCGGCTCCTACTGGGATGTGTTTCCCTTGCGGGGGCTTACCTCTGACAACTGGGCGGCGCTTTCCTGGTGGCAGAAGATCCTCGATTACTTCTGGCATCTGACGTTGCCGATCATCGCCATGATGCTCAGCGCCTTCGCCACCATGACGCTGTTGACGAAGAACTCGTTCCTTGATGAGATCAAGAAGCAGTACGTGCTCACCGCGCGGGCGAAAGGCTGCACGCCGCACCAGACGCTCTACGGCCACATTTTCCGCAACGCGATGCTGATCGTCATCGCCGGATTCCCCAGCGCCTTCGTGCATGCGTTCTTCTCAGGCTCGCTTCTGATCGAGACCATCTTCTCGCTCGACGGGCTCGGCTTGCTCGGGTTCGAGAGCGTGCTCAATCGCGACTACCCGGTGGTGTTTGCGACGCTCTATATTTTCGCCCTGATCGGTCTGGTCGTTAATCTGATCTCAGACCTCACCTACACCTGGATCGATCCGCGGATCGATTTCGAGACGCGGGAGGTTTGAGGTGGACGCTCGCGTCACGGAAAACGCTCCGACGCCCGAGCCGACCACGCCGGTCGCCGCCGATCCGCCGCCAAGGCTGAAGCGGTTTGCGCTGTCGCCACTCAATCTCCGGCGCTGGGAGAATTTCAAGCGCAACCGGCGCGGCTACTGGGCGCTGTGGCTGTTCCTGGTGCTGTTCTTCGTTTCGCTGTTCGCCGAATTCATCGCCAACGACAAGCCGTTCCTGATTCTGATGAACGGCAGGGCCTATTTCCCAGCGGTTGTTACTTATCCGGAGACGACCTTCGGCGGCGATTTCGAAACTGCCGCCGATTATCGCGATCCCTTCCTGCAGGACCTGATCGCGAAGAAGGGCGGCACGATGATCTGGCCGCCGATTCGCTATCGCTACGACTCGCACAATCTCGATCTGCCGACGCCGGCGCCATCGCCGCCGACCTGGAAGCTGACCGAGGAGCAGTGCCAGGCGGTGGTCCAGAAGAAGAATCTCTCAGGCTGCCGCGACCTCGAATACAACTGGCTCGGCACCGACGATCAAGGCCGCGACGTGGTGGCGCGGCTGATCTACGGCTTCCGCATCTCGGTTCTGTTCGGGCTGATCCTGACGATCATCTCGTCGGTCATCGGCGTCGCCGCCGGCGCGGTGCAGGGCTATTTCGGCGGGTGGACCGATCTGTTGTTCCAGCGTGTCATCGAAATCTGGACATCGGTGCCGTCGCTCTACCTGCTGCTGATCATCTCTTCGGTGCTGGTGCCGGGCTTCTTCGTGCTGCTCGGCATCCTGCTGTTATTTTCATGGGTGTCGCTCGTCGGCCTCGTTCGCGCGGAATTCCTGCGCGGTCGAAATTTCGAGTACATCCAGGCGGCGCGCGCGCTCGGCGTCTCCAACGCGATCATCATGTTCCGGCATCTGTTGCCGAACGCGATGGTCGCGACCATGACGTTCCTGCCGTTCATCCTGTCGTCGTCGGTGATGACCCTGACCGCGCTCGACTTCCTCGGCTTCGGCCTGCCGCCCGGCTCGCCGTCACTCGGCGAACTGTTGTCGCAAGGCAAGACCAACATCCAGGCGCCGTGGCTCGGGCTTGCCGGCTTCTTCTCGGTCGCGATCATGCTGTCGCTCTTGATCTTCATCGGCGAGGCGGTGCGCGACGCCTTCGATCCGCGCAAGACGTTCCGGTGAGCTGATGGACATGACCACCGAGCCGATGCTCACCGTCAAGGACCTCTCGATTGCCTTCAGCGCCGGCGAGCGCACGACATTGGCGGTCGATCGCATATCGTTCAGCATCCGGAAGGGCGAGACGCTAGCGCTGGTCGGCGAGTCCGGATCGGGCAAATCGGCGACCGCGCTGTCGATCATGAAGCTGCTGCCGTATCCGGCCGCGAGTCATCCATCCGGCCAGGTGATGTTCAAGGGCCAGGATTTGCTCAGCCTCCCCGAGCGCAAGATCCGCGAGATTCGCGGCGCCGACATCACCATCATCTTCCAGGAGCCGATGACCTCGCTCAATCCGCTGCACACGATCGAGCGGCAGATCGGCGAGATTCTGCTCCTGCATCGCGGCATGACCGGCCCGCCGGCGCGCGCGCGCATCCTCGAACTGCTGACGCAGGTCGGAATCCCCAATCCCGAGACCCGGCTCGGCGCCTATCCGCACCAGATGTCGGGGGGGCAGCGTCAGCGCGTGATGATTGCCATGGCGCTCGCCAATGAGCCGGATCTGTTGATCGCGGACGAGCCGACGACCGCCCTGGACGTCACGGTTCAGGCCCAAATCCTCAAGCTTCTCAAGGATTTGCAGGGCCGTCTCGGCATGGCCATGCTGTTCATCACCCACGACCTCGGCATCGTCCGCAAGATCGCCGACCGCGTCTGCGTGATGAAGGACGGCAAGATCGTCGAGGAAAATGCTGTCGCCGAAATCTTCAAGTCGCCGCAGCATCCCTATACGCGCGCACTGCTCGCCGCCGAGCCGCGCCCACACGCCCTGCAACCCAATCCCTCCGGCGCTGTGGTGCTGAAAACCGACGATCTGAAAGTCTGGTTTCCGATCAAGCGCGGCGTCATGCGCAAGACGGTCGGCCACATCAAGGCGGTCGATGGCGTCAGCATCGAGGTGCGCAAGGGCGAAACGCTTGGTGTTGTCGGCGAGTCGGGCTCGGGCAAGACCACGCTCGGCCTCGCCATCCTGCGGCTGATTTCTTCCGATGGCCCGATCGTGTTCATGGGCAAGCCGCTGCAGCAACTGCGTTTCAAGGAAATGCGTCCGCATCGCCGCAACATGCAGATCGTGTTCCAGGATCCTTACGGATCGCTGTCGCCGCGCATGTCGGTGTCCGACATCATCCAGGAAGGCATGTGGATTCACATGCCGCATATTCCGCGGCACGAATGCGAGAAGCACGTCATCAAGGCGCTGGAGGATGTCGGACTCAATCCCGACACGCGGTTCCGCTATCCGCACGAGTTCTCCGGCGGCCAGCGCCAGCGTATCGCGGTGGCGCGCGCCATCGTACTGGAGCCGACCTTCGTCGTGCTTGACGAGCCGACCAGCGCACTCGACATGCTGATCCAGGCGCAGATGGTTGAGCTGCTGGGCGCGCTGCAGAAGCGGCACGACCTGACCTACATGTTCATCTCGCACGATCTGCGTGTTGTGGCGGCGATGTCGTCGAGTCTCATGGTGATGAAGGACGGCAAGGTGGTCGAGAGAGGACCCGCGGCGGAAATATTCAAGTCGCCCAAGAGCGCTTACACCCGCGCCCTGTTCGCCGCCGCATTCAATCTCGAGGCCTCGCCCGAAGCCGTGATCGCGCAGTGACCGCGATCCCGCGCGAGCGATAGGCACTTGCATGAGCGATTCCGATCTCTCCGACGCGCCGGTCGAGGTCGAGCTCACCGGGCCTGAAAATCTCGGCGGCGGCATCCATCGGTATGAACGCTATCGCGTGAAGCTGGACGGCGCGACGATGGATCGCGATGCCGTGCGGATCGGGCGGGTCGTGGTGATCTTGCCGATCGATCTCGACCGCGACGAAATCGTGCTGATCCGCCAATTTCGCCTCGGCGCCCATCTCGCGTTGGGCAAGGGCGATCTGGTCGAGGTGCCGGCGGGGCGGGTCGAGCGCGGCGAAAATGTGGCAGACGCCGCCCGGCGCGAATGCCAGGAGGAAATCGGCGTCGCGCCGCGAACGCTGGTGCCTCTGTTCGACGTGATGCCGACGCCCGGCATATCCGACGAGCACATGTTCTATTTCCTTGCGCTGGTCGAGGCATCGCAAGTGCCGGCGCGCGCCGGCGCTGCGCATGAGCACGAGAACACTCGCCCGCTTCGCGTGCCGATCGACCGGGCGCTCGATGCGCTCAAGGCCAGGACAATTCGTTACGGCGCGGCGGTGATCGGTCTGCAATGGCTTGCTCTCAACCGCGAGCGTTTGCGGGACATTGCTTCGCGATGAGCGCAATCCTCGTCGCCTTCAACGGGCCGCAGGCCGGCGAATGGGAGAACGCCTTGCGCGCTCACGCCAAGGGACGTGAGCTGCGCATCTGGCCGGACGCGATCGGCGATCCGGCAGCCATCGCCTATGCCTGCGTCTGGCTGGTGCCGCACGGGTTGCTGGCCGGACTTCCCAATCTGAAAGCCGTCATCAATCTCGGCGCCGGCGTCGATCATCTGCTCGCCGATCCCGCCTTGCCGCAGGTGCCGTTGGCCCGCGTGGCGCATGCCGACCTCACCAGGCGGGTGACCGAATATGTCATGCTGCATGTGCTGATGCATCACCGGCGGCAGCGGCTCTACGACGACCAGCAACGCGAGCGGCAATGGTTGGCGCACGATCAGCCGGCGGCGAGCGAGGTTACGGTCGGTATTATGGGGCTCGGCGTGATCGGGGGCAATGTTGCAGATCAGCTTGGCCGTCTCGGCTTCAAGGTTGCGGGTTGGAGCCGCACGCCCAAGAATCTTGCTGGCGCACAGAATCTCGCTGGCGTGGAGACCTTTCACGGCAAGGACGGCCTCGATGCCTTCCTGGCGCGGACGGAAATTCTGGTCTGCCTGCTGCCGCGGACGCGCGACACCGAAGGTATCTTGAACCTTGCGCTGTTGCGAAAGCTCAAGCGCGACGGCGCGGCCGGCGGCGCGTTCCTGATCAACGCCGGGCGGGGGCCGTTGCAGGTCGATGCCGACATCGTCGCGGCGCTTGACGAAGGCACAATCGGAGGCGCCACGCTCGACGTGTTTCCGCAGGAGCCGCTGCGGCTGCAAAGTCCGCTGTGGGCGCATCCCAAGGTCACGATTACGCCGCACAACGCCGGCGACATTTCGCCCGGCGTGTTCGCTCCGCAGGTCATGGCGCAGATCGAGCGGTTCGAGCGCGGGTTGCCGCTGGATAACCTGATCGACCCTAGCCGCGGCTACTGATACGACGAGATGAAACGGATCACATGATCGCGCGCATTATTCTAACCCTTGTGCTGCTGGCGCTGCTGGGACCGGCAGATGCCCAGCAGTTCGGGCCAGCGCAGTTCGCGATCAAGGACGACGACGGCGATCCGATGTCCAACCACAGCCTGAGTGCCGATCAGATGGCCCAGGTCGCGGGATTGCCCGGCTTGGTCGACGTCGGCGGCCCGAAAGGCGACGTGACGCTCTACCAATTCTACGATCTGAATTGTCCGTTTTGCAAAGAGGCTGCAGCGGACGTAGACGCGCTGATCCGGGGCGATCGCACGCTGCGGCTGGTGTTCGTGCCCTATCCCGTCCTGTCGGCGCAGTCGATCGAGGCGGCACGGGTGGAGCTTGCCTTGCGCGAGCTCAGCACGCCGCAGAAGTTCCTGGAATTTCACCGCAAGATCTACGGGGGGCGTGGCCTTATCGATGGCAACCGCGCGCTCGCGGTGGCGCAGATGCTGGGCTTTGACCGCAAGAAGATCATCGAGACTGCCAATACCAAACGCGTCACCGACACGATGACGACGCACGCAAAAATCGGCAGCGCTCTCAAGCTCGTCGCAACGCCGGCTTATGTGGTCCAGGGCGCCGCAATCCTGGGCCACCCGGGGTTGGAGCCGCTGCGGACGCTCGTGGCTTCGGTTCGGAAGTGCAAAGCCGTGGTCTGCTAGGCCAGCAGCGCGCTCAATTCCCGCACGTCCGGCTTGTTCTCGAACGCGGCGACCCACTCGACAGTACGCTCCGCGCGCTCGGCGCCGATCACCGGCGTGGCATTGGCCAGGAACTTCGCCTCGATCTGTGCGTCGCTCATGGGATTTTCCGCGGTGCCGCTGGCGTGCGCGATATGCACTTCGTGACGACGGCCGCCGGCGAAGATGGCGGCATGGGCTTCGTCCTTGCGAAGCGTATCGTCGGCAATCGCCTTAACCCTGTCGCGTAGCGCCGCGACCGCCGGATCGTTCGCCCGGGCGTCGGAATACTGGGCCGTCCCCGCCATACCGTCGATCAGCGCGACCGCGGCGGAATGCAGCATCGAGAACTTCGACTGCAGGCCGGTTGAGGGTTCGACCACGCCGGTGATGGCAGGAACCAGCGGATTGATCCGCAGCACGATTTCGGTGACCACGGCGGGGTCAATCCCTTCGCGGTTGCGGATCGCGATGACGGCGTCGATCAGCGGATGCAGAACGACACCGCATGCGTAAGGTTTGTGGCCGTTGCTCTCGATCAGCCAATCTTTACCCAAGCTCTCGGTCAGGTGTTCTGGCTCGGCGCTGTCGCTGTAGATCCGCGCAAAGCCCTTCTTGCCTTCGATGATCTCCTGCGTCGAGTCGAAGCCTCGTTCGGCGAGCAGGGCCGCCAGCACGCCATTCGCGGCAGCCTTGCCCGCGTGCAGCGACTTACACATGGTGCCACGGTTCTGCTGCATACCGCCAGCCTGGGTCGCGGCGATGCCCATCGCGTAGGTCAGTTTCTGCGCGTCGAGATTGAGCAGCTTGCCGCCTGCTACGCCGGCCGCGATGCTGCCAAGCGTGCCGGTGAGGTGCCAGCCGCCCTTGTGATGGCCCGGCGCGGTACGGCCTGAGCGCACGCCTGCCTCGAAGCCGGTGGCATAGGCCAGCATGAACTGTGCGCCGCTCACCGTACCGCGCTCGGCCAGCGCGAACAGCGCCGCGAGAACCGGTGAGCTCGTGTGCAGCACCACGCCGCCCATATGGGTGTCGTCAAAGTCCAGAACGTGACCCATCTGGCCGTTGGCGAGCGGCGCATCGAGTAGGCCGAGCTTGAGCTTGCGCCCAAGCACGGTTGCCGCTGTCTTGCCGGAGTTTTCCTGCAGCACGCCGAGCAATGTTGAGATGGTGCGGTGTCCGGAGCCGGCCAGCGCACATCCGATCCAGTCGAGTACGCCGCGCCGCGCCTCGCGTTTCGCGGCGGCCGAAAGGTCGTCGAACCGTGCACCGGCGAGATGCGTGCACAGCGTCTTGGTCAGCGTTACCGCGTCGGTCTTGAGGTTCTGGTCCATCGCCTGCTGACGTGTTGCGGGGCAAAGCCTACCACTTCGGACGCCGCACGCTTGTCACCTCGCTGCCACCCGCGCGGATACGCTCAATCGCATTGGCCAGCGGCTCGATCGCAACCGCCATGTGGAACGCGTTGGCGTGAATGAGCGAGGTGGTGCTGCGCGCGATCGCGACATGGCCCTTCCAGAACATCAGGTCGCCGCGCCGCAGATCGGACAAGGCGATGGGAGCGCCAAGCGCCGCCTCCTGCATGTCGCTGTCGCGCGGGCAGGGCGCGCCGCAGGCCGATAGCGTCACCTGCACGAGGCCCGAGCAGTCGATGCCAAGGCTCGACTTGCCACCCCACAAATACGGAGTGCCGACAAAGCGCTCAGCCAGGGCGACAAAATCGATCTCGGCTGAATCGAGCGGCGCCAGATGCCGCCTCGGCAGATATCCGCCCGCCGCGGTGACGGCGAACGTATCTTCGGATCGGACCACGACGAGCCGGGCGCCGAGCGGCAGCGCTTCGGTCGGCGGCAGCTTGATCGAGGGCCCAGGAAACACGAGCGTCCGTAGCGCCGCGACCTTGTGGGTCGGCTGCCCCTTCGGCGCGAGCAGCGCCGCGGCCGGCAGCCAGCCGACATATCCATCGGACTGCAACTGGCCCCAGGCCCAGCCTTCCTCGTCGGTCTCGTAGATCGTCACCCGTTCGCCGCCCAGCGCCTCGGTGAGCAGCGGCGCATCGTGTGCCGGCGCCGTCCGCACTGGCGCGATGCCCACGATCACCTCCTGCGCCATGCCCTCGACAAAGCGTGCCGCCTCGACCTGGCCGCGCAGGTGCTCGGCGGCGAGATCGGGACGGGCAGGCGTGAGGCGGGGATCGAAGCTCAACGGGATCAGCCCTTCGCCATCGGCACCATGGAGAGCTTGGCATCGGCGCCGGGAATGTAGGCTTCGGGAAGGCCGAGCTCCTTGCGAACGATGTTCGCGCCGCGCACGAGCGCGATCATCTTGTAGGTGGCGTGCATTCGGCTTGCCGACTGCCGGCCGAAGCCGCAATCGCTGGTGAGAATCAGCCGCTCCGGCTCGATATGCTTGAGCGCGCGGCGGATCAGGTCGGCGATCTCCTCGGGCCGCTCGACCTGCAAGGTGCGGTGGCTGATGACGCCGAGCGCGATCTTCTTGTTCTTCGAGATCATCGAGCCGAAGTGTTCGAGGTCCATGCCGTTGTTGAACGCGGCTTCGACTGTGATGACGTCGACGTCGAGCTGATCGAAATAGGGGAGCGCCGTCTTGTAGGATTGATTCTGGCTCGCCACGCGTTGTGCCGCCGGGCTGCCCCAGCAGGTGTGGCACCACACCTCGCACTTGTCGCGCAGGCCTTTCACCTCGGCGTTGAACGCGTCGACCCATTTCTCCGGTTTTATTTTCTGGTTCGGATCAGCGATGATCTGATGGATCGCCGGTTCCTCGATCTGGACGAGCGGTGCGCCCGCATCGGCCAGCGCGTGGTAGTCGCGGTTGAGGGCTGCGGACAGATCCATCAGCAACTGGAGCCGGTCTTTGTAGTGCTCGTCGGTCAGCATCAGCGCGAGGATTTGCGCCGAAATCGTGCCGATCTTCACCGGCCGGTCGGTCATCGGCGCGATGGCCTTGTAGGCGCGGTCGAGCTGCAGCGAGGCAACCCCGATCTTTGCCGTGACCGGCGGCGTCATGCGGGTCTCGATCACCTCCCACATGAGGTCGCCCGGCCCCTTGTCGGCCATGAAGCCCGCGGGCGGCACCTCGACGCGTGGAGCGCCGATGCCTTCGATCCGCTCCGTGGCGTAGCTGACCCAGCTTCGGCCGGCGACGTCGTCGTCGAGCCGCGTGTCGCCGTCGACAAAAATGTCGATGCCGGCCCGGTGCTGGGACGCGACGTGACAGGCGAGGCAGTCGAAATGCTGCTCGCGGTAGGCCTGTTGGGAGAAGCCCTGCGACAGCGGCATGCCGCGCAGGTTCGCGGTGTACCAGTTCGGTCGCGGCAAGGCGCCGGTCGTCGTGGTCGAGCAGCGCTCTGTCTTTGGTCGTGGTGAACATCGGTCTACCGACCGTAGCGTTGTTTCAACAGCGCATAGAGCGCCCGCGCCGCCTGGCATTCGCCGCCCTCCGGCCGGCCGGGCTTGGCCGACGGCGTCCAGGCGTAGATGTCGAAATGCAGCCAGCTCTTGGCGGCGGACACGAAGCGCTTGAGAAACAGCGCGCAGATGATCGAGCCGGCCATGCCGCCGGCGGCGACGTTGTTCACGTCGGCGATCTTGGAATCGATGTTCTGGTCGTAGCGCTGCCACAGCGGCAGCCGCCACAGCGGATCGTTCTCGGCCGCGCGCATGACGGACGACCTCGGCCGCAAGCGTCTCGTCGTCGGTGTAGTAGGGCGGCAACTCGGGTCCGAGTGCGACGCGCGCCGCGCCGGTGAGCGTGCCCATGTCGACCAGGAGGTCGGGCGTCTCCTCGTCGGCCAGCGCCAGCGCGTCGGCGAGGACCAGGCGGCCCTCGGCGTCGGTGTTGCCGATCTCGACATTGAGCCCTTTGCGCGAGGGATATACGTCGAGCGGCCGGAACGCGTCGCCCGCTACCGAATTCTCCACCGCCGGAATGAGCACGCGCAGCGAAATCTTCAGGCCCGCGCTCCATGATCATGTGCGCGCAGCGCGAGCACCGTTGCGCCGCCGCCCATGTCTTTCTTCATGATCAGCATGGCGCTCTCGGGCTTGAGATCGAGCCCGCCGGTGTCGAAGCACACGCCCTTGCCGACCAGCGTCACCTTGGGATCGCCGGCTGTGCCCCAGCGCAATTCGATCAGCCGCGGCGCGCGCTTTGTGTCGGCCGCGCGGCCGACGGCGTGGATCAGCGGAAAGTTCTGCTTCAGCAGGTCGTCGCCGACGATGGAGCGGAATTTCGCGCCGTGCTGTTTGGCGAGCGCGCGAGCGGCAGCTTCGAGCTCCGCCGGCCCCATGTCGTTGGCCGGCGTGTTGATCAGATCGCGGGCCAGCGTCATGCCCTCGGCGATGCGAGTGAGATCGTCGCCATCGACGCCGTCAGGCAGCACAAGTCGCACCGCCTTGTCGTTTTTCTGGGCCTTGCGATAGCGCGTGAATCGGTAGCGAGCCGAGCGCGAAACGCCAGCGCCGCGAGGCGCGCATCGTGCGGCGCGTTGGCGAAGCGATAGATGCCGGTCGGCAGCACGCCGGGCAGCAGGCCCGGCAGGAACGGGTTCTTGTCGTCCTTGCTCGCCCTCCAGCCCGAACAGCACGCCGCCAGCCTCCGGCCGAGGGCAGGATCAGGTGCCGGCCGGGCCGGGGCTCGAAGCCCGCGGCCTTCACGATAGGCGCGAGCGCGTTTGTCGAGCTTGGCGACGACCTTGGAAAATGTTGCCGGCGGTCACGAACCAGATCGGTTGTGCAGCGGCTTGCTGCGGGCGACGTAAGCGGGATGCATGATTGCTCAGTCGGTCAATGTTCAGTCGGCTTGAATTTTGAATTTGCGAACCATCGGCTCCTGCGACTGCGGGCCGAACCAGGCGTCGAAGATTTTCACGGCTTCGCCTGATGTCTCGACGTCGAGCAGCGCCTTGTTGATGGCGTCCTTGAAGCGCGGCTCGTCCTTCTTCAAGGCGAAGCCGACGTTGCGCGATTTGGTGAAGTCCGAAAGAAAGACGTATTCGTCAGGACGGCCGTCCTGCTGCACGATGGCGCGGAGCACGGTCTCGTCGGTCGGGAACGCATCGACCTTGCCTTCCTTGAGCAGCCCGAAGGCCAGCGCATAATCGCGCACATAGACCAGCTCGACGCTCGGGCACGACCTCCTTGAGATTGGGGCCGGCCGTCGACGTGCTGGCTGACGAAGCCTTCTTGCCGGCAAGCTGGTGCACCGAGGTGATGCCGCTCGATTTCCGCACGATCACCGCGTGCGGCGTGACGAAATAGATGAAGCTGAAATCGATGTCCTTGAGCCGCTCCGGCGTCCGCGTCATCGAGGTGGCGACGAAGTCGAGCTTGCCGTCCTTGAGCATCGGGACGCGCTCGGCGCTCGAAACCGAAACGGTCTCGACCGCCACGCCCGAGGCGCTTGGCCACGGCATGCACCACGTCGAGGTCGTAGCCGATCACGGTGGACTCGCCGGGCTTCTTGAAGCTGAACGGCGGGGTGGTGTCGCTGACGCCGACCAAGAGCTTGCCGCGCGCCTTGACGTCGTCGAGCCGGTCGGCCGCAGCCGGCGTCGCCAGGGCCAACAGGGTGATCGAAACGGCCAGAACCGTCTTCGTCCGATGTTTCACAATGCGTGGCTCTCCCGGTCCCTGAGAAAGCATGTCACGGCGTCCGCGGCCCAACAAGCAGGGCTCCCGCCGGTCCGTCCAGGGCGCCCGAACGCAGGCTCCACCTCGATTAACCTCCCGTTAGGGTTAACGTTTTATTGCTCGGCACTTGCCCGGCGCGCAATGCCGTCTCGCTTCCCGTTGAGGGCTTGCGCACGATGCAACGACCACCCGCGCGCCTCCTCGCCTCAGTCGCTATTCTCGCCGCTGTGGCCGTGAGCGGCTGCTCGACGACCACGACCGGCTCGTCCCCCGACACCACCGGATCGATCGCCACCGATACCGCGCCGCGGTCCACGGTCCAGTGGCGGCAGGAGATGGATTCCTGGGGCGAACGGTACCGCAACAATCCGAGCGACGCCGTGGCGGCCGTCCGCTACGCCCAGGCACTGCGCGCCGTTGGACAGCGGGCGCAAGCCGCGGCCGTGCTTGAGCAGGCGGCAATCCACAATGGGGACAACCGTGTCGTCCTCGGTGCCTATGGCCGTGCGCTCGCGGACAACGGCAGCTACCAGCAGGCCCTGGACGCGCTCAACCGCGCGCATTCGCAGGACCAGCCCGACTGGCGCATCCTGTCGGTCCAGGGCGCGGTGCTCGACCAAATGGGCCGCCACGCCGACGCGCAGCGGCACTATGCCAGCGCGCTACGCCTGATGAGAATCGTCTCGCTCACCGGCGGCGGGGCGTTGGCCTTGCTGTCGTCTTTGGGACGGCGCGAAAGAATGACGTCGACTCGATCGTTGGGCAGGATAAAGCCGCCGGCGCCGGTTTCCGGCGAGATTTCGGTCGAGACCGCACGCATGCCGGACGGCAGGATCGCCGCCATGAAACCGGCGGCGCCGTTGGCCCGGATCAGCTTGGCCTCGCGGATCGGCTCGCCGGCGCTGAACGGGGCGCGGGTGATGGCGCCACCGAGTTCCTCGATGGCGTTCGGCTTGTCCTTCTTGGTGATGTAGGTCTCGCCGGTCGTCGCGGCCGGCCATGCCTGCCATTGCAGGTCCTGGCTGGAGATTGCGGTGCCCATGCCGATGTCGCTCTTGGCGATCAGCACGTCGGTGGTTTCAAACTGGACGACGGCAGGAGCTTCGGGCTTCTTCTCTTCGTCGCTGCCGATCAGAAACGCGGCGGCACCGCCCGCTGCAAGGGCGACGGTAAGCACGAGAATACGCGCGGCTTTCATAACGCTTCACTCACTCTGTTACGGGACACGACGGCCAACACAGCGGCCGTCCTTTGGTCACCTAATGTGGCTCCGCGGCGCTGGAGCGAACCCTCCCGGATTTAAGCCGCTAAACGTCAATTCGTGGTTAACGGTGCGTATCCAAATGCAGTTAAAAATGTCTTGAGAGAAAAAAGCCTTTGACGCGCGCGACATGCGCGTCGCTGAAGCGACCGCGCCGTTAGGCGCGTGGTTGGCGGAAAGCGGAAAACGAAAGCCGCTCGTTAGCCGAGCTGCATCCAGGGGGTGTCCGGATAGATCAGCAGCGCCGCGGCGGCGAGGGCAATGCCATAAGGCACGCCGCCATCGAGACGGTGCAGGCGCTTCACCCATTCCTGCTCGGCCAGGGCCTGCGGCAGCGGCATGAGCCGGAAACGGATCATCGCCAGCGTCAGGACGCCTCCGAAGATCGATGCGTAGAGCAAGTACACCACAAGGTGGTCGAAGCCGAGCCAGAGCGCGGTTGCGGCGGCGAGCTTGGCGTCGCCGCCGCCGATCCAGCCGCGGGCGAAGAACACAAAGGTGACCGCGAGAACCGTGGCGGCTGCCCCGGCATGAGCGAGCATATCGCTTGGGCTCATGCCGCTGATCAATGCCATCGCAGCGAAACCGCCGACCAGCGCCAGGGTGACCCGGTTCGAGATCGTCATGGTGATAAGATCGCTTGAGGCCGCGAATGCCATCAAGGCTGGAAACACCAGGAGCCGGATTGCGTCGGTCAGCATGACCATTCCTTTGCAGCGAGCCCAATCTAGGGGCGGCTCATTGCGGTTTCGTTATCGCGTCCCCGAAATGCCATTCACCTCCGCCGTGGCCGGAGCCGCGCGGGAGGTGAATTTGGGCGATCGCGCCCATGCGGGCGCGCCACGCCGGCTAGTTCAGCGCGTTATTCACCGAAGTGAAGGTCGCGTTCAGCTTGGTGCTAAGGCCTGTCACGGTGGCGATGATGGCCACCGAGATACCGGCGGCAATCAAGCCGTATTCGATGGCCGTGGCGCCGGCCTCGTCGTGAAGAAAGCGAACAAGAAGGGACATCGTTCTGCACTCCCTGACTGAGCTGCGCCGAAGGTTCCCGGCGCATCAGACATTTTACGGAGGAAGTCTGAAACTGGATGTAAAATAAAGCCTCCGATTTTCGAGCAATTGTCGGAAAAAATTACGTTCCGAGTTGTTCAAGCTTTGCGATCTTGCAAAAACGAAAAGGCTCCGGACTTTCCGGAGCCTTCCGCATGTAATGTCGAACGCGATTTTAGTTGAGCGCGTTCGAAACCGACGTGAAGGTCGACTTCAGCTTGGTGCCGAGACCCTGCACGACGGCAATAATGGCAACAGAGATGCCCGCGGCGATCAGACCATACTCGATGGCGGTCGCACCGGACTCATCCTTCACAAAACGCGAAACGAGGTCCTTCATTTTGGTAGCTCCTTGATCCACACGTGGCTGTCTGACCTGGCCCACTAGGCCGTTCCGGCCCATTTTGGACCATGCCAAAACGTAGCAGGGGGGCGTTGCGGCCCGGTTAATTCGATCGATGAAACCTCGAGCTTTCACGTGGAATCGCATCGTGGTTAAAAATGACTTGCGTTGTAAGCTAGAGTATTCGGAATCGATTTCGCCCAGAATATCCTCGCGAACATTGAATATCGGTTGGCGTCCTACTTAAAAACTGCGGTGTTTGCCGGAGGAAAGCGCAGGCAGGGTCGGCCGCATTGGATTGGCCGGCATCTTTCGGAGGCGCTGGCGCCGCCCGCGCGAGACCTTGGCTTCGCATTTCATTGACCAATTTGCTGTCAACTTGACCTGTGTATTGTCCCGTGCGGCCGTTGTGTTGGCCACCGGTTTGTAAAGCGTGCGGAGAGTTCGATGACGGCATTCTCAAGGTGACGGTGTCGAGCGTCAGGATCGACGCCACTGGCAAGGCGACCATCGATTGGAGCGATACGCTCAACGGCACTGCGCGGTCCAAGGGTTCGACGGTGACGCTGCCGGCCGCGCTCAACGTCGCCAACAGCTACCTGATCTGGAGCGAAGTGCAGTACAGCTACAAGCCGGTGATCGGTTATGTCGTGAGCGGAACGCTGACGCTCAAGGACCAGATTTACATGCGTCCGCGGCTGTCCGACTCTGTCACGCGGGACACGTAGACAGACTCACGGAATCGGTAGCGCCGTCGTCGATTTGATCTTCTCCATCGCAAAGCGCGACGTCACGTTCTTCAGCGGCACCGTCCCAATCAGCTTCTTGTAGAACGTGTCGTAGCCCGCGATGTCGGCCACCACGACGCGCAGCATATAGTCGACATCGCCCGCCATCCGGTAGAACTCCATCACCTCCGGCATCGCGCCCACCGTCTCAGCGAAACGCCCGAGCCATTCCTGCGAGTGGTCGCCGGTCTCGATGGAGACGAACACGGTGATCCCGAGACCGATCTTGCTTGGATCGATCAGCGCGACGCGTTTGGTGATGACGCCCTCGGCCTCCAACCGCTGGATGCGTTTCCAGCACGGCGTCGATGACAAGCCGACGCGGCTGCCAATTTCGGCGACCGACAGCGAGGCATCGTCCTGCACCACGGCGAGGATCTTGCGGTCGATGGCGTCCATTCTGGCAAACTCCTGAAATCTAGGCGAAGTCATCTGCATCTTGCTTGATGAGCAGAATATATTTTCTTTTTAGCCCGAGATACTGTCTTTATAGAGTAAAATATTCTATTTCAAGGCCTAAGATTTAGACGGGCGCCTCACCCGGTTGTTGTTTCCCGGGTGCGGTCGAGGAGGTTCGATGTCACTCGTTGTCGCATCCCTTTCGCGCCGGGCCTTTGCCGTTGCGGTGCTTGCTTCCATCGCCATGGCCGGGATGCCGGCACTGGCGGTGCCGGTCGAGCCACTGGTGACCGCGCCATGGTTGAAGGATCATCAGTCGGATCCATCGATCGTGGTGCTTGACGTCCGGTCGGCGATCGACGGCGGCGGCGCCGAGGCTTACGCGAAGGCGCATATTCCTGGCGCGGTGCACAGCGATTACGACAAGGCCGGGTGGCGCGTCACGCGCAGCGGCGTGCCGTTCATGGTGCCGACTGCGGCCGAGCTGGAAAAGCTGATCGGCGAAATCGGCATCGACGAGGATAGCTACGTAATCGTGGTGCCGGCGGGCGTCAGCGCGACCGATTTCGGCGCTGCGGCGCGGGTCTATTGGACCTTGAAGGCCGCGGGCCACTCCGCGGTGTCGATTCTCGACGGCGGCTTTGCTGCCTGGCAGGCGGCGGCCTATCCGGTCGAAAGCGGCAGGACGGTTCCGACGCCGAAAATCTTCACGCTCCGCTTCGACGAGCGGCTTCTTGCGCAGCTTGCCGAGGTGGAGAACAACGAACACGCCACGCTCGTCGACGCTCGCCCGGCCAGCTTCTTCGAGGGCAAGCAAAAGGCGCCGGCCTCCAAGGCCTACGGTCACATTCCCGGCGCGATCAATCTCGACAGCGCCCGCTTCTATGATCCGACGACCAACCGGCTGCGGCCGATGGAGGAGCTTGCCAGGATCGCGGCGACGCTGCCGTCCGGCCCGGTCGTGACCTACTGCAACACTGGGCATTGGGCGGCGACGGACTGGTTCGTGCTGTCGGCCGTGCTTGGCCGGCCCGACGTGCGCCTGTTCGCCGGCTCGATGGTCGAATGGACCGCCGATTTGCGCCGTCCGGTCGCATCGGCGCGCACCCGCTTCGACGATCTCAAGAAGAAGCTCGGCTTGGGGTCGTAGCTCTGGGATAAGTTTGGGCTCGTAGACCGCAGCCCTTTCGTCGGGAAACACCATGAGCGTCTCCGCTACCGAATCCGCCGTTGCGGCACGCGTGCCGCGTCTCGACTGGCCGTTCCTGCTCGCCTCGGCGCTGGCGCTTGCGGTGCTGATCGCGCTCGTCCTGGTCGACGGCCAGCCGGCGGCTGCGGCCCTGCTGGTGTTCGGCTTTGCGCTCGGCGCGGTGTTCCTTAAGGCCGAGTTCAGCTTCACCGCCTCGTGGCGCCGCCTGATCGTGCGCGGCCAGGCCGACGGCTTCCTCGGAGGGTTGCTGCTTATCGCCATCGCGGCCGGGGTGATCGTTCCGGTCGCCTCGCTTGTTCCGGGTTTCGGCGGTACCATCGCGCCGATCGGGCCGTCGCTCGTCATCGGCGCCTTCGTGTTCGGCATCGGCATGCAGCTTGCGAACGCCTGCGGCTCCGGCACGCTCTACACCGTCGGCGGCGGCTCCGGCCGCATGCTGATCGCACTGGCCTTCTTCATTGCAGGCTCCGTGATCGGCAGCCTGCACCTGCCAGCCACTCTCGCGCTCGGCGGGATCGACCCGGTGCTGGCAGCGAACTATTTCGGCGCCTGGGGTGGACTCGCCGCCACTTGGCTCAGTCTGGCTGTGGCCGGATTGGCCGCCGTTGCGATCGCGCGCCGGCGCGTCGCGTCGTTCGTGCCCCCGCCACGTATCGTGCTCGGCGCAATTGTCATTGGGCTTCTGTGCATTGCCGTGTTCGCCGCAGGCCACCACCCCTGGAGCGTGACCTTCGGCTTCACGGTGTGGGGCGCGAAGATCGCGACGCTGCTCGGCGCCGATTTCTCCCAGGCCGAATTCTGGCAGTGGGCTGGGCCAAAGCGCGCGCTCGGCGACTCGATCCTGAGCGACACCTCGAGCCTCACTGACTTGGGCATGATCCTTGGCGCGATGGCCGCAGCCGCGGCCAGTGCACCGTTCGCGCGCAATCCCTGGCCGCCGCTGAAGTCGCTGGTCGCCGCCGCCTTGGGCGGATTGCTGATGGGGTGGGGCGCGCGCATTGGCTTTGGCTGCAACATCGGCGCCTTCGTCGGCGGCCTGGCATCTGGTTCGCTGCACGGCTGGGTGTGGTTTGCCGCTGCGCTGCCCGGCTGCATGATCGGCATCAAACTCCGGCCGCTGTTTGGCCTCTCGCGCGAGTGACGGCATGCGCCTCGTCTATGCCATCGTATTCGTGATCGGCTTCGCCGCGATCGTCAGCCAGCACCTGGCCTCGCCCTCCGGCGGCCGGCCGGTGTCGCCGGAGGATTTCGCCGGCGCCTGCGCGCCCTGTGGCGCGCCATGCCCTTCGGCACAGAAGAAATAGTCCGATCAATTCGTGAGATTCGTTCAACTTGCCGCGAGCGGGCGAATAGACCGCTTGCGTGAGGTGTTGTTGCGGGGGAAGGCTGCCAAAGCTTCAGTCCCGCCGGGACCCTTTGCAGGGAGAGACCCCATGCGTGCTGCAATCGCTGCTCTATTCGTGCTGATCGCCGCGTCGGCCATTGAACCGGTCCGGGCCGACCCCTATCGCTGGTGCGCCCAATACGGCGGCTTCGGCGGCGGCGGCGTGGAAAGTTGTTACTACGTGACGCTTGAGCAGTGTCGCGCCGCGATCTCGGGCATCGGCGGCTGGTGCCGGGAAAGCGGCTGGTACGATGGGCGCCCGGTCTCGACCGACGGAGCGTCGCCGCGGCCTCGCAAACGGAACTGAACGGCGCTGCTGCTAAAGGCGTGGAGGCGCGCCGATGTGCAGATAGCTGGCATCGAACTCGCCAATATCGGTGAGCCGCTTCCAGTTGCAAACCGTCAGTTCGCCGTTGCGGAATTCCATGGCGCCGGTTCTGCCCAGCGCCTGCAGCGTGCAATTGATGGTCACCAGCGACATTCCCTAGGCGTCGCCAAGTTGTCCTTGATGAAGCGGCAGGTGCACCGATCCCGCTTAGCCAAGGCCCGCACTGCGCGCGCGGTAATACAATTCGCAGAACGGATGCGCCATCCGTGTACGGGGCGGCCGGCTGCTGTTGTTGGTGATCGCTTGCCGGAAAAATGGCGGCATCGATGAGCGTTTCCCGCCAGATCGCGAAACGCACCGGCGGCCTCTGCAGGAATAATGCGAGGATTTACTCGCGGGTGATCAGTGCGACCTGCGCGCTCCCGACTGCGCAAACCGCGTGATCCGTTTTTTCAAGAAACAGCGTTTGCGCGTCGGGCAGGTCGCCGGACAGGTGAAACGACAAGTATTGCCACTTGCCGTTGGGCAGCCCGTGGTAGCGCGTAACCATGCCTCCAGCACGAGCGCGGAAAACTACGGCTCGTCAACTTCGCGGATAAGGTCTTCGTCGGGCTCCAGTCGGCGCGTTCGGACGCCAAGCGAACGCAATGCCGCTTCATCCGCAGGATGAAGACGCGAATGCTCTTTCAGCTTACGAACAATGATGTCGTGGGCGTGTGCCATGCAGGAATTGAAGCGGAAAATCTTCCTGCATAAAAACACAGGGCCGCCGCCAGTCGATTGTCAAATGACACATTCCGCCAAGTCTTTGCGCTCCGCCGGGATCGCTATGTAAGAATACACATCCCGCGGCGACCCGAACCTGCCGCGGCGCCCTCTTCCGGCATATTGCGCTATTCGACGTTGATATTAGCCGCGCGAGCGATGTCGCCAAATCGCTGCACGTCCGCCTTGATAACGTCTGCGAACGCGCCAGAAGTGCTGGCGACAATCTCGAAGCCAACGTCGGCGAGCGGCTTGGCAACAGCCTCGCTCTGCAACGCCGCGACGAGCTCCCGGTTGAGCCTGTCAATGATCGGCTGGGGCGTGCCGGCCGGCACGAGAAAGCCCTGCCAAGAATTGATCGCCAGCTCGCGCGCCGCGGTTTCGGCGAACGTCGGCACGTCGGGGAATGCCTTCGACCGCTTTGGCGACGAAACGGCGACCGGAAGGATGCTGCCGCCCCGCACCGAACCGGTCACCGCCGGCAGCGTCACGTAAAGCGCATCGATGTGACCGCCGACCAGATCGCGGACAGCGGGCGCGCCACCCGTGTATGGCACGTAGCTCACCTTCAGGCCGCCCATCTTGATATTGATCAGTTCGCTCGTCAGGTGGCCGATGGTGCCGCGGCCTGTCAGCCCGACGTTGACCGCGCCGGGGCTCGCTTTCAGTTTGGCGAGGTATTCGGCAACGGTCGTCACACCGAAGTTCGGGCGGACCACCAGGACCTGCGGTGAGGTGATCGCCAGCGTGACGGGTGCAAAACTGGTGAGCGGATTGAACGAAAGATTCTTGAACAGGGTTACGTTGATGGCGATGCTGTCGCTCGCAACCAACACCGTATAGCCGTCCGGCCGTTCCTTCGCGACGAATTCGGACGCTGCATTGGTGCTGGCGCCGGCGCGGTTTTCTACCACGATGGTCTGTCCGAGAGTTTTGCTTGCCTCGTTGGCGACCGCGCGCGCCAGGACGTCGACGCTTCCTCCGGGCGGGAAGCCGACGATGAATCGGATCGGCCGGTTGGGATAGTCCTGCGTCGAGGCAGCCGGGACGAACACCAGGGCGAAGAACAAGCAAGGCAAGAATGCTCGAAGCAGAAATCGAGTGGGCTGCATTTTATCTCCCCCGGCACTCTGAATGATGATGTGCAATGTCGATACAAAGAGCTTACAAGATCAGTTCATCGGCGGAAGGGCCTCGTCCGGCACCGCATGATGGGAGACGATCGATGTCGGATATCAACGAAAACCAAGTTCACAGCCGGCCGTCTCGCGGCACGCTGCTGATAGGTCTTGCGGTGGTTCTCGGCGTCGGCGTCATCACGTATTGGGCGGAAATTTCCGCCTTTGCCCGAATCCCTCAAATCAAGAACGCCCTCGGACTGTAGGCGCGGGCCGGGCCTAACCCTGCTTCGCCAGGAACGCCTCGACCTCGTCGCGCGTCGGCGCGCCCATGCTGCCGCCGAAGCGGGTGCATTTGAGGCCGGCCGCGGCGGCGGCGAACCGCATCGATAAAACGGCGTCGCGGCCCTCCGCCAGCGCCAACGCGATGCCGGCGTGGAAGACATCGCCGGCGGCGAGTGTGTCGATCGCCTCGACCTTGAACACCGGCAGGGTGCGAATTGCGCCGTCGCTCAGATAGCGCACCGCGCAGGGGCCGTCGCTGACCGCGAGGAATGCCTCGGTGCGCGGCGCCATCCGCAGCAGGGCCGCGGAAAGATCGTCGAGCCCGGTGGTGGCGCGCAGGCATTCACCGGAAAAGATGACGTGGGTCGGAATGCGAAACAGCGGATCGTCCTCGACCGTTGGACGGTCGGCGTCGAGCACCACCGGGATGCCGCGCCGGCGCGCGGCTTCGCAGATCGGCCGCACGTAATCGGCAAAGCGGTTGTCGGCGAGAAGGAGGTCCATGTCCTGCACGAGCGCATCGGCGTCGGGAGCGGGTGCGGTCTCGATCCGCGGATCGCGGTGGGTGACGATCATCCGCTCGCCGGCTGCGTCCACCATGATTCCCGACACCGGCGCGGTGGCACCGGCGACGCGCACCACGCCTGCCGTGCCGATGCCTTCGCGCGCCATCTCGGCCATGAGCTGATTGCTGACCGCGTCATTAGCGTCGCCGAGAGGCCCCGTGTAATGCGCGCGCCCGCCGAGCCGCGCCACCGCGATCGCAGCGTTCACCGCGCAGCCGCCGCTGACGATCAGGAGCTGATCGGTCATGACCTTGCCGCCGGGCGGGGGGAACTGCGCCACCCGGAACACGATGTCCTGCACCGCGATACCCGCGCACAGGATCGATGGCGCGTTAGAAGAGCTCATCATCGTTCTCCACCCACGTGCGGATGATGTGGTGGGCGATGGCGACCGGCGGTGGCGTGGTGAGCCCGTCGGGATGCTTTCGCATCAGCATCGCCGCGCATTCGTCCTTGCTGAACCACCGCAAGTCGACGAGCTCGTTTTTGTCCATGGTGAGGTCGTCGTTCAGCGCCTCGGCGAGGCAGCCGTTCATCAGCGACATCGGGAACGGCCAGGGCTGCGAGTAGAGATATTTTACCCGCCCGCATTTGACGCCGGCCTCTTCCTGCGTCTCGCGACGGACCGCGTCCTCCATCGCTTCGCCCGGCTCGACGAAGCCGGCAAGGCACGACCACATGGTCGCGCCGAACCGGCCGGAGCGGCCGAGCAAGCCGCGGTCGCCGCGCACCGCGAGCATGATGACGACCGGATCGGTGCGCGGGAAGTGCTCGATCTTGCAGGCCGGGCAGGCGCGCTTCCAGCCGGCGTCTACCATGTCGGTCTTGACGCCGCAGTTGGAGCAGAAGCGATGCCGCGTATGCCAGTGCAGCATCGCCTTGGCCTCGGCGAGCGGCGGCAGATGCTCGGGCGCGACCAGTCCTTGGATTGCGATCGAGCGCAGATCGGTCACCACGAGATCGTCGCGCGCCTTCAGCGCTTCGGCGTTCGCCGGCGTGATGCCGGTGCCGAAGCGCGCGGCGCCGTCGAGCAGGCCGAGGAATACGGACTCGGTCGGCGGGGCAAGTGCCCGTGCCTCGTCTGGCGTGAAGCCCGGCTCGTGCGGGTCGTTGCCCTTCTTGAGCACGATTAGCTCGCCGCCGATCACATAGGTCCGCGTGCCCGCATCGGTCAGGCACGCGCCGAGCCAGGCGGTGTCGAGGCGCCGGTCGGCGACGCGATCGATCAGGCTTTGGGTGTAGCCGAGGTGCGGTTTTGGGCCGAGCTGAAGGCGGGGCGGCATCACGCCGGACATTGAAGCGGCGAGGGGCCGCCGGTCAAGCCGCCGGACGGGTCGCCTCAGCGCGCTTTCGCCAGCGCTTGGTCGACCGCGGCTAATACCTGCTCGGCGCTAAGCTCCTGCAGGCAGGCGCTGTCGCTGTCGACATGTCGCTCGCAGCCTTCGAAGGTGCACGGCAGGCACGGCAGCGGATTCTGCACGACCCAGACATTGCCGCGATTCTGAATCGTTCCGCTCGCTTGCCACGGCGCATCCGCGCCGCCGGCCGGCCAGGGACCCCACACGCGCGGATCGATCGGCCCGAACAGCGCCACCGTCGGGCAGCCGGCCGCGGCGGCGAGATGAGTGATTGATGTGTCCGGCCCGACATAAATCCGTGCGCCGGCGAGCAGTGCGACATTCGCCGGCCACGGCAGGGAATGAACGGCAGTGATGCCCTGCCACAAATCGTCGAGGAACTTGCGTTCCGCAGTGTCAGGCCCGCTGGTGGCGATCACCGACAGGCCGCGCCGCGTCAGGCCGGCGGCGAGTGCGCGCCAGCCCTCGCGCGTCCATTGCTTGTAGCGGAACGTCGGCGCGGCATGGATCACTGCATAGGGCCCGGCCGGAATTCCCGGCGGCATCGCTGCGGCAGCGGGGCAAACCAGTTCCGGCACGCGCGCGATGCCGAGCGCATCGGCGATGCAAAGCATCTGCTCGACCCGGTGGATATTGGAATCCGCGGGCATGCTGCGATGAAGCACACCGCGCTTGAGCCAATGCCCGAGCGACGGTCCGTCCGCATCGGTCAGGCCGGCATGGTTTCGCCCGGCGAGCACGGCGAAGAATGTGGGACGGTCACCGGGCTGGGTCGAGACCGCGAGATCGTAACGCTTGAACAGGCGGGCAACGAGCGCGATCGTCTCCGCGATCGTCGGCCGCTCCAGCGTAACGATGACGCGGGTGACGTCCCGGTTGCCTTCGATGATGCCGGCAGGGCCGGGATAGGTCAGCACGTCGATCGCCGCATCCGGCCAGGCTCGCCGCAGGCTGCGAATGAGCGGCGTCGTCAGCAGCGCGTCGCCGATGCGCCGCAACGTGACCACCAGGATGCGTGAATGGGCCGGGAGGACGAGCGGTGGCAGCAGAGGCATCGCACGCATTCTATGCGTATTGGGGGGCTTTTCAAATGCGCGGCTTCTCAGGTTGTCGATGAGGGATCAAGCCATTACGCTGACCGGCGTCTGGAGCAAAGGACCAATGATCGAAGTCGTGCGCGAGCCGGTGCAAGTCGTTTCGTTCGACGGCCACCGCGTCGGCGCGCTCCTGCATCGGCCGCCAAAAACGCCCGCGCCGGGCCTGGTCATGATTCCGGAAATCTTCGGCATCAATCTGCCGCTCCGCGAAATCGCGGCGCGCTATGCCAATGAAGGGTTTGCTGTTCTGGTCCTCGATATTTTCTCGCGCATGGAGCGAGGCGTGGACCTCGGCTACGACGAAGACGGCCACGCCAAGGGACGCGCGCTGCACAAGGCGTTCGACTATGCGACCGGCGTCAAGGACCTGCAGGCCGGCATTTCTCATTTGCGCGCGCATGCCCGAATGCAACGGCAAGGTCGGCGTGGTCGGCTTCTGCCTCGGCGGCACGATGGCCTATCTCGCTGCATCGCGTACCGATGCGGACGCTGCGGTCGGCTACTACGGCACGCGAATCCATCTCTTCACCGCCGAGGGCAAGACCATCGCCCGGCCGCTGATCCTGCACTTCGGCGAGCTCGATCACACCACGCCGCCGGAGCTCCTGCAGGGGCAAATCCTCCCGGCCATCGCCGGCAATCCGAACGTGCAGCCCTTTGTCTATCCCGGCATGGTTCATGCATTTGCCAATCATCGCCGTCCCGATACCTACGACGAGGCGGTGACGAAAGTTGCGGATGCGCGCACCTTCGCGCATTTCCGCAAATGGCTCGAACCGGAGCGGCAGACAGCCGCGACGGCTTGATTGCGAGGGTGAGCATGATGACTCGATGGATCGGCCGAGCTTGTCGTGGTGGCGGCGGCGCTGTTTGCGGCGCCGGTTAACTGCGCAGGATTTCCCGCAGCGGCCGATCACCTTCGTGGTTGGGCTTGGCGCCGGCGGCGGCCAGGACATCAACTCCCGCATCTATGCCGATGCTATGTCGCGCAGCCTCGGGCAGCGCGTCGTGGTCGACAACAAGACCGGCGCCGGCGGCGGAGTCGCGGCCGCCTATGTCCAGAATGCGGCGCCCGACGGCTATACGCTGCTGACCATGTCCGGGCTGCAGCACTTCTATGTGCCGGCGACGCAGCCCGGCCTCTATGAGCCGATGAAGGGCTTTGCGCCGGTCTCGCTGATGTTCGAGATCGTCAGCACCCTCACGGTGCCGGAGGAGATGCCGGTTAACAATGTTGCCGAGTTCATCGAATACGGGCGCAAGAAGCCGGGCGGCTTCACCGTCGGCGCGCCCGGCCCCGGCTCGCCGCCGCACATGTTCGGCGCGCTGATCGGCGAGGCGACCGGCGTGCCGGTGCAGGTCGTCCAGTATCGCGGCAGCTCGCAGGCGATGACCGACCTCGCTGGCAGCCGCATCGACATGGCGTTCCCGACCTACGGGCTCGGCGCGCCGTTCATCGCCGAGAAGAAGGTCAAGCCGCTCGCGGTCGCCGCCGACAAACGCTGGAGTGAATTCCCGAATCTGCCGACGCTGGTGGAGGCGGGGCTCGTCAAGCACATGGTCGCGATGTGGTTCGGCCTGCTGGCGCCGGCCGGCACGCCCGCGCCGATCGTCGCCAAGCTTAACGATGCGGTCGTGCAGGCGTCGCGCGATCCCGATCTGGTGCGGCGCATGACCGCGACCGGCACGTCGATCCGCGTGAGCGCGCCGGAGGAGATGCGGTCCCTGATGGCCAGCGAATCCACCAGCGTCGAATTCGATGATCAAGCGGCTCGGGCTTCGCGCGCAGTAGCTAAACCGGCTTGAGCGTCAGCCGCTGGCGCAACGCGGCCAACAGCTTATCCAGCGCGGGCTTGTCGTAGTCGCGCGGCGGCACTGCGTTCCACACCGGCCGGGGCCAGGCCGCGTCGCCGCGCGAGCGCGCGATGACATGGACGTGAAGCTGCGGCACCACGTTGCCGAGCGCCGCGACGTTGATCTTGTCGCAGCAGGTCAATTGCCTTGAGCGACGCGGCTGGCGTGGGCGATCTCGGTCATCAGTTGCGCCTGCTCGATGGTGTCGAGATCGGTGATCTCCGACGGCCAGGTGCCGGCGCGGCACCAGCAGCAGCCAGGGGTAGGTGGCGTCTTTGATCAGCAGCGCCCGGCTGAGCGGCATGTCGCCGATGGCGACCGTGTCGCGTTCGAGCAGGGGATCGAGTTCCCAGTCGGCCAATGAGGGCGGCGAAAATCATGCGCCCATTCTATCGCGTGCTTCCGGCCGAAAGCCAGCGCGGCCCGGCGGCTGCCGCCGGCTTGCTTTGGCGGCCTGGACAGCCGATATAGGAGCCGGGAGGTTGGCGGTGGACGAACCACTCGCCAACCGGGTCAGGTCCGGAAGGAAGCAGCCCTAACGAGCACGGATCGGGTCGCTCGTCAGCCTCCCACCGAATTCACAGCCTCCTTGTCGTGCGCGGGTTCGCCCGCGCATTCATGCGGCACTCCAGCCTGTCACGGCGTAAGATGGCCGGGACCCAGCATGAACGACGCCCCCAAACGCGAGAAATCGACCAAGCCGGCAGCGGCGCAAAGCGAGCCGGAACAGGCCGGGTTGGCGCTGGGCGGTGACGCGCCGGCAGCGTCCTATCGCGTGCTGGCGCGGAAATACCGGCCTGCGACCTTCGACGATCTGATCGGCCAGGAGGCGATGGTGCGCACGATCTCGAATGCGTTCGAGACCGGCCGCATCCCGCAGGCCTGGATCCTCTCGGGCGTGCGCGGCGTCGGCAAGACCACGACCGCGCGCATCCTCGCGCGCGCGCTGAACTATGAATTGCCGGACGGCTCGGTGAAGGGGCCGACCATCGCCATGCCGAAGCTCGGCCTGCACTGCCAGGCGATCATGGAGAGCCGGCACATCGACGTGATCGAGATGGACGCCGCCTCGCACAACGGCGTCGACGACGTGCGCCAGATCAACGACGCGATCCGCTACGCGCCGGTAAGCGCGCGCTACAAGGTCTACATCCTCGACGAAGTTCACATGCTGTCGACGCCGGCCTTCAACGCGCTGCTCAAGACGCTGGAGGAGCCGCCGCCGCACGCCAAGTTCATCTTCGCCACCACCGAGATTCGCGACGTGCCGGTGACGGTGCTGTCGCGCTGCCAGCGTTTCGATCTGCGCCGCGTCGATGCCGCGATGCTGGTGACGCATCTCGCCGGCATCGCGGAGAAGGAGAACATCGGCGCCGAGACCGAGGCGCTGGCGCTGATCGCGCGCGCCGCCGAAGGCTCGGTGCGCGACGCGCTGTCGCTGCTCGATCAGGCGATCGCGCATGCGGCAGGCACGGTGCGCGCGCAGGACGTGCGCACCATGCTGGGCCTTGCCGACCGCACCCGCGTCATCGACCTGTTCGAATCGCTGATGAAGGGCGACGTCGGCGCGGCGCTGAAGGAGCTGCGCGAGCAGTACGATATCGGCGCCGATCCGCTGGTGGTGCTGGCCGACATCGCCGAGTTCACCCATTTCGTCACCCGCATCAAGATCGTGCCGGCGGTGGCCGACGACATTTCGCTGGGTGAAGCGAGCGCACGCGCGGCCGCGCGCTCGCCGCGGCGCTGTCGATGCGCGTGCTCTCGCGCGCCTGGCAGATGCTGCTCAAGGGCATGAGCGAGGTGCAGGCTGCGGACCGGCCGCTTGCCGCCGCCGAAATGCTGCTGGTTCGCATTGCCTATGTCGCCGACCTGCCGACGCCGGACGAGGTGATCCGCTCGCTCGACGACGGCGGCGGCAGTTCAGGCGCGGCGTCGCGGCGCGGCAATGGCAATGGCGGCGTGCGGCACAAGCGCCAGCTCGGCACCAGTGTCCGCGGCGGCGCAGCGCCGCGCCTCGCCGACGTGCCCGCTTCGCGCCTCGCTATGACGCGCCGCGCGGCGGCGGTCCGCGCGCCATGGCGGTTCAGTCCGCGCCCGCGCAGCAGCAGGCGCCGGTTGCGCAGAGCGCGCCGGCGCTTGCGATCAACAATTTCGCCGAGCTGGTCGCGCTTGGCGAGCGACAAGCGCGACATCCAGACCAAGCTCGCGCTGGAGCGCGACGTGCGGCTGGTTCGCTGCGAGGACGGCAAGCTCGAAATCGCGCTGGAGCCGAGCGCCGCCAAGACGCTGGTCAACGATCTGTCGCGCAAGCTCCAGCTCTGGACCGGCCGGTCGTGGATGGTGGTGATCTCGCGCGAGCCCGGCGCAGCCGACGCTGAAATCGGTGGCCGACGCGCGCAAGGCCGAGCTCGAGGTCGGCGTGCGCGCCGATCCGCTGGTCAAGGCGGTGCTGGAACGATTTCCCGGTGCGGAGATTGTCGGCGTGCGCGGCGGCCAAGGACGCTGCTGCCGGAGCCGCCTGCCACCGCCGAGCCCGAGATCCCGCTGCCCGACGACATTGGCTTCGGCGACAACTGGGAGCGTGACGAGTGAGCATGATCCCGAAAAGTGGGAACCGGTTTTCGGATAAGATCATGCTCAAACACTAGGAAAATTCTGATGGCCGATTTCATGGGCATGATGAAGCAGGCTGCGCAGTTGCAGTCGAAGATGCAGGAGATGCAGGCCGAGCTCGACCGCATCGAGGTCGAAGGCACGCGCCGGCGGCGGCATGGTCACGGTCAAGCTCAGCGCCAAGGGCGAGCTGAAGGGCGTCAAGATCGACGATTCGCTGGTCAAGCCGGAGGAAAAGGAAATCCTCGAAGACCTGCTGGTCGCCGCCCACGCCGATGCGCGCCGCAAGGCCGAAGACGGTGATGCAGGACAAGATGAAGGGCCTGACCGGCGGCCTGTCGCTGCCGCCCGGGCTGAAGTTGTTCTAGCTTGCAGGCGACCGCATCCACGTCATGCCCGGCCTTGTGCCGGGCATCCACGCCTTGCTTCCGGCGACAAGGCCGTGGCATGGCCGGGACAAGCCCGGCCATGACGAACTCACTTCAATCGATTCGCATTGACGATCATGCCCAAATCCACCGCCGGTCCCGAGATCGAACGCCTGATCCAGCTCCTGGCGCGGCTGCCGGGGCTTGGGCCGCGCTCGGCGCGCCGCGCGGCGCTGCATCTCATCAAGAAGCGCGAGCCGCTGATGGCGCCGCTCGCCGTCCGCGCTGCAGACCGCGATCGAGAAGATCGAGGTCTGCCGCACCTGCGGCAACATCGACACCCAGAACCCATGCACGGTCTGCACCGATCCGCGGCGCGATCCTTCGGTCATCGTGGTGGTGGCCGACGTCGCCGACCTCTGGGCGCTGGAGCGCGCCGAGGTGCTCAACGCGCGCTATCACGTGCTCGGCGGCACGCTGTCGCCGCTCGACGGCATCGGCCCGCAGGACCTCACCATCGACGCGCTGATTTCGCGCGCCCACGATCCGGCGGTGAAGGAAGTCATCCTGGCGCTCAACGCCACGGTCGATGGCCAGACCACCGCGCACTACATCACCGATCTGTCTGCACGGCGCCAATGTGGCCGTGACGCGGCTCGCGCACGGCGTTCCGGTCGGCGGCGAACTCGATTATCTCGACGAGGGCACCTTGTCGGCGGCGATCCGGAGCCGCACGCCGCTTTAGGGTTAACAGTTCCTTAACTGATTCGGGTCGAACTGATTCGGGTCGGCAACCGATATTTGGCCAAAGTCTTGCTTTCAGGGGACTGGGCCCGGAGATTGATCCGCATGTCCTTAGCCCTCGGCGCAATGCTTCTGACCGTGTCCCTGACCGCTGGCGGCTCGCGGATGCCGACAAGCCGGCGCTGCCGCGCCCCGTAATCGAAGCGGGGCTCAAGAAGGCCGGGCTGCACACTGCCGGCCGAATCAGGCCGAGATCGTCGGCACCGAACGGCTGAGCCCCCGGCTTGGAGATCGTCGAGGTGGCGTGCTGGCGCGCCGCCTACAACGCCGGCAGCATCCTGTTCGCGGTGCCTGAGCACCGGCCGGAGCACGCCCAGTTGCTGACGGTCGAGCGCTGGGAGAACGGCCGCGTCCGGCGCGGGCTACAGCGTCGCGTCGCCCGGCTTCGATGCCAAGACCCGGACGCTCAGCTCCAGCCACAAGGCCCGCGGCGCCGGCGACTGCGGCACGATCCAGGAAATGAAATGGACCGGCTGGCATTTCCGCCTGCTCAACGTCTGGAGCAAGGATCAATGCGACGGCGAGCCGTTCGAGTGGGACAGCCGAGACAAATGGCAGGTGTTCCCGAGACAAGCGTCGCCCCAGCAGGGCGTGGAGCCCGATCCCGACGGCTTCGGTTTTCGGACGCGACCGCGCGCAGCGCGAAGACTGACGGGCGCTCAAATTTTCGCTGGTGCAAGCCTGTCGAAATGCCCGCGCACCTGCAGCCACCACAGCAGCACCAGGCTCGGCACCGCGGCCAGCGCGCAGATGATGAAGAACCAGACCCATCCGGTCGCCTCGGCGACATAACCCGCGCCCGACGACAGATAGGTGCGTCCGACCGCCGACGAGCGCGGTCAGCAGCGCGTATTGCGTCGCCGTGTGCAGCGGGATTCGGCACAGCGCCGAGAGATAGGCGACGAAGATCACCGTGCCGATCGCGCTGGTGAAGTTCTCCGTGATGATGGCGACGGTCAGCGCCCAGTGACTCGTGGCCCGCGAACGCCTGCCCGGAGAACACGAGGTTGGAGGCCGTCTGCAGGAGCGCCGCCGATCCAAAGGCTGGTCGCGAGCGGATAGGCGCGCGCGACAAAGCCGCCGGCGAAGCCGCCGATCAGCGTCGCGGCGAGACCGACGCCCTTGACGATCGCGGCGTAATCGTTGCGGCTGAAAATCCGAGATCGATCACGAACGGCGTCGTCATCGCGCCGGCGAAGGCGTCGGCAGAACTTGAACAGAATGACGAAGGCGAGCGCGGCATCGCCATCTCGCGCGTCAGGAAATCCGAGAACGCGCCGACCGCGGCCGCTGACCACGCGCTTGAGCGAGCTCTCGGCGGCGTGCGCGGCGTGCTCGGCGCGCGCTTGCGCCGATCGCGTCGGGCTCGGTCGCGATCAGGGTGGTCACCATGCCGATCAGCACCAATGCGGCCATGGCGACGTAGCCGAGCGTCCAGGCGGCGTTCTTGCCGAGCGCCGAAATCCTCGAATGCCGCTGACGACGAACAGCGCGCCGGCGGTCGAAACCAGCATGCCGATGCGATAGGCCGCGACGTAGGACGCCATGCCGGCGGCCTGCTCGCTGTCGGGTCCAGGCTCTCGACGCGGAAGGCGTCGATCACGATGTCCTGGGTGGCGGAGGCGGTGGCGACCAGCAGTGCGCCACCGAACAGCACATACCAGGGCGAGATGGCCGGGATTGCAGAACGCGAGCAAGACGATCGCCGCCATCAGCAGCAGTTGCGAGAGCACCAGCCAGCCGCGCCGGCGGCCGAGCCAGCCGCGACAGCACCGGCACGTCGAGCGCATCGACCACCGGCGCCCACAGGAACTTGATGGTGTAGGGCGTGCCGACCAGCGCGAACAGCCCGATGGTGCCGAGATCGACGCCGGCCTCGCGCATCCAGACCAGCAGCGTCGAGCCGGACAGCGCCAGCGGCAGGCCGGCCGAGAAGCCGAGGAACAGCACGATCAGCACGCGCGGCTTGAGCATAGACCGTGAGCGCCTCGCGCCAGCCGGGCTTTGCGGGCCGCGCTTCGGCCGAGGTCATCCGCTATTCGCCCGCCTGAAGGCGCGCAGCGGCCCGATGTCGTCGCTGGCCTCCTCCAGGCCGCCGACCTCGACCTGCCGGATGCGTTCGCTGCGTGACTCGATCTTCTCGATGCGAGACGAGCGCCTGCCGGATGTCTTCGTTCGACTGGTTGAAATGCGTCTGCAGTTTGCGGACGCGGTCGCCGAGCCGGCCGACGTCGCCCATCAGGTGCCCGACCTCGTCGCGGATCTGGTCGGCGGCCTCGCGCATGCGGGCGTCCTTCTGGATCTGCTGCACCACCTGGATCGCCAGCATCAGCAGCGACGGCGACACCATCACGACGCGGGACGCGGTAGGCCTTCTGCACGATGTCGTCGAAGCCGTCGTGAATCTCGGCATAGACCGATTCCGACGGCACGAACATCAGCGCCATCTCCTGCGTCTCGCCGGGGATCAGGTATTTGTCGCGCAATGTCGGCGAAGTGCTTGCTGACGTCCTGGCGCAGCCGCTGCGCCGCCATCTTGCGCTCGTCGTCGGTCTTGGCCTCGCGAAACGCGGTGACGCCTTCGAGCGGGAATTTCGCGTCGATCACCAGCGGCCGCTTGTCGGGCATGAAGATGCAGCAGTCCGGGCGGGTGCGGTTCGAGAGCGTGTACTGGAATTCGTAGGCGCCCTTCGGCAGTCCGTCCTGGACGATCGCTTCCATGCGGCCCTGGCCGAACGCGCCGCGCGACTGCTTGTTGGTCAGCACGCTTTGCAGCGAGGTCACCTGCGAGGCGAGTTCGGTGATGTTCTTCTGCGCGTGGTCGATGACCGCCAGCCGCTCGTTGAGCTTCTGCAGATTCTCGGTGGTGTGCTTGGTCGAGGTCTGCATCGACGTGCCGAGATGCTGGGTGACGGCGTCGAGCCGCTCGTGCACCGAGCTCTGCAATTGTGTCTGCGCCTTGGCGAGCAGCTCGCCCATGGCCTGGACGCGGGCGCCCAGCTCGACGACGCGCTGGTCGGCGAGTTGCGCGGCGGCCGTTGTCGGCAGCCGGCGGCGCGCTGCCGCCCGACGAAGATGGCAAGGCCGGCAATGGCGAGGCCGACGACCAGCCCGAGGGCGACAAGCAGAGCGGTTTCCATGGGATGTGTCTTACGTGATTCGCTTTGGGACGATTGTGTGCCACGCTGGCCGTCGGAATTCTCGACAAGAACAAATAGAGAACACATTGACCGTGCGAAGTCCAGCCCTTAAATCGCGGCCCATGGCGGTGCGGGACATTCTCATTTTGCCGGACAAGCGGCTGCGGCTGGTTTCCAAGCCGGTCGCCAAGATCGATGCGGCGACGAAGCAGCTCGTCGAGGACATGTTCGAGACCATGTACGACGCGCCCGGCATCGGGCTCGCCGCGATCCAGATCGGCGAGCCCAAGCGCATCGTCACCATGGACCTCGCCAAGAAGGACGAGCCGAAAGAGCCGCAGGTGTTCATCAACCCGGAGCTGATCTCGCACTCAGCCGGCAAGAACGTCCACGAGGAGGGCTGCCTCTCGATCCCGGAATACTACGAGGAGGTCGAGCGGCCGGCGGAGGTGAAGGTCCGCTATCTCGATCTCGACGGCAAGCAGCACGAGGTCGAAGCGCGACGGGCTGCTCGCCACCTGCATCCAGCACGAGATCGATCACCTCAACGGCGTGCTGTTCATCGATCACATTTCCAAGCTCAAGCGCGACCGCGTCGTCAAGAAATTCACCAAGGCGGCCAAACTGGGCAAGACCCGGCAATCGCGCGGCGGAATGATCGTCCGCGCCGCGACGTGACAAGGACGTTGCCATGCCGCTCCGCCTGATCTTCATGGGCACGCCGGATTTTTCCGTGCCGACTGCTGCTCGAACTGGCAGGCCAGGGCCACGACATCGCGGCGGTCTATACGCGCGCGGCCAAGCCCGGCGGCCGCCGCGGCCTGGAGCTGGTGCCGTCGCCGGTCGAGCGCGAGGCGAAGCGGCTCGGCTTGCCGGTGCATACGCCGGCGTCGCTGAAGGGCGCCGAGGCGCAGGCGGCGTTCGCCGCGCACAAGGCCGACGCCGCGATCGTGGTCGCCTATGGGCTGATCCTGCCGAAGCCCATTCTCGATGCGCCGTCGCTCGGCTGCTTCAATCTGCACGCTTCGCTGTTGCCGCGCTGGCGCGGCGCCGCGCCGATCAATCGCGCGATCATGGCAGGCGATGCCGAAACCGGCGTCACCGTGATGAAGATGGACGAGGGCCTCGACACCGGCGACATGGCGATGATCGAGCGCGTGCCGCATCGGCGCCGACATGACCGCGGGCGAACTGCACGACGCGCTGTCGCGGCTCGGCGCCGACCTGATGGCCGCGCGCATTGGGAGCGCTGGAGCGCGGCAGCTTGCAGTTCACGCCGCAGCCGGCGGACGGCGTCACCTACGCCGAGAAAATCGACAAGGCCGAGACGCGCATCGATTGGGGCAGGCCGTGGCAGGCGGTGCACGACCACATCCGCGGACTGTCGCCATTTCCCGGCGCGTGGTGCGAGCTCGGTGGCGACCGCGTCAAGGTGCTGCGCTCGACCAGAGGCGAGGGCGGCGGTCTGCCCGGCACGGTGCTCGACGACCGTCTCACCATCGCCTGCGGCGAGGGCGCCATCCGCATCGTCGAACTGCAGAAGGCCGGCGGCCGGCCGATGAAAGCCGAGGAATTCCTGCGCGGCACGCCCCTTCGTCCAGGCCTGGCGCTAGGCTGAGGCCATGCCCCGCTACAAAATCATCGTCGAATACGACGGCGCGCCGTTCGCCGGCTGGCAGTACCAGGACAATTCGCCATCGGTGCAGCGCACGATCATGACGGCGATCGAGGCGTTCTGCGGCGAGAAGGTCATGGTGCAGGGCGCCGGCCGCACCGACGCCGGCGTCCACGCGCTCGGCCAGGTCGCGCATTTCGATCTGGCGAGCGAGCGCCCGACCGACACGATCCGCGACGCGCTCAACGCGCATCTGCGTCCGCATCCGGTGGCGATCCTGTCGGCGGAAATCGCTGCCGGCGATTTCGATGCGCGCCGCTCGGCGGTGCGGCGGCACTATCTCTACCGCATCGCCAACCGCCGGCCCGATCTCGCCATCGACCGCGGCCGCGCCTGGCGGGTGTCGCGCCGGCTCGATGCCGAGGCGATGCACGCGGCGGCACAGCGTCTCGTCGGCAAGCACGACTTCACCACGTTCCGCTCGACCGAGTGCCAGGCCAAATCGCCGGAGAAGACGCTCGACCGGCTCGACGTGTCGCGCGCGGGCGATGAGATTCATATCAGCGCGGTCGCGCGCTCGTTCCTGCACAACCAGGTGCGCTCGATGGTGGGCTCGCTGGTCCTGGTCGGCGACGGCAAATGGAGCGCGGACGATCTCGCCGCCGCGCTCGCCGCGCGCGACCGCTCGGCCTGCGGCCCGGTGGCGCCGCCGGACGGGCTTTATCTGGTGCGGGTGGATTATTGAACGACGAGCCGCGTCACTACTTCTTTTGATAGACCAGCAGCGTCTTGAACTCGCCGATCCGCTTCACGTGTCCCGTTTTTTCCCACTTTGCGATGATCGGGGCGGCCTTGGGGAAGGCGATCGAGCGCGTGTAGAAGAGGATGTAGCCGCCCGGCTTGGTCTTGGCGGTGAACAGGTCGAGCAGCTTCTTGTCGTCCAGCCCGCCGTAGCCCTTGCTCGCAGTGTTGGGAAAGAAGAACTCGCAGAGATGAAACATGGTGACGACGTCGAACTCCGGCAGCAGCTTTGGGTTGCTGAGGTAGATGTCGCCGAAGTGCGTGAGGTAGCTTTTCGTGATCTGAGCCTTGTTGGTCGAGAGCTCGACAAAGGAGTCGTATTCCTCCCTTGACGCGGTGATCGCGAACACGGCATTGCCGGATTTGTTGGTCGCCTGTTCGATGCCGATGACATGATGCGTGCCGGTGCCGAAGTGGTAGATCAGCTTGTTCTTGAGCTTCTTGTGCTTGACCCAGTCGTTGAAATGCACGTCGCACGGGCAGACGTCGACGTGCAGATCCCATTTGTCGGTCCAGTAGTTCATTTTCAGCATGAGATTCCCTCCCGGTGTTTCGAAATTGGAAATGTCGTCGGTCTCGCTAGGCTGGCGCTGCAGACAGAGTCCGAAGATTTGCATCACGAGCGGCTCTTGGCGAGCCGCTCATTTCAAAGGTGCGGCGGTGCAGGCCGGCCAGTACCGAGGATCGCCCGACCGAAATGATGGCGGCACCGGGCAGCTTGTCGAACAGCATGCGATAAAGCTCGCGCGCTTCGGCCTCCTCGAACACTGACACCGCTTCGTCGAGCAGCACCACGTCGGGATTGTGTATCAGGACGCGCGCCAATCCGACGCGCTGCTGCTCGCCGCCGGACAGCACGGCGCTCCAATCGGCTATCTCGTCGAGCCGTGCGGCGAGTGCGCCGATCCCCGCCGCCTCCATCGCGGCCAGGATGTCGGCGTCGGCGACCGATTCCGCCGGCGTCGGATAGGTCAGCGCCTGCCGCAGCGTGCCGAGCGGGAAGTACCGCCGCTGCGGCACCGCGAGCATGCGAGCCTGAGCCGGTCGTTTGATGGCCCCGGCGCCGGTCGGCCAGATGCCGGCGAGCGCGCGCAACAGACACGATTTGCCGGAGCCTGACGGACCGGTGACCAACAGCCGTTCTCCCGGTCCCACATCGAGATTGGGTACGCTCGCGATCAGCTCGGCGTCCGACGCCCGCAACACGAGATCGCGCACCGACAGTCCACCGTTGCGCGACGGGGTCACGGTGAACGCAGACCCCGGCAGGCCGGGCCGGTCGACCATCTCCATCGCCGCTTCGAACTGGGCCAGCCGCTCAACGATCGCGCGCCATTCCGCGATCTTGCTGTAGGAGCTGAGGCAGAATGCGAACGCGCCTTCGACGCGCTGGAAGGCGAGCGCGGTCTGCATCAGCACGCCGAGCGGGATCGCAGCGGCGAGATAGGCCGGCGTGCCGATCAGAACCGGTAGCGCGGTCGAGGTATGGCCATATCCTGCGATGAAGCCGGTCAGGCGTGTCTGCCGGCGCACCAGGCGGAGCCAATTGTCCACGAGCAGGCCAAAGCGGTGTTTCAGCTCGCGGCGCTCGACCGCTTCGCCGCCCATCAGCGCGACCGGCTCGGCCTGATCGGTGACGCGGGCGATGGCGAAGCGGAAGTCGGACTCGCGACGCTGCTGATTGAAATTGAGCGGAATAAGCCGCCAGCCGATGTAGTGCGCGATCAACGTGCCGCCCGCGGCAAAGGCCAGCGCGAAACAGATCAGGTAGCCGGGGAACGAAAGGTCGACGCCGAACAGCGGCAGCGGCATGATCGCGGACACGCCCCATAGAATGTAGGCGAACGACAACAGCGCCACGATGCTGCCGAGCAAGCCGGTGCCCAGCTCGTGAGTCCGCTGGACAAACAGCAATACGTCATTGGCGATCCGCAGGTGGATGTTATCGATGTTCTGGTTGACGAAGTTGATCCGATAGTGCCGCGCATCGGCCATCCAGATTCCGACGTATCGTTCCGTCATCCATTTTCGCCAACGGATGATGAGCGACTGCCCGAAGTAATACTGCGACATGGTGGTGATGGCGACGCCGGCGACGAGACCGCAGAGGTTGATCAGTTCGGGCGTGAGCAGCTCCCAGCTCCGCTGCTCGAGCGCATTGAAGAAGCGCGCATTCCAGTGCGTCATGATCACCGCGACATAGACCAGACCCAATTCGGCCGCGATGACGCCGGCCAGCAGCAGGCGCCCGCGCAGGCGGTCCTCGGACCGGAAATAGGGGAGCGCAAGCATCAGGAAGGTGCGAAGGGCAATGACCACGCTGCTCATGGCGATACACTCGGCGGAAGGGGTGCCCACTATAGGCACAGCCGCCTGGGTAACCCATTGCGGGGGCTGCGACCCTACGTCCCGGGGGGCCGTTTTTGGCCTTGGATTCCACGAGGTTAAGGCCGAGTCAGCGACGGGAAGGAACAGCCGCCCGGAGCCTCAGCGGAAATAGTTATCGAGGATCTTCCGATACACCGCCGTCAGCGTCTGCAGGTCCTTGACCGGAACGCGCTCGTCGGTCGCGTGCATGGTGGTGCCGATCAGCCCGAATTCCACCACCGGGCAGTAGTCCTTGATGAAGCGCGCGTCCGATGTGCCGCCGGAGGTGGACAGCTTCGGCTTCCGGCCGGTTACCTCTGCCACCGCGCCGACCACCACCTCGGTGAACGGGCTCGGCTCGGTGTAGAACACATCGGCGTTCGACGGCTCCCAGTCGATCTTCCATTTCACCTTGTTGCCGGCAGCCTTCGCTGCGCGCTGCTCGACCAGCGCCTTCAGCGACGCATAGTCGTGGCAGTCGTTGAAGCGGATGTTGAAGCGCGCCCGCGCCTCGCCGGGAATCAAGTTTACCGTCGGATTGCCGATGTCGATCGAGGTGAACTCCAGATTGGATGGATCGAACTTGGCGCTTCCGGCATCGAGCGGCTCATCCATCAGCGCGCTCATCAATTTGACAAGGCCGCGCACCGGATTATCGGCGCGGTGCGGATAGGCGACGTGGCCCATCTTGCCGGTGACGACGAGAACGCCGTTCTGCGAACCCCTGCGGCCGAGCTTGATGGTGTCGCCGAGCTTGGACACGTTGCCCGGTTCGCCCAGCACGCAATGGTCAAACATTTCGCCGCGCGCCGCCGCCCATTTCAGCAGCTTGGGGCTGCCGTTGACCGCGACGCCCTCCTCGTCGCCGGTGATCAGGAACGAGATCGAGCCTTTGGGCTTGCCGCCGTTCGCCGCCAGATGATCGAGCGTTGCCGCAAGCTTGCAGGCGATCGCACCCTTCATGTCCACCGCGCCGCGGCCGTACAGCACGCCGTCGGCGATGTCGGCCGAAAACGGCGCGTGCGACCACGCCTTGGCATCGCCGGGCGGCACCACGTCGGTGTGACCGGCGAACATCAGGTGCGGAGCGCTCGCTCCGATGCGCGCGTAGAGATTCTCGACGTCGGCCGTGCCGGGCTCAGAGAATGTCATTCGGTGCACGGTGAAGCCCGTGCGCTTCAGCAGCGTTTCGAGAAACGTCAACGCGCCGCCTTCGACCGGCGTGACGGAGGGACAACGCAGCAGGTCGCGGGCGATGGCGACAGGGTCGGCGGGGCTGGTCATGCAGCGGCTTTATCCGGCCTTGCGACGCCGACGTCAATTCAGGCGTGCGTCAGGTCGGCGTCCGGATCGGCGGGACGGTGGCCGGCGCGACCGGGTCGGGGCCATATTGGTTGGCGCCGATGGTGCCGCGCAGGCAGCCCATCTCGACAAAAGCCCAGACGCCGATGGCGAACGCCGCCAGCCCAAGCACGCTGGCGATGAGGGTGGAATCGTCCATGACCGCGCCAATCAGGATGCCGATGGTCACCAGGATAGTGGGCACGAGATAGAACAAGAGGAGATACCATCCCGGCTTGTTGCGGTCGTGCAAGCGCTTGACGCCGACGGCGATGCTGCAGATGAGAATCACGATGGTGAGCATGCCGTTGATCGCTTGGAAAACACCGCTCTGGTCCGTCATGTAACCGAGAATGGCCAGGGCCACATTGATCACGGCAAAGATCAGGACCGCGAGCCAGAATTTGCCGCGGTTGGTCCGGCCGTTGAACTTAAAGAACAGATGACCCCAATCCATTGTCTGCCCCTGTCATGCGCAGCAATGGATGGAATCTATCCCTCCGGGCTCGCGGGTTAAAGTGCCATCCCCGGCTCCGCCCGCATTTCGCGGTGGATCAATCCCTCAGCAATTCGTTGATGCTGGTCTTGGAACGCGTCTTCTCGTCGACGCGCTTGACGATCACGGCGCAGTACAAGCTCGGGCCTGGCTCGCCGTTCGCCATCGGCTTGCCCGGCAGGGTGCCGGAGACGACGACGGAGTAGGGCGGCACCTCGCCCTGGAACACCTCGCCGGTCGAGCGGTCGACGATCTTGGTCGAGGCGCCGAGATAGACGCCCATCGACAGCACCGAACCCTCGCGTACCACGACGCCTTCGGCGACCTCGGCGCGCGCGCCGATGAAGCAATTGTCCTCGACGATCACCGGGTTCGCCTGCAGTGGTTCGAGCACGCCGCCGATTCCGACGCCGCCGGAGAGATGGCAGTTCTTGCCGATCTGCGCGCAGGAGCCGACCGTGGTCCAGGTGTCCACCATGGTGCCTGAGTCGACATAGGCGCCGAGGTTCACGAACGAAGGCATCAGCACCACGTTCGGCGCGATATAGGCCGAGCGCCGCACCACGCTGCCGGGCACGGCGCGGAAGCCCGCCTCCTTGAAGCGGTCCGCGCCCCAGCCTTCGAACTTGGTCGGCACCTTGTCCCACCACGTCGAGCCGCCCGGTGCGCCGGAGACCGGGCCGTTGTCGCTCAGCCGGAACGACAGCAGCACGGCCTTCTTGAGCCACTGGTTGACGGTCCAGGCGCCGTTGCCGCCGCGCTCGGCGACGCGCGCCTTGCCGCGGTCGAGCAGATCGAGCGCCGTCTCCACCGCGTCGCGCACCGGCCCCTTGGTTGCGGGGCTGATGTCGTTTCGCTTCTCGAAGGCGTCGTCGATGGTCTTGGCGAGATCGGCGTGCATGGCTGTCCCTGGCTGTGCGGTTTTTGTCGGGGTCCAGGGCAGTTATGTCAAGCGGGCGGATTCGCCACTTTTGCCGTCGCGCGTCAGACCAAAGTCATAACCCGAATGTTCATAAGCCCAACGTCCATCTTGGCATCGGGCTGGTCATGCCTAAAACCGGTATTGCAGGGACAACCACTCCCGCTTCACCACACCGAGCCAAGCTGATTTCAGGAGAGTCCAATGCCTTTCGTCAAAACCAAGGACGGCGTCGAGATCTTCTACAAGGACTGGGGCAAGGGGCAGCCCATCGTGTTCAGCCACGGCTGGCCGCTGTCGGCAGATGACTGGGACGCGCAGATGTTGTTCTTCCTCAACAACGGCTATCGTGTCGTCGCTCATGACCGCCGCGGTCATGGTCGCTCCACTCAGGTGGCCGACGGTCACGACATGGATCATTACGCCGACGACCTAGCGGCGGTGACCGCCCATCTCGACTTGAAGAACGCCATCCACGTTGGCCATTCCACCGGCGGCGGTGAGGTGGTGCACTATGTGGCGCGGCACGAGAGCCGGGTAGCGAAGGCAGCCATCCTTTCCGCGGTGCCGCCGCTGATGGTGAAGACCGCCGCCAATCCCGGCGGCCTTCCAAAGGAAGTGTTCGACGGATTGCAGGCGCAGCTCGCAGCCAATCGCTCGCAATTTTACCGCGACCTGCCGGCAGGGCCTTTCTACGGCTTCAACCGGCCGGGCGCGAAGCCCTCGGAAGCGATCATCCAGAACTGGTGGCGGCAAGGCATGATGGGCGGCGCGAAGGCGCACTACGACGGCATCGTCGCCTTCTCACAGACCGACTTCACCGACGACCTCAAGAAAATCACGGTGCCGGTCCTGGTGATGCACGGCGACGACGATCAAATCGTGCCCTACGCCGACTCCGCGCCATTGTCAGCCAAGCTGCTGAAGAACGGGACGCTCAAGACCTACAAGGGCTTCCCGCACGGCATGCCGACGACGCACGCAGACACGATCAATGCCGACCTGCTGGCGTTCATCAAATCGTAGGCGGGGTTACGCGCAGCAGTTGGCTCGGAGGAAGCCCGTCAGGTCGTCGGTGACGTGATCGACGTGCGCGGCCTCGCGGCCTTCCAGCTCCCAGCCCTCGCGGAACACCTCACGCGTGGCCGGCGGCACTACCAGCACCGTGGTCATGCCGAGCGCGTGCGGCACGCTCAGGTTTCGCGCCAGGTCCTCGAACATGGCGGCCTTTTGCGGATCGACGCCGTGCTTGTGCAGGAAGCGGTCATAGACCTGCGGATGCGGCTTGGGATCGAGGTCGGCGGCGGCGATGTCGAACACGTCCTCGAAATGCCGGTCGATTTCGAGCCGCTTCATCACCGCCTCGGCGTGCTTACGGGTGCCGTTGGTGAGGATGAGCTTGCGGCCCGGCAGCTTCTCGATCGCGTTGCCCAGCTCGGCGTTCGGCAACAGCGGCGAATGATCGATCTGGTGCACGAACTCGAGGAAGTCGTCGGGCTTCATGCCGTGCTCGGCCATCAGCCCGCGCATCGTGGTGCCGTAGCGCTTGTAATAGTCCTTCTGGACGCGGAACGCCTCTTCCTTGGTGACCTTGAGGAAATTCGAGACGAACGACCGGATGCGGTCATCGATCTGCTGCCAGAGATTGAGGTCGTGCGGATAGAGCGTGTTGTCGAGGTCGAACACCCAGGTCTCGACCGAAGCGAAATTGCGTGGCGCGGGTTTCGTGGAAGGCTGCATGCTCATGCGGTGACGAATGCACCGTCTTTACGCGGCACGCAAGGGAGGGGAGAGCCCTACTTGAACTGCACCGTGGTTCCGCTGCTGCCGGTCAGCTCAACGGTGGCGAAGCCGGTCGCGGTCAGGCCGCTGCCGCTGCAGTCCTTGTGGTCGGTCAACTCGAACTTGACGTTGCGCGTGCACAGGATGGTCGAGCCGCCCCACGCCAGGGACTGAGCGGCCTGGCCCGCGGGCCGTTCGGCATCCTTGAGCGGCAGCCCGTCGGCACCGACCGCCTCGCCGAAGCTGTAGAGCCGGTGCGACTTGCCGGTCAGGTCGGGCCGCAGGCATTTGCCCGGCGCGACGCGATACCAGCCGCGCGTGACGAGAGAGCCCTGGTCCTCGAAACCGAGCGCCGCCATCACGACGTTGCGCGTCTCGTTGCACCAGGCAAAACCCGCGGCGTTCGGCCTCTGCGCAGCGGCCATCAGCGCATCGAAGAAATCGGAGCGCCCGGCGGCGGTGTTTTCCAGCTTGTTGTCGGCGATGAACTGCGCTAGCGCCGACGTCGGTCTTGGTCGCCTCGGACGCCGTCGATCGGGTTGGCGTCGTAGCCGGCGATCACCAGGAGCCGTTGGATGCCGGCGTCGCGCGCCTGCTCGTCGGTGTATTCGGCGTCCTCAGCGAGGTAGGCGATCAGACCCTTCTCGGTCTCGCTCGGCTTGACGGCGGTAAAGCGTGCGATCCGCTGGCCGGTGCGATTGCAGCTTTGCGTGCGCGGGCCAGCACGAAAGTATCGGCGCCGACGCAGAAGTCGGCATGCCCAGCCTGCGGCAACGGCGAGCCGCCGTACACCGGCAACGCGCGGGCGTGGATATAGAGGGTTTGGCCCGGCGGCTTGCCCTGGATCACCGTGCGGCACTGTCCCGGGTCGATGCGAAACCAGCCACGGGTGGCGGCGGCGCCCTTGTCCTCGACGGCGATGGCGGCCTCGACCACGTAACTCATGCGGCTGCAAATCTGCAGGTCGGCGCGTGCCGGCTGCGTGAGCGCGATCACGGCTGCCACTGAAGCCAGGGCTATGTTGATTCGAGATGTCATGCGAATCGCGCGCGACATTTAACATGATTCTGATGGGAGCATGATCTTGTCCGACCTTCCTTCGCCCGCCGAAGCGGGCTTCGCGAAGGCGGGAAACCGGTTCCCACTTTTCGGAATCATGCTCTAAACTCGCACGCGGGTAGGGAGGGTTTCATGTCGATCAAGCTGACCCAGGCCAACAAGATCATCGCGGCCATCATCAAGCGCGGCGTCGAGCTCGACTGCCGGCCGATCAGCGCCGTCGTGGTCGAGCCGGGCTGCATCGTGAAAGCATTCCAAAAGGAGGACGGCGCCTCGATGCTCCGGTTCGAGATGGCGTTCGGCAAGGCCTATGCGGCGCTCGCGCTCAGCCGCAGTTCCAAGCTCATGCGTATCCGCAACGAGGAGAAGCCGGTCTTCATGCGCTACCTGATGGATGTGAGCGGCGACAAGATTTTCGCCGAGGGCGGCGGCCTGCAGATCCGCGACAAGAATGGCGAGGTGATCGGCGCCGTTGGCGTCACCGGCGACACCGAGGATCGCGACGAGGAGTTGGCTGCGTATGGCATCCACGCGGCCGGCCTCAAGACCGATGAGGATTGCAAGGACATGGGCCGCAAGTTCAGAATGCGGGTAACCAGCGGCGCGGACGGCCGCTGACAGCGTCACATTGGCCATGACTGGCGAGGGCAATCCTAATACACTAGCGCGGCCGGCGATTTTCTGAACCGTTGGAGGGGCACTTGCGGATTTCCTGGATAGCGCTGGTGGCCGGATACTGTCTGCTCGCAGGTCTCATGCTGTGGGGTATGCAAGGCAAGCAAGGACCGCCTGGGGCGCCAGGGCCGCAAGGCGAGCGGGGACCAGCAGGCCCGCCGGGCCCAGCGGGGCCCCAAGGTCCAGCCGCCGCACCAACTCGGCGCTAAGCCGCAGGTTCATTTGTAGTTCGCGCCGCCCCGTCGTGGGCGCGGGCCACCGCGAGGTCGTGGTGGCAACGAATGATTCACCAAGTCGGCAATGACCTAAACCAGCCACCCGAACGAAAAGACGGCCCAACATTTGATTGGATATGAAGCCCATCATACCGCTGTTGGTCCTCGTCTTGCTGTCGCCGCTTCCTGTCGTGGCCCAGACGCCAGCCACGCCGTCTAATACGACAGGCATACAGTCGGAGAATGCAGGTCCACCTTCGTCCGTGACCTCGACAACATCAGTGCCTGGAAATCCCCAGACCACCGTCACGCGCTCCAAGCGCGAAGACGGGTCGACGACCATCATCGCACTGCAGCCGCAATCGGCTTATCAGCCGATGGGGCAGGGTGGCTATCAGCCGATGGGGCGATGCTAGTAACGTTCAAGCGCGGATGACGTGGCATTGAACGATGATGGCACCGAGGACATCAGCCCGACAAAGACGCGACAAGGCTGTAGCCCACCAATAACAGCAGCGCGCATCCCAAAATGCCGAAGCCGCTAAGCCGTTTTGATTGCGGATAGACAAACCCGTTCGCAACGATGCGGTAGGCGAGCCATAACAAGCCGATCGCGAGCAAGAGCATCATTGTTATTGGACGACCAAGTCGCCCGGAAGGTTCAATGTGCCGGCTGAACAGTCCTTCTTTGGAGGGCTTTGGCCCGCGCATAAATCAAGATCACAAACAGGACCAACCAGACCTCGCACAGAAATGTCAGGGGGTGGGGCGGCGTATCCGCCGTCGCAATCCAATATGCTTGGGAAATCCCCGGCAGAAGCGTCGTGGCGACCATTGCCTCAACGCCGACTTTAGACGCTATGGGGAGCGTGGCCATCCAGACAATAAAAGTGAGTCCAGTCAGCAGGACTTCACAGATTGCCCAAATACGTTTCATTTCTGTTGGTCGCGGCAACTGGCCAAGAGGTTCAGCTGGGACGCCGCGCGGCCATGTCTGCTATTACCTTCAAAGCGCACCACCGGGGATTTGCGATCATGCTGTGGCACCTGCGCGTCATGGGGCTGCTGATTGCGGCTACTCTCGCCTGTGCAGCTGCGCATACGGCGCGTGCCGAACCCCGGCCCGCCGATGGGTGCAGGCGCGCAGCATTCCGCGTCATAATCGATGTTGGGCATACGGAGAAGGCGCCGGGCGCGATAAGCGCACGCGGTGTCTCGGAGTTTGCTTTCAATGTGAATCTTGCCAGGCGCATCGAGCAGGAGCTGCTTGCCGCCGGGTTCCGGCGCAGCATGCTGCTGATCACCGAAGGCCCGTCGAGGAAGGGACTGGTGGAGCGCGTCAAGCGCGCCAATGCTCTCGACGGTGATCTATTCCTGTCGGTCCATCACGATTCTGTACCCGACGAGTTTCTGGAGAAATGGGAGTTCGAGGGCGAGCAGCGCAACTTCAGCGACCGCTTCAAGGGCCATTCCATTTTCATCTCCGATGACAACAGCGACCGTGCCGGCAGTCTGCTGTTTGCCAAGTTGCTCGGCGGCCAGTTGCGAAAGCGCGGGTTGAAATACGCGCCACACTACACGGATCCGATCATGGGCAATCGCCAGCGGCTGCTGGTCGACGCGCGGGAGGGCGTCTATCGCTACGATCAGCTCATCGTGCTCAAAGACACTGCCATGCCTTCGGTTTTGCTCGAAGCTGGCTCGATCATCAACCGAGAGGAGGAACTGCGGATGAGCTCCGCGGAGCATCAAGCGCTGGTCAGCGCTGCTGTGGCTGATGCCGTCAGGTCGTTTTGTTCAACGCACCGGCGACGCACCTAGGCCAATGCGGCAATCCCGACCGGTGAGGTATCGAGGCACAAGCCGGAGTGAGATGTCGAGGCAAACGACAGCGCCCGTCGCCGGGGCGCCGGATCATCGCTCGTTGGAGGCGATCTCCAGGACGAGCTTGCGCAGCACAGCCTGCGCGAAATTGTCGTAGGAGTCGGCCGGAACGATAAACGCGCCAGGTCCGCCGATGACATTGTTGAAGAAATATTTGTCCAAGTCGTATTCGAGCGACACGATTGGCAGGCCGTTGATGATCACGCCGGCGGCTACTGCGTCGTCGCGCGCCGAGCGGACGTCGCGGCCGCGATTGTTCGAGCCGTCGCCCGAAACGTCGATCACGCGCTTCAACCCGCGATAGGGCGCACCCGGCAGCAGCAGCATGGCGTGGTCGATCGCGCCGCTGATCGATGTGCCGCCGCCGAACAACTGCCGCGGCGCGGCTTCGATGGCGTCGGCGAACGCATTGGCCGAGACGGCGTCCTTGATCAGCGTCCAGGGCACCACCTGCACCTGCATCGCGGGGCCGGTCCACTGCACCATCGTCACCGCGATCGATCCGGTCGAGCCGCCGCGGACGGCGTTGAGCACCTGCTGGCTGCGGAACGCGTCCGCATAGCCACGCCGCTGCAACTCGAAGCGGATCTGATTGACGCTGCCCGAGGCGTCGACCGCGAGCACCAGGAGAAGGTCGGTCGTGGGCAGCGCGTGGGTCTGCGCGCGAGTTGGTGCGGTCAAGGCGAGCAGGACCGCGATTGCCGCGACCAGGGCGGAGAGGTATTTCGGCATCGTCGGCTCCGTCGAAGTCCGGTGAGGCGGGTAGGGCGGCTGCGTAGACTAGCGGAAACACAGCAATTCCGGACCTCGCATGGCCAGGACCGGCACATTTAACCTTTCATTTACCAAACCCGTCCATCCAATGGCTGTTGGATGGGCAAATTCAATTTTACCCCCAAAATTCGGATCGGGACGAAGCTCGGCTTGTCCCTTGGCATCAGCGTTGTGCTGGTGGCCGGAATGATCGCCAGTGAGCAGATCAACAGCAATTTCGTCGAAGGGCTCGTTGCGGCAGCGGACAAGCAACAAGCCACCGTCAACGAAAGCACCAAGACCGAAGTCTTGATTCAGCGCCGATGACGCCGTGCTGGCGCCGATCTATGAAACGATCCGGCTGGTCAAGGCGGAGCTGCCGCCAGTTTCGACGCGGCGATCTTGTTTTCAGACATCCTAGTTATTCCGCATGCGCTCGGACGAAGCGTGTGTTTCGAAACCGGCGAGGGCCCGCAACTCGCGCCGCTCGACGATCCCACGCTCAGATCGCCGGCCGTGATCTCCGCATGGCGCAATCGGCTGCCCAGTTCCAGAAGCTGAGCGGTCAATTGCAGCAGGTTGGCCGCGAAGCTGACGCGACCTTTGCCACGCTCACCTCGTTGACCGTGACGGCCGATCAGCGGGAGCGGTTCAACGACATCCAAGAACTGTCAGCGAAATATATCGCGGCCTTGAATGATATCGGCTCAAAGCGCGCCGCCGTTCTCTCGTTTTTCGCCGAGCTTGATGCGGCGGAAAGGAAGTGGGCGCGCAGCGTGAACATCGTGATCAATTCGGAGCAGTTTGCGTTCTTGTCCAATATGGTCGCGACCGACGCATTGATCAAAGAGGCTGAATCGGCGTTCAAGGATGCTCGCACGGCGGCCTAGCGCTACTTTGTTTTGATAGTCCGCCATCAGGGCCATAGCTTGCGCGCGTAGTCGATCAGGGCGGCGCTTACCGCGGCCGGCTGCTCGACGATCACGGCATGCGCGGAATCCGGAATGACCACGACCGTGACGCGCTCGCCCAGCGCGCGCCGATATTCCTCGGCGTCCGCCACATGGGCGAGCGGATCGTGGCTCGGCTGGATGTAGAGCACCGGCGCCCGGCCCGCCGCATAATCGACCGTCCGCGGCGTGCGATCGCCGGCGATGCGCTGGGCCGCCAGCACCCCGGGATGCCAGCCCTTGAGCCAAACGCGAGCGTCGCTGCCAGGCGCAAAGAACACAAGCTGCATCGCCTTGATGCGTTCTTCGTCCGGCGCATTTGTATCCGCGCTCGTTCGGATCGCGGCCCGCACGTCCGGCGGGCTCGGATTGTGCCCGACATTGGCGGCAACGAGGCTGACGGCGCGAACGAGCTCCGGACGCGCGGTCGCCAGCATCCGCGCCACGCGGTTGCCGAAGGCGTGGCCGACAACGAATGCCGGGCCGGCATTGTCATGCTCGATCACGGCGGCAATGTCGGCGGCAAGGTCTTCGAGCGTCACGCCCTGCCACGGCCCAGTGCTCTGGCCGATGCCGCGGGGCTGCGGCCGCAGCGCGCGAAAGCCCGCCGCCGCGAGGTCCCCGGCGATGGGATCAAAGTCGGCCGCACCGCGGCCAAGCGACGGCAGCAGCACGATCGGCGGACCCTTGCCTCGCGTCAGCACTTCAAGCCGGGCGTCGCCGCGCGTCACCATGACGTGCTGCATAGGTCACATCATCGCCGGAGCTGGAATGAAACCAGGGCGGCCAACATGACGGCGCCGCCCACCGCTTGGAGTGGCGTGATGATCTCGCCCAGGACCGGCGCGCTGAGAACGGTCGACAGCAGCGGCTCCAAATACATGATCAACGCGCTGCGGAACGGCCCGATTCTCTTGATCGACACGAACAGCGCCAGCACCGCGATGGTCGTCCCAATGCTGACCCCGATGATCGCCGCCCAGCCGCCCGCGGTCTGCGGGCCCTGCCAGTTCCAGGTGACCAGCGCCACCAGTCCGAGCACCACCGTCGAACCGAGGATGGTGTACCAGGTCGTGACCTGCGGATCGGTGTCCTGCAGCATGGACCGCGTGATCAGCAGGATGGCGGTGCGGCAGAGCGCGGCGCCGAACGCGAAGGCGATGCCGGCCAGCGCCAGATCCTGCGGATGCGCGCGGATCATCAGCGCGAGACCGCAAAACGCCGTCAGTGCCGCCAAAGCGCCGCGCCAGGTGACGCGCTCGATCCCAAACAGGGCGCCGAGAAATCCGGTGATCAGCGGATAGACGAAATAGCTCAGTATGGCGATCGGCACCGTGACCGCCGCGATTGCGGCAAACAGCCCGAACACCACGCCCGCGAACAGCACGCCCAGACCCAAGCTGGTCCATCGCGCGCGCGAACTGTGCGGCACCGGCGGCATCCCGACCCGCAGCCATACGAACAGCAGCGCAACGCCCACCAGGCCGCGAAACAGCGACAGCGTGAGCACGTCCGCGCCCGACACCAGCACGATCTTGCTCAGCACGTTGCTGGCCGCGAACATGGACGCGGCGATGATGCCGGGGGCAAGATCGTGCTGCCAGTTCGGCGAGGCGGGAGAGGCGTTCACGGATCAGCGATGGATCAGCGTGCCGGAGCCAAGATCGGTGAACAGTTCAAGCAGCACTGCGTGCGGCACCTTGCCATCGAGGATCACCACGCCTTCGACGCCCTTCTCGAGCGCGTAGAGGCAAGTCTCGACCTTCGGGATCATGCCGCCGGAAATGGTGCCGTCGGCGATCAGCCTGCGCACATCCGCGGACGACATTTCCTTGATCAGTTGCTTCGACTTGTCGAGCACGCCCGGCACGTCGGTGAGCAGGAGAAAGCGCTTGGCCTTGAGCGCGCCGGCGATGGCGCCGGCGAAGGTATCTGCGTTGACGTTGTAGCTGCCGCCATCGGCGCCGCCGCACACCGGGGCGAGCACCGGGATCAGCTCGCGGCCAAGCACCACGTTGAGCACGCTTAAGTCGACTTTGTCCGGCTCGCCGACGAAGCCAAGATCGACCATCTTCTCGATGTTGGAGCCGGGATCGACCACGCGGCGGGCGGCCTTCTTCGCCATCACCATGTTGCCGTCCTTGCCGCACAGGCCGATGGCCTTGCCGCCGGCGGCGTTGATGTAGCCGACGATCTGCTTGTTGATCGATCCGGCGAGCACCATCTCGACGATTTCGAGCGTCGCAGCGTCTGTGATGCGCAAACCTCCGGCGAACTGCGACTGCACGCCGGCGCGCTTGAGCATCGCCTCGATCTGCGGGCCGCCGCCGTGCACCACCACCGGATTGATCGCGGTCTGCTCCAGCAGCACGATGTCCTTCGCAAACGAGCGAGCCAACTCCTCGTCGCCCATGGCGTGGCCGCCATATTTGATGACGATGGTTTCCTCGTCGTAGCGCTGCATATGCGGCAGCGCTTCGGACAGGATGCGGGCCTGTTCCTGCGGATCTGTCATGCTTTTATCATTCATCGGGCGGCGTTCCGGCGCGTTTTCGCGCGATGGTTCTAGCAGGTCGATGACGGCCTCTCCACCGTCATTCCGGGGCGATGTTCTATACGCCGCGCTCCGCCTTGAGCCGCGCGATCGCCGCGCGCAGTTCCGACATGCCGCCGCCGGTCCGCGACGAGGTCGGCAGCACGTGCGGGAAGGCGGCCGGGCGCTTCTTCAGCGCGGCTTCGACCGCTTCGATCCGTTCGGCGAGCTCCGAAGCCTTCACCTGGTCCGCCTTGGTCAGCACGATCTGATGGCTGACCGCGGCCTTGCCCAAGGCATCGAGCGGCGCCGTGTCGGCGTCCTTGAGGCCGTGCCGCGCATCGATCAGCACATAGACGCGCGCGAGATTGGCGCGGCCGACCAGGTAATCCTGAACAAGCTGCGTCCAGGCTTTCACGATGTCCCTGGGCGCGGCGGCGTAGCCGTAACCCGGCATGTCCACCAGCGTCAGTTCGGGTTCGGCCGAGAAGAAAATCAGCTCCTGGGTGCGGCCCGGCGTATGCGAGGTGCGGGCCAGCGCGTTGCGTCCGGTCAGCGCATTGATCAGGCTCGACTTGCCGACGTTGGAGCGGCCGGCGAAGGCGATTTCGATGCCGCGCATCTTGGGCAATGATTCAACCGAGCTCGCGGCGGTGGCGAAATCCCACGGCTTGGCGAACAAAAGGCGGCCGGCTTCGCGTTCGGCGGCTGAGAATTCAGATGCAGTGTTCACGCCAGATACGCTAAGCTCAGCGCTTCCCATTGTCACGATGAGAGGTCGCGATCCATGCCTGTTTCGATGTATTCGGTTTCAATTCCGGTTTTCATGCAGCACCTGAACGGCCTGTCGGGCGTGATCGACAAGGCGGCGGCCTGGGCCACGGCCCGCAAGGTTAACGAGGCCGATCTCCTCAACATGCGGCTTTCGCCGGACATGTTCAACCTGACGCGGCAAATTCGCGCCGCGACCGATCATGCCGCCAACGCGGCGGCACGGCTGTCCGGCAAGGAGCTGCTGAAATTCGCCAACGACGAGACCACCCTGGCCCAACTCAAGGACCGCATCACCAAGACCATCGAATTCCTCAAGAGCGTGAAGCAGAGCGAGGTCGATGGCACCGAAGGCAAGGAGATCAAGATCACCTTCCCGAGCGGACAGGTCCGCGAGTTCACCGGGCAGAGCCTGCTGCTCGGCAACGCGCTGCCGAATTTCTATTTCCACGCCACGACCGCCTACGACATCGTCCGCCAGTGCGGCGTCGAGGTCGGCAAGCGCGACTTCATGGGCACTCCGCCGGCGTGAGGTGACGACGCCGAGCGTGCTGCCTTTACAACGTCATGGCCGGGCATAGACGCGCCGCTTCGCGCGCCTACGTCCCGGCCATCCACGCCTTGGCGAAGCCGGATCCCGGCATCAATTCACCTGGATGCCTTGGGTCACCTTGGTCCACTTGTCGACTTCCCCGGCAACATAGCCGTGCCACACGTCGCGGCCGCAGTCGAAGCACAAATAGATGGCGACGATGCGGGCGACGATTTCGTAAAGGAAAAACTGCATTCAAATATCCATTCATCAAGCACTGATTCGATGACCAGGCCGCAGTGGCGGAGGTGCGGCGTATCCGCTTCGGGTCAAAAGCGAACCTAACACCCTCAATGCGCGATATCCGCTTTACCCCAAAAGCAGACATCAGGCAGTTATGCTGGGATGTCCGCTAAGTGCCACTAGCCGACAATGACAGCCTATTCGATCAGCTCGCGGCTCGAAGCGCAGGAAAATAGAGAGGCCGCCAAGCTTGCCGATGTGCTGGAACTGGAAGGCAATTGCCCTTCACACGGAAGAGATTGTAGGCTCGATCCCCTACAGCGCACCACTTGCAACTGGATGGATAGAACTCGTGCCGACACGTCGCGTTGCCACCTTGGTTGCCGTCGCCGCACTGATCGGTTCCGTTAGTGTCGCGCAAGCCCAATTCGACAACGAGCGGCAAGATATGCTGCGCGGCGGCTCGACGAAGAAGGGCAGTTACAACATCTTTGGTTTCGACGGCACCGACCTCGGCCGCACCACAGTGCGTTATGACGGCAAATATGCGCCGGGCACCATCGTCGTCAACACGACTGAGCGGCGACTTTATCTTGTTCAAGCGAACGGCTCGGCGCTACGCTATGGCATCGGTGTTGGCAAACGTGGCTTCCAGTGGAAGGGCACGCACAAGATCACCGCGAAGAAAGAATTCCCGGATTGGACGCCGCCGGCGGAGATGCGCGCGCGGCAGAAGGGCCTGCCGGCGCACATGAAAGGCGGCGATCCGGACAATCCGCTTGGCGCTCGCGCGATGTATCTCGGCAGCACGCTTTACCGGATTCATGGCTCGAACGATCCGGACTCGGTCGGCGAGGCGGAATCATCCGGCTGTTTCCGAATGAGGAACGAGGACGTGGCGGATCTGTACAAGCGAGTGTCGGTTGGCACGACCGTGGTGGTGCAGTAATACGTCGAATCTGTTACGAGCCGAGCGTCCCAGATGAGTGGCGCTCGATGAGCTGTGAAGTCTGTCACGGTAGACAAACCTATCCGCCCTGTCCCGAATGCGGTAGCTGCGGGATTGCTGACTGCTGCGACGGCTTGACCGAATGCCCGCCGGTGGGAAATTTACCCTCGCCTGCTCGTGGGCCCGAGCCCGCAAATCCTTGGAAAATCTGACAACTCGAAGCCCCAGCGGACCTAAGCCATTGAACTTCAGTGAGTGGCTTGTCCTTCACACGGGAGAAGTCATAGGTTCAATCCCTATAGCGCCCACCATTCTTATCAATGACTTAGCTCGGTTCGGTGTTTGACAGCACCCCGACAGCACCGTTCGCAAAATGCGGCTGTGGACCAGATCGACGGCGTACTAACGAAGCTGGGCCGGGTTATCCGCCCATTTGAACTCGATGATGAGATTTTTTGTTTTCGACGTAGCCCAGATCGCGCAGGCCGGCGAGCAGCGCTTCGACCCGGGTTTCAGACGTGGTGGCGGGGCGCTGCCCAGATAACCGATCCGATGGATCTTATTTGCTCTTTGTGCACGCGCCGGGACTGGCGATGCCAGTGCACATCCGAAACCTATCGTGAACTCCCGCCGCCTCATGCCGACCCCGCACGCTCAGAGCGGCTATCGTACAGGCTCAACCTGGGTCGCAGAAGGGCGGAGCCCGATGTCAGCTTCGGGTCAAAAGCGGACATGAGGGGTAAGATCGCGATGTCCGCTTTGCCCCCAATAGCGGACAAACTCAGAGACGGTCGGTTTGTCCGCTAATGCCAATCGCGTCATTCCGCGCCGCAGCAAGTTGCCATGGAGTGGCCCCGACTTTCGCGCTAGGCTCGATGCGTTCGAGCCGGACTACAGCAAGACATCCGGCCCCGGGGAGGACACCATGACACTTCACATCCAGCGCCACGCGTGGCCGCTTGCGGCCATCGTCGCTGCAAGCGCCGCCGCATGGTTTCTTGGCGTTCCTGCTGCAGCCCAACAGCAGCGGCGCGCACTGCCGACCTTTGCCGTGGATTCGTCATGGCCGAATGCGCCGGACAAGTACAAGCTTGGCGATATCTCCAGTATTGCGATCGATGGGCAGGACAACGCCTACGTCCTGCACCGTCCCCGTACACTCAAGCCCGAGAACGCTACCAGCGCCGCGCCGGCTGTCGTGGTGTTCGACCCGGCCGGCAATTTCATCAAAGCCTGGGGCGGAGCGGGCGCGGGTTATGAATGGCCCGAGCGTGAGCACGGCATCCACATCGACCACAAGGGGTTTGCGTGGATAGGCGGCAATCAATGTCCGACGTCGGGCACGGCGGGATTGAAAGCGGTGGCCGACGATCAACTGCTCAAGTTCACGCTCGACGGCAAGTTCGTGTTGCAGATCGGCCAGAGCAACCAGAGCAAGGGCGACGCCGACACCGCGAACGTGCACCGCGCAGCGGATGCCTGGGTGCTGCCGCAGACCAATGAGGTGTTTGTTGCCGACGGCTACGGCAACCATCGCGTCATCGTGTTCGACGCAGATACCGGCGCGTTCAAGCGGACCTGGGGCGCGTTCGGCAAGCCGCCAGGCGGCAAAGACAATTGCGCGATCGCGCGGGTGGCGGAGTTTCCGCCGGGCGACGGCCTTCCAGACTTCAACGTCGCGCATTCCATCCGCGTGTCGAACGACGGCACCGTCTATCTCGCGGACCGCGAGAACCGGCGCGTGCAGATGTTCACCAGCGACGGCAAATTCGTGAAACAGCTTCGTCAGACCGCGGAGCCGTTCGCCGCCAATCTGGCGTTCTCGCCGGATCGGGATCAGCAGTTCTTGTATGTCGGCGGCGGCAAGGCGATTACCATCATCGATCGCAAGACGTTCGATGTCCTGGGCCGGGTGCAGGTGGAGAAACAGCTTGGCGGCGGCCACCACATCGCAACCGACTCCAAGGGCAATCTTTATATCGCGCAAACCACCGCCGGCATGCAGCGCTTGTTGTTTAAGGGCGCCTCGGGAGTGGCGGGCCAGTGAAGCTCTGATTGCTCAACGTCCGCTTTGCCCCTGAAAGGGGACATTACATGCCCTAGGCGGGCGCGCCGCTACGTCTTCTTATCGTCGTCGTCTTTTTTCTTCGTGAACATAGCCTTGATGTTGTCGAACAACTCGATCTTGGCGCCGTGCTTGCGCATGATGATGCTCTGCTGGAGCACAGACAGCGAGTTGTTCCACGCCCAGTAGATGACGAGGCCGGCCGAGAACGACGCCAGCATGAAGGTGAAGATCAGCGGCATCCAGTCGAAGATCATCTTCTGCGTCGGGTCCGGCGGCGCCGGATTCAGCTTCATCTGCGCCCACATCGTGATGCCCATGATGATCGGCCAGAAGCCGAGATGCAGGAACTGGCCGAACACGGGAATCAGTGTCGGGTCGTAGGGGATGAGCCCGAACAGGTTGAACAGGTTGGTCGGATCGGGCGCGGACAGGTCCTTGATCCAGCCGTAGAACGGCGCGTGCCGCATCTCGATCGAGATGAACAGCACCTTGTAGAGCGCGAAGAACACCGGCACCTGGACCAGGATCGGCAGGCAGCCGGCCAGCGGATTGATCTTCTCTTTCTTGTAGAGCTCCATCAGCAGTTGCTGCTGCTTCATCTTGTCGTCGGGAAAGCGCTCGCGGATCGCGGCCATCTCCGGCTGCACCGCCTTCATCTTCGCCATCGAGGCGTAGGACTTGTTGGCGAGCGGGAAGAAGATGAACTTGATCAGGACGGTGATCAGCAGGATGGCAACGCCGAAATTGCCGACGTGCTGGTAGATCCAGTCGATCGAATAGAACATCGGCTTGGTGATGAAATAGAACCAGCCCCAGTCGATCAGCCGGTCGAACCGGTCGAGCCCAAGCTGGTCCTTGTAGCTGTCGATGACCGTGACCTCCTTGGCGCCGGCGAACAGCCGGGCATTGGTCGCGCCGGTCGCGCCCGGCGCGACGGTCTGTCCGTCGCCAAGGTAGTCGGTCTGGTAGGTCTTCTGTGTACCGGCCTGGCTGGAGGAGAACTGCGCTTGGATCGGCGCCTTGGTGTCGGGGATCAGCGTCGCCGCCCAGTACTTGTCGGTGATGCCGAACCAGGCGTTGGTCGCCTTAAACGAGACGTTCTTCTTGTCCTCGATCGCCTTGTAGGTGAACTCCTGCAGCCCGTTGTCGCCGAGCATGCCGATCAGGCCTTCATGCAGGATGTAATAGCCTGCGGTCTCCGGCGTGCCGTGGCGGCGGATCAACCCATAAGGATAGAGAGTCACCGGAGCGGCGCTTTTGTTCTCGACCTTGTCCTCGACCGTGAACAGGTACTTGTCATCGACCGAGATGATGCGGCGGAACGACAGCCCTTCGCCGTTGTCCCAGGTGAGCGTCACCGGCTTGCCGACACCCAGCGTTCCGGCGCCCAGCTGTGTCCAGACGGTGTTGCCGTCGGGCGCCTTCACTGGGGCGCCCGATCCGCCGACCCAGCCGTATTCGGCGTAGAACGGATGCGGGCTTCCGGGCGGCGACAGCAGCACGATCGGCGGCGATTTCGGATCGACCGTCTCGCGATAGAGCGTCAGCGCGAGATCGTCGATCTGGGCGCCTTTGAGCGAGATCGAGCCGCGCAGCCGCGGCGTCTCGATCATGATCCGCGGCGAGGCTTTGATCACGGCATCGCGCGTGAGCACCTGGTTGATGGTCGGAGCGGCGCCCTGGCCGGGAAGCTGCGGCTGCACGCCGCCTTGCGCCGCCGGTGCGGGCTGGCCCGGTGTCTGGACCTGCTGCTGTTGCTGCTGCTTGAGCAGCGCCTCCTGCTTCTGTTTCTCCATCTGCGGAATGCCGACGAAATACTGCCAAGCGATCAGCACAAGCGCCGAGAGCACGATGGCGAGTATGGTGTTCTTCTGGTCGGTCATGTCCGCGCTTTACCTTGTGCCCGCATGTGGGGTGGGCGGCGGCCCCTTGCCAGCATGGACCCGGCCCAGCGCGCGTGTGAAGTCTTCGACCAGCTGCTCGAACGGCAGTTGGAGCGCCGCCCGCCGCCCGATCAGCACATAATCATGCCCCGGCCGCAGCCGGGAGGGCGGCGTCAGCCGCACCACCTCGCGCAGCCGGCGGCGCACGCGATTGCGCTCGGGCGAGTTGCCGACCTTCTTGGAGACGGTAAATCCCACCCGCACCGGTCCATCCTCGCGCCGATTGTGCGCCTGCAGCACGAACCCGCTGACGGGAGCCCTGGCGCCGGTCGCGGCGGTCAGGAAGTCGGCGCGTTGCCTGAGCCGCTCCATCAAGATGACCGAGGGTCAGGTTTCAGGCGCTCAGCCGCTTGCGCCCACGCGCCCGCCGGGCGGCGAGCACCTTGCGGCCACCCTTGGTCTTCAGGCGGTGGCGAAATCCATGACGGCGCTTGCGCACCAGCTTGCTGGGTTGATAGGTCCGCTTCACGAGCTATGTCTCCGTTCGCCGTCGCGTGCGGCTTATACGGGAGGGCCGCCAGGGGCGTCAATGCGACCCATTCCTGGCCGGGTTCGATCACGATTTACCTCAAATATCAGGGAGATGGCTTCGCCCGCCCAGGTTTTGCATATGGACCTCGTGTATACATCGTGGCGCGGCGTTTGCCTTGTTAAAGTGCCGTAAGATTGGTCCGCGAGTACCCCTTGTGAGCATGCCTGCTGACGATCGGCGCACACCCGCCCAAGCACTCGACCGGAGAGAACGCCAAGGACTTGGCAAGGAATCTGGCCAAGTGGTTGGCCAAACGCGCTCTCCGTTTTGGCGGTTCGCGCCACTTGCTGTCATCGCCGCACTCATCGCGCTGGCCTACGGGCTCGGTCTGCACCGCGAGATCTCGTTCGAGACTCTGGTCCGCAACCGCGCCGCGATCGATCAATTCATCGATCAGCATGGCGTCGCCGCAGTCGCCGCCTATATCGGGTTTTACGTCGCGGTAGTTAGCCTCTCTCTGCCTGCCAGCGCGATCATGATGGTGATCGGTGGTCTGCTGTTCGGGTCTGTTGTCGGAGCCATCGCGGCGATTGTTAGCGCGCTTATCGGAGCCACCGTGATCTTCCTGGTGGCGCGGAGTGCGGCTGGCGAGTGGTTGACCCGGCGGGCAGGTCCAGTCGTGGCGAAGTTCGCGGAAGGCTTTCGCGCGGATGCGTTCGGCTACGTCGTGTTCCTGAGACTAGTGCCGTTTCCGTTCTGGCTGGTAAACCTCGCTGCCGCGCTGTTCGAGATCCGGCTCTCGACCTTCGTCGCCGCCACCGCCATCGGCATCTTGCCGGCGACAGTAACCTTCACGGTGTTCGGCGCCGGCCTCGGCAGCGTTATCACCGCGCAGCAGATCCAGTACAATCTCTGCCTTGTTGCCGGACGCACCGATTGCAGGGTCGATTTCAATTTCTCCGACGTGTTCACGCCGACGCTGCTTATGGCGCTCGGAGCGTTTGTTGTGCTGGCGCTGGTTCCCGCGTTCGCCCGCCGTATCTTCCGGCGCAAGTTCGACGCCTGCGCTCCGCCCAAAGAGATGACGAACAGAATCTGATGACCCCTGACCGAAAGGACTAAGGAAAGGCATGGCCGAGCAGCTTACCTCCGATCTTTGCGTCATTGGCGCAGGCTCAGCCGGGTTGTCTATCGCTGCGGCGGCCGCCACGCTTGGCGTCCCGGTGGTGCTGATCGAAAAAGGCCGGATGGGCGGTGAGTCCCTCAACACTGGCTGTGTGCCGTCGAAAGCGATGATCGCGGCAGGCAAGCGCGCCGATGCGATGCGGACCAGCGTGGCGTTCGGGGTCAAGGCTGCCAAGCCGACTGTTGAGTTCGGCGAGGTCAACGACCATATCCGTCGCGTCATCAACGCGATCGCACCGAACGATTCCAAGGAACGCTTCGCCGGTCTAGGTGTCCGCGTGATCGAGGGCGAAGCAAGGTTTCGCGACAGCAGGACTGTGATCGTCGGCCCGGAGCTGGATGTGAAGTTTGAGATCAGGGCGCGCCGCTTTGTGGTCGCGACCGGGTCGCGGCCTATCGTGCCGTCGATTTCCGGGCTCGAGCAAGTGACCTATCTCACCAGCGAGAACGCATTCGACATCCGCGAGCGGCCGAAGCATCTGATCGTCCTCGGCGCCGGCCCAGTTGGCCTTGAACTTGCTCAGGCGTTCCGCCGGCTTGGCTCCGAGGTCACCGTTCTCGATGAGGCGCAGCCGCTCGGCAAGGAGGATCCCGAATGCGCCGCCATCGTGTTCGATGCGTTTGCGCGCGACGGGATCACGATCCGGAGCGGCATCAAGGTGGAACGGGTGCGCCGGCAGCGCCAGCGGATCGAGATCGTGCTTGCGGGCGATACTGAGGAGACCATCCAGGGCACTGATCTGCTAGTGGCGATCGGACGTCGGCCGAACATCGATACGCTCGATCTGGCGGCTGCGCGCATCAATTACGAAGCCCACGGCATCGTGGTCAATAAACGTTTCGCCACCAGCAACCGCCGCGTCTATGCCATCGGCGACGTCACCGGCCTGCCGGCGTTCACCCACTCAGCCAGTCATCAGGCCGCTCTGCTGGTCCGCCACCTGCTGTTCCGCTTGCCCATCAAGATGAACGTTGACGAAATCCCGCGCGTGACATTCACCGACCCGGAGCTTGCCCATGTCGGTCTCACCGATGCACAGGCGCGTGAGCGCCACGGCGCCATCCGCGTGCTGCGCTGGCCCTATTACGACAATGACCGCGCCCAGACCGAGCGCCAGACCAGCGGTCACATCAAGGTGGTGACCAGCACCAAGGGCTTGATCCTGGGCGCAACCATCGTCGGCGCGGCGGCGGGCGAACAGATCACCACCTGGACGCTCGCCATCAACCATGGGCTCAACATCCGTGCCTTTGCCGACATGGTGGTGCCCTATCCGACCTACTCGGAGGTCGGGAAACGGGCGGCCATCACCTTCTTCACGCCACGTTTGACGACCACTTGGGTGCGGCGCACTTTGAACCTGCTGCGCCGGTTTGGCTAAAGATCGCGACTGTCCGATGACCCAAGAAATTGCACCACCGGAAGCACCGAGAACAGGACTCGCAAAGGTCCCAACCAGATTCATCGCGACCAGGCTTGGCCTTTCGGGCAAGCTCCTCGTTCTGACGATTCTGTTCGTGATGGTTGCCGAAGTGCTGATCTATGTGCCGTCGATCGCAAACTTCCGGCTCAATTGGATGAATGACCGGCTCGCCGCCGCCCACACAGCCGCGCTGGTGCTGGACGCGGCTCCAAGCGGCATGGTGCCCGAAAGCCTGGCGCGGCAGATTCTCAACAGCGTTGGCGCCCGCGCGGTGGCGATGAAGATGGGAACCCAGCGCCGGCTGCTGGCATCCTCCGACATGCCACCGCATATCAACCACGACATCGACATGCGGAATGTGTCGTGGTTCCACGCCATCGTCGATGCCTTCGACACGCTGCTGTGCGCCGACAACGATGCAATGCGCGTGGTCGGCCCGGCGCCGATGGGCGGCGATTTCCTTGAGATCGTGATGGACGAGGCGCCGCTGCGCCAAGCCATGCTGCGATTCTCGTTCAACATCCTGCTGCTGTCGCTCATTATTTCCGCAATCACGGCCACGCTGGTCTTTCTCGCTCTGCACTATCTGCTGGTGCGGCCGATGCGCCGCATTACGGCGAACATGATGCGGTTCCGCGATGATCCGGAGAATCCAGCACGTATCATCGCTGCGTCGCGCCGCCACGATGAGGTTGGCTTGGCCGAGCGCGAGCTTGCCGGAATGCAGCAGGACCTCGCCTCTATGCTGCAGCAGAAGAGTCATCTCGCGGCGCTGGGACTTGCCGTGTCGAAGATCAACCACGACCTGCGCAATCTGTTGACGTCGGCACAGCTTTTCTCCGAGGGACTCACCAGCCTGCCCGACCCGCGGGTGCAGCGTTTCGCCCCGAAGCTGATGCGCGCACTGGAGCGCGCCATTTCATTCTGCGAGTCGACGCTATCCTACGGCCGCGCTCACGAGCCGCCGCCCGATCGCAGGCCTGTCGAGGTCGAAGTGTTGGTCGAGGAGATCCATGAAACGCTCGCGTTGGCGGAAGGCAGGATCGCCTGGATCGCCGCGATCGAGCGCGGCCTGATCGTCGATGCCGACCCCGACCAACTGCTACGCGTGCTGCTCAATCTTGCGCGCAATGCCGTGCAGGCGCTGGAGACGCGCGCGCCCAACGACCCGGTACGCGATCAGGTCCGTATCACCGGCCGCCGCGAAGGCGCGGTGGTGGTGATCGAGGTGTCCGACACCGGCCCCGGTTTCCCGGCCAAGGCGCGCGAGCATCTGTTCGAGGCTTTCCAGTCCTTGGCGCGCAGTGGCGGGACGGGTTTGGGTCTGGTCATCGCCGCCGAGCTTGTCCGCGCCCACGGCGGTGAGATCAAACTTGTCGAGGGCACCATCGGAGCGACGTTCCGCTTCACCATTCCGGACCGGGCAGTCGAACTCGAAGCCCACCGCAACGCACGGGCAAGGGGGTGATCACAGTCCCGGAAGCATCGTGTGCGGGCCGGCCTGGATCAGCGTCGCCGTTTCGGCAACCGCGTTTTTGCGCGAGCGGTGCCTGGCCTTCCGAGCGCCCTTGCCAATAGGGGGTGGAGGCGATAGCTCTAGCCGCGTTCCGCTCCCTGGCATGCGGGATTTCCCTTTGCGGAACGGCAAGCGCCCGTAGCTCAGCTGGATAGAGCACTAGACTACGAATTTAGGGGTCGGGAGTTCGAATCTCTCCGGGCGCG
>CAWJGY010000004.1:0-69707 GCA_963842645.1 uncultured Alphaproteobacteria bacterium | reverse complement strand
AGAAGTGGACATTGTCCGGCGTTTTATGTTGCAGCGCGAAGCGAGTCTCAGCTCTATCAAAACATTTGCTTGACCCGGTACGATGCAGTCTCCTCGGCAGCTGGAGGGTGGCCCGTTAACGGTGCCCCTCCGTTTTCCCTCCCGGACGCCGGCGACAGCACCGCGGTTCGTCTGTCAGCCCCCGGGGCCGTCCGTCATGATGTAGCCCATCAGGTCGCCCACGTTGTGCTCCAAATTTCGGATGATGTCCTTGACGACGTCTCCGATCGAGATCACGCCCACGACCTTGCCCGCGTCCAGCACTGGTAGATGGCGAAAGCCGCGCGCAGCCATCATTGCCATGCAGCCTTCCAGTTGGTCGTCCGGCTTGACCGTCACCGGGTCGCCCGTCATCACTTGGCCCACCGGAGTCTGCTTCGCATCGAGCCCGGGCAGCAGCACTTTTATGGCGCAGTCACCCTGGGTCACGATACCGACCAGTACGTCGTCGTCGATGACCAGCACCGACCGGACCCGGTTGTCGCGCATCTGGCGCAAGGCTTCGACGACCATGTCGCCGGAACGAACATGGATCAGGGCGCCACTCTTCTGGGCCAGAGCGTCTTTGACTGTGTTCATCGAGTTCCTCTCGTGAGCCCTGTCCTGGCCCGCCTAAGTGGTACGCATTGAAGGTTAGAGCCGGCTCGTTCAGCATCGACCATAATCTAGCTCACTACGCGGCTATTAATCGAGGGGCTGGGCTCGTTCGCGTCGCATCTCTTCCTTTGCTGACCCGGAGCGAATCGTCAGCTGCACTTATCTCGTAGCTAGTCGTCATTCAGTGGATTTGCGCCCACGGGCCAGCACCGCGACAATTAAGCATGCTCACCGGTTTGGTCTATCTCTGTCATATCGCGTACGCCGCCGCCGGCCTCATCGAATAGCGAAGCGAACTTTGCTGCGGTGCGTCGAGACGCAAATCGGACGTTAATGGCACTTAGCGGACAAACCGACTGCCTTCGAGTTTGTCCGCTTCTCTAATCGGCCGGTTCAGGTCAAGCACTTTCAGGCTATCCACCGCTGCAATGTCGATGTCGCTCACGGGCTCGCGCTTCTCTTCGGAATCGGCACCAAGGCCCTTCCATCATGGGATCCGAGGACGAGGCGGAACAATCTATTGGGCGGCCTTGCCGTCTGACGAACGGCAGGTCCAAGCGGACAAACGAACTCACCTCATCCATCGTCCCGCGAGGGACATCATCCACCGCTTGGTGGAGCTCGAGTTTCCTCCTATCGGAGCTGATCTTGCACGGTTGTCATACCGCTGCCGCGGCTCGTCCCTGGTCCAGCGGAACTCGGTGCCGTCCACCCAGATGCGGTGCATGATCACCGCCAGCCGGCGTGCCAGTGCCACGATTGCCTTTTTCATTCCGCGGCGCCTGGCGATCTGCATCGCCCAAGCCTTAAGCCATGACCATTTTTTCGAACGCATCATGGCCTGAGCTGCTTCGTAGAGCATTGTCCGCATCATCTCGTCTCCACAGCGCGATATTCTGCCGTCCCAATCGACCTCGCCCGATTGATACTTGGCGCACGTCAGCCCAAACACCGCCCCGACCGACTTGGATTTGCGGAAGCGGGCCGGAACGTCGACGGTGGCGCGATAGGTCAGCGACACCACGGGGCCAACGCCGGGGGTCGTCATCAAGCGCTGGCACACCTCGTCATCCCGGACGATGGCCAGCAGGCGGCGATGCAGGATGACGACCTGTTCGCGTATTACCCGTCGAACAATGAGCATCGGTTCGACCAGCACCGCTAGGTCGGGGAGGTTCTCGACAAGCTCCCTGATCCGCGCCTCGAACTTCACCTTCCCAACCATGCCGACCTTGAGGCCGAAGTTGCGCAAGGTGCCGCGCAGGTCGTTCTCAATGGCGATCGCCTTCGACTGCAGCAGCTTGCGATGGGTCAGCAGCATCCGCAGTTTCTGACTGCGCAGCGTCTTCACATGCACCGGACGGTACAGACCAACCCGCATCATCTGTGCCATACCACGCGCATCGTTGCGGTCGGTCTTGTTGATCTGCGCCTTCAACACCGCCCGCATATGCCGCGTCTCGACACAAATCACCGGCAAGCCTGCTTCGACGAGCGCACTGAACAGCCATTGCGATAGCGGTCCAGCTTCCAACCCAATTCGCTTAAAGTGGTAGGCGGGGTTCTCCAGCACCGCCAGTAACGCTTCGGGCTCGCTCGCCACTTTCACTTCACGAACGATCTTGCCCGTGTCATCCACAATGCAGACGCTCGTGTCCTTGACCGAAACGTCCAGTCCAGCAAAATAGTCCATGCTGCGCTTCTCCTTCTGATGCTTGAGGCCGCTCACCGGCGGACCTCGTTTCACCATCAGCCTGAAGCGCAGCACCCAAATCTTCAGCTATCCACAAAGCCGCCGGCCGATTACCCCATCTATTGGGGGTATAGCGCCCCTATCAAACCACTCATTTGAGCCGTTACGATGCCTTGTACTGGGCTGGCGCCAACTCAAAGTACGATTTGAATGGGAGATTTATATGCGGACGACGTTTGCAGCATTGGCCATTTTGGCCGCCGTCATGCTCGGCAGTCCGGTTAATGCTCAAACTGTTTCAGATACTCCGTCGCTTTTAATAGCAGTCCGACACGCCGACACACTTACCGAACCTGGCGATCGCGCGCTATCAGATGCGGGAATTTCGCGAGCCAAAGCACTAGCCGTAGCGGTTCGCAATGCCGGCGTGACGGCTATTATCACCAGCCAGTTTCGCAGATCACGTGATACGGCCCAGCCGACTGCCTCTGTTCTCGGGTTGACGCCCGAAGTGATCCAAATTTCCAGAGCGGCGATCGACAACCATCTTAAGCAGCTAGAGGCAGCGGTTAGAAAGCACAAAGGGGGAGTCGTTCTCGTGGTAGGTCACGAAGAGACGGTCACGCAACTCATTGCCGCACTCGGTGGACCGCGACTAGCTGTCATCTGTCCATCGCATCACGCAAATCTATTTTCGCTCACAATGGCAGTCGGCAAAGCACATCTCGTACATTCTCGTTACGGTGAACCCGACGTCGCCGTAAATGATTTCGGCCTTGAGTGCCTTTAACTGTGCTGACTAATGTCCGTTGTTGGCACAAAGCGGACATTCAACGCGCCTAGGTCCATGTCCGCTTTCGGGGGTATAGCGGACATCACAATTTGAGCCCCGATGTCCGCTAATGACCCAAATCGGACATCGGCCGGCATTGCCACCCCCTACCAAAGCCCTCGTTTGAGGCGCACGATGCCCTCCTCCTGAGCCTGGGGGGCGGACATGAGGCGACGGGAATTTATCGGTGCTTTAGGCAGTGCGGCGATAGCGTGGCCGCTTACAGCGCATGCTCAGCAATCGAGTAAAGTTCCTCGCGTGGGCGTGTTGTCTCCGGGCAATCCGCCTCCAGGCGATCCTTTTCGCCAAGCAGAGCGGTTCGAGGCAGGCCTCCGTGAGCTTGGTTGGCAGCCCGGAAAAAACATTCTGATCGAATATCGATACGCTGAAGGCCGACTTGATCGGCTTCAAGCCATGGCTGCCGATCTCGTTGGCCTACCCGTTGATGCGATTATTGCTCGCGGGCAAACAATAGCCGCCGCTCGCGATGCGACCAAGACGATCGGTATCGTTATGGCCGCTGATCCTGATCCTGTTGGCAACGGATTTATTAAGAGCCTAGCGCGGCCCGGGGGCAATATTACTGGATTTAGTACTCAGGCCTTTGAACTCGAAGCCAAACAGCTTGACCTGCTACGTCAAGCCGTTCCGAAGCTGGAACGGGTGGCCGTGCTCACCAGCGGAAGGCCCGATGCCGTCAGCACGGAGCAGGTCGAGCGTCGTCAGACTGCTGCGAAGGCCCTGCAGATCGAGTTGTTCGATATTCCGATTTCGGACGGCGCACAAATAGATGAGGCCTTTTCCAAGATCCGTCAGGCGCGCGTCGGGGCTGTATTGATCAGTGGCACATTATGGTTCGTCAATGCGGCTACGGTCGCACGGCTCGCCATCGAACAACGCCTCGCGTCGGTCACCAATCTTCGGGAGTTCGCCAATGCGGGTGCCCTAATGACTTACGGGGTGAGCTTCGCCGAGATTCACCGCCGCTCGGCAATTTATTCGGACAAGATTATCAAGGGTGCCAATCCGGCCGAAATGCCGGTTGAGCAACCGACGAAATTCGATCTCGTGATCAACCTCAAGACAGCCAAGCAGCTCGGGATCGAAATGCCGTCCAAGCTGCTATTCACCGCCGACGAGGTGATCGAATAGGTGGACTGATGAACTGCCGCCAACATAGAATGTGCCTATGTTAAATGTTGAATCCCTGGATGACCTCTGTGCGAAGGTTGAAGCGCTAGCGCCTGGATCTATTGCTGGCGTTACGATTAGCAACTCGGCGTACACTCACATCGAGCGCGCTTTGTTTCCGACGTTGCCATTTTCCTTTTCAGCGGCAATCACCCATGTGCCGCTGGAGCCTTCAAATTTCGGCTCCTGTGTGAAAGCGATTTCGAGCGGAACCCCCATTACTTGCCCTGACATTGAGCATGACCGGTTATTCGATCCTCGCTGGCGCCAAGTCTGTCTTGCGCACGGCCTGAGGGCAATTCAGTCTCGTCCAATCTATGTGAACGGTAAGCCACGAGGTACGTTTGTTCTTGCCTTTCGACAGCCTAAGCCGGAATCCGAATGGGACGCGGCGCTAATGACCTTTGCTGCCGATGCAGCAAGCAAAACACTGTCGAGTGTCGGAGTCTCAGGCGCGTACTCATAACTCGCGATATAATCCCCTTTGGCGGGAAGGCCGCTATGTCGGCTTTTGGCACAAAGCGGACAAACCAACGGCCTCTGAGTTTGTCCGCTTTTGGGGGTATAGCGGACATGCGACGGAGGGACTTCCATGTCCGCTAATGACCCAAAGCGGACATCGGCAAGTTCGCAATGAGTGTTGCCAGAAGGCGCAGCGCGGCTAGACTCGACGCGGAGTAGGATTTCGGAGGGGTCTCCATGCAGCTTCGCGAGTTCCTCACTCTTGTCACCGAAGCATTGATGACCGGCCCGCGTGCAGCCGGTGCTCAAGCGTCGAAAATCTATCGCCTCGGTTCGCTAACGCCGGGAGTGCCGGTGGGCGAAAAGTCGCCGCTCGGCTGGCGTCGTTTAAGGTTAGGTCATCATGCAACGATAATCATCCGTTCTTGAAATCGTCGGAGAAACCAAACATGTCGAAATTTGCTTGGATCTTGATGCTGGCGACACTAACAATTGGTCCTTCTGCTGTGGCACAGACGGCAATACCCGACTTGCGCGGTACCTGGAAGGGCGACAGTGAATCAATAATTACCGGCGGCGGAAATCCTCATCACGCCGCGCCGCAGTCGGCACCCCCACGCTTGAACACCGTCGCTTTTACGCTGACGGTCGATAAACAGGACGGCCGCCGCTTTTCGGGCATGTTTTCCTCGGCGCGGGGCAACGACCCGATCATCGGCGTGATATCACGCGGCGGAACAATCTTTGTTGTCGATGACGACGGCTATACTGTGGGCACCGTACTTGCGCCCAACCGGGTCGAGTTTTGCTACATGATGCTTTCCCCGGCTACGCGCATCGCATCCTGCACGGAGCTGACTAGGCAGCCATAGTTTTCGAATCTGGCTAACTGTACCGTACCGACCGCAGTCCACCCACCGGCAGAACATGTACATTTGCCGGTTCGGCCGCTCTAACGAGTGATCGAATAGCAGGCCCTCGACGTCTGGTATTGGCACAAAGCGGACATCACGGCCTAACCGTCTGATGTCCGCTTTTGGGGGTAAAGCGGACATCGCGACTAAGGGCTGTCATGTCGGCTAATGACCCAAAGCGGACATCACGGGCCCCCTCCAAGATGTTGGTCTAAGCCGTTACGATGCCGTCTACTGAGCCGGAACGGGTATGAAGTGGCGGGCTTTTGTCGGTGTCCTGAAGCGCAACAGGCAATCGTCAAGGTTCCACGCATTCTTTATCGGCGATACGGCCTGGAGACCTATGTGGGCACGCAAGCGAATTGATATTAGCTGGCGCGACTTGTTGGCGGTAGCCGGCTATGCGCTGTTTCCCGGTTCCCGAGCGACGGCGCAGCAATCGGCGGAGCAGACGTGGCCCGGCAGCGATGACATCATCGCGTGTCTATCGGTGCGCAGTGGGTTGGACTTGATGCTCGGTCAACTCGGTCTGCCGGTGGGCTCGGAGGTGTTGGTTTCGGCTGTGACGATCGAGGACATGGTGACAATCCTACGGCATCACGGATTGGTCGCGGTTCCGATCGACGTGAATCCGACGGACATGTCGCCAAGTTTCACGGACATAGACCGAGCGATCACATCGCGCACGAAGGCGATGCTGATTGCCCATCTGTTCGGCACGCGACTGCCGTTACAGCCGTTCGCCGGAAAAGCTCAAGAGCACGGGTTGCTGCTATGGGAGGATTGCGCCCAAGCCTTCGATGGCCGCTACGCCGGGCATCCCGAAGCGGACGCAGTGATGTTCAGCTTCGGCCCGATCAAGACCGCGACGGCGCTCGGCGGTGGACTGTTGCGTGTGCGTGATCGCGAATTGCTCACACGGATGCGGTCGGCTCAAGAGACATGGCCGTTATCCAACAGCCGCTCGTTTGTGTCGCGGGTCGCACGGTATGCGGTTCTGAAGTTTCTGTCGGGACGCATCGCCTGTCGTGTGTTTCTGGCGGTTTTGAAACTGCTGGGACGTGATCCCGACCGAGTGATCAACAGCGCGGTGCGCAACTTTCCGGGAAACGAGTTGATTGCGCAGCTTCGGCATCGCTCTCCGACCGCGATGCTGCGTCTGTTGGCTCGGAAGCTCAGGACGTTTCGCACGGATCGGCTAGATCGACGTGCACGACTGGGCCGACGATTGGCCAATCGGTTGGCATCGGTCGTGGAGTGTCCCGGTGATGCCGCGGCCGAGCATTCATTTTGGGTCTTTCCGGTCTGTGTTCGCGACTCCGCCCAAATCTTGACGGCCGTGCGAGCGGCCGGCTTCGATGCGTCAGCGGGCCACCAATTACGAGCCGTCCCGACAGCGGACGGTTCATTACAATCAACGCCCAACGCCGCACGCATCACAACCGAGGCCGTATTCCTGCCTCTGTATCCCGAATTGACGGAACCAGCAGTCGACCGGCTGGCCGACATCCTAACTTCACTGCGGCAGAATACGTGAAAGGTTTGAGTATTGGCGTTGTGTGAATCCGTGAGGACACGGGAATGATGACTGCTCCGGCGACTCGACCAAGCCTGCTTTGACCTCGTCATCAACCTCCTGGCCGCCCTCATCCATGTCCGCTGTTGGGGGTATAGCGGACATCGCAATTTGAGTCCCCAATGTCCGCTTTTGACTTGGCCGGGTGCCATTTGGGCAGGAGATTATCTTCGTCATCTCAATCGGCGTGGTTGGTTACATGCTGGTGCTGGTAACGGCCGAACTCGATCACAGCACCAGGATGGGCATCCTGTTCGCTACCATCGTCGTGTTCGCCTTTTGGGCAGCACCGACTGTTGGGGATGGCTTTTTCTGGTGGACTTTGGATGAACTCAAATTTGACGCTGCTTTCTACGGAACGCTGCGACAGACCGGCGCGATCTTGTCGATCGCCGTGATGTGGCTATTCGCTCGGCAATTGACCGAAGCCTCCGTGACTAAGACGTCGCTATGGATTGCGGTGGCGAGCACGATCCTGGCGTTCCCCAATATCGGCTTGGTGTATGGCTTGCATCACTGGACTGAGGCGACCTTTGGCTTCGGCGCTCGCAGTATCGCATTCGTTGACGCAGCGGCGTCCTCGCCGTTCGTGCAGCTCAGTATGGTGCCGTTGCTGACCCTGATCGCGTATTATGCGCCACCTGGCCATCGCGCAACCTGGTTCGCGCTGATGGCATCGCTGATGAACCTTGCTCTGGTTGCTTCGCAGTTGCAAACCAAGTATCTCAATGAGATCTTCGTGGTGGGTCGGGGTCAATACAACGAGCTTGGTACGCTCTTGATCTGGGCGGTGGCGCTGAGTTTCATCATTCCAGTCGGCGCCATCGCGCTTCTTGGCAAGCGGACAGAGCGGCACGCGGCCATGAAACATTAACGGGCTTGCACGCGCACCAATTCCTGCGGTCAATCTTGGAGATTATCGTGACCATAGACAGGAGTGACGAGCTACAGCGAGCAGACGATGGCACAGCGCCTCTCAGCAGATGGGAAAAAATGATCGGCGTTTGCTTGCTTGTTGTCTATCTGGCAATGATCGGGGTTACGATTGCGACTTCGCCCTATGTCGTGGCAAACCGAAACATTTTTGAAAGAGCCAGCGGCTCGTTTTAAGCGGGAATTGCCCATCGCTTAAAACTGCCAACGCTTTGCCTGGTTGATACACGGCGTGGGTAGTCAGCATTATTGCGAATGCTTCAGTCCGAATCATCACGTGCAGAGGCAAAGAGCATGAGATTTTTGATGACGGTCCTCGCGTTGACCTTCGCGACTTCGGTTTGGGCCGCCGAGACACTAATCACCGACGCCGACACGCTCATCGTCAATGGTAACGTTTACAAACTCGACGGCATCGATGCGCCGGAAACGGATCAAGTGTGTCTCGATGCAAACGGGGCACTATGGACTTGCGGCATCGAAGCGCGCGATAATTTGAAAAATTTTATCGGCAACCGAGACGTTCGCTGCGAAGCCAAAGGTTGGGACCGAGTATACCGTAAGAGGCGTATAGGGATATGCTCAGTCGAGGGAGAGGCTGCAAGTCTTAACCAGTGGTTGGTTCGAGAAGGCTGGGCCTTGAACTTCGAGCCATACGCCAAAGGCCGCTTCAAGGCGGACGAAGAAGTCGCGCGCGCCAAGCGGCAAGGGCTGTGGAAGGGTTGCTTTTCGGCGCCACAGGAGCAAAGAAACTCAAACAAGAAAACAGCTCCGCTTTTAGGCGCAGGTTGCTCGACCGACAGGGATAGCGAAGCACGCAATCTCTTATTCCCAGATCATCCAGCAATGCCGCCCGGCTGTCCAATCAAGGGCAAGTATGCTGCCCGTGCCAGCTTAACTGAGCATCGCGGTATTTATCACGTCGAAGGTTGTGGCAGCTACCGACGCGCCAAGACACCAGATCGTTGGTTCTGCTCCGAGCGGGAGGCCCAAGCAGCAGGCTTCCGCAGGTCGTTTACTTGCAAAATTTGAAAGCTTCTTGGCCAAAGAGAAACGTCGTCCAATAACGAATACTGCACTGCGTCTTAAGGGTTTGCGCGGCAGAATTTCCCTGTCGCCGATTAGCAAAAGCAACTTACTCCCGGGACACATAACCTGAAGACAGCCAAGGCGCTTGACCTCACCGTACCGCCGGCGAAGGACGCCCCGCCATCCGGCGCAAGCTCCCGAACATCCAACTGGTTATTCGATTAGCTTACACACGTGTGCTTATTGAGCGAGCGCCTGTCTTACGCTGCCGGCCGGTTGGAGGGTGTTGCTGTCGCTCTGGAAAACAAATGCGCCAGCCGAGGTTCGATACGGCCCGTTTTTGGGCAGTTTCGAATAGAGCACGGCAACGCTGACAAACTGGTCATGCTTCAGGTTGTCGCGGGATTCGAGTTGAGAAATGTCGACGACCTGAACCTTGGCCCTTAGTGCTGCCTCCTGCACAATCGGGTTGTTGACGTCCAAAGCTCCTGCACGAGGGGCCCCGCCGCCCAGCATGCTGGACACTCGGAGAGCACCGTCATCCTTGGAAACCAGGACGAGCAGTGGCGGTTTGAGCGGGCCGATCGTTTGCACTTGTTCACGGAATGTTGGTGCGCTGATGTCGGGAGACGCCAACACGATACGCCCCAACCGCGCGATCACTTGATTCTTTCCTTCGGTGCGAAGCTGACGTAACGCATCCGCCATCAGCATGCCACCCATGCTATGACCAACCACGAGAATGTCGCTGACCTCAGAACTACGTGTGAGCATCGTCAGCAGTGACACCAAGTAGTCACGCGAATAGCTCGCCGCATCCTGATCCGCGGCATAGGCAGCGACCTGCCCTTGTGAGGGCCACGAGAACAGGACCGGGATCCCGTCGATTTGGGCGTCGGCCTGCAGTTGCGCGAGTCGGAATAGGGATTCCTGGAAGTTGTTATTGAAGCCATGCACGAACAAAAAAATCTTGTGCTTCTTTGGTCCGCGTGTGCTTTGCGGGGCGACGGCATTGCGGAAATCGGCTTCGCTCATCACCGCCTGATCCACGACGGCAAAACTGGTTTGCAGATCCGGAGGAGCGGTTGGCAATTCGACGTTGCCGGGCCTGTGGAGGGGTGGGACTGAAACGACAAATTTTGCGAAGTTGAGGCTATTCGCACGGTTCGAGGTGAACACGTTTTCTGATGTGCTCTGCCGTTCGCGAGTGGTCGCCACGTAGATCGGCAGGGTCTTGGCGCCGGGCAGGGCCGCAACCGAGGCCAATACCTCCGGGCCGGGCCGGCTGGCGCAGCCGGATAAAGCAATGGCAAGAAGGGCAATAGCAGCCCAACGGATACTGCAGCGACCACCAGGAGTCACGCGCACCTAGATACCCCCCAACGCAACCAACCCGACACAATGCAACACTTTAGTATTAATTGTTCGTGGAAGTCGACGCAGACGTACCAGCTGTGCCCTAGGTCAGCCTACGCTGTTTAGAGACCCCATGCCCATGTCCGCTTTGGGTCCCTCGTTGCACAGCTCGGCCAGAGCGGGCGCAACATTGGGATGGAGATCGAACCGTTCTTGCTCAGGCCGGAAGCCTCTCAAGGCCGGTCTTCGCGGCTTTGAGCGCGAAGCGCGTGGAGGCCTTCATCATCATTGAGCCAAGCACGATCCGCGTGGAGACCTCCGAACTGGCAATCAGGTATCGACTACCCTCAGTCGGCCCCCCGCATGGCCATCAGATCTGCCGGTCACGCTGCCCACCGGTTCGATTTGGTCGTCAATCTGAAAACGGCCAAGGCGCTCGGCCTGACAATCCCGGAGGTTTTCCTGCTGCGCGCCAACGAGGTGATCGAATAGCCAGATTGTTTGCTGCGGCGCATGTGGCCGTTCCAGGCAATGCCGCTTCCGCGCGTACGAAGCGTGCCGGCCTTGACACGCCCTGACCAAAAAGCAAAACGGCCCCGGACTGGGGCCGCTTTGCTCGTCCCGCGATTGGATTTAGCGGACGATGACGATGGCGATGATGATGGCGATGATGATGGCGATGCCGCTGCTTGTACCAGCCGTAGTGGTGGCCGCGATCATAGTGCCGGTTCTCCTTGATGATCACGACATCCCTTGCTTCCGCGGGCGCGCTTGCGACTGGCAGAGCCAGGCCGAAAGCGGCGACGGCAGCGAGGGCGAGTACGATCTTGCGCATTCGAGTTTCTCCTCTGGAGTGAACGCACACCAACTCGCGAGGCGCAGCATCGTTCCCTCAGATTTCAGACTAACCCATTGTTTTTTATGCTGAATGCCCGTTCATATGGGAACCGGACTCTCTCCAGCCTCATGCTGAGGAGCGCACGGAGTGCGCGTCTCGAAGCATGGGCTGCGATGAAGGCCCATCCTTCGAGACGCGGTCCTTCGGATCGCTCCTCAGGATGAGGTCCGAGAGAGGCGACGCAGATCAGGCCCGCGCGGCCGCGCCGCCGTTCTTCTTCGCGCGCTGGATGGTTTCCCACACGCGCAGCGGCGTCGCCGGCATGTCGATCGCGTCAACGCCCAGCGGCGCGAGCGCATCGATCACCGCGTTGATGACGGCGGGCGGCGCGCCGATCGTGCCGGACTCGCCGATGCCCTTGACGCCCAGCGGATTGGTCTTGCACGGCACCTCTTCAAGTGTGCACTCGACGTTCGGCATCACGGCGGCGCGTGGCATGGCGTAGTCCATGAAGCTACCGGTGACGAGCTGGCCGCTCTGACGGTCATAGATCTGATGCTCCATCAGCGCCTGGCCGATGCCCTGCACCACCCCGCCCATCTGCTGGCCGCGCACGATCATCGGGTTGATGATGCGGCCAAGGTCGTCGACCACGTAATAGCGGTCGACGTGGACATCGCCGGTCTCGGGGTCGACTTCGAGCTCGCAGACATGCGCGCCGTTCGGATGACTCGGCGGGGTCGGATCGAAGCTGCCGGTCGAATTCGAGGCCGATGCCGAACTTTCCGGCGATCGGCCCCATCGGCGCATAGGTGGCTTTGGCGACATCGACGAGATTGATCGCCTTGTCGGTACCGGTGACGCGATAGCTTCCGTCCTTGAACTCCAGGTCGCCCGCATCGGCCTCCATCATCGTGGCGGCGATCTTCTTGCCCTTCTCGATCATCTGGTCCGCGGCGAACTTCAGCGCGTTGCCGCCGACCACCATGCTGCGCGCGCCATAGGTGCCGCGGCCCATCGCGACCTGCGCGGTGTCGCCCTGCACGTAGCGGATCTGCTCGTACGGCACGCCGAGCATCTCGTGGGCGATCTGCGCGAACACCGTGGCGTGGCCCTGGCCGTGCGAATGCGTGCCGCCATAGATGGTGAGCGAGCCGGAAGGATCGAACTTCATGTCCATGCGGTCGTTGAAGATGCCGCCGAACTCGATGTAGAAGCACACCGACCGGCCGCGCAGCTTGCCGCTCTTCTTGGAGTCACGCTGGCGGGCGGCGTAGCCCTTCCAGTCGCTGTTCTCCATGCACTGATCCATCAGGCGCACGAACTCGCCCGAGTCGTAAACGAAGTGCGTAGGCGTGGTGTAGGGCAGCTTCTTTTCCGGAATGAGATTGCGCCGGCGGATTTCGGCGCGGTCGATGCCGGTGACATGGGCAGCATGCTCGATCAGCCGCTCCATGAAGTAGGCGGCCTCGGGCCGGCCCGCGCCGCGATACGGGCCGCTCTGCGAGGTGTTGGTGAACAGGCCCTGCGACATCAGGTGCATGGTCTGGATGTCGTAGGCGGCGGGCACGAAGCGGATCGAGAAGGCGCCGGCGGCAAGCGCCGCGCCGACGAAATACGCGCCCATCTGGAACAGCGACTTGGAGCGCAGTGCGAGAATCTTGCCGTGCTCGTCGAGAGCAAGCTCGCCGTAATAGACCATCTCGCGGCCGTGATGATCGTTCAGCATCGCCTCGCTGCGGGTCGAAACCCACTTCACCGGACGGCGAAGCTTTTTCGACGCCCACATCACCAGGCCGTCCTCGGGGAAGAAGCCGCCCTTCAATCCGAAACCGCCGCCAACGTCGGGCGACACCACGCGGATGCGGTTCTCCGGCACATGGAAGATATGCGAAACTTCCATGCGCGCGCCGTGCGGATTCTGGTTGGCGCTGTAGAGGGTGTATTCGTCGGTGGCGGAGCTGTAGTCGCCGATGGCAACGCGCGGCTCCATCGACACGGGCGACAAGCGGTTGTTCTCGACGCGAAGCTTGACGACGTGCTTGGCGGAGGCAAAGGCCGCGTCGGTCGCATCCTTGTTGCCGAACATCAGGCGGAAGGCGTTGTTGCCGGCGGGATTGTCGTCCCAGACCTTGACCGCGTCGGGCTTGGCGGCGTCCTCGATATTCACCAGCGCCGGGAGCACCTCGTAGTCGACCTCGACCAGCTCGGCGGCGTCGCGCGCCTGGGTCAGCGTTTCGGCGACGACGAAGGCGACCCGGTCGCCGACGTGACGGACGCGGTCGCTCACCAGCAACGGCTGGAAGGTACGGTGGCCCTTCGGCGCGCCGAAGTCCTCCGGCATCAGATGCGAGGTCAAGCCGCCGATTTTTTCCGCAGCGACGTCGGCGCCGGTCAGCACCAGCAGCACGCCGGGCGCGGCCTTGGCCTTGGCGACGTTGATCTTCTTGATCTTGGCGTGGGCGTGCGGCGACAGCACGTTGCAGGCGTGCAGCATTCCGGGCAGCACGATGTCGTCGACGTAGCGGCCCTGCCCTGTCAGAAAGCGCTGGTCCTCGACCCTGCGCACCGGCTGTCCGATTCCGAACTTGGCCATGGCTTCACTCCCGCGATTGTTCGTTGACCGCGATGTTAGTCGATCCCGCGGCCTGCATACCAGCCTTGAAAATCGGGCTATTTATTCAGCCAACGCCGCATGAAACCGAGCAGGCCCTGGGGCAGGAAGATGATCATGACGATGAAGATGAAGCCGAGCGGGATCAGATAAGGGAACTGCTCGCCGAACAGCCGCCCGAGCCCTTCGCGGAGAAGCAGGAAGGTGGCGGCGCCGAGGATCGGCCCGACCAGCGTGCCGATGCCGCCCATGACGTTGAAGATCACCGCGTCGCCGGAGACGATGAAGAACACGAAGTCCGGAGCGGCGAAGCGGTTCTGCACGGCGTAGAGCACGCCGGACAATCCCGCGAACAGGCCCGACAGCATCACCGCGACGATCTTGTAGCGCTCGACCGCATAGCCGATCGCGCGCGTGCGCGGCTCGTTCTCGCGGATCGATTGCAGTACCATGCCGAACGGCGAACGCATGATGCGGCGCAGGATCAGGTAGGATCCGGCGACCACCGCCAGCACGAACCAATGCAGCGTCTCAGGCGTGAATGGCGTCGTCCACAGCCCGGGAATGCCGAACGCCGGCCGGCGGAACGACAGCCCGTTCTCGCCGCCGGTCACCTCGGTCCAGGTGAAGATGATGACGTAGAATATCTGCGAAAAGATGAGTGTGGTGATGGCGAAGTAGATGTCGCGAAGCCGCGTCGAGAAATAGGCAACGAAGGCCGAGACGGCGGCCGAGGCGGTCAGGCCGAACGCCAGTGCCAGCAGGAGATTGGGCGGCGCGACCATGAGGAGCGCCGCCGCCGCGCCATACATGCCGAGCCCGAAAAAGGCCGAGTGGCCGAACGACACCATGCCGGTGTAGCCGATCAGGATATCGGAGGACATGGCGAGCAGTCCCCAGATCAGAATCTCGGTCACGAACCGGCTCCAGAACGGCGGCAGCACCAGCGGCGCGACGATCAGCAGCGCCATCACGACGGCGAAACCGGTCCAGTAGATGATGGTGTCGCGCTTGGTCATTTGGGCGTCGCAACGAACAGGCCGGTGGGCCGCAGCAGCAATGTGAGAATGAGCACAACGAACGAGACAATGACCGCCTGCGATGGGCTGACCCAGATCGAGGCGTAGGACTCAAGCAAGCTGATCAGGATCGCGGCCGCGATCGAGCCGCCAAGATTGCCCATGCCGCCGATCACGACGACGATGAAGGCCTTCAGCACCCAGTCGAGGCCCATAGTGGCGTTGACGCCGACCAATGGCCCGAACAGAACGCCGCTCGCCGCCGCCATGGCGGCGCCGATCGCGAACGCCCCGGTGTAAACCCACGGCACCGGAATGCCCATGGCCTGCGCCATGACGCGGTCCTGGGTCGTGGCGCGAATCCAGACACCGTACCTGCTGTATTTCAGGAACAGCCAGAACCCGCCGATGATCGCGGCCGAGAGCGCCGCAATCAAAATGCGGTAGTAGGGGTAGGTCAGGTAGAACAACGAGAACGAGCCGTCGATCGGCTCGTTGATCTTGCGAGCCACCGGCCCGAACTGCCAGAGCGCGTAATTCTGCAGGATGAGCGACATGCCGAAGGTCGCAAGGATTGTGGTCAGCGGATCGCGGCCGATCAGCGGGCGCAAGGTGACGATCTGCATCGCCGCCCCGAAGATGCCGACCAGAAGCGTGGCCAGGATCAGCGCCAGCCAGAAGCTGCCGGTGGTCGAGAGCACGAGCACGCCGACATAGGCGCCCAGCATGAAGAGCTCGCCGTGGGCGAAGTTCACCACGTCCATGATGCCGAAGATCAGCGTCAGCCCCGAGGCGATCAGCGCCAGGATCATACCGGTGACGATGCCGTTCAACGTCTGGATGATGAACAGCTCGATCGGGAAATCGGTAAAGAACGACAGGAGCGAAGCCATCCTACACTCCCAGATACTGCTTGATGACGTCGTCGCCGACCTTGAGATCGGATGACATCGCTTGGTGGCGGATCGCGCCCTTCTCCATGATGTAGACGCGCTGGCTCGCCTCCAAGGTCAGCGGCACGTTCTGCTCCACCAGCAGGATCGCGACGCCCTCGTTGTGCAGGGCGTCGATGATCTGATGGATCTGCGAGACCATGCGCGGCATCAGCCCTTCGGTCGGCTCGTCGAGCAGGATGATCTTCGGCTCCAGCATCATGGCGCGCGCGATGGCGAGCATCTGCTGCTCGCCGCCGGACAGCGTACCGCCGGCCTGGTTGCGGCGCTCGCCTAGCACCGGAAAATAGACAAACACCTTGTCGAGCAGCTCACGCTTGCGTTCGTCGGTCACGCCGGGGCGATCGAGCCCGATGCGGAGATTTTCCATCACCGTGAGCAGGCGGAAGATGCGGCGATCCTCCGGCACATAGGCGATGCCGAGCTTGGCGATCTTGTGCGCAGGGGTCGCCGTCACGGCGCGGCCCTCCAGCATGATCCGGCCCTGCTTTGGGTAGATCAGGCCCATGATGGTCTTCAACGTCGTGCTCTTGCCGACGCCGTTGCGGCCGAGGAGGCCCACCACCTCGCCGCGACCGATGGTCAGCGACACCCCGTGCAGGATGTGGCTCTTGCCATAGAAGGTGTGCAGGTCTTCGACCGTGACCAGCGGATCGGGTGTGTTTTGCGGCGCGCTCATGTCTTGAGATAGACCTCCAGCACGCGCGCGTTGTTCTGAATTTCAGCCGGCGGCCCTTCAGCCAGCACCTCGCCGTAGTGAAACACGGTAATGCGGTCGGCTAGGTCCATGACCAGCGGCATGTCGTGCTCGACGATCAGGATGGTGAGGTTCTTGGCGATCTCGCGCACCAGTTGGATGGTGTCGCGCGTCTCGGCCGCACTCATGCCGGCGGTCGGCTCGTCGAGGCACAAAAGCTGCGGCTCGGTCGCAAGTGCGATGCCGATCTCGAGGTTCCGCTGCTCGCCGTGGGAAAGATTTGATGCGAGCTCATCGGCCTTGCCGGCCAGGCCGACCGAAGCAAGCACGGCTTCCGCCTTCTCGATGAGGTCGCCGAAGGCCCGGTAGTTCCGCAGCATGTTCCAGCCGTGGCGGCGCGATTGCACGGCGATCCGCACGTTTTCCAACGTGGTGGCGTTCGGCAGGATGTTGGTGATCTGGTAGGAGCGCGCGATGCCGGCCCGCGAAATCAGATTGGGCGGCAGTCCGGTGATGTCGGCGCCGTTGAGCAGGATGCGCCCCGAGGTCGGCCGCAACACGCCGGTGACGCAATTGAAGAAGGTACTCTTGCCCGCGCCATTCGGGCCGATGATGGCGCGGATTTCGCCTTTGCGGATGTCGAGATTGACCTTGTTGAGCGCGGTCAAGCCGCCAAAGCGGATGGTCAGGGCCTCGGTGCGGAGCACAGGGGCCGTCTCGCCTCCCCGGCCGATGGCCGGGGAGGATGTCGCAACGGAGGAGTCCGCCTGCACTTAGGTGAACTTGCAGGACGGCGGGAAGATCGTCTTATCCTTCTCGATCACCTTGAGGACCTTGTACTTGCCGCCCCGCACTTCGGCGATGACCTGTCGCAAGAAAGCCTGATGGTCTTCCTTGCGGAGCGTCTTGTCGCCCTGCGGGAAGTCGTCGCCTTCCTTCATTTCCAGGCCTTCCATTGCGGCGATCAGCTTGTCGGTGTCCTCGCGGCCGCGGAACTTCGACTTCTCCATGCCGAGCTTGAGTGCGTTCATCGCCTCGTAGTTCGCCTGCACGTAGCGGTCCGGATCGGGATTGGAGGAGTCGATCTTGGCAAGCCGCGCCTTGGCGTCGTCGAAGAACTTCTTGTGTGCCGACGTGTCGAACGGCGGATCGAGCACCGGGATATAACGGTTGATGCCGATAAATCCGTCGATCTTGCTGCCGAGCGCCGGCAGGTTGGTGGATTCCGCGATCGCGCCGTCGCCGGCCCACTTGTATTTCTTGGTGAGGCCGAGATCGAAAGCCTGGTTGCCGATCGTCACGCCGTCCTTGCCGAAGAAGATGCCGAACATACCGTCGAAGTTGCCGGTGACCTTGGAGAGAAACGGCGTCATGTCGGCGGTGCCGAGTGGAATGCCGGTGGTCTCGACAACCTCGCCGCCGGCCTTCTTGATTTCTTGCGACGTAGGCGTCGCGCGTCGATTGGCCCCAGGAATAGTCGGCGTAAAGGATGTGCCACTTCTTACCCATCTTGATGAGTTCGGGTGCGAACGCCACCGCCTGCGACGGCGCGTAGTCGTGAACCCGGAAGCTGTATCTGTTGCACTTGGTCGTGGTCAGCGTGGTGTCGAGGCACACGCTGATCATGTTGACGACCTTGTACTCCTCGAACACCGGCATGCAGGCGAGGCAGATGTTGGAGAGGAAGCCGCCGACATGGGCATCGACCTTGTCCTCTACCAGAAGCTTCTCGGTCTTGCGGCGGCCGACGTCGGGCTTGAACTCGTCGTCGGCGACGACGATCTCGACCGGCCGGCCGTTGATACCGCCCGACTTGTTGATGCGGTCCACCGCCATCTGCAGGCCGACCAGCGCGGTCTTGCCGCCGGCTGCGCCCGCGCCCGAGAGCGGCTGCAGCGTTCCGATCTTGTAGGGCTTGGCCTGGCCGAAGGCGCCTGCCACGGCGCCGGCACCAGCATGGCCGCGCCGAGCGCGCCCGCCGAAACGCCGTATCCCATCACGCGGCGGCGGGTGACCTTGCCGCGGTGCCAAAAGTCGCGAGTGTCGTCAGTCATGATGAATCCCTCTCCGGTCCGCTCGAACAAAAACCGCGGTCGTCGCCACGAGCGGCTCGGCGAACGCCTGGTTCGTCGCCGCCACCGGGTCCGGTGGCGGGAATCAATCGAGCTGATGCTTTGACTGCGGCGGCCGTCGAACCTTTCTGATGTCCCCCCAAGGACCGTGGCACGCCGTGCCCGTCATCAGACGTCATTCAATCAAACCTGCCCAATCATACACGTTGAGAAAGGCGTGCCAACAACCGTGCGGCGTTGGACATGGTCTGGATGGCCGCGCCGGCGACGGTTTTCGGGCGTTGCCCAGGCGATGGGCATGGGCGGCGAGGCAATGATAGGATCGGGCGAAAATCCGTCCTTCAAGGTGTGCCAAGAGGTCGCAATGCCGATGCCCGCCCAGAAATCCCAACGTGCCGATGTGCTCCAGACCGGCGTGGACGCCCGCCGCGCCATCCGCAACGGTCAATGGACCGGCCCGACCTCGGGGCTCGCGCCGGGCTATGTGCAGGGCAACCTCGCGATCCTGCCCGCCGCGCTCGCCTCCGATTTCATGCGGTTCTGCCAGCTCAATCCCAAGCCCTGCCCGTTGCTTGCGGTGGGTGCGCCCGGCGATCCTCACCTGCCGACACTGGGGCAGGACCTCGACATCCGCACCGACCTTTGCCGCTACAAGGTTTTCCGCAACGGCGAGTTGATCGACGAACCGACCGACATCACCAGTCACTGGCGCGACGATCTGGTGATCTTCGCGCTCGGCTGCTCGTTCTCGTTCGAGGATGCGCTGATGCAGGACGGCATGGAGCTGCGGCACATCACCAACTGCACGACGGTGCCAATGTATCGCACCAATGTACCGACAACGGCCGCAGGCCCCTTCCACGGACCGCTGGTGGTGTCGATGCGGCCGCTGAAGCCCGCCGACGCGATCCGCGCCGTCCAGATCACGACGCGCTTTCCGGCCGTGCACGGCGCGCCGGTGCACATCGGCAGGCCGGACCTGATCGGCATCAAGGACATCGGCAAGCCCGACTACGGCGACCCGGCGCCGATGAACGACGACGAGATTCCGGTGTTCTGGGCCTGCGGGGTGACGCCGCAGTCGGTGGTGGCGACGGTGAAGCCGGAGTTCTGCATCACGCATTATCCGGGCGCGATGCTGGTCACCGACCGCAAGAACAGCGAATTCGCCATCATGTGAGGAGGCGCGGGGCGCTTGCCCCTCGGAGCACCTCTTACGACCTCATCCCGAGGAGCATCGCGAAGCGATGCGTCTCGAAGGAAGGGCGGCATCCGCGGCGATCCTTCGAGACGCGCCCTCCGGGCGCTCCTCAGGATGAGGCCGTAAGAGAAACCTCGCTACAAAAACTCTTTCGGAATTTCCGTCCACTTCTCGCGGCCGCGATAGTACAGCGGCTTCTTCTTGTGCGTTTCCAGATAGGCTCGATACTTCTTGCGTTCCCGGCGCACGCGCTTGTGCGAGCGTTTGATCCTGCGGTGCGGGATGCGCAACAGCATGTTCTCGACCGCCCAGACGTTGCGGCGTGAAAACCGCCAGTCATACGATCCCATCACGTCCAGATGCACCACCGAGTAGCCGGTGACGCGGCCGGTCAAGTCGATGTACGGATCGAAATAGCTTTCCGCGAGCGCGCGCGGCGAACGGAATACCGGCTTTCGCCCATGCAGGCCGGGGTCGCGCGACCGTGCGACCGAGCCCCATTTCCCGCGGTGGCGAAAGACGAAAATGACGTGGTCGAGCATATCGACCGATTCGAGGCCCATGAGTAGCGGCGGGTAGCCGTGCTGCTCAAGAATGCAAGCCGCCGCGAGCGCGGCTTCCAGGCAATGCGCGCTGCCGTGCCGGACGACCTGCCGGAAGCTTCGTAGAGTGTCGCCGCCGGGCTCGGTGTTGTAGGGCATACGGTTAATGAAGCGTTGCACCGCCAGCGGGGTGCGAAGACGCCGGATCAGTCGCCGCTCGGCCGGCGTGAAACTGTGACCGGAAGGCTGCACGTCACCAAGAATCACGTCGCGGCATCCAAATTCATGTGAATCCCGACAGCCCGTTCATGTCGCGACGAGCGGCCCCGTGCAATATGGGGTGGGGTTTTGGTTCGGGCTGATTCATGGGTTCGGAGCTTGCAAGAATCGCTTTCCTTGCGGCGCTGCCGCTTGCGCTGAGCGGCGGGCTCAGCGCGGCTATGGCCGGCGCGTGCCCCGGCAATCCCAACGCGCTTGGCACCAGCCGCACCATCGTGGTCGATCCTCGCGATCATATCCGCATCGGCACGATGGACTATGCGGAGACGCTGCCGCTTGTCGACAAGGAAGTGGTGCTCACCTTCGACGACGGGCCGATCCCGCCCTACACCGGCAAGGTTCTGGACATCCTCGCCGCCGAATGCGTCAAGGCGACCTATTTCATCGTCGGCGACGATGGCGCGGGAATACCCGGCGCTGGTGCGGCGCGCCTATGACGACGGCCACACCATCGGCACCCACAGCATGACCCATCCGTATCGCTTCCGGGCGCTGTCGGTCGAGCGCGGCAATGCGCAGATCGACGACGGCATCGCGGCGACCGCGGCGGCGCTGGGCGATCCCGACAAGGTCGCGCCGTTCTTCCGCTTTCCGGGCTTTGGCCACACCGCGGCGGCCCATGAACACGCCGCCGAACGCGGCCTGATGGTCTGGGGCGCCGACGTGCCGGCCGACGACTGGCATAAGCTCGGTCCGCGCGAAGTGGCCCGCCGCGCCGTGCAGCGGCTCGAATACAAGGGCAAGGGCATCCTGCTGCTCCACGACATCCATCAGCGGACGGTGGAGGCGCTGCCGCTCATTCTCGAGGAGCTGAAGGAGCGCGGCTTCCGCATCGTCCACGTCGTACCGGCGAGCGCGGAGCGCCCCGCGACCGTCACCGCCGCTGTCGGACTGGCGTCCGGGTTCGCGGCCGACGCTGCTCGCTGGTCATCGGTCGCCGCTGCAGCCGAGCTACCTGCCGAAAAGGACCGACGCGGAACTGTGCTCGCTGAACCCGCCGTCGCAGGAAACGACCGGCACGGGCAGGATGGCCGGCCGCAAGCATGCAAAACGGATCGTGCATGCCGAAAGCACGCCGGCAAGGTCGCGACCGTGCCAAGACCAACCTCGCCAAGACCAACCTCGGCCAAGGCCAACCTCGCCAAGACCAACCTCGCCAAGACCAAGCCGTCCAAAGTCGCCGACGCCGAGACCGCGACCGTGACGCTGCGGCCCAACATCCACTCCATCCAGTGATTGCAGCGAGCGCTCGTCGGCTCTAGCTTTGCCGCTGGCCCGCGACCTGGTTGACCCGAACCGCAACGTCGAGCGCCTCGGCGCCGCCGCCATAGCGGCTGCCGCGCACCGGCGCCGCGCCGAGATAATCGAGGCCGACCGCGACGCGCACATGCGCGTCGGTCGCGCAGAGGCCGTTGGCGGTGTCGAAGGCGACCCAGCCGAGGTTCGGCACGAAGGCTTCGGCCCAGGCATGCCCGGCCTCCTGCTCGGTCACGCCGTCGTCGCGGTGGAAGTGGCCGCCGATATAGCGCGCGGGGATCGGCGATGCTACGCGCCGCGGCGATGAAGATGTGGGTCAGGTCCTGACACACGCCGCGCTTGAGCGCGAATGCCTCGGCCGCCGTGGTAGTCGCCTGGGTCGGACTGTTGTCGAACACCATCTCGTCGTGCAGCCGTTCGAGCAGGTCGTGCACGATCTGCAATGCGGTCGTCGCCGACGCGCCGCGATTGGCTTGCGAAATCCGCGATCGCCGGGTCGATCCGCGTCAGCGGCGTCTCGCGCAGATACAGGCTCGGCGGAAACCGCTCGATCGCGCCGACCACCACGCCGCTGGTGTCCTGGGTGTCCACCTCGCCCTCGACCAGCACGCGAAGCTCCGACAGCGGGCCCTCGACGCTGAACACATGGGTGATGTTGCCGAAGGCGTCCTCGTGCTGGTCGAGCTGGCAGTTCTCCGACACGTCGATGCGCCAGTTCTCGACGTATTGGCCGTCGTGATTGCGCGGCGTGAGCCGCAGCGTCTGGATCACGCCACGCGCCGGCTGCTCGTAGCGATAGACGGTCTCGTGCGAGATCTGGATGCGCATGGTTCGGCAACAATGTTCGCTCCCGGCCATGATCCCGATTGCGCGGGACTTGTCCATGGGACAGGCCGGCCAATTCAGGCCAGATATTGCTGCGTGAGGGCGCTGCCGAGGCGGTTGTTGTCGTCGACGAAGGCGCTGATGAACTCGTGCAGGCCGGTCTGGAAAATCTCGTCCATGCGGCTGTTCTGCAGCCGGGCGCGGATGCTGCGGGCCTGGCGCTGCGCCGGTCCCTGACGGCCGTAGTTGCCGGCGATGCGGTCGAGGTTCTGCACCAGATTCTCGTAGCAACTCGCCAGCGACCGCGGCATCTGCTCGTTGAGAATGAGCAGGTCGGCGATCAGCCACGGCTTGAGGCTCTCGCGATAGACCCAGTGGTAGGCGGTGAGCGCGGACACCGAGCGCAGGATGCCCGACCACTGGTAATAGTCGAGCGGCCCGCCGACATGCTCGTGGGCCGGCAGCAGCAGGTGATATTTCACGTCGAGGATGCGCGCGGTGTTGTCGGCGCGCTCCATGTAGACGCCGACGCGGGAGAACCAGTAGGCGTCGTTGCGCAGCATCGTGCGGTAGGCCGAGCCGTCGAAGCGCAGCGAGGATTCCTGCACCCAGCGGAGAAACCGCGCCAGCTCCTCGCGCGAGGCCGGCTGGTTGCCGAAGCGCTTGAGCTCGAGCCAGGCGGTGTTGATCGCCTCCCACATCTCCATGGTGAGCGCGGTGCGCACCGCGCGCGCATTGGTGCGCGCGACCTCGAAGCAGTTGCGGATCGACGACGGATTCTCGGTCGAGAACGCGAGGAAGTCGGTGACGGTTTCCTCGTTGGCCTCGTCGTGGACCGCGAAGAACGGCGCCGGAGCAGCCGGCGGTCGCCACCGCCGAGTCCCATTCGTTGGTCTCGCCGACATAGGCGAGCGGCATCGCGGTCAGCCGCTGCGTCGCCTCCAGGATGCGCGCGAGATATTCCGCGCGTTCGACGTAGCGCGCGAGCCAGTACAGGTTATCGGCGGTGCGGGAGAGCATTCTTCACCGGTCCAGCACCCAGGTGTCCTTCGTGCCGCCGCCCTGGCTCGAATTCACCACCAGCGAGCCCTGCTTCAGCGCGACGCGCGTCAGCCCGCCCGGCACGATGCGGACGCGGTCGCGGCCGCTCAGCACGAACGGCCGCAGATCGACGTGGCGCGGCGCGACGCCGGCCTCGACGCAGGTCGGGCAGGTCGAGAGCGCCAGCGTCGGCTGCGCGATGAAGCCCTTGGGATCGAGCTTGAGCTTGGTGCGGAACGCGGCGATCTGCGCCTTGTCGGCCATCGGCCCGATCAGCATGCCGTAGCCGCCGGAGCCGTGCACCTCCTTGACCACCAGTTCCTCGAGATGATCGAGCACATAGCTCAGGTGCTCGGGCTCGCGGCAGCGCCAGGTCGGCACGTTCTTCAGGATCGGCTCCTCGCCGAGATAGAACTTCAGGATGTCCGGCATGTAGCTGTAGATCGCCTTGTCGTCGGCGATGCCGGTGCCGACCGCATTGGAGAGCGTGACGTTGCCGGCCTGATAGGCCGACATCAGGCCGGCGACGCCGAGCGCGGAGTCCGGGCGGAACGTCAGCGGATCGAGGAAGTCGTCGTCGACGCGGCGGTAGATCACGTCGACGCGCTTCGGCCCCTGGGTCGTTCGCATGTAGACGACGCCGGCCTTCACGAACAGATCGCGGCCCTCGACCAGCTCGATGCCGAGCTTGTCGGCCAGGAACGAATGCTCGTAATAGGCCGAGTTGTAGACGCCGGGGGTGAGCAGCACGACGGTCGGATCGCCGGACGCGAGTCTCCGGCGCCAGCGACTTCAGCGTGGCGAGCAGTTCGTCCGGATAGTTCTCGACCGGCGCGACGCGGTGGCGGGAGAACAACTCCGGGAACAGCCGCATCATGATCTCGCGGTTCTCCAGCATGTAGGAGACGCCGGACGGCGTGCGGGCGTTGTCTTCCAGCACGTAGAAGGTGTCGGCGTCGACCCGGACGATGTCGATGCCGGCGATGTGCACGTAGATGTCGTGCGGCACCTTCTGGCCGTTCATCTCCGGACGGAACACCGGATTCTGGAACACCAGGTCTTCGGGCACGATGCCGGCCTTGAGAATCTCGCGGCGGCCGTAGATGTCGCGGAGATAGGCGTTGATCGCCTTGACGCGCTGCTCCAGCCCGCGGCGCAGGGTGTCCCATTCCTTCGCCGACAGGATGCGCGGGATGACGTCGAACGGGATCAGCCGCTCCTGGGCGTCGGCCTCGCCATAGACCGCGAAGGTGATGCCGATGCGGCGGAACAGCAGCTCGGCTTCCTTGCGGCGGTAGTCGAGAACGTCGGGCCGGACGTCGCCGAGCCAGTTGGCCAGTTCGGAATAGGCCGGCCGGACCGCGCCGTCCGTCCCCTTCATCTCATCGAACGCCAAGCGCACCGGCTGCACTCCCCAACCCGCCGGGCCTAGAACGCCCTCGCCCGGTGCGAGTTCCCCCTGCCGACAGTGCAAGCCTCGCGCCAATCGCTGGCGCGGCGTAAAGGCCCCTTGGGGATACGGATTCTAGCGTCGCCTGCCTGATTTATGGGCAGACTGCGACCGGCAATGGACCGGGTATCGTTCGCGACCGATCGGCTATTGGCACTCGGAAACCCACTCGGCATCAAGCGTATTCACGGATTCGACGGGGGCGCCCCGGCCATCGTCGCCTTAGAACGCACCGCCGCGCTGTAATGGCGCCGGCTGTCGAAGGTAAAGTCGCCAGCCAATTCCATGTCGAGCTGGCCCTTACAGATCAGCTTCCATGTGAGCTTCCCATCGACAAAGTTGCGCTCGATCGGCGCGCATTCGGAATTGATGGTGCGCGAGACCGGCGAGAACGTGGTGGCGATATCCTGTGTCTGGTCCGGCGTAAGACACTTCATGGACTCACGTGGCGGGCTGATGACCCCATTGGACTCAACCCGGCTGATGATCTTCCACAGACCGGGCTCAATGCCGTCGGCGAACGCAGCCGTAGCCCCCAAAAAAAGAACGAACGACACGGCAATGCAATGGAGCGAAGCCATTCTCGCCCGAAGTCGGGTGGTTCTGGATTCTCGTTTGAGCATTTCGATTGTCCCTGCCCGTCTCGGCCTGTCGGAGGATGCTAGGCCTTCAACGCCGCGCGCCAGTTGGTGTCGGCGCCGCGCTTGAGAATTTCGGCGACGTCGATGTCTTCCTCGCCCGGCACATGGATGCGCTTGAACATCATCTCCGGCGCCTTGAACGGCTTGGTCGCGTCGAGCCCCATCTTGGCGCCGACGCCGTCGCGGTTGGACGGATCGAGCTTGGAGCCCTGGCTCTCCGGCACGATGACCAGATCGCGGTCGGCCTGGAAGCGCGTCGCCACCGCCCATTCGACCTCGGTCGGATTGTGGATGTCGACGTCCTCGTCGACGACGATGACATGCTTCAGATCGAACGAGCCGGCGAAGGCGCCGAGGATGACGTTCTTGCCCTGGCCCTCCTGGGTCTTTTTCATTTTGACATAGAGGTGGAAGCGCATGGTGCCGCCCGGCGACAGATGCACGTCGAGCACGTTCGGAAAATTCCGCCGCAGGTGCGTCAGCAGCGTCGCCTCTTTCGGGATCGCGCCGAGCAGCAGATGCTCCAGCCCGCCGCCGACCATGGTGTGGAAGATCGCGTCCTTGCGGTGGGTGACCGCGACGACCTCCATCACCTCGCGATTGGCGCGCGTGCCGTAGGTATTGCGGGAATTCGCCGAACGGACCTTCCGGCTCGCGCACGCCCGGCAGGAAGCGTCCTTCGATCACGATCTCGGCCTCGGCCGGCACGCGGATGTCGCTGGTCAGGCACTTCACCACCGGCAGCGGTCGGCCTTGCAGTGCGCCGGCGATCTCAAGCTCGTCGTGGTCGATCGGCACGATCGCCTGCGAGGCCAGCAACGTCAGCGGATCGACGCCGACCACGATCGCGGCGTCGAGCGGCTCGCCCGCCTCCTCGGCCATGCGGTGGAATGTGAATGTGTGGCGCGGCAGCACCAGCACGCCGAGCCGGTTCGGTCCGGTGAGCTGGCAGCGGTGGATCGAGACGTTCTGCTTTCCGGTGCGCGGATTGCGCACGATCATGATGCCGGCGGCGATGTAGGGTCCGCCGTCGTGCTCGTTGTGGGTCGGCAGCGGCAGGAGCTTCGCAAGGTCGAGCGGTGCGCGATGCACGACCTCCTGGGCCGGCGCGGATTTCACCTCCTGCCACGGCGTCGGATGCGACGCCGCCTTCTGGAAACGCGCCAGCATCTCGGAGGGCTCGACGCCCATCGCCTCGGCCATCCAGCCGCGGTCGGAGACGAGCCCCGACACCACCGGGATCGGATGGCCGCCGGGTTTCGGGAACATGGTGGCGCGCTGGCCGTCGAGCCGCTTGGCGTAGGCCGCCAGCTCGAACTTCAGCCCGATGTTCGGCTTGAGCACGGCCAGACGGTCGCGGGCAGCGAGATGGTCGAGCCAGTCGCGCAAGGTGCGGACCGGCTGCGGCGCATTGGTCCCGTGGGTCGGCACCTCGTGCTTGGTCATGGGATGAAGATGTATCATCCTTGGGCGGCAAGGAACACCGACGCCCAAATGCTCGATCTCGGCACCAGCTTTCTAGCCAGCGTCGCGCGCGATCCCGAATGCGCTCGCCATCGTCGATGGCGACGTGCGCCTGACCTATGCGCAATGGTATCGCCGCGATTTCGGCGATGGTGGCGGGCTTCGACGGCTTGGCCTCAAGCCGGGCGATCATCTGGTCACGGTGCTGCAGAACAACTGGCAGGCCGCGACGATCCACTGGGCCTGCCAGTTTGCCGGCATCATCATCACCCCGCTGAACTGGCGCTCGACCGCGGACGAGCTCGACTATTGCCTCGACAATGCCGAGGCCAAGGCGCTGGTCTATGAGGCGGTGTCGGCGGAGGCGGTGCGCGCATCCGTCCGAAGCCGGCAAGCGCCGGAAGATCGCCGTCGGCCTGCCGGATGAAGTCACGTTCGAAATGCTGGCCGCGGCCGGATGCGCCGGACGTGCGGCCCCGCGCCGATGCCGAGGCCTGGTCGGTGATGCTCTACACCTCGGGCACGACCGCCAAGCCGAAGGGCGTGCCGCGCCGCCAGCGCGCCGAGCGCGCCGCGGCGCTCGCCCACGTCGCGCAGAATCTCTACCGCACGGGCGAACGCACGCTCGGCGTCATGCCGCTCTATCACACCATGGGCGTGCGCTCGCTGCTTGCCATGTCGCTGATCGGCGGCGCGTTCGTGTGCCTGCCGCGCTTCGACGTGGCGCGGGCGCTGGAGCTGATCGAGGCGGAGAAGATCACCAATCTTTATCTGGTGCCGACGCTCTATCACGACCTGGTGCATCACGAGCGGTTCAAGCGGACCGACGTCAGCTCGGTGCGCAAGCTCGGCTTTGCCGGCGCGTCGATGACCGACGGGCTGCTCAAGGAGTTGCAGGCGGCGTTCAAGCCCGAGCTGTTCGTCAATCACTACGGCTCGTCGGAAATCTACACCTTCACCATCGACCAGAACGCCCCGGACAAGCCCGGCTCGGCCGGCCGCGCCGGCATCAACCAGATGGTGCGCGTGGTGCGGCTCGGCGCGTCGTCGCCTGACGAGATCGCCAAGCCCGGCGAGGAAGGCGAGATCATCGCGCTGCTGCAGGCGACGAATCCTTCGAGGGCTACTGGCGGCGGCCCGAGGCCGACGCCAAGGCGCTGCGGCAGGGCTGGTACTTCACCGGCGACACCGGCACGTTCGACGCCGACGGCGATCTGTTCGTCACCGGCCGGGTCGACGACATGATCATCACCGGCGGCGAGAACGTCTCGCCGGTCGAGATCGAAAGCTGCCTGTCGCTGCACCCGGCGGTGTCGGAGGTCGCGGTGGTCGGCCTGCCCGACGAGCGCTGGGGCAAGGTCGTGACGGCCTTCATCAAGCGAAGCGCGCCGGTCGAGCACGAGCATCTCGACCGCACTGCCGCGACTCGGGGCTGGCCAACTTCAAGCGGCCGCGCCGCTATGTCTTCGTCGAAACCATCCCGAAATCGCCGGTCGGCAAGCTGTTGCGCCGGCTGCTGGTGGCCGGCGAGTACGAACCGGAACGAACGGCGCCTCCGCGCTCACAAGGAACCGCCGACATGAGCACCGCCGCAACCTTCGACGACCCCCGCCTCGGCGCGCTCGACGGCTTCCGCGTCGAGATCGACGAGGCGCGCGAGCGCGCCGATGTCATCCTCGACCGGCCGCCGCTCAACGTCGTGTCGATGCCGCAGCGCGACCAGCTTCGGCTGGTGTTCGAGAGCCTGGACGACAACTCCCGCATCCGCATCATCGTGCTGCGCGCGATCGGCGAGCATTTCTCCAGCGGCGGCAACATCAAGGGCTTCCTGGAAGCACGCCCGGAAACGGTGTCCAAGCTCGCCTGGAACATCGCGGCGCCGGCGCGCTGCTCCAAGCCGGTGATCGCCGCCAACCGCGGCTTCTGCTTCGGCGTCGGCTTCGAGCTGTCGCTCGCCTGCGACTTCCGCATCGTCTCGGAAACCGGCTTCTATGCGCTGCCCGAGCAGCGGCTCGGGCAAATCCCCGGCTCCGGCGGCTCGGCGCGGCTGCAGAAGATCGTCGGCATCACCCGCACCAAGGATATCGTGATGCGCTCGCGCCGCATTCCGGCGAAGCAGGCCTACGAATGGGGCATCGCGACCGAGCTGCGTGCCCGACGACAAGCTTGAAGCCGCGACCGACGCGCTGGTCGATGAGCTGCGCGCATTCTCGCCCCTCGCCCAGCGCACGGCTAAAAAGCTCCTCAACGACACCGAGGATGCTATGCTGTCCACGGCAATCGAGCTCGAGGGCCATTGCTACAGCCGGCTGCGGCAATCGGACGACTTCCGCGAGGGCGTGGAAGCGTTCCATGCTAAGCGGCCGGCGAAATTCACCGGCACCTGAGCATCCATCCAAAGGACGATGAAATGACTATGACGAAGCGGCTTCTTCTCGGCGCGAGCGTCGCGCTTGCGGCGATCGCTCGGCAGCACGATGGCCGGCGCGCAGAGCTATCCGACCGAAGACCATCACGGTGATCATTCCGTTCGCCGGCGGCAGCGCCAGCGACGTGGTCAGCCGCATCATGTTCGACAAGATGTCGAAGAACGATGGGACAGCCGATCATCGTCGAGAACCGGCCGGGCGCCGGCGGCAATTCGGGCACCGGCGCGGCGGCGAAGGCCGCGCCGGACGGCTACACGCTGGTCGGCGGCGGCTCCGGCCCGGTCGCGGCCAACATCGCGCTCTACAAGGTGCTCGGCTACGACCCCGAGAAGGACTTCGAGATGATCTCGCCGTTCGCGGGCTTCACCATCGTCGTGGTGGCCAGCAAGAACGTGCCGATCAAGTCGCTCAAGGAACTGATCGACTACGCCAAGGCCAATCCCGGCAAGCTGAACTACGGCTCGGTCGGCATCGGCAGCTCGCAGCATCTGGCCGGCGAATATTTCGCGCAGGTCACCGGCGTGAAGCTCACCCACGTGCCCTATCGCAACATCGCGCAATACGGCCCCGACCTGATCGCCGGCAGGTGCCGCTCGGCTTCCAGTGGTATCCCGAACGTCGCCGGCCCGATCGGCGCCGAGGGCGCGATTCCGCTCGCGGTCGCAGGCGACAAGCGCATCGCCGCGCTGCCGGACACGCCGACCACCACCGAGGCTCGGCCTGCCGCAATACAAGGAGCGCGGCTGGTTCGCGCTGCTGGCGCCGGCCGGCACGCCGAAGCCGATCCTGGAGCGGCTCAACAAGGAAGTGAAGGCCGCGGTGGAAGACCCGCAGGTGAAGAAGGGCTTCGAGACCGCCGGCGCCGAGACGATGTGGATGCCGTTGCGACCAGGTCAAGAAATGGCATCATGACGAGATCGTCAAGTATCGCGACATCATCGCCAAGGCCGGCATCGCCGCAGATCGAGTAGCGCCGGCTGACGCTTGAGCACGAACGATCGCGTCCTCATCGCCGGCGCGGGGCCGGTCGGGCTCGTTGCCGCCGCGCATCTGGCGCGCGCGGGCGTGCCGGTGACGGTGTTCGAGCAGGGACCGACGCTCAGCGAGGAGTCGCGCGCCTCGACCTTCCATCCGCCGACGCTCGACATGCTGGATGCGCTCGGCGCCGCCGAGCCGCTGATCGCGCAAGGGCTGATGGCGCCGACGTTCCAGTACCGCACCAAGAAGCAAGGGCTGCTGGCGGAGTTCGACTTCGCCGCCATCGCCGACGCCACGCGGCATCCCTACCGGGTGCAATGCGAGCAATCCAAGCTCACGCGCATCCTGTACGAGCAGATGCGCGGCCATCCCAATTTCGAGTCTGCAGTTCGGCAGTCGCGGTGCACGGCGTGAGCCAGGATGCCGCCGGCGTCGAGGTCACGATCGAGCGCGGCGGCAGAACGCGAGACGCGCACCGGCCGCTATCTGATCGGCGCCGACGGCGCGAGCAGCGCGGTGCGCCGCTCGCTCGGCATCGAATTCGAAGGCTTCACCTGGCCGGACCGGCTGCTGGTGGTCTCGACGCCGTTCGATTTCTTCAGCGTCATCCCCGGCCTGTCGTCGGTGAGCTATGTCGCCGATCCGGAGCGCTGGTATTTCCTGCTGCAAATTCCCGGCCTGTGGCGCGTGATGTTCCTGGTCAACGAGGACGCCAGCGACGAGCGGGTGCAGACGCGCGAGTTCGCGCAATCGCTGATGGCCGGCGTCATCCCCGGCATCTCGAACTACGAGATCGCCCACATCACGCTCTACAAGGTGCATCAGCGCGTCGCCAAGACCTTCAAGCTCGGCCGCGCCTTCCTCGTCGGCGACGCCGCCCACATCAACAACCCGCTCGGCGGCATGGGCATGAACGGCGGCATCCATGACGCCGTCAACCTGGCGGCGCGGCTTGCCGCGGTGTGGCGCGGCGAAGCGACGGAGGCGGAGCTCGAGCGCTTCGACAAGCAGCGGCGGCTGGTGACGCTCGAATACATCCAGAAACACACGATCCAGAACAAGAAGAACCTGGAATCGCCCGGCGACGAGTTCCGCGACAGCCTGCGCGCGATCGCGGCCGATCCCGCGCGCACCCGCGACTACCTGATGCGCGTGTCGATGATCGCGAGCCTGGCGCGCGCGGCGGAACTCGGGTAGCCGGGCGGCGCCACATCATCCCTCCCCGCCAGGGGAGGGATGAGCGCACTCGGTGGTACAGTTGTCCGGACTCGGACCGTGCGTTACGCTTACACCATGACCGAAGACTTCTCGCGCTTCTTCAAGCCCGGCTGCGTGCACCGGCAGCTCTACACCGATCCGGCGATCTTCGAGCTGGAGATGGCGCGCATCTTCGGCACCGCCTGGATCTACATCGGCCACGAAAGCCAGGTGAAAAAGCCCGGCGACTATTTCGCCACGCAGATCGGCCGCCGCCCGGTGGTGATGGTGCGCGACGACGAAGGCGGCTTGCGCGTCATCCGCAACCAGTGCGCCCATCGCGGCGCGATGGTGGTGGCGACCGAGAAGGGCAACGCCGACGAGTTCACCTGCTGCTATCACGGCTGGACCTATCATCTCGACGGCCGGCTCAAGGCCGTGCCGCTCAACCACGGCTATCCGCGCGACTTCAAGGTCGGCGATCCGAAGATGTCGATGCAGTCGGTGGCGCGGGTGAAGAGCTATCGCGGCTTCGTGTTCGCAAGCGAAGCCGGCCGACGGGCCGGACCTGGAAGAGTGGCTCGGCCACATGACGACGTCGCTCGACGACATGATCGACCGCGCGCCGGACGGCGAGATCGAGGTCGCCGGCGGCGTGTTCAAGCACGCCTATGACGGCAACTGGAAGGTCTATTTCGAGAACCTGTGCGACGCCGCGCATCCGCTGTTCGCGCACCGCTCCTCGATCGAGGCGGCGCAGGCGCAGTCCGACGCCGTGCATTCCGACGGCTCGGGCGAGATCGCGATCCGGCAGATGCGCCAGAACGGCGCGCCCTACAGCTTCTGGGAGATCGCAGGTCGGCATCTGGACCTATCCGAACGGCCACAGCTATCTCGGCGACTACCACGACGACTGCAAAGCTGGTCGCCGCGCTGAAGGACCCGGTGTTCCGCGACTACCTCACCGCACTGGAGAAGAAGAAGGGCAAGGCAGGAGGCGCAGCGCATCCTCGAAGTGCGGCGCTGGAATTCCAACATCTATCCGAACGTCTCGCTGATGAGCCAATTCCAGCAGCTTCGCGTGGTGCATCCGATCGCGGTCAACCGCACCGTGGTGCACACCTACAACTTCCGGCTGAAGGGCGCGCCGGAGCAGATGTTCCGCAACACCATCAGCTTCGCCAACATCGTCAACGGCACCGGCTCGCTGGTGCTGACCGACGACCTGGAAATCTACAACCGCATCGACATGGGGCTTTCGAGCGAAGGCGCCGAATGGCTGCAGATCGGCCGCGGCTACCAGAGCGACGTGCCCGACGCGCACGGCGGCCGCGCGCGGCGTCAACTCGACCAGCGAGGTCTACATCCGCAACATGCTCGACGCCTGGCTGGGCTACATGAACAACGGCCAGCGGCACGAGCGCCGCCGCGCGCGCGGCGTCCTGACCGCTATGGCGAAGAAGCCGCAAGTCCCGGCCGAAGATTCGCGGCGCCGAGCCGCCGCCGCGCCACGCCGCTGCGCGGCCGGCCGTCGCGCGCGGCAAGCGCCGCTCGACCTGCACCGCTGCGTGCAATTCCTCGAACACGAGGCGCGCCTGCTCGACGAGGCGAAGTTCGACGACTGGCTGGCGCTGTTCACCGCCGACGCCTGGTACTGGGTGCCGAGCGAGCCCAACCAGAACAATCCGCACGACACGGTGTCGCTGATCTACGACGACCGGCGGCTGCTGGAGACGCGCGTGCGGCGGCTCGCAAGCCCGCGCATGTATTCGCAGGAGCCGCGCTCGCGGACGAGCCGCATCGTCGCCAACGTCACGATCGAGGACGCCGAGGGCCGCGCCGCGACCGTGCGCTCGAAATTCCTGATGATCGAATACCGGCGCGAGCAGCAGCGGCTGTTCGCCGGCACCGCGTGGCACCGGCTGGTGCAGATCGACGGCGCGATCCGGATCGCCTGGAAGCGCGTCGATCTGGTCAACTGCGACGCGCCGCTGGATGGCATCACGCAGCCGTTTTGACTGGCTCCGCCCTCATCCTGCGGCTGCGCCTGGGATGCGGTCATCCTTCGAGACGTCGTCGAAGCGCAACGGTCTCAAGTCCCCGTCGGCACATGCAGCGCCGTCTTGGTGCGCTGGCGGACCAGCCATTTCGATTTGCCCGCCAGCGCCAGGGTCTTGGCGCGGAGAACGGCGGCCAGGTCGTCGGCCAGCCGAGCATCAGCGAGACGCGCTGGGTGTGCTCGGTGATAGCGCGCTCGTTGCGCTCCCAGGTCGTCGAGCGCCGCCGGCGTGTCGTGCTCGCGGTCGAGATAGACCGCCAGCGACAGCGCATTCATCATGGCGCAGCCGCCGCCCTGCCCGATGTTCGGCGGCATCGCGTGCGCCGCGTCGCCGATCACCGCGACCTTGCCCGCCGACCAGCGCTTGAGCTTGATGTATTCGAAGCGGTCGTAGCGGCCCGCCGCGCGGATGCGGCCGATCAGCGGTTCGAGATGCGGGAACCAGCGCTTCCAGGCGTCGCGGTTGACCGGCATTTCCTTCGCCGCTTCGTCGCTGTCGAGCATGGTGAGCGCGATATAGACCTCGGTCTCGCTGCACGGCGTGTAGAGCACGCGGCGGCTGCCGGACCAGTATTCGACCGTGGTGGCGCCGTCGGTGCCCATTTCCTCCGGCGTCTTGTCGATCAGGAGCCGCGTGCAGCCGTCGACCAGATATTTGCGCTTGGCGAGCAGGCCGAGACTGTCGCGCAGCCGGGAGTTCGAGCCGTCGGCCGCGACCACCAGATCGGCCTTGATCTTGCGGCCATCGGCCAGGGTCAGTTCGCCGTCGGGAGTAGCGGACACGCGCCGTCGAGTTGAGCACGATCTCGGCGCCGGACAGCGTCGCGGATTCGGCGAGCGCATTGATCACGGTCTGGCGCACGACCGAGAACACCCGGCTGCCCTGCCAGCGGTGCACCGAGATCACCCGGTTCTGGTCGTCGCGCACCTCGCGGGTGTGGGCGAACGGCGCGCCATGGGTCGCGGCCGCATAGGCGCCGACCGCCTCCAGCACGCGCAGGCCGTTCTCGTAGATGTAGATGCCCGCGCCGGTGGTGCGCAGCCGGTCGGCGCGCTCGTGCACGCGCACGCTCCAGCCGCGCTGCGCCAGCGCGCAGGCCGCGGTCAGCCCGGCAAAGCCCGCGCCGACGATTTCCGCATGACGTTGCGTCATGCCGCCATGTTAGGCGATCGTGCGAACAAGTGTAGCCCTTGCCGCGAAGCCGGAGTTATGATGGCGGCAACGGAGTATTTTTCAGGAGCACGTCATGGCCCGTCTGCGCCACATCGCCGTCGTCGTGAAGGACCTCGACAAGGCGGCGAAGTTCTATTCCGAGGTGTTCGAGTTCAAGAAGATCGCGCCGCGAGGACCTCGATATCGGCTCGGCGATCTACATGAGCGACGGCGTCATCAACATGGCGCTGTTGAACTTCAAGGGCAAAGGCGGCACCGCCGCCTCCGACCTGAAGGAGGGCTCGACCTTCGTCGGCGCGCACCACTTCGGCATCCAGGTCGATGACCTGGTGGAGACGCAGAAGCGGATCGAGGCGGCCGGCGGCAAGTTCTTCTTCGACCTCGGCGACGAGCGCGCCGGCAACTTCGAGCGCAAGTTCAAGGACCCGGACGGCGTGATCTTCGACATCTCGAAGCACGGCTGGCAGGGCACCGACGGCTACGACAAGAAGTAGCCGCGTTTCAGGCCGCCTACTTCTTCTTCCGCCGAACCGACCGCTTCGCCGGGCGGCGCTTGGCGCGCGGCGCTGCGGCGCTTGACCGCCTTCTTCGCCTTGGCCCGGCGTTTCACCGTCTTGCGCCGCTTCTTGGCGGGGCCGACGAGCCGCCGGGCGCCCCGGACCGCGCTCAACGCCGCGCCGGTCACGGTCCTGCGCTGCACTGTTCGCCGCGCCGGCCGCCGAGTCCGCCGCGCTGCCGGCAATCGATCGCGCGCCCTCGATGCCAGTCCTGGCGACATCGGTGATCGCGTCCTTGCGTGGTGGTGATGATGCCTCTGTTCCTGGCCATCGATGGTCCCTCTGGATGCAATGAATTCTCACGAGACGCGCGGAGCGCGCCCGAGACAATCCAGAGAGTTCCGTTTGGTTCCCGAACGCCTGCGCCTACTCAACCTTGAGGCCGAGCTTCTTGATGATCGCGCTCCACTTGCCTTCCTCGCGGGCCATGTTGGCGGCGTGCTCCTCGGGTGTGCTGGGGGCCGGTCCGCCGCCGTCGGCGATGATGCGCTTCTTGAACTCGTCTGACGTGACGATCGCGCGCAGCTCCTTGTTGAGCCGCTCGATGATCGGGCGCGGGGTGCCGGCGGGCGCGGCGAGCCCGTAGTAGAGCACGACGTCGAGCCCCGGCAGGCCGGCCTCGGCCGCGGTCGGCACGTCGGGGATCGCCGCAAGCCGCTCTGGCGCCGCCACCGCGATGGCGTTGAGCTTGCCGGCCTGGATGTTGCCGATCGCCGGCGGCAGCGTGTTGAAGGCGAGCATCACGTGGCCGCCGACCAGGTCGTTGGTCAGGGGACCGGTGCCCTTGTAGGTGACGATGGAGACGTCGATGCCGGTCATCGCCTTGAACTGCTCGGCGCCGAAGTAGTTGAGCGTCGGCGGCGGCGGGCTCCCGATCGTGACCTTGCCCGGCTCCTTCTTCGCCAATGCGATCACGTCGGACAGCGATTTCACCGGCACCGAAGGGTTGCGCCATCACCACGATCGGGATCGAGGCGATGGTGCCGATCGGCGCGAAATCCTTGGCGACGTCGTAGCCCGGGTTCGCCACAAGGCTCAGGCCGGTGGTGATCATCAGCAGCGTGTAGCCGTCCGGCGGCGCCTTGACTGCCGCACGCGTGCCGATCACCGAGCCCGCGCCGGGCCGGTTCTCGACGACAACCTGATGGCCGAGCGCCGCCGTAAGCCTGCCGGCGATAACGCGGCCGACCGTGTCCACGCCGCCGCCGACCGGATAAGGAATGACCAGCGTGACAGGACGGGTGGGATAGTCCTGGGCCGCAGCGGGCGCGATGAAGATCAGCGCGACGGCCAGTCCAAGCACGAGTCGAGGCGCTTTGAACGAAGTGTTGAGGCTCGGCACGGCGTCACTCCCCGCAGCGCCGCTACGTCACGAACTCGTTGGTGTAGAGCTCGTTCACCGGCGTGGCCTTCTGGATGAAGCCCTTGGCCAGGTAGAAGTCCTGCAACTTCGAAAGCCGGTCGGCGTTCATCTCGCCGAGCACCTTCTGCCCCGGATAGACATCCTTGGCGTACATGTTGAAGGCGTACTTGACCCCGGCTTCCTTGCCTTTCCAATCCGGCACGAACGAGACGAACTCGTCGGCGGCCTTGTCCGGGTTGTCCATCATGTCCTTCATGCCGCGGAGCGCGGCGCGGACGAACTTCCGGATCATCTCGGGCTTCTGCTTGATGATGTCGTCGGACGCCGCGATCGCCTGCGCCATGTGCGGGAAGAAGGTCTCGGTCGGGATGATCTTCACCTTCACGCCGGCCGCCTGCACCGGCGGAATCCAGTCCGGCACGCCGGCCATGCCCTGCGACTTGCCTTCGGCGACGAACTGCCAGACGCCGGTCGGGCCGACCTGCTGGACGTTGACGTCGTTCTGGGTCAGCCCCGCGCTCGCCATCAGCCCGAGCAGCGCATAGAAGGTGGTGTCCTGATAGGACATCACGGTGATGGTCTTGCCCTTGAGGTCGGCCGGCTTCTCGATGCCGGAATCCTCGCGCACCACGAGCTGCATGAAGCCCTTGCCGCCGAACACGCAGACGATCTTCACCGGCACGCCGTTGCCGCGCACCATGATCGGGCCGTCGGCGACGATGCCGCCGAGCGGCGCGTTGCCGGCGCCGACCTGCTTCGCCACATCGACGCCGCCGCGGCCGACCGCGAACTCGACCTCGAAACCGGCCTCCTTGAAGTAGCCCTTGCCCTGCGCCAGGCGGATCGGCCCGAACGCCGGCAGCACCGGCGGCGCCGGAAACAGATAGGTGATCTTTTCGAGCGACTGCGCGCGCACGGCCGGCGCCGTGATGAGGCCTGCGCCGAGCGCAGCGCCTGTCGCCAGCGAACCGGCGGCGTGAAATGGTCTGACGCATGGTGTTCTCCCCGAGAGGCTGCGGCGCCGATGGGCGCCCGATGGACTTTTGGCGCATCGGTTTGCCACTATACTCGACAATCGCGGCCTGGAATATGCAGGAAGCAGGCCAACAAGCACCGTGCACGGTTGAAAGCTGGCGATGTCCGATCTGATACGGCTCGAATACCGCAACGTCACGATGCGTTTCGCGCAAAAGGCGGGCCACCTCACCGCCGTGCAAGGCGTCAGCATCGCGGTCGCGCGACGGCGAGGTGGTGTCGCTGATCGGGCCGAGCGGCTGCGGCAAGTCGACCTTGCTCAACATCGGCTCGGGGCTGACCGCGCCGAGCGAGGGTCAGGCTTTCGTCGACGGCGAACGCGTCGAGGGCCCGAACGCCCATGTCGCCTTCATGCTGCAGAAGGACCTGCTGCTGCCGTGGCGGACGGTCGCCGAGAACGTGATGTTCGGCGTCGAGATCCAGGGCGTGGCGCCGGCCGAGCGGCGGCGGCGCGCGCAGGACGCTGCTGGAGAACCTCAAGCTCGCGGAATTCTCCGGCCACTATCCGCATCAACTGTCGGGCGGCATGCGCCAGCGCGTGGCGCTGGCGCGCACGCTCGCGGTCGATCCGACGGTGCTGCTGCTCGACGAGCCGTTCTCGGCGGTGGACGCGCAGACCCGCATGGTGCTGCAGCGCGAACTGGCGCAGACGCTCAAGCGCGCCGGCAAGACCGCGCTGCTGATCACCCACGACCTGCTCGAAGCGGTGACGCTGTCCGACCGCGTGCTGGTGATGAGCCGGCGTCCCGGCCGCATCATCGACGAGATCACGATCGACATTCCCGGCCGCGACGATCCGCTCAAGCGCCGCACCCATCCGAAGGTCACAGACTACGTGAACCGGCTGATGGACCGCCTCGACATCGGCCAGCCCGAAGCGGTGCCGGCATGAGCGATGCCCAGAATTCCTCGGTCGTGTGGCGGGGCACGGCCGTGAGCGTCGCCCTGCTGATCGTGTTCCTCGCCGGCGTGGCAATGGGGCCCGGGGCTGCTGCGCATTCCGCCGTTCATCATCCCGCCGCTGTCGATGGTGGCCGATGAAGCCGTGCGGATGTGGCATGTATCGGGCTGGCGTTCCACACCGGCGATCACCGCGGCCGAGGTGCTGGTGGGCTTCATCCTCGGCAGCCTGCTCGGCGCCCTGCATCGGCTACATGATCGGCATGTCGCCGACCGCCGAGTTCGCGCTGTCGCCCTATATCCTGGCGCTGCAGATCGCGCCCAAGGTGGCGTTCGCGCCGCTGTTCATCCTGTGGATGGGCTTCACCGTCTATCCGAAAATCCTGGTCGCGATCCTGATCGTGTTCTTCCCGGTGATGGTCAACGTGCTGACCGCGATCCGCACCGTCGATCCCGACCTGATCAATCTCGCGCGCGCGTTCAAGGCGACGCGCGCGCAGATCTTCTGGAAGATCGAGTTTCCGGCTTCGCTGCCGCCGCTGTTCGCGGGCCTTCGCATCGGCTCGACGCTGGCCGTGGTCGGCGTGGTGGTGGGCGAGCTGGTCGGCGGCAATATGGGGCTCGGCTATCTGCTGTCGTTCGGCGAAGGCCAGGCCAACACCGCGATGGTGTTCGTCTCGATCGTGATGCTCACGCTGGTCGGCGGCATCGCCTATCTGCTGGTGATCCTGATCGAGCAGCGCGTGCTGCACTACCTGCCCAAGCGCGCGCAGATGGGGTTTTAGGGCAAGGCTACGCCATCAGCCCAACTGCCTTTTGAACATCGCGAAGATGTTCTCCCAGTCGCGGTTGGCGGCCGGCTTGTCGAAGATGTCGCGGTCCGGCAGCGCGTAGCCGTGCTCGGTGCCGGGATGGACGATGGCGCGGTAGTGCACGCTCGGCTGCAGCCTGCAAACAATTTACCAAGCGTCGCGATGGTGGACGGCGGCGCAAGATCGTCCTTCTCGGCAAAGCCGCAGTAGATTTCGCCGCGCATTTGTGCCGACAAAGCGGTGCGGCGAATCCGGCGTATCGCTGACCAGCCGAGTGCCGTGCAGGCTGGCGGTGGCGCGGAACTGGTCCGGGAAACTCCGCCGCCGCCGCCAGCGACAGCCGGCCGCCGAGGCAATAGCCGATGGTGCCCTTCGGTCCGTTGCGCACCGGCTCGCCGCTCGAGAAATTTCAGCACCGCGCCGATGTCGGCCATCGCCATCCGGTCGGTCAGGTGGCTCCTGTTGGCGTGCAGCTCGTCCTGCACCTCCTTCGGCAGTGCGAGGAGCGAGATGCATCCGGCCCTTGTCGTCGCGAAATTCGAAACGCACCTTGCCGCGCCGGTACCAGAAGTTCGGCACCGTGACGTGATAGCCGACGGTGGCGACGCGGCGCGCCACGTCGAACAGCTCCTCGCGCAGGCCCCAGATGTCCATCAGCACGATGACGGCGGGGAACGGCCCGCCCTCGTCCGGATGCGTTACGAACGCGTCCATCCGGCCGTCGGCGGTTGGAATGTCGCAAACCGCTCTCTCGATCATCGCTCAGCCCGCGATCAACCAATCAGCCCGGGCAGCCAGGTCGCCACCGCCGGGAACAGGAACAGCAGCACCAGCAGCACCAGGCTGAGCGCGACATAGGGCACCACGGCCTGGAAGATGTGCGCCATCGTGACCTGCGGCGGCGCCACGCCCTTCATCGTCATCAGCAGAAGCCCGTGCGGCGGCAGCAGCAGGCCGAGCTGCATGCAGATCAGAAACAGCACGCCGAACCAGATCGAGATCGATGCCGAGCCGCTGCACGATCGGCATGAAGACCGGCAGCGTGATCAGCATCATGCTGACCTGATCGACGAAGATGCCGAGGAAGATCAGCAGCAGCATCATGCCGATCAGCACGGCGAACGGCGACAGGCCCTGACCGAAGATCGGCCGAGACGATGCCCTCGGTCGCGCCGGAGAAGCTCAGGATCTGCGAGAACGTCGTGGCGCCGAGGATGATGAACAGGATCATGCCGGATACCGCGACCGTGCCCCGCAGCGCGTTCATCAGGGCGTCGAGCGTCAGCGCACGGTAGAGCATGGCCAGCACCATGGTTGCGAGCGCGCCGAGCGCCGCCGACTTCGGTCGGCGTCGCCGAGCCGCCCGACATGGCGCCGACCACCACGACGAAGATCGGAAATGAGCGGCAGCACGTAGCAGACCAGCAGCTGCGTATTTCGCCCAGCCATGCCGCTCCTCGATCGGGGTCGGCGGCGCGAGCGACGGATTGAGCTCTGACCCGGATGACGATGTAGCCGACGAAGGCGACGCTCAGCATCAGGCCCGGCACGACGCCGCCGATCAACAGCTTCGAGATCGAGATGCCCGACAGGCTGCCGAGCAGCACGGTGAGCGCCGACGGCGGGATCAGCATGTCGACCGCGCCGATCGCCATGATCGGCCCAGTCGCCATGGTGCGGGTGGTAGCCGCGCGCCAGCATCACCGGCAGCATCAGCGAGCCGAGCATCGCCGTGGTGGCGATGGTCGAGCCGGAGATCGCCGAGAACACCGTGCCGGCGACGACGGCGACGACCGCGAGCCGGCCGGGCACCTGGCGGATCAGCCGCTCGACGCCGTCGATCACCTTGAGGGCCAGGCCGGTGTGAAACAGCACCTCGCCCATCAGGACGAACAACGGGATCGGCGTCAGCGAGAAATTGATCACCGCGGCACGCTGTTGCGCACGAGCTGGTGCAAGCCGGCGTCGCCGCCGAGAAACAGCATCGCGCCGACCAGGTTGATGGCGATGAACGAGAACGCCACCGGCATGCCGATGAACAGCAGCACCGTGGAGCCGCCGAGCAGCAACAGCGAAGCCATCTGCCAGGACATCAGCGCATGCTCATCAAGCGGCCGAAACCGCATCGTCCCGTGGACGCCGCTCGGCCAGCGCCAAGCCGGTGCATCCGGAACACGAATTCGATGGCGAGCAGCGCGAAGGCGACCGGCATCGGCGCCAGCAGCCACCATTCCGGCATGATCAGCGTCTTCATGGAGATCGAGCCGCTGAGATAGCTGGCGACCATCACGCGCGTGCCATACCAGACAAAATAGAGACAGCAGACGATGCCGATGACGTCGCCGATCCACTCCAGCAGCCAGCCAGCGCGGCCGGGCAGCACGCGCAGCAGGATGTCGATGCGGATGTGCTGGCCCATGCGCAGCAGGCCAGGCGCGGTCAGCAGCGTGATGAGATAGAGGCGTCTTCGGAGAACTCGTTGCTCGGCGGAATGCCGCCCGCGCCGATGTTGCGCAGGAACACGTCGCCCACGATCATCAAGGTCATGACCAGCAGCAGCAGGCCTGCGGCGAACAGCAGAGCCTCGAGCAGGCGGCCAAACCGTGCGAGACAGCGTTTCCATGTCCGCCGCTTGCCTTCGATAATAACGGCTGCGGTTATTTGGGCTTCGAGAACAGCTCCCTCAGCTTCGGCCCGTGCTCCGGGCTTTGCCGGATCACGCCCTCCCAGCCGGCCTCGATAGGCCTTGGCGTAGTAGCTCGCGCCCGCCGCGCCATCGAACTTGATGGTCTGGATGCCGGCATCGGCCTGGCGCTTGGTGTCCTTGGCGTTCTCGGCCGCGAATTCTGCAACGGCATCCGCCTCGCCCTGCGCGCTGCCTTGCGCAGCACCTTCTTCTGCGCGTCGGTCAGCTTGTCCCAGGTGTTCTTGTTGACCAGCACGGAGACCTCGGCGGTGTAGAAGCCGGGATCGACGCGGTACTTGGTCTTCTCTGCCAGCCGAGATCGAAGATGCCGGTGATCGGCCAGCCGTAGCCATCGACCACGCCGCGCTCGAGCGCCGTGTAGACCTCGCCCGGCGCGGTCTGCACGACGGTGCGCGCCCAGCGCCTGGAAGAAGTCGCGATAGACCGGCGTGATGCGGATCTTCAGTCCGGTGAGGTCGGGCTTGGTCGATCGGCTTGTTCAGATAGAGGTGGAACGGCATTGTTGTCGACTTGCCGCGCCAGGAAGATCGCATTCATCTTCTGCGCGTAGAGCTGCTGCCATGGCGTCGTAGCCGCCGTTCTTGCGCAGCTCCGACATCGGCCGCTCGGTCAGCTTCCAGGCGTCGGCCTCCGGCATCACGTTGGTGTAGAACGCGCCGGTGACGTTGGCGATGTCGACCACGCCTGCCCTTGCAGCGCATTGCCGACCTCGAACGGCGGCATCGCCTTCGGGCCGCCGATGTAGTTGATCTGGACCAGGCCCTTGCCGTCCTGCGTTGACCCGGTCGATGAAGCGCTCGAAGGCTCGCGAATAAGTGGGTCTTCTCGGCGAAGGACGTGACCGCCTTGCAGCGTCACCTCCTGCGCGGATGCGCTGAGCGATGGTCGCGCTGGCGGCAAGCGCCAGCAGCGTGGCCAGCACGGTCGTCGGTTTCATGATGCTCCCTCCCGGTCGGCGCAGCCGAGCGCCGCAGCCCATGAAGGAAGGCTATTGGCTGACGCGTCGCCGCGCAACTGCGGATCGCCGGCGGCGCGGCGCCATTCAGGCGGCGTGCACCGCGTGCGTCAACTCAGCCACCTTCTTCTGATGGCTGAGCGCCGCCTGGACTCCCGTGGTCTTGGTCATCAGATCGAGCGTCGCGTCGTCGTCGTCGCCGACCGGCGTCAGCGCCTGATCCATGTAGGCCGCGGCATTGGGGTCGCGGCGGATCTTCCTCCACGCCCACTGCAGCCGACCATCTCCATCAGCGATGGCGTGTGCTTGCGGACCGTGTCGAAGGCAAAGCGCGGCCAGAACAGCCAAGCGCTTTCGCGCGGCAGCCCCGGCCGCAGTTCGCTCGGGTGCCGCAGCCGGACGAGGCCGGCATCGAGCGGATGAACCTTTTCGAGGGCGACCGTGGTCGCGAATATCGCACAGCAGCCTGACCAGGCTGCCCATCGGCAAGCCGGTTGCCACGGCGCGCCGCAGCAGCGTCACCATGTGCTCAGCGTGAATAATAGAGCGACCAGGCCTCCTGATAGATCGAACGCCATTGCGGCTTCGGTCATTTTCGGATGCGGCGCGCAGACGTGCGTGGTGTCGTAGTCGTTGAGGTCGGGATGCAGCGGAACGTTCTGCTTCCAGAGCGTCTGGTGATCCTCGGAGCCGGGCAACGGCGTGAGGCAGAAGAACTCGACGATGTCGAGCGGCAGCTCTTTCTTGATGATCGCGATGTCGCGTCGGATCGTTTCCGGCGTGTCGGCAGGGAAGCCGAGGATGTAGCCCGCGAGCGTCATGATGCCCTGCGCCTTCCAGGCGAGCAGCATCTTGCGGTATTCGGTGACCTTGTTCTGGCGCTTCTTGGCGCCGGCCAGATTGTCCGGGTTGACGTTCTCCAGCCCGATGAAGACCCGCGTGACGCCGGCGCGCTTTGCCTTCTCGATGAAATTCGGAATCTTGTGGCAGAGCGTGTCGACCTGGATCATCAGGCCGAGCGGGATGCCGTGCTTCTCGCGCAGCTCGATCAGCCGGTCGAAGATCGCTTCCCAGTCCTTGTTGCGCGCGAAATTGTCGTCGGTGATGAAGAACTTGGAGATGCCCTGCTTCCAGTTCAGGCGCACCAGATGCTCGACGTCGTCGCTCGAGCGAAAGCGCGACTTGCGGCCCTGGACGTTGATGATGGTGCAGAACGAGCATTGGTACGGACAGCCGCGGCCGGCGTCGAAGCTGGTGCTGAGGCCGAGCGTGCGCGCGACATAGCGCTTGGGCAGGAACGGCACCGGCGTGCCTTCGATCCCCGGCAGGTCCTTCATGAAATTGTAGAGCGGCTCGAGCTTGTCCTGCCGCCGCGTCGCGCAGGATGGTGTCGAGCCGGCCTTCGGCCTCGCCCGCGAACATCGACACGCCCATCTCGCGGCAGGCGTCGAGTTCGACCGCGCGGCCGTCCAGCATCGACAGGCAGCCCGACACGTGGAAGCCGCCGATGATCACGGGGATGCCGGCGTCGCGGAACGGCCGCGCGATGTCGAGCGCGCGGGGATACTGGTTCGATTGCACGCCGATCAGCCCGACCAGGCCAAAGCCGCCGTTGCGCTTGAAGCGCGCCAGCAGCGCCGGCATGTCGACGCGGGTGTTGGTCTCGTCGATCGCCTCGATGTCGATGCTCGACGTCGGGGCCGAGCACCTGCCGCTCGGCGCAATCGCTGGCGATGCCGTAAACCGCGGCCAGGGAATTCGACGGAATCGTCGTGCGCCACCAGCGGATGACGTAACCGTCGTCGCCGTAGTGCGAAGGCTTGATCAGAACGAACAGAAACTTGCGTAACGAGGACGCGACGACGACAGGTAGGATCGATGTCCTGCAAGAAACCTCATGCGGCGAAGCTGTTTGCAAATCGGCACGTCTGGAACTCGGCGAATGGGGCCGAGCTCGAAGCGTCGCCGATAGCCACTCACCAGGATTCAGAATAGGCTTCTATCGCGAGTCCGACAAAGACAAATCGCCGCGCGAATCGCCTCAGGGGGCGACATTATGCGTCATTGCCGGTGATTCGGACGCTTCCGGCCGCGACGCCATTGAATATAGTCGAATTCCAAATCGTCGCGAGGGTTGCAATGGCGGAACGCTCGTTCAAGGAAGAAGTCGAAAAGCTGAAGCTCGGCGAAGGCGCCGAGTTCCACGGCGAGGGCATCCTGGCCGTGACCAAGGCGCTGCTGCAGTCCGGCGTGTCCTATGTCGCGGGCTATCAGGGCGCGCCGATCTCGCACCTGATGGACGTGCTGGCCGACGCCAACGAGATCCTGGAAGGGCTCGGCGTCCATTTCGAGAACTCGGCGAGCGAGGCGACGGCGGCGGCCACCCTCGCCGCTTCGGTGAACTATCCGCTGCGCGGCGCGGTCACCTTCAAGTCCACGGTCGGCACCAATGTCGCCTCCGACGCGCTCGCCAACCTCGCCTCCGGCGGCGTCACCGGCGGCGCGCTGATCATCATCGGCGAGGACTACGGCGAAGGCTCCTCGATCATGCAGGAGCGCGTGCACGCGTTTGCGATGAAGTCGCAGATGTGGCTGCTCGATCCGCGGCCGAACCTGCCGTCGATCGTGAAGGCGGTGGAAACTGGCTTCGAGCTGTCCGAAGCGTCGAACACGCCGGTCATGCTGATGCTGCGCATCCGCGCCTGCCACGTCTATGGCCGCTTCACCACCAAGGCCAACAAGCGACCGGAGTTCGGCCTGACCGACGCGCTGGAGAATCCGCGCCGCGATCTGTCGCGCATCGCCATGCCGCCGATGACCTATGTCCACGAGAAGGACAAGTGGGAGACCCGCTGGCCGGCGGCGGTGAAGTTCGTCGAGGACCACCGCCTCAACGAGTTCTTCGACGGCGAAGCGAGCGACATCGGCATCGTGCTGCAGGGCGGCGTCTACAACACCACGATCCGCGCGCTGATGCTCAACGGCCTCGCCGACGCGTTCGGCGATTCAGCAAGGTGCCGCTCTACGTGATGAACGTCACCTATCCGCTGGTCGACAAGGAGTTCGTCCGCTTCTGCGCCGGCAAGAAGGCGATCCTGATCGTCGAGGAAGGCCAGCCCGACTATATCGAGCAGTCGGTCAACACGATCCTGCGCCGCGCCGACATCCAGACCAAGATCCACGGCAAGGACATGCTGCCGATGGCCGGCGAATACACCGGCGGCGTGGTGCGCGACGGCGTCCGCAAGTTCATCGCAAAAGACCCGGCCCGATCTGCTGCCGGATGCGCCGCGCCGAGGCTGCCCCGCTCAAGCAGCGCGAGAACAAAGCGGCCGCCATCGTCAACAGCGAGGTGCACGGCCGTCCGCCGTCGTTCTGCACCGGCTGCCCGGAGCGGCCGATCTTCGCCGCGATGAAGCTCGTCGAGCGCGAACTCGGGCCGCATCACGTCAGCGCCGACATCGGCTGCCATCTGTTCTCGATCTTCCCGCCGTTCAACGTCGGCGCCACCACCATGGGCTACGGGCTCGGCGCCGCCGGCGCCTCGGCGCTCAACGTCAAGGCCGGCAAGCGCGCCATCTCGATGATGGGCGACGGCGGCTTCTGGCATAACGGGCTGACCAGCGGTGTCGGCAACGCCGTGTTCAACAAGAGCGACAACGTCCTCATCATCGTCGACAACGGCTATTCGGCCGCGACCGGCGGCCAGGACATCCCCTCCTCGTTCCATCCGCACGCCAATCGCGGCACGCAGCACTCGATCGAGAAGGCGGTGCGCGGCGTCGGCGTCACCTGGGCCAAGACCATCAACCACACCTACGACGTCGCGCTGATGCGCGACACGCTGAAAGAGGCGCTGACCACCAAGGAAAAAGGCCCGAAGGTCATCATCGCGCATTCCGAATGCATGCTGAACAAGCAGCGCCGCATCCGGCCGCTGCTGGCGCAAGGCCGCCGAGCGCGGCGAGCGCGTGGTGCGCGAGCGGTTCGGCGTCGATGCCGACACCTGCACCGGCGATCACTCCTGCATCCGCCTGTCGGGCTGCCCGTCGCTGACCATCGCGCCCAATCCCGATCCGCTGCGGCGCGAGCCGGTCGACCAAGGTGATCAACTCCTGCGTCGGCTGCGGGCTGTGCGGCGAGGTGAGCCACGCCGCGGTGCTGTGCCCGTCATTCTATCGCGCCTCGCTGATCACCAATCCGACCGGCTGGGACCGCTTCATGGCTCGCGTGCGCGCGGCCGTAATCGGCTTCTTCCAGCGGCGCATCGAGCGCCGCCTTGCCGCGGCCTGATCTGATGGACACGACCGTACAACGCCCGATCACCATCGCCATCCTCGCCATGGGCGGCGAAGGCGGCGGCGTGCTGGCGGAATGGATCGTCGACGTTGCCGAGCACGCCGGCTACGTCGCGCAGATGACCTCGGTGCCAGGCGTCGCGCAGCGCACCGGCGCGACCAATTATTACGTCGAGCTGTTCCCCAAGCACGGCACGAAAGCCAATTCGCCCGCGCCGGTGCTGGGGCTCACGCCGGTGCCGGGCGACGTCGATATCGTGATCGCCTCGGAGCTGATGGAGGCCGGCCGCGCGGTGCAGCGCGGGCTGGTGACGCCCGACCGCACCACCTTCATCGTCTCGACCAACCGCGTCTATTCGATGACCGAGCGCATCGCGCTGGCCGATGGCCGCGTCGATTCCGCTGCCTTGCTGGAGGGCTGCCGCACGGCGGCCAAGCGCATCATTCACGGCGACATGGCGCAACTCGCCGAGGCGACCGGCAGCGTGATCTCAGCCGTTCTGTTCGGCGCGCTGGCCGGCGCCAAAGTGTTGCCGATGCAGCGCATGGCGTTCGAGGCGGCGATCCACCGCGGCGGCGTTGGCGTGAAAGAGAGCATCGCGGCGTTCGGCGCGGGCTTTGCCGCGGCCGAAGGCGGGCCGCGGCCGATCAAGATCGATGCGCCGGCGGCGGCGCGCGTCCGTCCTGCCCTGGCACCGTCTGATGACCGAGGCCAGCGCCTATCCCGAGCCTGCGCGGACGTTCATGCAGCTGGGGCATCGAGCGGCTCGCCGACTATCAAGACGCAGCTTATGCGCGCGAATATCTCGACCGGTTGAAGCCGATAGCCGAGGTCGAAAAGCGTCACGGCAACGGCGCGGGGCTTTTGCTGACCGAAACCGCGCGCGAACTCGCGCTCGGCATGGCCTATGAGGACACCGTGCGGGTCGCCGAGCTGAAGATCCGGCCGAGCCGCTTCGAGCGCGTGCGGGCCGAGGTGCAGGCCGCCGAAGGGCAGATCGTGGAGATCGCCGAGTTTCTGCATCCGCGCGTGCAGGAGATCGCCGACACGCTGCCGGCCGGTCTCGGCCGCTGGCTGCTCGGCAGCGGTTGGCCGCGGCGCCTGGTCGAGCGTTTCACCAAGTCCGGCCGGGTGGTGAAGACGTCATCGATCCGCGGCTTCCTGATGCTCTATTTCATGGCCGCGCTGAAGCCGACGCGCCGCCGCTCGCTGCGCTTTGCCAACGAGCAAGCGTTTCTCCGCGAATGGCTGACGACGATCCAGAATGTCGCGGCGTCAAATTACGCGCTCGCCACCGAGATCGCGACGACGCGCACCCTGGTCAAAGGCTACAGCGACACCCACGAGCGCGGGCGGCAACGCTACGACATGCTGACGCGGATGCTGCCGCAGATCATGGAGATGCCCGATCCGGCAGTGGCGCTGGCGGCCTTGCGCAAGGCCGCGCTCGCCGACGACACCGGCGCGGCGCTCAACCTTGCGATCAAGGACATGCGCGCGCTGCCCCAGGCGGCAGAGTAGCGTGACCGCGCTGACGGCGCGGCTCGCGGACTGGGCGCGCTCGATCCGGCGCGATGTGCGCGCGGTTTACCTCGCCTCACGCGATCCGCGAACGCCGTGGTACGCCAAAGCGCTCGCCGTTGGCGTTGCAGCCTACGCGCTATCGCCGATCGACCTTATTCCCGATTTCATTCCGATCCTGGGGCAGCTCGATGAATTGATCATCTTGCCGCTCGGCATCTGGCTCGTCGTGCGGATGATTCCCGCGGAGGTGATAGCGGAGCACCGCCGGTCGGCCGTACGCGAACAGGCGATTCCGAGTAGCATGGCCGGCGCCGCAGTGATCGTCGCTGTTTGGCTCTTGCTGACCGCCGGCGCGGGATGGCTAGCCTACCGCTGTCTGTTTTGAAACGGCGCAGCCCACCTCGGCCTCATCCTGAGGAGCGCACGCAGTGCGCGTCTCGAAGGATGGCAACAGCCTCGCTTGCGGTCCATCCTTCGAGACGCTCGCCTTCGCCAGAGCTTCGGCGGGCTCCTCAGGGATGAGGCGGAGCAGGACTAGGGAACGACCGCAGTCGCCTCGATTTCAAGCCGCGCCTCGGGCTCGAACAGCCGGCCGACCTGAACCAATGCCATCGCCGGGAAATTGTCGCCCATCACCGCGCGATAGACGGCGCCGAGCTCGCGGCGAACGGCCAGATACTCGTCCATGTCGATGACGTACCAGGTCAGCCGCACGACGTGCTCGGGTCCCGCGCTGCCTTCGGTCAGCACCGCGACGATATTCTCCAGCGCCTGCTTCGCCTGCGCGACAAAGCCCTTCGGGAATTTCTCTTTCGCGTCCCAGCCGACCATGCCGCCGACGAAAACGAACTCGCCGCGCGCCTTGATGCCGTTGGCGTAGCCCTTGGGCGCTGGCCAGTCTGCGGGCTGGAGCGTTTCGTGCTTGGCAGTGCGCGGCGGCAATTTTCGAACGGTGGGCACGGGCATTCTCCCTAGGACGCGAGTTTTCTTGATGCGCTTTCGGCCGCTCTCCGGCGCAGTTCGAAGCGCTGCAGTTTCCCGGTCTGCGTCTTCGGCAGCTCGGTGACGAATTCAATGGCGCGCGGATATTTGTAGGGCGCGACCGTCGCTTTGACGTGGTCCTGCAAGGCCCGCGTCATCGCCGCGTCGCCCGTCATGTTCGCGCGCAGTACCACATAGGCCTTGACGATCTGGCCGCGTTCCTCGTCGGGGCAGCCGACCACGCCGCATTCGGCGACAGCAGCATGGGTGAGCAGCGCCGCCTCAACCTCGGGACCGGCGATGTTGTACCCGGCGGAAATGATCATGTCGTCGGAGCGCGCCTGGTACCAGAAGTAGCCGTCGGCATCCATCAGGTAGGTGTCGCCGGTCACGTTCCAGCCGTTCTGCACGTATTTTTTCTGGCGGTCGTCGGCCAGATAGCGGCAGCCGGTCGGCCCGCGCACCGCGAGGCGGCCAACGGTGTTGGGCGGAGCCACGTTGCCTGCGTCATCGAGGATGCGGGCCTCGTAGCCCGGCACCGGCCGGCCGGTCGAGCCCGCGCGCACCTCGTGCTCGGGCGAGCCGATGAAGATATGCAGCATTTCGGTGGCACCGATGCCATCGAGGATCTTGATGCCGGTCGCGGCGTGCCAGGCGTCGAAGGTCGCTTTCGGCAGCGTCTCACCGGCGGACACGCATTTCCGCAGCGATGAGATGTCGTGGTCCTTCAGCTTGCCAAGCATGGCGCGATAGGCGGTCGGCGCGGTGAACGGAATGGTGATCTTGTATTTGGCGATTGCCGCGAGTAACTCGTCGGGGCCTGCCTTCTCCAGCAGCACGGTCGACGCTCCGATGCGAAGCGGAAACAGCACGAGACCGCCGAGACCAAAGGTGAAAGCAAGCGGCGGCGAGCCGGTGAAGCGGTCGGACGGTTCCGCACGCAGCACATGCTTGGCGTAGCTGTCGCAGATCGCCAGCATGTCGCGGTGGAAGTGCATGGTGCCTTTCGGCTCGCCCGTGGTGCCCGATGTAAATGCGATAAGGCAAACATCGTCAGCGGCGGTATCGCAGGCGGTGAATTTTTCGTAGCCGGGCTTCGCCATCAGCGTTTCGAGCGCATCGGGCGCCATGCTGCCCCAATAGACCACGCGCTGCAGTTCGGACGACTGCGCCTTGGCCTTGTCCATCTCGTCGGCAAGCCGCACGTCGCACAGCGCCAACGCGATCTTCGCCTTGGCGAGCGGATAGGACAGCTCCTTGGCGCGCAGGAGCGGCATGGTCGCGACCGCGATGCCGCCGGCCTTGATCACTGCGAAATAGGCCGCAACCATCATCGGATTGTTGGCGGCGCGGAGCAGCACGCGGTTGCCTGGCACCATGCCGAGATCGCGCGTCAGCACGTTGGCGATGCGGTTTACGCGTTCATGAAGCTGAGTGTAGGTCAACGTCTCGGTGGGCGAGAGCAGGCACGAGCGGCCGCCCTGCCCACCCGTAACCCAGCGATCGACCCATTCGGTGACGCAGTTGATCTGCTCGGGGTATTGCAGCTCCGGCAGGTCGAACTTGAACTCGGGCCATTGCGCGCGCGGCGGAAGATTATCCCGCGCGAAGGTATCGACGTGACCGGTCTTGGCCATCACCGCCTCCTATTCGGCCGCCAGCGCGGCTTTCCCCGGTCGCTGCTTCAACATCTCACGCGCAATCACGATCTTCTGCACTTCGGTCGCTCCCTCGTAGATCCGGAGCGCGCGAATCTCCCGGTAAAGCTCCTCGACCTTCACACCCTTGCGCACGCCCGCCCCGCCGTGAAGCTGCACGGCGCGGTCGATGACGTTCTGGGCTGCTTCGGTCGCGAACATCTTGGCCATGGCTGCCTCACGGGTGACGCGCTCGGCCCCTTTGTCCTTGATCCAGGCGGCGCGATAAACCAGCAACGCGGCGGCATCCACTTCGGTTGCGCTCTCGGCGATGGTTGCCTGCGTCATCTGCAGGTCGGCGAGCGGCGCGCCGAACAGCTTTCGCGTCGCGGCATGCTCGACCGTCTCGTGCAGCGCGCGGCGGGCAAATCCCAGCGCCGCGGCGCCCACCGTTGAACGGAAGATATCGAGCGTCGCCATCGCCACCTTGAACCCCTCGCCGGGCTTGCCCAGCCGGTTCGCCACCGAAACACGAACGCCGTCGAACTTGAGCCGCGCCAGCGGATGCGGCGCGATCACCTCGATGCGCTCGGCGACGGTCAGGCCCGGCGTATTGGCATCGACCACGAAGGCTGACAGGCCTTTGGCGCCCGGCGCTTCGCCCGTCCGCGCGAACACCACGTAATGGTCGGCGATTCCCCCGTTCGATATCCAGGTTTTCTCGCCGTCGAGCCGGACATATGCACCGCCATCGGCCTTCGCGGTCATGGCGAGCGCGGCGACGTCGGAGCCGGCCTCCGGCTCCGATAGCGCGAAGGCAGCGATGGCGCGGCCGTCGCGCACCGGCGGCAGGTATTTGCGCTTCAGCTCCTCGGAGCCGAACAGTGAGATCGAGCCGGTGCCGAGCCCCTGCATGGCAAAGGCGAAATCGGCGAGCCCGTCGCGGAACGCCAGGATTTCGCGCGCAATACAGAGCGTGCGGACGTCGAGCTTCGGATGCAAGCCGCCGTGGCCTTGCGGCACCACCACCTTGAGAATACCCGCCTCGCCCAGCGCTTTCACGCGCGCGCGGCAGGCTTCATCGACGTCGTCGTGCGGCAGCGACGGCAGCTTGGCGTCGGCCCAGCGCGCCAACGCCTCCGCGAAACGGCGGTGGTCGTCGTCGAAGAACGGCAGCGCGAGCATGTCATCGAGTGCCATCTCAATTGCCCTCGAACACCGGCTTCTGTTTTGCGGCAAAGGCGCGGAAGGCCCGCGCGAAATCCTCGGTTTCCATGCAGAGCGCCTGCGCCACCGCCTCGGCTTCGATCGCGGTCTCGACCGACATCGCCCATTCCATCTCCAGCATGCGCTTGGTCATCGCGTTGCCGAATGTCGGTCCGTTGGCGAGGTCGTGAGCAAGTTTTTGGGCATCGGCCAGCACGGTCTCGGACGTGGCCAAACGATTGAAGAAGCCCATGCGCTCGGCCTCCTCCCCGCCCATGCTGCGGCCGGTGAACAAGAGTTCCGCCGCGCGGCCCTGGCCGATGATGCGCGGCAGGATGGCACAGGCGCCCATGTCGCAGCCGCCGAGGCCGACGCGGTTGAACAGGAAGGCGACCTTCGACGCCGCGGTGCCGATGCGGATGTCTGAGGCCATGGCGATGATGGCGCCGGCGCCGGCGCAAACGCCGTCGACCGCGGCGACGATCGGCTGCGGCGCCGCGCGCATGGATTTCACCACGTCGCCGGTCATTCGGGTGAAGTCGAGCAGTTCAACGGTGTTCATCTTGGTCAGCGGCTCGATGATCTCGAACACGTCGCCGCCGGAGCAGAAGTTGCCGCCGCTGCCGGTGACGACGATTGCTTTCACCGCCTTGTCCTTACCCGCCGCGCGGAACAGATCGACGATTTCGGCGTAGCTGTCGAAGGTCAGCGGGTTCTTCTTGTCAGGGCGATTAAGCGTCAGTGTCGCGACCTTGCCATTCACGGCGAAATCGACATGGCGGCCCTTGTAGCCAGACAGCGGCAGCGTCACCGGATTGGCCGCGCTCATAAGCCGTCTCCGTTCCTCAGCGCCTTGCGGGCCGACGCCTTGGTCTTGGCCAGCAGCGGCATCAGCGCCTCGATGTCCTCGGGCGAAAGACCGGAAAATATCTCGCCGACCCAATCGGCGTTGACCCGCGCCATGCTGCGGAAGAATTTCTGGCCCTCGACCGTGAGGCTGACGATCTGCACGCGGCGGTCGTTCGGCAGCGGATGGCGGCGAATGAGGCCCTGCTGGACGAGGCGCTCGACCAGGGCCGTGATGTTGCCGTTCGACACCATCATGCGCTGGGAAAGCTCACCGAGCGTCATGCCGTTCGGCGCGCGGTCGAGCTGAGCGAGCAGATCGAAGCGCGGCAAGGTGATGTCAAAGTGGTCGCGCAACCGGCGGCGGACCTCGGTCTCAATCAGCGTCGTGCAGGTGAGCAGCCGCAGCCACAGCCGCAGCTCGGTCTTGTGGTCATCAGGCCGTTCCGAAACTTTCGTCTCGGCATCGAGCGGGATGCTGGTTCTCTCGTCCATCAAATTTCTCCGCCAGCGACCACCAGCGTCGTGCCGGTGACGGCCGACGCCTCGGGCGAGCATAGATAGAGCACTGCGGCTGCCACCTCTTTGGGCTCAACGAAACGGCCGAGGGGGGTGCCTTGCAAAATAGCGGCCGCGGATTCGGCGGGCGAACGTCCACTCTTCGCGGAAATCTTAGCCACCGCTTCCCTCATGATTTCGGTGTCGGTGAAGCCGGGACAGACGGCATTGACGGTGACGCCGGTCTTTGCAGTTTCGATCGCAAGCGAACGAACAAGCCCCACCACGGCGTGCTTGGCCGCACAGTAGGCGGAAACATATCCGTAGCCCTTTAGTCCTGCCGTCGACGCAATCGCGATGACGCGGCCCGACCCGCGCGTCACCATGCCGCCGAGCACGGCGCGTGTTGCATGAACCACGCCCATCACATTGAGCTCGAATATCCTGCGAAACTCCATGGAGGTGGTTGCCTTGAAGGGGGCGGACTCGGTGCCGCCCGCATTGGCGATCAGAATATCGATTGGACCTCGTGACTTTGCGGCGCGTTCGAATTGAGCTGCCAGCGCGCTCTCGTCGGTGACGTCGGCGATCCCGTAATCCGTGGCCTCGCCCTTTCCCACCGCTTCCTGTAGCGCGGCCTCGCCGCGCCCCACGACGGTGACAGTCGCGCCGGCCTGCATGAGGGCTGCGGCAATAGCGCGGCCAATGCCGCGTCCGCCGCCCGTCACCATTGCGTGCCGTCCCTGCAGGGGAGCCATATTTCGCCTCTTGTGCAGGAAATACTTTAAGCTTAAACTTTATAGGCTTCAAGTACCTTCGTCAGCCCACTGCTCAGCCCGAGCGCGGAGGCGCGCATGAATGTTCACGTCATCGGTGGGGGTCCAGCCGGCCTCTACTTCGCCATCCTGATGAAAAAGGCGTGGCCGCAGACGCGCATCACTTTGTTCGAGCGCAACAAGCCGGACGACACCTTCGGTTTCGGCGTGGTGTTCTCCGACCAGACGCTGGAAGCCTTCGAATCCTACGACCGCGAGACCTACCGCCAGATCGTCGGCCATTTCGCCTATTGGGACGACATCGAGATCCACTTCCGCGGCACGACGCACCGCATCGGCGGCAACGGGTTTTGCGGTACGTCGCGCACCATGCTGCTGAAAATTCTCAGCCGCCGCGCTTATTCGCTCGGCATCGACATCAAATACGGCGCAGAGGCCGATCCGCTGAAATCGACTACCCGCGGCGCCGACCTCGTGGTCGCCGCCGACGGCATCAACTCGCGCACGCGGGAGGCGTTCAAGGACCGCTTCAAGCCGACCATCGAGCTACGCCCCAACCATTTCGCCTGGATGGGATCCAAGCGCCCGATGGACGCCTTCAACTTCTTCTTCAAGGAAACCCCGCACGGCATCTTCATCGCGCATTGCTATCAGTATCAGCCCGGCCGCTCGACCTGGGTGATGGAGGCCGATCCGGAGACGTTCAAGCGTGCCGGCCTCGATAAGCTGGACGAAGAATCATCCGCTCGCTATCTCGAAGGCGTATTCGCCGACGAGCTCGCCGGCCACAAGCTGATCACCAATCGCTCGCTCTGGCGAAATTTCCCAACCATCCGCTGCGAGAAATGGACCGCCGACAACGTCGTGCTGATCGGCGACGCCAAGGCCACCGCGCATTTCTCGATCGGCTCGGGAACCAAGCTTGCGATGGAGGATGCGATCGCGCTGTACGAAGCGTTCCGCTTCACCGGCGGGCGCGACGTCAAGACCGCGCTGGCGCGGTTTGAATCGTCACGCCGCGAGGAAGTGGAGAAAACGCAGCACTCGGCCGATGTGTCGCTTGTCTGGTTCGAGCACGTGAAACGCTTCTGGAACATGGACCCGACGCGGTTTGCCTTCGGCCTGATGACGCGTTCCAAGGCGATCACCTACGACAATCTGGCGCTGCGCGCTCCCGAATTCGTCAAGCTCGCCGACAAGCTCGTCGCGCGCGACGCGCAAGCCCGGGGCTTCGACGTGGATGTCGCGGAGCCGGTCGCGCCGATGTTCCAGCCGTTCCGGTTGCGCAGCATGACACTGGCCAATCGCGTGGTGGTGTCGCCGATGTGCCAGTACTCGGCGGTCGACGGCATACCGGCCGACTGGCACATGGTGCACTACGGCTCCCGCGCCATCGGCGGGGCCGGCCTGATGTTCACCGAGATGACCGACGTGTCGGCGCAGGCGCGCATCAGCCCCGGCTGCACTGGCATGTATGACGACGCGCAGGAGGCCGCCTGGAAGCGGATCGTCGATTTCGTGCACGCCAACTCCGGCACCAGGTTCTGCCTCCAACTTGGCCATGCCGGGCGCAAGGGTTCGACCCGGTTGATGTGGGACGGCATCGACGAGCCTCTGCCCGATGGCAACTGGCCGATCATGGCGGCGTCGCCGCTGCCGTACTATCCGCACAGCCAGGTACCGCGCGAGATGAGCCGCGCCGACATGGACGCGGTGCTCGCCGATTTCGTGCAGGCGGTGGCGCGCGGCGAACGCGCGGGTTTCGACATGATCGAGCTGCACGCCGCGCACGGCTATCTCTTGGCGAGCTTCATCTCGCCGCTGACCAATAAGCGCACCGACGAATACGGCGGCTCGCTCGCCAATCGGCTGCGCTTTCCGCTCGAAGTGTTTTGCGCGATGCGCAAGGCCTGGCCGAACGACAAGCCAATGTCGGTGCGGATTTCCGCAACCGATTGGCAGGATGGGGGCTTGACCGGCGACGACGCGGTCGAGGTGGCGCGCGCGTTCGCCGAGGCCGGCTGCGACCTGATCGACGTGTCCACCGGCCAGACCACGCCGGAGGCACAGCCGATCTATGGCCGCATGTTCCAGACGCCGTTCGCCGACCAGATCCGCAACGACGCCGGGCTCGCGACGATGTGCGTCGGCGCGATCACCAGCGCCGATCAGATCAACACCATCATCGTCGCGGGCCGCGCCGACCTCGTGGCGCTGGCGCGGCCGCATCTGGTCGACCCCGCCTTCACCATGAAGGCCGCGGCGTGGTACGGCGCCGACACCATCGCCTGCCCGGTGCAGTACCGCCCCGGCCGCGACCAACTGTTCCGAAACAGCGAGCGCGAGCGTGAGGATTTGACCGAGCTGAAGCTCAAGGCCAAGCCGAAGACCCACGCCACCACCTGGAAACAAGCCGCCGAATAGCTGGGCAGTGCCGAGCGAGATAGACCCGCGATAGACCCGTGCAAAAGATCGCCCTATACAGGGTCCGCATCCGATTCGGGCGATCGCCCAATCCGCGCAACCGCCCTAACCTTCCGCTTTGCGGGCGTTCGGGAACCGAATGGGTTGCGCTCGAATTACAACGCCGTGAGGGCTCGCGGGCCTTCGCTTCATGAGGTCAGACATGCGGACATACCTGAAGGCGCTTCTGCTTGTTGGGTTTGGCACCATACTCATGCTGGAAGCCGCCCCCAGCGTTTCAGCGGCTGATCTTGGCGTGACGCGGGTCAAGAAGGTCCGCGTCGTTCACCACAAGAAAGTGGTGCGTAGGAGCCCGCTGGTACGCGACTACGATGGAACGGCGGTGGTGGTACGCCGCTCCCGTGTGGTGGTGCGCAACTACGACGGCACCCTCCTGGTGACCCACCGGTACGAGGTGGCCCCGGTCACGGGTGCTACGCCGAGCCGTTACATGAATGGGCAGCCGGTCCTGCCGAACTATCCCCGTTCGTGGCCCAGGACGTTCCGTTCCCGGTACTCATAGCGGTGGGCTTTTCGGGTCTTCCCGAACTGCGATTGGCCCGCCCGGAGCGATGATATATCCCGGGTGACAAGTCACCTGCGGTGCCTTAAGTCTTCCCGCTTCCCGGCTTGCGCGCGTCCGGGACCGAAGCTCGGGGGAAGCCAATCTCCCCAAAGCTCCCTTAGTTGGGGGATCGTCCAATGGAAGGTGGGCGATTTTGGCCGCGATCGCACTAATATCTTTGAAGTCGTTTCGCAAAAATTGGGGCCTGTCGTCCACATAGGTCCACATGAATCCGCACCGTTTGCGAAACCGAAAACCTCTCATAAAGATTTCCGGCTGCACTGGATTTGAGTTCAGACCTGATCACCCCGCCGGCACATTAGGGGATGTACTCATAAACGCGCAGGCAATGTCCGCTTTCGGGGGTAAAGCGGACATCGCAATTTGAGCACCCGATGTCCGCTAATGACCCAAAGCGGACATCTGGTAGTCTTCCAGAGATGTTAGTTTGAAACGCTACAATGCCTTCTCCAGAGTTTGGGGGCAGACGTTTGTGGCACATGCCCAGTCAGCCTCGAAGCTTCGGCGGATTGGCGTTTAGCGGACGTCGGGCGCGCTCTAGGACGACACCGTGACCTCCACCGACATCCCGGCAGACGCATCGGTCATCCCGATGAAGCTGCCGGCCACCGGCACGACCTGCCGGATGTCGCGCGCGACGGCGACGGGAATGAGATTGAAACCGCCGACGCTGCGGTTGGTCGGGTCGAAGGTGATCCAGCCCGCCCCGGGGACATGGACTTCCGCCCAGGCATGGGTCGAGCCCGCGCCGCCCGATCCCACGGCGTCCTGATTGGGATTGTGGAGATAGCCGGAGACGATCCGGGCGCCGAACCCGAGCGTCCGCGCGGCTTCCGCGAACAGCACCGCGAAGTCACGGCATGAGCCCCGGCCGCGGTCGAGCGTCTCGATCGGCGATTGCGTGCCCTCGTCCTCGCGGCTCTGATAGCTGATCTGTTCGAAGACGCCGGCGCTGAGGTCCTTGAGCAGCGCCAGGGTGTCGGTGGGCGTGCTTCGGACGAAGGCCCGCGTCCAGGTCCGCAGTCGCCCCTGCGGGTCAGCGTATTGTTGCGTCGCCAGTGCGCCAAGATCGGTCCAGTCATCGTCGGAATAGCGGAACGGATAGAAAATCGCCGCGGCGGCAATGTCGAACACCGGCCAGGCGACAGCGTAGAGTTGCAGCTCCGCGACGCTGTCGATCACCAGATGGTCGGACATGGTTTGGAAGCTGGCGGTCGCGATCGCGTTGCCGAACACGTCCTGCGCCCAGGTCACCGTGGCGGCTGGCGTCACTGTGACGATGCTCGAAACCAGGCGAAGATCGCGGCTCTCGCGCGGCCGCAGCATCAACCGGTGCGGCCAAAGGCTTACCGGCTGGCGGAAGCGGTATGTCGTCTGGTGATAAATCCTGAGCGTGATCAAGAAAGGCTCCGTCCTGGATTAAGAAAAAGCCCAGCGCTGCGCCGGGCTTTCTCTAATCGATGCGAAGGCAGAAGTTACTTCTGCTGCTCGCTCGGCTTGTCGGCAGGCTTGGGCGGGTTGCCCTGGGTCTGCTGCTGCGGGGTCGGAGCCGGCGTTGCTGGCTTCTCTTGCTCGGATGCATTCGTCATCGAGATATCCTTATCATGAAAAAAACAAAGTAGGGCTTTCGTACTGCTTGTAACTGTGCATCAAGAGCGCTCAAACAAGAGCGAACAATGGGGTTTATTATCGCCAACGCCGGGAACGAATTGTATTCGCCTCAAATGGCGGCGGGCGCGCGGAGCGCGCTGACCGGAACGTCGAGCTCGTAGACGAGGCCGGCGGGTTCGTATTTCAATCGAGCGTCGCCATGAAGCTGCTCGGCGAGGCGGCCCATGAGACGCGTGCCGAAGCTGTGCCGCTTGGGCTCGTGGACCGGCGGGCCGCCGCGCTCGGTCCAGGTCAGCTTCAAATTCTTTTCATCGACCGCCAATGCAATGTCGATCCGTCCCGAGTTGTTGGACAAGGCGCCATACTTGACCGCGTTGGTGCAGAGTTCGTTGAGCGACAGGGTGATGGGCAGCACAGCGTTCGGGCCGATCTCCAGCGCCGTCTCTCGAACGGCAAACCGGGCGACATCCCGGCTCTCGAACGGCTTGATCGCGAATCGAATGACGTCGGCGAGCTTCGCGTTGGTAAAGTGCGCCTCAAGCAGCAGGTCGTGAGCCCGGCCGAGCGCAACCAGCCGGCTCTCGACGGCCCTCCGGCCTTCCTCCAAGCTGCCCGCGTTTCGCAAGCTTTGCGAAGTGATGGCGATCACAGTCGCCAGCGTGTTCTTCACGCGGTGATGCAATTCCTCCAGCAGCAGGTGCTGCAATTTCTTGGCGACTTCGTTCTCGGATGCGTCGATGCCGGCCTGCTTCAGGATGCGGGCCGCGTCGATCCCAGCTTGCGTCAGCAAGTCGCGCAGACCAGCGTTTTCCGCCTCGAGCGCGGTTTCCTTGAAACTTTTCGGGCTGCTGACCATGCGCAGCGACACGGTAGCAGAAATCAGCCGAATGTTCACGGCCGGTGCGCATCGAACGAAATTTACCGAAGTGCAACGACGCGAGCCGCGAACTGATCCCGATACCGGCGTAGATGTCCGCTATTGGCACAAAGCGGACAAACCAGACTGCCTCTGAGTTTGTCCGCTTTTGGGGGTATAGCGGACACCGCGACTAAGGGCTGGCATGTCCACTCAATGCCCCTTTCAACGAATAAATAAACCCGCCGGATGGGCGGGTTGGCTGAGGGCGGCAGCGAATGCGCGCCATGGTCTTCACTGGCCGGCACGTTTGGAAAACAGCGGATGATCTGGATTCCACTGGTCGACCCGGCGAGTGCGGTGGCGCAGCTTTTCCGCCAATTCCGCGGAACTGGCTACCATGCCGACAAAACGCCACAGCATCCACACGATGCCAATGGTGCTGGCAAACAGCACCGCCACCATGGCGAAGGAGTTCAGCAGAAGGAGGCCGTAATAGACGTGCGCAAAAAAAGTGAGCAAAGCCAGTCCATTGGCTGCAAGAGGATGGGGAAAGATTTACACCGCGCTTGCCTTGAGTTACCGCAGAGCCTCAATTGTGACAGTTCAATGAAGGCGAGGCAATTCTAATGCTGCGCTGGTTTCACGCCCTGATGCCGAAAGAAGACCGCTTCTTTGAACTGTTCGCGCAACATTCGCAGGCGGTTGTCGCAGGAGCCATTGCGTTGCGCGCCATGCTTGAGGGCGGCGATGCCATCGCCCGCAACTATCAAACAGTGATGGATCGCGAGCACGACGCGGACAATGTCACGCGTGAGGTACTGATCGCCGTGCGGCGCACCTTCATAACGCCGTTCGATCGCGGCAACATCCGCGACCTGATCACCTCGATGGACAATTCCATCGACCAAATGCAGAAGACCGCCAAGTCCGTCCGGCTGTTTGACGTAACGATGTTCACGCCGGATATGAAGGACATGGCGGACATCATTCTGAAATGTGCCGTGCTTGTCCAGGAGGGCGTCCCCCTACTCAAATCGATCGGCGCGGAAGCCGGCCACATCAGCGAACTCACGGCGCAGATTTCGGCGCTGGAAGGTAAGGCCGACGAGATGCACGACAAGGGCTTGCACGATCTTTACCGCGCGAATGCAGCAAGCGGTAACGGGCTGGCGTTTTTCGTCGGCAACGAGGTTTACGACCACCTTGAGAAGGTGGTCGACCGATTTGATGACGTCGCCAACGTGATGCATGGCATCGTCATCGAGCACGTATAGCCCGGCAAGGCCAATAGCGCGATGGACGCCACACTCGCATTGCCACTGCTGGTGGCGCTGATCGCCGTAGCGTTGGCGTTCGACTTCCTCAACGGCATGAACGATGCGGCTAACGCCATCGCGACCGTCGTCTCGACACGCGTCATGCGGCCGCACTACGCCGTCGCCATGGCGGCGTTCTTCAATTTTATCGCCTTCCTGGTGTTCGGTCTGCATGTCGCGGAAACCATCGGGCGCGGCATCATCCAGGCCGATATCGTCACCGCCCGCGTTATCTTCGCCGCGCTGACCGGCGCCATCATCTGGCAGATCGTCACCAACCGGCTCGGCATCCCGTCATCGAGCTCGCATGCCCTGATCGGCGGCCTGGTCGGCGCCGGCATGGCCAAGGCGGGCTCGGCCGCCGTCGTCTGGTCCGGCGTGGTAAAAACAGTCTCCGGCATCGTGCTGGCGCCCGGGCTGGGCTGCCTGACGGCGCTGATGCTGATGCTTTTCGTATCATGGACCTTCGTGCGATTGACGCCGTTCGGCGCCGACCGGTTTTTCCGTCGCGCGCAACTGGTCTCCGCTTCATTCTATGCACTAGGCCATGGCGGTAACGACGCCCAGAAGACCATGGGCATCATCGCGGTGCTGCTCTACTCGCAAGGCTACATGGGAAGCCAGTTCCATGTGCCGTTCTGGGTGGTACTGGCGTGCCAGCTCGCCATTGCTCTCGGCACACTGGCGGGTGGCTGGCGCATTGTGAAGACGATGGGCTCGAAGATCACCCGTCTCACGCCGATGCAGGGCTGCTGCGCCGAAACCGGCGGCTCGATCATGCTGTTCGCCGCGACAGAACTCGGAATTCCTGTCTCAACGACGCACACCATTACTGGCTGCATCATCGGCGTCGGCGCGGCGAAACGGGTTTCCGCGGTGCGCTGGGGCGTCGCCAAGGAGATAGTGACGGCATGGGTCATAACCATCCCGGCGGCCGGGCTAATGGCCGCCTTCCTGTATTTCGCGGCGGGCTGGTTTGGATAAACAAGGCTTTGGGGTGTCGAGGGTAAGCGTTTCTCGGCGTCAGAACCTCCGAAAGTATTTCACGTGGTCCCGTACCGTTTCCTTCGTGCGACACCAACGCAACGCCGCTTGGCGCAGGATTCGCGCGGCGGTCCGTTTCCGAAAGCTTGCCGCTGAGATGGGATTGAGACTAGGCTGTATCGACCGACGTGCAGATAAAATCATCGAATAGGCAAGAGAATACCGCATCTGGGCGCCGGCAACCATACTCAGCCGCGCCGACGAGGCGATCGAATGGAGATGCTTTTTGCTGCGGTGCGCTATGAAGCCGATGTGACGCGATTGGCACTTAGCGGACAAACCGACTGCCTTCGAGTTTGTCCGCTATTGGGGTAATAGCGGACATCCGGCAACCGCTATTGGGGTAATAGCGGACATCCGGCAACCGCTGAAATCGACGCGAATGACCCAAAGCGGACATCGGGTCATCCCTTACAGAGCCTCGTTTGAACCGCTACGATCCCCTGTCCTGACCCCCACGAGGGCACATGCGGCGGCGCGACTTCATCATCCTTCTCGGTGGCGCAACCACTTGGCCGATTGCGGCGCGGGCGCAGCAGGCGGCGATGCCGGTGATCGGGTTTCTTAGTAGCCGCTCGCCTGGTGAGTCCAACGACTTGGTCGTGGCGTTCCGACGTGGCCTTCGCGATGCCGGGTTTATCGAGGGGCAGAATCTTTTGATTGCGTTCCGGTGGGCGGAAGGGCGCTATGACCGATTGAGCGCACTCGTGGCTGAACTCGTCGACCTGCGCGTGGCGGTGCTGTTCACGGCGGGTGGTCCTCCTGCGGCATTAGCCGCGAAAGCGGCGACACAGACAATTCCGGTCGTTTTCTCGGGAGTGAGCGACGCGCTCCGTCTTGGGGTGGTGACTAGCCTCAATCGACCCGGTGGGAACCTCACCGGGATGAGTCTTTTCTCGTTCGACGTTGCGGCGAAAGGCGCGGAACTTCTGAAAGAACTCCTGCCCGCCGCTAGCACAATCGCCTACCTCGTCAATTCGTCCAGTCCAACCGCCGCGCTTTACGTGAAGGAAGCGGCGAGCACGGCCAGCGCTTTGGGGATTTCGGTCCATGTGCTCAGTGCCAACACGGAACAGGAGGTGGATGACGCTTTCGCATCGGCGACGAAATTGGGAGTGACGGGCGTCGTCGTGCCCGCCGAGCCGTTCTTTGATAGCCGACGTGACATCATCGTCGCGTTGGCCGCACGACATGCCGTTGCCACGGTGTATTCGTTTCGCGAATACGCGGTCGCAGGCGGGCTCATGAGCTATGCAGCAAACCTGCCGGACGCATATCGGCAAGGCGGCATCTACGTCGGTCGCATTCTCAAAGGCGAAAAACCAGGCGATTTGCCCGTCATGCAGCCGACAAAATTCGATTTCGTCATCAATCTAAAAACCGCCAAGGCGCTCGGCCTCACGGTGCCGCCGACGTTACTCGCTCGCGCCGACGAAGTGATCGAGTGAGGAGGGTTGGATCATGCATCTGCGGATACTCCATGTGGCCGGAGCGGTAAGCCTCGTACTGGCTGGCTTGATCACCCCTGCGCTTGCGGATGCAATTGATGGGGACTGGTGTCGTTCAGACGGCAAGAGAATGTCGATCCGTGGCCCGGCAATTGTGACGCCCGGTGGCCAACAAACGAATGGGGACTACACGCGGCACTTTTTCTCTTATGTCATCCCGTCCGGTGAAGCGGGCGCCGGTGCGACAGTATCGGTCCAGCTGCTCGGCGAATACCTGGCACATGCGCGGCAAGGCGCGGACGGTGCAGTGCAAGAATGGCGACGGTGTCAGCCAGGTGTGAGCTGAAGCAGCAATTAACTAATTGCTGCGGTGCATATGGCAGCGATTGGCACAAAGCGGACATCCCGGCCGTCCCGTCAAATGTCCGCTATTGGGGGTAAAGCGGACATCAAAGCGATGCCGAACAAACGCAATTTATGAGTTCACGCCCTAGCGCGGGTTGATCGCGCAGAGTGAAAATGCCCCGTCGCAAGAAGACTGCAACGAACGACCTTCCGGCATACGTTGATCGGGAAAAAGGCGCGTTTCAGTTATCGATCACGCCAGAGCAATGGGATGATTTAGTAGCGACCGGTGTGCTCCCCCCTCCCTCGCCCGGATTTCCGTCTTCAATGCCGCGATGGCAGTGGCGAGATATTCAAGCCCAAATGTCAGGAAAGACCAGATCTCGTCAGCCAACTCAACTCGCTACAACCGGAGCTTTCAAAAACAAACCAAACCCATTCGTGGAACGAGTAAGAAAATACTCCGAGTACCGTACTGCTGCTCTTGCACAGGGACACAGCAAAAAAGAAGCTGAAAAAATAGCTGATGACAAGCTAAATGGCGGCTCGTCTGCAAATATGTCCGAAGAGGAAATTCTTGAACAAGTAAGGCTCTGGCTTGGCAGCTCAAAACGAGGGCGCCGTCCAAAATCTTAAGTTCATGCTCCGCGCCAACTCAAAGTCCGCTTTTGCGCGGGCTAGCCTTGTATCCGAACGTTCCTATGTATTCGGCATGCTCGAGGTCGTCGCACATACAAGCAAGCACTTGGAAAAACGGATCAATTGTCTTAAAGCATCCGCTACCTCAGTCCGCTAATTCAATCGTAGAATTTGCGAAACTGATAAAAAACATTCTGCGATATCAAGGACTTATGATGGGGGATCGTCCAATGGTAGGACAGCGGACTCTGACTCCGTCAATCTAGGTTCGAATCCTAGTCCCCCAGCCACCACAACTTATTGAAAATAAACGATTACTAGAGTTCCACTTTCTGTTAGCGGCTTCCATGTCGCGTTATGTTGCGTACCAAAGATTACCGCACGATTCCAACGCCTATCATAAAACTACGGCCGCTCCGCGCGACATGCTTGCGACATGGGACGGTTGCCGCCGGAAGGCCGCGCGATGCTGGCCGGGCGCGTCGAAATGGATGCGGGCGAGGAGCGCACTGCACTGAATTGAGGGGCCAACCACGAGAAAAAGCGGGCGGAACGCAATTCAGGAAAACTGTATTCTGGGATGATGCCCCCCTTCGATGAGTACACCGGCCCGCCGATGGATCTCGCCAACATGCGAGAGAATGGGGTGCGGGCGCTGCTGGTTAACTGTCTCGATTGTACTCATCGGGCGGAGATCAACGTGGACGATCAGCCGGGGCACCTAGCGGTGAAGTCATTCGAGCCGCGCATGGTGTGCGGCAAGTGCGGGAGCCGGCGGATCGATGTCAGGCCGGCTTGGGGTACAAGGCCGCTGACATTACATAAGCCCTGACGGCTTAACCCGTCCGGCCATCCTCCAGCATGACGATCCTAGTACCCGTCGCGCGATCAATGATCTCGATGATGTCGCCCTTGGCCTTGCTCTTGGCGTAGCGGGCGGCTTCGTAGGCCGTCGCCTTCATGTCTCGGAAGGTGCGGGGCACGCCGTTGTGCAGGATGTCGAAGCCCTCGTTGTCGCGCATTGCTGCCCTCATTCAAAGTCGCCTCAGACCTAGTGCAATAATCTTGATGGCCGCGAGAATCGAAGGGATAGCCAAAATCGCCGTTCCGGCGATGAAATGCACGCTCACCGCGTACCGCGAAATTGGGTGAGCCATTGAGTTTTCGCGGTACCAACGCCTCATCACATCCGCTCGGTGCTCGTCGAGCGGAGCGCTGGTATCGTGTTGCGTTCTCACGATGTGGGCTATGACCGATATCTGCGCATCGCTCATCGTGTCGCCATCAACTCGTACATAGTCGGCAGCGTCGGCATGTTTTTTGATTATGAAAGGGCAGCGTATTTGATAGATCGCGGAGCCGATCCCGAGCGCCATCAACCCGAAATAGACGAAATAGAGTTTTGCTTTCCACCGCACTTCGAAAAAATTCAGCCGAGTGCCGGGACGGTTCAACGCTCCCATGCTGAGGAAGCGCGCGACCTCATCGTTAAATAGGATGAGATAGCCGATCAAAGGAAACAGCACGGACAGTTGAACTGCGCGCGAATTACCAAATGATCGAAGGGTGATCCAGCGCATAAAAATCCCCGCCCGATGCCATCCGAGAATGGCACGCGCGCCGAACGTCCGCCAAGTCCGCAACATCCGCCACAGCGCAACCGCAAATCTCTACAGTGTTTCGCCAAACAGGCCACGCGCCCTAGCCCGTCCGACATCCTCCATCATGACGATAATGGCTGAAGCAGTACGGCGGGATGAAAGACGAGGATCAGGCGTCACCAGGTGTTCATCGCCGGGCGTGCTAATAGCCCTAAAAGCAAAAGGGCCGCCCCGAAGGACGGCCCTGGCTCTGTTGCATTTATTTGTTGTGAACCAGATAGTTGTCCGCGAAATAAGTGTTATTTCCATCCAGGCGCAAATTGTAGACGATCATCGATGGATCACCGTCCTGCGCAACCGCTGATTCCAGCGGTGAGAATTTTGTTTGAATCTCAACTTGAACTAACGATGCCTGCGCCGATGCGCGAAATGCGACGGACATGGGCTTGGTCCGCGTAGTGACGGCCTCCAGCTTGACAAGTTCATCGCCGACTTCGAGTGCAGAAACCAAGAAACGATTATTTTCAGCAAAGGTTGCTTCCGGTGACATCGACTTCCAGCCCGCGCGCGTCATAAAGGGGTGTTCTGGGGTCACAAAAGCCGGGCCGTGGTTGAATGCGTAGAGCTTACGATTTCCCAAGACCGGTTTTTCGATATCGACAACACGGTTGACTTCGCCGTTCTCACCGAGAACCTGATCGCCGATATTGACGGCAGAGATGGGACGGCTTGATCCGTCCGCCATCAAGACCTGCGTCGTTGCAATGAAGCAACTATAGAAGACGACGCCGCTAGGACTTGGGCCCGACGCTTGCTTCCCGATGAAGAGATTATACGAGAAAGCCCTTCCTGAAGCAGCTGCTGGCAGGGAGGCAGGCGGAAGAACAACCATAAAGCTGCCTGCGGTCACCGTGTCCATTTCCTTGTCGGTCATAGCCTTTGCCGAAACCGCCGGAGCCTTCTTGGTATCCTTCTTGACCTCAGCCGCGCCGCCGTAGCTGGCAAAGCCTACTGCTATAGCGGTCGCAAGAATGAGGGCTTTCATCGAGATTACTCCTCACAATGAGACGGCGAGGGCCCCCGCCCGACCTTGCAGCGTAGGCGGTCCTGTAACCGTCGCAATCAAGTTCATCCACTGTGGTTAATTCAAGCGCGGTTGTGTCTTCCTGGCCACTCCGTAGCGGCGTGCATCCGGCCAGCAACGATCCCCGCTCAGTTACGGCGCGCGGGCCGTTCCAGTCATTAAAGGCGCAATTCCGCCGCTATCAGCGCAGGCTCGCGGGTTGCTTTTGACTATCCTCAGGTCCAGTACAGCTATGCGGTAATTTGCGGTAATGCATTCGTTTGCAAAACGGAGGCGTTATGCCGGATTGGATTTTGTTCACCGTCGGCTCCGTGTCGGTCATCAGCGCATTTGGCGTGATTTGTATGCTCTTGTGCATGCATTGAAGGCCGCTACTTAGCCCGGAATACAACGCCGAGCCGGTCGCGTCTGACACGAACGGCGACACGTTTTGCCGCGCGCACAATGGCCCAGCGGTGTTTGCGTTGTGGCTTGCCGATCAGACGGGGGGTGCTGGCGAAGGCGAGAATTTACAGGCTCGCGCCATGGAATGTCTGCTCTACTCCTGAACCCGACATGGCTGGGCGAAGGCGTGTGCTCGACAAAAAACAGCGTGCCTGCAACACTACTTCGAACGGAAAACGGGAGGAACCGATGCAAATCGATCGTCGTCAATTGGTCTTGCCAGCTCTTGCCATTGGGTTTCTGGGCATCGTGCCTGCCTTCGCTGGTTCGGCGGATGAAGATGCCGTGGCGAAGAACGTCGAAGCTTTCCGTGTGGCGCAGTTCACGCTCGATGCCAAAGGGTTGGATGTGCTGTGCGCAACGGAGCTCAGCTACGGCCACTCCGATGCCAGGGTCGAGGACAAGGCGACGTTCATTAAGAACGCCACCACAAATAGAAATGCAAAAGCGTTGTCGCTCGCGTATCAGGATCCCAAGATTAGCATCGTCGGCCCCGCCGCAATCGTGCGGTTCAACTGGGTGAGCGAAAGCGAAGCGATCGCCGATGGCAAAAAAAGCACGACCAAACTTCACGTTCTGATGAACTGGCAAAAACAGGGCGCGGACTGGAAGCTTCTCTCTCGCGCGGCGACCAAGCTGTAATTTGTTGGCTACTCGATGGCCGCTTCGGGTCAAAAGCGGACATGACAGCCCTCAGTCGCGATGTCCGCTATACCCCCGAAAGCTGACATCAGGCGGCTGGCCTTCAATGTCCGCTAAGTGCCAGTCGCGACAATTCGCACCGTAGCAAAAAGTATCGCTATTCGATCACCTCGTCGG
>CAWJGY010000003.1:0-184117 GCA_963842645.1 uncultured Alphaproteobacteria bacterium | reverse complement strand
CGCACGCAATGCAGATGTGCAGCTCTTTAATCCTTTCGGCGTTCAAGTCGGTGAAGCCAGCAAGACCCGTACCGGCTGGACGGTCGGCGCCGGTTCTGAATACAAGCTCGCCCCGAATTGGTCCGTATTCCTTGAATACAACTATGCGGATTTCGGCACCCACGGCGTCACCATCCCTGTCCCTGCTATAGCAAGCGGAGGATTTTCGGGTAACGTCAAAACCAACGCAAATATGGTTCTGACGGGCATGAACTGGCGGTTCTAACTTTTGAAGGCGGGAACGCCCGCTTGAGCTTGAATTAGCCTGCCGTGTATGGCTAGGGCGATAAGGGTGCCGAGACACCAAGTTCGGCACCTTTTTTGCGTCTACGCTTTGCCACGGTGCCGGGCGCGTTGCTCGCGCGTTGCTCGCGCGTGCAGACCAGGTGATCGAGTAGTTGGTGGCGTCTGCTTTTGGCACTTAACGGACATTCAAACGCTCTCTGATCCATGTCCGCTTTTGGGGGTATAGCGGACATAGCGAATCAGGGCTGTCATGTCGGCTATTGACCCAAAGATGGGGTAATCGGCCGGCAGCTTGTGGATAGCTGAAGATTTGGGTGCTGCGCTTCAGGCTGATGGTGAAACGAGGTCACCGTGTGAACGGGCCTCAAGCATCAGAAGGAGAAGCGCAGCATGGAGCATTTTGCTGGACTGGACGTTTCGGTCAAGGAGACCAGCGTCTGCATTGTGGATGACACGGGCAAGATCGTTCGGGAAGTGAAGGTTGCGAGCGAGCCTGACGCTTTGCTGGCGGTGCTGACGAACCCCGCCTACCGCTTCAAGCGGATTGGATTGGAAGCCGGACCGCTGTCGCAATGGCTGTTCAGCGCTCTCGCCGAAGCAGGCCTGCCGGTGATCTGCGTCGAGACGCGGCACATGCGGGCGGCGCTGAAGGCGCAGATCAACAAGACCGACCGCAACGATGCGCGTGGCATCGCGCAGATGATGCGGGCGGGGCTTTATCGTCCGGTGCATGTGAAGACGCTGCGCAGTCAGAAGCTGCGGATGCTGCTGACGCACCGCAAGCTGCTGCAGTCGAAGGCGATCGCCATCGAGAACGACCTGCGCGCGCACCTTGCGCAACTTCGGCCTCAAGGTGGGCGTGGTGGGGACGGTGAAGTTCGAGGCGCGCATCAAGGAGCTTGTCGAGAACCTCCCCGACTTGGCCGTGCTGGTCGAACCGCTGCTCATTGTCCGGCGGGCGCTTCGCGAGCAGATCGGCATCCTGCACCGCCGCCTGCTGGCCATCGTCCGGGACGATGATGTGTGCCGGCGCCTGATGACGATCCCCGGTGTCGGCCCGGTGGTGGCGCTGACCTATCGCGCCACCGTCGATGTGCCGGCCCGCTTTCGAAACTCCAAGGCGGTCGGGGCGGTGTTTGGACTGACGCCCTCCAAGTATCAATCGGGCGAGAGTCGACCGAACCGGTGGAATATCGCGGTGCGGCGACGAGATGATGCGGGTGATGCTCTACGAAGCGGCCCACATCATGCTGGTGCGCTCGACGAAATGGTCATGGCTCAAGGCCTGGGCGATGCAGATCGCCAGGCGCCGCGGCCTGAAAAAGGCGATCGTCGCCCTGGCCCGTCGGCTGGCCGTGATCATGCATCGCATCTGGGTCGACGGCACCGAGTTCCGGTGGACCCGCGAACAAGCCGCCGCAGCGCATGACAACCGTGCAGGATCAAATCCGATAGGAGGAAAACTCGAACTCCACCGAGCGGTGGAATGATGTCCCTCGCGGGACGATGGATGAGGTGAGTTCGTATGTCCGCTTGGACCTGCCGTTAGTCTCGACGGCAAGGCCGCCCAATAGATCGTTCCGCCTCGTCCTCGAATCCCATGATGGAAGGGCCTTGGTGCCGATTCCGGAGAGAAGCACGAGCCCGCGAGCGACATCGACACTGCAGCGGTGGATAGTCTGAAAGCGCTTGACCCCAACCGGCCGATTAGAGAAGCGGACATCAACGTTGTCTTCCAGACAGCGCGCCATCAACCCAAAAGCGGACCTTTGCGCAAAGTGTCTACGTGCGAATTTCCTTAAGTGGCATCGCTGCCGTACTTAGGGAAACGGGATTCGACGGCATTTCAGCAGCTTTAAAGACAAGCTAAACTAAACTTACATTTATTCGATTGCAGAAATTCTTTGAATGAACGAAGCGATTTCAAGGCCCGTTGAATGGTTGTTCAGTCGAGGCTGGTTCAACGAGATCGACATCCGGCTGCGCCGAGATTGAAACAGCCGGGTGGCTTCCTTCGTGCGTCCTGGCTTCGTTTTGCGCTCACGTTGCTATTATCCGTCGGATCAATCGTTTTAGGTGAAAGAAAGCCCGCCGACGCGCAGGAACGAAAACAGCGCGTCCTCATGCTGTATCCCTACAATAACTTGTTTCTCGCCAGTGTTGTTGCGGGTGAGGCAGCCAGAAAACGGTTCACCGAACGCGCCGGTAACAGTCTGGAGCTGTACACCGACTTTCTCGATCTGAGCCGCTTCGCCGAGCAACCGCATGAGGTTCGCACGGTTCGCTATCTTGCGGACAAATACCGCGACCGGAAGCCAGACCTTGTGCTGGCCTTGGGTGCGCAAGCACTAGAGTTCGTTTTAAAAGGCCGGCAGGAATTAGGCTTTACCGCGCCGGTGGTTTTTTGCTGTACATCGCGCGCCAGACTTACCGGTTTCAATCCACCGAGCGATGTCACCGGTATTGTTCTTGAGTTCGACATTACCGAGACATTGGAACTGGCCCAGCGGCTGCAACCCACAGCCAACCGTGTGGTGATCGTCGCCGGAGCGTCCGATTTCGACCGCCAGTCCGCTCAAATCGCGCGCCGTCAGCTTGCGCCGTACGAGCAAAGACTTAATGTCACTTATCTCGTCGGCCTCCCGCACGAAGACCTGCTCAACAACCTCAAAGGGCTGCCACGTGACACGGTCGTCATACTGTTGACGGTGGGCGCCGACGGGACAGGTCGCTTGTTCGTTGCACCCGATGTTGCTGCCGAGATTGCCGGCGCTGCTTCGGCTCCCGTTTATTCTCCAGTACAGACACTGCATCAGCGGGGCGTTCTGGGCGGCCATGTGGAACTGTTTGACGTCATGGGCGTCGAGGTCGCAGATCTCGCGCTCGAAATTCTCGCTGGCGGCGATCCGTCAAAGTTGACGCCGCGACCGACCAACGGCCGTGCGGACAGGGTCGATTGGCGCCAGCTCAAGCGCTGGAACATCAGCGAAACTAGGTTACCACCTGGCAGCCAAGTCAGCTTTCGTGAGGCTAGTACGTGGGAGCTATACCGTTGGCATATCACCGCTATCTTTGTTGTGCTGCTGCTCCAAGCGGCGGTCATAGCTTGGCTATATCTCGAACGCCGTCGTCGCCGTGGGGCAGAAGCGGATTTGCGGCAGCGACTATTGGAGGTCATGCATCTGAACCGCATCGCGATGGCTGGTGCACTTTCAGCGTCTGTCGCCCACGAGCTGAATCAGCCATTGGGCGCGATCCGGAGTTATGCCGAAGCGGCCTCCCTTTACCTGAAGGCCAACCCGCCCAACATCGACCGGGTCGAGGAGATTCTCGTCAATATCCTTAAGGATGACCAACGGGCTGCGGACATTATTGCTCACCTGCGCGGATTGCTGAAACGAGGCGAGAGCGAGTTCTTGGAATTCGATCTCAATGAGGTGGTTCGCGAAACACTCAACATCGTTCGCTCGGAAGCCTTGAAAAGAGAGATTGAGGTCGATGCGCATCAGTTCGATGGCTCCCTGCTGGTGCGTGGCGACAAGATTCACTTGCAGCAGGTCATTTTGAATCTTGCGATGAACGGCCTGGACGCCATGCAGCACTGCGAGCCAGGCAGCGGCAGGATGAAGATCCATACCACGATGGCCACGGACTCGATTGCCGAAGTGTCGATCGCCGATTTCCGGCACTGGAATCCAGAATGACCGATTGCCGATGATTTTTGACGCGTTCTATACGACCAAGCAACAGGGGACCGGTCTCGGCCTGTCGATTGCGCGTACCATCGTCGAGACGTACGGCGGGAAGATCTGGGCTGAGAATCTCGCGGCGGGAGGCGCGGCGTTTCGCTTTACATTGCCGCTGTCCAGGATGGCATGACAAAGGCCCGCCAATCATCCTTCACGATCAATCTCAAGAACGCCAACGCGATGACTCGTGCCGTTACCAGTCACGGCTGACCGCGCTGACGAGGTGATTGAATAGGTAGTCAGGCGCTCGCTCAATAAGCACGTGTGTGTAAGCTAATCGAATAACCAGTTGGATGTCCGGTACTGGCACTTAGCTGACATCCCAGCACGTCCGTCGGATGTCTGCGTTTGGGGCTAAGGCAGACATGGCAAAATACTGCCTCTATAAGACCCGGCCTTTTTTTTACCGGTATGTTTGCGGCCGACGCCTCGACACTGCCAACTCTGGTCCATTCGACTCGTCTGTATTATCGATATCATCTCGGTTTATGAATTCTGAAGTACAACGCCAGTATCAAGATCGAGCCGCTGATCACCGAAACGAAAGTTCCAGCAATGAAGATGAGCCATTGGGTTGAATCGAAATCTGCCATCATGTCTCCCCGTTGCCTGATTTTTTCCGCGTAGCGTCCTGGTGTGGTTTTTTTGCGAACTGCCGGTAGTATTCCGGTATGATCGCCTCCGGGACGGTGCGCCGGTCCAGCTTTGAACCCCTGCGACGCAGGATAAAGTCACAGGTAGGACAAGGATCGACCTTCTTCGTTACGCTGCCCGTGCGGGTGCAAGCGCAAGCCCAGGCGTCATCAAACTAGATTCCAGCCCGATGTCGCCTATTGGTACAAAGCGGACACTCAACGCGCTCTGATCCACGTCTGCTATTGGGGTATAGCGGACATTGCGACTAGGGGCTGTCATGTCCGCTTTTGACCCATAGCTGACATTGAGCTAGCGCTAGCGGAGGTCTACTTTCGGAGGCGAAGCGGACATGATCTTCTGACTGCTCTAGCCGCAAAAGCTTTAGCTATTTTCTCTTAGGGCGATTGCGATTTGACGACGATGTTGCTTTCCGAAGGTTTGCCCATCTCGTGTCAGACGGCTTACCGTTGAGATAGCTGATTTCGGAGTTCGGCCACTTGCCGGTCATATAGAGCCAAGCCAGACGACTTGCTGAATAAGGTCGACCATCAAAGCGAATTTGACGGTAACCCCTCCCATTTTTCGCCCCAGCGATAGTGCCAACAGGAGCGCGAGTGCTAGCGCTTACCTTCCACCGAAATATCCCGGTTGTAGGGGCGTAACTAAGGACTTTGCGCAGTCGGTTAGCAGTCAGCATGGACAACCAAAATATCTTTCCAGACGCGCATCGGCAAACCAACCAAAGAGCTGCAGGCATGAGCTTAAATACTTGGAATGCGACATAGTTCCTGTCGAAGACTAAAACGTCCCGTCAACGGACCGCGAAGCCCATCAATGTCCGCCTTTGGTACTTAGCGGACATCCAGCGCTCTGATCCATGTCCGCTTTTGGGGGTATAGCGGACATCGCAATTTGAGCCACCGATGTCCGCTTTTGAACAAAAGCGGACATCGGCAAGCACCGATAACTAAATTTGCCGCTCGATCTGCAAAAAGTGGTCGTCAAGCGCGTCCAATTTCGCCGAAGCGTGAAACAGATGTGGACTTCGAACATCGTTGCTTCCTTACCTTCATCAGTGGCGAGCCACTCTTTTAACTCCTGATCAGATCTCGGCTGACGACCTTTCATGCCTTCGAAGGCATTCCGCAGAATTTGAATTTCACTTTTCGCTTTCTCTTTTTCGCTCATGGCAATCAACTCCATGCGAGAGACCGCAAATATTGGATAGCTGCCATTGGGAGTCATTGATTTAGCGCAAAAGGGGCTCGAAACCCCAATAGACGCGCGGCACATTAAAAATAGCGACCGGATGTCGGCGGTGTGCTAAGATACCAATGCTGAGCAAGGGAGAATTGCATGCCTGCAAGCTCCACTACTCGCTTACCGCCCTTGCCGCAATCGCACTCGTCGCCGCCCTCGCGAGCAGCACTGCTGCTGTGGTCTGGTCGAGCGTAGCAGCAAGGTCGAGGCTGGCGTCGGTCGCGGTGTAGCACAGCGCCGCGGTGAAGCCGGCCGGGTAAACATTGAGATCGTGGAGGATATCGGCTTCTGGAGTACAAGCGGGCATCGGCGGCTGGTAGCCAGCTCATGTGTTTGGATCGTCAGCGTTCGGAAAAAAAGCCGCTCGCCATTGATCTTGTAGCCGGGGCGAGGACGGCCACGACTGGAGGATACTATGTCCGTGGAAAGCATTCTGAGGAAAAAGGGAACCGACGTGGCAACAATAGCCCCGGAAGTTAGCGTCAAGAGAGCGGCGGACTGGCTGCGTGCAAAAAATATCGGCGCTCTCGTTGTAACGCGCGGCAATGCAGTTCTTGGTCTCATTTCCGAACGTGAAATCGTTCACGCGATTTCTCGCTACGGCGAGATTGCCACATCGATGCCTGTGAGCGAAATCATGCAACATGGAGCAATCACCGTATCCCCGGCCGAAACTGTCTCTCGCGTGATGAACCTGATGACCCGGCACCACGTGCGCCACATGCCGGTCATCCATGACGGCAAGCTCGCCGGCATGATCAGCATCGGCGACGTGGTCAAAAATCGTCTGGATGATCTGGAGCTTGAGACCAACGTCCTGCGCGATGCCTACATTGCTGCGCGTTAACGCTGGACTGTCAGCTTGGCTCAAGTGCTGCTGGACCCGCAAGCCCAGACACACGCCCATGAAACACGGCGAATAGCCCGCTGATGTCGCCTACTGCACTAAGCGGACTTGCCGCTGGTGGTGCTAGCCGCTGCGCCGGCGCGCGATTCGGCGGTAGTACGGTAGTGCGGCAGTTAAGCGGGAGTTCTCATTGCTGCCAAAATCGCAGTTGAGCCTGTGTCGGTGTGTGGATAGGGAGGTGGTGATGGGGTACGAAAAGCACCGACTAGAAGCCAATGAGGAAGTTTGGAGGCGCGCAGCGCGATTGAATGACTACCGCTGCGCTTACGGCCATTTGATCGAATACTGTGATCGCGAGTTTTATTTCCGCGAGGGCCTTTGTGGGCTTTGTTACTGCGCTCTTTTTGAGCGACAAAAAGCCGACGCCTTTACTTGCGCGTGACGTGGATAGCCCGCACCGCTCGCCGTATACGCTCAACCGGTCGTGGCCATCCAGACTCCCAATTAAAGCGAACATGGTCGCCGTGATCGCGCCATAGCCTCGCTTGGTAGTCATCGTCACTGGGTTTTGCGAATGACAGAAGCCATCATTTTCACGATCGCCTACCAGCCAAGCCCGTTCGGCTTCGGCGATCGGTGTCTTGCGTTTAGATTTCCGGCGTTTGACTGCCATTTAGATTGTCCTATTGCTGGGTAATGCCGGCGCCCGCGCCGGCAATGCGATCGCGTCGGCGTCCAAGTCCAACTCGCGGCATAGACGGGCCACGGCAATCGTGGCATCGCGGGCGATGGCTACTTCGGGGCGCGCATGTGGCGATCCGAACCGATCTAGGAATGTCAGGCCGTGTTCGGCCAAGGCTCACGCGCTTGCACACCACGGTCCCACGCCTCGCAGCACGCGTCAGGAGTCGCACATGCTGGGACTCCAGTTCGTAGTCGAAAATAATTTGTTTGAACCATTGCTGGGCCACTGGCGACAAATGACTAGGGGCCTTGGTCGGTCATGACATGTGGATCCTAAATTAATTGGCGGTTCATGTAATTGCTGCGGCGCGGTGGTCATAGTCTTGTCAAAAATTCTTGTCTAAAAATCCGAAAAGCCACGCTGGGGAAACGCCATGTCAGTCGAACGATTTGAAAAGTCGCCACCCGTTTATTTCTTGGGCTGTCAGACCTGTCCGAACTGCCGCGAGACGGTTTTTGCAGCCGAAGGTGCGGACGTGATGGGCGGTGCAATCACTTACCGGTGGACGTGCGACCTATGTGGTCACGGCTTCACAACCGAAGCGCAGTTTGAAGAAATCGCGGCGCGGCGGCTGGTGACAGCTGAGCCCAGGTGAGTCCGGGTCCATGCAGGCCGCTAGGCAGCCCGGGGCGTTGTTTCCGTACGGACGGCTTTGGGCGAGATTTTTGGCTCGGCTGGCGCCGGCCGGCGCTTGCCCGCGAACGGACTGACCGCTTCGTCCGCCCAACCCACCCTGGATTTCAGTTCTTGTTCCAGCGCCGGCAGCCAAAGGGATTTTCGCACCACGGCCCGGACCGGCTCATCGGCATGTTGTGACGCGGTCATGGATCAGCCTCCTCGTCGCCGCAGAACTAAACCGGCGGGATGGCAATCGGTTCCACTCGCACCGGGCTCGAGTTCATCTTGCGCCAGTGGTGACGGCGCTCGGGTTGGATGGCCTTTCTGCTTGCTCTGGATTTTGCCGCGCTGGAATTTCCGTCCTTGTCGGAATGGTCGCGACGACACCTTTCGATGAGTTGAATATGCCGTACCCGACTGCGCCCAGAACGATTGCGGACAGCACGCCCGCCAGGAGAAATGTGATCGCGTCGAATTCGCGCTCCCTGCGCTCGGTGAGGTCTTCTTTCCTGGGTCGTTTCATGGATCGCCTCCTCTGTCGGAAAGGCCCCAGAGCCGCACAAGGTTCCAGATGAAACCGTCGCTCAATTCCGCAGCACCGCGACCGGCAGCACGGCGAACAGTTGTGAAATTTTCAGACTATGGCATTCCCCCCCGCCGCCGAGTGCATCGCGCAGGCCCTGGCGATGGCGCAGGTCGAGGCTGAGTTCCGCCTGCCACTCGCGGTTGGGCCAGTGCTGGCCGAAATCGGTCCGGCGGGCGAAGTGCCGGCCGACCGCGACCACCACGCGGTCGTGGCCCCTCGAGCGGCGGAACGCCACGATGTGCTCGCGATCGCGGCCCGATGACCTCGACGGGCTCGTAGGCGCCATCGAGAAACACCGCCGGCCGCTCGTTCCGCAGCTCCAGCAGCCGGTGGGTCAGCGCAAGCTTGATCCGTCCATCGATCCATGAAGTACGCGAGATCGGTCCAGTCCGGCGCGGTGCTGGCTGAGCACTGCCTGGCGCGCCGCGAAATCGACCGGACGGCGGTTGTCGGGATCGACCAGCGACAGATCCCAGGTCTCGGTGCCCTGATAGAAATCCGGCACGCCCGGCATCGTCGTCTTGAGCACAAGCTGCGTGAGGCTGTTCAGCGCGCCGAGCAATGCTATGCGGCGTGCAAAATTCTCAAACGAATTCGAGAAACCCGCCGGCGCGATCGCGATCGAGCACAGCGCGGACAAATCCGCGTAGGCCGTTTTCATACTCTTCATCCGGATTGAGCCAACTGGTCTCAAGCTTACCCTCTCGCGCCGCCTTGATGGCGTAGTCCTCGATCCGCTGAGTGAAATCGTTGTCGATCGCGCCGGGCAGCCACGCGCCGACCAGCGTCTGATAGAGCATGTATTCGTGGCCGGGACTGGGGCTGCGCGCGCCGTTGTCGGGGCGTGACGAAGCCCGCGTTCTGCCGCCGCCAGTCGGCGACGTGCTGCGCCCACAGCTCGGGACATTCCGACAGCGCCAGGATGCGGGCCCGCGCGTCCTCGCCACGCTTGGTGTCGTGCGTCGCGGTCGCCGTCAGTCCATGCGGCGACTGCTTGACCCGCCGCGCCATGCGCTCGTGAAAATCGTTCACCGAAAGTGTCGGCAATGTGGGTTCACCGCCGACCTCGTTCAGCCCAAGCAGCGCGTGATACCGATAGAGCGCGGTGTCCTCCAGCGACTTCGCCGCCATCGGCCCGGTGAACTGCTGCATCTTCAGCGCGAAGTTGCGCACCCGCGGCCGGCTGTATGGCAGGCCGTTGCCGATCAGGTCGAGCGTCAGCGCGTCACGGAGGAAATTGAAGATGTCGGCGTCGGTGCCCTGCCAGCGCCGCCGCGCCGCCGCGATGGTGCGTTCGATGATGGCGCGGTCATGGGCGGAGCAGCCGGCCGCCGTCACGTAGGTGCGGTACAGCGGAAACTCCAGCACATAGAGCCGCAAGGCTTCGCGGAGCCGGTCGGCGGAATAATCCCGCGTGCTGAAATGACCGGCGGCGATGCGAGTGAGCAACTGCACCAGCACGCTGAACTCGCTCGCCATGATGGTGTCGAGCACGCGGAGCTTGGCGTTCTGCAGCACCGCTTCGAAATCGGCTTGCGCCGGCGCGTTCTCGCGCCACAGCGCGTCGAGCCTGTCGCGGCCGGCCGGATCGACCAGCAGCCGCGAGATGGTGTTGAGCCATTCATAGCCGGTGGTACCGGCGACACCCGGAAACGCCGGCATCGTCTCGCCGTCGGCGAGGATTTTCTCGACCACCACATAGAACGACTTGCGCGCGCCGCCGCGGATGCGCCGGATCAACTGCTGCAGGCGCCTCGTATACTGCATCGGGTCGAGCAGCCCGTCGATGTGATCGAGCCGCAGCCCCTGCAGTTGGTCGGCGGCGACGAGCCGCGCGACCAGCTCGTGCATGTCGCGGAACGTCCGCGGGTCCTCGACCCGGAGCCCGGCCAGCTCGTTGATGTCGAAGAAGCGCCGGTAGTTGATGCCCGACACCGCGAGCCGCCAGTCGGCGAGGCGATAGTGCTGTCGCTCCAGCAGCCGATGCAGCGCGCTGACGCCGGCCTCGTGGTCGGCGCGATAGGCGACGAGCCCGCGCTCGATGATCGGCGCGGCGTCGTCGATGCCGGCCAGCCGTTGCATCAGCTCCGGCGCCTGCCGCATAGGACGGCCGGCCCGGCCGCGCATTGGCGTCGGCAAGCGCGAGCAGCACGCGTCCGGCCGGCTCGTCTGTCGCATGCGCCGCCGCCACCACGGTCTTGATGATGTCGGCATAGCGGTGCGGATTGATCGGAAAGCGCTGGTCGAAATACCAAGCCGAGAAGCTGCCGGTGGCGGCGTCGTACCGGAGTGCAATCTCGCCGCCGGTCAGCGCCTCGCCGTAGGGCTTGCCCAGCACCGGCAGCAGCACGCCGCCGCCGGGTCGGTACGGCAGCAGCTCCCAGCTGATGTCGAACGCCGCCGCGCGCGGCGATTTCTGAGCCCCACTCCAGCACGTCCATCCACCAGGCGTTGCCGGAGCCGACCGCCATGTGGTTGGGCACGAAGTCGAGGATGAGGCCGAGGCCGGCATCCTTCAGCGCAGCGCTCAATCGCGCGAAGCCCGCTTCGCCGCCGAACTCCGGATTGAGCGCGCGGTGATCGACCACGTCGTAGCCGTGGGTGCTGCCTGGCCGCGCCGTGAAGAACGGCGAGGTGTAGACGTGGCGTGATGCCGAGCGACTTGAGATAGGGCACGACGCGGGCGGCATCGTCGAAGCCGAACTCCTTGCGGAGCTGCAATCGATAGGTGGAGAGCGGGAGTAGCCACGGCGCTACCGCGCCTCGATCGCGGCATAGACCGACCACGGTGGCAGCAGGTCCGGCGGCGCGCCACCCCCAGACCGGCTCGCCGGGCCGGAACGTCTCTGGCCGCGGCTGCGATTTGCCGCCGAGGTTGGCCAAGAGCGCCAGCGTTTCGCCGCTGGGTCGAACTCCCACCGCGCGATCAGACCGTGCCGTCGAATTTCGCCGTGCCTGGGCCGGGCCGAAGTGCGGCAGGCGCGGGACGACGAAGCTTTTCCGCGCCGCCGAGAGCCGCTTCACCAGATCGAACCGCCCGGCATGGGGCGGCCGGTCGACCGCCGGCCAATCGAGCGTGGCCGCCGGAACACGGTCTGCTTCGCCAGTGGATCGGGCACGTCCTCGCTGCGCTGCTGGTACGCCTCGGCAAACTCCTTTTCGCCGCCCGTTGCGGACCGCGTCGGCAAGCTCGCCCTGAAAATCGCAGAAGAACGGAAACGGCCGCCGCGTGCCCCATTCGTCGCCCATGAACATCAGCGGCGGCGCAGGCGCGAGCAGCGTGACGGCAAGCGCCGCCTCCAGCGCCGCCGGCGGCGCCAGCACCGACAGCCGCTCGCCCAGCGCGCGGTTGCCGATCTGGTCGTGGTTCTGCAGAAAATTGACGAAGGCCGTGGCCGGCAAGGCCGAAGCTCGGCTCGCCGCGCTGCTCGCCCCCCCGGTGCGGCGACGGCTCGCCCTGATAGGCAAACCCTTCGGCGAGCGTCCGCGCGAGATGCTGCGCCGCGTCGCGATAGTCGCCGTAGTAGCCCGCGGTCTCGCCGGTCAGCAGCACATGGAAGGCGTGATGATAGTCGTCGTTCCATTGCGCGCGGTATTTGCCGCCCGGCGGATCGGTGAGCGGATCGAGCAGGCTTGCCTGGTTGGCGTCGTTTTCCAGCACCAAGATGGATGTGCCGCGCGGTCTGGGCGGCGAGCGTGCCAACAGCGTCGCTCAACTCGCGTCAGCAGCGTGGTGCGACCGGGCTCGGCGATCGCATGCACCGCATCGAGCCGCAGGCCGTCGAAGCGGAAGTCGCCGAGCCAATAGAGCGCATTCTCGACCGCGAACCGGCGCACCTCCGGCCGGCTGTAGTCGATGGCGTTGCCCCAGGGCGTGTTGGCCGGCGAAAAGAACTGCGGCGCATAGCGCCCGAGATAATTTCCCTCCGGGCCGAAGTGATTGTAGACGACGTCGAGGAACACCATCAGCCCGCGCTGGTGCGCCGCATCGACCAGCGCCTTGAGGTCGTCGGGCCGGCCATAGGCGCTGTCGGGGGCGTACAGCAGAACGCCGTCGTAACCCCAGTTCCAGCGCCCGAAGAAATCCGCGACCGGCATCAGCTCGATCGCGGTGATACCCGTCGCCGCGAGGTGGTCGAGCTTGTCGATGACGCCGCGGAACGTGCCGGCCTCGGTGAACGTTCCGACATGAAGCTCCAAAAAAACGCATTCGTGCCACGACCGGCCGTATCCAGCCGCGCGTCTTCCAGTCATAAGCGCTGATCGATCACCTCGCTCGGGCCGTGGACGTCGTCGGGCTGGAAGCGCGATGCCGGGTCCGGCACTTCGATCTCGCCGTCGATGCGGAACCGATAGCGGTCGCCGGGGCGCGCGCCCGGGATGGTGAGCTTGAACCAGCCGTCGTCGGAGCGACGCATCTCGTGGGTCTGGTGATGCACCAGAAGCTCGACGCGTTTGGCGCCGGGCGCCCAGAGCCGAAAGATGACGTTCTCCGGGGTGATCAACGGCCCGAAGGGGTTGCCCTCGATCATCGCTTGCCCGCAAAGGCTAGGATCGAGATAGGCGAGGCGATCAGCTTGGCGCCGGAGGGCTCGGCCTTTTGTTCTGCCAGAACTGAATTGGCGGCGGTGTCGAGCACACGCGACCAGCTTGCGACATCCTGCCACTTGGGCAACGTGAGATCGACGCCGTTCTCGGCTGCGTTGAAAACAATGAACAGCGGCTCGCCGTCGTCTTCGGCGGCCAGCACATAGGCGAGGAAACGCCCCTCAGCGAAATTCCAGTCCTCTTCCTTCATCTCCTCGCCGTCAGGACGCAGCCATAACACATCGTGCGAGCCATCCGATTTCTTTCCTTCCAGCCAGTGTCGCGACCGAAGTTGCGGAAAGCGCTGGCGCAGCCGCGTCAGCCCGCCGACGAACTCCGTCATGTCGTCGTCTTTTCCCAGCCATGACCACTTCACCCAGCCGATCTCGTTGTCCTGGCAATAAGAGTTGTTGTTGCCGTCCTGGGAGTTGCCGGCTTCGTCGCCCGCCAGGATCAGCGGAACGCCTTGCGCCAGCAGCAGCGAGGCCAGTTGATTGCGCCGCAGCAGCCGGCGTCGTTCGAGGATGGATGGATCGTCGGTCGGCCCTTCGACGCCCCCGTTGAGGCTGTTGTTGTCGTCGGAGCCGTCGCGGTTGTCTTCCTGGTTCGCCTCGTTGTGCTTGTGTTCGTAGCTGACGAGGTCGGCGAGCGTGAATCCGTCGTGGACCGTAACGTGATTGACGCTGGCCTGCGGTCCGCGCCCGTCATGACGGAATTGCGGCGCCGAGCCGGTCAGCGCACTGGCGAGATCGCCCAGCAGATTGCCGTCGCCGCGCCAGTAGCGCCGCAGCGTCCGGCGGTAGACGTCGTTCCACTCCGACCAGCCCGGCGGAAATCCGCCGACCTGATAGCCGCCGGGACCGATGTCCCACGGCTCGGCGATCAGCTTGGCGTTGGCGAGCACCGGGTCCTGTCGGGCGGCGGCAAAGAACGCTGCGTGCGGATCGAACTCGGGGGTGCGGCCGAGCGTGCTGGCGAGGTCGAACCGGAAGCCGTCAACGTGAAACATCTCGAACCAGTAGCGCAGTGAATCCATGACCATCTGCAACACGCGCGGATGCGTGAGCTTCAGCGCATTGCCGGTACCGGTGTAGTTTTCGTAGAAGCGCGGCTTGTCGGGGACCAGCCAGTAGTAGGCGGAGTTGTCGATGCCGCGGTAGCACAGCGTGGGGCCGAGATGATTGCCCTCGGCGGTATGATTGTAGACGACGTCGAGGATCACTTCGATGCCGGCGCTGTGCAGCTCGGCGACGGTGGAACGGAACGCGTTCTGGATGTTGTCGGCAGCATAGTGGTGCTCGGGCGCGAAGAAGGTCAGCGTGTTGTAGCCCCAGTAGTTCCGAAGGCCGTGCTCCAGCAGATGGCGCTCGTCGACGAAGGCATGAATCGGCAGGAGCTCGATCGCGGTGACGCCAAGCTTGTGCAGGTGCTCGATCATTGCAGGCGCAGCGAGCCCGCGATAGGTGCCGCGTAATTCCTTCGGGATGTCCTCGCGCAGTTGCGTCAGCCCTTTGACGTGCGCCTCATAGATGATGGTGTCTTCCCACGGCACATGCGGCCGCCGGTCGTCGCTCAGGGTATGGGCCTGATCGACCACCACCGATTTCCACATCGAGCGCGCGTTGTCGCGGCGGTCGAACGACAGGTCCTCGCGCTTGTGGCCGACGCGGTACGCAAGATGCGCGTCGCTCCAAGCGAAGTGGCCGCCCAGCCGTTTGCTGTAGGGATCGATCAGGAGCTTGTGGTGATTGAACCGGTGTCCGGCCTCCGGATCGTAGGGACCGTGAACGCGATAGCCGTAAAGTTGGCCGGGCTGGGCATAGGGCAAATAGACGTGCCAGACGTCCTCGGTGCGCTCCGGCAGCACGACGCGATCGATCTCGTTCCTTCCGCTCTTGTCGAACAGGCAGAGCACGACCTTTTCGGCGGTCGAAGAGAACAGCGCGAAGTTCGTGCCGCGGCCGTCCCAGGTGGCGCCGAGCGGATGCGGCGAGCCTGCGGAGATTCTCCGGTCAGACTTCAGGAATGAGATAGACGGCAGCAAGCGGTGGAAGGACAAGGTGCAGCTCCGGGCTTTCGGGTGTCACAACAGCGGACACAGCGCCGGCGTTCCCGGTGTTGCTGCCTCCATAATGGGCGGCGTCGGTGTTGAGCACTTCGCGCCAGCGGCCGGCGAACGGCACGCGGACGCGGTAGTTGCGCCGGACTTCGGGCGTGAAATTGACCACGACGAGACAGCGCGCCTTCGGGTCGTTGCCCTTGCGCAGCCACGCAAACACGCTGTGGTTGGTGTCATCGGTGACGAGCCATTCGAAGCCCGCCTGGTCGCAGTCGAGCTGATGCAGCGCCGGCGTCTCGCGGTAGAGCTTGTTGAGGTCGCGGACCAGACGCTGCACGCCGAGGTGCTTTTGCTGCTCCAGCAAATGCCACGGCAGGCTGTGGTCGTGGTTCCATTCGGTGTCCTGGCCGAACTCGCAGCCCATGAACATCAGCTTCTTACCGGGATGGCCGAACATGAAGCCGTAATAGGCGCGCAAATTCGCAAAACGCTGCCATTCGTCGCCCGGCATGCGGCCGAGGATCGAGCGTTTGCCGTGCACGACCTCGTCATGCGACAGCGGCAGGACGAAGTTCTCGGAGAACGCGTAGTGCAGGCCGAACAGGATGTTGCCGTGATGATGGCGGCGGTGGATCGGCTCCTTCGACATGTAGTCCAGCGTGTCGTGCATCCACCCCATGTTCCACTTGTAGCCGAACCCCAGGCCGCCCCAGTCCACCGGTCGCGACACCATCGGCCATGCGGTGGATTCCTCGGCCACGGTCGTGGCCTGCGGATGGCGCGCGAACACCTGCGTGTTGGTGCGGCGTAGGAAGTCGATGGCGTCGACGTTCTCACGGCCGCCGTAGCGGTTCGGGATCCAGCCGTCGGCCGGCCGGCTGTAGTCGAGATAGATCATCGAGGCGACCGCATCGACCCGCAGCCCGTCGATACCGTAGCGATCGAGCCAGAACAGCGCGTTGGCCATCAGGAAGTTAGACACCTCCACGCGGCCGTAGTTGTAAATGAGCGTGCCCCAGTCGAGATGGCGGCCCTGCATCGGATTGGCGTGCTCGTAGAGCGCGGTGCCGTCGAAGTGGCCGAGCCCGTGCGGGTCGTCGGGGAAATGGCCCGGCACCCAGTCGAGCAGTACGCCGATGCCCTTGCGATGACATGCGTCGACCAGCGCCGCGAAATCCTCAGGCGTCCCGAACCGGCTCGTCGGCGCGAACAGGCCGGTCGGCTGATAACCCCATGAGCCGTCGAACGGATGCTCCGACACCGGCATCAGCTCGATGTGGGTGAAGCCTAAGTCGGCGGCATAGGCCGGGAGCTGCTCGGCCAATTCCCGGTAGGTGAGCCAGCGACCGCCTTCCTCGGGCTTCCTGCGCCATGAGCCGAGATGCACCTCGTAGATCGACATCGGCGCCGATAGTGCATTGGCATTGTGCTCCAGCCGCACCGGCTGCGGCAGGCGTTCAGCATCGACCACGATCGATGCGGTCGACGGCCGCTGCTCGGCGGCGAACGCCACCGGATCGGCCTTGAGCGGCAGCAACTGGCCGTTCGGCCCGATGATCTCGTATTTGTATTTGTCGCCGGCGCGTGCGCCCGGCACGAAGATTTCCCAATAGCCGTTGCCGCGCACCCGCATGGCGTGGCGCCGGCCGTCCCAGAGATTGAAGTCGCCGACCACGCTGACGCGCCGCGCATTCGGCGCAAACACCACGAATGCGACGCCCTCCACGCCGTCGTGCTGCATCGGATGCGCGCCGAGCTTGTCGTAAAGCTGCAGATGCGTGCCTTCGCCGAGCAGATGCAGGTCGAGATCGGTCAGGATCGGCGGAAAGCGGTAGGCGTCGTCCAGCTCAACCTCGCCGTCGCCGAAGCGCGCCCGGAGGCGATAGTGGTTGTCGCGCGTCTCGACCGGCCCTGCGAACAGCCCGGCATCGTGGATGCGCGGCAACTCGCTGACGTGCCCCGCCTCGTCGAACACCTTGACCTCGGTGGCTTCCGGCAGGAACACGCGCACCACAGGCTCGCCGTCCTCGTGGTGCCAGCCGAGATAGTTGAACGGATCGTGGTGATGACCCTCGATGATCGCGCGCGCGGAAGAAGAGATCGCCGTCATGATTGCACCAGGTTCGGTTGCACCACGTTGTGGCGCAGCAGAATGCGCCAGGTCCCATCGAGGGGAACGTGCAGCCAAGCCGGCCGGTTCATCAATTCGTATTCGATTTCGTAAAATGCTTTTTCAAGCAGGAAAAAATCGAGCAGGTTCTGTGCCTCCGCCGGATCGGAGGGCCACAGCGCCGGATCGGTGGAGGCGCGGCAGACGCTCCAGAACTCCTCCGCAGCCTTCTCGCGCCAGATTTCCAGCTTCGGGTTGAGGATTTGGCGCTCTTCCGGTGTGAGATTGGTCGCGTTGAACAAGGCCGCGGTGGTCGAATAGTCGATCGAGCGGATCATGCCGGCGACGTCACGCGCGGCCGGCGCTTTGGCGCGCCGCTCGGCGAGCGAGCGGCCGGGCTCGCCTTCGAAATCGAGGATGAACGCGTCGTCCTTGGCGAGCAGCACCTGGCCAAGATGGAAGTCGCCGTGATGGCGAACCTTGACCGCGTTGACGGTGCCCGGCAGCGAGCGCCGGATGTGTTCGACGATCGCGGGCCGCGCCACCATCATGCGGTCGACCAGGGCTTGATCTGCTTCGGGAAGATCGTTCCGCTTGCTGGCGAGAAGATCGAATATGTTGCTGCTGCGCTCGACCAGCCGCTCGATCCAGCCGGCAACATCCGCGGCCTGGATCGGCTCCGGGGCGAAGCCTGCGATATCGGGGCGGCTCGCCAGCGCGCTTTGCAACTCGCCGGTGCGGCGGGCGATTTGCCGCAGCGGGTGCAGATACGAGGCGAGTTCGGGGCTGCCTTCGGGAGCGGCTGCGGCCGATAACACGCGCTGATCGTCGATGAAGCGGCCGAGATAGGCGCCAGTGACGGTCCAGGCGTCGCCCTGGTTCTGGATGAAACGATGCGCCACGGCAAGCGCGCTGCGTTGTTCACCCTCGACCAGTTCGATCGAGCCCAGAAGATCTGGCACGTTCCTGTATCCGGTGTGCTCGATCAGGAACCGCCCGATCTCGATCTCGGGGTGAATGCCTTCGTTGATCTTGCGGAAAATCTTCACCACGCAATCCGCATCGACGATGACGGTGGTGTTGGACTGTTCGCGGTTAGCCGCTGCGACCTTGTCCACTTGGAGCGCCGGCATCTGCTTGAAGGCCGTGGTCGGCACGCATTCCAGCCGCTGGTCGCCCTCTGCGATCGAGGCACCCGCGCGCATGGCTCGCAGCAGTATCGCAATGAAATCTTGGTCGTCGCCGGCGTCGATCAGCGTGCCTTCGCGAGCGCCGCGACGTATCGCGGCTACGGCGTTTGCCGATGGGGCCGCGGTCCGATCGAGCCGGGTCCATTTGACCGCCAAGGGAAGCAGATAGCGCGACATGGCGTGCTGCTCGCCCGTATGCCGCGCGTCTGGAACGCAGACAAGCGCGAATGCGGTGGTCATGGTATCGCGGTCCAAAGGAATAATGGATTGCAACTTGGGCTTGGGCAGGCCCCGTGCCTTGTCCGCGAACCATCGCCGTTCAAGCAGGAATTGCGGCAGGACATCGTGTTCGAGCGCATGGCGCTCGCGGTTGCGGATCAACGTATTCGCTACGTCTGTCCATACCAGTGTGGTGAACTCGCGGGGAACGGCACGCGGATCGACCTTTGGCTCTGGCTGTTCGGTGAGCAGGAACCAAAAGAAGCCATAAGGCGCCAACGTGACGACGTAGGGCTCGTCGCCGATGCGGGGAAACGACGTTTGCCCGAGCATCTCGGTCGGCACGCGACCCTTCCAAGGACTGAGATCAATTTCGGCGGCTTGCGCCGATCGCGACAGGTTCGCGACGCACAGGATGGTGTCGTTCTCGTATTGCCGGACGTAGGCCAGCACGGTGCGGTTCGCAGGACGGATGAAGCTCAACGTGCCGCGGCTGAACGCGGCGTTCGATCGCCGCACGCCAATCAGACGCTTCATCCAGCTCAAGAACGAGGAGGGGCTGCGCTGCTGGGCCTCGACGTTGACGGATTGGTGGCCATAAACCGGATCCATGATCACCGGCAGGAACAGCCGTGCTGGATCGCAGCGCGAAAAGCCGCCATTGCGGTCTGACGTCCATTGCATGGGCGTACGCACGCCGTTGCGGTCGCCGAGATAGATGTTGTCGCCCATGCCGATCTCGTCGCCGTAGTAGATGATCGGCGTGCCCGGAAACGAGAACAGCAGTGAGTTCATCAATTCGATCTTGCGGCGGTCGTTGTCCATCAGCGACGCGAGCCGCCGCCGGATGCCGAGGTTGATCCGCGCGCGCGGGTCATTGGCGTAGGTCGACCATAGATAGTCGCGCTCGACGTCGGTGACCATTTCCAGGGTCAGCTCGTCGTGATTGCGCAGAAACAGCGCCCATTGGCAGTTGGCCGGAATCTCCGGCGTCTGCCGCAGGATGTCGGCGATTGGGAAGCGATCCTCCTGCGCGATCGCCATGTAGATGCGCGGCATCAACGGGAAGTGGTAGGCCATGTGGCATTCGTCGCCGTCGCCGAAATAAGCGCTGACGTCCTCCGGCCACTGGTTGGCTTCGGCCAGCAGCACCTTGCCTGGGCTGTAGGCGTCGAGCTCGCGACGGATTTTCTTGATGACCTCGTGGGTCTCGGGAAGATTTTCGTTGTTGGTGCCCTCGCGTTCACACAGATAGGGAATGGCGTCGAGCCGGAAGCCGTCGACGCCCATGTCGAGCCAGCGGCGCATCACCTGGACTATGGCCCAGAGCACGCGCGGGTTGCTGAAGTTGAGATCGGGCTGATGCGAGAAGAAGCGATGCCAGAAATACCCCTTGGCATCCTGATCCCAGGCCCAGTTCGATTTTTCGGTATCGGTGAAGATGATGCGCGTGCCGGCGTATTTCTTGTCGGTGTCGCTCCAGACGTACCAGTTGCGTGCATCGCTGCCCGGCTTGCTGCGCCGCGCCCGCTTGAACCACGGATGCTGATCCGACGTGTGGTTGATGACGAGCTCGGTGATCACGCGCAAGCCGCGGCGCTTCGCCTCGGTCATGAATTTTCGGAAATCGCGCATCGTGCCGAAATCGGGATTGATACGCCGGTAGTCGGCGATGTCGTAGCCATCGTCCTTGCCGGGGCTCGGATAGAACGGCAGCAGCCACAGCGTGGTAACGCCGAGGTCCTGGAGGTAGTCGAGCTTCTCGGTCAAGCCGGCAAAATCGCCGATGCCGTCGCCGTTTGAGTCGGCGAAGGCCTTGACGTGAAGCTGATAGATAATGGCGTCCTTGTACCACAGGTCATTCTGGACCGCGGTCTGGACGTCGATTTGCGGCAGCACGTTCACGACTCAAAACTCGCTTTCAAGTCTCGCAGCGAAACAGCAGGGCAGGGTCGTCGGACGGATTGATCGTCAGGCGCACACCGCCCCATTCGATCATATGTCGCTCGCCGCTCGTCAGGTTGACGATCGAGCGCACCGCCGCGCGTTTGCCCTCGGGGCCGATGGTGATCTCGCCAAAGTGGAACCAGAATGTGCGCGGACCGTGGCCGTTCAGAGTAACGGCGACGGCGACGGCGTTGTCATGGTTGACCAATTCCTTGACGAAACCGATCACTTCGCCGTCGTCGACCTGCGCGAAACGCAGATTGCTGGTTTGCTGCAAGGCCGCGTTCTCGCGCCGCAGCCGGTTGAGGCGGCCGATGGTGTCCTTGATGTTGCCTGGCTTGTCCCAGTCGCGGACCTTGACCTCGTACTTGTCGGAGTTGATGTACTCCTCGCGGCCGGGAACCGGCTCGTGCTCCAGCAGCTCGAAGCCGTTGTAGATGCCGTAGTTTCCCGACAGCGTCGCCGCCAGGGCGACGCGGGACTTGAACATCCACGGTTCGCCCTTCTGCAGATGCACCGGCAGGATATCGGGCGTACTGACGAAGAAATTCGGCCGGAAATAGTCCCGCTCGGGATAACGCGTGATCTCGCTGAGATATTCCTGCAGCTCGGCCTTGTGCGTGCGCCAGGTGAAATAGCTGTAGGACTGCGAGAAGCCGAGCTTGGCGAGGCCCTTCATGATCTTCGGCCGCGAAAATGCCTCCGAGAGAAACAGCACGTTGGGATCGCGCTCCTGCACCTCGTGGATCAGCCATTCCCAGAACGGGAACGGCTTGGTGTGCGGATTGTCGACGCGGAAGATGCGGACGCCATGCTGCACCCAGAACAGAATGACGTCGCGTAGCGCCTGCCAGAGCGCGATGCGGTCGGCGCAGTAGAAATCCGGATTGACGATGTCCTCGTATTTCTTTGGCGGGTTCTCGGCGTAGCGGATCGAGCCGTCGGGGCGGCGCTTGAACCAATCCGGGTGCTCCTTCAGCCAGGGATGATCAGGCGAACACTGGATCGCGAAGTCGAGCGCGACCTCCATGTTCAGCCCGCGGCAGGCATCGACGAAGCGGCGGAAATCGTCGAGCGTGCCGAGTTCGGGGTGCACCGCATCGTGACCGCCCTGCCAACTGCCAATAGCGTAGGGGCTGCCGGGGTCGTCGGGCGCGGCTTTCAGCGAATTGTTCTTGCCTTTGCGGTTGGTCATGCCGATCGGATGGATCGGCGTCAGATAGACGACGTCGAAGCCGAGCGCGGCGATCTCGGGCAGGCGAGCGATAGCAGTCGTCGAACGTGCCGTGTTTGCCCGCCACCTTGCCCTGGCTGCGCGGCATCATTTCGTACCAGGCGCCGGCCCGAGCCCGCGGCCGGTCGGCGATCACCGGGACCGCCATGCTCCGGGTCATGTCAGCGCGCGCATCGCTTGCGGCGACCGCCGCGGCCAGTTCCTCATCGAGCAGGATTTCGACGTCGGGGTTGCGATCGAACTGCCGCTTAGCGCGGTCGATCAGCCGTTTGTTGTTCGCATCGCGAGCATTCAGCTCGCCGAGAAGTTCGCGGCCCTCTTGCGCCTCAAGAGTGAGAACAAGGCCCGCCTCGCGCTTGAGCAACAGCTGCTTGCGCCAGGTGGCGAACTGGTCGGTCCAGGTTTCGATCGCAAATAGGTAGCGTCCCGGCTCCGGTGGCGTGAATCGTCCGCGCCACCGGTCATTTCCATCCAGTTTCATCGGCTCGCGCCGCCAATCGGTCTCGGATTCCTTTCGCCAGAGCAGCTCGGCGGCCAGCTGGTCGTGCCCCTCGCGGAGCAAATCGGCCCAAACCTCAATGGGTTCGCCGGCAATGCGCTTGATCGGATAGCGACCGCCGTCGATGCTCGGATAGATGTCCTCGACCAGAAATCGGGGACCGGTCGGATCGCTTGGAGCCATTTCCGGAAGCTCTGAAAGAGCGAGCTTTCGATGACCGGTTGCGGCCGCCGTTTGCATCACGTCTGCACCATTGCACGAGGGAAAAGGCCCTTTTGATAACGGCTGGCGGGGTCTCCGGTTCCAATTGGGGACCCGGACGGAACCGATTGGCCCGCCAGCGGTTTTCGCCCGACAGGGGCAAGCATAATCCGAGCGACAATCCGATGGACCGGTCGACCGACCTCGCAGCGCTTTGGGGCATCGAGGCGAGCTATCTCGACGTCCAGGGCCGGCGGCGGGACGCCAATCCGGACACGCTCCGCCGCATCGCCGAGGCGCTGTCAGCCGGCGGGAACGAGCCAGTTTCCTTCGAGAAAACAGCGCCAAAGATCGAGCCCGCCCACCAGGGCGACGGGCGACGGTACTGGGTGCTCGCGGTGCAGCTTTACGGGGTCCGGTCGCACCGCAACTGGGGCCACGGCGATTTCAGCGACCTCGCCGATCTCATGGAAATCGTTGCAGATCTTGGCGGCGCCGGGATCGGGCTCAATCCGCTGCACGCGCAATTCTATGACCGGCCGGACTGTTCCGGCAGCCCGTATTCGCCGAACAGCCGCCTCTTCCTCAATCCGCTCTATATCGACGTCACAGCCATCGAGGAGTTCGACCTCGGTCATCTTCCTTCGCTGTGCTCGACGGTGAGCTTATCGATTATCGAGCGGTTGCGGCCCAGAAGATCGCGGCCTTGCGCGCAAGCTACCGGACTTTCCGCGCGAACAGCAGCAAAGCGCGCCGCGACGACTTCGCGTCCTATCGGGCCGAGCGCGGCCGGCCGCTCGAATGCTTCGCCGCCTTCGAGACGCTGCGCCAACTACAGCCGGGCGCCTGGTGGGAGTGGCCGGAGCCCTGGCGGCAGCCCAGCGATGCGGCGTTGCGCCAACTGCGCGAAAGCCATCCTGACGAGATAGGCTTCCACGAATTCCTGCAATGGAATGCCGAGCGCCAGCTCGAGCGTTGCCGTGATGTCGCGCGCCGGCGCGGCCTTGCCATTGGCCTCTACCTCGACACTGCGATCGGGGTCGACGCCGGTGGCGCCGATGCCTGGATGGATCAAACCATCGTGCTGCGCGGGCTCTCGGTCGGTGCGCCGCCCGACCAGTTCAATCCAGCGGGACAGGACTGGGGCCTCACCGCGTACAATCCGCACGGCCTCGTGGCAGGCCGCTTCGAACCGTTCCGGCAAATGCTGCGTGCCGCCATGCGCCACGCCGGCGCGGTGCGCATCGACCATGTGCTCGGACTCATGCGGCTCTACGTCATTCCGCATGGCCTGGCGGCAGGTGCAGGGCGCTTATCTCCGCCTGCCGTTCGCGGACATGCTGGAGGTCGTGGCCGACGAGAGCCGCCGTTGGCACTGCATTACGATCGGCGAGGACCTCGGCACCGTTCCGGAGAATTTCCGCGCCACGCTTTCAGCCTGGGGCGTGTGGTCCTATCTCGTCGTGATGTTCGAGCGGAATTGCGACGGTTCGTTTCGCCGTCCCGCCGGACTACCCCGAACGCGCGATCGCGACTTTCAACACCCACGACCTGCCGACCTTCGCGGGCTGGATAAGCGGCCACGATCTCAGGACCAAGCGCGCCATCGGCGTCGACCCCGGCGAGACCGACGACGAGCGGCATGGTTCGCGTGCGGCGTTGAATGCCGCGCTCGCAGCCGCCACCGGCAATCAGGAGCACAGCTTCGACGATGTCGTGGCTTTCCTCGCGGCGACGCCGACGCGGCTTGTTTCGATCGCAATCGAGGACGTGCTTGAGATGGCGGACCAGATCAATGTGCCGGGCACGGTGACGGAACACCCGAACTGGCGGCGTCGATGGCCGATTCGCGCTAGAGGAGCTTGCTTCCGATCAGCGCCTGCGCCGTGCCGCGGCAACGCTGGCGCAGCGCCGGCCGCGGCTCGGCATCTGCATCCCGGCCGAATGAAGCCTGATCGAACTCCCGCGCAATCTCCTTGACCGCGTCGAGCGTCGGCAAGCCGGCTTCGTTGCCGAGATGCTGAATCTTATAGGCCGCGGCGTGCTGGGCGAAGCGCAGGTGCTCCTCCCAGCCTTTGAATGGGTTGTCCAGGTACGAATACACGTAGGCGCCGTGAAATACGTCGCCCGCACCGCTGGTGTCGCGCACGCGCGCCTGTGGCACCGCCAACGCCGCAAGCGTGCGGACCTCGCCGCTTTCGTCGTACCAGATCACGCCGCGCTCGCCCTGCGTCACGCCGCCGATCTTGCAGCCGCGGCTCTTGAGATAATCGAGCATTGCCGGCGGTGTCTTATCCATCTGCTGGCAAAAGCGTTCGGCCACCATCGCCACGTCAATGAACGATAGCAGATCGTGGGTGTTGGTGCGCACGCCGCCGCCGTCGAGCGAGGTCAGGATGCCGGCCTTTCGGCAGCGTTGCGCATACGACAACGCCGCATCGGCCTGGTGACCGTCGAGATGCAGCGCCCGGCAACCCGTCAGGTCGAGCGCCGGATACGGCGTGAGGTAATTGTCGTCGCGGCAGCGCACGATGGCGCGCATGCCGTTCTTGGGCATGATGAAGGAGAGCGACGATTTTTCGACCTTGCGGCCGTGCAGTCGGATGTCGTACTTCTCGGCCATGTCGAGGAACATGTTGCCGAGCCAGTCATCGGCAATGGTGGCGATCAAGTCCGGCTTCACTCCCAATTTCGCGCAGCAGAACGCCGCCGTCACCGCGTTGCCGCCGAACGAGACCGCGTATTCCGAAGCCACGGACTTCTCGTCGCCCTGCGGCATGTGGTCAGCAAGGAACGTCACGTCGATGTAGGTCTGGCCAATGAATAGCGCTTGCATAAAATTCCTCGCTGCGGGCGCGACAGTGCTGAAAGCCTTTTGCGGCCCTCAGGGTTCCCGCCAAGCCGGCAAATCGATGGCGACGTCCCACACCTTTTCGGCGTATTCGCGAACCGCGCGGTCCGACGAAAACCATCCCATGCGCGCCGTGTTGAGAATGGCGGCTTTCCACCAGCCCGGTTGGCCATACAACGCGTCGACCGCGCGTTGCGCCGTCCAGTAGCCGTCGAAATCGGCCGCAACCATGAAGTGGTCGTAGGCGAGCAGGGCATCGGCGATGGTGGCGAACCGGTCAGTGTTGTCCGGTGAAAACGCACCGCTCCGGATGCAGGAAATGGCCTCCGCCAGTCGCGGCGATTGGCTCGCTGCGTCCTGCCCGGTGAAACGGGCCTGCCGGCGTTGCTCGATCTCCTCGGCGGTCAGTCCGAAGATGAAGATGTTCTCAGCTCCGACCCGGTCGCGGATCTCGATGTTGGCGCCGTCAAGCGTCCCAATCGTCAATGCGCCGTTCAAGGCGAGCTTCATGTTTCCCGTGCCGGAGGCCTCCATGCCGGCGGTCGAAATCTGCTCCGACAGATCGGCGGCCGGAATGATGTCTTGGGCCAGGCTGACATTGTAGTTGGGGAGGAAGACGACCTTCAGTCGGTTGCCAACCTTGGCATCGGCGTTGATGGCCTGGGCGACGTCATTGGCAAGCTTGATAATCAGCTTGGCGCGTTCGTAGCTGGCCGCAGCCTTGCCGGCGAATATCTTGACCCGCGGCGTCCAATCGCGGTCCGGCTCCAGTCGGATGGCCAGATACAGCGCAATCGTTTCAAGGATGTTGAGAAGCTGACGTTTGTATTCGTGAATTCGCTTGATCTGAACATCGAACATCGCTGATGGATCGACCGTCACTCCGGCCAGTTCGTGGATGCGCTTGGCGAGGGCTTGCTTGTTGTCCCGCTTGATCGACGCATAGTGCTGCACGAAGCTCGCATCCCCGGCAAACCGTTCGAGCGCCGTGAGCCCGTTGGGGTCGTCGAGCACATGCTCGCCAAGCGTTCCGGTGAGAAGCGTCGTCAGGTTGGGATTGGCTTCGAACAGCCAGCGGCGGAAGCTGATGCCGTTCGTCATGTTGACAATGCGTCCCGGCGTGGCGCGGTCCAGATCGCGGAACACCGTTTGTCCCATCAGATCGGTGTGCAGCGCCGACACGCCATTGGTCTTGTGGGAGCCGACAAAAGCTAGGTGCCCCATGCGCACCCGCTTGTCGTTGCCTTCTTGAATAAGCGAGATCGACGCCAGCATGTCAGGCTCGGCGATGCCCTTGGCGACGGCGTCGTCCAGGTGAAGCTTGTTGATCAGATAGATGATCTGCACGTGCCGCGGCAGCAGCCGGTTGAGCAGCGACACCGGCCAGCTCTCTAGTGCCTCCGGCAGCAGCGTGTGGTTGGTATAGCTCAGCGTCGCATTGGTGATGCGCCAGGCGCTACTCCATGAAAAATCGTGCTCGTCGACCAGGATGCGCATCAACTCGGCGACCGCGATGGCTGGATGCGTGTCGTTGAGCTGAATGGCGACATGGTCCGGCAGCGACTCCAGGCTGTCGTATTGCCGCAGATGGCGCCCGACGATGTCCTGAAGCGACGCCGACGTGAAAAAGTATTCCTGCCGAAGACGCAACTCTTGGCCCGCAGGCGTGGCGTCGCTGGGGTACAGCACACGCGAAATCGCCTCGGCCTGGGCGCGGTCGGCGGTGGCGCCAACGACATCACCGTCATTGAACGCCGCAAGCTGCACCGGCGTGGTTGAGCGCGCGGACCAGAGCCTGAGCGTGTTGGCGTAACGGCCGCGCCATCCTGCAATTGGCGTATCGTGCGCCACGGCAAGGACCCGCTCGGCGGGATACCAGAGGCCACGCGCCGTGCCGTCCGAGCTGCCGCCGACATATTCGACGCTGCCGCCGAATCGAATGGAATATTCAGTATCGAGCCGCTCGAACTCCCACGGATTGCCGAATGCGAGCCAGCGTTCGGGAAGCTCGTACTGCCGGCCGTCCCTGATCTGTTGGGTGAACAGGCCATGTTCGTAGCGGATGCCGTAGCCGTACGCCGGAATGCCGAGTGCCGCCATGCTGTCCATGTAGCAGGCCGCGAGCCGGCCCAGGCCGCCGTTACCAAGCGCGGCGTCAGGCTCCAGCTTGCGAAGCTGATCGAGATCGACATCGAGACTGGCCAGCGCAGTGCGGGCGGTGCCCAGCAGGCGCAGATTGATCAACGAATCGAACAGCAGGCGGCCGATCAGGAATTCGATAGAAAGATAGTACACGCGCTTGCCGTGCTTGCGGTCGGTGCGTTGCTCGGATTCCATCCAGCGGTCGACCATGCGGTCGCGGACCGCGAGAACGGTGGCCAAATACCAATCGTAGGGGCCCGCGCTCGACGGCGTCTTGCTGCACGAGTAGGTCAGCTTGTTGAGAATAGCATCGCGCAACTCCGCTGCGTGGGGATGAAGCGTCGGCAGCGTGACAACGTGGGACGGTTTTGGCATTTTCCAATCGGAATTGGTGACGACGCGCTAGAAATCCAACTCACGTTTGGCTTAGACGGGTAAGACCCATGGCGCTTAAGGACCCATGGCGCTCGCGAGCGCTATCTATCTCAAATTACTCTTGTTTACAAAGGTTCCGCAAAAACAAATCCTTACAATCTTCACAATGATGGATGGCGACGGACGGTTGCCCAACCTCTAGGCGCGGCCGTCCTTGTTCGCTACTTGGTTCGCTACTTGCCGTTCGGCTTCGCTGGCCCGCTCGTCCCACACTTTCGCCATCTCGAGCATAATGGCCTTATCCTTCGCGCTCATCGTTTCAGCGATGCGCCGGCAATCATTGGCATAGTGTCGGTAGGTATTTGAATCTTGCATCCGCCGTCCTCAGTTGTTCCCGCTTTGGAACCGTAAACGTTCGAAACCGGGAACCCGTTCGGATAGGAATTTTCGTGAAGTCCCGTAAAAATCGGGAACCCGACCGACCAGCACTGGTTAGCGATAGGGATAGCCGGGGAGTGCGATGGCGCGCGCCGATGACTACCGCCGCTTTGCCATCGAATGCCTCGCGCTCGCCCAGCGGACCGACAATCCCAGTGATCGAAGGCTCCTTGAGATGGCGAACGCCTTCAACGAGCTCGCCAAGACTGTCTCCGAAAGCACTGCTCCGGAAAACAAGGATGGCAAATAATCGGGCTGGCCCCGTATTTGTCCGGCACGTTTTGCGCCCCTTCGAGAGGGTGCGAAGACGGTTGCGTTTGCTGTAGTCTTGGCGCCGGATCGGGCGAAGCGAAAGATTCGAGGGCCATTCCATGCTCAAGGTCGAGCAAAACACGTTCGTCACGCGAACCGGACCCGGGACGCCGATGGGCGACATGTTCCGCCGCTACTGGATTCCGGCAATGCATGCCGAGGAATTGCCGGAGAACGAATGCCCGCCCGTGCGGGTGAAGATCATGTCCGAGCGGCTGTTGGCCTGGCGCGATACGCAAGGGCGCCTTGCGCTGACCGATGAGTTCTGCGCGCACCGTGGCGTGTCGCTGTGGTTCGGCAGGAACGAGCATAATGGTCTCCGCTGCCCCTACCACGGCTGGAAATACGACCACACCGGGCAATGCATCGAGGTGCCGTCGGAGCCGTCCGAGAGCGGCTTCTGCCAAAAAATCAAATTGAAGTCCTATCCACTGATCGAACGCGGCGGAATTCTATGGGCGTATATGGGACCGCCCGAGCTGCAGCCGCCGTTCCCGGAATTTGAATGGGCGACGCTGCCGGCGTCGCACTGCTACAACACGAAACGGTTGCAGGAATGCAATTACCTCCAGGCGATGGAGGGCGGCATCGATTCCAGCCACGTCTCGTTCCTGCATTCCGGCGACATGCACCGCGACCCGCTCCACCGCAACACCAAGGGCGCGCATTACCAGAGCGACCAGAAGCCGAAATTCGAGATCGTGGAATCCTCGGGTGGCCTGTTCATCGCCGCGCGCAGAAACGCGGAGGCCGGGCATTACTACTGGCGAATCACCCAGTGGATTATGCCCTGGTACACGATGGTGCCGCCCTACGGCCACAACGCGCTCAACGCCCACGCCTGGGTGCCGATCGATGACGAGACCTGCTTCACCTGGACTTTTACCTATCACCCGACGCGGCCGCTCAGCGACATGGAGCTCGATGTGATGCGCAAGGGCGGCGGCATCCACGTGCCGCTGATTCCGGACGGCACGTTCCGGCCGATCATCAACAAGAACAACGACTACCTGATGGATCGCGCAGCGCAGAAGCGCGGCGAAACCTATTGCGGCGTGCGCGGCATCGCCATGCAGGATGCCTCGGTGCAGGAAAGCATGGGACCGATCCAGGACCGCTCCAAGGAGAACCTCGTCTCGACCGACAACGCTATCATCATGGCGCGGCATAGGCTGCTGCGCGCCGCGACCGGATTGCAAAAGGGCGCGGCGCCCCCAGGGCTGGCGGCGGAAGCGCACCGCGTGCGCTCGGCGACCTTTGTGCTGCCGGTCGACGTGCCGTTCGCCGAGGCCAAGCGCGACGATCTCACGGTGCGCGAAGGCGTGCCGCACACCTCGATCTGAGCCCGCATGGCTAAACTCGATCCTCGCGCGGCTGGCGGGTGCCGGCTGAAAGACAAGGTCTGCATCGTCACCGGCGCTGGTCAGGGTATCGGCCGCGCCGCGGCGAAGCGGCTCGGCGCGGAGGGCGGCACCGTGGTCGTCGCCGACCGGGTCGACGAGGGCGCCAGCCAGACGATGGCTGAGCTTCGCGAGCATGGCGTCACCGCGCTGAAGGTGCTGGCCGATCTCGGCACGTTGGCGGGCGCGCAGGAACTCATGAACAAGACCGTCGCCGCGTATGGCCGGATCGACGTGCTGGTGAACAACGTTGGCGGGACGATCTTCATCAAGCCGTTCCATCTCTACACCGAGGACGAGGTGAAGCTGGAGCTCGAGCGCTCGCTCTATCCAACGCTATGGTGCTGCCTCGCCGTGTTGCCGATGATGATCAAGCAGCAATCCGGCTCGATCGTGAACCTCGGCTCGCAGTCGACGCGCGGCCTGTACCGGCTGCCTTATGCCACGAGCAAGGGCGGCATCCTGGCGCTGACCAAGGTGATGGCGATGGAATACGGCCGCTACGGTATCCGCATCAACGCGATGGCGCCGGGCGGCACCGAGATTTCCGATCGCGTCGTGCCGCGGCAGTTCATCAAGCCCGGCGTCACCGTGGATGAGCCTGCGGCGGAGGCCGAGTACCGCCGCGAGATGGCCGAGGATATCCGCGCTCAGCAGGCGCTGCGGCGGCGTGGCCTGCCGGAGGAGCAGGCGGCGGCGATCGCCTTCCTCGCCTCCGACGACGCAAGCTTCATCACCGGCCAGGTGATCAACTGCAGCGGCGGGCAATCCTAATCGAGCTTCACGTATCGAAGCCTGAGCGCATGTCGGCGAGCTCGGGGTTGGGACCGACGTCGGCGGTCGGCGTCTCAGACTCCAGCGCCATGCCGCAGATCGGGCAGGAGCCCGGACCCTGCTGCCGCACCTTCGGATGCATTGGGCAGGTGAAGATCGTGCCCTCCGGCATGGGCTCGGAAGCGCGCGCGGATGGATCGAGATATTTCGCCGGGTCGGCGGCGAACTTTGTGCGGCAGCCGCCCGAACAGAAGAAATAGTTGTCGCCGCGATGCACATGGCGATGGGGCGTCGTCGCCGGATCGACCGTCATGCCGCAGACGGGATCATTGGCTTCGGCGCTGGCTGTGGCGGATGTCATGCGTGCATCCATCCCTATCATCTAGGGATCGAGTTCACGAAAAAAATGCCCCGGCGTTGGCGCCGGGGCCGATCTGATGAACGCCGGAAGCGCAGTGTTCAGGACGAGCGCTTCTGCATCCCGAGCAGCAGGACAGCGGAAACCGCCAGTCCGACCACGAGCCCGTTCGAGAAATCCGGCAGGGCCCGAATTTCTTTCTCCAGCACGGCCGAGGTTGTGATCAGCGCGGGTACGCCGCCCTGCAAGTAGAGCAGCACCACGCCGCCGGCCGCGAGGGCCAGCGCGATGTTGCGGAACATCGATGATGCACAAAGGGCGCAGACCATGATGGCTGCGACTGCGATACCGACGATGAACTCCTGGCTTTGGAAAGCCGTCAGGTTCAGATTGAGCATGTCCACCTCCACGACGCGATGTCGCGCTTCAGCCTCGAGGTGGCCTCCCCGTCGGCCGTTAATCTGCATCGTCTTCTGCGGACGCGCAACAATCGTTCAGCTAGAGCTAGCGGTCCATCTCCGGGCCAACGCCACTGATGGTAGGGAGTGACAACGGCGCGCTCTTAACTTTTGATCGTGGTTAAAGGCGAACCGGCCAGAATCCAGCCGAGACGGGCGTTTGCGAGCGAATTGCTCACTTTTGCGCTGCTCTGCCCGCGCACCTGCCAGCCGCCGCGGTTCGTGGACACCCGCATCGGCATCTGGCAAATCCTGAAATCGAAGCGCGCAAGAGCCCGAACGAGGCCGGGCGCGGGCAGGGAGGATCAAGATCATGGCCGAAACCAAAGCCACGTTTCAGTCAGGTGCATTCAAGCTCGCCGGCACCGTCCGGGTGCCGGACGGCGTGAAGCCGGGCGAGCGGCGGCCCGCCTTCATCGTCATGCATGGCTTTGGCAGCAACTCGAGCTCCACCAACGTGCTCGAGCCCTGCAAGATGTTCGAGAAGCTCGGCTACGTGACGCTGCGCATCGACATGCCCGGCTGCGGCGAGAGCGAGGGCCCGCGAGGCAATCTGATCTGCCTTGAACAGGTGCAGGCCGCGTCCGACGCGCTGACCTTCCTTGCCAAGAATCCCAACGTTGAGGACGACCGCATCGGCATGATCGGCTCGAGTTTCGGCGCGGCGATCGCGGTTTATGTCTGCGGCGTCGACAAGCGCGTTGCCGCTGCGATTTCCTCCGGCGGCTGGGGCGACGGCGAGCGAAAATTTCGCGGCCAGCATCCCACACCGGCGGCCTGGAAGAAATTCACTGACATGCTGGCGGAGGGCAAGCGCCACCGCGAGAAAACCGGCAAGTCGCTGATGGTGCCGCGCTACGACATCGTGCCGATCCCCGAGCATCTGCGCGGGCATCTGGCGCAGAATTCCATTTTGGAATTCACCGCGGAGACCGCGCAGAGCATGTATGACTTCCGCGCCGACGACGTGATCGGCAAGGCGGCCGGTCGCCCGATCCTGCTGCTGCACTCGTCGGTCGATTCCGTGACGCCGACCGAGCAGTCGATCGAGATGTTCAAGCGCGCCGCCCAGCCGTGCGATTTGCACCTGTTCGCCGAAACCGATCATTTCATGTTCGCGGAGAGCAACACTCGCGTGCGCAGCGTGATCTACGACTGGTTGGAGAAATATTTCCCGGTTTCCACGCGCGCGGCCGCAGCGTAATTCATGGCGGACAGCAAGCGTTTCACCATTGCTTCGATGGTCGCGTTTTCGCGCGACACGTTGATCGCCTGTAGCGTGCCGCCGGCCGACGCCGCCATTGCCGCTGAGAAGATGATCGAAGCCGATCTCACCGGCTTCGATGCTCACGGTATCGCCCGCCTTGGCCTCTACGTCGGTTGGCTCAAGTCGGGGCGGGTCAAGCCCAAGGCCGAAATCAAGGTGCTGCAACGCTCGGCCTCGACCGCACTGGTCGACGGCGGCGACGGTATCGGCCATCTGGTCATGACGTATGCGATGAATCTCGCCATCGAGATGGCGAAGGAAACCGGCGTCGGCTGGGTCGGCGCACGCAACTCCAATCACGCCGGCGCCGCCAGCATCTACCCGGAAATGGCGCTCGTCCACGGCATGGTCGGCATCTATGCCGCGGTGTCGACGATCAACCACATGGCGCCATGGGGCGGCGCCGAGCCGCTGCTCGGTACCAATCCGATCGCGTTCGCGATCCCCGCTGGCAAGGACGCGCCGGTGGTGTTCGACATCGCCACTTCGTTGTCATCGTTCGGCAATATCCGCTTGCGTCAGGTCAGCGGCGAACCGCTTGAGGAAGGCTGGGTCGTGCACAGCAAGACCGGCGAGCCGATCCTCGATCCGAAGAAGGTCGATGAAGGCGTGCTGCTGCCCATCGGCGGCCACAAGGGCAGCGGGCTTGCGCTGATGATCGGGCTGCTCGCAGGCGTGCTCAACGGGGCAGCGTTCGGCCGCGATGTCATCGAATCGCAGACCCAGGGCGTGGAGCCGACCAACACCGGGCAGTTTGTGGTGGCGCTCGACGTCAAGCGCTTCATCGCGCCGGAGTTGTTCGCGTCAGAGATGGACCGTCATCTCAACGATCTGCGATCGTCGCCGACACTGCCAGGCTTCGACCGCGTCCGCACGCCGGGCGAGGATCGTTTGAAGCGCCGCGCCGACCGCGGCGCGAACGGCGTGCAATTATCGCCGGCTTTGATCAAGCAACTCGATGGCCTCGCCGCGAGCCTGAATGTGCAGCCGCTCGCGGAGCGCTAGGTCCCGACCTCAGCATGAGGCCGAAAATCCCTACCGCCGCTCCCGATTATTCTCCTCAACCCAGGCGCGGACTTGCGGCAGGATCGCAGGCAGCAAAGCCTCCACTTGCGCGCGCGTCATGCCGGGCTTGATGCGCGGGTCATAGAGGATATTGAGCAAATATTGATCGTAGCGATCGAAGAAGCCCATCTGGACTTCGTCATTGAACATTGTCCACGGCACGGTGGTGTCGTCGTTGATCGGTCCCAGCGACTGCAACAACTCCTCGTAGATGCAGTCGTAAAACACGAAATCGCCGGCATCGGCGACGATCAGGACGTCGGAACGCAGGATCCGTGAGTTCTCGTCTTTGCGGAAGCCGGACAGGCATTGCGGCTCGAGCGAACGCTGGATGCGGCGGGCCCGGTCGATGCCGTAAAGCGTGCGGATCGCCAGCGCGAGGTCGCGGTCGCGCACCAGCGACACCACGATCTGGGCGTCCTCGCGCTTGGCGGTCATGGCGATGTCGAGGTCGCGGATTCGCGCGCGAATGTCGGCGACGGCCGCGTTGACCTGCGGGCTGCGGTCGGGCTGTGCCCGGTTGTCGACATAGACCCGCACCGGCCCATCGTATTTGCGGATGCGGTCGACGCCGCCGGCCACGTGAAATTCAGCGCCGAAGGTGACCTTGAAAAACCCGTCGATGATTTCGGCGTCGGTGAAGGTCGTCCGCTCGATCGAGCGGCGATGGGCAATCTCAGCGTCTTCGGCCGCGGAGGGCGCGGCGGCCAAGATGACCAGGCTGACCATGACGGCTAGCGTGACGAAGATCACACCGCGATTCGTGGAGTGGATCCGGCCGAACGTCATGACGATATCGCGCTCTGATGTCACCCCACGCGAGTCATCATGGCTATTGAACGCAGGCGGTGCAATGCCTGGAGCGGAGCGCGATCCCCGAAAAGCGGCCGGATGCTAGTTCGTGGCCGGAACCCGGGACGCCTTCAACTGCAGGGCACGAATGCGATCGGCAAGATTGCCTTTGCCCTTGCCGTCGCCGGCGGCAGCAGCAGGCTTGCGCTCGCCGTTGGTCGGGCGCTGCCCGTTGACGGCGGGCTCGGCCAACAGCATCGCTTCGATCGGTGAATCGGCGCCTTCGAGCGCGACGGTGAGCCGCGCGATTTCTGCCGCGATGTCGTTGATGCGCTCGCGGAGCAGCGCGTTCTCGACCCGCTCGGCCGCCCAGGTCTGCTCGGCCTCGCGCTTCATGGCGGCGATTTCCTGCTGCAGCTTGGTGCGATCGGCTTTCGCTTGGGAAAGCTGATCCTCCATCAGCGCCTTTTCCTTGGTGAGGCCCTCGGTGGCGGTCCGGGCGCGGTCGGAGGCGTGCGCAAGCTCAGCGCGCAGATCGGTCTCGGTCTTTTTGCCGGCCGTGAGGTTTTCGTTCAGCCGTGCCAGTTCGAGTTCACGTTCGGACAGCAGTTTTCCCTGCTCGACCATCCGGGTTTCCATCTCCTGGACGCGCCGGCCGAGAATCTCAGCCTCGGTGGTCTGCGCCACCAGCGCGCGCTCGAGTTCCATCACCCGGTCGCTCAGCTTCTCCACCTTGCCGCGCGCTTCAGTGAGCTCGGCAGTGGCCGCGGCGGCATCTCTGCGCTCACGCATCAGACGGTCGCCAATCTCATGGGCCTCGTGCTCGTGCCCGCTGACGCGCTCCTTCAGCGCATCGACCTGGACGCGCAACGCCGTCGCCTCGACGCGCTGGCTGTCGGCCGTGGCCGAGCGCTCGCCGAGATCGGCCGTGACGCGGGCAAGTTCGGCCTGTTTGTCCTGCAGCATACGCTCGGCTTCGCGCAACGAACCGATCTTCAGCGAGTGCTCGGACTCGGTTGCCTGCAACTGATCTTTGAGCGCCTTCTCGCGGGCTTCCAGCGAGAAGATCGCGGCGGTCTTCTCGCCGAGCTCGACCTTCATGCGATTGATGGCGTCGGTCTTCTTGCCGAGTTCGGCGAGCTGACTCGTGGTCTTGCTCTTCATCTGCTCGACCGAGAGCTCAAGGCGCCGCGTCGACATGGCGAACTCGGCGCGCAACTGGTCCTTGTCGGCCTGGATCTCCGCCATCGATAACGGCGTGGCCGCTTCCAGCCGCCGCATGGTCAGGCGCACCGCACGATTGTGCACGAGCGGAATCAGCACGAGCCCGAACAGGCTCGCGACCAAAAAGCCAATGCCAAAGAACATGATCGGCTCGATCATGGACGGGGGCCTCCGACCCGGAATGATGCCGAAACGCAACCATGCCATGGCCGCGTGACGGCTGCCAGAATTACCGGCATTGGCGCAAATGCCTGGCGGAACTCTTAAAGCAGGTTCCGGGCCTAAAGGGGATTCCAGGTCGCTTTCGGCGTGAACTTCAGGTAGCCGACATTGGCGCCCAGGCGCAGGCCCACCCCCGACCGGATCGGCACCAGCACGATCTTGTTGGCGGTCAGCGCGGTCATCCCGAAGCCGCCAATGAGATACGCGGAGCCGTCGATACCGCCGAAACGCTCATAGATCGCGCCTGTGTTCGGCAGGTTATAGACCAGCATCATGGTCCGGGCGCCTTCGCCACCCACGTCCCAGCCGATCGAGGGGCCCTGCCAATAGACTTTCAAGTCGCCGGCGTTCTTGGTGTAGAGCATGCCCTCGCCGTAGCGCAGTCCAGCGACGAAAGCCCCGCCGGCCTCTTCGCCGAGGATGTAGCCGTTCGGCAGGCCCCACTGGCTGACCGCCCGCTCGACGATCTGCGCCAGCCCCCGCGAAACCGTGCCGAAGAAATTGTGGCCGGCGTTGACGATTTCGCTCGCATTGAACCGGCTTTCGTTCGCCGGAAGGGTTCCGGGCGGCGGGCCGCTCTGTGCCGCCGCCGGAGTACCGGCAAAAGTTCCGGCAATAAGGATTGCCGCGGCAAGGCGGATCATTGCGCTCAAGCTTTTAGCGCGCATCAGGTGCTCCCCTCGAGGGTTGGGGCGACGGCCCCGCTTACTCATGCGCCTGCCGTAGCGTTCACGGCAGGGAACTCGAATCAAAGGCACCAGAGGTGGGGAATATGACGGCAGCGCGGCAGGAACGGAAGCCGCCTCATTCCCGGGCATATCTGTGCGAGATTTTGGCGGCGTGGGCGCTGGTCGCAGCTATCGCCTCGACCTCGGTCGGCGCCGCCACCACCGAACTCGTGGTCGTCAACCGGTACACCGGCTTGGCTATCGATGGCTTCGACCCGGTCGCTTATTTCGTCGATGCCCTGCCAAGGGAAGGCCGCGCCGAATGGAGTTGCGCTCCGGCGGCGCGATCTGGCGTTTCCGGAACGAAGGCAACCGCTCGGCATTTGCCGCCACTCCCGCCGTCTACACACCGCGCTTCGGCGGCCATGATCCGATGGCTGTGGCCAGGGGCGCGGCCACCCCGGGACATCCGGAACTCTGGCTGATCGCCGAGCAGCAACTCTATATCTCTTCTACAGCGCCGAGGCACGCGCAGCCTTCGCCCGAGACCCCGACAATGCCATCGAAGCCGCCGAGCGGAATTGGCCGGATGTGCAGCGGACGCTGGTCCGCAACTAGCGCAACGTCGCGTCGCCGGTGGCGATGAAGCCGTCGATCCGAAAAGTACCCTGTCCATAGCGGAGCGCTTCGCCGTCCGGCTTGCGCATCGCGCCGCCGGCTGCGACGAGCACGGCATGGCCCGCAGCGACGTCCCATTCCGACATCGGTCCCAGCCGCGGATAAAGATCGGCCGAGCCTTCCGCAAGCAGACAGAATTTTAGCGCCGAGCCGCAGGTGATTTTTTCCGGCTTCGTCAGGCGATCGACGTAGCCGTCGGTGGCCGGATCGAGATGTGAGCGGCTTACGAGGACGCGCGCGCCGCTTGCCGGGCGCGGGCGGGTGTTGATCGCCGCGCGCTCGCGGGCAGCATCCGGCGCGGCCCCTGGCGCCAGCGTGAGCCGCTCGGCGCCGTGGCCGACATGACCGCGCCAGATCAGGCCGCGGGCTGGCGCCGCGACCACGCCTGCGATCGGCGTCTCGTTCTCGATAACAGCGATATTGACGGTGAACTCATCGAGCCCGGCGAGGAATTCCCGCGTGCCGTCGAGCGGATCGACGATGACGAAACGCTGGCCCAGCCCGTCGACCGGCCGGTTGCCGGTCATCTCCTCCGATACGACGCGAACGCCGGGCATCAGCCGGGCCAGGCCCGCGAGAATGGTCGCCTCCGAGGCGACATCGGCCGCCGTAACCGGTGAAGAGTCGGGTTTGTCGCGCTTGTTCAGGTCCAGCCGAGGCACCGCCAGGATTGCCGCGGCCGCGCGCGAGGCGATCAGCGTCAGACCGTCGAGCAGCCCAGCGATCTCGGATTCCCCAGTCACAAAACCCCCATTCCGAGCGTGATCCCGAAAGCAGACCATTTTCGGACCAGAACCTGCTCGCACGGAATAGGCGATTTATCACAGCGCCCGCTGACGCTCGACACCCGAATCGCCTAAACGTGCCCCTCCGTCTCTACCATTCGGAGGACGCATGTCCGGTGCTATCGCGCTCGAAGGCCTCGACCTCGCCGCCCTGCTGTGCTCGCGGGTCTGTCACGACCTCATCAGCCCGGTCGGCGCCATCATGAACGGCCTGGAGGTGATGGAGGAGGGCAAAGACGAGGAAACCTCCAAGTTCGCCATGGACCTCATCAAGAAGAGCGCCAGGACTGCATCGGCCAAGCTGCAGTTTTGCCGGATCGCCTTCGGCGCGGCCGGTTCGGCGGGCGCCCAGATCGACACCGGCGACGCCGAAAAGGTGACTCGCGGCCTGATGGAGGACGAAAAGACAAAGGTCGCGTGGAATCTGCCACGCGTGCTGCTGGCCAAAAACCGGGTCAAGCTCCTGCTCAACATGATGCTGCTGGCCGCCCAGGCGATTCCGCGCGGTGGCCAGTTCACCGTCGATCCGGTCGGCCAGGGCGACACCATGGGATTCAAGGTGTCCGCAGCCGGCACCAACGCCAAGGTGCCGCAGTCGATTCCGCCCCTGCTGGCGGGAGGGTCGGCCGATCATCCGGTCGACGCCCATGCGATCCAGCCGTTCTACACGAGCCTGCTCGCCAAGAATTGCGGCCTGAGCGTCGCCATGGCCGCCGAGGGTGATGTGGTGGTGGTCAGCGCCAAGTAGTCAGTGCCAGGTAGATTGGGCAGCGCTTTGCGCGGAACCGGTGACGAGGTGCGCCGCGGGTCTCGCGGTTAACGGAGTGTTAACGTGCCGCGTTAACGAGCCGTTAACGGCAAACGAGGCGATCCCATATGGTGCCGTGCCACGTGGAATGGGCACTCCGGCTGGATCTCGCGGAGCGGGATCGTGGGCGCCGCGCTGAGATGATGGCGCGGTTCGTCGGCGCGGGGATAAGCGGCAATGTGATCCTGCGGGCCAGGCTTATCCCGCTTGCGCCATTTGAATCATTGGCAAATAAAACAAAAACCCCGCCTCGCGACGGGGTTTCGTATTGTCGCTTCTGCGTGTCGGCCTATGCCGGAATTCTCGACTCTTCCTCGCTCGGCTCGCGAAGCACGTAGCCGCGTCCCCACACCGTCTCGATGTAGTTCTTGCCGTTGGAGGCGTTCGCCAGCTTCTTGCGCAGCTTGCAGATGAACACGTCGATGATCTTCAGTTCCGGCTCGTCCATGCCGCCGTAGAGATGATTGAGGAACATCTCCTTGGTGAGCGTGGTGCCCTTGCGGAGCGAGAGCAGCTCCAGCATCTGATATTCCTTGCCGGTCAGGTGCACGCGGGCGCCGGCCACTTCGACGGTCTTCTGGTCGAGGTTGACGGTGAGATCGCCGGTATTGATGACCGATTGGGCGTGACCCTTGGAGCGGCGGACGATGGCGTGGATGCGCGCGATCAGCTCGTCCTTGTGGAACGGCTTGGTCATGTAGTCGTCGGCGCCGAAGCCCAGCCCCTTCACCTTGTCCTCGATGCCGGCGAGGCCGGACAGGATCAGGATCGGAGTCTTAACTTTGGAGACCCGCAGCGACCGCAGAACCTCGAAGCCGGACATGTCCGGCAGGTTCAGGTCGAGCAGGATGATGTCGTAGTCGTAGAGCTTGCCGAGGTCGACACCCTCTTCGCCGAGATCCGTCGTGTAGACGTTGAAGCTCTCGGACTTGAGCATCAGCTCAATCGATTGCGCTGTGGCGCTATCGTCCTCGATCAATAAGACGCGCATGCCAGTCCCCTTCTTCGCCGCTGCCGGCTCAAATTTGCCAAGCCGCAGGGCGGCCGGTGAAAACGCCTCGGGACAATCCGATTCGGAACGTTAACGGAGCATGGTTAACAAAACCTGATTCTTGGGTGCAATCCACAGCTGGCCATAATCGGCCGAATCGCCGTAAGATATTGCTCAAGAGTGGTTTTTTGGCCACGCTTTCGTTCATGTTCCACCTTAAGAGTCGAATACAACCGACTCGTGCGACTCACCCCGCCCGTCGGCTAGTGGGTGAGCAATGCCTTAATCCCAACGACGGTGACGTAATGATTAACGACGCGGGTAAACAGCTGGTTAAGACGAGTCCCAACTGGTTACCGGCAGGGCCGGCCCCAGGGTGGCCATGAGGGCTCTGCTGGAGCAGGGAGGAACTGGACGGTATCGAGGTCTATGGCCGCGTGGTCGGCGTTCGCGGTCTGATGGTGGAGGTGGCCGGACCGCTATCGTGATGGAGCGCGCGATCGCCGAGCGCGGGCGTTATCCGGCGATCAACGTGCTGAAATCGGTCTCGCGGTCGATGCCGCGATCGGCCGATCCGGCCTATCTCGACGTGCTGGCCCGCGCCCGCAAGGTCATGGCGACCTATGCCGACATGGAGGAGTTGATCCGGCTCGCGCCTACCGGCCCGGCTCCAGCGCTGAGGTCGACGAGGCCATCGGCCTCCACCCCGCCCTGGAGGCGTTTTTGGCCCGAGGCAAGGCGGAATGCACCAGCCTGATCGAGGGATATCAGCGTCTGGCGCAAATCCTGCCGGGTCCGGAGCCCGCTCCGCCGCCCGGAACACGCACCAAATCATAGGCTTAGGCAGCGTGGCCATAGAAAAATCCGGTTCCTTACCGTTGCGGCCGTGTTGGAAACCGAAAACTAACGTTATCGCGCCAAACTCGACTTGGTTGCCCGTAGTAACGGGTGCGGGGACGAGCGTTGTCACGTCGCCGCGGCTTCGGGGGGAGTAAGAGTTGATGAAGTCACGCGATACCCTCATTCGCCTGAAGAAGTTTCAGGTCGACGAGAAGCGTCGGAAGGTCATGCAGATCGAAGCCATGATCGCCGAATTCGAGCGTATGGCCACCGACCTTGAGCGCGAAATCAAGGTCGAGCAGGACCGGGCGGGAATCCACGATCCGAGCCATTTCGCCTATCCGACCTATGCCAAGGCCGCCATCCAGCGGCGCGAGAACCTCAAGCACTCGGCCGACGAGCTGAAAGTCCAGCTCAACGATGCCAAGGAATTATTGGCCGAGGCCTACGAGGAGCTCAAGAAGGTCGAGCTGCTCGACGAGCGCGACCAGATGCGCGAGCGCGCCGAGCAGGTGGCTCACGAGCAGGCCGAGTTGGACGCCATCGGCCTGATGCGGGCTCGCAACGCCCCGGCCTGAGCCGAAAAAAATCGCGCGCCTCGAAGGCGCGCGACAGTCGATAGTGAAACGTCAAAAAATCAGCGGATCGTGACGCGGTCCGATTGGGTCCAGATCACGGGCCGGTCGGCCTTGAGGACGGGGGCGCGGCTCTCAAGGCGCGTGCTCATATCCGGCAGGTCCGGACGGGCGAAGAGACCGATGCCGACGACCATGATGCCAGCAACCAGCGACACAGCCACAATCTTGAGGTGGGTGTGGCGGTCCGCAGTGTTCATCGTGTAATTGTTCATGACACTCTCCCGGAGACTTACCTGTTAGTCGGGCCTAGCCCGTTAAAGGTTCAATAAGTTCCGCGGCGTTCTTCCAGTCAGGTTACTCAAGCCCTACAAAGACTTAGCCGAATCCTAGCGACCGGCCCCCGGTCTCCCGGGGCACGTTGTGCCGATCCCCTCCCCATTACGGCTGCGTCCACACAACGTAGGTGGGCGCCTCCGGGTTCCAAGACAGGGTGCGGTTCACGTTTCATTGATTGAGGCTAGGCCCACGGCCGGGGTGATGGGAGTGCGTAAAGGCACAGCCCGTAAAGCTAGATGCTGCCTACGGTTTTCAGCCGCACCCCGCGGATGGATTTCCGACTGCAACAGGACGCTGGTCTGGGAGCGGAAACGCTCGACGATCCCGCGCACGAACGGCCGGATCTGCGGCGACGTCACCAGCACCGACGCCTCGCCCTCGCGGGCGGCGTCCTCGAACCGCTCGCGCACGCTGGTAATGAATTCCGACAGCCGCGACGGCTGCATGGCGAGGCTCTTGTCGTCGCCGGTGCCGACGATCGACTCCGCAAAATTCTGCTCCCACTTGGCCGACAGCGCGATCAGCGGCAGGTAGCCCGCCGGCGTGGTGTGCTGCGCGCAGAGCTGGCGCGCGAGCCTGGTCCGGACATGCTCGGCGATACTGATCGGGTTGCGCGTAAATGAAAGCGCGTCGGCGATGCCCTCGAGGATGGTGGCGAGATCGCGAATCGACACGCGCTCGTTCAGGAGCAATTGCAGCACGCGCTGGATTCCGGACACGGTGATCTGCGACGGCACGATGTCCTTGACGAGCTCGCCCTGTTCCTTGGGCAATTCCTTGATGAGCTTGTGCACCTCGGCGTATGACAAAAGTTCCGCGGTGTTGGCCTTCAGCAGCTCGGTCAGATGCGTCGACAAAACGGTGGCGGCATCCACCACCGTGTAGCCTTTCACGGAGGCTTCGTCCTTCTGCGCCACGTCGACCCAAGTCGCCGGCAGGCCGAAGGTCGGCTCGGTGGTGTGCAGGCCCGGCAGCTTCACCTGCGACCCGGTCGGATCCATGTTTGTCGGCGGCCGCGCCTTGCTCCGTCATCAAACCGTCGCGATCGACGACGCCTCCTATAGGAATTAAGTCAACAGTAAAAGCGCGGGAAGACGTGCCGGCCCTTTTCGTCGAGTGGCAACGGATCGACCCGCTGCACAGCTTTCACTGCAAGGTCGCCGTAGAGATGCGGAAACAGCGCGCCGCCGCGCGATCGCTCCCACTTCAGCGTGGCGCCCAGCGCATCGGCGTCGACCGCGACCAGCACGAGATCGCGCTGGCCGGCAAACCATTTCGCCGCGGTCTCGGCGGCCTGCTCGGCGGTCGAGAAATGGATGAAGCCGTCCTTCACATCGACCGCCGAGCCGCGATAGACGCCGGCGCGTTCGGCCTTGCGCCATTCAGCGGCGGTACAGATTTTGTAGATCGGATTCATCGCCGGATTACGTCAGGTCCAGCGCAATGGGGCAAGCGAGAGTTTCGACGATCAAAGCTGCCGGGGAACACCGCCGCTCGCCAGATCGACGGCGTCGATCTCAACGCATGCGATGGAGGTATCAATGTAGATTTGCTGGCCGGATTTGCTTTCCAGAATCCTCTCGAAGGATTTGATATGCCGTTCGACGAACGACAGGCATCCTTCGATTGAGAGCGGACGTTCCAGAAAATCCTCGAACGTCATTTGGGTCGCAAAGCCCATCGGGGTGACGCCGTCCTGATGCGTGACGATCAGCACAGCTTCGCCTTCGTCATCAACGCGAATGACCATCAGGTTGGCCATCACCGCACTCCGCGATGGAAATTCGGGGGCTGTCCGCGCGCGGACAGCCCCCGATCGGGTGTGCGTTACTTCGGCAGCAGCACGCGATCGATGACGTGGATCACGCCGAATGCTTGACGTCGGCGATCGTCACGGTGGCCGTGCCTTCGTTCTCGTCGTGCAGCACGATCTTGTCGCCCTTCATCATGGCGACGAGCTTGCCGCCGGAGCGTTTTTGAGAGTTTCCGCGAAGAGAATGGATTGCCGGGGCATAGGCGAGCGAAGCGACGCCGTCCTTGACGGCTATGCCCGGCAATGACGGGCAGCGTATGAAGGCTACGCCGCGCCTCTGACTTCGCCGCCATGTGGCGGTGGCACCGGCACGCCATCGGCCGAATATTCGTTGAGCTTGTTGCGTAGCGTGCGGATCGAGATGCCGAGGGTGTTGGCCGCGTGCGTGCGGTTGCCGAGGCAGTGCTTGAGTGTCTCCAGGATCAGGTCGCGCTCGACGTCGGCGACGGTGCGGCCGACGAGCGAGCGCGTCATCTGCTCGGCGGCGAGCGCGGCATGCGCTACCGCGCCACCGCGCGCCTGGTCGAGCCGCGCGCCGTCCGGCGTCAGGATGCCGTCGACGCCGATCTCGGGCCCGGTGGTGAGCAGCACGGCGCGGTGCATGGTGTTTTCAAGCTCGCGTAACGGCATCGGCTCGTTGTCCAGATTGGGCAGCGGGACCTTGCTGTTGTCACTCATGGCGTATCTCCTGACTCGATATTTCCCAGGTCCGGCATCGCGGCAGTCTGCCGCGCGCCGAGGTAGCGTCCGATGGCATTGCCGATTGCGCGGTCGGTCATGGCCGCATCGCGGACGACGCCGTCGTCGGCCCATTCGATCTTGCAGTCGCCGGCCGCAATCTCGGGCTCGGCGATCACCACCAGGCGGCCCTCGAAGCCGCGGGTGCGGGCGATCTCGTCCAGCCTGTTCCGCGCGGTTTCATGCAGCGCGTCGTTGACGCGCACGACGACGTGCGGCGCGTGGCTGAGCTGCTTTATAGAGGCCGAGGGCTCGGCCTTTTCCCGCGAGAACAGCGGCCGTTCCGGCAGCACCAGATGCACCCGCGCCTGCTGCACGCGGTCGATGTTGCGGATTGTGCGGGACAGCTCGCCCTCAAGCGCGCGCAGGTGATTGATGTTCTGCACGAAGCTCGTCGCGCCGAGCGCGTCCGACTTGTCGAAGATTTCGTAGCCAACGCCGCCACCCTTGGGCAGTCCGCCCTCGGCGAGCTTCATGCGAAGTCGGGGGATCTGCTCCCGGGGCACCAGCACGACGGAGCCCTCGTTCTTGAGATCGTAGGAAATGCCCTGCCGCTCCAGATCCTTGACGATGGCCGAGGAGTCCTCGACCGACAGATCGGTGAACAGGGGCGACAGTTGCGGCGCGGTGGCGCGCACGATCAGAAAAGCGAAAAATGCCATCAGCGCGAGGGTGACCGCCCCCATCGCGATGATCCGAGTGGCACCCAGCGTTTTGAAGAACGAAACAAAAGCTTGCACGGCATTCCTCTGAATCGGCGCGATGGCGCCGACCCGGCAAGAATTGCCCAGTTTATGGTTACCGTGCGGTTAACAGGCGGGCCGAGTTCATTCGACGAGAGCGGCGACCTTGTTGTCCTTCGGATCGACGATGATCACCTTATCGTCCTTGACTAAGAAGGAGTGCGCCTTGATCTGCGGAATCTTGGCCGAGACCTCGACCGGCATCGGCTGCAGCGGGATGCCGGAGGGGACGGTATCGCCGACTTCGGTCGGCAGCTTGGCGGCTTGATCCGGCGGCTGGGCGATCTTCATGTCCTTGATGATGATCTCTTTGATGATGTGCCGCTGCTCCATCGTCAGGTTGATGGTGTCCTGCGGCTTCACCGCCGGCGCTGTCGAGGGGACCTGGGCTTCGACCGGAAGGACCAGCGTGAGAACGACAGCAGTAATGCCGACAAAGAGTGCCGTCGTTATTCGATTGCGCTGGGACATTGTGGGCCTCCGTCCTCACAGGACCCAAGACAACGTGCTTCTTTCCGCAAGGTTCCCGGTATCGCAGCGCAAAAGGCGCGGCCGAGGGTGCGCCTTTTGCGCGTTTTTAGCCGCTCAAAACGCCGTCAGACCTCAATAGCAGCGCTCGAAACCATTGCGGTCGAAGAAGCAGGAGCGGGACGTGGAATAGCCGGTGGTGACGATGCCCGATTCACGCGGGGCAACAACCACTTCATCGCTCACCGAAGCTGGCGGTGAAATCACCCGCTCGCGCTCGACCACCACCTGGTCACGCGGCGCCGGCACTCGCTCACGGATGATCCGCTCGCGTACCACCCGTTCGCGCGGAGCGGCGCCCGAGCGCTGCGGCGTGACCACCCGCTCGCGGATGATCCGCTCGCGCACCACCTGCTCGCGCGGCGCGACCACCTCACGCGTGATGACGCGCTCACGCGGTGTGATCGCCTGCGACGGCTCGGTGATCACGGCGGGCGCCGGATCGGTCACGATGACCTGCGACGCGCCGAACGGATAGCCGAACAATGGGGCCGGCTGCGGAGTTGTGTAGACGTAGCCGGGTGCGGACGCGATGGCGCCGGATTCGGTCACGTAAACCGTTTCGGCCTGCGCCGCGGCGGCGCCGATGATGGACAGGGCAGCGGCAGCGCCTGTCAGCAGTGCATTCCTGATCGCCAGTCTCATGATCAACCTCCGTTTGCCGTTGGCCCCAGTCGGGCCCCGCGCCGTAGTGAGAACGGCGCACCGCAACACGGTGTTCCTGCCGCATATTGGGCATTGCTCGGGCCTTTGATTGTTCCCAAGTTCCAAATGCAAAACGCCGGCCTTGAGGCCAGCGTTTTAAGAATTCCGTAGGATTTGGCGCTAGGCGCGGTACTGTTGAATGCGCGTCGTGCGCAAGCCCGCGAGGCCGTGCTGGTCGATCGAATATTGCCAGGACAGGAATTCTTCGACCGTCAGCGTGTAGCGGGCGCAGGCTTCTTCAAGCGAGAGCAGGCCACCGCGTACGGCTGCCACCACTTCCGCCTTGCGGCGGATGACCCAGCGCTTGGTGCCCGGTGCGGGCAGATCCGCGATCGTCAGCGGGCTGCCGTCCGGCCCGATCACATATTTGACCCTCGGGCGGTGGGGTTCGGTCATCGACATGTACTCACAACCACAACTACTGACTAACTCAGGGCGACCCTACCGGCCGCGACTTAAAATTTGGCTAAGCGCAACAGACAATTGGGTAAAAATTGCCGCCAATTTTTGAAGTTGCCCGCTGTCTGCGCAACTGCTCCCGTTGCCGCGATCACCCAGCAAATTTGGGACGAAAAGGCCGCCGGCGCAACACCCCGGCGGCCAGAAATGAACGAAGCGTTACCGCGCGGTCAGCCCGATTTGCCGATCACGCGTTTGATTTTGTCGAGTGTGTAGTCCTGACCGGCGATTGAAAGCACCGTCTTGGGCTTGCTGTCGGCATCGGGCGAGGCCGTGGTCTCGCCGGCTTTGGTGTCGTTGTTGTCAGCTTTGCCGTCCACAGGGTCCGCGGCGTTTTTCGTGTCGCCGGTGGTCTCGGCCGGTTTGCTGTCCTTGGCGTCGGGAGCGTCTTTGGCCGGTTTCGCGTCGGCGGCGCGATCCTGCGCCTTCGGCTGGTCGGCGCGATCGGACCGTTCCGGGCGCACGGATCGGGACTGCCGGGTTGCAGGCTGGTCGGCCGCCGGCATTGGGCTGTCGAGCAGATTGGCGAACGGGGTTGCGGCTTCCCGGACATCCGCATTGCCACGGGCGCTGGGCAGGTGGGAGCGGGACGGCAGGAGGTTGTGGGGTTCAGACGCGACGGGGGGCACGGACGACCTCATGTGCAAATGCGGCAACTGCCCTTCTGTTTGCAATCGACGGGCCACCCGGGTTCAAAATATTATCAAGTAATATCATATGGTTATATCGGGCAAGCCGCAGGCCACTAAGGCGCCGCCCGGCAGGAATTGTCGGGTTCCGAAAGCCGGCCCCGGGACGGCCGCTCGCCGGGCCATCGCATTGCGTGGCCCCGGTCGGTCCCTATAGTAATGGCTCTAGCCATGACCCCCGGAATCGAAGGAGCGCGGCAGGCAGCCGCGGCCGGAATGCTCAACAGCCTCGACATCGAGGGTCGGCCGCAGAACACCCGCGTCGTCGTCGCCATGTCCGGCGGCGTCGATTCCTCGGTGACCGCGGCGTTGCTCAAGGCCGAGGGCTACGACGTCATCGGCATCACGCTGCAGCTCTACGACCACGGCGCCGCGACCCACCGCAAGGGCGCCTGCTGCGCCGGGCAGGACATCAACGACGCTCGTTCAGTGGCCGACCGGATCGGCATTCCGCATTACGTGCTCGACTATGAGAGCCGCTTCAAGGAGTCGGTCATCGACCGATTCGCCGAGAGCTACATCGCCGGCGAGACGCCGGTGCCCTGCGTCGACTGCAACATGTCGATCAAGTTCACCGACCTGCTCGTCACCGCGCGTGAGCTTGGCGCCAAGGTGCTGGCGACCGGCCACTACGTCGCCTCGCGGCGCTCCGGGCGGCGGCCGCGCGCTGTATCCGCGCCAAGGACGAGGATCGCGACCAGAGCTACTTCCTGTTCGCCACCACGCGCGAGCAACTCGACCTCCTGCGCTTTCCGCTCGGCGAGCGCGGCCAAGGCCGAGACGCGCGAACTGGCGCATCGCTTCGGGCTGGCGGTCGCCGACAAGCACGACAGCCAGGACATCTGCTTCGTGCCGACCGGGCCGCTACACCGACGTGATCGAGCGGCTGAAGCCAGGCGCGTCCGAGGCCGGCGACATCGTCGATCTCGACGGCAAGGTGCTGGGCCGCCACGACGGCATCATCCATTTCACGATCGGCCAGCGGCGCGGCCTGAAGATCGCCGGCCCGTCGCCGTTCTATGTGGTGCGGCTCGACGCCGACGACGCGCCGCGTCGTGGTCGGTCCGCGCGAGGCGCTGACCATGCGGCGCATCCGTTGCGCGACGTCAACTGGATCGGCGAGGGCGCGCTCGAGGCGGCTGCTCGAGCACGGCGGGCTCGAGGTGTTCGTGAAGGTGCGCTCGACCCGTGCGCCGCAGCGCGGCCTTCCTGTCGGCCGCCGGCGGCCGGCTACGAGGTCGAACTGGTGGACGGCGAGGACGGCGTGTCGCCGGGCCAGGCCTGCGTGTTCTACGACGGCGCGCAGGGCCAGGCGCGTGTGCTGGGCGGCGGCTTCATCCGCAGCGCCGAGCCGGCGAGGCGGCAAGCGCCGCGAAGAGCCGCATAATCCTTTCAGAGGACGTCATATCGGGGGCGATGCGCTCGACCGAGACAGACGATCGAGAAGGCTTATGCGCGCTGGGCGCCGGTCTATGACCTGGTGTTCGGCAAGGTGTTCGAGCAGGGCCGCAAGGCCTCGATCGAGGCGGCCGAGCGAGCCTCGGCCCCGCCGGCGGGCGCATCCTCGAAGTCGGTGTCGGCACCGGCATCTCGCTGCCGAACTATTCGCCGCAGCAATCGCATCGTCGGCATCGACATCTCCGCGCCGATGCTGCGCCGGCGCAGGAGCGCGTGCATCGAGCACAGGCTCGACCAACGTCGAGGCGTTGGCGGTGATGGACGCCAAGCATCTGGCGTGTGCCGGATGCGTCGTTCGACGTCGTGGTGGCGCAGTATGTCATCACCGCGGTGCCGGATCCCGGAGGCGACGCTCGACGAGTTCGCGCGCGTGCTCAAGCCCGGCGGCGAGATCATCCTGGTCAATCACCTCGGCGCCGAGACGCGGTTTTCGCCGCGCTTTCGAGCAGGGCTTCTCGCCGCTCGCGCGGCGGCTCGGCTGGAGTCCGGAGTTTCCGTGGGCGCGGCTGACGCGCTGGGCCGAGCGCTGACGGCGTCGCGATCTGATCGAGCGCCGGCCGATGCCGCCGCTGGGTCATTTCTCGCTGATCCGTTTCGGCAAGCAACACTGACGCACCTTGAGGCGCCGCGGGAACCCGATCGGGTTCCCGCTCGTTTTCCTGGGAGATGAACCCAGGAGGCGCGCGTGAAGGCCAATGCGGCGGCGAAAACCACCCTCGTCATTGCGGCTGTACTGTTGCTCGGGGCGGCGGCGCTGGCTCAGCCCGGCGCGACGTCACCGCGCGATCCCAAGGCCTGCGCGCCCGGTGCGGATTCCCATCTCAAGATGCCAGACTCGCCAGCGCCCCCGACATCGGGTGCAACTACGGGCAGCGGCACGAACCTGAGCGACAAGCTTGCGCAGAGCGGCGGCGTGATATGCCCGCCGAACGTCGACCCGGGAATCAAGGCGCCGACGCCGGACGTCGGCAAGATGCCGATCATCCCGCCGCCCGGCAGCCCCGGCGGCGATCAGAGCAAGCAGCCGAAATAGAACGCACACGGAACATCCGCCGTTCGTGGCCGTTGTCCGGTCCTTATGGCGGCTCGCAAACCATCGCGCGGTTCGTCGCGCAATCCCGGCTATTGGTGTCATCCGCAAAAGGACGGACATCCGACGCTGTATTTTCACGGCGATGAGCTAATCTCGCGCGCCGAATATGTCGCCGCGGTCGGTCCCGATGACTGCGATCCGCATATCGTCACGGGGCGGCGCGCGATCAGGAAGCGGGGACCGCGCACCGAGCGCGAGCAGATGAAGCGGATGTGAGCCGATGCCGGGCAAGCGCGTGAACATCGACGACGAGACCTGGGTGGTGCTCGATCTCCTGGCCCGGGACCGCATGGCGACCTTTCAGGAGCTGGCCGACGAGGCATTCGCCGATCTGCTCAAGAAGCACGGCCGGCCGGTGGACTTGAAAGCGGCGCTGCGCAAGAGCGCGGGCGTGTCGGCCGAGGTCATCAAGCTGAAGCCGGGGAAAAAGCCGCGAAAGCAGCCGGCCAAGAGGGAGTCGCGCTAGGCGTTCGGGAACTGCAACGCGCCGTTGCGCGAGGCCCCCGCTTTCACGCTTGGAAAGCCCTGCGAGATGCCCTAGATGTGACGCGCCTTGGATGGCGGGGTAGCTCAGCTGGTTAGAGCAGCGGAATCATAATCCGGAGGTCGGCGGTTCGAGTCCGCCCCCCGCTACCAGCAAAATCAAGAGCTTAGCCCTTCGAGCGCCTTTTTTCATGTCGCGCATGTTGCAAATCTCTACCAAGCGATTCCAATGACTTTACAGCGAGGCGCGGCGACTCCACGCAACATGAACGCGACATGGCGCGATTTTAGAAAGCCGAGTGAGAGATGGTCGGATTTGCAGCGGCAGCTTACGAAGCCGCCCGCTACGCCAAGAGCAAGGCGAAGGGCGACATCATCGGTCGTCTGTCTCTCTTGGTTTAGGTGGGGGAGGTCGAGCTTGGGGCACGGCGATGACCTTGGAACTGGACCAGCGTGGCACGGTCAAACCCGGAGCTTGGCGATCCGCCGCTTGAGTTCCTGCCATTCGACACGTCGCGTGAGCGGTCCAGCCTCGCTCTCGAATCCCCCGTGATCGATTATCTCGATGAGATCGGCCAGCGGCACTGTGTCGATGTCGGGCATTTTCAGATTTTTGATGTTCTCAGCAGGTTCCTTGGCCATGCCGGGAATATAGGAGGAACCTGTGTTTTGTGGAGTCCGCGCCCATTGAATGGAGCCTCTGGCTTAGGTAGGTTTTTTGAGCCGGGCGCGGGGGGCGCCTGACCATGTTCGATCAGCGTAAATTTTGGCTCACAATATCGATGTTTGTGTTGATGATCGGCGCGGTGATCGCGACCGCCGGCGCCGCCTTCAATGCTTTGGTTGGCATGCCGCCCCCCAAGGACTACCAGCAAGTTGTCACGCTAATGGCGCCAATTCAGTCTGCTGGCGGCATGGCTGTGCCGGTTGAAATCGAACGCGGGGTTGCGGCTCCAGCCGCCCTGCCTCTGTCTGCTTTGGTCCATCATAAACCAGCCACCATTATTGCTATGACGACGCCTCAAATTGCCGTGCCTGCGCAGCTTGTTGTCCCCGAGCGCAAGTCAACCAAACAGCGCGAGTCAACCAAACAGCGCGAGTCAACCAAACGGAGCGAGTCAACCAAACGGAGCGAGTCAACCAAACGGCGCGAGTCAACCAAACAGCGCGAGTCAACCAAACGGAGCGAGTCAACCAAACGGAGCAAGTCAACCAAACGGAGCGGCCAGCAATACAAGAAGACGGCAGCACTGGCGCGCAAGCGGCAGTAGCCTCCCGGGGGCGCTGAAAGCAATGCGCGACAACGAAGGCTTCGTCATCGTGCACAACGGCGTGCCCCGCACCTTCCGAGACATGAAGGCGACGGCCTACGAAGCCGCTCGCTTCGCCAAGAGCAAGGCCAAGGGCGACATCATCGAGATCATTGATCGCGCGACGGGCACTAGGATCGTCATGCTGGAGGATGGCCGGACGGGTTAAGCCGTCAGGGCTTAGGTAACGTCAGCGGCCTTGTACCCCAAGCCGGCCTGACATCGATCCGCCGGTTCCCGCACTTGCCACACACCGGCGCGGCTCGAATGACTTCACCGCTAGGTGCCCCGGCTGATCGTCCACGTTGATCTCCGCCCGATGAGTACAATCGAGACAGTTAACCAGCAGCGCCCGTACGCCATTCTCTCGCATGTTGGCGAGGTCCATCGGCGGGCCGGTGTAGCGTGACATGGACAACTCCAAGGTTGGCCCCGATTGCGATGGTGCCTGCCAAGCCCCGCCAGCAATACGTCGGGCCGCCCTGATGTGTCCAACTGACGGGTACCGGCCTGTTGCCGAACCGGTGGCCTAGTTTGCGGTTTGACAGCGGGAACGCATTGTCTAGCCCCCGCGTTAACGTTGCGGGCGATGTGCCAGGGTGTGACCCATGATGGAACTCGCAGCAATTTACAAACAACGAAGCGTGGAGTGCGAGCGGAAAGCGGCAGAGGCAAAAGAGCCGTCCGACAAGGAAAACTGGCGAGCGCGAGCCGCAGATTTCAGAGCGCTTGCGGTCGAACTGTCTGAGGAGACCTCCTCTCGGCCGAGCTTGCACTAGCTTCCGCTTTGCAATCCGCCTACAGCGGCCTCCCATTGGCTGGGGGGCCAGCCCAGATTCACAACGGCGTGCCCGGACCTTTCGTCGACCCCTAGTGGCCGGTTTTGAAAGTGGTAGTGGCCTATCGAGTGCCCGAAGTGCGAACACGTTGAGCATAAAATCGTGAAGTACAAGTAGGCCGCCTCATTTGGCGGCCTCGTCCTTGCGCTCGACCGCGCGGCGGTAGGCGGTGGCTACTGGTTGGCCTTATCGACTTCCGCCGCGATCCGCAGCCACGTGTCGGCCAACCCTAATCGGAACAGCTCGCGCACTGCTGCGGCACGGCTCGGCATACGTTGCTTGAAGCGGAAGCTATCGACCGCCTCTATTTCCTCGGGCGACAGCATGATTTGCAGACGCTCCCCGCGCATTAGATGATCTCCTTTTGCCATCGCTCCTCCGCCAATGCCCTGCCAAGCTTACCGCTCAGCATTCGACCGCCACAAGCTCACCGGACCCTCCGCCCCTCGCACAGTCCCATGATGGCGTTGGCCTTGCCGATGCAGTTGATGCATCGGGTTTCGCAGCCACCCCGGACTCCGCAAATCTCCCGCACGATTGAGTCTCGGCTGGGCTTTGCATTCCAGCCTCGCAGGGCTTGCACGACAAGATAGGCGGTCTCAGGTTTTAGCTGCGTGACTTTGCCGGCGGCCACGCGCTGTTCCAAGCGCTGCACGAGCTGGCGAACCTCTTCGGAACTGAAGAACCGGATGAAGCGCGTAACGTCTGGCGCATCCCGCGCCTGCGGCGTATGCGCATCCTCTAGGCGTATCTGATCGATCTGGCGTTGATTGTAGGTCTTGGGCATGGGCAGAGCTCCGCATTGAACATCGGAGGCTGCTGCCGACAGCCGGTATGTCAGATTAAGATTAGTCGGGCAGCAAATCAAACTCTCGGCGCATCGTGTCCAATACGGCGAGCATCGCTTTCGTTTCCTGTAGTGTCCGGGGGGGTGGCCGGGTGGCGAGTTGCGGCGGGCTGACCCCCGCTAGAATTGCATCTTGGCGGGGTCCATATTTGGACCATGAAGACAGTCACCTGCGAGTGCGGGGCGACCTACGAGCGAACGGAGAAAAGAACTCTCCTTCGGAAAGAGGGCAGATTTAGTTGCCATGTCTGCGGCCAAAACCTTGAGACTTGGACAGCTTCTCATGCCCTCACCCCCATATTCAAACTCTTGAAGCGCCCTGAGACGGACACGGATTGATGTTCTCTCGAGCTTCGATATTGTCCATGTCGTCATGCCACGTCCCGCTGCTCGTTCAGTTCGAACATGAGCAGCCTTGCCAATATCGGCCCAGGAACGCTGCCGAGCTGTGCCGACTTACTGCCGTGCGCGCACGTCACGGTAATAATGTCATCGTCCACGGCCCATGAACCAGGGCCGAACTCGCAATCAATCCGATGCCAGAAAATAAAGCGGCGCGTTGTCATATTATGCGAGCCCGCAAGCGGGATAGCGTTTCCCCCATACGTGGCCCGCGCCATCTATTTTAGACCGATTTAGAAAATAGACAGCCTGTTGCGCTGTTGCGCTCGTGGCGGGGGTCGAGAGGGCAATTCTGGCTCAGACGCGCCCATTGAGGCTCTTGGCGTTTCCTATCTGTCCTGGGAAACGGCTGGGAATGAACGGGGACCGCTGCGGCGTACATCCGGCCAGCAACGATCCCCGCTCACTCCACGGCGCGCGAGGCCGTTCCAGTCAAAGAAAGCGTAATTTTAGCCGCTATCAGCGCACGCTCGCGGGGGCTCGATCGTGGTGTAATTACAAGGCAAAATACCAAATCGCGATGATTGCAGCCACAAGCAACACTCCACCCATCCATAACGCTTCCCGCGTGCCATCGCTGGCGGCGTGATCAGTGTGGTGATCGCTGTGCATGGTCATAGGAACCTCCATGAGTATTCCTTACCTGCATACAACTTAAGTCGTAGGCGGTTGTTCCGACCGACTGGATTCTAATTAGGACACAGGGGCTTAAATACGGACACCACCCTCTTGTGCATGCATCTGAAGGCCGCCGCTACTTAGCTCGGAAAACAACGCCGAGCCGATCTCGTCTAACTCTCACAGCAACACGCCTCGCCGCTATCAGAGCAGGCTCGCGGGCTGCTTTTGACTGTCCTTAGGTCCAGGACAGCTATGCGGTAATTTGCGATAATGCATTCGTTGCAAAACGGGGGGGCGTCATGCCCGAATGGCTTTTGTTCATCGCGGTCTCAGTGTCGATCATCAGCGCATTTGGCGTTATCTGTGTGCTCCTGTGTATGCATTGAAGGCTGCTACTTAGCCCGGAAAACAACGCCGAGCCGATCACGTCTGACACGTACCGCAACGCGCTTGGCGGCTCTACAGATGGCCCAGCGGTGTTTGCGCTGTGGCGTGCCGTTCAGACGGGGATCATAATCCGGAGGTCGGCGGTTCGAGTCCGCCCCCCGCTACCAAATCCAGCCGTCATTCAGTTGTTCTTGCGGGCGGCCTTCGACGCCCGGATCAACTCGAACAGACGCGCCGGGCTGATGGGCGCTTCGTCGATCCGCACACCGTAGTCGCGGAGCGCGTCCTCGACGCCGGAGATGACTGCGGCCGCCGCCGGCACGGTGCCGAACTCGCCGATGCCTTTCACGCCGAGCGGGTTCTTGGTGCTCGGGTACTCGACCAGGCGAACGTCCATCGGCGGGATCTCCACGGCCGCCGGCAGCAGATAGTCGGCGAAGTTTGTGGTCAGCGGCTGCGCGTTCGTGTCGAAGCCCATCCATTCGAACAGCGCGTTGCCGATGCCATGCACGGCGCCGCCGTGGATTTGCCCTTCGGCGGTCATCGGATTGATGATGCAGCCGCAATCGTTGACCACGACATAGTTGAGCAGCCTTACGCCGCCGGTCAGGGGATCGACCTCCAGTTCGATGGCGTGCGCGCCGATGCCATAGGTCAGCGCCGACGTTTCGAAGTTCACCGCGAATTCGAGACCCGGCGCCACGCCTGCCGGCAGGTTGTAGCCGGGCGCGCCGGCCAATAAATCGGCGATGTCGCGCAGCGAGATCGAAAGGTTCTTGCCGGTCGCGATGACGATGCCGTCGCGGATGTCCAGGCTCTCCTCCGGCACATCGAGCATCAGCGCCGCGACCGTGATCGCCTTCTCGCGCACGGCGCGGGCCGCCAGATGCACGGAATTGCCGGCGGTCACCGTCTGGCGGCTGGCAAAGCCGCCGAGGCCGAGCTGAATGGTGGCGGTGTCGCCGCTGACCACGGTGATGTCCTCCGGACGGACGCCCATTTGATCGGCGGCGATCTGCGCCAGCACGGTCTTCAGGCCCTGACCCATCGCCATGGCGCCGGTGAAGATCGAAATCTTGCCGGAGCGGCCGACGCGGACGATGGCCGACTCGAACGGGCCGCGGCCGGTGCCTTTCATTCCGGTGGCCATACCGAATCCGAGGAGCCGTCCCTCCGCCCGTGCTTTCTCGCGGCGCGCCGGGAAGCCGGCGTAATCGGCGCCGGTCAATGCGAGATCGAGGCAGGCGGGGAAGTCGCCGCTTTCGTAGATTATGGCGTTGTTCGAGCGCGCCCGCATCGGCGTGGAGTAGGGAATGGCGCTGGCCGCCACCAGATTGCGGCGTCTTATCTCCGCGCGATCGAGCCCACGGTCGCTCGCGATCGCGTCGATCACCCGCTCCATCGCAAAGCAGCCTTCCGGATAGCCCGCGCCGCGCACCGGCGCCGTCGGTACCTTGTTGGTTTCGACCACCGAGACATGCAGCTTGTAGTGCGGCAGGACGTAAGGGCCGGGAAAGTTCGTCGAAGCGTTGTAGTGCAGATTGATGCCTTGCAGCGTGTAGGCGCCGGCGTCGCTGACCATTGTGCCGCGCACGCCGAGCAGCCGCCCGTCGTCGTCGAAACCAACATCGACGTCCCAGTACTGGTCGCGCTCCTGGATCGACGCCATGAAATGCTCGCGCCGGTCCTCGATCCATTTGACCGGACGCCGCAGCAGCAGGCTTGCCGCTGAAATCGCCACCTCCTCGGGATAGAAAACGAACTTCGCGCCGAAGCCGCCGCCGACATCGGGCGTGACGACGCGGATGCGATTCTCGTCGAGGCCGAGCTGCTTCATGATGAAATAGCGCGCCTCGTGGGCGAGCTGCGTCGAATTCCAGACGGTCAGCAGATCGTTTTCGGCATCGTAGCTCGCGACCAGTCCGCGACCCTCGATCGAATGCGCGCCGCCGCGATGCTGCTTCAGGCTCACGGTCAGACGGCGCGGCGCCACCGCCACGGCCACATCGGCATCGCCGTAGCTCTGGACGAAATCGATCAGCAGGTTGCCCTTGCGGTTGATGTGAACGTCGGGCGCGCCATCCGCCAGCGCGTCGCGGCAGTCCGATGCGGCCGGCAGTTCCTGAATGTCAGTCTCGATCAGCGCCAACGCGTCCTCGGCAATATAGCGCCTGTCCGCCACGATCAGCGCGATCGCTTCACCGACGTATGAAACCTCCTTGCCCGCCAGAATGAACGGCGAAATATCGGCGGGCAGCACGGTGCTTGGAAATTGCAGCGGCAAGCGGTCGGCCGTCAGGACCGGCCGCAGATCAGCGAGCGTATAGACCGCGTGCACGCCGGGCAGCGCCCGCGCCGCGCTGGCGTCGATCGAGCGGATCAGTCCGTGCGCGACAGGGCTTCGCAGAAACGCGGCCTCGAGCAAACCCGGCGGATTGACGTCGTCGACGAAACGGCCGGCGCCGCGAACCAGCGCCCTGTCCTCGACGCGCGGATAGCGGCGTCCGATATATGGCTTTCCATGCATCCCCGAAATGCCCTCGCGCGCCACCTTATCGGCTACGCGGGCAAACGTCGCCTGGCTGTGGTGTGGTGGCAGCGATGCAGATCACGGACAGGCGGGGCGCACGGACAACGGCTCATTCGATCGTCACGCCGCTGGCCTTGATCGTCGCCGCCCAGTTGTCGACCTCGGTGCCAATAAACGTTTTCAGATAGGCGGGGGTCCGCAGCTGCGGAGCGATCGGGGCGACGCCGGCCCGTTTCAGCCGTTCGACGGTTGCGGCCGAATTGAGTGTCTGGGTGGTTGCGTCATGGAGCTTCTGGACGATGGCGTCGGGAGTGTCCTTGGGGAAAAAGAACGCCGTCCAGAAATACGAATCGATTCCCGGAAGTCCCTGTTCCTTGGACGTTTGCAATGTGGGGAACAAAGCCGAGCGCTCGCTCGTCAGCAATGCCATCGCCTTGGCGTTGCCGCCTTCGAGCGGCCCCATCGCGGCCGCGCCCAGCGCGCAGAAGTAGTCGATCCGGCCGGCGATCAAGTCCTGCATGGCAAGCCCGGAGCCCCGGTAGGGCACGTGCGTTGGCTCGATTCCGATCGCGGCGTTCAGCTTGGCGCAGGAGAAATGCGATCCGGAGCCGACTCCGGAGGAGCCGAATTGCATTTTTCCGTGGTTGGCCTTCGCGAAGGCCACGAATTCCTGCAGCGTGTTAACCGGCAGGTCCTTGCGCGTGATCAGCACGATCGGCTGCTCGACAACGAGGCCGCCGGCGGTGAAGTCGGTCACGCTGTTGTAGAGCGGCTGCTTGTGCATGGTCGGAACGATGGCCATGGAGTCGACGCTGCCGAACAGGAACTGGTATCCGTCGGGCGGGGCTTTCGCCACGCGCGCGGTGCCGGTCATGCCGCCGCCGCCGCCGATATTTTCGATGACCACCTGTTGCCCCAGTGCCTCGGAAATACCGACCGCCAGCACACGTCCCGCGGTGTCCGACGAACTGCCGGCGGCGAAAGGAACCACCATGGTCAAGGGCCGCGTCGGCCAGCTCTGCGCCGCCGCCGTGCCGGCAAGGACGATGGATATGAGTGCAGCGAGCGTTGCCGGCGCGAAGCGATTTCCGTTGAACATGGTCCGATCCCTCAAGTTGTGCTCGGATAAGAAAAGCAAAAAACATGCCTCTCTTGCGGCTTTTAGCCCGTGCGAGGCCGATATTACCGACCCTCAAACCCTATACAAACTCGTGTTTCTAGGTGCCGTCCATCAGAACCGTGCGTGGTAGCGTGACGGCGTTCATTTCGTCAGACCGGGAGTTGCAGATGAAGGTGATCCGGGTTGTTGCCCTGATGGGCTGCGTGCTGGCCCCGATCGCGCCGGAGCGCGCCATCGCGCAGGAAAGCGCGAGCCTTTATCCGAGCCGGCCGGTTACTTTCGTCGTGCCGTTCGCGCCCGGCGGTTCGACCGGCCTGATCGCGCGGATCGTCGGGCCAGAAGCTCGAACAGCGGCTCGGCAAGCCGTTCGTGGTGGATCATCGCGCGGGCGGCGGCGGCGTGATCGGCGTGACCGCGGTCGCCCATGGCACTCCGCGATGGCTACACGATCATGATGGCGTCGAGCACAGCGCTCGCGATCAACGTCAATGTGCGCAAGACCTTGCCGTACGATCCGCGCAAGGACATCACCCCGATCGCGCTGATCGCGCGGATGCCCTACGTGCTGGTGGTCAATCCCGACCTGCCGGTGAAGTCGGTGGCCGATCTCGTCAAGCTCGCCAAGGACAAGCCCGGTCAGCTGTCGTTCGCCTCGGTCGGCCCCGGCACGATCCACCATCTCAACGCCGAGATGTTCAAGAGCATCTTCGGGCTCGATGTCGTGCATGTGCCGTACAAGGGCACGGCGCCGGCGCTGCAGGACGTCGTCGGCGGGCACGTGCAGTTCATGTTCGCCGACGCGCCGCCAACCAAGGCCGCTGATCGAAGGCGGCAAGGTGCGCGCGCTCGGCGTCACGACCCTGGAGCGTGTTGATGCGCTGCCGGGCGTGCCGCCGCTGGCCGAGGTGGGCGTGCCCGGCTACAACACCGCGTCGTGGCACTCGATCTCGACGGCCGCGGGTGTGCCGAAGGAAATCGTCGACAAGCTCGCCGAGCGAGATTCGCGCGGTGATGGACGAACCCGATGTGAAGCAAGCTGCTGAGCAACGAGGGCGCGATCCCGCAGGTATCGCCGTCGCCGGAGGAGTTCAAGAAGTTCGTCGATTCCGAAATCGTGCGCTGGGGCAAGCTGGTCGAGCAGGCGGGGATTCTGCACAGCCAGTAGCGAGGCGGAGACTTCGGCACACTCCGTCGTCATCGCCGGGCTTGCCCCGGCGATCTAGCCTCTTGCGAAGAGGATGGATGCCCGGGTCAAGCCCGGGCATGACGCGGTTGATTCAGTGCAAAATCTGAAGTTACGGGATCTTCTTCACCGGCTTCGGATCGAGATTGAACAGCCGCGCCGCATTGGCGCCGAGGATGTTGCGCTTCGACTGTCTCGTTCAGGAACGGCAGGTCGTAGATCGTCGACGGCAGGTCGAAGTCCCAGTGCGGATAGTCCGACGACCAGACGAGCTGCGTCTCGGCGTTGATCATCTTGAAGGTCGCCTGCATCACCGACTTGTCGTCGGGGATCTCCATCGGCTGCGTCGAGTAGAACATCTGCTGCATGTAATGGCTGGGCTTTTCCTTCAGCAGCGGCGCGTCCGAGGTGCGCATCATGAAGGAATGGTCGAGCCGCTGCATCAGCGAGGCGGCCCAGGTCAGCCCGCTCTCGATCCACATCACCTTGAGCTTCGGGAAGCGCACCGGCAGGCCGTTCACCACCCAGTTGGTCATGTGGATCATGTTGAACCACATGAAGCCGAGCGCATGCACCGAGATGAAGCGGTTGGTCATCTGCAGCGCGCGGTCGTCCCAGTGAATAGGCGGCGTGGAACGAGATCGGCTTGCCCATCTCCTCGAGCAGCGCGTAGGTCTTCATGTAGGCGTTGTCGTGCACCGGCCTGTAGCGCGGCGACGTCACCATGAAGCCGACCACGCCCTTCTTGTCGCCGAACTTCTTCACCGTCTTGTAGGCGGCTTCCGGATCGTTGAACGGCAGGTAGAGCATCGACACGATGCGCGGCTCCTGCGCCAGGATGCGCTCGCAGAGCCAGGCGTTGTAGGCGTCGCACATCGCGGCCTCGACCTCGATCTGCGGATGCAGGCCGAGGAACAGCATCGGCGTCGGGAACATGCAGCAGTAGTCGACGCCCATCGCGTCCATCCAGTCGAGCGTGAGCGTGATGTCGGGGTGCTTGCCGCCGGGCTTGGCCTTCTCGCGCTCCTTGTCGCGGAAGCTTTGTGCGATGCATGCGGCCGCCGGTGTTCTGGTAGCCGACCTGCGTGTTGAGGATGCCGGTGCGGCGGCCGCGCCCTGCCATCGCCTCGCGAGCGGATCACCGGGCTTTCGATGTACTCGAACACCTCGGCGTAGTGCTCGTTCTCGTAATGGTGCGAGTTGACGTCGACGATCAGGAAGTCCTGATAGTTGCGCGCCCGTGCCTGCTCGCTGGCGTGTTCGAGATGCTTCGGCGTCGAGAAGATTTCGAGTTCGACCGGGCGAACGTCGTTGCGTGGCATGTCCATGGCGGCTCTCCCTGTCAGTCTCGTTAGGCGACGACGTAGATTTCGTCGCCGCGCTTGACCACCTCGTACTTGCGCAGCTTCTGCTTGCGGTCGCCGATGCACTCGCCGGTCTTCAGATCGTATTCGTAGCCGTGCCACGGGCAGACGAAATGCATCTCGTCGCCGTAGGTCTGGCCCTGGTAGAGACGGTCCTTGTCGATGACGTCGACGACGTTCTGGATCATCATGCCTTCGCAGGCCGGTCCGCCCTGGTGCAGGCAGGTGTTGCTGTAGGCGTAGAAGGCGCCGTCCTTGTGGAACACGCCGATCTCGCGCTTGCCGGCGGTGACGATCTTGCGATCGCCGTCCTTGATGTCCGATGCTTTTCCCACCAACCACTCGGCCATTGCTCCTTACTCCAATGAAAGACTGGCGCGAAAAGTACCGGAGGCTGCCGCCCGCCGGCAACGGCGCGATGCAGGTTCGCGGTGCATGGCTGGTCCGTTGATTTCACTGCGGGCAGCCGCCATGCTGGTGCGCCAAGCAGAACGACGACGTTAGGGCGGGGAGGCCCATGAGACTGAAGTCATTGGCCGCGCTGGTCGTTGGCTGGCGGTCTGCTGCTCGCGCGGCAACGCGATCGCGCGGCGCAGGATTACCCCAACCGGCCGGTCAAGATCGTCATCGCGTTCTCGCCGTCCGGCGCGATCGACGTGCTGGGCCGCTTGATCGCCGACAAGCTCAGCAAGATGTGGGGCCAGCAGGTCATCGTCGAGAATCGCCCCGGCGGCAGCGGCAACATCGGCGCGGCGGCCGCGGCCACGGCCCCGCCCGACGGCTACACGCTGCATTTCGGCGCGCAGACGCTCGCCGTCAACGTCACGCTGTCGCCGACCACCGCGTTCGATCCGGTCGACGAGCTTCGAGCCGATCATGCTGGTCGGCACCGCGCTGGAAATGTTCATGGTGGCGAAGCAGACGCCGTTCCATGTCGGTCAAGGACGTGATCGACTACGCCAAGGCCAATCCCGGCAAGCTGAACTACGCCTCGGTCGGCATCGGCTCGAGCGCGCATCTCGCCACCGTGCTGTTCAGCGACGTGGTCGGCATCAAGATGCAGCACGTGCCCTACAGCCAGATGTCGCAGGCCTACACCGACGTGCTTCTCCGGCCGCACCGAGGTCTGGTTCACCACCGCGGGCGGCTCGCTGCCGCACATCAAGTCCGGCGAGGTGCGCGCGCTTCGCGGTGAACGGGCCGGCGCGCTCGCAAGCTGCTGCCGGAGATTGCCGACCATGATCGAAGCTCGGCATCAACATGAAGCGACGAGTTCGAGCTGGTACGGCTTCTTCGCGCCGAAGGGCACGCCGAAGGCGATCATCGACAAGATCAACCGCGATCTGCAGAAGGTGATCGACATGCCCGACATGAAGGAGCGCGAACTGCGCATTGGGCTATCGCTTCATCGGCGGCCCGCCGGAGCGGCTCGCGACATTCCTCAAGATCGAGATCGCGAAGTGGGACGACCTCGACAAGAAGGGCTCGTTCAAGTGAGGCTTCAGAGCCCCAGTCCCTTCGGCTTGTAGATCGCCTTCGCTTCCGGCGTCGTCAGATGGCGGATCAGCGCGCTGGCCGCATCCGGTTCCTTGGCAGCGGCGGTGATACCCGCTGCGTTGATCGTGATCTGCTGCAACGTGTCGGGCAGCAAGCCGATCACCTCGACGTCGGCATTCGACATCAACTCGGAAACCTGCTGCAGGCCGATCTCAGCTTCGCCGCTCGCCACCAGCACGCTGACGCGGCCATTCGGTCCGCCGGCCGCGAACTTGAGTTTGGGCAGGACCTGCTCGCTGATACCGAGCTGCGAGAACACCCGCTGCACATGAACCGCAGTGATGCCGCCGCCCTCGATCGAGCTTTGGCCGACCGACTTTGCGGCAAGCAGCGCGCGCTTGAGCGCGTCGGGGGTCGACACGTCGGGATGCGGCGCGCCCTTCCTCACGGCAAGCCCGATGCCGGTGCGCGACACGTCGGTGCGGTCCTTGACCTTGCCCTCGCCGATCAGCTTGTCGAGCTCGACGCTGGCGATCAGAATCATGTCGGCGAACTCGCCCGCCGCGCAGCCGTTTGGCGCAAGCCGCCGGATGGATCATAGCTGATGGTCACCTTGTGCCCGGTGGCGCGCTCGAACGGCGGCACGAGCTCGACGATCGCCGCCTGCATGGCGGTTGTGATCAGCGCCTTGATCTCGGCGGCGCCGGCGTTCGCGGTGGCGATCAGCAGCGCTGCAACGGCAATGATGGCGCGCATGGCGGCTCCTATCCGACCTCCATCCCCTTCGCCTTGATCACGCCGACGGCCCTGGTGGTGGTCAGGAAGTGGATCAGTGCATTGGCGCCTTCGACGTTCTTCGCCGCGGTGGAGAGCCCGGCCGAGAACACCGTCATCATCTGAATCTCGGGCGGCAGCGGGCCGACGATGTCGATGCCGGGCACCGCCATCAATTCCGGTAGCTGCTGGATGCCGATCTCGACCTCCTTGCGGACGAGAAAGTTGCCGATCAGTCCGGCCGGCCCACCGGGGCCGTAAACCGATTTCGCCTTCATCGCGTCGGCGATGCCGAGCTTGTCGAAAATCTTGACAAGGTTGGCGCCGCTTTGGCCGCCGCCGACCGGATTGCTCATGCCGAGCGACTTCGCCGCCAGCAATGCCTCCTTGAATTTGGCTCCGCCGACGAGATGTCGGGCTTGGGCGCGCCCTGCTGCACCGCCAGCGCCATCGCCGACTTGGCGATGTCGGCGCGGATGCCGGGGACGAGCCGGCCTTGCCGGGTCAAGTCGTCGTGACCTTGGTCGGTGACGATGGCAACGTCGTTTGGCTCGCCATCGGCCACCATCTTGGTGATCCGCGCCGACGGGCCGAAGGAAAACGAAAGCGTGTTGCCGGTCGCGCGCTCGAACTCCGGCGCGAGCTCGTCGAGCGATGTTTTCATCGCGGTGGAGGCGATCACCTTGATTTCGGATGTCATGCTGCTGTTATCCCGGCTCCATGCCCTTGGCTTTTATGATCGCTTGCGCGGCCGGCGTGGCGAGAAACTTGAGGAGTGCGCGCGCCGCCTCCGGCTGTTTGCCGTTCGCCGGGATGCCGCCCGTCAGGTGATTGTACGATTGCAGCGCCGCCGGCAGGGGTCCGACGAAATCCGCGACGTCGGCATGGGCCAGCAGCTCTGGGATCGGCTGCATCCCGATCTCGGCGTCGCCCTTGCCGACGATCACGGCGACCGGGCCGCCGTCACCGAATTTTGCCTTCTTGTTGATCTCGTCGGTGATGCCGAGCTGTACGAGCAGCTTGGCAAAATAGACGCCGCTCTGGCCGCCGCTTGCTGGATTGGTGTAGGCCACGGCCTTGGCGTCGAGCAGCGCCTGCTTGAACTTGTCGGGCGTCGAGATATCCGGCTTCGGCGCACCCTTGCGCACCACGACGCCGACGCCGGCGCGCGCTACCGCGACCTTGCTGTCGGCCAGCACCTTGCCCTGTTTGATCAGATCATCAACGCCTGCGCTGGTCGAAACGATGAGATCGGTTTCCTCGCCCTTGTCGATGCGCACAGCGATCCGGCCGGAAGTATCGGCATCGAGCTTAAGTTTGTGTCCGCTGACCTGCTCGAACAGCGGCTTGATGTCGGCCATCGCCGCCTTGAACGCGCCGGACTGCAGCACGCGGATTTCGGCCGCCTGCACGGCCGTCCCTGCGGCGAAGGCCAGCGCTGCGGCGAGTGCTGCGGTTCTGACCAGCATCCTGTCCCCTCCGGTCGATTGTCTTGTTGTTGTGAATTACACTCTTATCCAGCGGCGCCTTCAATCCCTCGCCCAGCGTGCGGACTTTTAGCCCGCCGTCTTGACGAGATCGATAACCGCGCGCGTCAGTGCGCCGTCGGGATGCGCCAGCTCATCGAGGATGGAGAAGTGGTGGTGGCCGGGCAGCATGGTCAGGCTAACGGGGAGGCCGCGTGCCTGCGCCGCCGCGGCGTAGTCCTCGCGACTGGCGCTTGAGCTCCGGCAATTCGGCGCCGCCGACGAACAGTTCGAGCGGCGGCGAGCGGGCGGGAAGATTCCTCAGCGGGCTGAGCCGCGCGATTTCCTCGGCGCTGAGCTGACAGCTTGTCGTTGAGCGACGCCCAGCGCGATCGGCTCGAGATCGAAGATGCCGCTGATCGGCATTCCGCCCGCGACCGCCGGATGATCGGCGACCGCCGCGGTGAGATGTCCGCCGGCCGACCAGCCGCCGATGAAAATGCTGCTTCGCGATCGAAGCCGAGACTCGCCGGCGTGCTCGGCGAGGTATGTCAGCGCCTGGCGCATTTCGGCGACGATGTCGGTCAGCCGCGCCTCCGGCGCCAGCGTGTAGCCGGGCACGGCGACATTGATGCCATGCGCGAGCGGGCCGAGCGCGGTGAACGAGAACCGCTCCTTCTCGTTACGCTGCCAGTAGCCGCCGTGAATGAACACGAACAGCGGCGCGTCGACGGCTTCGCTGGGAAAATAGTCGAGCGTGGCGCGCGGCCGCGTGCCGTAGCGCAGGTCGAGCTGCGACGGCGGCTTGCGCGCGGAGCGCCGCGCTCGCCTCCAGCCAGCGGGCGCGATAGTCCTGGCTGTCCGCGACCGCGCCGGTGTTGTCGTAGGCGGCGTCGAGCGCCGCGCGGTCCATGCCGCGATAGATCGCAGCCATGTCAGTGCGACGCCGCTTCGAGTGCGCGCGTCGGCGCGAGATGGCTGGTCAGGCGGCGCGCGACGTCGCGGCGCACGGCGTTGAACTCGGGCGACGACACGTCGCGCGGGCGCGGCAGGTCGATCGTGATGTCGTTGGCGATCCGGCCCGGCCCTGCGCTCATCACCAGCACGCGGTCGGCGAGCAGCACCGCCTCCTCGACGGAATGCGTGACGAAGATCACGGTCACGCCGGTGCGCGCCCAGATCTGCAGAAGCTCGTGCTGGAGCTGCTCGCGGGTGAGCGCGTCGAGCGCACCGAACGGCTCGTCCATCAGGAGCGTGCTGGCGTTGTTGGCAAGCACGCGCGCGATCGCGACGCGCTGCTTCATGCCGCCGGAGAGCTGGCTTGGATAGCGGTCGGCGAAGCGTTCGAGACCAACCAGCTTGAGGAATTCGTGCGGCGATCGCTTCGATCTCCTCGCGCGGCAGGTCTGCGCTGGCGCGGGCCGAAGCTGATGTTCTGCGCGCACAGTCATCCAGGGAAACAGCGCGTAGTCCTGGAACACCATGCCGCGGTCGCTGCCCGGTCCGGTGATCGGCTTGCCTTGCGACGACACGTCGCCGGTGGTCGGCTCCTCGAAACCGGCGACGATGCGCAGCAGCGTGGACTTGCCGCAGCCGGAGGCGCCGATCAGGCAGACGAACTGTCCGGCGTCGATGCGTGATATCGACGCGCGCGAGCGCCTCGATCTCGTCGTCGCCGACCGTGAAGCGCTTGGTGACGCCGCGGACGATCGAGAGGCGGCCGCTTCGGCGTCAGGCATGGTGCTGCGGGCTCCAGCTCAGCACGCGATTGGAGATCATGACGATGATCCGGTCGGTGACGAAACCCATCGCGCCGATCACGATCATGCCGGTGACGACCAGATCGGTGCGCGACAGCGTGCGGCCGTCCATGATGACCGAGCCGAGGCCGGTCGGCACGCCGGTCATTTCGCCGACCACGATCAGAATCCAGGCGAAGCCGTGCGCGATGCGCAATCCGTTGAAGATCGCCGGCAGCGAGGCCGGCAATACGATCTGCCGGAACATCGCGGAGCCGGAGCAGCCGAGCATCGACGCCGCCTCGAACAGCCGCGGATCGACCGAGCGCACGCCGAAGATGGTGTTGAGCAGGATCGGATAGAACGCGCCGAGGAACACCAGGAAGATCGCCGCGTTCGGCCCGAGTCCGAAGAAGATCATCGACAGCGGCAACCACGCGGTCACCGGGATCGGCCGCAGCAGATTGATGGTCGGGTCGAGCAACTGCGCGCAGCAGCTTCATGCGGCCGATCATCAGGCCGAGCGGAATGCCGATGATCGCGGCGAGGAAGAAGCCGCCGTAGACCCGCGTCATCGACTTCCAGATGTGAGTGAGGATGGTGGCGCTGAAGGCGTCGTCGTAAATGCCGCCGAACGAGAAGTCGTACATCATCACGGCGACTTGGCGCGGGCTTGGGATCAGCCGTGTGCCGGTGATAGGCGACCGCGAAGTGCCAGAGCAGAACGAGCAGGAGGGGAAAACCCGCGCCGAGCGCGATCGCCCGCGATCTTCTCCCGCAAATGACGATGGCGGCGGGGCCGCCGTTGGCGCTTCCGGTGCGCCTGTTGCGTCGCTTCCGGAAGCGCCGTGACGTGCTCGTTCAAGACGATCCTCGATTGCTAAAGCGCGCTACTGGAACTGCCGTGGTGACGAACTGCGTTGAGATCGATCTCCTGGCGGATCTGCTTGTTCTCGATGCATCAGCTTGGTGTAGGCGATCGCGCGCTCCATGAATACGTCATCGATCTTCCACGCCAGCTCGACGTTGGGCACCGCGAGCTCGACCGACCTCTTTTGCTGGCCGAGCTTCTGCATCGCCATGTCGACGATCTCCGGTTGGTTGGCCATCGCGTAGTCGACCGCCTTCTTGTGCATGTCGACGACGAGCTTGATGCGCTCGGGATTTTCCTTCACCGCCTTCTGGCTGGCGGACAGGATCATGTTGAGCGGGCCGATCGGCGTCGAATACGGATACTCGACCAGGATGCCGGTGCCGTTGGCGAGCGTGATGCCGCCCGCCGGCTCGGCGCCGACATAGGCATCGACGTCGCCGCGCGCGAGCGCTGCCGGCCATGTCGCTGAACTGCAGCCGGATCGGCTGGATGTCCTTGATCGTCATGCCCTCCATTCGCAGCCGCTCGAGGATCACGGCCTCCTGCGTCGAGCCGGGCCAGATCGCGACCTTCTTTCCCTTCAGGTCCTTGATGGTTTTGATGCCGGTGTTGACGCCGGCCATGATCGCCATGCCGCCGTTGTTGGCGTTGGCGACGATCACCACCGGCTCACCGGCGGCGGCGCCGAGGATGAATGCAGCGATGCCGTGAATGCAGGTGTCTACCGTGCCGGTGAGCACGGCGTTCTTGCCGTCGGTCGGGCTCTCGAACGGGATGACCTCGACTGTGTAGCCGGGCGGAACGAACTTCTCGTAGAAATAAGCCGAGATGCCGTGAATGAGCTTCAGCGTTCCGACGCGCAGGACCTTGTCCTGGGCCTGAGCCTGCGGAGCGGCGATGACGAGCGAATAGCGTGACGAGCAACAGACCCGTCAGCCGCCGAGTGATTGGCATGAACATGGAAACCCCCATTAGGGCGATGAGACCCTGTGCGATGTATCCCGGCCGCGTCAGTCTATCGCACGGTCCCGGCCGCGTGAACCTGCGTTTGCCGTCCTGGGGATGATGCGTTTGCCATGAATGGGGCGGGCATCACTTTCGCGCCATTTCGGGGCGAGCCCGGTTGTGTCCGCCAGCTGACCATGGGAACAATCCGCCTCGATTGCGCTTTATGAGTTGGCAAATTTCGTAATGAATTTCCACCTCCGCGGAGTTGAGTGATGCCGCATCTTGTCGTCCCTGCGCTGGGGCGGATTTCCGCGGCGCCTGGAGCCAATGTTCGGCGCACCTGGTCCGAGGCCTTCCGAACGGTGCGCGCGGAAACCGAGCGCCGCGCCGCGCCATCTGTCGCCGGAAGACCAGATCGTGCAGTCGATGGCGGATGCGAGCCCGGCCAAATGGCATCGCGCGCACACCACATGGTTCTTCGAAACCTTCCTGCTCAAGCCCACGCCAGTGCTATCGCGAGTTCGACGAGCGCTTCGGCTTCCTGTTCAACTCCTATTATGTCGCGGCGGGGCCCCGGCACGCGCGGCCGGAGCGCGGCCTGATCACGCGGCCGAATGTCGAGGAGGTCGCCGCCTATCGCGCCCACGTCGATCGCGCGGTCGTTGGAGCTGATCGAAGAGCGCCGACGAAGCGGTGCTGGAAAAGATCGTGCCGATCCTCGAGATCGGCCTGCACCACGAGCAGCAGCATCAGGAGTTGATGCTCACCGACATCCTGCACGCGTTCGCGCAGAACCCGACCAATCCTGCCTACGATGCCGCCTGGCAGCCGCCGGCGTCTCGAGCGGCGGTGACGATTATGCGAGGATTCCGTCCGGCATCCGCTCCGATCGGTTTCGACGGTGACGGCTTCTGCTTCGACAACGAACAGCCGGCGCATTCAGGTGTTGCTGCAGGAGGCGGTGATCGCGCGCCGCCTCGTCAGCAACGGCGAATGGCTCAAATTCATCGCCGACGGCGGCTACCGCTCGCACGATCTCTGGCTGTCGGACGGCTGGGCCAAGGTCGAGGCCGAAGGCTGGGAGGCGCCGGGCTACTGGCGCAACATCGACGGCGCCTGGTTCACGCTGACGCTCGCGGGATTGAAGCCGGTCGATCCCGCAGCGCCCGTCCTCCACGTCAGCTACTACGAAGCCGACGCCTTCGCGCGCTGGGCCGGAAAACACCTGCCGACCGAGGCGGAATGGGAGGTTGCGGCCCGCGCAGGGCTGCTATCCGACGCCTTCGGCGTGGCTTGGCAATGGACGCGGAGTGCCTATCTGCCCTATCCGGGCTATCGCGCCATGGAAGGCGCGCTCGGCGAATACAACGGCAAGTTCATGATCAACCAGATGGTCCTGCGCGGATCATCGCTTGCGACGCCAGAAGGGCACGCGCGCGATGAGCTACCGGAACTTCTTCCATCCGCCGGCGCGCTGGCAATTCAGCGGGCTTCGGCTCGTGGATTATCGCTGAGAGATCATCATGACGGCACTCGCACGCAAAATTGTCATCGACCCGGCGACGACGCGAATTCGCAACCGACGTGGTTGCCGGGTTGACGGCGACGCCGAAGCGGCTGTCGCCGAAGTATTTCTACGACAGCGCCGGCTCCGCGCTGTTCGAGCAGATCACCGACGCTGCCCGAGTACTATCCGACGCGCACGCGAGATCGGCATCCTCAAGGAGCACGCCGGCGACATTGCGGCGCTTGATTCCGCCGGGCGCGGCGCTGGTCGAGTTCGGCAGCGGCTCCAGCACCAAGACGCGGATCGTGCTTTCGACCGCGAAGTCGCTCGCGGCCTACGTGCCGGTCGACATCTCGGCGCAGTTCCTGCATCAGCAGATGGCGGGGCTGCGCCGCGAATATCCCGAGCTGGCCGTGCTTCCGGTCGTCGCCGACTTCACCAAGCCGTTCGATCTGCCCGATGCCGTCCGGATCATGCCGCGCGTCGGGCTTTTTCCCGGGCTCGACCATCGGCAATTTCGAGCCGCACGAGGCGGCGGCGTTCCTGCGCCACGCCGGGCGCATCCTCGGCCGCGGCGCGACGTTCATCGTCGGCGTCGATCTGGTCAAGGACGCCGCAGGTTCTGAAGAAGGCCTACAACGACTCGCAGGGCGTGACCGCGCAAGTTCAATCTCAACCTGCTGACGCGCATCAACCGCGAGCTCGGCGCCAAATTCAATCTCGGCCTGCTTCGAGCATCACGCCTTCTTCAACCGCGAGCGCTCGCGCATCGAGATGCATCTGGCCAGCCTCAAGCGCCAGCGCGTCAAGGTGTGCGGCGAGTGCATCGACTTCCGCGCCGGCGAGACCATCCACACCGAGAACAGCTACAAGTATTCGGTCGAGTCGTTCGGCGCGCTGGCGCGCGGCGCCGGCTGGACGCCGGTGGCGGTCTGGACCGACCCGGACAAGTATTTCAGCGTCCACGCGCTGACCTGCGCCGAAGGCACCGGACGTTGCGTCGTCAGCGGGGCGCTGTTTCTTCTGGATTTCAGCTCCACAGCCAGCGTGCCGCCTCGCTGGGCGACGCGCTGCTGTCGCGGCGCGCAGATTGGCCGTCGCGCATCACCGTCACGTCGATCGCATCGACCAGCGGCCGGAGCGCGTTCAGCAGCGCCTCGTCGTTGATCGCGCTGCGGCGAAATCAGCAGCACCGCGTCGTAGGGCGGGATGGCGTGTCTGGGATCGTCGAGCACCGCGAGGTCGAACTGCGCGATGCGGCCGTCGCTGGTGTAGCCCGCGATCACGTCGACCTCGCCGCTGCGCCGCCGCTGCATACATGAACTCCGGCTGCATCTGCCGCTGCTCGCGGAAATTGATGCCGTAGGTCTTGCGCGACCGCGGCCCATTCCGGCCGGCCGAAGAATTCGTAGTCGCCGGCGATCGACAGACTCTGCGCGCGGCCGGCGAGATCGGCGAGCGTGCGGATGCCGAGCGCCTGCGCGCGCGCCCGCGGCATCGCCAGCGCATAGGCGTTCTCGAAGCCGAGCCCGCCGAGCACCTTGATCTTGTGCTCGCGGTCGAGCCATGCCGCCATCTCGGCCAGCACCTCGGCGCGCGGTTTGACGTCGGTGCGGTGCATCTGGTTGGTCCAGATCGTGCCGGAGTAATCGACATAGACGTCGATCTCGCCGGCGCGCAGCGCGTTGAAGATGACGCTCGAGCCCAGCCCCTCGCGGGTCGCCGCCGATAAGTCCGGCGTCGCGCAGCCGCTGCTCGATCAGCGACGCGAGCACGTATTGCTCGGTGAAGGGCTTGGTGCCGATCGCATAAGTGGCGCGCGGCTGCGACAGCGTCGGAATGCAGCGCGCCGATCGTCAGCAGCAGCAGGCCGAGCCCGCCGGCGGTGACCCACACGCGCTTCCGGCGCGTCAGCCCGGCTTCCATCAGCGCCAGGAGTTGATCGACGAGCAGCGCGAACACCGCCGCCGCGGCGCAGCCGAACAGCACGAACACCCAGTTCTGCGTCTGCAGGCCGGTGAAGATGTAATTGCCGAGGCTCGTCTGGCCGATCGGCGTCGACAGCGTGGCGGCGCCGATCACCCAGATCGCGGCGGTGCGGATGCCGGCCATGATCACCGGCAGCGCCAGCGGCAGCTCGACCATGGCGAGCGATTGCCGCTGCGTCATGCCGACGCCGAGCGCGGCCTCCTTGATGGCGGGATCGACGCCATTGAGACCGGTGATGGTGTTCCGCAGCACCGGCAGCATGGAGTAGAGCGTCAGCGCCAGCACCGACGGCAGGAAGCCGAGCGCGGAGAAGCCCGCGCCGAACAAGCGTTCGCACAGCGCCGCGAGGCCGAGCAGCAGCGGATAGAACAGCGCCAGCAGCGCGAGGCTCGGGATCGTCTGCACGACGCTGGCGGTACCCAGAAGCAGATGTTGCGCAAGCGCCGGACGGCGGGTGGCGAGCAGCGCCAGCGGCAGGCTGATCGCAAGCCCGAGCGAGAAGCGCGGTGACGCTGACGGCGACGTGGCCGCCGAGATAGGCCGGCAGCCGCGCGAATGCTTCGGCGAGCTGCGGGCTCATGCGCGCGGACTCGGCGCGCTTCGCTGGGTGAGCGCGTGCAGTCGCTCGGCCTGGCGGCGCGGCGTCGCCATCAGCTCGCGGACATAGTCGTCCTGTTCGCGCGCTCATCAGCTCCTGCGGCGTGCCTTCGGCGACGACGCGGCCCGGCGCGCATCACCGCGATGCGGTCGGCGAGCAGCAGCGCCTCCAGCATGTCGTGGGTGATCATCACGCTGGTGAGGCCGAGCTTGTCATGCAGGCGCCGGTAATCCTCGCCGAGCGCGTCGCGCGTGAGCGGGTCGAGCGCGCCGAACGGCTCGTCCATCAGCACGATCTTCGGCTCGGCGGCGATGGCGCGGGCGACGCCGACGCGCTGGCCTTCGCCGCCGGAAAGCTGCGGCCGGGAAGCGGTCGCGATGCTTCTGCGCGGTCGAGCCGCACCAGTTCGAGCAGCTCGTCGACGCGGGCGGTCATCCGCGCCTCGTCCCAGTCGAGCAGCTTCGGCGTGATCGCGATGTTTTCCGCGACGGTCATGTGCGGGAACAGGCCGATGCCCTGGAACACGTAGCCGATGCGCCGCCGCAGCGTGACGGCGTCGATGCTGCGCACGTCCTGGCCCTCGACCCGCACGGTGCCGGCCGTCGGGATCGATCAGCCGGTTGACCAGGCGCAGCAGCGTCGTCTTGCCGGAGCCCGAGGGGCCGACGATGGCGAGGAATTCGCGCTCGCGCAACTTCGAGCGAGACGCCATCGAGCACCGGCGCGGCTCCGCCGTAGCTCTTGGAGACGTTGTCGAACGAGATGACCGCCGGTGCCGTGCTCATGCGGGCGCGACTATAGCAGGCTCACTCCACCGTCACGCCGCTGGCCTTGATCGGGCCGCTCCAGCGCGCGATCTCGCCCGCGACGAACTTGGAGAAGTACTCCGGCGTGCGGCGGTCGGGCGCCGGGATTTCCTCGCCGATCGGCTCGAAGCGTCCGCGCACCGACGGCAGGTCGAGCGCCTTGCTGAGCGCGGCGCTGAGCTGCTGCACGACCGGCGCCGGTGTGTCCTTGGCGAGGAACAGGCCCTGCCAGGTCAGCACATCGAAATCGAGGCCCTGCTCCTTGGCGGTCGGAATGTTCGGCAGCGCCGGCGAGCGCTTCAAGCCGGTTGTGGCGACGGCCTTGACCTGGCCGCCCTCGATCTGCGGCTTCGAGGTCGAAACCGAGTCGCAGATGTATTGCACGCGGCCGGCGATCAGGTCCTGCATCGCCGGTCCAAGGCCGCGATACGGCACGTGGGTGACGTTCACGCCGAGCATGGCGTTGAGCAGGATGCAGCTCACATGCGAGGCGGAGCCCGCGCCCGCCGAGGCGAACTGGATCTTGTCCTGGTTCGCCTTCACGTAGGCGATGAACTCCTGCAGCGTGTTGGCGGGCAGGTCCTTCGGCACGATGATGCACGCGCGGCGATTCGACCGCGAGCCCAAGCGGCGTGAAATCCCTGAGCGTTTCGTAGGGCGGCGTCTTGTAGAGCGACTGGCTCCAGCTGTGCGTGCCGTTGTTGCCGAGCACGAAATGCGAGCCGTCGGGCGTGCCGCGCGAGACCCGCAGCGAGCCGACCGTGCCGCCGCCGCCGACCGGATTTTCCACGACGACGGTCTGGCCGAGCACGTCGGTCAGGCCCTGCGCCAGGATGCGGCCGGCGACGTCGCTCGGGCCGCCGGCGGCGAATGGCACGACCAGCGACAGCGTGCCGGATCTTGAGGGTTTGTGCGATGGCGGCCGGATGCGCGACAGCATCAGCGCTGTGCACGGCGATGCATGAGTGCGGCGAAATCGCAGACATGACGTTCCTCGTGGGTCGTGTCGGCGCTAAGCGTAGCATCAACGTCGCTGGCAACTGGCGTGCCGAAAATTGGCGGGGGCCCGGCGGTGTTTCCGCCGAGCCCCCTTATCAATCAGACGGCCTGTAAGCCGGGTTCTGTAGGGCCTGGAGCGTGAGCCCCAAGCGTGACGGCCATTCCTCTGCGACGCCGGTTGCCCGGCGCCTGAAGCAACCTACCCGGACGGCGACCCGGACAAGGGTTGGAGACTTGCGTCCCGTTGCCGTCCCTATTCGGTCTTGCTCCCGGTGGGGTTTGCCGTGCCGTTTCCGTTGCCGGAAACGCGGTGCGCTCTTACCGCACCGTTTCACCCTTGCCTCGGCCAATACACAACGCAGCCGCGGCGGTCTGTTCTCTGTGGCACTGTCCCTGGGGTTGCCCCCGCCGGATGTTATCCGGCACCGTTTGTCCTGGAGCCCGGACTTTCCTCCCCGGCCACCTTTCGGTGATTGCCGGAGCGGCCGTCCAGCCGACTGACGGCGATAGGGATGGGGCGCGCAGCGGTTGCCGTCAAGAGGCAGGCGAGGGCGGCTTGGGCCAGAAGGATTTGGTCGAAGCCTTCTTTGGCTCGGCCGGCGCAGGCTTCTGCGGCTGGGAGGCCGGCTTCTGCGGCTGGGAGTCGCGGGCGACCAGCAGCTTCCGCAACGTCTGCAGCGTCGTGGCGTCGGCGATGCCGTCGACCTGCGCCGGCCGGAAGTGGCGCTGGAAGGCGGTGACGACCTCCGTGGTGGCGACGTCGTAGCGGCCCGAGACCGTCGATGCCGTAGCCGTATTCGGCCAGCAATCTTCTGCAGCTCGGTGACCTTCGTGCCGGTGTCGTTGGGCGCGAGCGGTTCGGCCGTCGGCGACCGGACCGGCTCGGCCCAGAGACCGACGCCGGATTGGGCAAAAAGCTTCCAGGGAAATTTCTCGCCCGGATCCTGCTTGCGGCTCGGCGCCACGTCGGAATGCGCCAGCGACATTTTCCGGCCGGATGATGTTGCGGGTCAGGATCGAGCGGCACAGCGTGATCGTCGCGGCGATCTGCCGTGACGGAAAATCCGGATAGCCGAAATCGTGGCCGGGATTGCAGACCTCGATGCCGATCGAGCGCGAGTTGATGTCGGTGTCGCCGCCCCAGACCGACACGCCGGCATGCCAGGCGCGCTTGCTCTCCGGCACGAGCTGAATGATCGAGCCGGTTTCCAGCACCACGTAATGCGCACGAGACGCGGGCCTTCGGGTCGCAGAGCCGATGGATCGCCTCGTGTGAGAACTGCATCCCGGTGTAGTGCAGGATGATCATGTCCGGCCGTGCCAAGCCGGTGCGCTCGTCGAAATTGGGCGACGGCTCGACGCGCTCGACGACACTGGAATCTGGAGAAAATGGCGGCATGTCGGGAATGTAAGGCAAGTCCGTTAATGGAGCGAATGCGGCAATCTAGCAAATCGGCGCGCGAAGCGGTAGCGCCCAAATGCGCGGCCCAGGTCCCTGGGACCTGGGCCGCGCAACAGACTATACGCTACGCTACGAACTCAACGTACTAACACTACCGTACTCACACTACTGCGGACGCGAAGCCGGCGCGCCGCCCGGAGTCGGGCGCGTGGCCGGGGCCATGCCGGTGGTCGAGCTCGGGGCCTTGTAAGGCTCGAAGTTCGCGGCCTGCTTCAGCTCATCCTTGGTCATGGAAAGCTTCAGCTTGTCGGACTCGTTCTTGGACTTGTCGCCCGGGACGACCTGGAAGGCGGTCGGAGCCAGCGCTACGTCCTTGGCGCCGATGCCGAGGAAGCCGCCGACGCCCTACGACATAGGCTTCGATCTTGCCGGTCTTGTCGAACAGGATGTCGCTCACGTCACCGATCTTCTGGTCGTCGGTCGCCGATCACGTCGGTGCCCTTGAACTTGGACGCCAGAAACTGATCCTGCCGCTGCGAGTTGACGAACTTCGCCGAACTTGCGGACGCCTTCATTTCGCTGCCTGCGGGAGATTTCATCTCCGTGGAGCTTGCCGGAGCAGCGTCCGACTTCGCAGGCGCCGAAGACGCGGCTGGCGGAGTCGGCGAGGCGGCCGGCGGGTTCTGCGACATACCCTCAGCGGCGGCCGCACCGATCATCAAGCCGGAGATGGCCGTCGTGATCATAAGTTTCTTCAGCATGGTGGAATCCTCCTTGAACGTCAGGAAAGCGAGAATCCCCTCGCTGAAATAACGCTTCGGGATTGGCGATGTTCCGGCCAAATTTTGGCAGGGAACCGGTGCGGGCATCGCGCCGCGGCTGATTCGCCGGCCAGCTCGGATCGGGGCAGAAAATAGGCAGCGGGGAATGGACCATGGCTGCGAGCGCAAGAGCGCCGGATTTCCTAGGTTCCCCGCCCGGGCCGCTGGCTTTGCAAACGATTCCTTAAGCTTAAACCGCCTTTAATCACTGTGCGGTGGTTCGGTTCCCGGTGGGGGCCGTTTGACGCCTGACCGGTTCTTTCGCCCATACATCCAATGTCGAGCCAAACAATCCCAGAGGGCGGGCGTAACCGATTGAGGGAAAAGGCCTATGCACCGTTTTTCGGGTCTTGCCCGCCGCGGCCTCGGCCACCCCTTTGCAATCTGGGAGTCCGGCCGCTTTCGCGCGCGCACTGGTGGGAGCCACCGCCGCGGCGCGCACTGCAAGGAAGCGGCCCGGCTTCGAGAGAGCGGCGGAAGATCCGCTCGGGGCACGGGAATGATGGCGGGCAGCGATGGCCCTGCTGTCGCTGGCGGACCGGCCCGTCACGTTCCCGTGCTCGCGCGGCCCGCGCTCGAACTGCTCAATGTCCGCGACGGCGGCATCTACATCGACGGCACCTTCGGCGCCGGCGGCTACACCGGTGCAATCCTCGCAACCGCCGACGCGCAGGTCATCGGCATCGACCGCGACCAGCGTGCGGTCGCGAATGGCGCCGGTCTGGTCGAAGCGTCCGGTGGACGGCTTACGCTGATCGAAGAGCGCTTCTCCGCGCTCGATCGCGTTGCGAAGAACTTCGGCCATGATGCCGTGGACGGCGTCGTGCTCGATCTCGGCGTGTCCTCGATGCAGCTCGACGAGGCCGACCGCGGCTTCTCGTTCCGGCTCGACGGTCCGCTCGACATGCGCATGGGCAGCGACGGCCCGAGCGCCGCCGACGTGGTGGCGCAGGCCTCCGAGCGCGATCTCGCCGACATCATCTTCCAGCTCGGCGAAGAGCGTCATTCGCGCGCGGTCGCCCGCGCCATCGTCGCTGCGCGCAAGGTTGCGCCGATCCGCACCACCAAGGCGCTCGCCGATATCGTCGGGCGCGTGGTCCGTGCCAAGCCGAACCAAATTCATCCGGCGACGCGGACGTTTCAGGCGCTGCGGATTTTCGTCAACGAGGAGCTCGCCGAGCTTGGCGACGGCTCTGGTGGCTGCCGAGCGAATCCTGAAGACGTCCGGGCGGCTCGTGGTGGTGACCTTCCATTCGCTCGAGGACCGCATCGTCAAGACGTTTCTTGCCGAGCGAAGCCGCACCATCGGCGTGTCGCGGCATCTGCCTGAGGTCGAGGCGCCGGCGCCGACCTTCCACCTTCTGACCAAGCGCCCGGTCGCGCCGGACGAAGCCGAGATCGCGGCCAATCCGCGGGCGCGCTCGGCCAAGCTGCGCGCCGGCGAGCGCAGCGACGCGCCGCCGCGCGAAGCCGACATGCCGATGCTGCTGCCGCGATTGCCGGCGCTCGCCGACGTCGTGAGGGGAGGCTGAGCCATGCGCTTTCTCAACCTCTGCGTCCTGATGCTGCTGGTCGCGGCCGCGGCCTATGTCTACGAGATCAAGTTCGAATCGACGTTGCGCGCCGAACGCGTCGCCAAGATGCGCGGCGACATGCTGCGCGAGCGCGACGCCATCGCGGCGCTGCGCGCCGAATGGACGACGCTGGAAAATCCGGCGCGCATCCAGGGCCTGGCGCGGCGCCACCTGCGGCTGCGGCCGGCCGAGGCGACGCAATACGACTCGCTCGATCGGCTGCCGGAGCGGGCGCCGGTCGTCGTGCAGCCGCCGCCGGCCGATGCGATCGCCGACATGATCGAGGATTTGAACCCGGTGACCGGCAGCGTGCCGGCCCTGATGGGGCAACGATGACAGCGATCGAGGTACAGACGCTGCTCCGTGCCGCAATGTCGCCGGCCGTGGCGCCCGCCAAGGCTCCGCGCGGCCGCTGGCTCGGCACGCTGCTCTACGGCCGCAACGTCGATCGCACCGCCAAGGCGCGCGCCCGCGTCGGCCTGGCGATCCTGGCCTTTGCCGTGGTCTATGCGGTCATCGCGGTGCGCCTCGTCATGTTCGCGGTGGTGCCGGAAAGTCATTTCGTGCGGCGCGGCGCGTCCAGGGACGCCGTCGCGACCGCGCGCCCCGACATCCTCGACCGCAACGGCATGATCCTCGCCACCGACGTGCGCGCGCCGTCGCTGTTTGCCGAGCCGCGCAAGATCATCGACGTCGATGAGGCGACCGAACTGCTGACCGCGGTGCTGCCCGATCTCGACGCCACCGAAGTGCGCGACCGGATCGGTTCGCGCAAGGGATTCGTCTGGCTCAAGCGCGAGATCACGCCGAAGCAGCGGAGCGAGATCTACAAGCTCGGCCTGCCGGGCGTGGGCTTCCTCGCCGAGAACAAGCGCGTCTATCCGAACAGCGCCGAAGTGTCCCACCTGATCGGCCACGTCAACATCGACAACCAGGGCATCGCCGGCATCGAGAAATGGCTGGACGGTCATGGCTTGCAGGCGCTGCACCTGGCCGGTCTCGCCACCGACCGGCTGCAAAAGCCGGTCGAGCTCGCGGTCGATCTGCGCGTGCAGCATGCGCTGCGCGACGAACTGATCTTTGCCGCCAACAAGTACAAGGTGAAGGCCGCGGCCGGCCTCGTCGTCGATGTCGAAACCGGCGAGATCGTCTCGATGGTGTCGCTGCCGGACTACGACCCCAACAGCCCGAAGCAGGCCAACGATCCGCTGCGCATCAACCGCCTGACCACCGGCGTGTTCGAGCTCGGCTCGACCTTCAAGGCGCTGACCATCGCGATGGCGCTCGACTCCGGCAAGTACAATCTGAATTCCATGATCGATGCGCGCTCGGCGCTGCGCTACGGCCGGTTCACCATCCACGACTATCACGCGCAGAACCGCGTGCTGAGCGTGCCCGAGGTGTTCACCTATTCGTCGAACATCGGCACCGCCCAGATGGCGCTCGGCATGGGCGTCGAGCATCACAAGTGGTTCCTGCAGGAAGATGGGCCAGCTCGACCGGCTGCGCACCGAGCTGCCGGAAAGCGCCGAGCCGATCGTGCCCAAGCGCTGGGGCGAGTTCAACACCGTGACCATCGCGTTCGGCCACGGCCTCTCGGTCGCGCCGCTGCAGGCGGTCGCGGCGATCAACGCGCTGATGAATGGCGGCTATCTCATCCCGCCGACCTTCATGAAGCGCTCCAAGGAAGAGGCGATGAAGCTGGCCAAGGTCGTGATCAAGCCCGAGACCAGCGAGAAGATGCGCTACCTGATGCGGCTCAACGCCGAGAAGGGCACCGCCAGCAAGGCCAACGTCGCGGGCTACTACGTCGGCGGCAAGACCGGCACCTCGGAGAAGGTGGTCGGCGGCCGCTACTCCAAGACCAAGCTGCTCAACACCTTCACGGCGATCCTGCCGGCCGATAAGCCGCGCTATCAACTGCTGATCATGCTCGACGAGCCGCAGGGCCTGCCGGAAACCTATGGGTTCGCGACCTCCGGCTGGAACGCCGCGCCGACCGCCGGCCGGGTGATCGCCCGCATCGCGCCGATGCTCGGCATCGAGCCGCGCTTCGACCTGCCGCCGGCCGAACAGCTTATTTTGGCCAAGGTCCGGCAGTGAAGTGACTTGTCATGCCCCGCGAAAGCGGGGCATCCAGTATCCACCGAGTCACTTTTGGATTCGCTGACCTGCGGCACTGGCTGGCTATGAAGCTTTCCGAACTCCTCCCCGGACTGGCCCCGTTCGATGCGCGCACCGGCGCAATCGAGGTGACGGGCGTCACCGCGGACAGCCGCAAGGTCAAGCGCGGCGACGTGTTCGTGGCGGTGCCGGGGACCAAGGCCGACGGTCTTGCCTTTGCCGCGCAGGCGGCTGCGGCTGGTGCCGCGGCCATCGTCGGCGAGGGCGATCCGCCGGCGCTGCCGCCGGGCGCGGTGTTCGTGAAGGTCGAGAATGCCAGGCGGGCGCTCGCGCTCTTGGCTGCGAAAATTTATCCACGCCAGCCGAAGGTGATCGCAGCGGTGACCGGCACCAGCGGCAAGACCTCGGTCGCGGCCTTCACCCGGCAGATATGGGCGGCGCTCGGATACGAGGCCGCCAGCGTCGGCACCATCGGCGTCGTGACCGGCAAGCGCGAAGTCTATGGCTCGCTGACCACGCCCGATCCGGTCGACCTGCACCGCACGCTGTCGGAACTGGCGGGCGAAGGCATCACTCATCTCGCGATCGAGGCGTCGTCGCACGGCCTCGACCAGCATCGGCTCGACGGCGTGCGTGTCGCGGCGGGCGGCTTCACCAATCTGAGCCGCGATCATCTCGATTATCATCCGAGCGTCGAGGCCTATCTCGCGGCCAAGCTCCGGCTGTTCGATGATCTGGTGGCAGACGGTGGCGCTGCGGTGATCGACGTCGATCACGAGCATAGCGGCGCGGTGGTCGCGGCGGCGAAGAAGCGCGGGTTGAAGCTGATCACGGTCGGCCGCAACGGCGACGGCATTCGGCTGATCGAAACCGCCATCGATGGATTCGCCCAGCGGCTCAAGCTCGAGCACGGCGGTCAGATGTTCCAAATTCAAGCTGCCGCTGGTCGGCGCTTCCAGGTCGAGAACGCGCTGGTGGCGGCGGGGCTTGCGATCGCGACCGGCGGTGCGCCGGATCGCGGTATTCGCCGCGCTGTCATCGCTGAAGGGCGCCAAGGGCCGGCTCGATCTGGTCGGCGAGCGCAACGGCGCGCCGATCTTCGTCGACTACGCGCACAAGCCCGACGCGCTGGAGAAGGCGATCGAGGCGCTGCGGCCCTACGTGAAGCGTCGGCTCGTCGTGGTGTTCGGCGCCGGCGGCGACCGCGACGAGGGCAAGCGCCCGTTGATGGGCGCGATTGCGGCGCAGGGCGCCGACCGCGTCATCGTCACCGACGACAATCCGCGCAGCGAAAATCCCGCGACGATCCGCGCGGCGATCCTGAAGGCCGCGCCCGGCGCGATCGCGAAATCGGCGACCGCCGCGAGGCGATCCGCGGCGCGGTCGCGGCGCTCGAGACCGGCGACGTGCTGCTGATCGCCGGCAAGGGCCATGAGACGCGGCCAGATCGTCGGCGACCGGACGCTTGGAGTTCAGCGACCACGAGGAAGTCGGGGCGGCGTTGCGGGAGAAGGTGGCATGAGCGCCGTTGTGGACGGTCGAGGCGATGGCGAAGGCGATGGGCGCTAAGCCGCGAGGGCGCGCTGCCGCAAGCCGTGTCGGGACTCTCCATCGACACCCGCACCATCGCGCCGGGCGAGGCGTTCTTCGCGCTCAAGGATGTGCGCGACGGCCATGACTTCGTCGAGGCGGCGCTGAAGGCCGGCGCCGGCCTTGCCGTCGTCGCCGCCGACAAGCGCGACAGGTTCCCGAAGGATGCGCCGCTGCTCGTGGTGCCCGACGTGCTGGAGGGCTTTGATTGCGCTGGCCCGCGCGGCGCGCGCCCGCAGCAATGCAAAGTTCATCGGCGTCACCGGCTCGGTCGGCAAGACCGGCACCAAGGAGGCGCTGCGGCTCGCGCTGTCGAGCGACGGCGAGACGCACGCCTCTGCCGCTTCCTACAACAACCACTGGGGCGTGCCGCTGTCGCTGGCGCGCTGCCCCGAAAGCGCGCGCTACGCGGTGCTCGAAATGGGCATGAACCACGCCGGCGAGATTGCGCCGCTGACCAGGCTCGTTCGACCGCATGTCGCGATCATCACCACCATCGAGCCGGTGCATCTCGAATTTTTTCCCTCGGTCGAAGCCATCGCCGATGCCAAGGCGGAAATTTTTCAAGGCATCGAGCCGGGCGGCGCGGCGGTCATCAACCGCGACAACCCGCATTTCGCGCGTCTGCAAAAGCAGGCCAAGGCAATCGGACGTCGGTCGTATCGTCTCGTTCGGCGAGAACGCCAAGGCCGACGCGCGGCTCATGAAGTTCGCGCTGCAGGCCGATTCGTCGACCGTTCAGGCGCGCATCCTCGGTGCCGACGTCACCTATAAGCTCGGCGCGCCCGGCCGCCATGTCGTGCTCAATTCGCTCGCCGTGCTGGCGGCGGCGTCGCTGGCCGGCGCCGATCTCGCGCTCGCAGCGCTGGCGCTGGCGAACCTCAAGCCGCCGAGCGGCGGCCGCGGCGAGCGGATCACGCTCGACCTTCCTGGCGGCCCGGCGCTGTTGATCGACGAGAGCTACAACGCCAATCCGGCCTCGATGCGAGCGGCGCTGGCGCTGCTCGGCCAGGCGCCGATCGGTCCGCGCGGCCGGCGCATCGCCGTGCTCGGCGAGATGCTGGAGCTTGGGTCCGCGGGGCGCGGAACTGCATCGCGGCCTGGCGGAACCGGTGGTGGAAAATTCGGTCGATCTCGTGTTCTGCGCCGGCCCGCTCTATCAGAGTTTCTGGGAGGCCCTTCCATCCGAACGCCGGGGCGGCTATGCCGTGACAGCCGCGGCGTTCGAAGCCGATCGTGCTTGGCGCGTTGCGTGCGGGCGACGCGGTGATGGTCAAGGGCTCGCTCGGTTCGAAGATGGGCCCGGTCGTCAAGGCGCTCACCCGCCAGTATCTGTCACAAGGCGCCCGCGAAGCGGTGTCCGCCCAGGGTTGATCCGATGCTTTATTGGTTGGCTGATCTTTCCAGCACGCTCTCGATCTTCAACGTGTTCCGCTACCTCACGGTGCGGACCGCGGGGTCGATGATCACCGCGCTGGTATTCGTGTTCATGTTCGGGCCCTGGATCATCGATCACCTGCGGCTGCGGCAGGGCAGGGGCCAGCCGATCCGCACCGACGGGCCGAAATCGCACATCCTGACCAAGACCGGCACGCCGACGATGGGCGGGCTGATGATCCTACTCGGCATCGTCGTTGCGACGTTGCTTTGGGCCAATCCGCGCAATCCTTACGTCTGGATCGTGCTGGCGGTGACGCTTGGCTTCGGGCTGGTCGGTTTCTACGACGACTATCTGAAGGTGACGCGGCAGAGCCATAGCGGGTTTGCGGGCGCCATGCGGCTCACAATCGAAGCCGCGATCGCGCTCGCGGCCTGCTTTGCGGTCGCCAGCCTCGGGCGGCCGTCGTTCGCGACGTCGTTGGTGTTCCCGGTGTTCAAGGACATGGTCATCAACCTCGGCTGGTTCTTTCCGTTCTTCGCGGCCTTCGTCATCGTCGGCGCCGGCAATGCGGTGAATCTGACCGACGGGCTCGACGGGCTCGCCATCGGCCCGGTGATGATCGCGTCGGCAAGCTTCGTCGGCATCGCCTATCTCACCGGCAACGCCGTGTTCGCCGACTATCTGCAGATCCATTTCGTTCCAGGCGCCGGCGAACTTGGCCGTCGTGTGCGGGGCGGTGATCGGCGCAGGGCTCGGCTTTCTCTGGTTCAACGCGCCGCCGGCCTCGATCTTCATGGGCGACACCGGTTCGCTTGCGCTTGGGCGGCCTGATCGGCTCGGTCGCGGTCGCGACCAAGCACGAGATAGCGCTGGCGATCATCGGCGGGTTGTTCGTGCTCGAGGCAGTGTCAGTGGTCGTGCAGGTGGTGTCGTTCAAGCTCACCGGCAAGCGCGTGTTCCGGATGGCGCCGATCCATCATCACTTCGAGCAGCTCGGCTGGACCGAGTCGCAGATCGTGATCCGGTTCTGGATCATTGCGATCGTGCTGGCGCTCGCAGGATTGGCCACGCTAAAGCTGCGATGATCCCGGTCGCCAGCTTTGCTGGAAAGAAGCTCGCGCTGTTCGGGCTCGGCGGCTCCGGGCTGGCGAGCGCGCAGGCATTGGTGGCAGGCGGCGCCGACGTGATCGCGTTCGACGACAGCGCAGCGAGCATCGACAAGGCGCGCGCGGCCGGAATCGCGACGCAGGACCTGCGCAAAATCGACTGGTCGGGGATCGCCGCGCTGCTGCTGACGCCGGGCGTGCCGCTTACCCATCCGGCGCCGCACTGGTCGGTGGTGCTGGCGCAAAACGCCGGTGCCGAGGTGATCGGCGACGTCGAATTGTTCTGCCGCGAGCGGCGCAAACTCGCGCCCAACTCGCCGTTCGTCGCCATCACTGGCACCAACGGCAAGTCTACCACCACGGCGCTCATTCATCATCTGCTGCGTTCCGCCGGCCGCTCGGCCGATCTCGGCGGCAACATCGGCACCGCGGTGCTGACGCTGAAACCTCCGAGCACCGACCATGCCCATGTGGTCGAATGCTCGTCGTACCAGATCGATCTCGCGCCGACGCTCGATCCGCGGATCGGCATCCTGATCAACGTCAGCGAAGACCATCTCGATCGCCACGGCTCGCTCGAACACTACGCAGCGGTCAAGGAGCGACTGGTCGCGGGCGTGCAGCCGGGCGGCACGGCGGTGATCGGCGTCGACGACGAATGGTGCGCGGCCGCGGCCGAGCGAACCGCGAGGCAGGGCAAGACTGTGGTCCGCGTCTCGGTGCGCAAGCGCCTGGCTGACGGCATCTACGCCGAGAACGGCGAGATTTTCCTCGCCTCGGGGGCCAAGACGCAGTCGATCGCGAAGCTCGACGGCATCGGCTCGCTGCGCGGCTTGCATAATGCACAGAACGCGGCCTGCGCGGCTGCGGCGGTGCTGGCGCTTGGCCTCGGCGCGGCGGCGATTCAAAAGGGCTTGCGTTCGTTTCCAGGCCTCGCGCACCGCATGGAGCAGGTCGGGCGCAAGGGGCCGGTGCTGTTCGTCAACGATTCCAAGGCGACCAACGCCGATTCGTCGGCCCAGGCGCTGGCTTGCTTCAATGACATGTTCTGGATCGCCGGCGGCAAGCAGAAGACCGGCGGCATCACTTCGCTGGCGGGATTCTTTCCCCGCATCCGCAAGGCCTATCTGATCGGCGAGGCTGCGGCTGACTTCGCCCGCACGCTCGACGGCAAGGTCGCCTATGAGATGGCTGAAACGCTGGACCGAGCGGTGGCAGCATCGGCCCGCGACGCGAAGGCCTCGGGATTGAAGGAGCCGGTGGTGCTGCTGTCGCCGGCGTGCGCCTCGTTCGACCAGTACCGCAATTTCGAGGTGCGCGGTGACCGCTTTCGCGAACTGGTGCTGGCCGTCCCGGGCGTGACGCCGATCAAGTAATTTCCGGCGTCATTCGCCGGGCTTGATCCGGCGATCCAGCCTGAAAGAAAATCCCGCCATACGAAAATGGGGGCCTATTAACATCTTGGAAACCATGGCGCGTCAGGACTAGGGCCGGACGAGGAGCTGCCATGGTTTCGCGCACGGTACGCACACCCTTCGGGGATTGGTGGTGGACGGTGGACCGTGCGGTGCTGGCGGCGCTGCTCGGCCTGATGCTCGGCGGCATCATCCTGTCGCTCGCCGCGAGCCCGCCGGTCGCGGCGCGGCTCAATCTCGACGCCTTCCATTTCGTCAACCGCCACATCCTATTCCTGGCGCCGACCATCGTGGTGCTGCTGGCGACCTCGTTTCTCTCGCCGCGGCAGATCCGGCGCGTCGCGCTTATGGTGTTCCTGATCAGCCTGCTGCTGGTCGCGCTGACGCCGTTCTTCGGCGCCGAGATCAAGGGCGCGCGGCGCTGGCTGGTGATCTTCGGCATCAACGTGCAGCCCTCGGAATTCCTCAAGCCCGCGTTCGTGATTCTGATCGCCTGGCTGTTCGCGGAATCGACGCGGCGGCCGGAGATGCCCGCCAATACGGTTGCACTGGCGCTGCTGCTGGTGGTCGTCACGCTACTCGTGATGCAGCCCGACTTCGGCCAGACCATGCTGATCGCGCTCGTATGGGGCGCGTTGTTCTTCATGGCCGGGATGCGATTGATCTGGGTTGGCGGTCTCGCCGGGCTGGCCGGCGCGGGCCTAGTCAGCGCTTATTTCACCGTGCCACACGTGGCGCAGCGCATCCAGCGTTTCATGGATAAAGGATCGGGCGACACCTTCAACATCGATCTTGCGTTGGAGAGCTTCGCGCGCGGCGGTTGGTTCGGCCGCGGCCCGGGCGAGGGCACGGTCAAGCGCATCCTACCGGAGAGTCACACCGACTTCGTTTTCGCCGTGGGCGCAGAGGAGTTCGGCATCGTGCTCTGCCTGGCGCTGCTCGCGCTGTTCGCCTTCGTCGTGATCCGCTCGCTGCGGCACGCGGCTCGCAACGACGAGCCGTTCACACGCTTCGCTGCGTCCGGCCTCGCGATCCTGTTCGGGCTGCAATCGGCCATCAACATGGCGGTCAACCTACACCTGATGCCGGCCAAGGGCATGACCCTGCCGTTCATCTCCTACGGAGGGTCGTCGATCATCTCGCTCGCCTACGGCATGGGCATGCTGCTTGCGCTGACGCGAGAACGCCCGCGTGCTGAAATGCTCGCGCAGCGCGACATGGATCGCGATCTGGGCCTCGCCAGGAGTTCAGCCTAACCTTAGTCTTTACCTCCTCCTGTTGAGGGGGAGGTCGATAGCGCAGCAATCGGGCGGGGCAAACTCATACGATGACAATGAAAGATGACCCCAGAGTTCTTGTCGCCGCCGGCGGTACGGGCGGCCATCTGTTTCCGGCGGAAGCGCTGGCGGCAGCGCTAGCCAGGCGAAATGTCGCAGTCGAACTGGTGACCGATTCCCGCGCCGCGCGTCATGCCGGCGCCTTTCCGCCGCAAGCAGTCCATCTCGTGCCGAGCGCCACCATCCGTGGCCGCAATCCGGTGTCGCTGGCAAAAACGGCAAGCGTGCTCGGTTATGGCCTGCTCAAGGCATGGCTCATGCTGCCGCGGCTTCGGCCGTCCGTCGTGGTTGGCTTCGGCGGCTACCCGACCATTCCGCCGCTGCTCGCCGCGACATTGCGTGGCATTCCCACGCTGATCCATGAGCAGAACGCGGTCATGGGCCGCGCCAACCGGCTGCTGGCGCCGCGCGTGCGCGCAATCGCGACCGGGTTCGCCGGTGTTCTCAGCCGGGACGCGGCGCTCAATGCCAAGGCGACGCACACCGGCAATCCGGTGCGGCCGGCGGTGATCGCCGCGGCGGCAAGTGCCTATCCGCCGCTCGATGCCTCGGGGACGTTGCAGCTTTTGGTGTTCGGCGGCAGCCAGGGCGCCCGCGTGATGGCAGACATCGTCCCGCCCGCGATTGAAAAGCTCGAGCCGCTGTTGCGGACGCGGCTGAAAATTACGCAGCAGGCGCGCGACGAGGACCTGCCGCGAGTTCGCGACACCTACGCCAGGCTTCAGGTCGCCTGCGATGTGGCGCCGTTCTTCAAAGACCTGCCGGCGCGGATGGCGGCGAGCCATCTCGTGGTGTCGCGTTCAGGCGCGTCCACCGTCGCGGAACTCTCGGCTATCGGCCGCCCCGGCATCCTCATCCCGCTGCCGCATGCGCTGGATCAGGACCAGCACGCCAACGCCGGCTTCCTGATGGATGCGGGCGGCGCGATCCGCCTCGATCAGGCCGAATTCATTCCGGAACGGCTGGCTGTCGAGATTGCGGCGCTTGCCGGCGACCCCGTTCGCCTCGCCGGGATGGCGGCCGCCGCCAAGGCGGCCGGCTCGATCGACGCCGCCGGCCGGCTGGCCGACCTGGTGCTGCGGGTGGCGGGTGTGATACCGCCTTCGCGGTAATTCTGCCGCCACAGGGTCTATCAGCGATGAAACTGCCGCGCGAAATCGGTCCGATCCATTTTGTTGGCATCGGCGGCATCGGGATGAGCGGCATCGCCGAGGTGCTGATGAACCTCGGCTACACCGTGCAGGGTTCGGACGCCAGCGACAACGCCAACGTCAAACGGCTGCACGACAAGGGCGCTAAGGTGTCCATCGGCCACAAGGCCGAAAACCTCGATGGCGCCCAGGTGCTGGTGGTTTCGTCGGCGATCAAGCGCGACAATCCGGAGCTCGTCGCCGCGCGCGCCAAGCGTTTGCCGGTGGTGCGCCGAGCCGAGATGCTGGCCGAGCTGATGCGGCTGAAAAGCTGCGTCGCCATCGCCGGCACCCACGGCAAGACCACGACCACCTCACTGGTCGCGGCGCTGCTCGACGCCGCAAACTTCGATCCGACGGTGATCAACGGCGGCATCATCAACGCCTATGGCACCAATGCACGCCTCGGCGCCGGCGATTGGATGGTCGTGGAGGCCGACGAGTTCGACGGCACGTTCCTGAAATTGCCCGCTGACGTTGCCATCGTGACCAACATCGACGCTGAGCACCTCGACCACTTCAAGACCTTCGCCAACGTCCAGGACGCCTTCGTCGACTTCATCGCCAACATTCCGTTCTATGGTTTCGCCGTGATGTGCACCGATCATCCGATCGTGCAGCGCATCGTCGGCCGTATCGAGGATCGCCGCATCATCACCTACGGTGAGAATCCACAGGCCGACGTACGGCTGACCGATCTCAGCAACGCCGGCGGCCGGCAAACCTTCACGGTGCTGTTCCGCAACCGCGCCGGGGAGACCGTGCACGCCATCAAGGATCTCACGTTGCCGATGCCGGGCTGCCACAACGCGCTCAACGCCACTTCGGCGGTCGCGGTGGCGCGCGAGCTGAAGATTCCCGACGACGCCATCCGCAAGGCGCTTGCCGGGTTCGGCGGCGTGAAGCGGCGCTTCACCCGTGCCGGCGAATGGAATGGCGTCACCATCATCGACGACTACGGCCACCATCCGGTCGAGATCGCCGCCGTGCTCAAGGCGGCACGCGAATCGACCAATGGCCAGGTCATCGCGGTGGTGCAGCCGCATCGCTATACGCGGCTGCAATCGCTGTTCGAGCCGTTCTCGACCTGCTTTAACGACGCCGATGCGGTGATTGTCGCCGAGGTCTATCCGGCGGGCGAGCCGCCGATCGAAGGCGTCGACCGCGATCATCTGGTTACCGCCGTGCGTGCGCGCGGCCACCGGCAGGTCATTCCGCTGCCGGCCCAGCCGCAGCTTGCCGGCCTCGTGAAGGGGATCGCCAAGTCGGGCGACTACGTGGTCTGCCTCGGCGCCGGCAACATCACGCAATGGGCCTATTCGCTGGAAGGCGAGCTGAAGGCGCTGGACAAATGAGCTTTCCGGATATCGTTCCGGATTTGAAATCGCGTGCACCAAAGCTGCGCGGCCGGCTGTTGCCGAACCAGTCGCTCGCCGAATTGACCTGGTTCCGCGTTGGCGGACCGGCGCAAGTGCTGTTCATGCCGGAGGACGAAGCCGACCTTGCATATCTTCTCGGTGTGCTTCCCGCCGATGTTGCGGTGACGGTGGTCGGTCTCGGCTCCAACCTCATCGTGCGCGATGGCGGAGTTCCAGGCGTCGTAGTGCGGCTCGGCCGCGGGTTCAACGAAGTCACGGTCGAAGGTCAGCGCATCAAATCCGGAACCGCGGTGCCGGACGTCAAGGTGGCGCGCGCGGCGCAGGAAGCGGGCCTCGCCGGTCTTGCGTTCATGCGCGGCATCCCCGGCGCGATCGGCGGCGCGCTTCGCATGAACGGCGGCGCCTACAAGGGCGAAACCAAGGATGTGCTGGTTGCGGCGCGCGCCGTGGACCGGCAGGGCCGCATCCACACCCTGAGCAATGCCGACATGCACTACACCTACCGCCACTGCGGGGCGCCGGAAGATTTCATCTTCACCGAGGCGACATTCCAAGGCTCGCCGGGCGACCGTGCCGCGATCTCCGCCGAAATGGACAAGATCACCGGGTCGCGCGAGGCAACGCAGCCGATCAAGAGCCGGACCGGCGGCTCGACGTTCAAGAACCCGCCCAGTCGAAAAGCCTGGCAGTTGATCGACGCCGCCGGCTGCCGCGGTCTCGTCATGGGTGGCGCGCAGGTCTCGGAACTCCATTGCAACTTCCTGATCAATCTCGGCACCGCCACCGCTGCCGACATCGAAACGCTCGGAGAAACCGTGCGAAAGCGCGTCAAAGAAAGCTCCGGCGTCGAGCTTGAGTGGGAAATCAAGCGGATCGGCGTCAACGCCCGGCGCCTAGGCTCGTACTCCTGAGTCATTTTTGTCACGCCGCGCAAGCTTCGCGGCCCGACGCGCCCCGCGCGGATTCACCTTTCGCGGCCAGCGGGTTAGCTTGGAATTTGATTCGCGGAGCGGCAATGACGCGCAACAACGATCCGATCCTGGTCGCCGGTAGCGTCGGCGGTGCTTCCATCTCGCTCGCGTTCGCGGGCAGGGGCTTCCGCGCGCCGCAGCGAGCGGGAGCCGCCGCATGAGCAAGCACGTCGCGGTCCTGATGGGCGGCTGGTCGGCTGAGCGCGAGGTCAGCCTGAACTCGGGCAAGGCCTGTGCGACTGCCGCCGAGCGCGCCGGCTATCGCGTCACGCGCGTCGATGTCGGGCGCGACATCGCGGCCGTGCTCAAGACTTTGAATCCCGATGTTGCCCTCAATGTGCTGCACGGCCGGCCCGGCGAGGACGGCACGCTGCAGGGCCTCTTGGAAATTCTAGGCATTCCCTACAGCCATTCCGGCTGTATGGCATCGGCGCTTGCCATGCAGAAGGACGTTGCCAAGGTGGTGATGAAGGCTGCCGGCGTGCCGGTGCCGGAGGGCCGGGTGGTGTCCCGCCATGAGGCCGCCAAAGGCCATGCCATGGAGCGGCCTTACGTCATCAAGCCGATCGCCGAAGGCTCCAGCTATGGCGTTTTCATCGTCACCGAGCAGCACGAACACCCGCCACAGGAGCTCACTCGCGACGACTGGGCCTATGGCGAGCAGCTCCTGGTCGAGCGCTACATCCCGGGCAAGGAACTGACCTGCGCCGTGGTCGCCGACCAAGCCACCGATGTCATCGAGATCATAGCTGCCACGCGTTTCTACGACTTCGAGGCCAAGTATGCCCCCGGCGGCTCTAAACATCTCCTGCCGGCGCCAATTTTACCTTTTGTTTACCAAGAGGTCCGAAGACTAGCGCTCAAGGCGCATCACGCCCTCGGCTGTCGAGGCGTGAGCCGCGCCGACTTCCGCTACGACGACCGTGCCGCGGGGACGGAGGGCCTGGTCTGTCTTGAGGTCAACACTCAACCCGGCATGACCGAAACTTCGCTTGTGCCTGAGCTCGCGATCCACGCGGGCATGACGTTCGATGAGCTGGTGCGATGGATGGTCGAAGACGCCTCGCTGAACCGGTGACCGACGGCGCCCCCACGCGCCCGGCGGCCGGCACGATGCCGGCGTCTCGGCGCGCCCGGATGGGCTCAAATCTTGGCCGAACTCGTTTCGCGCGCAGTTTGCGCCGCTGGTTCGCGCCGATGCTGACCTGGCAAATTCCGCGCGGCGTCGGGATCGCTGCCGCGATGGCGTTCGTGCTGGCGAGCGCGGCCTACGGTATCATCCGCGGCGGGCATTTGCCGCAGGTGATCGCCGAACTGCGGGATTTTCGCCACACGGTCGCCAGCGCCGTTGGGTTCCGGATCACGTCGGTTGCACTCGCCGGCCAGCGCCGGCTGACCCGCGACGAGATTCTCACCGCCGCCGGCATCACCGGAAGGTCCTCGCTGTTGTTCCTCGACGCCGCCGAGGCGCGGGCACGGCTCAAGGACAATCCCTGGATCGCCGAGGCGACAATCCTCAAGCTCTACCCGGGGCGGCTGCACATTGAAGTGACCGAGCGCGACGCCTTCGCGCTCTGGCAGCGCGACGGCAACGTCGAAGTGATCGCCGACGACGGCACCGTGGTCGAGCGCTTTGACGGTCAGCATTTCGCCAAGCTGCCGCTGGTCGTGGGCGTCGGCGCCGAAACGAGGGCCAAGGACTTCCTCAAGCTCCTCGACCAATATCCCGTGCTCCGCATCCAGCTCCACGCCGCCGTACTGGTCGCCGAGCGGCGGTGGAACGTCGTGCTCAAGAACGGCATCGCCGTTCGTCTGCCCGAAGCCGGGCTGGAACAGGCGCTCGAAACGCTTCTCCGGCTCGACCGCGACAACAAGATCCTGAGTCGCGATCTCACCGCGATCGATCTGCGCCTGGCGGATCGGGTTACCGTGCAATTGTCGGACGAGGCCGCGGCGGCCCGCATCGAAGCGCTCAGGGCCAAGTCTCCCAAGAAGAAGGGAGGCGCAGCATGAATCTCCATGACGGCTACACTCCCAAGATGAAGCCGGTGTCGCCGCGCCGCTCGGCGATCGTCGCCGCCCTCGACATCGGCACCAGCAAGATCGTCTGCCTGATCGCGCGGCTCAAGCCGCAGGGCCCGCAGGACACGTTGCGCCGCCGCAGCCACGGCATTGAGATTCTCGGCATCGGTCATACCGAGGCGCACGGTATGAAGGCCGGCGCGGTCACCAGCCTGGCCGAGGTCGAGCAGGCGGTGCGCCATGCCGTCGATCTGGCCGAGCGCGACGCTTCGGTGCAGCTTGAATCAGTGGTGCTGTCGATGTCGTCGGGCCGCCCGAGCAGCGAGTCCTATGCGGTCAACGTCAATGTCGCCGGCTCCGGTGTCACCGATGGCGACATCGCCCGGGCGCTTGCGGCCGGATGCAATCATTCGGTCCGTGCCGGCCGTACCGTGCTGCATTCCATGCCGATCGGCTATTCGCTTGATGGCGTGCGCGGGGTGGGTGAGCCGCGCGGCATGCTGGCGCGGGAGTTCGGCGTCGACATGCACGTGGTGACCGCCGACGTCGCGACGGCGCGCAATCTGATGCTGGTGGTCGAACGCTGCCATCTCGAAGTTGAGACGATGGTGGCGGCGCCCTACGTGGCGGGGCTTGCCGCAATCGCCGACGACGAGGCCGATATCGGCGCCGCGCTGGTCGACCTCGGCGCCGGCACCACCACCGTGGCGGTATTCTCGTCCGGGCGTTTTACATATGCCGACGGCTTTGCGCTTGGCGGCAACCACATCACGATGGACTTGGCACGCGGGCTTAACGCTCGTATCTCTGATGCTGAACGAATCAAAACGTTCTACGGAAGCGTGCTCGCGGGAGGATCTGACGAGCGCGACATGATTACGGTGCCAGCGGTCAGCGACGACGATCGCGAGCCCCCACAGTTCGTGTCGCGCGCGAGTTTGGTGCGCATCATCAAACCGAGAGTCGAGGAGATTCTCGAAATGGTCCGAGACCGCCTTGCGGCTTCTCCGTTCGCGTCCGAGCCGCGCGCCCGCGCGGTCTTCACCGGTGGCGGAAGCCAACTGACCGGTTTGCCGGAGCTTGCGGCGCGCATCCTCAACCGTCCGGTCCGCATTGGCCGTCCGCTCGGCATGAGCGGGCTGCCCGAGGCGGCCAAGGGCCCGGCATTCGCGGTCGCGACCGGCCTTCTGGTCTATCCGCAGGCGGCGCATCTGGAACATTTCGAACCGCGGCGAACGCGGCACACGATGACAGGGACCGGCTACATCGCCCGGGTCGGACGATGGCTTCGGGAGAGCTTCTGATGACCCAGACGAGATTCACTTCGCGTTTCACCCCGCGTTTCACCCCGCGTTTCATCCATCGGCCGGAGGCTGACCGGCACGACCTGGCGGCGTCGCACGACGTTCGCCCAAGCAAGAGGCAAATATGAGCATCAACCTGAAGATCCCCGATATCCGCGAGCTGAAGCCGCGGCTGACCGTGTTCGGTGTCGGCGGAGCCGGCGGCAACGCCGTCAACAACATGATCACGGCTGGGCTTCAGGGCGTCGACTTCGTGGTCGCCAACACCGATGCCCAGGCGCTGACGATCATCGAAGGCGGAGCGCGTCATCCAGATGGGTGTGCAGGTGACCGAGGGTCTCGGCGCCGGCTCCCAGCCTGAGGTGGGACGCGCCGCGGCCGAGGAGGTGATCGACGAAATCCGCGATCACCTGAGCGGCGCGCATATGGTGTTCGTCACCGCCGGCATGGGCGGCGGCACCGGCACCGGAGCAGCGCCGGTCGTTGCGCGGGTCGCCAAGGAGCTTGGCATCCTCACCGTCGGCGTCGTGACCAAGCCGTTCCATTTTGAAGGCCAGCGCCGAATGAAGTTCGCGGAAGCCGGCATCGCCGAGCTGCAGAAATGCGTCGACACCCAGATCATCATCCCGAACCAGAACCTGTTCCGGGTGGCGAACGAGAAGACCACCTTCGCCGACGCCTTCGCGATGGCGGACCAGGTGCTCTACTCCGGCGTCGCCTGCATCACCGACCTGATGGTGAAGGAAGGCCTGATCAACCTCGACTTCGCTGACGTCCGCTCGATCATGCGCGAGATGGGCAAGGCGATGATGGGCACCGGCGAAGCCTCCGGCGAAAAGCGCGCCCTGCGCTCGGCCGAGGCCGCGATCGCCAACCCGTTGATCGACGACGTGTCGATGAAGGGCGCGCGCGGTCTGCTGATCTCGATCAGCGGCGGCAAGGACCTCACGCTGTACGAAGTGGACGAAGCCGCCACCCGCATCCGCGAGGAGGTCGATCAGGACGCCAACATCATCGTCGGCGCGACCTTCGACGAGGGACTCGAAGGCATCATCCGCGTTTCGGTGGTGGCGACTGGCATCGACCACATCGCGACCGCGGTCCGTCCGTCGGGCGAGACTCGCATGACGGAGCTCAGCCAGAAGCTGCGGGTGGACACCCAGCGCATCGCCGCCGAGCGTGTCGAACGTATCGAGCCGCACGCGCAGCAGCAGCCGCGTCCGGCGCCGCCTGCGCCGCGTCCCTCGGTCGAGCAGGCCGCAACTGCGGCGGTGGCCGCGGCTCTCGCTTCGCCGGATGACGTGACGATCCGGCCGATCACGCCGAAGCCGTCGCTGTTCGTGGAGCCGGTGATGGCCGACCCCGCGCCGCAGGACATGCCGAAGGCCTTCATCCCGCCGCAACCCGAGCGTGCGGGCAACCGCGCCCCTCCGCGCATGCCGCGCATCGACGAACTGCCGATGCCGGCCCAGAACGAGATCCGCGCCCAGCGGGGCGAGGTCGAGGAGCCCGGTCCAGAAAAGCAGCGCATGACGCTGCTGCAACGCCTGGCCCAGGTCGGGCTTGGCCGCCGCGACGACAGCGAAGCGCAGAGCCGCAGCAGGCTGAGCGGACGCAATTGCCGCCGCTGCCGCCACGCCAGCCGGTGCGGATGCCGGATCCGGTCTCGGAATATGCCAAACGGCCGCCCGCGCCGGCCCCGCAGGGTCTCGATATCCATGGTCGGCAGGCATTGCCTGTTCACAAGCCTGTGGATGACGACCAGCTTGAAATACCGGCCTTCCTGCGCCGGCAGGCCAATTGAGTTGCAGGGTCTGAATTCGTCGATGGACCCCGGCATGATTGCCGGGATCGGTTTCCGGGCCGCGTTGCTTGTCCGGACGCTGGTGTAACCCAATGATTTATATTGTTGTTTTGTAGCGCCGCCGTTATCCGCCGGCCGGCCTGCCGCATTGGTGCGCAGTATTGAGCCCGGTTCGATAGCGTGCCCCCGGTGATGTTCCCGATGTCGCGTGTTGGGCAGCTTTGCGGCGTTTTAGCGGTAACACTCGGTAAGAAACCGTGAGTTGGCGGTGATTCGTCCTCGGGCTAAATTGCTCGTCGACAAGGGGGATTTCTGCTGACTTTGGCGGGGGGCGCGGCTGTAAGCCGTAAATCTATCCTCCGGCATTTTTGGCGAAAAGGGGACCTTCCGGGTCCTAAGGGCTGCACGCTTCGCGTGCGCTGGGGTTCTGACGAGTACAGATTTGAGCATGAAAGCCGGCAGGCAAACGACCTTACGCCACCAGACCGCAGTCAGCGGTATTGGCGTGCACTCGGGGTCGCCCGCCACGCTGACCATGCTTCCGGCCGAAGCCGACACCGGGATTGTATTTGTTCGCTGCGGCAACGGTGGCAAGCCGGATCGCGAAATCGCCGCCAACGTCCGCGCCGTCACCGCAACCGAATTCGCCACCGTTCTCGGCGATGCCGCAGGCCCGCTGTGTTCGACCGCGGAGCATGTGTTGGCCGCGCTGTCTGGCCTTGGTGTCGACAACGCCATCATCGAGATCGACGGGCCGGAAGTGCCGATCATGGACGGCAGCGCCGCGCCATTCGTCGAGGCGATCGATCAGGTCGGCCTGGTCACGCTTGCCGGTGCCGCGCCGCTATATCCGGATCCTGAAGCCGGTTCGCGTCGCCAAGGGCGATTGCTACGGCGAATTGCGGCCGCATCCGCAGGGCTTCCGCATCGAGCTCGAAATTGACTTCAGCCACCCGCTGATCGGCCGCCAGGGCGTGGCGCTCGACATCGAGCCCGAGACCTTCCGCCGCGAACTGGCGCGGGCTCGCACCTTCGGCTTCATGCGCGACGTGGCCAAGCTTTGGAGCGCGGGCTACGCGCTCGGCGCTTCGTTCGAGAACACGCTTGTTGTCAATGACGACCGGCTGCTCAATCCGGATGGGTTGCGCTTCGCCGACGAGTTCGCCCGCCATAAGGCGCTCGACGCCATCGGCGATCTCGCGCTGGCCGGTGCCCCGCTGCTCGGCGCCTACCGCTCGGTGCGCGGTGGCCACAAGCTCAACCATGCGGTGTTGTCGGCGCTGATGGCCGACCCGTCGGCCTGGGTGCTGGTTGAGGGCCCGGAAACGCGCCCCGAGATCCGCCCGGAAAGCCGGCCGGAAACCCGCCACGAGGCGCCCCGCCGCGTTATTCGCGGCCATGCCGACCTCGCCACCGGCCTGGTAGCGCCGGCCTACGGCCCGGACGTTTCCTGAATTTTGCCGCCTTATTACCGGCAGAATGTCCGCATAAACGGTCGGTCAACCTTTATTATCAAATAGATGGGGGCGCGACCCGGGTCGCGAGTTGGGGCACTTCGCATTACATGCAGTCGCGTCGGATTTCATCCGCAGGTCCAGCGTGGGCTGCGCCGTTCGCGCGGTTGCTGCGCTTTGCCGTGCTTGCGGTTGTGGTGGCCGTTCCACTTGGCGGGTGCACCAGCTTCAGCAGCCTGTTCGGTGGGGCGGAAGAGGTTGCTCCCGACGAGCCGCCGGAGAAGCTCTACAACGAGGGCATCTTCCTGCTCGACAAGCGGCGGGATTTCAAAGCGGCGTCCAAGAAATTCGAAGAGGTCGAGCGTCAGCACCCGTATTCGGATTGGGCGCGCAAGGCCCTCATCATGGTTGCCTACGCGCGGTATGAAGCGAAAGACTATGACGAATGCGTCTCCGCCGCGCGGCGGTTCGTGACGCTGCATCCGGGCAGTTCGGACGCGCCCTATGCGCAGTTCCTGATCGGCTCGGCGTATTACCAGCAGATCCCCGACGTCACTCGCGATCAGGGCCGGACCGAGAAGGCGATCGCCGCGCTCGACGAGGTGTCGCGCAAATATCCGGATTCGGAATACGCTGCGAACGCCAAGCGCAAGATCGAGGTCGCGCGCGACCAACTCGCCGGCAAGGAGATGGAGACCGGCCGCTACTACCTGCACCGGAAGGATTTCACCGGCGCGATCAACCGGTTCAAGATCGTGGTCACGCAGTACCAGACCACCCGCCACGTCGAAGAGGCGCTGATGCGGCTGAGCGAGGCCTATATGGCGCTCGGCGTAGCCAGCGAGGCGCAGACCGCGGCTGCGGTGCTCGGACACAATTTCCCCGACAGCCCCTGGTATGCGGACGCCTACCGGCTGGTGAGGGCTGGCGGCTTTGAGCCGACCGAGAACAAGGGCTCCTGGATCAGCCGCGCCTTCGCCAGCATCAAGTCGCCGTTCGCCAGCAGCACCCCCACCCGGAGCTAGCCGCCATCCACAGCGGTAAATGGATGTCCCGCGACGGCGGGCCATCCGGTATTCTGTCCGGACCTCCCGTTGGATGTTCTCGTCTGGGAAGGACAGGGCATGCTGGCCCGGCTTTCGATCCGAGACATCGTTCTGATCGACCGGCTCGACATCGACTTCGTGTCGGGCCTTTCGGTGCTGACCGGCGAAACCGGCGCCGGCAAGTCGATCCTGCTCGATGCCTTTGCGCTGGCGCTGGGCGCCCGCGGCGACGCCACGCTGGTGCGCCAGGGCGCCGAGCAGGGCCAGGTCACCGCGATGTTCGAGTTGCCGGCCAAGCATCCGGCGCGCGCGCTGCTGACCGAGAGCGATATCGCCCCGAGCGAGGCGCTGATCCTGCGCCGCGTGCAGTTCACCGACGGCCGCACTCGCGCCTTCGTCAACGACCAGCCGGTGAGCGTGCAGGCGCTGCAGGCGCTGGGCGCGGCGCTCGTCGAGATCCACGGCCAGCACGACGCGCGCGCGCTGGTCGATGCCTCGACGCATCGGCGCCTGCTCGACGCCTACGGCCGGCTCGAGGACGATGCCGCGGTTGTCGAGCGCCTTGTGGACGGCGCGGCGCGAGGCCGAGGACGCCGTCGCCAGCCATCGCGCTGAGGTCGAGCGGGCGGCGCGCGAAGCCGACTGGCTGCGTCATGCGGTCGAGGAACTGGGTAAGCTCAAGCCCGAGGCGGGCGAGGAAACCGCGCTCGCCGAGCGGCGCACGGCGATGATGCAATCCGAGAAGGTCGCGGGCGATCTGCGCGAAGCCCACGAGGCGGTCGCGGGATCAGCCTCGCCGGTGCCGGCGCTGGCCGCGGCGGTGCGCCGGCTGGAGCGCCGCGGCGCCCAGGCGCCGACGCTGGTCGAGCCCGCGGTGAAGGCGATTGACGTGGCGCTCAATGCGCTCGACGAAGCGCGCGGTCATCTGGAGCACGCGCTTCGCGTCGCCGATCACGATCCGCAGGAGCTGGAACGGATCGAGGAGCGGCTGTTTGCGCTCCGCGCGGCCGGCCGCAAGTACAATTCGCCGGTCGACGCGCTCAACGCGCTGGCCGAAAAATATGTCGGCGATCTCGCCTTGATCGATGCCGGCGCCGAGCGGCTCGCGGTGCTGGAGAAGGCGGCGAAGGAGGCCGGCACGCGATATGCCGCAGACGCGGCCAAGCTGTCGGCGGCGCGAAAGAAGGCCGCCGAGAAACTCGACAAGGCGGTCAACGGTGAATTGAAGCCGCTCAAGCTCGAACGCGCGAAATTCTCGACGCAGGTCGAAAGCGACGCGGCGGCGGCTGGGCCCGAACGGTATCGACCGCGTCGAGTTCTGGGTGCAGACCAATCCGGGCACGCGGCCCGGCCCGCTGATGAAGGTTGCTTCCGGCGGCGAGCTGGCGCGTTTTCTCCTGGCGCTGAAGGTGGTGCTGGCCGATCGCGGCTCGGCGCCGACGCTGGTTTTCGACGAGATCGACACCGGCGTGGGTGGGGCCGTCGCCGACGCCATCGGCGTGCGGCTGGCGCGGCTCGGCGACCGCGTCCAGGTGGTCACCGTCACGCACGCGCCGCAGGTCGCCGCGCGCGCCGAGCGGCATTACCTCATCACCAAGGACGCGCTGGAGAAGGGCAAGCGCGTCGCAACCCGCGTCACCGAGCTTGCCGCCCCGCGCCGCCGCGAGGAGATCGCGCGGATGCTGGCGGGCGCCGAAATCACCGAGGAGGCGCGCGCCGCCGCCGAGAAGCTGATCCGGGCGGCAGCGGGCTGAGCATGGTCCCGCTCGATATCGGCATCGTCGGCTGGCATTCGCATAACGAAATGTTCGACGAGATCAGCGCCGAGTTGCGCGCGGCGGGGCACCGCATCACCCGCTACGCGCATCGCGAGGCGTTCACGGCTACGCCCGACCCGCTGGCCGGCATCGACGTCCTACTCTGCGTCGCGGTGTTTCCGCTGACCCGCGCGACGCTCGCCGGCGCGTCGAAGCTGCGCGCCATCATCTCCGCCGTGACCGGCGTCGATGGCGTCGATGTTGCGGCGGCGACCGAGCGCACCGTGGTCGTCACCAATGCGCAGACCGACGAGAACATCATCGGCATGGCCGAGGCGACAGTGCTGATGATGCTCGCCGCGCTCTACGATCTCGAAGGCGCGCAGAGTCAGGTTCGGCAGAACCTGTGGCGTCCGCCGCAGCTCAAGGCAAGCCAGTTCCGCGGCAAGACCATCGGCCTGGTCGGGCTTGGCAGGATCGGGCGGGAAACCGCGCGCCTGCTGGCGCCGTGGGGCGCGATGCTCCAATACAGCGCGCGCCGCGATGCCGATCTTGCCGGCCTGCCGGCGATGCCGAGGGTCGATCTCGATACGCTACTGCGAACGAGCGACGTCGTCGTGGTGCTGGCCGCGCTCAACAACGAGACTCGTGGTCTCATTAGCGCGGAGAAGCTCAAGCTGATGAAGCAGACCGCCATCCTGGTCAACACCGCTCGCGGCGCCATTGTCGATGAGGCGGCGCTGGCCGAGTCGCTCAGGCGCAACGCGATCGCGGGCGCGGCGCTCGATTGCTTCTCGGTCGAGCCGCTGCCGGCGACAAGCCCGCTGCGCGGGCTATCGAACGTGATCCTGACGCCGCACATGATCGGCCACACTGTGGAGGCGCATCATTCGCTCGAAGTGGCGACGCGCGAGAACCTTGAACTGATCCTGTCCGGCCAGCCGCCGCGCTATGTGGTCAACCCCGCCGTGCTGCCGGCGTGGACGGCGAAGTGGGGCGCGAAGCCGTAGCCGCGCCCAGTGCTTACTTGGCTACGGCCTGCACCGGACGGAAATAGTCCTGCACCGTTTCCCAGGCCGCTGATTGCAGCAGCTTCGCGGTCGGCTCGTCGAGACCGGCCGTATACCCCAGTCCCACCGGCGACTTCTTGAGCAGCGCGGCATAGACGGTCGCCGCGGCCAGATAGGTGCCTGCCAGGCTTGGATGCCGCTTGTCGCTTGCGTAAAGCACAAGGTCCGGGCGTTCCTTCAGCGCGCGTGCGAAAGCAAGGCCGGCGGGAATGACGAACGCATCGTTGTCGTTGGCAGCGCGGGTATAGGCCTCGGCGAGTTCCGCCGTCATCTCCGGCTTGTCGGCATAGGCCCATGACATGAACCACACTGGCTTGGCGCCGTGCTTGCGCACGGTCTCGCTATGCTTCCTGGCCTGGTCGGCGAACACGTTCTTGAGCTGCGGATGAATGGGACACTGGCTGCAATCCATCATGATTGCCAGATCGAACAGCCGGTCGAGCTTGTTGAAAACGACATTGTTGTTGGCGTCGAAGGTGTAGCTGCCCAGCGCGTTGGGCCGGAAATAGGATTCGACGTCGTGCCAGTCGGCGCCCGAGCCGGAGATCGTCACCGAGGTTGAGCGAAATTTGTAATTCGGGTCCGCCGCGCGCAGCAGCAGGGTCACGTGATTGTGCAGGCTGTTGTTGTAATAGAAGAAGCTGTTGCCGATGAAGATCGCCGAGGCGGGCTTGTCGACGCCCGATTCCGCAATCTTGGGTCTGGTCTGGGCTGAGAGCGGCGACGCCGCGGCCAACAGCAGCGCGGCAAGGCTCAGCACACGGATCAGTCTGGTCGTCATGGATCGCTCCCGAAACCCATTCTGAAAAGAGCAGGGCTCCCTTTTGGGGAGCCCTGCGGGCGCAGGCCCTTGTGGCCTCACTCAGGCCCGCCGCACCATCGCGGGAACCAACTGCTTAACGCTCGGCGCGCCAACCTGTTGCATCATAGCGTGGGTTTCGACGCGGAGAAGCTCCAAAGCGCGCTCGACGCCGGCTTGGCCGAAGGCGCCGAGACCCCAGATATAGGGCCGCCCGACGCAGACCGCGGTCGCGCCCATACACAAGGCCTTCACCACGTCGGAGCCGCGGCGGAACCCTGAATCCACCAGGATTGGGATGCGGCCCTTCACCGCCTCGACGACCTCCGGCAGCGCATCGATGGTCGAGCGGCCGGAGTCCTCCGAGCGCGCGCCGTGGTTGGACACGATAATGCCGTCAAGGCCGGCGTCGGCCGCCAGCACCGCATCCTCCCAGGCCAGGATGCCCTTGGCCAGGAGCTTCATCTTGGTGGTGTCGCGCATGCGCTTGAAGAAGTCCCAGGTCATGTTCGAGGACTGCGTGTTGCGCAACCCGCTGACGTCGAGGTCCTTCCACATGGCGCGGGTCTTGAGGCTCGCCGCTAGAACTCGACCGGTCGTGGCAGCCGTTGCAATCGCGCGTGTCGGAGGGCCGCAGCCGGGCCAGCGTCTCCTGGTTGCGGCCGCCGCTGCGGTCGACGGTGACCGCCATCGCCGTGCAACCGGCGTTCTCGACGCGCTTGGCGGTGGCGGCCGCCACCTCCCACTTGTTGGTGGCGTACATCTGAAACCAGATCGGCGCGCCGCGCGCCTTGGTGACGTCCTCGACGGTGTCCGAGGTCATGTTGGACAGGATTTGCAGGTGATCGCCGGCCTTGGCCGCGCGCGCGACGCCGGACTCAGCGTCGTTGTGAAACGAGCGCTGGCCGCCGACCGGCGCGCAGACGATCGGCGATGAGTATTTGGTGCCGAGGATGTCGACGCTCATATCGACCTTGCTGACATCGACGAGCCGCCGCGGCCGGAACTGGAACTTGAGAAAGCCCTCGCGGTTGGCGCGCAAGGTCACTTCGTCGTCGATGCCCGAGGCCATATAGCCGAAATGCGCCGGCGGAACGTTCTGCCGGCAGACTGGCTCGAGGTCGAAGACGTTGATGGCGTCCTTCGGCGACTTGATGAGATGGTCGGACTGCCGCGGCCCCCACATCAGCGGGTCGGGCACCATTGCCTTCGGCAGCAAGGTTTCGGCGAAGGCCGATGCGCCGCCCGCGGCAAGCAATGGGCTGGACGCAAGATATTGCAGGAACCGCCGGCGGTTCGTGGCAGGATCGTATTCGGATGACATGAGCGCCTCCCCAGGCGTGATGATCGCGCCTCCATCGTGTTGCCCCGACGGTCGGCGGTAGGGAATGCTACACCCGCGCGGTGGCGGATGGAAACAGCTACTCGGCCGCGCGCCGCCGCACCTGGTGGCTGCCGGGCACGGTGCGGAACGCGATGTTGAGCCGGTTGGCGCCGTTGATCGCCACCAGCGCCATCGTCAGGTTGACCAACTCCTCCGCGCTGAACTGCTTGCGCGCCTCGTCATAGACGTCATCCGGCACTTGGCTTTCGGCAATGAGCGTTACCGCCTCGGTCCACGCCAGCGCCGCGCGCTCGCGGTCGGTGTAGAACGGCGAGTCGCGCCAGGCGTTGAGCAGATAGAGCCGCTGCTCGCTCTCGCCCTCGGCGCGCAGCTCCTTGGTGTGCATGTCGATGCAATGGGCGCAGCCGTTGAGCTGCGATGCGCGCAGCTTCACGAGTTCCAAGAGCGTATGATCGAGGCCGCAGTTGCGCACGAACACGTGCAGGCCCGCCATCGCCTTGTCGCCCTGCGGCGAAGCCTTGCGAAAATCCAGTCGCGCCTTCATCGCGGCCTCCATTCCAATTCAGTCTCTCGGCCCGAACAGCTTCTGCGCCTCGGGCCGATTCATTGAATGCTCCAGCACGTCGAACCGACCGCTGGCGCGCAATTCCTCGCCGATCTTCTTGATCAGCGACATCACCGCGAGCGTCGCGCCCGAGGCGATGCTGACGCGCTTGACGCCGATGCGTTCGAGTTCGGCAACTGGCGGCGTGCCGGCCCGCGCCACGATGTTGATCGGCGCCTGGTCGAGCGCCTGCACGAGGCGCGCGATGGTGTCGAGGTCGGCAAGCCCGAACGGATAGATGCAGTCCGCGCCCGCGGCGAGATAGGCCTTGCCGCGCCGCACCGTTTCGTCGAAACGGCCCGCCGGATCGCCGGCGTTCTTCACATAGAGATCGACCCGGGCGTTGATGACCGCCGGTACACCGACTGCATTCGCGGTCTCGCGCGCGGCTCTGATCCGCGCAACGGCATCCTCGAGCGGGCGGACCGGCGTATCGGGGCGCGGCGTGCCGTCCTCCAGGTTGAAACCGACGACGCCGGTGCGCAGAATCTCAGTGATGCTGTTCGCCACCTGTCCAGGCGTCTCGCCATAACCCGCCTCTATGTCAGCAGTGACCGGCACGCGCACGGCGCGGACCACGCGCTCATGCGCCGCCACCACTTCGGGCCACGGCGCCTGCTCGCCGTCCGCATGGCCGAGCGCCCAGGCGATGCCGCCGCTCGTTGTCGCCACGGCGCCAAAGCCCGCCGCCTCGAACTGGCGGGCACTCATGGCGTCCCATGCGTTCGGCAGAAGCAGCAGCTTCGGCCCGCGATGCGCGCGGCGAAAGGCCTCCGCCGATTGTTGTTGCCGGTCCATGGCCCAAGCCTAGGCCCGAAGCCCGCGGCCTCACAAGGCGGCGTCGCGCGGGGGGCGATGCTCTGTTAGCATGGGCAAAACGAAAAGCCTGCCTGGGGAGGTCACGATGGTTTTTCGCCGCTCGATGTTGCTCGCCGCGCTGGTGTCATTGGCGGCACTCGCACCTGCCGATCTCAGCGCCCAGCCAAGAGCCAAACCCACGCTCGACTACGATTTCTACAAAGCCCGCGTCGAGCCGATTTTCCTCAGGAAGAAGGCAGGCTTCACCCGCTGCGTCGTGTGCCATTCGGAATCGAACAACTTCCTCAAGCTCGAGCACGTGCCGCCCGGCGCGAAGACCTGGACCGACGAGCAGTCGCGCAAGAATTTCGAGGCGGTATCGAAGCTGATCAATCCCGGCGAGCCGATGGTGAGCCGCCTGCTGATGCATCCGCTGGCGCCGGAGGGCGGCGGCGACGTCTTTCACTCCGGCGGCCGGCAGTTCATGTCAATCCACGATCCGGACTGGAAGGCGATGGCCGCCTGGGTCAATGGAGCGACGCTCGCTGGCCGTTCGAAGAAGAACTGATGTTCCAGCGGCTCGGCACCACGAGCGTATTGATCCGCTTCGGCACCTCGCCGACCCGCACGACCGCCTTCACCTTCATGCTTGCCACGTCGATCGCGGTCACCGACCGGATCGCGGCGTTCGACACATAGATCGTCTTTGAATCCGGCGTGAAGGTCACCCAATTGGCCACCGCCGAGATCGCGTCGTGCCCCGGCAGCTTGAGCGCCGGCAGCGCGACTTGGCCGGCCAACTTCAGATCGTCGAGCGAATAGACGAACACCGCGTTATTGGGAATGCTGGTGACCCACAGCGTCTTGTTGTCCGGGGTCACGCCGATGCCGTGCGAAGGCGCGGAGTTGCGCCCGGCATCCATTTCAAAGTTGGTCGGCGTCTTCGGCAGCTCGATGCGCGCCACTTCCTTGCGGGTGGCGAAATCGATCACGCCGAAGCCGTTGAGGTCGGAAAGCTGCGCGAAAATCCGCTTGGTCGATCCGTCCGGGTTGGACTCGATCGCCATCGGCCGTACGCCGCCCGAGAGCTTGAGCTCCCAGGCAACCTGCTCGGTCGCGAGGTCGATGACGGTAAGCATGCTCTCCCGGATCGAACCGGTGATCACGTATTTCCCGTCCGGTGTGACATAGACATTGTGCAGGCGACCGTTCACCGGAATGCTCTTTTTCAGCGTCAGCGTCGCCGGATCGACGATGTCGAGGGCGCCGTCGCCGCGGGCGATGCCAACGACGATGCGGCCGTCTTTGGCAACAGCGATGTTGTTCGGCCGATTGCTGAGCTTGACCTGTTTGACGAACCGGCCGCTCCGGCGAACGAACACGTCGAGGGTGGAGGCTTCCTCGTTGCTCACGTAGACCCGCGAGCCGTCGGGCGAAAAGGCGATGCCGTGCGCGGCTTCCGGTCCCCGGAAGGTCTGTACCACCTTGTTGGTCGCTGGGTTGATGACATGGATGTTGTCGCCGGCCGCGTTGGTCACGTAGATGCGGACGGTGTCGGCCGATGCGGACAGCGGGACTAGGACGAGGACAAGCCAAGCGTGCTTGAAAATGCGAAGAAGGGCGGTCATCTCAGTCGCTCCAAAAAGCGGGGAATCCAGCCGGACTGAAGCGTAGGCCCGGAACCCGGTGACTTCAATCGGCTTGCAGCCTCTGCTCGGTCGTGGAATTACCAAGACGATGAAAGAGCCCAAACCGCCCCGGGATTCCACGCGCGCCGTCGATGAGATGACGGAACGTCAGGCCAAGCGTGAGCACGCGCGGCTTGAGGCCGAGATCAAGGCGCACGACGAGCGCTACTACCAGAAGGACGCGCCGACTGTGTCGGACGCGGAATACGATGCGCTGCGGCGGCGCTACGAGGCGATCGAGGCGAAGTTTCCGGACCTCCGCACGCTGGACAGTCTGTCGCGCAAGGTCGGCGCGGCGCCCTCGCGCGGGTTCGCCAAGGTGCGACACGCGGTGCCGATGCTGTCGTTACAGAACGCCTTCAGCGCGGAGGACATTTCCGATTTCGTTGGGCGCATCCGCCGCTTCCTCAATTTCAAGGAGGGTGACAAGCTCACCTTCACCGCCGAGCCGAAGATCGACGGATTGTCGATGTCGCTCCGCTACGAGAACGGCGTGCTGGTCAAGGCGGCCACCCGAGGCGACGGCTTCGAGGGGGAGGACGTAACCGCTAACATCCGCACCATGAAAGAGGTGCCGGACAAGCTCAAAGGCAAGAACAGCCCGGCGGTCGCGGAGGTGCGCGGCGAAGTTTACATGACCAAGGCCGCGTTCCTGGCGCTCAACAAGCGTCAGGCGGAACTGGGCGAACAACTCTATGTCAACCCGCGCAACACTGCGGCCGGCTCGTTGCGGCAGAAGGATGCCGCCGTCACCGCGTCACGGCCGCTGCATTTCTTCGCTTATGCCTGGGGCGAGATGAGCGAGATGCCGGCGGAGACCCAGTCCGGGATGCTGAAGTGGCTCAAGTCTGCAGGCTTCCAGACCAACCCGCTGTGGCGCATCGCAAGCTCGGTGGACGAGATGCTTAAGTTCCACAGCGACATCGGCCTCGAACGCGCCAAGCTCGAATATGATATCGACGGCGTGGTCTACAAGCTCGATCGTCTAGATTGGCAGGAGCGGCTGGGCTTTGTCTCGCGCAGTCCCCGCTGGGCGATCGCGCACAAGTTTTCGGCCGAGCGCGCGACCACGGTGCTGCGCGACATCGAGATCCAGGTCGGCCGCACCGGCGCGCTGACGCCGGTCGCCAAGCTCGAACCGGTCTCGGTCGGCGGTGTGGTGGTCCAGAACGCCTCGCTGCACAACGAGGACTACATCAAGGGCATCGGCAACGATGGCAATCCGATCCGCGGCAGCACCGACATCCGCATCGGCGACACGGTGACGATCCAGCGCGCCGGCGATGTCATCCCGCAGATCGTCGACGTGGTGCTGGAGAAGCGGCCGAAGAGCGCCCGCGCTTACGAATTCCCTACCAAATGCCCGGCTTGCGGTAGCCATGCGGTGCGTGAGGAGGACGAAGCGGTGCGCCGCTGCACCGGCGGATTGATCTGCCCGGCGCAGCAGGTCGAGCGGCTGCGCCATTTCGTGTCGCGCAACGCCTTCGACATCGAGGGCTTCGGCGAAAAGCAGGTGCAGGCGTTTCACGCCGACGGACTGGTGATGGAGCCGGCCGACATCTTCACGCTGGCTGAGCGCGACCGCCGGTCGACCAAGAAGCTGATGGACCGAGAGGGCTACGGCGAAACCTCGGTCAAAAACCTGTTCGACGCTATCAATGCGCGGCGCAATGTGCCGCTGAACCGGCTGATCTATGCGTTGGGTATCCGCCACATCGGCGAGACCAATGCGCGGCTGCTGGCGCTGCACTATCCGACCGTCGAGGCGCTGCGCGACGCTGCTGTGGCCGCCAAGCCGCCAGGCGGTGAGAAGGGCGACAAGGGCAACGACGCCTGGCAGGAATTGAACGCCACGGAAGGCATCGGCGAAGTGGTGGCCCTGGCGGTGGTCGAATTCTTCAAGGAGAAGCACAACCGCGAGGCGCTGGCGCGGCTGCTGAAGGAGATCGACGTCACGGCGCTGGAGCGTCCGCGGCAGGATTCTCCGGTCGCCGGTAAGACTGTGGTGTTCACTGGCGCGCTGGAGAAAATGACGCGCGACGAGGCCAAGGCGATGGCCGAACGATTGGGGGCGAAGGTCGCGGGCTCGGTGTCGAAGAAGACGGAATATCTGGTGGCGGGGCCGGGCGCAGGCTCAAAGCTCGCCGAAGCCAAGAAGCACGGTGTCGCGGTGCTGAGTGAGGACGACTGGTTCAAGTTGATCGGTAGCAAGTAGCCGCCGACCCCCTCCGCCGTTGCGGCACGCAGCCTACAACTGGCTTTGCAGGAAGCGCAGGATGTGCGGCGCGGCCTGCGCACCGTAGCCGCCCGGCTCGTCCAGCGGATCGCTGGCCCAGAAGTGGCCCGAGCCCTGAATGACGATCCTTCGTGCGAAGAAGCCGCCTGCTTGAGCGCGGTGAGGAAGGCCTCGCCCTGCGTCGCCGGATCGACGATGTCGTCGTTGGTGCCGTGCAGCAGCAGGAAGCGGGTGCTGGTGCGCTCGCGCTTGTCGATGGTGGCATAGCTGATCGGCGAGGCGTCGAAGAAGGCGCGGCGGCTCTGCATCGGGGTTAGCCCGATGAACTTCTCGGTGATCTGGTCGCGCGGACGCACCACCTGATCATGCATCCACTGCGCCTGCATGTCGTAGACGCCGTAGAAGCCGACCGCCGCTTTCACATTGGAGGGCACGCCTCGCCTGCGAGTTTCGTGCCGTCGTGTTCGACATATTCGATGTTGGACCGCATCGTTACCTCGTAGGGCTGGGCCTGCGCCGCCGAGATTGGCAGCAGCATCGCCAGCAGTGCCAGAGCTGTTCTCATCGTCGCCTCGTCGCGTTTATCTCACCCCGCCCTTGTTCACCGGCGGGCCGGTGAAGCCTTCCATGCGCTTGCGCAATGCCGCGACCAGTGCGTCGTCGACCATGAACTCACGATAGTTGTTGGCGATCTTGTACGACGTCAGCGGCTTGAAATCCTCGGGCGGCGGCACGTCGGAGCGCGAGGAGAACGAGCCGAGCTTGGTCTGCTGCTCTTTGGCCAGAAACCAAGTGACGTAGAGCTTGGCGGCATTTGGATGAGGCGCGTCCTTGAAGATGCCGCCGGTGAGCGTGAACACCGGCGTTTCGTCCTCCGGCGACCACGCCACCTCGACCTTGCCCTCGCGCCGGAACGGCCAGATCGATGACGAGGCGTCCAGCGTGACGATATTTTCGCCCGAGGCGACGCTTCGCGATACCGGAAGATGGCCCTGCACGTAGTTCGCCTTGTTGGCGGTGTATTTCTCCATCCAGCCCCAGCCGTATTTCTGCACGATCCCGTGGAACAGATAGAGCGCGGCGTCATCGTCGGCCGGGTAGACGCTGATCGCCTTGCCCATGAACACCGGCTTCAAGAAATCCAGCGCCGACTTCGGCGCGTCCTCGGGCTTCACCGCGGCCTTGTTGTAGGCGTAGGTCAGCGCGTTCGCGGAAAACGCCATGTAGGCGCCGTCCGGATCGCGGAAGTTCGAATAGACCTGCTCGAAGCCGTCCGGCTTGAACAGCATGAGCTTGCCTTGCTTCTTCCAGGTGACGAAATCCTGCACGGTCTGGAAGAACGCCATATCGACGGCGAGCTTCTTCTCGGCCATCTGCTTCTCGATCTGCTCGTTCAGCACGTTGCTGAAGCCGCCGGTCACCTTCACCTCGATGCCGGGGAACTGCTGCATGAACAGCTTGGCGCGGTTCTCATGCGGCGCGGCGGGCCCGCCGGAATAGAACACGACCTCTCTTTCGGCCTTGGCCTTCTGGTACAGCTCTTCGAGCGTCTCGCTGCGCGCACTCTGCGGCAGCAGAATCAGCGCGGCGCAGAACGGCAGCAGCCACAATCTTGTTGTTGCCATGGAGTTTCCCCTTCGTAGCGGCCATTACGATAGGTCGCTCAGGGCCGCCGCACCAGCAGCCCGAACGAGATCGCCAAAGCCACGACCAGTCCCACCATCAGCATCGCCAGCGGGATAGCCGTCGGCGATTCCGCGAGCAGGATGCCGGCGTACTGCGTGACCGCGGCGCCGAGCGCCATTTGCGAGAAGCCGGTGATGCCGGCGGCAGCGCCGGCCGCCTGCGGCCGTACGCTGACCGCGCCGGAGATCGCGCCGGGAAGAAGAACGCCGTTGCCGAGCGAGATGAACGCCTGCGGCGCGAACACGACGATCGGCCCCCAGTGCATGACAAACATCGCCATCGCCGCCGCCATGGCGACGCCGATTGCTTCAAGTCCGATACCCCACCAGATCAACCGGTCGATGCCGTAGCGCATCGACAGCCGCGATGCGATGTAATTGCCCGCCATGTAGCCGATCGACGAGATGGCGAACCAGACGCCGTATTCGGCGGCACTGCGCTCCATCAACGTGATGATGACGTGCGGGCCACCGCCGAGGAACGCAAAGAACGTCGATGAGCCGAACGATCCGGCGCAGACATAGCCTGCAAACTTTGCGCTTCGGGACAGCCCGGCCAGATCGCGGAAGAAGCCTTGCTTGACGCCCGGCGGCACGTTGAGGCCGCGCGTCTCCGGCAGCGCGATCGCGGCCCAGCCCACCACCAGCGCGCTGGTGATCGCGGTGAACAGGAAGATCGACTCCCAGCCGAAACCCATCTCAAGCAGGCCGCCGATCAGCGGGCCTAACGTCGGCACAACCACCATCACGGTCGCCACGAGCCCGATCATCGACGCGGCGCGATTGCGATCAAACAGATCGCGGATGATGGCGCGGCTGACGACAATGCCGGCGGAAGCGCCGAACGCCTGCAGCACGCGCGCGATAATCAGGCTGCCGACCGTGCCGACCGAAATCGCCATGACGCTCGCCGCCGCGGTCAGCGCCAGCCCCGCGAGCAGCACCGGACGGCGGCCGAAGCGGTCCGATAGCGGCCCCATGACGAGCTGTCCCGCCGCGAGCGCCAGCAGATAGACCGTGACGGTGAGCTGAATCGTGGCGACATCGGACGCCAGTCGGTTCGCCATCTGCGGCAGCGCCGGCACGACGATGTTGAGCGTGGTCGGGCCGATCGACGTCAGCGCCATCAGCAGAAGGAGCAGGCCCCAAGGCTTTGCGTCGGGGGTCGTGGCGGTGTCGGCGGCGCGCGAATGGTCGTGCAGCTTCTTGGCGGCGTTGTCGTCCACTCGCCTCAACCCTGCCCGAGCGGCTGCGTTGCGGCAGTGAGCCATGCCCGCGTCGCCTCATCGACCAGCGGCGCCAGCGTCTTCGCCACCCGCGCGTGATACGTGTCGAGCCACGCCACCTCATCGGCATCGAGCAGCTTCGGCTCGATCAGCCGGCGGTCGATCGGCGCCAGCGTCAGCGTCTCGAAGGCGTTGAGCGGCTTTTCCGCGCCTGCCACCTTCGGCCCTTCCACCACCAGCACCAGGTTCTCGATGCGGATACCGTATTCGCCGGCTTTGTAATAGCCCGGCTCGTTCGACAGGATCATGCCGCGCTTCAACGCAGTGTTGCCGAGCTTGGAGATCCGCGCCGGCCCTTCGTGTACCGACAGATAGCTGCCGACGCCGTGGCCGGTGCCATGATCGAAGTCGAGCCCGCGCGCCCAAAGCGCCTGCCGCGCCAACGGATCGAGCTGCGAGCCGGCGATGCCCTCGGGGAATACCGCGCTCGCAAGGGCGATGTGGCCTTTGAGCACCAGGGTGAAACGCTCGCGCATCTCGTGTGAAGGTTCACCAACCGCGACGGTGCGCGTGATGTCGGTGGTGCCGTCCAGGTATTGCCCACCGGAGTCGACCAGGAACAGTTCGCCCGGCATGATCGCGCGGTCGCTCGAGCGCGTCACCCGATAATGCACGATGGCGCCGTCCGGACCCGTGCCGGAAATAGTCGGAAACGACACGTCCTTGAGCAGCCCCGTATCGCGTCGGAAACTTTCCAGCGCCTCGACCGCGCCGATCTCGGTGAGCTTTCCGTCAAGCGCCTCGCGGTCGAACCAGGCGAGGAAACGCGTGACCGCGGCGCCGTCGCGGATATGCGCCTGGCGCGAGCCCTCGATCTCGACCGGGTTCTTGATCGCCTTCATCATGGCGATCGGGTCGAGCCCACGCGTTACCTTGCCGCCGGCTTCGACGATGATGCGTGACAGTGCATCCGCGCCGGTCGCCTGGTCGAGCCGCACGGTGCGCTTTTCGGCCCCGAGAGCGGTGAGGTCGCGAGTGAAATGCGCAGGTTCGCGCACCTGTGTCGCTTCTTCGAGCTTGTGGCGCACCGCGTTGGAGAGCTTGGCGCCGTCGAGGTAGAGCGTGGGGCGTCCCACTTTCGGCACGATGGCGAAGGCGAGCGGGAGCGGCGTGTGGGCGACGTCCGAGCCGCGGATGTTGAAGGTCCAGGCCACAGCGTGCGGATCGGAGACCACCAGCGCGTCGGCGCGCAGGCTGGCGATCTCGTCGCGGATCTTGTCGAGCTTGGACCCGGTCACTTCACCGGCGAATTTCAAATCGTGGAGCACCACCGGCCCGAGCGGCGGCGCCGGCCGGCCGACCCAGATCGTGTCGACCGGATTGGGCTCGGCCGGAAGGAGTTCAGCTCCGGCATTGACGCACGCGCGCGCGAGGCGCTCGGCGCCTTCGGCGGTGTGCAGCCACGGGTCGTAGCCAAGCTTGGCATCAGCCGGCAGGTTTTGCTCGAGCCAGCGCTCCGGACTCGTGTCGGCGATCGGTACGATCGTGAACACCGATGTGTCGACCTGGCTTCGCGCCGCGAGCGTGTAGCGGCCATCGACGAACAACGCGGCCTTGTCTCCGAGCACGATGGTCGTACCGGCCGAGCCCGTGAAGCCGGTGAGCCAGGCCAGCCGCTCCTCGGAGCGCGGCACGTATTCATTCTGATGGCGGTCGGCGCGGGGCAGGATCAGGCCCGAAAGCCCGCGCCGGGCGAGTTCTGTGCGTAGCGCCCGCAAGCGGGGCCCGGTTTGCGCCGGTTGCGGGTCGTCGAACGACTGGAAACGGGCCTCGAACATGCGCGGCAATCTAGGAGCCGGGGCAGGGCCGGGCAATTGCGTGCAGGGCGGGCCTCTTCGCGACGTTTTGCGCGCTTTGTACCAGAAGCAGGCCAGCCAAGAGCTTCGGCGGCACGCCTGTATTTGCCACGTGAGCCTGGAGAGGTCGGATTGAACCAGCGCAACGAAGACTCGCTGTCGTTCGTACACTTGGGTCGTCGACTCGTGTGAGGCTTTCGCATTTATTTTCAATAGGTTATATACGAAAGTGCGACATTATGCAGCAGGGGCAGGGGTCCCATGCTCCATTGCCTCTGCTGATGGACCATAGAATTGGTAATATGTTGCGATGCAGAACTGCGGCGCCGGGGGACCGCAATCCGCGCAACGTGGGATAGCCACATGGCTGGGCTCACATGTCGTACGACACCGGAAGCGAAGCCGCCGCGCGGCGCTTTGTTGCGCATGCTGGATACGCTGGCGGAATGGCAGATGCGCCACTCACACCGCGTTATCAGCCGCGCTCAGGCTGATAACGCTACCATGACCGGCGTGACCCAGCCGTCCAGCGCGAACGAGCGCTCCAGCACCAGGCCCTGCGACCTGTAGGCGGCAAGCGCGGCGTTCTTCTGCGGCATCAGGATTCCCGACAGCACCATCCGCGCATTCGGCATCAGTTGCCGCGCCATCGGCGCCGCCAGCCGTTGCAGTGGACGCAGCAGAATATTCGCCATCGCCAGATCGAACGGCGCCCGTGCAATGACCTGCGGAGCGCGCAGGTCGCCTGCATGCACCACGGTGACCAGCGCGCCGACGCCGTTACGTTGCGCGTTGACGCGGGCGTTCTGCACAGCCCGTGGATCGATGTCGGTCGCCAGCACCGGCATGCGGAACAGCTTCGCCGCGGCGATCGCCAGCACACCGGAGCCGGTTCCGAGATCGAGGATATGACGCGGCCGCTGGCGGCGGCGCGCCAGCGCGTCCAACGCCAGCAGGCAGCCGCGGGTGGTGCCGTGATGTCCGGTGCCAAACGCGGTCGCCGCCTCGATCTCGATGCCGATGCAATGGCCGGGCACGCGCGCGCGGTCATGCGCGCCATGCACGATGAAGCGCCCGGCCGTGACCGGCTTGAGGCCTGCGAAGCTTTCCTTCACCCAGTCGCGCGGCGCGACGCGCTCCACGACCACCGTACCGGCGGACTGCTCGTCGCCGGCGAGGGCAATCATCGAACGCAATTCGGACTGCACGGGCTCTCTGCGAAAATGAATGTCGACCTGCCAGCCTTTGTCCGGCCGTTCGAAGGCCGCGCACACGACCTCCGCCGGGTCGAGACTTTCGGCCAGGAAATTGGCGATGCGGCGCGCCGGCGCCTCGTCGGCGGTCAGCCGCGCGACAAAGGTTGCAGTGCTCGTGCAGGTTTTGTTTCGGGCGTTGGTCACAGCGGTTTATGCACGCGGCAGAAGGGAACTTCCACAGGAATTATCAACCGGATATAGACAGGCTTATCGACCGGTTGTTCCGGCCACAATCCGCAATATTCCCCCGACCGATTCACAGGGCACCGCATGGAAGCCGCCGATAAAATCGCCTGCGCCGAAGTTATCCAGAGCTGGGGTTTAGCGCGCGACCAGGGCCACTGGGACGATCTCGCCGCGATCTTCCATCCCGGCGGCGAGATCGCGGTGTCTTGGTTTCGCGGTCCCTATCCGGAATTCGTCGAGCACTGCCGGCGCAACTTCGGCCGTGGCAGCGTCGCCAAGCATCAGCTTTGGCCGGCGCGCGTTGCGGCGAACGGAGCGCGCGCGACCGCCGAAACCAGTGTGGCCATTCTGGTGCGCCAGACCATCGAAGGGGTCGAGGTTGATCTCACCTCCAACGGCCGTTTCCTCGATCGACTGGAGCAGCGCAACGGCGCCTGGCGTATCGTCGAGCGCGCCGCACTGTACGAAAAGGACCGGCTCGATCCGGTCGAGCCGTCCGGAAAATTCGATGCGATGATGGCGAAATCCGATGCCGCGAAATATCCCGCGCCATACCGCTACATGGCCTATCGCGTCCACGCGTCGGGCCGCTCGCTGGCCGAGCCGGTGCATTACGACGGCCGCGCCGAGACCGAGGCGCTCAAGGCCCGCTACGCGGCGTGGCTTAAGGGGGCATAGCAACTGCGCTTCACCCTCCCCTGGAGGGGAGGGTGAAGCGTTTGTCGATCGCGCAGAACTACTTCAACTGATCCTTGACCTTGTCGATGCCGGTCTGCACGCAGGCCTCGTCCTTCTCGCCGCCCGGCGCGCCGGAGGCGCCAACGGCACCGACCACCTCCTCGCCGATCTTAATCGGCAGCGCGCCGCGGCCGGTGGTGAAGCCGGTGAGGTACTGCGCGCCCATCTGCGGGTTGTCCTTCAGGCGCTTTTCCATTTCGCCCGAGGCAATGCGGAAGGTGCGCGAGGTGAACGCCTTCTTGAAGCTGTTCTCCATGGTGTGCGGCCCGGTGCCGTCACCGCGCAACTGCACGATCGGCTCGCCATTGCGCCCAACCACCGTGACCGACACCGGCCAGCCCTTGGCTTTGCAGTCGGCCATGGCGGTGGTGGCGATGATGACGGCGCCGTCCACCGAAAGATCCTTGCGCGCGACGGTTTGCGCCGACGCGGGCATGGCGAGTGCGCAGGCGGTTGCGGCTAATGCAATGCGAGTCAAACACGCTGACATGTGAAACCCTCCCAGAGCCGCTCTGTCCGGTTGGCGGCATAGGCTTGAGACTAATACGGACGCGCGAAGGAGTCTTGGTGGAGAAGTCATGGCAGCGAACCCACGGCAGCCACGCAGCGGCCTTAAACGATCGGCCGCAACAAACAATCGCCGCCAATTCACGATCGTCGCTGCGCGGTGGAACGCGGCGGGCCGCATGACGGTTGTCTGCGCAGGGCGATCCCTCGATCGCAGTCAAGGAGACAACACCATGTGCGATTACAGTCTCGAACACGTCGCCTCCCGTCCCGCCGCGGTTGCCGACCGGCTGATCGTGACGCCGTTCCCCGGCACCATCACCCGCGGATTTGCAGGCGCCGGCGATGTCAACACGGCCGTCTGCCTGCGGCCCGGCACCGAGCTCGCATTCGACGAGCCGGTCCGCTACGAGCATCCGGTCACCCACTGGCCGACCGCGATGTCCGGTAATCTCGCGCGGTTCCGCCAGGTCAACCTTGAGGTGCCGCACACGCATCACGACGCGTTGGAGTTTTCCGACGGGACGATCGTGCTGTTAGCGCGGCTCGTGCCCGGCCAACGCGCGACCGTGCTGCAACTGCCGAGCGTGCCGTTGAACCTGGCGGCGACGGTGGAGCAGGCGCAGCCGGCGGATCACGTGCGGACGGCCGATCCGATCCGCTAGCTAGTAGCGCGGACCCGTGTAGAACGAGGGCGGCGGCGGCATGCGCCGGTACGGCGCATCGCCGTCGTAAACGTCCGATGGGCGGAACTGCGGCTGGCCCCAGTACACTGGGGCCTGTCCGGCCGGATAGCCGCGCTCGACGCGGCGCGGCGTCGCGGCACTGGTGACGTCGTCGTCGATGCCGGGCTGGGCGTATCGCGGCGCACGGCGCGCCACCTCGGGCGCGCGGGTGGCGCCCGGCGTCACGCCGAACAGCACCACGCGGGTGTTCGCCATGCCCTCCTGCCGGACCAGCCCGAACAGCACGCGCGCATTTTCCGGCTCGAGCCGCACACAGCCGTGCGACGCCGGCTGACCTATCTTGCGGCGATGCTCGGTGCCGTGGATCGCGTGACCCTGCCGGGTGAAAAAGATCGAATGCGGCATCGGCGCGTCGTCCCACTCGCGGCTGAAGTGGTCTTTCTCCATGCGGAACGGCGTAAAGGAGCCGGCCGGCGTGTCGTGGGCGCGCAAGCCCGTCGACACCGGCCAGACGTGCAGCCGCGCGCCGTCCTGCGAGACGATCATGCGCTGCGCCGACTTGTCGATCTCGATGAGGAGCTTGGCCGCGGCAGGGAATGCAAAAAAGCAGGTGGCCGCAATCGCCGCCACCAGGGGACGCAACCAACTCATGGCGAACTCCCACCAGCCTCGAATGCCGCGGCGGGAGTTTACCATAACCGGCGGCGGGATTGGGGCCGTCCCGGAGCCCCCTATTCCAGCGGCTGGCCCTTCTTTTCCGGGATCAGCAGCAAGGTCGCCACGATGTCGATCAGATAGATCGTGGCCAGGAGCGCGATGGCGACGGCGAACGAATAGCTCGCCACCAGCGCGCCGACCACCAGCGGCCCGAACCCGCCGACGCCGCGGCCCAGATTGAAAAGCACGTTCTCGGCGGTCGCGCGCGCCTCCGTCGGATAGAGCTCCGACAACAGCGCCCCGTATCCGCCGAGCATGCCGTTGACGAACATGCCCATGATCGCGCCGCCGATCAGCAGCGCATTGGCGTCGGTGAGCTGCGAATAGATCAGAACCATGACGAAGGCGCCGGCCTGGAACGTCAACAGCGCCGGCCGCCGCCCGACCTTGTCGGCGAAGATGCCGAACATCCAGATTCCGAACGCCATGCCGCAGATCGTCACCGCGGTCCACAGCGCCGACTGCGTCAGCCCGAAACCGAACCGCGTCGACAGATAGCTCGGCAGCCAGATCATCACGCCGTAGTAGCCGAAGTTCTGCACGGAGCAGAGGATCAGCATGCCGAGGCTGACCTTGCTGGTCGCCGCGTCCTTCACCAGCATGCGCAGCGGCGCCATCGAGCGCGCGGTCTTCGCCTTCTCCAGGAAGATCTTCGGCTCGCCGACATACCAGCGCACCGCGAAGGCGACGACGCCGGGCAGCAGGCCGACGAGGAACATGCCGCGCCAGCCGATCGACGGAAGCAGCAGCGGCGTGAGCAGCGCCGCGCCCAGCACGCCGGCCTGCCAGCCGAGCGCCACGTAGGAGCAGGCACGCGCGCGCTGCTTGGCCGGCCAGGCTTCCGCCACCAGCGCCATGCCGATGCCGAACTCGCCGCCGAGGCCGAGCCCCGCGATGGTGCGGTAGACAAGTAAGTCCCAGTACCCCTGCGCGAACGCGCACAGGCCGGTGAACGCTGCGAACAGCAGGATCGTCCAGGTCAGCACGCGGACCCGGCCGTAATAGTCGGCGAGGATGCCGAACCCGATGCCGCCGACGACGGCGCCGACGAGCGTCATAGTGATGAGCGAGCCGGCCTGCGGCGGCGTGAGGCCAAGGTCCGCCGAGATGGCACGGAGCATGAAGCCGAGGATGAGAAGATCGAAGCCGTCCATCGCGTAGCCGACGGCGGAGGCGATGAGCGCCTTCCTTGCAAGCGCGTCGGGCGTGTCGGCGGGCGCGGCTGTGGCTTGAGCGGCGGTCATGGTGTCCTCCCCAGCGTTTGTTGTTGGGGATAGTCAAAACCTATGGTACTCCCGATTCAAGCGGTGGAGGACGCCGAAGCTGAAAGACCCGAGGCTGAAGCCTGGGGTCTTTGTCTTGCGCCGTGCTGGATTTCTACGATTAGCCGCACACCCACATCCGTCGGGGCTGCAGTCCCCAGGGCGTGTCGACCAGTACGCGCCGCCAGCAGCCGTAGCCATAGGCGCCGTAACTGCCGTAGCCAGCGTTAGCCGTAGCCCGGACCATAGCCATAGCCGTAGTACGGACGCCGGTAATACGGATAGGCGGCTGACAGTCCGAGCCCCAGACCCAGCCCGATCGCCGCGCCGCCCCATCCCCAACCTCTGCCGCGCCAGCGCGCCGACGCTTCAGTCGGCACCAGGGTCGCCGCAATCAAAGCGATTGCTGCGGCAGCGAAGAAGAACTTGCGCCAATGTATTGTCCGGAAAGGCATGGAACCCTCCTGGAAACAGTGTCGCCACCGTAGGCTTTCCGATCAGTCCCGCGACATCCGACAAAAACCGCTTGCGTCGCCCGGGACAGCCGAAATCTGCCGGAGTTCTTCCGGCCGTCGGTGTTAAGGATGACGGCACGCTTGGCAGGCGCGGCGCGTTGCGGCAGGCTATGACACCCGGGTTTTCGGTCCTTGCTTGGGGTCATCGGCCATGAAACTTCGTGCCCTTTTCCTGACCGCTATCGCCGCCGCCACGCTCGGCATAGCTTCCGCGCGCGCCGGCGAGAAGGTCGAATATTCCGGCGACGCTTCCGCCGGCACCATCGTGGTGCAGACCGAGGAGCGCGCGCTCTATCTCGTCACCGGCAAGGGCCAGGCGATCAAATATCCGGTCGGCGTCGGCCGCTCCGGTCAGCAATGGTTCGGCCGCACGCGGGTCGTCAGCAAGCACATCAAGCCGGCGTGGCGGCCGCCCGCGTCGATCCGCGGCAACCGCTCGCCGGACTTCTACATCGAGTCCGGCTCGCCGCGGAACCCGATGGGCGCCGCGGCGCTGGTGCTGGCCGACGAGGAGCTCGCCATCCACGGCACCAACAATCCGGGCTCGATCGGCGGCTTCGTGTCGGCCGGCTGCATCCGTATGCACAACCGCGACATCATGGATCTGTACGGCCGCGTTGGCGTCGGCACCCGCGTGGTGTTTGCGCGTGGCGCGCCGGCAAGTGCCGCCACCGCACGCGCGAGCACCCCGCCGGTGACGCCCGCGGCGGCAACCGCGGCGCCGGCTGCACCGGTTAAGTCCACGCCGGAACCGGTGACGGAGACTCCGGCAGCGAAGCCTGCCGCGGAAGCGCCGCCGGAGACGCCAAACTAGGCGGGACGCGCCTGTTCATGCCCTGCACCGAGGTGCACGGGTATTCGCAAAAATGAAGCCTGGCGGGTTGCCAGGCTTTTTCTTTGGAAACGGCTCCCCGCGGATTTTTTGCCGGTTATTTCAGGAATTGCACGCCGACATGCGACCAGCGCCGCCATACCACGCTGGGCGACGCGCCATGTCTGATCGACTTCCATCTTGAAGGAGTGCGGGAGCGGCACGTCGGGCGGCACCAGCAGACAAGCGCCGCGGGACGACATGTCCCAGATGCAACAGGAAACCGGCCCGCGTTCATCACAGAGGTCGACCAACGCGACGACGTTGCCAACCTCGGTGCGGCGTTCTTGCCGGCGCTCCGTCCATTGCTCAGTTGCCGCTGCCCCGTTCATGCGGTGGCCATCGCATACTGCCCGTTAAATGGGCCTTATTGGATAAAGTGAATGCTCGCTTAAGCGCGCGGCCGTTACAGATATTGCGGCCTAATATTTGCGCTCACACCCTCTCCACAAAACTATCGACCACGCGCTTCTCGCCGGCACGGTCGAACGCGATCGTGAGCTTGTTGCCGTCCACCACCGTCACGTTGCCGTTGCCGAACTTCTGGTGAAACACCCGGTCGCCGACGGAAAAATCCGACACCGCGCCGGTCGATTTCGCGACGAGCTCGCCCTCGATGGTGAGCGGTCCGCCTACGCGCTTAGCGCTTCGGCGCGGCGAGCCCGCGCGGGGCGCAGGAGCGTGATCGTCGTCGTAGTCCGGCTGCACGTAGTCGAGCGAGTCGTCGCCGACGCCTTTGTCGCCGTAGCGCGGCGCGCCGGTCTCGGAGAAGCCGCCGCGATTCTTGTTGGCCTGCGCGCGCTGCCAGCCCGGCGTCGAATAGTTCGAGCCGAACGCCGTCATGTTGTCGAAGCGTGACGCGCCGTAGCCGGCGGCGCCGCCGAAGTTGCCCTTGCTCTCGGTCACTTCGACGTTGGCCTCCGGCAGTTCGTCGAGGAAGCGCGAGGGGATGTTGGTGCTCCACAGACCGTGCGTGCGGCGGTTGGTGGCGAAGTAGATCTTGGCGCGCTTCCTCGCACGCGTCAGCCCGACGTGGGCGAGGCGGCGCTCTTCTTCGAGCCCGGCGCGGCCCTGCTCGTCGAGCGTGCGTTGGCTCGGGAATAGGCCTTCCTCCCAGCCCGGCAGGAACACGGTGTCGAACTCGAGGCCCTTGGCCGAATGCATGGTCATGATGCTGACCTTGTCGTCGGACTCGCCGCTCTCGACATCCATCACCAGCGAGATGTGCTCGAGGAAGCCTGCGAGGTTCTCGAACTCCTCCATCGAGCGCACGAGCTCCTTGAGGTTCTCCAGCCGGCCGGCGGCGTCGGCGCTTTTGTCTTTCTGCCACATCTCGGTGTAGCCGCTCTCGTCCAGCACGACCTCGGCCAGCTCGTTGTGCGGCAGCGTGTCCTTCTGCGCGCGCCAGCGGTCGAAGTTGGCGATCACGGTGCGCAGCGCATTGCGCGGCTTGGGCTTGAGGTCGTCGGTGGCGGCGATCGCGCGCGCGGCCTCGGTCAGCGGCACGCGGCGCTTGCGCGCGTAATCGTGCAGGAGCTGGATGGTGGCGTCGCCGAGGCCGCGCTTGGGCGTGTTGACGATGCGCTCGAAGGCAAGGTCGTCGGTCGGCGAATGGATCACGCGCAGATACGCCATCGCGTCGCGGATCTCGGCGCGCTCGTAGAAGCGCGGGCCACCGATCACCCGGTAGGGTAGGCCGAGCGTGACGAAGCGGTCCTCGAACTCGCGCATCTGGAACGAGGCGCGCACGAGGATCGCGACTTCGTCGAGGAGGTGGCCGTTACGTTGTAGAAGTTCGATCTCCTCGCCGACCGAGCGTGCCTCTTCCTCGGAGTCCCAGGAGCCGGTGACGGTGACCTTCTCGCCGGGAACGTCCTCGGTGCGCAGGGTTTTTCCCAGGCGGCCTTCGTTGTGCGCGATGAGATGGCTGGCCGTGGCCAGAATATGTCCTGTACTGCGGTAGTTGCGCTCCAAGCGCACCACCTTCGCGCCGGGAAAGTCGTGCTCGAAGCGGAGGATGTTGTCGACCTCCGCGCCGCGCCAGCCGTAGATCGACTGGTCGTCGTCGCCGACGCAGCAGATGTTCTTCGGCGGCGCCAAGGTGGCGAGTGCGCTCGAAGATGGGTCGTCAGCTTGCGGTGGAGCATCGGTGCTCGCCGCCGCCGCCCGCTGCGCGACCAGCCGCAGCCAGAGGTACTGCGCGACGTTGGTGTCCTGGTACTCGTCCACCAGAATGTACTTGAAGCGCCGCTGATACTGCGCGAGCACCTCGGAGTTCTCGCGAAACAGCCTGATGCACTCCAGCAGCAGGTCGCCGAAATCGGTGGCGTTCAGCACCTTCAGGCGCTCCTGGAAGGCCTGGTAGAGCTTCTTGCCGCGTCCGTTGGCGAATGCGGCTGCTTCGCCCGCAGGAACCTGCTCGGGCGTCAAGCCGCGGTTCTTCCAATGGTCGACCAGCCCGGCGAGGACGCGCGCCGGCCAGCGCTTCTCGTCGATGCCCTCAGCCTCAAGCAACTGCTTGAGCAGGCGAATCTGGTCGTCGACGTCGAGGATGGTGAAGTCGCTCTTGAGCCCCACCAACTCGGCATGCCGCCGCAGGATCTTCACGCCGATGGCGTGGAAGGTGCCGAGCCACGGCATGCCCTCGACCGCCTGGCCGATCATGTGGCCGACGCGCTCCTTCATCTCGCGCGAGGCCTTGTTGGTGAAGGTGACCGAGAGGATTTCGGAGGGCCGTGCTCGCCCCGTCGCGAGGATATGAGCAATCCGGGTCGTCAAAACCCGCGTCTTTCCAGTTCCGGCCCCGGCCAGCACCAGAACCGGCCCGTCCAGCGTCTCTACCGCCAGCCGTTGCTCGGGGTTCAGGTCGTCCAAATACCGCGAGCTGCCGGCGCGAGCTGCCATTGCTCGCGCGGCTATCCCCCCAGAGGCGGGTGAAGGAGCATCAAGTTCCGGTTCCTGTTTTGCGAGGTCAGCCAAGACAGAGCCTGTTGCGGAGAATCATGGGTAGAAAATGGCACTCGGGGCCTCGATTTGCGAGGGGAAGCCCACAGGGGCGATGATGGCGGCCATGAAGGCCATTTTGTTGAGTCGAACAGGCGATCCTTCGGTGCTCGACTACGTCGAGGTGCCTGTTCCGCGTCTCAACCCGGGCGAGGTGCTCGTTAAGGCCGATACTATCGGTGTTAGCCGCCCCGAGCTGCTGGTGCGCCGCGGCGTCTATGCCTGGATGCCGCCGCTGCCGGTCATCCCCGGCATCGAAATGGCCGGCACCGTGGCTGAATTGGGCGCGAACGCCACCCGCTTCGCGGTCGGCCGGAAGGTCTATGTCACCGCGCGTGAACTGCCGGTTCGCGCGGGGTGCTATGCGGAGCATATCGCGGTGCCCGAGCGCGCGCTGTTTGCGCTGCCGCCGGAAACCGATCTTGAGGCGGCGGCCTGCCTGTCCAACTACCAGGTGGCCTATCATCTGCTGCACACCGCGACCCGCGGCGCGCCGGGAAAGATCCGTGCTGGTTGGCTCGGCCTCCGGTGGCCTCGGCAGCGCGGCGGTGCAACTCGCAAAACTGGCGGGGATGACCGCGATCGCTCTGGTTGGAACGGAAAAGAAAGCGCGAGCACTCAAGGCGTTCGGCGCAGATCACGTCATCGACCACGGCCGTGAGGATGTCGCGGCCCGCGTCGCCGAGATCACCAGCGGCGTCGGCGTCGATCTCGTCCTCGACGCGGTCGGCGGCAAGGACTTTGCGAAGTTTCTGCCGATGCTCGGGCCGTTCGGCCTGCTGGTGTCCTACGGCAAGCTGGTCGGAAAGATCGAGGCGAACACGGTCGATGCACTCGATTCCGGACCGGGCTATCTCAACAGCGCCGCCGTTCGAATCTTCACCATGCACACGCTGGACGACAAGCCGGCGGTCCGCGCCGAAGTCGATGAACTATCTGATCGAGAAGCTCGCGCAGCGCGCGATCCGCCCATTGATCCACGCGCGCCTGCCGCTGAAAGACGCGCGCCGCGCCCATGAGATGATCGAGGCGCGCGAGGTGATCGGCAAGATTCTGCTGAAGCCGTGAATTAGTCCACGGCGACGAAGCCCGACGTCTTCACCACCGGGCCCCAGCGCTTGAGATCTTCCTTGATCGTCTCGGTGAATTGCACCGGTGTCTGGAACGTCGGCTCGCTGGCGAACTTCGCAAGATTGTCCCTCATCACCGCTGATCGCGAAGCCTCGCTCATCGCGGTGCTCAGGGCGCGGACGATATCCTCCGGCATCTTCGCCGGCAGGAATACGCCGAGCCAGGTCTCCACCACCACGTCGTAGCCGAACTCCTTCGCCGTCGGCACATCCGGCAGGAATTGCGATCGCTTCGCGCCCGTCACCGCCAGGATACGTAGCGAGCCCGCCTGATGCAGCGGCATGCTTTCGCTGATCGGATTGACGCTCATGGGGATGTGTCCGCCAACGACATCCTGCATGGCCGGCGCGCCGCCCCGGTAATGCACCGGATTCATCTGCACCTTCGTTTCATTCGAAAGCATGACGCCGGCGAAATGCGGCGTGGCGCCAGCCGACGTGGTGCCGTAGCTCGCCTTGTCGGGATTGGTCTTGCACCACTGCACATAGTCGGCCGAGCGTCTTGACGCTCGCGGGCACCGCGGGGCCGACATTGTAGCTCAGCATCGACGTGGTGGCCGGACCGACCGGCGTGAAATCCCGCAGAGGCTCGTAGCTCAGCGACTTGAAGCTGTGCGGATAAAGCGTCATCGGGAAGTCCGGCGTGAACAGCATCACGCTGCCGTCGGGCTCGGCGTTCTTGACATATTCGACGGCGATGCGGGCGCTGGCGCCCGGCTTGTTCTCGACGATGACGGTCGGCGCAAATACGCCGCGAAGCGCTTCGGCGAGCACGCGTGCGGTGACATCGGTGCCGCCGCCGGCCGGAAATCCGACGATCATGTGCGCGGGCTTTTTCACCACCTGCGCCAGCGCGCGGGGCAACGCTCCTGCGCCCGCCGCGAAAAGCCCCGCCGCAGAGGCGGCTATCAGGTGACGGCGATTGAGCATGGTTCGGCTCCCGCTATTCCTTGAATTCCGTTTTCTTCGTGTTGGCGATCTTGATCAGCGTCTCGGCGTCCTTGCGATCCTGCTTGAGGAATGCCGCAAAGCCTTCCGGCGTCGTCGGCGCCGCCACCACCGCCTGCTTGTCGAGGAACGCGACGAACTTCGGATCGCTGAACAGCTGCTGGAATTCGCTCGAAAGCTTGGCGACGATCTCCGGCGGTGTGCCCTTCGGCGCGGCGAGGCCCCACCAGCCCTGGCCTGGATAGTCGCCCCAGCCGACCTCGGCGAAGGTCGGCGCGTTCGGCAGCACCGGCGAGCGCTTGGCCGAGCTCACCGCCAGCGCCTTGACCTTGCCGGCCTCGATGACGCCGACGAAGTTGCCGACGCCGAAGCGCGTCACCTGCACGTCGTTGGCCGCCAGCGCCTGCGCCGCTGGGCCTCCGCCGCGATAGGGGATGCCGACGATCTTGGTGCCCCACTGGTTGTTGAGCCATTTCAGGAACAGGTCGGGATAGGAGCCTTCGCCCAACGTGGCGTAGTTCAAGCCCGTCGGGCTTGCTCTGTGCGAGCGTTTTCAGCTCTGCGACCGTGTTCACGTTGATCGCCGACGAGGCGAACAGGCCTTCGACCAGGAAGAACAGCCGCGACACCGGAACGAGATCGGTGTCCGGGTTGTAGGGCAGGTTGCTGAAGAGGAGGGGATTGAACGACATCGTCGAGTGATAAATGACGCAGACGCGTATAGCCGTCGCCTGTCGCCTGCGCGCAGGTCTTGCCGCCGAGGATGCCCGCGGCGCCGCCGATGTTCTCGATCACCAGCGGCTGGCCGAGCCGCGTCTGCAACTCGGCTGCGGCTGCGCGCATGATCACGTCGGTGACGCTGCCTGCGGCGATCGACACGACCATGCGGATCGGCTTCGACGGATATTGCTGGGCGTGGACAACGGCGGAAAAGTTCGCCAGCAGCAAACCCAACATCAATCGCAACATCAATCGCACGGCACTTCCTCCCGGATCTATTTGCATATTGTTACTCGACCACCTGATCGGCGCGCAGCAAGACGGCTTCCGAGATCGTCAGCCCGATCGCCTTGGCGGTCTTGAGGTTGATGACAAGTTCGATAGCGTTGTGGCGTCTGCACCGGAATGTCGGCAGGCTTGGCGCCGTTCAGGATTTTTTGCACGAAGAAGGCGCCCTGCCAGAACATCTCCACGAAGATCGCGCCGTACGACATCAGGCCGCCGGCCGCGGCGTCGTCACGGTTCTGGAACATGCCAGGCAGCCGGTTCTGCAACAGAAAGTCCACGGTTCGCCGGATCTGGGCGTGGTGCACCGGGTCGCTGGTCAGCAACACCGCATCGGGCCGCTCGCGCGCCAGGATCGCAAACGCGCCGTCGAAATCGGCGGCCTTGCGCGCTTCGACCGCGGTAAACGCGAGCCCCAGCGCGCGGCGCTGCATCGCGCAACTGTTCGAGGATCACCACGTTGGAGACGTTGTCCGGATTCCAGAGCAGCGCGACACGGGCAGCCGACGGGATGATCTCCTTGACGAGTTGCAGCCGCTTCGGGGCAAGGTCAGGCGACAGAATGGTGTTGCCGGTGACGTTTCCGCCGGGGCGCGCCAGGCTTCGCACCAAACCCGCGCGCACCGGATCGCCGATCGCGATCATGACGATCGGGACCGTCGAGGTCGCGGCCTTGGCGGCGCGGCTTGCCGGCGTGCCATAGGTCGCGATCACATCGACCGGCCGCCGCGCCAGTTCGGCCGCCGCGGCCTGGAGCCGTTCCGGATTGCCGTTCGCGGTGCGCGTCTCGAAAGCGATGGTTTGGCCCATCGACATATCCGGCCTCGCGCAGTCCATCCTTGAAAGGCTGCCAGATCGGTCCGTCGTCGATGATGCCGATGCGCGGGATTGTTCCGCCGCGCTGCTGCGCGTGGGCAGCGAGCGGCCACGCCGCCGCGCCGCCGACAAGCGCAATAAATTCGCGCCGCTTCATATGTCGCCCTAAACAGAACCGAATATGGCGCAAAGTATAACGCGGCCCGGTCGCGCTTGATAGGAGCGCGCCGGGCCGCCAACGCCGAATTAATCGTCAGAGCTTCTTGTTGAACGCGTCCTGGATGAAGTCGTCGAGGATGCGGAAGGTCTGATGCGCTGCGCCGGCGTGATATTCGGCGACGCCCTTCATCATCGTCTCTTCCTCGGCGAATGAATGCAGCCGGCCGCCGAAGTCGAGCATCTGCCAGTTGGCGCCGGCGCCATCCAACTCGGCTTCGAGCGTGTCGCGGTCGGCCTTCGGTGCGACCGGGTCCTTCGAGCCGTGGATGACGAACACCGCGGCTTTGATGTCGCCCTTCTTGGCCGGCATGGTGGTCTGCAGGTCGCCGTGCAGACGAAACCACGGCGTTGACGTCGGAGCCGCTTCGCGCCAGCTCAAGCACATTACCGCCGCCGAAGCAGAAACCGACGGCGGCCTTCTTCGACGAGTCGCCGATGTCGCGCTTGTCGGCTTCGGCCACCAGGCAGGCCATCGCCGCGTTGGCGCGCTTTCGCCCTTCGACGCGGTCGGCGCGCACCGCCATCATCCACTCCTGCGAGGTCGGCGGGCCTTCGCAGGTCTTGCCTTCGCCGTACATGTCGGCGACCAGGGCGACATACTTGTCGCCGGCCATCCGCTGCGCGCGCTTGATCGCCGGCTCGGTGACGCCGAGCCAGTTCGGCATCACCAGCAGGAGCGGACGCTTGCCGCTGACCTTCTCGTTCCACACCAGCGCGTGCTTGGCTTTGACGCTGCCGCACTGAAAATCGAACCGTTCGACTGTCACGTTGTGTCCTCCCGATTATTTTCCGTTAGACGATGACCTCGCCGATCAGGCCGGCGTCCCATTGCGTGAAGAACAGCCGGCCATCCGACATCGGCGCGATGCAGCGCGCGCCGCTGCCTGCGTCGGAATGTCATACTCGCCGAGCACAGTGCCGTCCGGCGCCATGCGGCCGATCTTGTTGGCGAAGTTGGCGGTGTACCAGAGATCGCCGTCGGCGCCGACCGTGACGCCGCGCAGCGATGCGTTCGGCGTCGGCACCTTATGCTCGGTGATGCGGCCTTCGCGATCGACGCGGCCGAGCGCATTGGTCGAGGTTTCGACGAACCAGATCGAGCCGTCGGGATGCGTCACCATCGCGCGCGGCTGGCTGTCGTGGCTCGGGATCGGAAACTCGGTGACCTTGCCGTCCACCGTGATGCGGCCGATGCGAGAGCCGGCCGCCTCGCTGAACCACAGCGCGCCGTCGCGCACCACGATCGACAAAGGTTTGGAGCCAGGCGTGATGCCGTCCTTGAACTCGGTCGCTTTTCCATCCGGCGTGATGCGACCGATCTGGCTTACTTCAGTCTCGGAGAACCAGATATTGCCGTCGGGGCCGAGCTGCATGGCGTCCGGACCGGCGTTCGGCGTCGGCAGCGGGAACTCGGTGACCTGACCCTGCGGCGTGATGCGGCCGATCTTGCCGGCGGATTTTTCAGCGAACCAGAGGTTGCCGTCGGGGCCGACGACGATGCCGATCGGTGTCGCATTTGCCGTCGGCAAGTCGAATTCGCTGAAGGTGTAGGTGCTGGGATCGAGCCGGCCGATCTTCGAGGCGCCGCTCTCGCAGAACCACAGGCAATGGTCGCGGCCCTCGACGGCGATATAGGGCTTGCTGCCCGCGGTCGGAATCCGGTGTTCGCGGATTTGTGGCGGCGCAACAGTGCGCCGGCGGGATGTGGCTGCGGGTGCGATTGACATGCGAGGATGCTAGCGAGCCACGGAGTCAACCGCAACCAACCGCGAGCCGACAACGATGCCGAAACTCGATGGCGTCCTGGAGACTGCGCTCTACACCGACGACATGGACCGCGCGCAAGCGTTCTATGAAGACGTGCTGGGATTGAAGCCGATCTTCACCGATGCCCGGTTGCGCGCCTACGGCGTGGCGAGCCGCAGCGTGCTGCTGATCTTCCGGCGCGGCAGCGCGACACAGACCGTGACGATCCCGGGCGGCACTATTCCCGGCCACGATGGCGCGGGGCCGCTGCATGTCGCCTTCGCCATCGGCAAGGACGAGCTTGAGCATTGGCAGAAACATCTGGCGTCGCGCGGCGTCGCGATCGAAGGCGAAACGTCCTGGTCGCGCGGCGGCCGCAGTATCTATTTCCGCGATCCGGACGGCCACCTGCTGGAGCTGGCGACGCCGGGACTGTGGTCGGTGTATTGAACGACTTGCCCGGCATCGCCACGCTGCGGCCGGCGGCCTCGGGCCGCGGCAACTGGCTGTGCGAGGCCTGCATCTGGATCAGCCGCCGCGTCACGTCGATCGGGAACGGCGCGGTCTTCTTCGCCGCCATGTCGACGTGCAGCGACATGTTCTCGGACGTGGCGGACACCCAGCCCTCTTCGGCGTGAAAGAGCTGCTCGAAATAGTGCATGCGCTTTGAATCGTAACCGAGCAACTGGAAGGTCACGCGCACCGGATCGCCCGCTTTCAATTCGCGCAGGTAGCGGACGTGGACCTCGGCGGTGAAGGTGGAAAATCCCTTCTTGACGTAATCGGCGCCGCAGCCGAGCAGTTCGAACACCTCGTCCACCGCCCGGTCGAACAGCACATTGTAATAGGCCATGTTGAGATGGCCGTTGTAGTCGATCCACGCCGGCTCAACCGTCATCACGGACGAGACGAAGGGGGCGAAAAACACGGGCTCAAGGTCGCGACGGTCGAGCATGGCGCTATTCTGCACAAACTTCTGAAGCATTCCGCAAAAAATTTAAGTGGAATTGGCCGGTCGCCTGCGCGGCAGAAAAAGGCGATAGTGGGCTTGGCGGGGAGCGTAACCCGGCCGCACGGATGGCGCGCCCGCAATTCAAGCAATGGTGGCTGCAATTCGTGCCGAAATCGGTTGAACGCAGCACCTACGTTCTGCTCGCCAGCCTCGCGCTGATCCTGTTGTTCTGGCAGTGGCGCGCCATGCCGACCGTGGTCTGGCAGATCGCAAATCCGGCTGCCGCCGATGCCGTGATCGCATTGTCGTTCGCCGGCTGGCTGATCGTGCTGGCCAGCACCTTCATGATCAACCATTTCGAGCTGTTCGGCCTGCACCAGGTCTTCAACAATCTCTCCGGCCGGCCCATCCCGCCGATCCCCTTCAAGACGCCGATGCTTTACAACTTCGTGCGCCATCCGATCTATCTCGGCTTCATCATCGCATTCTGGGCGGCGCCAACGACGACGGTGGGGCACTTGCTATTCGCGGCGGTGACGACGGCCTACATCTTCGTCGGCATCTTCCTGGAAGAGCATGACCTGGTCGGAATCTTCGGCGACGATTACCGGCGCTACAAGCAGCGCGTGTCGATGCTGATCCCGTGGCGTAAGTCAGCCTGAACGAAGAGTTCCCAACGTATGGCGCCGGCGCTTTGCCGGCGCAGCTTGCGTTCTGCTAACCTGTTTTCATGGCAATGGCAGAAACCTCCGCGCCGCCGCGGCGTGATCCCAAGGCGATTGAAGTCGCAATCCGCGCGCTCGCTGCGAAGTTCGGCAACCGCCTCGTCACCTCACGGGCGGTGCGTGAGCAGCATGGCAACACCGTCACCTGGATCGAAAACCAGCCGCCGGACGCCGTGGTGTTTCCGCAATCGACCGAGGACGTGCAGGAGATCGTGCGGATCTGCGCTGAGCGTCGCGTGCCGATCATCCCGTTCGGCACCGGCACCTCGCTCGAAGGCCACGTCAACGCGCCGCACGGCGGCGTCTCGATCGACGTCCGCGACATGAACCAGGTGCTAGCGGTGCATGCCGAGGATCTCGATTGCGTGATTCAGCCCGGCATTACCCGCAAGGCACTCAACGAATACCTGCGCGACCAGGGCGTGTTCTTCCCGATCGATCCTGGCGCTGACGCCTCGCTTGGCGGCATGGCTGCGACGCGCTGCTCCGGCACCAACGCCGTGCGCTACGGCACCATGAAGGACAACGTGCTTTCGCTCAAAGTGGTGATGGCGAACGGCGAGCTGATGACGACGGCGCGGCGTGCGAAGAAGTCCTCGGCCGGTTACGACCTGACGCGGATGATCGTCGGCTCCGAAGGCACGCTCGGCATCATCACCGAATTGACCTTGAAGCTCTCCGGTATTCCCGAGGCGATCTCCGGCGGCACGTGCCCGTTTCCGTCGGTTGAGGCGTGCTGCAACGCCGCGATCATGACCATCCAGTCCGGCATCCCGGTCGCGCGCATCGAATTGCTCGACGCGCTGCAGGTGCGGGCCGTCAATCTCTATTCCAAGCTCGGACTTGCCGAGACTCCGATGCTGTTTCTGGAGTTTCACGGCACCGAGGCGGGCGTCGCCGAGCAGTCCGAACGGTTCGGCGAGATTGCCAGTGAATTCGGCGGCGGGCCATTCGAATGGACCACCCGGCCCGAAGACCGCACCCGGCTCTGGGAGGCGCGGCATAACGCGGCGTTCTCGACCTTCACGCTGCGGCCCGGCGCCAGCATGATTGCGACCGACGTCTGCGTGCCGATCTCACGGCTCGCCGAATGCGTGACCGAAACACAGCGCGACATCGCCGCGAGCAAGCTGATCGCCCCGATCGTGGGTCACGTCGGCGACGGCAATTTCCATCTGACGCTGCTGGTGGATATGCAGAACCCCGAGGAGATCAGGGTAGCCAAGGAATTCAATGAGCGGCTGATCGAGCGGGCGCTGGCCATGGATGGAACCTGTACCGGCGAGCACGGGGTCGGGCAGGGCAAGATGAAGTATCTCCTGACCGAGCACGGGGCGCCGGCGCTCGAAGCGATGCGGGCGATCAAGCGGGCGCTCGATCCGCAGGACATCATGAACCCGGGCAAAATCTTCGCTTTGAGCTAAACTGCTCGTAAGCGGTTCGGCGGACACAGATTCGCCGCCAAACGACGCGAGTTAGGGGTGGTGGGCGGGCCGGGAGGGTCGCGTCTGCCCGTCAAATTACATAGGTTTAGTAAGCTTATGTTCGGCCCGATGCCGGGGCCGCGCGCAAGGCGCTATACGGGACCTACGCTGGAGCCATTGTGCAGACGACGCTGTTGACCATCGCGATTGCCCTGATCCTGGCGCTGCTGGCGGCGCTGGTGGGACCGCATGTCATCCGCTGGAACGACCACCGCGCCTTCTTCGAGGCGGAGGCCAGCCGTCTGGTTGGGATCAAGGTGATGGTCGGCGGCGACATCGACGCTGCGCTCCTGCCGTTTCCCTCGGTGACCTTGCGTGCGATCGCCATCGGCCCGGTCGGCGAGGGCAGCCGGATGCGTGCCCGCTCGCTCCGCCTCGAACTGGAGCTCGGATCGCTGATGCGCGGCGAGTTACGGGCGAAGGAGATGAAGCTCGTCGCCCCGCAGTTCAACATCGGTCTCGACAGCCAGGGCCAGATCGACTGGCCGCCGCTGGCATTGGCGAATGAGACGCTGTCGATCGACCGCCTGAGCATCGAGGACGGCCGCGCGACGTTGACCGATGTGACCAGCAAGTCGAAGCTGGTGCTCGATCAACTGTGGTTCGCGGGTCAGGTCCGCTCGCTCACTGGCCCAATTCAGGGCAAAGGCGAGTTCGTTACCGGCGGCGGTCTCTACGGCTATGACATTTCAGTCGGGCGCGCCACGGCGGACGGCACACGGCTGAAGTTCAGTTTGAAGACCGAGGAGCGGCCGCTGACCGTGGAGGCCGACGGGCTTGTGGCGTTCGAGCGCGCCGCGCCGCGGTTCGATGGCGTGCTCACGCTGTCGCGGCCGGCTGGTGCAGTGCTGGCGGGCGGCAAAGCCTTTGCGTTCGAGCCATGGCGGCTGACCAGCAGGATCAAGGCCGGCGCGTCGGTTGCGGCGCTGGACGAGGTGTTGTTCCAGTACGGGCCGGACGAGCGAGCGGTGGCGCTCGCCGGCTCGGGCGAGTTCAAATTCGGCGCACAGCCGCAATTGCAGGGCATGCTCGCGGCGCGGCAGGTCGATCTCGATCGTCTTCTGGCAACACCCGAAGTGCCGCGACGCCTTCCGCTTGCAGCGGTGCAAGGCTTCGGGGAGATGCTCGGCAGCGCTTTGCGGCCGTCGTGGCCGGTCAAGCTCGCGCTCAACGTCGACACGATGACCCTGGGTGGTGCATCGGTGCAGAATGTCGGCACCGATCTTCGATCGGACGGCACCACCTGGACGGTTGAACGGCTTGAGTTCCGCGCGCCTGGCTACACGCAGGTCAAGGTCAATGGACGCCTCTATCCGCTAGGCAAGGGGCTTGGCTTCGCCGGTGGCGCCAGCATCGACTCCAACGATCCAAAGAATCTGGTGGCCTGGCTCGCCGCCCGCTCTACCGCGGCGGCGCAGTTCAAGCCGTGGCATGCCAAAGGCGACGTGACACTCAGAGCGGACCGCATCGCGGTCGAACGGCTGCGCACCGAGATCGACCGCGGCGTGGTCGAGGGCAGCGTGTCCTACGCGTGGCCGGTTGGCGATCGGCCCGCACGGCTCGACGGTGAGCTTCGCGCCGCCGAACTCGATCTCGATGGGGTGCTCGGCTTCGGCGAGTCTGCGCTGTCCGGCCTGGGCTTGGAACGGCCGGGCGAAGTCACGCTGGCGATGGATGTTGGCAAAGCCAAGATTGCCGGATTCGACGCGCGCAACATCGCGGCGCGCCTGAAGCTCGACGCCGGCGGTCTCGCGATCGAACGTCTATCGGTCGGCGACCTTGGCGACACAAGTTTCGTGGCCACCGGGCGAATCCAGACGCTGTCGTCTCCGGGCGGCAGCATTACCGTCAATCTCGACGCGCGCGACCTCAATGGCATCCTGGCGCTGTCGGAAAAGTTCACGCCAGCGCTGGCCGGTCCGCTGCGCCGGCTCGCGGCGCGCCAGAAGACCGCGACGCTGCAAGCCAACCTCAGCATGGCAACCAGCGGCGCCGATGGCGCCAGCGGGAAGATCGGCCTGATCGGCAAGGTTGGAGCCATCCGTGTCAACGTATCGGCCAGCGCGACCGGAAAGCGTGAGGCGTTCATGGTGACGGACCTCAGTGGGCTGGCCGGCGCGGATGTCCGCATCGACGGTCAGCTCGAAACCGATGGATCGGGTGCGCTGCTTGGGTTACTCGGCCTTGATCGGGCGGTCGCGGCCGACGCCAACTTGGCGCGGCTGGACGTGTCAGCCAACGGGCCGCTTGGCCGCGAATTGCGGTTCGAAGGCAAGCTCGCCGCCGGACTGATCGATGCCGGCGGCAAGGGCACGCTGCGGTTTGCAGCCGACCGGCCGGCGACGCTCGATTTCGATCAGTTCGCAGGCGCAATCGGTGGCAACAAGGTACAGGGCCGGGGGACACTGCGTTTTGACGAGGTGCCACGGTTCGAGGGCTCGGTCGAGGCGGAATCGCTTGATGCATCAGCGACGGTCGCAGCGGCGATTGGAGTGCCCGCGCGATCCGGCCCGAGGGGTGCTGGCTGGTCCACGGAACCGATCGCCTGGAGCCCAACCGGCCTGAACGGCCGGATCGACTTCAAGGCACAACGCGCGGTGATCGCACCTTGGCTGGTGGCGCAGCGCTTGACCGGAGTAGCGCGCTTCAACGGCTCCGAGGTCGTGTTTGAGGAGATCACAGGCGAACTGGGCAAGGGCCGCCTCGACGGCCGGCTCACCGTTTCAAACGGCGCGGCCGGTCTCGCGGCGCGGCTTCGTGTCGGACTCGCTGAAGCGGAACTCGGCGCGATCCTCGCCAGCGCAGACCGGCCGGCAACCGCCGGGCGTCTGGCGTTGCAGGCAGAGATTGAAGGCACCGGCCGTAGCCCAGCCGCGTTCATCGGCTCGCTGACCGGCTTCGGCACCATTGCGCTCGACCAAGCGCGGCTGGTGGGACTCAACCCCAATGTATTCGGCGCTGTGACGCGCGCGGTCGAACTCGGCATTCCGACCGACGGCGTTCGCATCCGTGAATTCGTCACCGGCGCGCTCGACAACGCCGGCCTGCCGGTGTCGAAAGCATCCGCGGCCATCAGCATCAACGCCGGCCAGGCGCGCTTGCGCGACATTGTGATTCAGGCGGCCGGGGCGGAATTGCAGGCCACCGTGAATCTCGATCTTGCCGACGCGATGGTCGACGCTCTGCTCACGCTCAATGCATTGCCATCGGCTCCAGGCGCGGCGCAGCCAGCCGTGATGGTCGCGCTCAAAGGCACGTTGCCGGCGCCCAAGCGCGCGGTCGATACGAACCTGCTGGCAAGTTGGCTGACGCTGCGCGCCGTCGAGCAGCAATCCGGGCAGATCGATGCGATGGAACAGGCGGCTCGCGAGGCGGCAGCGACAGCGCCTGTGAAGCCTGCCGAACCCGCAACGCCTTTGGCTGTTCCGGAAAGCGCGCCAACCGCGCCGGCGCCCAGCGCCACAAGCGGGATTTCAGGGGGCGCCCAAGCTCCAGCAGGTGCCCAAGTGCCGGCTGCCCAGGCGCCAGCACTGCCGCCGCCGATCACCATTCCGGCGGCGCCTAAGCCCCGGGCCGCGCCTCGGCACGAACCTGCGACCCGCGCCAACGCGCCGCTGAACGCGCCGCTGCCGCCTCTACTCGGCTCGCAAAACTGAGGTTGCCGCCCGCATCCCGATCAGATCGCGCGTCACCGCAGGCTCTCGTGCGGAGACGGTGTGGCTGCGATAATGGTCGAGCACGAACAGCCGGATGGCCGACGAGAGATTGCCGTGCTGGCGATCAGTATCAATGGATGAAACGAGGTCGGACAAGGTCACGTCGCGGTCGTCGGCGATTTCCTTGAGACCCTTCCAGAACGCATCTTCGAGACTGACGCTCGTTTTGTGCCCAGCGATAACGATGGAGCGCTTGATAACCGGCGACTTCATCGACGGTCTCCTGTTTCGATTCGATGCTGATCGAGAATTTGGCGGGCCTTGGCGCGGTCCGCCGCCGCTTGGTCGCGCTCCGATTTGGAAGCGCCATGGGCGAGCCGCTGTTCGGCGGCCTGTGCTTCGGCCTTGCTGCTTGCGGCGCGCTTGCGTGCGATCCGCAGATTGACGATCTCAGCCATGCCAGTAAGCCTCAATGGCAGACCCAGCATTCCGCGCCAATTACGCCGATACGGTGGCGGCGTGGTTTGTTGGTGTCTGAGCCCTACTAGGATGTAGTCGACGCAGTGATTTGGGAAGACACGGTTCAGTGAACGAATGCAATGAATTGCAATCAAATTCGCGTTGCGAAGGTCGCTCAAGGCAAAGTTGAACAGCAATATTGTTATTTGGACACAGTATTCTTGAATATACGAAGGCTGTGTCTGAATCGCAGTATGCAAAACCTGCGGCTCACCTTACGTCAGGCGATTCATCGTCGTGAGCCGCGCCATGACACTCTACCGGCTGTCGTCGACTTGACGTTGCGTCAAGCGGCGGCTGCACGTGGAAACATCTTGGAGCTTCAGCGGCACGCGCGTTCGACGCTGCGTCAGCCCGGACGAGTCATGCGCTCCGGCCGCACCAGCCGGTCGAATTCAGCGCCGGTCAGGTAGCCGAGGCGCACGGCCTCCTCGCGCAAAGTCGTGCCATTGGCGTGGGCGGTCTTTGCGATCTTGGCCGCTTTGTCGTAGCCGATCTTTGGCGCCAGCGCCGTCACGAGCATCAGCGACCGCTCCATCAACTCGCGGATGCGTTTCTCGTCGGCCTTGATACCGGTGACGCAATGGTCGGTGAACGAGCGCGCAGCGTCGGCCAAGAGCCGGATCGATTGCAGCATGTTGTAGGCGAGGACCGGCTTGTAGACGTTGAGTTCAAAATGACCCTGGCTGGCGCCAACCGTGATCGTGGTGTGATTGCCGAACACCTGGCTGCAAACCATCGTCAGCGCCTCGGCTTGGGTCGGATTGACCTTGCCGGGCATGATCGAGGAGCCGGGCTCATTCTCCGGCAGGATCAGTTCGCCGAGGCCCGAGCGCGGGCCGGAGCCCAGCAGGCGGATGTCGTTAGCGATCTTGAACAGGTCGGTCGCGAGCGCATTCAGCGCGCCGTGGGCGAACGCGTAGGCGCCGTGCGACGCCAGCGCCTCGAACTTGTTGCGCGCACTGACGAACGGCAGCTTGGTGATCGCCGCGACTCGCCTGGCGAATAGCGACGCGAAACGCGGATGCGCGTTGAGGCCGGTGCCGACGGCGGTGCCTCCCTGCGCCAGGGGGTACAGCTCCCGGAGCGCGAGGCGATTGCGCCCGATGCCGCTTTGGACCTGTGAGGCATAGCCGGAGAATTCCTGGCCGAGCGTGAGCGGGGTGGCGTCCTGGGTGTGGGTACGGCCGATCTTGACGATCCGGGCGAACTCCTTGGTTTTGGCTTGCAGCGCGTCGTGCAAATGCGTCAGCGCCGGATCGAGCCGGCGCGCGATCCCCTCGGCCGCGGCGATGTGCATCGCGGTCGGGAAACAGTCGTTCGACGACTGGCTCAAGTTGACGTGATCGTTCGGGTGAACAGGCGATTTCGCGCCGAGCTTGCCGCCGAGCATCTCGTTCGCGCGGTTGGCGATCACCTCGTTGACGTTCATGTTGGTCTGGGTGCCGGAGCCGGTCTGCCAGACCACCAGCGGAAAATGATCATCAAGATGACCGTCGGTCACCTCTTGGGCCGCTCTGACAATTGCGCGGGCGCGACGAGCGTCGACCAGCTTGAGCGAATGATTGACCTCGGCGGCCGCGCGCTTGACGATGCCGAGGGCGCGGATCAGCGGCCGCGGCATTCGTTCGGTACCAATGCGGAAATTCTCGATCGAGCGCTGGGTCTGCGCTCCCCAGTAGCGGTCGGCCGGAACTTCGATCGGGCCGAAGGTATCGGTCTCGATCCTGCTGCGAGCCTTGGCGCGCCTCCGAGTTCGAGCCTTGATCATTACTTCTTGCGGAAGCGGTCGAGCCGCACGACCTCGGCGCCGGCCTTGTCGGGCGGCTTATCTCCCGGCTGATCGGCTGAGGGCGCGGCTGGGGGAGGGCTCGCCGGAACGCTGGTGCGACTTGCTTCCTGCCGGGGCGGTGTCCGACGCTTGCCCTTCACCTGCTGGCCCGTCGTGTCGTCGGTCTCGCCCTCGTCGACATCATCGTCCGGCGCTTCTGCGAGCGTCTCGAATTGCAGCGTGAACTGAACCGAAGGGTCGGCGAAAGCCTTGATCGCGGCGAACGGCACAAGCAACCGCTCCGCCACGCCGCCGAACGACAGGCCGACCTCGAACGCCTCGTCGGTCACCTTGAGATCCCAGAACTGGTGCTGGAGGACCACCGTCATCTCTTCCGGATATTGTGCGCGCAAGCGGTCCGAAAGCCGCACGTCGGCGGCGGTCGTGTCGAAGGTGATGAAGAAATGATGTTCGCCGGGCATGCTCTTGTTTCTGGCCGTTTCGGTGAGCACGTCGCGGACCATGCCGCGCAGGGCCTCCTGGACCAGAATGTCGTAGCGGATGTGATCGACGGGCATGGGGGGCACTCAAAGTCCGGTTGAGCATGATGCTAACCCGCCGGCTGCCAAATGGCATTCCGCTGGCAAGCCGGTCCACGGATATATGCAGATTCGATCGGGCGAGGGAGAGGTGGAGGCTTCTGTTGCCAGGTGCCTCCGGACCCCGCCTGACGGAGCTTAACCCGTCAGGGCTTTAGGCTTGGTTTTTCAAACCGCTTACGCGGCCTGAGCAACCGGAGCATAGTTGTCGTTTGCAACTATGGTTGTGGCCCATAACGTTGGACCCATTCCGGGCAAAAGAGCGTCCTTTACACCCTCGTCGATCCTAGTTCGGCCCCGCCGAAACCCGTACTCGCCGGGCTTGGGTGGAGCCGCCGGGTACTGCCCCCGGGTCCGAAAGGCTTATTACGACGTCCGTTTATCGCCATATCCGGCTTGCGCCGGCATCCCCAATATAGGCGCGGAAGGTTGAAGAAAGAAGAGCTGTGGCGGCCGCCTTCAGGTCGCCTGGGCCGAGCCAGCATTAACCGTGATGGGAACTTCGGTTAATGAGTCAGGTTCCGAACGCTTGCGTTGAAACCCGGCTCCTGACCATTAATAGTTAATCTCCGGAGCGCGGCGGGGACGGAAAGAGGAGCAACGCTTTTTCTGGAAGGTGGCGAAAATGCCGAAATGGCGCGCAACGCTACCATGTTCAGTCCGGGTCGAGCTTTATCGAGCGACGTTTGCCGCGCAGCTCTGCTGGCTCTGATGACAGCCGCGGTTGCTCAGGCGACCAAGCGAGACATCGCCAATCCTCCTGCGCTACAGCCACACAGCGTGCGGACGTCACTGCACAACTCCCACGAGGAGCGGACGGCGCAATCCAAGCTGACGAATAGGCCGCAGGAAATCGATGCGATCCCACGCAACGCCGACGCAATCCGCAACCGCGCGGGGACCCATCGCGCTGCCGGCGATCTGAAGGGCGCCGTGTCGGATTACGGTCTCCTGATCCGAAGCAACCCGAAAGATTCACAGGCGTACTATCAACGCGCGCTTACGGAACGCGAGTTGCAAAACTTCGACAATGCGCTCGACGATTTCAACCGGATGATCCAGATCGATGGTGACAACGTCCTGGGCCGTTACCACCGCGCCCTCATCTTCTACGATCTGCGCAATACGACCGGGCCGTCCGCGAACTCGATCACGCGATCAACGTCAAACCGAACTACGCACCGGCGTTCAACCTGAGGGGCCAAGCCTACGCAGCGATGGGCGAGACTCGCCGTTCGCTCCAGGACTTCGACCAGGCGATCCAGCTCGACCGCAGCTTGGCCAAGGCGTTCACCAATCGCGGCAATATCCACCAGAGCTCCGGCCGCTACGACCATGCGCTGGCGGATTACAGCGCGGCGGTCGAGTTGGATCCGAAAGACGCCTACTCGCTTTACAGTCGCGGCCTGACCATGCGGGCGCTTGGCTACGAGGAGCAGGCGAAGCTGGATATTGCGAAGGCAAACAAGATTGAGCCAGGCATCGGACCCCAGCCCTGAACTTGGCGTTGCCGACCTGACGATTTTTCACGGTGATTGAAATCGGCAATGACGCAATAAATCGATTGGTCGAAGCCGCGCCCTGGGGCTAGATATTTCGGCCATGTCTGAAACATCTGCTCCGCATTCGCCCGCCGCACCGATTCCCAGCCACGCAGAACTTTTCCTCGCCTTTTTCAAGATCACGTTGTCCGGCTTTGGTGGCACCTTGCCGTGGACGCGGCGCATGTTCGTCGAACAAAAGCGCTGGATGACGGCCGAGGAGTTCAATGACGTTTACGCGCTCTGCCAGTTCCTCCCTGGCCCCAACATCGTCAACCTCACGGCCGTCTTCGGTTCGCGGATGCGCGGTCCGACCGGTGCGATCGCGGCCTGGGCGGGCTTCTTGACCGTGCCGTTTTGCGTGATGCTCGCCGCCGGAATGCTTTATGAGCGTTACGGTGATGTCGAGGCCGTCCGCCGGGTGCTCAGCGGCATCGCTCCGGCCGCAGCCGGCCTCATCATCGCTACGGTCGCCAAGATGGCGGCGCCGATGTTCCGCAGCTTGGGACCGGCCCCGTTCGTGGTGCTGGCCACCGCTTTCGCGATTGGCTTGATGCGCTGGCCGTTGGTGTTGGTGTTGATCGTGATTGCTCCCATCAGCATCGGGCTGGCCTGGGGGATGCGGCCGAGGACACTGCCATGAAGGCGGACGGCGATATCCTGATCACCCTCGCCGTGCAGTTCGCGATCATGTCGCTGCTCGCACTCGGCGGCGCCAATGCTGTGGTGCCCGAGATGCATCGCCAAGCGGTAGAATTGCGCGGCTGGATGGACGAGCGCCAATTCAGTGACATGTTCGCGATGTCGCAGGCCGCCCCCGGGCCGAACGTTATGCTGGTCACGCTTATCGGCTATCATGTCGCAGGCGTCGCCGGCGCGCTCGTTACGACCCTGGCGATGTGTGGCCCAACAGCGGTGCTGGCCCATTTTCTGGGCAGGACCTGGGATCGCTTCAAGGATGCGCCATGGCGAATGGCGGTGCAGGCGGGCGTTGTGCCAATTTCCGTAGGTTTGATCGGTGCCAGCGCGATTGTTTTGACCCGCGCGGCCGATCATAGCTGGCTGGCCGTGGTCATCACCCTGGCCACGGCAGCAACCGCGTTCTGGACGCGCTGGAACCCGCTCTGGTTGATTGGGCTCGCCGGCCTCGCCGGACTCACTGGTCTTGTCTAGTCCTATTGATCTTGCCTGGAGCAAGTCGAGGTTGCTTTTTTTGGCGGAAAGCTGTCTGTTACCAAGGGGGATACGCGTGGGCATGCGAGGGAGGGGAGTGCGTAATGTCTGATGCAACGCCATCAGGAGATTGGGCGCGTTCGGCTGCGGCTCAACGACAATATCATTTGATTGGGGGCGCGATCTTGGCTGTGGCCGGATTGCTCCTGTTGGCGACATCGTTCCTGTTGCACAATCCGGTTCCGCTGACTGTTCGCGGATCCATCGTTATTTTCACCGCGGTCGGCATCGCGATCTCCGCGGGCCTTCTGCGCGTGCAAAATCCGCAGGATGTGTACGGCGGCATGGCGCTGATCCTGCTGTCGTTGATCGCATTCGTGGCGTCGAACGATCTGCCGGGCATGCGCGGGTTCGCCTTCGGTCCAGGCACCGCACCGCGCCTGTTTGCCTTCACGCTCGCGATAATGGCGCTTGGCGTTGTCATCGGTGGCCTGCTGACCCAGGGTCCACAGATATCTGGCTATAAGCTGCGAGGCGTCATCTTCATCATAGGAGCGATCCTCGTATTTGCCGCCACCATCCGGCCGCTCGGTCTTGTGATCGCGAGCTTTGCCACGATGGTCATCTGCGCGGCCGCCGCCGATGATGTGAAGTGGCGCGAGACGCTGATTGTCGCGATTTGCGTGACCGCATTCTGCTCCGTGCTGTTCCCTTATGGCTTGAACCTGCCGTTCCAGCTTTGGCCCCGGTTCTGGTAATCGGCGAGAACAACCATGTATGACCTGATTTCAAATCTCTGGCTCGGCATGGGCGTCGCCATCACGCCGATGAACGTCTTCCTCTGTTTGACCGGAGCGCTCGTCGGCACGCTGATCGGCGTGCTGCCGGGCATTGGCTCGCTCGCCACCATTGCCATGTTGCTACCGATCACCTTCGGCCTGCCGCCGGTGGGCGCGCTCATCATGCTCGCCGGCATTTATTACGGCGCACAGTACGGCGGCTCGACCACGTCGATCCTGGTGAATATTCCAGGTGAATCGTCGTCGGTGGTTACCTGCCTTGACGGCCACGAGATGGCCAAGCAGGGCCGTGCCGGCCCCGCCCTCGCCATCGCCGCCATCGGCTCGTTCTTCGCCGGTTGCGTCGCCACCGTCCTGGTCGCGGCGCTGGGCGCTCCGCTGACCGCCATGGCGCTGCTGTTCGGCCCGGCCGAGTACTTCTCGCTCATGGTGCTGGGCCTGATCTTCGCGGTCGTGCTCGCTAAGGGCTCTGTGCTTAAGGCCCTGACCATGATCCTCACGGGCCTGCTGCTGTCGATGATCGGCTCGGACCTCGAGACCGGCGCCGAGCGCATGACCTGGGGCATTCCGGAACTCTCCGACGGCATCGGCTTCGTCGTCGTCGGTATGGGCATGTTTGGGTTCGGCGAAATCCTGCGCAACCTGGAAAATCCTGGATCCCGCGAGATCATCCAGGCCAAGGTGACCGGCCTGATGCCGACGCTGCCGGACTTGAAAGCGTCCGCGGGCGCCATCGGCCGCGGCACCGTCATCGGCTCTCTGCTCGGCATTCTGCCGGGCGGCGGCGCCATCATCGCTTCATTCGCCGCTTACACTCTCGAAAAGAGAGTGTCCAAGAATCCGTCGCGGTTCGGCCGCGGCGCCATCGAAGGCGTGGCGGCGCCGGAAAGCGCCAACAACGCAGCGGCGCAGACCTCGTTCATCCCTCTGCTCACCCTCGGTATCCCGCCAAACCCGGTTATGGCGTTGATGGTCGGCGCCATGACCATCCACGGCATCGTGCCTGGCCCGCAGGTCATGACCAAGCAGCCGGAACTGTTCTGGGGCATGATCGCCTCGATGTGGCTCGGCAACCTGATGCTGGTCGTCATCAACCTGCCGCTGGTCGGCATGTGGGTGCGGCTCCTGCGGGTGCCCTACCGCCACCTGTTCCCGATGATCGTCATCTTCTGCTGCATCGGCGTGTACTCGCTCAACAACGCACCGTTCGATGTGACGATGACGGCGATCTTCGGCGTCGTAGGCTACTGGCTGGTGAAGCACGATTTCGAGCCGGCGCCGATGATTCTTGGCTTCGTGCTTGGTCCGCTGATGGAGGAAAACCTCCGCCGCGCCATGCTGATCGCCCGCGGCGACGCCACGGTGTTCCTGACGCGGCCGATCTCGGCCACGCTCCTCGCGCTCTCGCTGTTCCTGCTGGTCCTGGCGGTCCTGCCGTCACTGCGGGCCAAGCGCGAAGAGGTCTTCACCGAATAGCCGCACGACTGCGACGAATTGCTTAACCCCGGGAGATGCTAAGGCGCCTCCCGGGGTTTTCTTTACGCGCGCCTAAGCTGTAGAAATAAGACAACGAAAAAGCGTCTAGGGAGAATGACCAATGTCACCGACGTCTCGCCTCCCGGCAGCTGTTGCCGCCGGTCTTTTCGCGCTCGCCCTAGGGGTTGCCCCGGCCGTGGCGCAGGATTATCCCGCCCGTCCGATCACCGTCATCGTGCCCTTCGCAGCCGGCGGGCCAACTGACGTGATCGCGCGCATCGTCGGCGACCACATGTCGAAGACGCTCGGCCAGACGCTCGTAATCGAAAACGTGGTTGGTGCCGGTGGCACTACCGGTATCACCCGCGCCAAGCGCGCCAAGAATGACGGCTACACGATCGCCATGGGCCACCTCGGCACCCAGGCTGCGGCGCCGGCGCTCTACCCCAACCTGCAATACGATCCGGTGAACGACTTCGAGCCGATCGGCATGGCCGCCGGCACGCCCGTTCTGATCCTCGCCAAGAAGGACTTCCCACCAAAAGACCTCAAGGAGTTCGTCGACTACGTGAAGAAGAACGAGAAGACGCTGAACATGGCTCATGCGGGCGTCGGTTCGGTGTCATTTACGACCTGCCTGCTGCTCAACCACATCCTGAAGGTGAAACCGACTTCGATCCCGTTCCAGGGAACCGGTCCGTCGATGAATGCGCTGATCGGCAGCCAGGTCGATTACATGTGCGACCAGATCGTCAACGCCGTGCCGCAGGTCCAGGGCGGCACTATCAAGGCCTATGCGATCGGCACCGAGCAGCGCAATCCGTCGCTGCCGAACGTTCCGACCTCGAAGGAAGCCGGTCTGCCGGACTTCCAGGCATCGGCGTGGAACGCACTGATCGCTCCGAAAGGCACGCCGAAGCTGATCATGGACAAGCTGTCGGCAGCGCTGGATAAATCGCTCGACGACGAAGCAACGCGCAAGCGGCTGCTGGAACTGGGCAGTGACATTCCGGGCAAGGACCGACGCGGCGGACCGGCCCTGATGACTCTCGTCACGGCAGAGATCGCCAAATGGACCCCGGTCATCAAGGCAGCCGGGCCGATGAACTAGACCTGTTGAGACTGTGCAAAAAAAGGCCAGGGGCGGCGGATGCCGCCCCTTTTCATTTTCGCGACTATATAGAGGCGGCGGAGCCGGCTTCGCCCGATCGGCTGCTGGCGCTAGACTTCGACTTGTTGGTTGAGTTGCGGACTAGAATTCCGTCGCGGACGAGAGGCGGTCGATGCGGCAATACCTCGAACTGATGGAACGCGTGCTGGCGGACGGCGTGGAGAAGCGCGACCGCACCGGAACCGGCACCATGTCCGTGTTTGGCCATCAGATGCGCTTCGATCTTGACGCGGGGTTCCCCCTCACCACCACCAAGAAACTGCACGTCAAGTCGATCGTGCATGAGCTGCTGTGGTTCCTGGCCGGCGACACCAATGTCAAATATCTCAACGATCACGGCGTGCGGATCTGGGACGAGTGGGCGGATGAGCGGGGCGATCTCGGCCCGGTCTACGGCCAGCAATGGCGCTCGTGGCCGGCGCAGGACGGCCGCACCATCGATCAGATCGCGAACGTGGTGGACATGATCCGGCGCAATCCGGATTCCCGGCGGCTGATCGTAACGGCGTGGAACCCGGCGGACGTCGACAGGATGGCGCTGCCGCCGTGCCATTGCCTGTTCCAGTTCTATGTCGCCCGGGGCCGGCTGTCGTGTCAGCTCTACCAGCGCTCCGCCGACATCTTCCTCGGCGTGCCGTTCAATATCGCCTCATACGCGCTGCTCACCATGATGGTTGCCCAGGTGACGGGGCTCAAGCCCGGCGAGTTCGTCCACACCTTCGGCGATGCGCATCTTTATCTGAACCATCTTGAGCAGGCGCACCTGCAGCTATCGCGCGCTCCAAAGGCGCTGCCGACGCTCCAGATCAATCCCGCGGTGAAGGACATCTTCGCCTTCCGCTACGAGGACTTCGCGCTGCAGGGCTACGAGCCGCACCCGCATATCAAGGCGCAGGTGGCGGTGTGAGTGCGGCGCCGCCGCATCGCATTGCCATCGTCCTGCTCGCCGCCATCGCCAACAACGGCGTGATCGGGCGCGACAACGCGCTGCCGTTTCGTCAGAGCTCCGATCTCAAGCGTTTCAAGGCGCTCACCATGGGCAAGCCAGTGTTGATGGGCCGCAAGACGTATCTTTCGATCGGCAAGCCGCTTCCCGGCCGAACCAATATCGTGGTGAGCCGGGACCCGGGCTTTGCGCCTCAGGGCGTGACCGTCGCCCGTAGTCTCGATACAGCGCTGGCAGCCGCGCGCGACGACGCGCAGCAGCGCGGCGCTGACGAGATCATCGTGATTGGCGGCACGGATATCTTCATGCAGACGATGCCCCTTGCCGATCGCATGGAAATTACCCATGTGCACGTGCAGCCGGAGGGCGATACGTACTTTCCGCCGATCGATGCGACACAATGGCGCGCCGTTGCGCGGAGCGACCATCCAGCAGGGCCGCGCGACGAGGCGGCCTTCAGTTACGTCACCTACGTGCGGGCTTGAATTTCAAGACAATGGGAAAGGTGTGTCCGGCCAGCACGTTGCCTCATTCCGGCCGCGTGCGTTGTAAGGCGCGAACGGCTCCAATATAACCTCACCAGCAAAAACGGACTGTCGGCATGTCGCCGGCCTCCGAGGAGAGCTTTCATGCCATGGAGCAATCAGGGCGGCGGGCCCTGGGGATCGGGCGGAGGATCGAAGGGGCCGTGGGGCTCCGGACCGCAGTCGTCCGGACCGACGCCGCCTGACCTCGAAGATTTGCTGCGCCGCAGCCAGGATAGGCTCAGGAGCGTGCTCCCGGGCGGCAACATGGGTGGCCGCGGCTTTGCGCTGCTCGCGCTAGGCGCCATCGTGCTGTGGGGGGTTTCCGGTTTCTTCCGCGTCGAAGCCGACGAGGTTGGCGTCGTGCTCCGCTTCGGCAAGGAAATCCGCGAGGTCCAACCGGGCCTCAACTACCATCTGCCCTATCCGATCGAGACGGCCCTGACGCCCAAGGCGCTGCAGGTCCGCAAGATCGACGTCGGTATGCGCATCGTTGACGATTCTCGCCGCGGCACAACCGTGCGCGACGTGCCGGAGGAGAGCCTCATGCTCACCGGCGACGAGAATATCGTCGATGTCGACTTCTCCGTGCTGTGGCGGATCAAGCCGAACGGCGTTGGCGAATATCTCTTCAACATTCAGAACCCCGAGGGCACCGTGAAGGCGGTGGCCGAAAGCGCCATGCGCGAGGTGATTGGACGCTCGGAGATTCAGCCGATCCTGACCGGTGCACGCCAGAACATCGAAGTGGGAGTGCAGGAACTGATGCAGAAGACCCTCGACTCCTACGGTGCGGGCGTCGCGGTGCAACAGGTGCAATTGCAGAAGGTCGACCCGCCGCAGCAAGTCATCGAACTCGTTCCGCGACGTCCAGGCGGCCCGCGCCGACCTCGAGCGCGCGCAAAACGAGGCGCAGACCTACGCCAATCGAGTGGTGCCCGAGGCGCGCGGCCGGGCCGCGCAAATCCTCCAGGCCGCCGACGCCTACAAGTCGCAGACCGTCGCTGAGGCGACCGGCCAGACCTCCCGTTTCTCGAAGATCTACGATGAATACAAAAAGGCGCCCGAAGTGACGCGCAAGCGCATGTATCTTGAAACCATGGAACGCGTGCTGGGTGGCACCGACAAGATCATCCTCGATTCCAGTGGGCAGTCCGGCTCTGGCGTCGTGCCCTATTTGCCGCTCAACGAACTACGGCGTCCGCAAGCGCAAGCGCCGAGCGGAGGCGCGCGATGAGAGTAGGTGTCGTTGGAGGCATCGTCCTCGTCCTCGTTCTTGCCGCGATTGTGCTCGGCTATTCATCGTTGTTCACCGTCTATCAGACGCAGCAGGCGCTGGTGGTTCGTCTCGGTCAGCCGGTCCGCGTGGTGACCGAGCCCGGTCTTAACTTCAAAGTGCCCTTGATTGACAGCGTGATCAGCATCGACAAGCGCATCCTCGATCTGGAAAACCCCGCGCAGGAGGTGATCGCCTCGGATCAGAAGCGCCTCGTCGTCGACGCCTTCGCGCGCTATCGCATCCAGGACCCGCTACGCTTCTACCAGACCGTCAACACGATCCAGGGCGCCAACTCGCAGCTTTCCGTTCTGCTCAACGCCGCGCTCCGGCGCGTGCTGGGCGAGGCGACGCTCACCCACGTCGTGCGCGACGAACGCGCGCAGCTGATGGCGCGCGTGCGCGAGCAACTCGACAAGGAGGCTCAGGTGTACGGGATCTCGGTGGTGGATGTGCGAATCCGCCGTGCCGACCTGCCGGAACAGAACAGCCAGGCGGTGTACCAGCGGATGCAGACCGAGCGGCAACGCGAAGCCGCCGAATTCCGCGCGCAGGGCAGCCAGCGCTCGCAGGAGATCCGCGGTAAGGCCGACCGCGACGTGACCGTGCTCGTCGCCGAGGCAACTTCCAAGTCGGAGCAGGTCCGCGGCGAGGGCGACGCGGAACGTAACCGCATCTTCGCCGAGGCTTTCGGCAAGGACGTCGATTTCTTCACGTTCTATCGGTCCATGCAGGCCTACGAAGCCGGCATGCGCCACAACGACACGCGCATGGTGTTGTCCCCGGACTCCGAGTTCTTCCGCTACTTTGTCGATCCGTCCGGCAAGTCGCGCGACAGTTCGGCTCGGTCGCAGGGCAACGCCGGAACCTCCACGCCACCGGCGCCGGCTGCCGCGAGATAGCGATCCGGCGGCCTCGATAGAGGGTGATGGTTGGCGGAATGTCCGACTTTCTGGTCGCGATCGGCCTAGTGTTCGTTATCGAAGGGATTCTGTTCGCCGCCTTCCCCGGGCCGGTCAAGCGGGCGATGGCGCATGTCACCGAGACGGCCGACAGCGCCTTGCGGCTCATAGGCATTGCGTCGGCCATTATCGGCGTGGCGCTGGTTTGGTTGATCCGAGGCTGAGCGGCGTGGCGCGAGCCGCTTTTCCGCCCCAATCCGCCGGTTCTGTCGTTGAGCAAGTCTTATCTGGGTAAGTCTTGGCCGCGCCCGAGGTCTCTTGCGTCTGTCCCGGCGTGGATGCAGTGTCCATATAACAGCTATTTCCAGGAGATTTGACGGCCATGGCTCGCCTGATCACCGACCTCGCGCACGCTGTGCGGCAACCGGCATTGTCCGTGATTGCCGTGGCGGCGCTCGCGCTCTCCACGCTCACGACGCCGACCTTCGCGCGCGGCCCGGAAAACATCGCCGATGTCGCCGAGAAGGTGATCGACGCGGTGGTCAACATTTCGACCTCGCAAAAGGTGGAGGGTCGCAGCGGTGCCGGTGGACAGCAGGCTGTGCCGCAGCTCCCGCCGGGCTCGCCGTTCGAGGAGTTCTTCGAGGAGTTCTTCAAGAACCGCCGCGGTCAGGGCGGCGACGAGCAGACGCCTAACCGTTCGCCGCGCCGCGTAAATTCGCTCGGCTCCGGCTTTGTCGTCGACGCGGCTGGCATCGTCATCACCAACAATCACGTGATTGCGGAAGCCGACGAGATCACCGTAATCCTCACGGATGGCTCGCGGCTCAAGGCCGAGGTCGTCGGGCGCGACGCCAAGACCGATCTCGCCGTGCTGCGCGTCAAGCCGCCGACCAAGGGCCTGAAGGCCGTCAAATTCGGCGACTCCGACAAGGTTCGACTCGGCGAGTGGGTGATCGCGATCGGCAACCCATTCAGCCTTGGCGGTTCGGTCACGGCGGGCATCGTGTCGGCGCGCAACCGCGACATCAATTCGGGCCCCTACGACAACTACATCCAGACCGACGCCGCCATCAATCGCGGAAATTCGGGCGGGCCGCTGTTCAATCTCGACGGTGACGTGATCGGCGTGAACACCGCGATCATCTCGCCCTCCGGCGGCTCGATCGGCATCGGCTTCGCGGTGCCCTCGAAGGTCGTGCAGATGGTCACGGGCCAGATCCAGCAGTTCGGTGAAATCCGACGCGGCTGGCTCGGCGTCAAGATCCAGCAGGTGACCGACGAGATCGCCGAGAGCCTTAACCTCAAGCCGGTGCGCGGCGCGCTGGTGGCCGGCATCGACGACAAGGGTCCGGCGAAGCCTGCCGGAATCGAAGCCGGTGACGTCATCGTCAAGTTCGACGGCAAGGACATCAAGGAGATGCGCGATCTGCCGCGCATCGTCGCCGACACGCCGGTCGGCCGCGACGTCGAGGTGATCATTGTCCGCAAGGGCAAGGAAGAGAAGAAGATCGTGAAGCTCGGCCGGCTCGAAGACGACAAGCCGGTGAAGGCGTCCGTTACGCCGAAGGCGCCCGAGGAAAAATCGGTGGTGCAGAAGTCGCTCGGCCTGCAGCTTTCCAACATGAACGACGACGTCCGCAAGAAGTACAAGATCAAGGACTCGATCAAGGGCGTGGTGATCACCGGCGTCGATTTCGGCTTCGGTCGCCGCCGACAAGCGGCTTGCGGCCGGCAGCACTATTGTTGCGATCGAGCAGGAACAGATGACGGCCGCCGCCGACGTGCAAAAGAAGGTGGATGCGCTGAAGAAGGCGGGCAAGAAGACCGCGCTTCTCCTGGTCGCGACCGCGGAAGGCGATATGCTGTTCGTGGCGCTGCCGATCGAGTGATTACAGCGACAAGCGAAACGCAAAGGGCGGCCGCGAGGCCGCCCTTTTTGTTCGTTCGGGTCGGCGGTCAATCCAACACGTGATTGACCATGCCGTCGGCGAGCTTGGGCTCAAACCAGGTCGATTTCGGCGGCATGATGAGCCCTGCGTCCGCGACCGCCATCAGGTCCACCATCTGGGTCGGATAAAGCGCGAAGGCTGCGGCCATCTCGCCGGATGAGACGCGCTTCTCGAGCCCTTCGAGTCCGCGCCCGCCACCGACAAAGTCGATGCGCTTGTCAGTGCGCTGATCCTTGACGCCGAACAGTGGCTCAAGCACGTTGTGCGAAAGCAGAGTCACCGGCAGGCGCCCGATCGGGTCATCTGGCACGAGATTGCGCTCGAGCACCAGCCGATACCAGCGGCCGTCAAGGAACATGCCGAACTCATACGATGCGGCCGGGCGCACCGGCTGGTTCGATGCCGTCACGGTCAAGTGCTCGCGCAGTGCCGCAAGCAGTTGCTCGGCACTACGGCCATTCAAGTCGCGGACGACGCGGTTGTAGTCGAGGATCGTCATCTGGTGATGCGGGAATATCACCGAGAGAAAATAGCCGTGCGATCCGGTCGAGCCGCCGCGCGCCTGCGCGACCCGTGACGCTGCCGCGGAGCGATGGTGGCCGTCAGCGATGTAGATCGCCGGCAGTGCATTGAACGCCCTGGTCAGGGCGCTGATCGTCGTTTCGTCGTCCACCACCCACATCTGGTGGCGAACGCCATCGTCGCCGGTGACGTCCACGGCGGCGCCGTTCAACGCGACGGCGTCCAGCATGGCGTCGATCGCCGGGGTACCCGGATAGGCAATCATCACCGGCCCGGTTTGGGCGTTGACGGCCTCGATCTGGCGCACGCGGTCATCCTCTTTGACCGGCGTGGTCAACTCATGCTTGCGGACGCGGTTGGTCATGTAGTCGGCGATCGACGCGGTCGCGGCGAGACCGGTCTGTACCCGGTCGCGCCAAGTCAGCCGATAGACGTAATAGAATGGCGTGGCGTCGCGCATGAGCACACCGGCCTTGATCATGCGCTGCAGATTTTCCGCGGCCTTGGCGTAAACCGTGCGGTTGTAGGGGTCGGTCTTGGGATCGAGGTCGATCTCGGGCTTGGAGATGTGCAGAAAGCTCCATGGCTTGCCGGCGGCGCGCTCGCGCGCCTCCGCGCTCGAAAGCACGTCATAGGGGGGCGCCAAGACGTCGCGGGCGCGCCCCGGCGCGGGACGCAAGGAGCGGAACGGCTTGATCAGCGACACGCGGCTTCTCTCTCGATGGTGGGATCGGATGGGCTCATGTTTTAGTCGGCGTTGGAACGCGGTTCAATATCGGCTAGCTCCTGTGGCATGGCCCGGCTAGGCACCATCCTGATCGCAGGACCGACCGCGAGCGGCAAGTCGGCGCTCGCGCTGGCGGTGGCTGAGAGGCATCGCGGCGTCATCATCAACGCCGATTCCATGCAGGTCTATCGCGATCTGCGTGTGATCACGGCGCGGCCCAGCGCTGCGGAAGAGGCGGGAGCCCGACACCTGCTCTACGGTCATGTCGATGCGGCGGAGAACTATTCGGTCGGGCGCTGGTGCCAGGATGTCCGTGCGGCGCTGGAAGATGCCAAGTCCGCGGGGCGGGTGCCGATCCTGGTTGGCGGCACAGGGCTCTACTTCAAGGCGCTGACCCATGGGCTTTCGGCCGTGCCGTCGACGCCGCCCGAGATCAGGGCCGCGGTGCGGGCGCGCTGTGACGCAGAGGGCGCCGCGGCACTACACGCCGAGCTCGCCCGCCGCGATCCGGCCATGGCCGAGCGGCTCAAGCCCGGCGACCGGATGCGGATCGCCCGCGCGCTCGAAGTGCTGGAGGCGACCGGACGATCGCTGGCCGACTGGCACCGCGATGGCCTTCCGGCGGTCCTTAACCCGGCTGAGGCGCTGAAGATCTTTCTCGTTATCGACCGTGCCGAGCTGCACCGCCGGATCGACGCCCGCTTCGATGCCATGCTGGCGGCCAGCGCGCTGGACGAGGTGAGGGCCCTTGCCGGGCGCGGGCTCGACCCGATGCTGCCAGCGATGAAGGCCCATGGTGTGCCATGGCTGCGGCGGCACCTCGCAGGCGAGATCACCCTGGACGAGGCGGCCGCGGGTGGAAAACTGGACACCCGCCGCTATACCAAGCGCCAAGTGACGTGGTTCCGCCACCAGATGCCCGGATGGGCCTGGCTGGCCCCGGGCGAGGCCGAGAAAGCCGCTTCCGAGGCGATTTCCGCTTGACCGTGTAGCAACCAGTCCGTATATACGCGCGCAAGGAAATGCCGAAAGCGGGCTGGCATGCGCAATATTATTGCTCACGCGTCGGTACTCGTAGGGAGGCGCACCGCCGGGGGTGGCTGAAGCCATCCTCGTTGTGCGGTGCGCGAACAGGGGCTTTACGGCCCCTTTTTGATTCCGGGCAGACAGGACTGGGTGGAGTGGACGATGACGAAACAAATGACCGGCGCCGAAATGGTGATCGAGGCTCTCGCCGATCAAGGTGTGCAGCACATCTTCGGCTATCCAGGCGGAGCCGTGCTGCCGATCTATGACGCGATCTTCCAGCAGCAGCAGGTCCAGCACATCCTGGTACGCCACGAGCAGGGCGCGGTGCATGCCGCCGAGGGCTATGCGCGTTCCACCGGCAAGGTCGGCTGCGTGCTGGTCACGTCGGGCCCCGGCGCCACCAATGCTGTCACCGGCCTCACCGACGCGCTCTGCGACTCAATCCCGATCGTCGTCATCACCGGGCAGGTGCCGACGCACCTCATTGGCAACGACGCGTTCCAGGAATGCGACACGGTCGGCATCACGCGGCCGTGCACCAAGCACAACTATCTCGTGAAACGCATCGAGGATTTGCCGCGCGTGCTGCATGAGGCGTTCCACATCGCCTCGAGCGGCAGGCCGGGGCCGGTCGTGGTCGATATCCCGAAGGACGTGCAATTCGCCAAGGGCGCCTATTCGAAGCCGACGACGTTCCAGCATCAGGGCTACAAGCCCAGGCTGAAGGGGGACCCCAACCGGATCACGCAAGCCGTCGAGCTGATGGCGCGCGCCAAACGTCCGCTGTTCTACACCGGCGGCGGCGTCATCAACTCCGGGCCGCGTGCCAGCGCGCTGTTGCGCGAGTTGGTCAAGCTCACAGGTTTCCCGATCACCTCGACCTTGATGGGCCTCGGCGCCTACCAAGCTTCCGATCCTCAATGGCTCGGCATGCTCGGTATGCACGGCACCTGGGAGGCCAACTGGGCCATGCATGACTGCGATCTGATGATCTGCATCGGCGCGCGCTTCGACGACCGCATCACCGGACGGCTCGATGCCTTCTCGCCGGGCTCGACCAAAATCCACGTCGACATCGATCCGTCATCGATCAACAAGAACGTCAAGGTCGACATTCCGATCATCGGCGACTGCGCGCATGTCATCGAAGACATGCTCGGACTTTGGCGCGCCAGCAAGGCGCAGCCCGACAAGAAAGCGCTGGGCGACTGGTGGAAAGAGATAGCCAAGTGGCGCGCGAAGAAGTCGCTCAGCTTCAGAAATTCCAGCACCATCATCAAGCCGCAGTATGCGATCCAGCGGCTCTACGAGCTGACCAAGGACCGAGACACCTACATCACCACCGAGGTCGGTCAGCACCAGATGTGGGCGGCGCAGTTCTATGGCTTCCAGGAGCCGAACCGCTGGATGACCTCAGGTGGTCTCGGCACCATGGGCTACGGGCTACCGGCGGCGATCGGCGTCCAGCGCGCACATCCGCAGTCGCTCGTCATCGATATCGCCGGCGAGGCCTCGGTGCTGATGAATATGCAGGAGATGTCGACGGCCGTGCAGCACAAGCTGCCGATCAAGGTGTTCATCCTCAACAACCAGTACATGGGCATGGTGCGGCAGTGGCAGGAGCTGCTCCACGGCGGCCGCTATGCCGAGAGCTACACCCATTCGCTGCCGGATTTCGTCAAACTCGCCGAGGCCTACCATGCGGTCGGCATCCGTTGTGAGAAGCCGGGCGATCTGGACGGCGCGATCAAGGAAATGATCTCGGTCGACAAGCCGGTGCTGTTCGACTGCGTGGTCGATCAGAACGAGAACTGCTTCCCGATGATCCCGTCCGGCCGTGCCCACAACGAAATGCTGCTGGGCGATTCCGGCGAGAGCGTCGAGGACGCCGTCACCGAAGAAGGCAAGATGATGGTGTAGGGCTTTCACGGCCTCATCCTGAGGGGCGCTCGCGAAGCGAGGGCGTCTCGAAGGATGGCGCCAAACTCCATCCTTCGAGACGCGCCCTTCGGGCGCTCCTCAGGATGAGGACCGAATATGTTGTTGCGTCAGTAAGGACAGACGATGAGCGCCACCTCCCACTATCCGGCAGCCCCTGTTGCCGAGAAGATCGAAACCCACACCCTGTCGGTCATCGTCGACAACGAGCCGGGCGTGTTGGCGCGCGTGATCGGACTGTTTTCCGGGCGCGGTTACAACATCGACTCGCTCACCGTGTCGGAGACCGAGCACCAGAAGCACCTTTCGCGCATCACCATCGTGACGCGCGGTACGCCCATGGTGATCGAGCAGATCAAGAACCAGCTCGAGCGTCTTGTGCCGATCCACCGCGTGGTCGACATGACGGTGGCGGGTCCCTCGATCCAGCGCGAGCTTGCCATGATCAAGGTCCGCGGCACCGGCGAGCCCCGGGTCGAGGCGCTGCGGCTGGCCGACGCCTTCCGCGCCCGCGTCATCGACGCCGGCACCGAGAGCTTCGTGTTCGAGATCACCGGCGCGAGTGACAAGATCGACAGCTTCATCAATCTGATGCTGCCGCTCGGCCTGGTCGAGGTGTCCCGGACTGGGATCGTGGCGATCGCCCGCGGGCCGGACGCGATGTGATGCCGCTTGAGGCGTTTCTCTCGCTGGTCTCGTTCGCATTCGTGATGTCTTTCACGCCAGGTCCGAACAACATCATGCTGACAGCCTCAGGCGCCAACTTCGGTTTGGCATATTCGGCCCCGCACATCACTGGGGTCGTGGTGGGCTATGCGGTGCTGCTGTGCGCGGCCGGCGCCGGCCTTGGCGCCTTGATCGTGGCTTTTCCGGCCATCCAGACGGCGCTGAAGATTGTCGGCGCGGCCTACATGCTTTGGCTTGCCTGGAAGGTCGCCAATGCCGGCAGGGCCGGCGACGACGGCGCGGAGGCGCGACCACTGACGTTTCTGCAGGCCGCGGCGTTCCAGTGGGTCAATCCCAAGGGAGTGATCATCGCTCTTGGCGGCGTGGCCCTCTTTGTCCATCCGGAGAGCGCCATCCGCGACTTTGCGTTCATGCTCGCCGTGTTCTGCGTGGCCACCGTGCTATCGAGCCTGACCTGGGCGTGCTTTGGCGTGACGCTGAGGACCGTGCTGCGAAACGACCGCCACGCCCGCATTTTCAACGCCGTCATGGCGCTTCTGCTGGTCGCCAGCATCGTGCCGATGGTTCTCTGATCGCTTCGCGGTAGCCCTTGTCGGACGTGGCCCGGCGTCCTAGAAGCAAGGCCGAAAAGACCGGGACCAAGGGGTAAAAAATCATGCGCGTTTACTACGATCGCGACGCCGACTTGAACCTGGTGAAGGGCAAGAAAGTCGCCATCATCGGCTACGGCAGCCAGGGTCACGCCCACGCGCTCAATCTGCGCGACAGCGGTGTCAAAGACGTAGCGGTGGCACTCCGCAAGAGCTCGGCCGGCGTCAAGAAAGCCGAGGCGGAAAAATTCAAAGTCATGGAGGTGGCCGAGGCCGCCAAATGGGCCGACGTGATGATGATGCTCACGCCTGACGAATTGCAGGGCGACATCTATCGCGATCATCTGCACGCCAACATGAAGAACGGCGCGGCGCTGATGTTCGCGCACGGTCTCAACGTGCACTTCAATCTGATCGAGCCGCGCGCTGATCTCGATGTTCTGATGATCGCGCCCAAGGGCCCGGGCCACACCGTGCGGTCGGAGTATCAACGCGGCGCCGGCGTGCCTTGCCTGGTTGCGATCCACAAGGACGCCTCCGGCAATGCCCACGATCTCGGCCTGTCCTATGCCTCGGCGATCGGCGGCGGTCGCGCTGGCATCATCGAGACGACCTTCAAGGAAGAGTGCGAGACCGACCTGTTCGGCGAGCAAACCGTGCTGTGCGGCGGTTTGGTCGAGCTGATGAAGGCGGGCTACGAGACGCTGGTCGAAGCTGGCTACGCGCCCGAGATGGCCTATTTCGAATGTGTCCACGAGGTGAAGCTGATCGTCGACCTGATCTACGAGGGCGGCATCGCCAACATGAACTATTCGGTGTCGAACACCGCCGAATACGGCGAATATGTCACCGGGCCTCGGATCGTTACCCCAGAAACCAAAACTGAGATGAAGAAGGTGTTGGCCGACATCCAGTCAGGCAAATTTGCTCGCGACTGGATGCTCGAGAACAAGGTCAATCAGACATCCTTTAAGGCCACTCGCGCCAAGCTCGCCGAGCACCCGATCGAGCAGGTCGGCGCCAAGCTTCGCGAGATGATGCCCTGGATCAAGCAGCGGGCGCTGGTGGACCGCAGTAAAAACTGAGATCCAGCAAGGCTTTGACGGCGAGGGCGGGCGGCGAAAGCGGGCCCGCCCTTTACCTTGTTTGGCCCTTTGCCTCCGCTAAGCCCTTGCGTTGCCGCATTTATTGCAGAATGATGACAGCGGTCCGTCGCCGGCAGTAAACCAGTCCAATCCGGGCGCGGTACCCCTAACATGCCGCCCGCGTTCCCTTTTTCCAGTTTCACAAGGTTGGCCATTCGGGCCGGCGAGCGCTATCGCCTGGGCCTCGGCGTACTCGCTTTGCTGCATCTGGCGGCGTTCTTCATCCTGCTCGAAACGGAGGATGATGTTGTCCCGCGGCTTATCTTCCTGCTCACCTGGGGCTTGCTGAATTTCGCGTGGCTTTTGCTGCTACGCCGGCCGGCGGTCGCGGCGTCGCTGTCGCTCGTCATGGTCGTCGTGCTGATCCTGCTGTCGCGGTTCAAGCAGGACGTCCTGATCATGAGCGCCAATTTCGTCGACCTCATGCTGATCGACGCCGACACCATCTCCTACGTGCTGCGGATATTTCCCAATCTGGTCTGGACGGTAGGGCTCGCCACGCTCGTTGGTGTGCCGCTGCTCGCGCTGCTGTGGCGGCTCGATCCGATCCGGGTGCGGCGGCGTTCGGCGGCGTTCGGCGCGGTGATCTGTTTCGCCGCGCTGGCCGGTGTTTCATTCGCCGTGCCGATGGATCGCGACAAGGCGTTTGAGGGCATCGACTACGTTTCGCAGTTCGCCCGCTCCGGCGCAGTCGCGGTGATCGAAGTCGCGACGCATGGTTTTCTCCAATCCGACAGCGCGTCGCGCGACCATCTCTCATCGGCGCCGCCCGCGAAATGCACTCCGAGCCAGCGCCTGCCGCATATCGTGCTGGTGCTGGACGAGTCGAGCTTCGATATCAGCGTGGTGCCGGGCGTCAAGGTTCCGCCCGGCTACCAGAGCCATTTCAAATCGTTCGACGGCGAGTTGCGCACATTGCTCGTGGAAGGCGCCGGCGGACCCACTTGGTATACCGAATACAACGTGCTGAGCGGTCTGTCGGTGCGCTCCTACGGCCATTTCGCGGATTTCGTGACGCGGATCGCCGCGGGGCGCGTCACACGGAGTTTGCCGAACGCGCTGCGCAACTGCGGCTACCGCACCTATAGTGTCTATCCCTGGCTTGGCGCTTTTCTCAGCGCGCGCAATTTCCAGAAGACGCTTGGCATCGATCATTTCTACGACGCCAAGGACCTGAAGACCCGCGAGGTCGAGCAGGACGAGTTCTACTACGCGTTCACCACCGAACTCTTCAAGCGCGACCACGCGCAGGGGCCGATGTTCGTTTTCACCTATTTGATGGCCAACCATTTTCCCTGGTCGTACCGCTACCGCGACGAACAGTCCCTGGATTGGCGCGACCTTGGCAACAGCGTCGTCGACGGCCATCGCATCGACGAATACCTGCGCCGGCAGGAGATGAGCGCGCACGACTACAAGGCCTTCATCGCGCGCCTCAAGCGTGACTTCCCGGCGGAGCCGTTCCTGGTCATTCGCTTCGGGGACCATCAGCCGTTGTTCGCCAAGAAGATCGTCGAGCCCGGTCTCGACGACGTCGCGATCGGCCGCCGCATCGATGCCGCCGATCCGAAGTTTTTCACGACCTATTATTCAATCGACCCGGTGAATTTCCGTCCGGCCGATCTGTTGTCGGCGGTCAGCGGACTCGATGCCGCCTACCTGCCGCTCGCCATTTTGGAGGCGGCGGGCGTGCCGCTTGATGCTTCGTTCGCCGAGCAGAAGCGCATTTTCCAGCGCTGCAACGGGTTGTTCTATCTCTGCGCCCAAGGTGCCGAAGCGCGGCGCTTCAACCGCCTACTGATCGATGCCGGCATGATCACGCGGCTCTGACCCATGTCGATCGAGCATCCAGTATTCGGCGCAAGCCCTATCGGCAGGAAGGGTCTCGCGGATTCGTGGAGGGTGCGCGCCGGCGTGATTGCCGCCATGCATGTCGTGGCCTTCGTCATCATGGCGTTGACCGAGTTTGGATGGATTTCGGCGGTATTGGCGCTGCTGTTCTGGGCGTTCCTGAACTTCGCCTTTCTCGTTGCGCTGCGCCGGCCTGGGATAGCGGCTGCGCTTTCGCTCGGCGTGATCACGATCCTGGTCGTGTTGTCCCAGTTCAAGTTCTCCATTCTCTGGATGGTGATCAATTTCTTCGACGTCCTGATCATCGATTCCGACACCATCGGCTTTCTGCTCTCGATCTTCCCGGACCTGCGGACCATTCTCATCATCGCCGCACTGCTGGCCGTCCCCGCCCTGTTGCTGATCTGGCGGATCGATCCGTTCCGTGTTTCGCGGCAGATTTCATTGCTGGGCGCAGCCTCATGCGGTGTTGCCATCACCGCTCTGTCGCTTGCCGTGCCCGAAGACCCTTGGGAGCAGTTCCAGGGCGTCAATCACCTGTCCACGTTCGCGCGCTCGGGCGTGACGACGGGCTATGAGCTCGCGACCAAGGGCTGGATCGACTTCGATACGACCACGTCGGACCAGCTTCGCGCGGCGACAAACGAGCCCTGTCATCTGTCCGGCAAGCCGCCCAACATCATCATGGTGCTGGACGAGGCGAGCTTCGATATCACGGCGCTATCAGGCATCAAGGTGCCGCCGAACTACCGCAATCATTTCCAGTCGTTCGACGGTAAGACGCGCTCGCTGTTCGTCGAGGGGTCTGGCGGTCCGACCTGGTACACCGAATACAACGTGCTGACCGGCCTTTCGGCGCGGTCCTACGGCCGGCTGAGCTACTATGTCACCCGCATTGCCGCCGGCCGCGTCGAGCGCGGCCTGCCGCAGGCGCTGCGGCGCTGCGGCTACAAGACCATCTCGCTCTATCCCGCCTATGGCGCCTTCCTCAGCGCGCGCAAATTCCAGACGACCACGGGTGTCGAACGCTTCCTCGATGCGAAAGACATGAAGGCGGGCAGCGTCGAGCCCGACCGATTCTATTACGATCAAACGTTGCGGATGATTGAGAGCGAGAAGGGCGACCAGCCGCTGTTCATCTTCGTCTATACGGTCTTCAATCATTTTCCGTGGTGGAACCGCACCCGGCCCGAGCTGACGCCGGACTGGCGTGACCTCGGAAACGAAACCGAGATTGACGAATACATCCGCCGGCAGACCATGAGCGCGCGCGACTACGCCGAATTCAAGCAGCGGCTGGCGAAAGACTTTCCAAAAGACGCGTTCCTGATGCTGCGCTTCGGCGATCATCAGCCCGGGATGACAAGGATCATCGATCCCACCGCCAGCGAAGAATTGATCGCGCAACGGATGATGAGCTACGACCCGCGTTATTTCACGACCTACTACGCCCTCGACGCGATCAACTTTAAGCCGAAGGATGTGTCGTCTGCACTCGACCGCCTGGAGGCGCCTTATCTGCCTCTGGTTGTCCAGGAGGCGGCCGGACTGCCGCTCGACCCTTCGTTTGTCGAACAAAAGAAGATACTCGAGCGGTGCCACGGGTTGTTCTTTCAATGTGCCGGCGGCGCCGAGGCTCGCCGTTTCAACCGCCTCCTGATCGACGCCGGGCTGATCAAGGGAATGGTGTCCCGCTAGTTCGCGGGGGATTTTGAAAGAGCGCGGAAGTGGCAGCCTCTTTGGCTCTCCGCGCATACCTCGCTTCCATCAAAAACAAAGCTGCTCTAGTTTGCGCCAGCGGGCACCACGCCAGACCTGCGAGGGGGAAGCATGACCAACGGTGCCGGCGAGGCGGCAGCGCAAACGCGCGTAAAACGCGCAACGAGCGGCCCCGCGGTCTCTCTGACGGATGTCGATATCACCTTCCGGTTGGCCGATGGCGGCGCCTACCGGGCCGTGGAAGGGGCTTCGCTCGACGTCGCCGACGGCGAGTTCGTCGCGATCGTCGGCCCGACCGGCTGCGGCAAATCAACGCTGCTCAATGTGACGGCGGGCCTGTTCCCGCCGTCGCAGGGCCGGGTCGAGATTTTCGGCGACGCGCTGGATGGTCTCAACCGGCAGTCCGGATACCTGTTCCAGTCCGATGCGCTGTTTCCATGGAAGACAGCGCTGGAGAATGTCGCCATCGGGCTCGAGACCGCCGGCACGCCGCGCGACGAAGCCCGCGGGCGCGCGCAGGAGTGGCTGGCGCGCGTCGGCCTTGGCACGTTCGGGCCGCGCTACCCGCACATGCTGTCCGGCGGTCAGCGAAAGCGCGTCGGTTTGGCGCAGGTGTTGATCCGCGATCCGAAGATCCTGCTGATGGATGAGCCGTTCGGGCCGCTCGATGCGCAGACCCGGCAGATCATGGGAAACCTGCTGCTCGATCTGTGGAGCGCGGACCGCAAGGCGGTGCTGTTCGTCACCCACGATCTCGAGGAAGCGATCGCACTCTCCGACCGCGTGGTGATCATGTCGGCAGGGCCGGCGGCGCGCATCATCGGCGATTGGAAAGTGCCGTTGTCTCGCCCGCGCGACATCGCCGAGGTGAAGCTCGACCCCGCGTTCCACAAGCTGCATCACGACATCTGGCAGACGCTGAAGGCCGAGGTGATGAAGGGCTACGCGCAGACAGGGGGCTAGGGTCGTTGTTTGCACGTGTGCGGGTCGCTACACTTGTCCGGCAAGTCAAATTCAAGAACTGAGAGGAAGCGTCATGTTTTCAAAGCGTCATATCGGTGGCCTCGTGCTGGCAGGCTCGCTCGCGCTGGCGTTCAGCGGCCACAGCGCGAACGCGCAATCTGTATTCACGATCACCTCGTCCGCGTTCAAGGACGGCCAGATGCTGGCGAAGAAGAATGCCGGCTCCAACAAATCCAATCCAAACTGCGTCGGCGACAACGTCTCGCCGCCCTTGTCATGGACCAACGTGCCGGCGGGCACCACGAGCTTCGCCCTGGTCATGACCGATCCGGAAGGCCGCGGCATCGGTGTCGATCACTGGATCGCCTACGGCATTCCAGCTTCGGTGACTGGATTCGCCGAGGATGAAGTCGGTAAGCCATCCGACAAATATGTCGGCGGCAAGGGCACGGCGGGCCAGGGCATCTATCTCGGGCCCTGCACGCCGCCGAACCAGTCGCCGCACCACTACACCTTCATCTTGATCGCGACCGATCTCGATCCGAAGGCGCTGCCGCCAGGCCTCACCAAGCTCGAGCTGTTCGACAAGCTCAACGGCCACGTCAAGGGATCGACCGGTATCATCGGTCTGTTCAAAAACCCGCTGTGAAGCGCGCGGATCACTGCAAGGCGTAATGCAATGACGGGAGGAGTTTGATCGTGTCGCGCGGCAGACTCCTCTCGTTGCAGCTTCTCGTTGCTGTGATAACGCTGGGCGCGTGGCATGTGCTCACGACGGTTCCGATCGGCGGCGTGACGCTGTTGCCGCCGTTCTTCTTTTCCAATCCGGTCGACGTCGCGGCGCGCATCGTCAAGTGGTTTGCCGACGGCACGATCTGGAAGCATCTGTGGATCACGCTGATCGAGGCGATGCTGGCCTTCGTGATCGGCTCGGTCGCCGGCGTCCTGATTGGCTTCTGGTTCGCGCAGCAGCCGCGCGTCGCCGCGGTGTTCGATCCGTACGTCAAGGCGATCAACGCGCTGCCGCGCGTGGTGCTGGCGCCGATCTTCACGCTTTGGTTCGGACTCGGCATCTGGTCGAAGGTGGCGCTAGGCGTCACGCTCGTGTTCTTCATCGTGTTCTTCAACGTCTATCAGGGCGTCAAGGAGGTGAGCCCGACCGTGCTCGCCAACGCCCGCATGCTCGGCATGAACGACCGCCAGTTGATGCGCCACGTCTATTGGCCGTCGGCACTGTCGTGGATGTTCTCATCCTTGCATACGGCGGTTGGATTTGCGGTCGTGGGCGCGGTGGTGGGCGAATATCTCGGATCCGCGGCGGGGCTCGGTTATCTGATCCAGCAGGCCGAGGGTGTGTTCGACGTGGCCGGCGTGTTCGCCGGCATGTTCGTGCTCGCCGCTTTCGTGATCGCGATCGACTGGGTGGTCACGCTGGTCGAGAACCGCCTGCTGGTCTGGCGGCCGGTGGCCGCCGAAACGAGGACTTGATCCAAGGCCAGCAAAAAAGCGCGCCCTAGGCATGCTCGGTTGCCTGCCTTATGGTGCGCCTCAAATCGTCTAGGGAGAAAATCATGATCGTAAAAGCCATTCGGAACACCTTGGCGGCGCTGGGTGCGCTGGCGCTGATGTCGGGCGCGGCCGCCGCGCAATCGAAGGTCACCATCGCTGTCGGTGGCGCCGGTTGCCTGTGCTACCTGCCGACCATGCTGGCCCAGGAGCTCGGCGAATATAAAAAGCACGGCGTCGAGGTCGATCTGGTCGACTTCAAGGGCGGCTCGCAGGCGCTCACCGCTGTGATCGGCGGCAGCGCCGACGTGGTCTCCGGATATTTCGATCATTGCGTCAATCTCGCCGCCAAGAACCAGGCGCTCGAAGCCTTCGTGGTCTATGACCGCTATCCGGGCCTTACGCTGGTCGTTTCGCCGAAGCAGACTGGCAAGATCAATTCGGTGAAGGACCTCAAGGACAAGAGGGTCGGCGTCAGCGCGCCGGGCTCCTCGACCGACTTCTTCCTGAAGTATCTGCTGAGCAAGAACGGCGTGGACAACAACTCCATCGGCGTGATCGGCATCGGCCTTGCCGCCACGGCGGTCGCCGCCATGGAGCAGGGCTCGGTCGACGCCGCGGTCATGCTGGACCCGGCGGTGACGTTGCTGCAGGGCAAGTTCAAGGATCTGAAGATTCTCACCGACACCCGCACGCAAAAGGACACGCTCGACGTGTTCGGTGGCGAGTATCCGGGCGGCGCGCTTTACACCAAGAGCAGCTGGATCGCTTCCCATCCAAAAGAGACGCAAGCGCTCACCAACGCGATCCTGGCAACCTTGAAGTGGATTCATTCGCATACGCCGGAAGAGATCATGGCGAAGATGCCCGAGGGCCTGGTCGGCGCCGACAAGGCGCTCTATCTCGCGGCGCTGAAGAACACGATCCCGATGTATTCGACCACCGGCCGCATGGACCCGAAGGGCGCGCAGGCCGTGCTCGACGTGTTCAGCCAGTCCTCACCCGAGGTCAAGAACGCCAAGATCGACCTGACGAAGACCTACACCAACAAGTTCGTCGACGCCGCGCAGGGGACGAGCGGGGCAAAGTAGTCATCAATCCGGCCGATCGATCCGATCACGGAATACTGCTGGACGGTTTGATGCGGCGGAGACATTGTCTCCGCCGCATCGTTTTTCGGGATAGCGCGCCGTGAACATCCTGTCGCTACAGTCGCATGTGGCCTACGGCCATGTCGGCAATTCGGCCGCGGTATTCGCCTTGCAACGCATCGGCGTCGAGGTGTGGGCGATCCACACCGTGCAGTTCTCCAACCACACGGGCTACGGCGCCTGGCGGGGACGCGCCTTCGATCCCGGACTGATCCAGGAACTGGTTGAAGGGATCGAGGATCGCGGCGTGCTTGGCACGTGTGACGGCGTGCTTTCGGGTTACATGGGCTCTGCCGCGATCGGCACGGCGATACTTGACGCCGTTGCCCGGATGAAGCGCGCCAATCCGCGGGCGCAGTACTGCTGCGATCCGGTGATCGGCGATGTCGGACGCGGCGTGTTCGTGCAGCCCGGTATCGCCGAATTCATGCGCCAGCACGCAGTCCCCGCCGCCGATGTCATCACGCCCAACCACTTCGAGCTCGACCACCTCACCGGCCGCAAAACTCGCGATTTGCCGCAGGTGATCGCTGCCGTCGAAACGCTGCGCGCGCTCGGGCCCCGTACGGTGCTGGTGACTTCGCTCGTCACCAATGAAACGCCGGCCGACGCGATCGACCTTGTCGCATGTGATGACAGCGGCCGGTACCGCGTGCGGACGCCGAAGCTGCCGATCTCGGTCAATGGCGCGGGCGACGCGATTGCCGCGCTGTTTTTTGCCCATCATCGGCGATCGGGCTCGGCAGCCGAGGCGCTGTCGCAGGCGGCATCTTCGATCTTCGGCATCCTACGCCGCACCGCGGAGGCCGGCTCGCGCGAAATCCTGTTGATTGACGCGCAGGATGAACTGGTCAATCCGAGCGCGAGCTTCCGCGCCGAGCCAATGTGAGGTCGAGAATGCCCCGCCGATTTTTTACGCTCGACGTTTTCACCAGTCAGCGGTTCGCCGGCAATCCGCTGGCGGTCGTGCTCGACGGCGAGGGGCTCGAGACCGCCGCGATGCAGACGGTCGCGCGCGAGTTCAATTTGCCCGAGACTGTGTTCGTATTTCGGCCGAGCGATCCCAAGCAGCGCGCGCGCGTGCGCATCTTCACCCCGGCGCGGGAACTGCCGTTCGCTGGCCATCCCACGGTGGGAACCGCGGTGCTGCTGGCGCATCTCGATGGCGGCGGGAGCGCCCGCGACATTGTGATCGCGGAGGAGGTCGGGCCGGTCGCCTGCCGGGTGCGGCCGGAAGGCGAGGGCGGCCATGCGACGTTTGCGATTCCGAAAATGCCGCAACGCCTTGGTCCGGTTCGTGACGTGGCAAAGCTTGCGGCGGCGCTTTGCCTCGAAGTGTCCGATCTCGGCTGGGAAAAGTTCGTGCCGGAGAACTGGACAGCAGGCAATCCCTTCACCTTCGTTCCGGTGCGCGGCCTCGAGGTGATGGCCCGCGCACGGCCCGATATGAGCCGATGGAGCGAAGTCTTTGGACCCGGCGACCCGCCCGGCGCGTTTTTGTTCTGTGGCGAGGTGACCGATTCAGCCCACGACTATCACGCCCGCATGTTCGCGCCGGCGATGGGGATCGTGGAGGACCCTGCCACCGGCTCGGCGGTTGCAGCCTTCGCCGGTGTGATTGCGGCAGACCGCGGCGATGGCCGCCACGATGTCGCCATCGAGCAAGGCACCGAAATGGGCCGGCCAAGCGTGCTGCATCTGTCATTTGCTATTCGCGCTGGAAGTCTCGACTCCGCGACGGTCGGCGGGGATGCCGTCATCGTCAGCGAAGGCATGATCGAGACGTGACGGGCCTGGCGTTGCCCGCCAAGCGCGATGGCGCTACACACCGGCCAATGAGCGAAATACCCGTTCTTCGGATCGACCGCGTGGACATGACGTTCGCGCCGCGCCCATGGCCGTTCGCCGACCAACATCGCCGCGAGATCGATGCTCATTTCGCCGCGCGGCAGCAAGACAATCCGGCGATCTGGAACGGCCGCGTACTGATGCTGCGTGAACACACGATCGACGGATCGGTTTTCCGCGGATCGCTGGCTGAAGTGGATTACGCAAGCTTTCTGACCTGGCGTGACTGGGGGCGCCCGGAAGCAGGCGCAAAGGATTGCTTTGCCCAAAGTGCGTTGCGCGCCGCCGACGGCGCATTCCTCTTGGGCGTCATGTCACGGCACACTGCGAACGAGGGGCATATCTATTTTCCCTCCGGTACGCCTGATCGAAGCGACATCGTCGGCACCAAGGTCGACTTCGACGCCAACGTGTGGCGTGAGCTGCGCGAGGAAACCGGCCTGACGCCCGCCGACCTGGTTGCGGAGCATGGTTGGCATACCGTACTCGCGGGGCAGCGTCTGGCGCATATCAAAGTACTGCAGGCGCGCGAGGACGCCGACACGTTGCGCGCCAAAATTCTCGGTGTCCTGGCGCAGCAAAATCAGCCCGAGCTGAGCGACATCAGAGTCGTGCGTAGCCCTGCCGATTTCGATCCGATGGTGCAGGATTTCATCATTGCGTTCTTGACCGAAGCGTGGCGAGGTTGAACTGGGCAAATCCGGTCTGCTTTTTTGCCGGTTGCCTGACGTCCGCGTTGATATAGCCTAAGGCCACGATGGAATTTGGAATCTTCGATCATCTCGACCGCAGCCCCTCGTCGCTGGCGGACTACTACGAGGAACGGCTGGCGGTGGTCGAGCTTTTCGATCGCGCCGGATTCCACGCCTACCATCTCGCCGAGCATCACGCGACGCCGCTCGGCATGGCGCCGTCGCCGAGCGTGTTCCTGGCGGCAGTCGCGCAACGCACCAAGCGGTTGCGCTTCGGTCCGATGATCTACGCGCTGCCGCTCTACCATCCGCTCCGCATGATCGAGGAAATCTGCATGCTCGATCAGATGAGCGGCGGACGTCTCGATGTCGGTTTCGGACGCGGCGCGTCGCCGATCGAGCTGGACCTGTTCGGCACCAATCCGGCGGAGGCCCGCGATATCTACGATGAGTCGCTGGCGATCGTCGTGCAGGGGCTTCGCGAACGTACGGTGAGCTTCAAGGGCAAGCACTTCAATTTCGACAACGTGCCGATGGAGATGACGCCGCTGCAGCAGCCTCATCCGCCGATTTGGTATGGCGTGCATGCCAACGACAGCGCCGCGCGCAGCGCCAAGCAGGGCCTGAATGTCATAAGCCTCGACGGCGTCAAGGCCACGCGTGGCTTCAGCGAATCCTATCGCACGGCCTGGAAAGAAAATGGCCGCAGCGGGCCGATGCCGAAATTCGGGCTCGGCCGCATGCTGGTGGTGGCCGATACCGACGCCGAGGCCCTGCGGCTCGCCGAGCGCGCCTATCCGGTGTGGCAGGCGAGCTTTGTGCACCTGTTCAAGGTCTATGACCGGATGCCGTCGCATCCGCGCCCGGCGGAGTTTTCGGCGATCCAAGCGGACGGCCGCGGTCTCTGCGGCTCACCGCGCACGGTAACAGAAATCATCCGCAAGCAGATGGCGGAGGCGGGGGCTGACTATTTCGTCGGGCAATTTTCTTTCGGCGACTTGACGCTCGATGAGACCAGACATTCCATCGAGTTGTTCGCCCGCGAGTGCATGCCGGCGTTGCGGAGTGCGAGTTAGTCCAGTGTGACGCCCGCCGCCTTGATCACCTTGGTCCACTTGTCGGACTCGGTGGTGACGAACTTTCCGAATTCGGCAGGGGTTAGCGGCATCGGCTCGACACCAAGATCGGCCAGCCGGGCCTTGAGTTTGGGATCGGCGAGAGACTTGTTCGTTGCCTCATTGAGCCTTCTGACGATATCGGGCGGTGTGTTCTTGGGCACGCCCAGCCCATACCAGCCGATCGCCTCGTAGCCTGGCACGGATTCCCCTACGGTTGGGATGTCCGGCAGCGCGTCCAGGCGCTTGGTGGTCGTGACCGCGAGCGCGCGCAATTGGCCATTGCGAACGAGCTCGAGCGCCTGGGGTATCGGCGCGACCAGCACGTGCACTTGTCCCGTGAGAAGGTCAGGGATGTAGTTGCTTCGATAGGGCACGTGAACCAGATCGACGCCGGCCGTGATCTTGAACAGCTCGGCAAAGATATGTGACGAGGCGCCTTTGCCGCCGGATGCGAAATTGATTTTTCCTGGATTCGCTTTGGCGTAAGCGACGAACTCCGGAATGGTCTTGGCCGGGAACGACGGCGGCACGACCACGACATAGGGGGCGTTGGCGATCCCGGCGACGTGCGTGACGTCGCTGAGGAAATTGAAATTGAGGTTGGTGTAGAGCGCTGCGTTGAACACGTTGGTCAAGACCGTGATCATCATCGTATAGCCGTCCGGCGGTGCTCGCACGGCGGCTTCCATGCCGATATTGCTGGCCGCGCCCGGCCGGTTCTCGATCACGATGGGCTGGCCGAGCTGATCCGACAACCATTGCCCCATGAGACGCGCGACGATGTCGGGTGCGTTGCCGGCGGGAAAGCCGACGATCATCCGCACCGGCCGTGACGGATAGGCTTGCGCGGACGCAAGACGCGGGAAAAGCGGCAGGGTCACAGCGCCCGCAGCGAGATGCAGGAAGTTGCGGCGCGGAAGCGTCATGTCGTTTCCTCCACGGTCTTCGCAATGCCGTGTACCCGCAGCCCAGCGGGAGCCTGTGGTGTCAACAGGCTACGCCTGTTTGATGGGAGCGAGAAGGTCAATGCTTGCTGAAGCCCCTTTCCGAAATGACGAGAGGACCGGTACGATGTCGCTGCCGGGGTTTTGGAGGGTGACAATGAAGCGTCGTGAATTTCTCACTCTGGTGGGCGCCTCGGCGGCGTGGCCCGTCGTAGCGCGTGCGCAGCACATCGATTATCCCAACCGCACAGTCAGGATCGTTATCGGGTTCGGCGCGGGCGGCGGTACCGACACCGTCGCGCGCATCGTTGCCCAGAAGCTGCAGGAAAACCTCGGCGGGACCTTCCTGATAGAGAACAAGCCTGGGGCCGCCGGACGGCTCGCACCGGACACGGTCGCGAAATCGACTCCCGACGGCTACACGCTGCTCGGCGCTGCGCCCGGCGCCATGACCGTCGGCATGGCGATCTGGGATAAGATCCCCTACGACATCTTCAAGGACTACATCCCGATCTCGCTGATGGCGGACTATCCGCTTGTTGTCCTCGTGAACAAATCCCACCCTGCTCAAAACATCGCCGAGCTGGTGGCGTGGCTCAAGGCCAATCCCAGCAAGGCGAACTATCCGACGCCATCGCCAGTGTTCACGCTGCCGATTGAGCACTTCAAGCTCAAGACCGGTGCGCCGGCGACGGCGATTTCCTACCGCAGCAGCAATGAATCGATCACCAGCCTACTGAGCGACCAGACCGCTTTTGGGTTCGTGGAGACGCCGGTTGCCGTGCCCCAACTGGGCTCCGGCAATCTGCGGGCGCTGGCGGTGACGGTCCCGTCCCGCAACCCTGAGCTTCCCAACGTGCCGACGCTGGCCGAGGCTGGCGTGCCGGACGTGGTCGGGGGAACCTGGTTCGGCCTGCTCGCACCGGCAGGGACCCCCATGCCGATCGTGAAGAAGCTTGAGGCGGCGTGCCGGCAGATCGCGGCGACCGATGATTTCAAGGCGCGCATGAAAACGCTGGCGGCCACCCCGATCGGCAGCACCGGGGAGGAACTCACGGCGCAAATGAAGGCCGAGGTGCAGCGTTGGTCCGCCGTCGTCAAAGAGGCGAACATCAAGTTCGAGCAATAATTTGGAAAAGGGGCCTCGATTCGCCTATGGTCGGGCGACCTGGAGGATGGCCCGGCGACCGGCCATGAGAGGCCGGGTTCCCGGGGGAACTGCCTAACGGAGTGAGGGATGCCCAAACCGTATCTCGTGTGCCGCGCGGACGAACTGAAGGACGGTGACCGCAGGGTCATGTCGTGCGACGGCACGGAAGTGGGCGTGTTCAGGGTCGATGGCCAGCTCGTGGCCTGGCACAACGAATGCCCGCACCGCTCGGGTCCAGTCTGCCAAGGGCGCATCTACAAGCGCGTGCTCGAACCGATCGACAGCAACGACCACGTCAGGGCGCTGGCCTACGACGAGAACGTCACCAACATCGTGTGCTCGTGGCACGGCTACGAGTTCGACCTCAAGACCGGCATCAATCAAGGTTCCGGCAAGATCAAGTTGCGCAAGGTGAACCTCGAGGAGAAGGACGGCCACATCTATGTCGTCGTCTGAGAACTTGCCTCTGGGCGCGCGCGCCAACGACGAGTACGGCTGGATCGACCGCTACGCGGCCGACCTCCACCGCTCCGCCAAGGAGCTGGTGACGAAGGGCGAGGCCGCGCGCGTGTCCGACGAGGCGCTGGCTCAGATCGTCACGGCCGCGGTGCGTCTCTACTACGCCAAGTCCGAGCTCGAGGATCGCCCGGTGCCGGCCATCGTGCAGGAGGGCGCGGAGACGCTGACCGCGACCGAGATGCTAGTGGCGGTCTCCGAGATGCTGCGCGATGTGGGGCTCGGGCCGATGGAGCTTGGGCTCTGGTTTCGGCGCAGACCCGGCGAAAACCTGCCGGACCAGATCGACAGCCATCACTCAGGAAGCGTTGCAAGGAGCAAGCCATGAATCAACCAATCGTCGGCGTGCCGCAAATGCTGCCGGCCCAGGTGATCGACACCTCGACCGACAGCCGCGAGATCCTGAGACACGCGAAGATCGCCGCCCGCCGGCGCAAGCTGCAAGACTGGTTCGTGGTCGACGTCGACGCGCATCATGTCGAGACGGTGTCGTGGAGCGAGGTGGTGCAATATATCGACGATCCGGTCATCCGCGATCAGGCGATGTACTTCCACCGTGACCGTATCGGCGCGCCTCCCTACGGCCTCAACGGCGATCTCGGCCTGCGCTACCAGAGCGTCGGCGGCCGCATTCCGCATCAGGACGGCTTGCGCGAGAAGGTCGAGGACACGAGCGTGCATCGCGACGTGACGCTCACCCGTCGCGCCATGGATTCGCTCGGCGTCGACAACATGGTCGTGTTTCCGACACCCATGCTTTTCCTGGGCATGCATCCCCAGCCGGAAATGGAAGTCTGGCTGTCGCGCGCCTACAACAAGTGGATGCAGGAGAAGCTGCTCGCGGCAGAAGACCGCATTAAGTTCCTGGCGGTGCTGCCGTTCCATTCGCCCGAAGAGTGCGAGCGCATCGTCAAGGAGACCGCCGGCAAGAAAGGCATCATCGGCTACGCCATCCCCTCGACCCGGCATTCGCCGGTGCATCACAACAAATACATGCGGCTCTACCGCATGATCGAGGAGACCGGTATGCCGCTCTCCTTCCACGCCGGCTACCACTGGGACGATCCCTCGCTCAAGACCGTCAACCGCTTCCTCGGCATGCACGCGCTGGGCTTCGCCTGGCCGAACATCGTGCACTGCACGAACTGGGTGCTGAACGGCATGCCGGTCCGCTTTCCGAAGCTCAAGGTGATCTGGATCGAGTTCAGGGCTCGCCTGGGTGCCGTTCGTGATGCAGCGCCTTGACGACCAGTTCCTGATGCGCCCGTCGGAGGCGCCGCATCTGAAGCGCCTGCCGTCCGAATACATGCGCGATCATTGCTGGTACACGACGCAGCCGATGGAGGCGAACAACCTCAAGGCGCTCGAATGCACGCTCGACATGATCAAGGCGGACACCCAGCTTCTGTATGCATCGGACTGGCCGCATTTCGACTTCGACCTGCCGAGCGAGATCACCGACCTGCCGTTCCTGTCGGAGGAGGCGAAGAGGAACATTCTCGGCCTCAACGCGGCGCGCATCTTCAACCTCGATCCGACCCCGGTGAAGCAGCTCTGAGCTAAGCGTCTGGCCCGGATTAGCCGCTGATTGTCGAATCGGGCGCGGCCGGCGGAGGGCAGGGCGCGGGCGCCCGCCCTTGCGGGCCGGCCACCCCATCCGCTACATAAGGCCATCGGACGGCCTAGGTTAACGCGGGGTTAACCCGTTTCCGCCACCCTGGAACGGCCGATAACGAGGATTTGGGCAATGTCGACGCGCCGCATCATTTGCGCGATCGCTCCGGGGGCCGTTCAGGTCCGGCCGGATGCTGCCCTCATTCTCGGCGGGCTCCTGCTGCTTATCTGCCCCTGAGGGCCGGCTGGGCGCTTGCGCCTGGGCACTCAGGGGGTTCGCAGATCACAGCAACCCCGGAGCGCTCTAAAGGGCGCAAAGCGAGAAGGACCATTTCCATGAGTACGCAGACGAAGTCCGAGAAGGACCGCGTCGTCATCTTCGACACCACCTTGCGCGACGGCGAGCAGTGTCCCGGCGCGACCATGACCCACGACGAGAAGCTCGAGGTCGCCGAGCTGCTCGACGACATGGGCGTCGACATCATCGAGGCTGGCTTTCCGATCGCCTCGGAAGGCGATTTCGCGGCCGTCCACGAGATCGCAATCCGTTCCAAGAACGCGGTGATCTGCGGGCTGTCGCGCGCGGCCTTCAAGGACATCGACCGCTGCGCCGAGGCGATCAAGCCGGCCAAGCGCAAGCGCATCCACACTTTCTTGTCCACCTCGCCGGTGCACATGAAATACAAGCTCCAGAAGGAGCCGCACGAAGTCTACGAGATGGTGATCGCGCAGGTGACGCGCGCGCGAAGCCACACCGACGACGTCGAATGGTCGGCCGAGGACGGCACCCGCACCGAGTTCGATTTCCTGTGCCGTTGCGTCGAGGCCGCGATCAAGGCCGGCGCCACCACCATCAACATCCCCGACACGGTCGGCTACACCGTGCCGGAGGAGTACTTCAAGCTCATGATCAAGCTGCGCGAGGCGGTGCCGAATTCCGACCAGGCGCGTTTCTCGGTGCATTGCCACAACGATCTCGGTATGGCGGTGGCCAATTCGCTGTCCGGCGTGAACGCCGGCGCCCGGCAGATCGAGTGCACCATCAACGGCATCGGCGAGCGGGCCGGCAACGCAGCGCTCGAAGAGGTCGTGATGGCGATCAATGTGCGCAACGACGTGCTGCCGTTCTGGACCAACATCGACTCGACTATGCTGACACGCGCGTCCAAGCTCGTGTCGGCGGCGACCTCGTTCCCGGTGCAGTTCAACAAGGCAATCGTCGGGCGCAACGCCTTCGCCCACGAGTCCGGCATCCACCAGGACGGCATGCTCAAGCACACCCAGACCTACGAGATCATGACGCCGGAGACCGTCGGCGTGAAGCAGACCTCGCTGGTGATGGGCAAGCACTCCGGCCGCCACGCCTTCGTGCATAAGCTCGAGGAGCTGGGCTACAAGCTCGGCAGTAACCAGCTCGAAGACGCATTCACGCGCTTCAAGGCGCTGGCTGACAGGAAGAAGCAGATCTACGACGAAGACATCGAGGCGTTGGTCGACGAGGAGATCGCGCACGCGCAGGACCGCGTGAAGCTTGTCTCGCTCTCGGTGATCGCCGGCACGCGCGGGCCGCAGCGTGCCACCATGAAGCTCGACATCGAAGGCCGATCATTGATCGAGGAATGCGAAGGCAACGGCCCGGTCGATGCGATCTTTAACTGCATCAAGTCGCTGGTGCCGCACGAGGCCAAGCTCGAGCTCTACCAGGTGCATGCGGTGACCGAAGGCACCGACGCGCAGGCCGAGGTGTCGGTGCGGCTCGCGGGGGAGGGCCGCTCGGTGACCGCGCGCGGCGCCGATCCGGACACGCTGGTGGCGTCGGCGAAAGCCTATCTCGGCGCGCTTAACAAGCTGATGGTGCGCCGCCAGCGAGGAAGCGTCGCCGTCAGCGAAGGCCGTGTGCATTCGACCGACGTCGGGTGAAGAGCCAAGCAGCATCTGCAAATCAAAATGCCGCGCTCCAAACGGGCGCGGCATTTTTTGTTGTCTTGCGCGACACAATTGCGCCGCATCGATAAATGCACGTTCAGCTTTGCACCGCGTCATTTCCAAACTTTAACTTGAGTCCGGCGCGTCGTGCCCCACTATGGCATTCATCCAACACGCCATCAGGAGGCGGCCATGATGAAAAGAATTCTTGCCGGCACGATCGCTCTCACCATCGCAGGCGCGGGTCTTGCGTTTGCGCAACAGGGGCAGCAGTCGCAACCACGACGATGCCCAAGGCTTTCGGCCGAGCGCCGAGGATGTCGCTGCGTTGACCGATGCCCGCGTCGCCGGCCTCAAGGCCGGTTTGAAGCTCACCGCCGAGCAGGAGAAGAACTGGCCCGCGGTCGAGGCCGCGATCCGCGACCTCGCCAAGGAGCGCGCCGACCGCATGGCGACCCGCCGCGAAGCGCGGCGCGGTGGCGACAACGCCCAGCAGCAGCCTCGACCGGATGCCATCACGCGGCTGCGCCAGGGCGCCGATGCGATGACCGCCCGCGCCACGGGCCTCAAGAAGCTCGCCGATGCCGCCGAGCCGCTCTACAAGAGCCTCGACGATGGCCAGAAGCGCCGCTTTGGCATGCTGCTGCGCATGGGCGGGCGGCCCGGTGGCGGTCCAGGCCACTGGCAGCGCCGCGCCGACAACGCCCGCTGAGGCGGAACCTCTAAATAAAACGGCCGCAGCGAGCGTTCCTCCTCCCCACCGATCACTGCGGTCTAAGAAGCCGCCGGGCAACCCCGGCGGCTTCGTCGTGTTTCGGCGGGCGAGCGAGACGGCTTTTTCAATCTACCGGTTTGCTGGACAGCCACGCCCCGCTTTGCTACAGCACCGGCCTGCGGGTTCCTCCCGCAGCGCGACCCGGGCGCATAGCTCAGTTGGTAGAGCAGCTGACTCTTAATCAGCGGGTCCCAGGTTCGAGCCCTGGTGCGCCCACCACCCATTCCCGCGACGCCGAAGATTTCCCGGTCTCTGAGCGCGAGAGCAAAGACACCCTGGATCGTATCAAGGCCGAGATCAGCAGCCTCGAAGTCGCGCTTCTGGAGTGGTTGAAATCCCACCAGCGCTGACGTCCACAAGCGCCAAAACACGCGAACGGGAATACATCGCAATACATCGAAATACACTATCGAGAATGGAGTATACTGAATATTGGGAACAACGATGTCAGTACATGTAGCCGATATACTGTTGACATCTTCCCGATATACACCAAATAACCTCAGGGGCTATCCCCGTCATCCACCCGGCGCCAAGGACGCCATCCCAATGAGTGAACGAGTTCTGCTCGAGCCTTCCTTCGCCGACGTGGCGAAGGCGATCGAGGCTGCAACCGATCTGCCCGTCCGCCTCCGGTCGTACTGGCTCTGTGCACTGCGCCAGATCGCCAAGGCGATGAACAAGCCGTGGGAGACCATCCCGGCGCGCTGGACGGCGGCGCGCTTTGCCATCGGTCGTCTTCATCACGCCCTGGTCGGGGCGAACGCCAAGACGCTGGCGAACCACAAATCGAACGCGCGCGCGGCGCTTATGTGGTTCGGCAAGGAGAAGGGCGTGCCGAGCCGGGGCATGCCGTTTACTGCCGACTGGGATGTTCTTCGGAGGAAGCTGACCGACACGCGCAGCCGTTCGGTGTTGTCATCCTTGATGCGCTATTGTTCGGCCCAGGGGATTGCACCCGGCGCGGTCGACGAAGCGGTCCTCGACCGCTACATGCGCTACCGCGCCGAGACCACGGCGTTGGCAACCGACACCGCCGCCCGGCGGGCGATCGCCCGGGTGTGGAATGGTTGCGCCGAGATGATCGAGGGCTGGCCCGCGCAACGGCTTTTGGAGCCGGCGATCAAGACCATGGCGGGGCCAACCTGGGACGAGTTCCCGGAAGGGCTGCGGACCGACCTCGAAAATCATCTCCTGGGACTGAAGCGGATCCGCCGGACCGGGAACGGCAAGCGCGTTCGGCCTTGTAAGGATTCGACCATCAAGATGCGGCGAGCGTCGATCGTGGCGGCCGCCTGCACTGCAGTGGGTGAGGGCGTTCCGATCACGCAGCTCACCTCGCTGAAGGTGCTGCTCGACCCTGAAGTCGCCGGCCCCATCATCGATGCCTATTGGAAGGCGGCTGGAGAAGAACCCAGCACTTACACCATCGACCTGGCCTCGAGATTTTTGTCGATGGCCCGCGAGCTGGGCTGTTTCGACGAGGAGACGCTGGACCAACTCCTGGAAATCCGCGACTCCCTCGAAACTTACCGCCGCAACGGGATGACTCCCAAGAATCAGGTGGTCATTCGTCAGGTTCTGAGCGGCGATGTCTGGGCCAGGGTGGTCAATCTTCCGGCTGTCTTGATGAAGCAAGCGCGCCTTTGGCGGGACGAGGCGCCAATTAAGGCCGCCGTCACTGCGCAGCTGGCAGTCGCGATCGGGATCGAAACGGTCGCCCCGGTCCGCCTCGGGAACCTCAGCCGCATCATGCTGGACCAGAATCTGATCAAGCCAGGCGGGAGCGACACTCCTTATCGATTGGTGTTCCCGCAGTATGACGTGAAGAACCGCATCGACCTCGACCATCCGCTGGATACCGAATTGACCGCGCTCATCGACGAGTATGTCCATGAGTTTCGTCCATCGTTGCTGCGAGGCTCGAATGAGCTCTGGCTGTTCCCCGGCGAGGCTGGCGGTCACAAAGATGCCAAGACGTTAAGTGATCAGATCGCCGAACGGATTGAAAAAGCCATCGGACTGGTCATTACCACTCATCAGTTCCGCCACGCGGCGGCGGCGCTTTGGCTCAAGCACCATCCGGGGGACTACGAGACCGTCCGGCGCATACTGGGACATCGCAATTTACAAACCACGATCAAGTTCTACTGCGGATTGGAAACCACGCAGGCCAACATCATGTTTGGCGCCATGATAGGCAAGCTCAGGAAATCCTGCCCTGATGGCGGCTGAACAGCGAGGTAAAATGAAGCCGGAACCTGCGTCGTTCGATACCGCCAACAAGGTTCGATCCCTGCCGCTGGAACGTTGGCCGGATGCCGATCGATTGGCTTGGGTGGCGGCCTGCCGGCCTGCCGAACGCCTCAAACGAGGCGGCGGAGCAGCGCATATGCGAGACATCACACGCCGCGACCTTGCCAGACGTTACGGATACTTCCTCGACCACATCGAGCGCACCGAGGGACTTGATCGCAATGCCCAAGCGGTCGGCTATGTCGCGCCCGATCGGGTCGCTCGGTTCCGAACTAGAGCTTGAGGCACGGGTCAGTTCAGTGACGGTCTATGGCACGATCTACAAATTGCGCCGCATGTCGCAGCTGCTGGCGCCGGAGCGCGACTTCACCTGGCTGCGCGAGATCGAGAGAGATCTCGCGCTGGTCATGGTGCCGCGATCCAAGTTTGATCGTTTGATCTATGCAAACGTCCTCGTGGATGCGGGCATGACCTTAATGATCGAGGCAGATGCCGCTTCCCATCGATCGGCACTCGGCCGTGCGCGACAATTCCGCGACGGTCTCATGCTCGCGTTCTTGGCATTCCACCCATTTCGCCTCAAGAATTTTGCCGCGCTCGAGATCGGAGGCACGTTCCGCAAGGTCAATGGCACGTGGTGGATCGTTCTCTCGGCTTCGGATACCAAGGAAAAACGACCCGACGAACGATTGGTTGATCCAACCCTGATCCCTTGGGTTGATCGATATCTCCGTATTCATCGGCCGATTTTGGCGCGGACAGATGATGCTTCAGCCTGTCTGTGGCTGTCGTCGAACGACGGGAGTGCGATGACATATTCGGCCGTCGAAAGAGTCATAAAGCAGACGACGCTGGCCACGGTGGGTGTCGATGTCAGCCCGCATCTGTTTCGAACCTCTGGGGTATCAACCTGCGCTGTGCATGCCGGCGACCAACCATATCTCGGCAGTGCATTGATGCATCACACTGACCCGGCCGTTGCAGAAGAGCACTACAATCGCGCCCTCTGCGCGAGCGCTGCGCAGAAATTTGCCGATCTGATAATGACTTTGCGCAACGAGGAACCATCGCCGCGTCATGAGGCCGACATAGCCCTACCATTGGATCAATACTGATAGGGATATTGGGCAAATCCTATCCAGTTCGCACAACTGATAAGGAAAATGGCCAAACCTTCTCAGTCACGGAAAAAAGACGGACATGCCGACCGTCGGCCAAATGTCCGCTTCGGAGGTAAAGCGGACATAGCTAGTCGGGGCCGTCATGTCGGCTAATGGCTCAAAGCGGACATTTCTCGCCGCTTAGGGACAGGGATGACGCAGGCCGTCATAGCCCAGGTAGGTGCCCGAACCCGGGTCGTAGGACCGGTAGCGCTGCGCGCAGTAGGCTGCGCCGTCACCGCCGCGCGGTGCGACGGCGACATAGCCGTCGTCGAGATCGTCCTCGATATAGCCCGGTGCGGCGTAGCCGTAGCCGCGGTAGCCGGAAGGCCCATAGCCATAAGCACCGCTGCCGACGATCGCGCCGCCGATGATGGCCCCCGCGGCCAGTCCTGCGCCGACGCCGCCGTAACCATAGCCCCGGCCATAGCCTCGACCGCCGTGCCAATAGCCACGCCCGCCACGGCGGTACTGCACGGCTTCAGCCGGCGCCGCTAAATGGCTCTGTGGCTCCGCCAGCGATGCGATCGGCATCGCGCTGGCTGGAACGCGTAGAAACGGCGCCGCCGCTGTCATCAGCGCCGCAGCGACAACCTTGGAACAGACGTTCATGATGGTACTCCGATCAATCGTGAAAAAGCCGCCACGATGTTTTAACGGCATGCTCGGGGGGCAATCCGCCCCGGGGCGTTATGTTCCAGAGACCTGAAATTCTCTCGCATGTTGCCCGCGGATGTTCTCAGGTCAGCTCACCGTTTTGGCTCGTGCAGGGTAATAACCGAGGCGACATCTGGCAATGTTTGGAACGTATAAAGGCCCGATGCAATGATCCCGGGCCGCTTTCTCTTTTATCGCACTGAGCTCAGCCCGCTATGAAGCGAATTAGTTCCGTATAACGACACTGATCTCTCTTTCGCGAATTTATCGGAAGTGTAGGGCAGGGCATGCGACCGGGACCATTTCGACAACATCCCGACCTGGAATTCCAGTCATGCTGCGCCCAACGGTTTAACCACGGCGACAGACTTTAGGAGTGCTAATCATTTCCGATCTATTCGGGAACTGGGGACGGTGCCTTTCGCTTGTGTTGGCGGGAGGAGAGATGAAAGACCGTTCATGTCCGAAGTTCGAAAAGTATCCGCTGCAGTAGTCATGTACTCCGCTGCTATCGCCGCGCTTATTTTTTGCGCAGGCATCGGTCTGATGATCGTGGCAAGCGCCTCTATTGCCCCATCTCAAAAGGCCGAATCAGAGAAGACAATTCTTGAACAACGAATTGAGAGCGCTCGTGAGGTCAGAGCAGCGCTTGCCAAGGGCGTTGCGAAGCCGGAACCTTTACCTCCGATTACCGCAAAGCTCGCCAAAGATATGAGATCCGTTCAAACGGTAACAGCAGCGACCGTTAAGCCCGAGCGGCCCAAACTATCGGCGCAGGCGCGAAATGCGTTCGCTAGCGCTACCTCCGATTTATCCGCCTCGGCGAATTCGCGCTCGTACTCGTCATTCGACCGCCACGCGACCTCGGGCTTTTAAACTCTCTAAACTTCTACCTGCGTCCATTGCTCCCGCCGTACGGTTGGAACTGTTTTGCTCGATGGTCGTTGTATCGCGTCACTTCCACTGGGAGAATTACTATGAAGAAGTTTGCCACACTTGCAATGCTCGTCGCGTTCGCCGCCCCCGCGCTGGCGGCCGATGAGTTCTATGTCGTGCAGGACGTAAAGACTAAGAAGTGCACGATTGTTGACAAGAAGCCTACGACCATGACTGAAACCACAATCATCGGTGACGGCAAGGTCTACAAGACCCGTACCGAAGCTGAGACCAGCATGAAGTCGGTCAAGGTCTGCACCACCAACTAACTCGTTCTATTACGGGATCGGAAGCGGCCTCCAGTTTGGGGGCCGTTTTCGTTATAACGAATAATGCGGCAACACCGCCGGAGTTCGTCGTTGTGGTCGAGCAACGGCTCCGGATGTCGGGCGCGACCTTTGAACCGAACGAAGGAACAAAAATCACTTCGAAATATTGTACCGCGATATGCCGGAGGTCCTGCCATGCAGGCAAGGCGAGCTCGGTCTATACCGCAGTGCGAAATCTGTATGACTTCGATGGAAGTGCAGCGGGTGATTGCAGAAACGTGGACCCACGCTGAGTTTCGGACTTACGTTTGCGCCGAATGCGGAAACTCGCGCACGGTTGATGTCGAGGTTGTCGAGTTCGCCACCGCTTAGCGGCTTAGCTTGCGTGCCGTTTCGGCATGAGTTCGGCCTCCATTTCCCGGTCGACCAACTCCATTTCGGCTTTGAAGTCCGCGCCGCTCAGTTTGAGGCATGCCTCGCGGCAGTCCACGATGGTCCATAATTCGCGGATGGTTGCGGAAGGTAGGCCGTCACTGGCAAGTTTGATGCGGGCTTGCACGATTTCACGTCGCCAGGCGGCGATAGTCTTCTTGGTGGCGTATGGCACGCTCGGTCCCCGAGTAAGCGCGCCGCATCTGGGGAGATAAGCCCGAACTCCCGTTTAGGTTTCGGGCGGGATGGTGGCATGGTTAACGCCGCTGGAGGCACAGATGAATAGAACTGTAATCTTGGTGACGCTGTTCGCGGTCGTGGTCGGAATTGCAGTCGGCTATTTCGTAATGTCATCCGGGGGAATTGTGAGCAGGCCGGGCGGTGGTACGATGAATACGCCGCAGCGCTAATATTGTTCGACTGAGATTGTGGCGCTGGTCGCGAGATGTCCGCCACCAGCCCGTCGGTGGTCGCGAAGCGCCACGACTATTCCTGTTTTCCCCGAGCGATTGGGTTGAGCTGCACGTTCGTGGCAGCTCGGAGCGAGAAATCGAAGCTGCCTACGAGCAAATCGGCGAACTGCGCGCGGCCGCGCTAGTCGCCGGCGCAGGATTGCAAGTGGCGCATTCTTCTGTTCTTCGTCTACCATGACTAAAATGACCATTCTCACGAAGATTCGCGAGCTCAATCTTTCAGCTGCGTCGACCACGGGGCGACCCTTACATTTAGCCGCCGCAAGCGGGCTAGTGTGCATCAATTCTTTAATATACGTGATTGCTGACGATGAGCTTCATCTCGGTGTGTTTCGCGCGGCAGACTGCGAACCAGGTCATCTAATCCAGCTGTTTGACGGCGCGCTGCCAGAGGCCAAACGAGAGCGCAAGAAGAAAAAGCCTGACCTTGAAGCGCTCACGCTGCTTCCTGCCTTTGGGGATTACCCTCACGGTGCGCTTTTGGCGCTCGGTTCTGGTTCCCGAAGCAATCGCCGCATGGGCGCTCTGCTCGCACTAGACACGCAAGGCACCGTTTGCGTTTCACCGCGCGTCGTCGATCTTTCGCCTATTCTTGCTCCACTGGACAGCGAGTTTCCTGCGCTCAACATCGAAGGTGCTATCGTCAGCGGCGACGAGATGCTGTTGTTCCAGCGCGGTAACAAGCGCCAATCCGAAAACGCCATTATAGGATTTCAGCTCTCGGATTTCCTTGACGCTCTAAATTCTCAAGAGACCCGGAAAATCATGCCATCGACAATCACAAAAGTTGATCTAGGTCAGATTGACGGGATTCCGTTGTGCTTCACCGACGCGACGCCCTTGCCAGATTGTTCGATCGTATTCACCGCCGTCGCAGAGAACACCGATGACAACTACCACGACGGACCGTGCGCGGGCGCAGCCGTCGGCATCGTGGACAAGAACGGATCGCACACCGTGCATCAGCTCGATCGGCCCCACAAAATTGAAGGGGTCCATGGGGCGGTAGACGGCGATCTCATAAGATTATTGCTTGTGACGGATCTCGACAACGCGGAGATACCCTCGGAGCTTTTCTCAGCTACCTTAAGGCGGTGAAGAGGCGTGCCACGTCGACTTGCCCCAGCCCAGCGGTCGCACCCTACATCCCGCCACATGGGCTATCTGCGGCGCGGTGCTTGCCGCTTAGCGCGCGCACAATCGGCACTGCCGTAGTCGGTTTTCGCAGGTACAACGGATATCCAGAGCTGCGACTATAGACTGGGCGACAAATAGGAAGTCACTCATCTTCAGCGGTTCTTTGCGCCGTACTTGTTCAAGGGAACAGTCGGACATCACGGGTGTTCCCCTTACTGCCGTAATAGCCCTGGCCGCTTGGATCGAGGTTATCCGTGAGCATCGGACTGATCGCCCTTCTCGATGATATCGCGGCGATCGCAAAGGTAGCAGCAGCTACTTTTGATGACGTGGCCAGTCAAGCTGCAAAGGCAGGGATCAAGGCCGCCGGCGTCGTCATCGATGACACCGCAGTCACTCCAAGTTACGTAATCGGATTTGCCGCCAAGCGCGAACTACCAATCGTGGGCAAAATCGCGTTGGGATCACTTCGCAACAAGCTTCTTATTCTACTTCCTACTGCTTTGACGCTGAGAAATTTTTTTCCCTGGACGGTCACGCCACTTCTCATGATTGGCGGAGCCTACCTTTGCTACGAAGGGGTGGAAAAAGTGCTCGAAGCCATCACGCCACACCGTGCGCACTCGCATGAAGCTCATCTCGGCACGGTAGCGTTCAATGCGCGGACGGTCGAGGATGAGAAGGTTGCAAGCGCCATCAAGACCGACTTCATCCTCTCGGCAGGGGCGGCGGGGAGAGGGGGCTTTCTGACGCTCTCGTTGACTTCTTTTCTATTTCCAGGAACTGCAGCGCGGCCGTGCGCATTATTCGTAAAAGGAGCCGCCCGTGGCGTTAAATAATTGGAAAGACGATGAGGGCGGGTGGTGCAATCATGTGGTTGTGTTCGTAGCTTTCTGCGGCCTGCTTTTGCTAGCAGGGCTCTATTACGCTTTCACGAACAATCTAGCCTGAGCACCTTTAGGCTTGTCGGCCGATGGCCCTCTGGAATCGCTGGGATTCGAGTAAAGTTTGCAAAAGGTCGCGCGCAACCTGCCCGCTGAGCTTTGCCGCCAGTGATCGCGGGTGAGTAACTTCTTCGAGCCAAGTGAGCAAGCAGCTATTAAGAGAGCCCGTTTTCAGCCCTACCAAAGTACTCATATCAGCCGGCATCGGCGAGACCGTGAGACCAAACGGTACTCAGGTTGATTACGAGTTCGAATTTGGTTGATTGCATGAGATGCTGGCCAATGTCCGCTTTGGGTCAGATGTCTGCTTTCGGGGGAATAACGGACATCGCAAATCAGAGCTGGAATGTCCGCTTTTGGCCATTGATGTCCGCTATGTGCCAAAAGGCCGTTTTCTGCTCGCTTTGCCACTTATCGCTCGCCATAGCCGCGCGTCAGATACAAATCTAAAGCAGCAGCTCAGCCAGCGTGCCCGCGAGCTCGCAGAAGCGCAAAAGCGTCTCGCTGAGGCGCTGGAGCAGCAGACGGCGGCATCAGCGCAGCGACCGCCATCACGAAGCGCGTGCCTGCATCAAACTTTACGTGGAGCCAATCGTCGAATTTCGTGAAGTCTCACTTCATGGGCGGCTATGAAGAGGCGGTCTAATTAACACTCAGAGCAACACCCCAAATCGGGGGAGCTCTCATATGGCGGGTAGGGCTTTCAGCGTAGCAGGCAATTCAGTTGTTATGTCGTCGTTTGG
>CAWJGY010000002.1:0-386314 GCA_963842645.1 uncultured Alphaproteobacteria bacterium | reverse complement strand
GCTAACCGCTTCGTATAATCAGAGGTGATATAACCTGCCCGGGACTTGGCGGGCGGCGAGCCAGGGGCCGGGGTGGCGACGTTCTTCAACGAGTTTTTCGGGGTGACACCGCCGAAGGTCGACGATTACGGCGCATTCAATATTTCGCTCACTGCGATACATGATCTTCCTGCGGGACAAGATCGTGGCCGGCGCCATTAACGATGATTTGGTCAAGGCTTGGTTCATGTTTCCGGAGGTGAAACAGAACTGGCTTGGCTTCTCTCTCCATGGAAACGGCGGCAGCGGCTTGGGCAAGGACTTTGCCGACGCCCTGAATGTCAACCTTCAAAAACTGTTCTCGGATTTTGGTCGGGAAACAATCACGAAGAGCAGTCACATCGAGAAGGTCTGCCTCGTCCGAAGTGGTGTGGGCCGGGACATGATCAGCGATTTTACGACCAACCTGCTCAAGGATTTCATCTGCCGGTACACGGAGAAGTTCGCAGTCGACCATATCGACCCGAGCCTGCGCAAACAGGTGACGGTCAATAAGGCGCTGTTCAACTACGAAAGCGAGAACTGGGAGCGCGGAACCTACGACCTGCCGTATGGGAACGGCGACTTCGTCCTGCTCACGCCGAAGGACATCCTGACGCGCGATGAAAACTGGATCAATCGGACTGACATGATCCGGGACTTCGAGAAGATCCCGGTCGCAATCCCGGATGCCGAACTCCGCGGCCAGGTGTTCAACTATTTCCAGAGCTTTCTTGACTTCGCCCATCCCGGCGAGCGATTTCGCAGAAGGAGAAAGACGCAGCTGCGGCTCGGACGATTATCAACTTCCCGGAGTTCATCGACTACTACATCAAGATTAAGGAAAACACCGGAGACGCAGCCGCTGAGATCAGCTCCGAGAAGGTGTACGAGACTTAACGGGTATTCCAAGGTCAAGTGAAGGAGTTACAGGATCTGGCTCGCCGAAACGACCACGTTCTACCAGACCGGCAAGTCAACCTACGACGAGAACTCACGAGCGCCTTGCTTACTTGAAGGATGTGATTGAAAATAAAGGTGGCCACCGCATGTTCTATCACGATGGCGAGGCTATCCAGCGAGAGAGCGACCTCCAGATCATTTTCCGCTTCGTTTGGTTTGGCTCGCCCTCCGCCGTCGGTACAGAGGCCAACGACGGGCGAGGGCCTGTCGATTACAAGATTTCGCGGGGCGCAAAGGACAAGACGCTCGTCGAGATGAAACTGGCTAAGAACACCGCGCTTGAACGGAACCTGGAGAAGCAGCTCCCGATCTACCTGAGAGCAAGTGATGCGCAGCACGGCATCAAAGCAATCATTTTCTTCTCGGCGGCTGAAGACGGCCGGTACACACCATTCTGAAGAACCTGGGAAATCGAGGGACATAAGGACGTGGTACTTATTGAACGCTAGAACCGACAACAAGCCCTCGGGCTCGAAGCCTAGACCTTCACGTTCACAATCGACCTCAACCATCAGATGATGAACGCTTCTGCTTGCGGCGCTCGTAATCATCCATGCGAGCAACAAGCGTGCGTTCCAAGTGCTGGAAAGGTTACTTTTCTTGTCAGTCTACGGACGGACGTTCAAAATATTCCATAATGGACATTACACGTCGCTAGCCATACCCGGGCTCTTGGGCCGTCTGGGACTTCTCAGGCGGCTTTTTGCATCGAGGTAACGGCGCCTTGAAGCTCGCGCGAGCCGCTCGGCGCATTGTTCGTGCTCTTCTTTTATTCGGAACCAAGCCACATACAGCGCCGGCAGGAACAACAGCGTTAGCACCGTGCCGACGATGATGCCGCCCATCATCGCGTACGCCATGGGCCCCCAGAAAATCTCGCGCGCGATCGGAACGAGCCCCAGGCTTGCGGCCGCTGCCGTAAGCAAGATCGGCCGCATGCGGTGCTCCGTGGCCTCCACCACCGCATCCCAAGCGGGCCGGCCGGCCTTCTTCAGGTCCTCGATCTGGACAATCAGGATCACCGAATTGCGGATCAGGATGCCGATCAGGGCAAGCACGCCCAGGATGGCGACGAAGCCCAGAGGTGCTCCGCTCGGCAGCAGGGCCATGACAACGCCGATCACCGCGAGCGGCGCGACGGCAAACACCAGGAACAGCCTGTGAAAGCTCTGCAACTGCACCATCAGGATTGTCGCCATGATGAAGAGCATCAGAGGAACGACGGCCATGATCGGAGCTTGGCTCTTGGCGCTCTCTTCGACAGCACCGCCCGTAGCCACTGAGTATCCCGCGGGCAGCGCCTTGGTGAATTCCGCGACCTTCTGCGCGAGCTGGTCTACGACCGTTTTCGGCTGCACATTGTCAGCTGGGCTGGCCTTCAACGTAATGGTGGGAATCCGCGAGCGCCGCCATATGGTCGGTTGCTCGATTTCATAGTGGAGCCTTGCCACGGCGCCGAGCGGGACCGACTGGCCGCCCAGCCCGACAAGCTGGAGATCGCGCAGAGTGTCGATCGAGGCGCGCTCCGGTCCGGTGGCGCGTCCCACGACGTTCACCAGGTAGATGCTGTCGCGAACCTGCGTGATCGACGTGCCGTCGAGCACGCTGTTCAACGTCGTGGCGATGTCCTCCGAGCTGACGCCAAGCTGCCGCGCCTTATCCTGCAGGACGTCGACCCTGACGACGCGCGCCGGCTCCATCCAGTCGAACACCACGTTGCCGAGATGAGGATTGCTTCTCACAATCCCGGCTAGCTCCTGAGAGAACTCCTTGACCTTGCGGATGTCTGGTCCGCTGACCCGGTATTGCACGGGACGTCCGACCGGCGGGCCGACCTCGAGCAGCTTCACAAAGGTATCCGTGCCCGGAAACGTCTTCTTCAAGTACGCTTCGAACTCCTCCTTCAGGCGGTCGCGGGCCGCAATGCCGCCCTTGGTGACCACCACCATCTGGCCGAACCATGCGTTCGCCGTCTGCAGATCGAACGACAGCACAAAGCGGGGAGCGCCCATGCCCACGTAAGTGGACCAATGCTCGACGCTGTCATTGCCTTGCAGTTGCTCGCGCTCGAAGCGCGCCATCTGGGTGTTGGTGTCGGTGATCGAGGCGTTGTGGGGCAGGTTCCAGTCGATGACCAGTTCGCTCCGGTCCGACGAGGGGAAAAACTGCTGCTGCACGAATTGCATGCCAAAGACCGCGAGCAGGAAGGCTGCCACCGTGACGCCGATGGTGGTCCAGCGATGGTGCATGCAGGCGAGAAGGAAGCGCTGGAACAGCCTTCCCACCCGGCCCTTTTCTTCGTGATGGCCCTGGATTTTGGCGGGCAGGATGGAAACGCCCAGCAACGGCGTGAACAGCACCGCGACGATCCAGGACACGGTCAATGAGACCGCGATCACCACGAACAATGTGAACGTGAACTCGCCGGCGTTGCTGCTGTTGAGGCCGATCGGGATGAAACCCGCGACGGTGACGAGCGTCCCCGTCAGCATGGGGAATGCGGTGGACGTGTAGACGTGGGTGGCGGCTTTCTCCACGGGATCGCCGGCCTCCAGCCGCGCCACCATCATCTCCACCGCGATCATGGCGTCGTCGACCAGAAGGCCGAGAGCGATGATCAAAGCGCCGAGCGAAATACGTTGCAGCGAAATTCCGGTGTACGCCATGACGACGAAGGTGATGGCGAGGACGAGCGGGATGGAAATCGCGACGACCAGTCCTGCGCGAAGGCCCAGACTGAGAAAGCTGATGACCAACACGATGATCACGGCTTCGAACAGCGCCTCGCTGAATCCCGAGACGGCGTGCTCCACGACGACCGGCTGATTCGCGACGAGATGCACGCCGACGCCGATCGGCAGGTCGGCTACGATCTTCGACATCTGCTCCTTCAGAGCCTCGCCGAACTCGAGGAGGTTGGCACCGGTCTTCATTCCGATGGCGAGAGCGATCGCCGGCTCGCCCTTGAACCTGACCAGCGTCGTCGGCGGATCGGCATAACCGCGCGTGATATTGGCAACGCTCGTCAGCGGGAAAAAGCGGTCATTGACCCGCAGATTGATCGCCTTGAGGCTTTCCTCAGAGGTGAAGTATCCGCTGACCCGCACGCTGATCCGCTCAGGCCCCGCCTGAAACAGGCCGGAGGGGGTGACGGCATTCTGCGCCTGCAGCGAAGCCATGACGGCGCGGGTGTCGAGACCAAGGGCCGCGATCTTGCGGGTCGAAAATTCCAGATAGATGACCTCGTCCTGCGCGCCCAGGATGTCGACCTTTCCGACATTCGGCACTGTCAGGACCTTTGCGCGGATGTCCTCGACCTGGTCGCGGAGTTGCCGCGGGCTCAAGCCATCGGCCGGTGAAGGCATAGATGTTGCCGAACACGTCGCCAAAACGATCATTGAAACCCGGTCCGATGACGCCTTGCGGGAAGTCGCCTTTGATATCCGCAATCATGTTGCGGACCCGCGACCAGATCGCCGGAACGTCGGCGGCCTTGGTGCTGTCGCGCAAGTACACGAACACGGTGGTGCGGCCGGAAACAGTGACGCTCTTGGTGTAATCGAGCGACTCCAGCTCTTCGAGCTTCTTCTCGATCCGGTCCGTCACCTGGCGTGTGATGTCCTCGGGAGACGCACCAGGCCAATCGGCCTGCACCACCATGGTCTTGATGGTGAAGGCTGGATCCTCCTCCCGTCCGAGGTGCAGATAGGCAAACAGTCCAGCCGCCATGAAGGCGATCATGAAAAACCAGACGAGCGAACGGTGGCCGAGCGCCCAGTCGGAAAGGTTGAACGACTTCATGGGTTGGTATCCTCTGCAATGCGGACCTTTTGTCCCGGCTTAAGACTGTGAATTCCGACGGTCGCGACGCGGGTGCCGGGCGCGAGGCCGCCGGTGAGCCGAAGTCCTCCTTCGCTCGTGGCAAGCTCGACCTTGTTCAGCGAAACGGTGCTGGAGGCGGGATCGACGACCCAGACGAAGCTCGCGCCGTCTTTGGTCAGCACCGCCGATGCAGGCACCCGCATGATCGAGCGTTTGGCCGTCGCTGAGCCTTGCCGTGACGGTCGCTCCCAAGCCGGAAGCTCGGCGGTGGATCGTTCAAGGAAATGCGGACGCGACGCGTCCGCGTCATGGGATCGGCCTGCGGCGCAATCTCACGAATCAGGCCTTCTGCAGAAACGTCGGGCAGGAGCTGCAAGCTCACGCGGAATGGCAGGCCGATCTGAAGCGGCACCGGGAATTCCGGCCCGACATCGACAACGGCCTCTCGGACATCGGGACGCGCGATCGTCACCACGTTCTGCCCAGGCGAGACCACTTGGCCGACGTCGGCGCCAACCGCGATGACCACACCGGCAAATTCGGCCTTCAGCTGAGCGTAGCCAAGCTGCTCGACGGCCTTGGTCAAGTTCGCCTGGGCGCGCGCCACGGTGGCTTCGGCGCCGGCTCGCACCTGCTCGGCGTTGTCCACCGACTGCCTGGAGGTGGCATCGGTTGCGATCAGTCGCCGCTTTCTGTCCTCGTCAGCGCTGGCGTTCACGAACTGGGCTTTCGCCTTGGAAAGGTCCGCTCTGGCCGAGCGAACGGCAAGCTCAAGCGCTGTGGAATCGAGGGTTCCCAGAATCTGCCCTTCGACAACAGAATCGCCAACGTTCACCGGCCGCGAGATGAGCCGGCCGACCACACGAAAGCCCAGGTCGGATTTGAACCGCGGCTCGATAATTCCCGCGGCGGATGCGCCAGACAACGGCCTCGGTTCGACAACGGCCGAGAGCACCGGGCGAATGGGCTCGGGCACTTCAGCCTCTTGCTTGCAGCCAGCCGTGGCCAGCGTGCAAGCGAGCAGAGCGGCACGAGCGATGATGCGCTTCCTCACGACTGTCCTCCATCGAACGTCACAGGCTGGCCGGCGCTCAAGAGCTTGCCCCCGTCGACAACCACACGCTCTCCGGGCTCCAGCCCGGCTTTGATCAAGACGCTGTCGGCCTCATAGCGGGCGATCGTCACCGCCTTCAGCTGCGCCGTCATGGTCTTCGGATCGATGGTCCAGACGGCGGGCTTTTCCCCCAAGGCCATCATCGCGGTCCATGGGACGGTGATCTGTGCGGCAGACTTCGATGTCCTGGTGCCCGCAACCGCGCTCCCAAGCGTCATGGCCGCCGGAGAATTCTGGATGGTCACCTTCACGCGAACTGTTGAGCTCTTCGGATCAACCGCAGGCGAGATTTCCCTGACATGGCCGATCGCTGTCACGTGCGGGTCGGAAACGAGCCGCAGAGCCATCAGGCCGCCGTCCAACTCACCAAGGAAGAATTCGTCCACATCGAACACGGCCTCGCGCTCGCCATCCTGCGCCAGGCTGAACACCGGCTGGGCCACCTGAACGACTTGGCCAACCTCGAGATTGCGCGCGGTGATGACACCGGCGGCGCCGGCGCGAAGCTCGGTATAAGCGAAAGCGTCTTTCGCGGTGCCGAGCTGTGCTTTTGCTGCTTCGAGCGCGCTCTCGGCGCTGCGCAATCCTTCCTCGGCTTGATCGTATAACACCCGCGTCGTGGCCCCCGACGTGATCAGAGACTTCTGCCGTTCAAACGTGACCATTGCCACGCGCAGCTGGGCCTCCGCCGACGCAACCGCCGCGGTTGCTGCATCGACGTCGGCCCGTTGCTCGGCCGGATCGAGCCGCGCCAGGAGTTGGCCAGCCTCGACGTGCGAGCCGACATCAACAAATCGTGCGATCGCTCGTCCGCTGACCCGAAACGATAGGTCGGCACGGAAGCGGGCCCGAACTTCCCCGGTGAGCGTGACCGACGCGTGCCCGTGCTGAGGCTGCACAATCGTCGTGGTCACGAAGGCTGCGGGTTTGGCGGCTCGCGGTTCGTGATCGCTGCAAGCAGAGAGCAGCGGCCGCGAGGCAGGCCAGCGCAAGGCAGCTCAACCGCTTCGGCGTTGGGGCTGATGGTCTGACAGGGTCACTGTAAGAGGGGCGGACATAATCTGGCTCCGCATAAACTAAACTATACCGTATATTTCTTTTTATTTGCGCTTCTCTCCTGCGCTGTGTCAAGGGGAATGGCTAACGCATCGTGCGAAACGGTTAGAAACAAAGGAGAATTGAGTATGGCTAAGCAGAAGGCGCCCAAGCGCGGCAGGCCGCCGAAGGACCTGGCCGGCGATGTTGAGACTCGAATTCTCGATGCAGCCGAGCACTTGTTTCTCGGCAAGGGCTTCCGCAGCTCCAGCATCGACGAGGTTGCCGAGAGGGCGCCGGCTAGCAAGCCAACGATCTACTCTCATTTTTCCGGGAAAGAAGCGCTTATTCGAAGCGGTCGTCGCTCGTGCGGTCGGCGGTCTGGCGAATTTTGAGGGTTACGTGCCCGAGGGGCGTACAATCCAAGACAAACTAACGAACATCGGCGCTGCCATCGTAGAACGTGCACTTCAAGATTCGGTCGGGATCACTCGCGCCGTAATCGCCGAAGCGCCGACCTTTCCGGACCTGAGCCGACACGTGCATGAAACGTCGCGGGACCGAATAGCAGAAGCTGTTTCCCGCGTTTTGAGCGATGCGACACACCTTTCACGAAACCTGAAGGGCCCTTTCAGCGCCAAGAGAAGTGTCCCAACTGCACAAATCTTCATGGACCTGATTCTGCTTCCGATGCTGATGCGATCGTTGTTGGGCGAGGAATCGAAGGCTCTGAAGAAAGATTTGCTGCCGTTCGTGCGGGAGCGGGTCGGCTTTTTTCTAGCGGCCTGCGAAGCCGATTGGACGAGCTAACATTTTCGTGCTCGAGAAGTCGAACGCGGAGCAAATGCTCCCGTCCTGCGCATGTCGCGATGAACACAAATCTGTGATTGACCGAGCCGGCGGACAAGATTGACAACGTCAGGCTCATTAATATACTAAACCGTATAGTTTAGATAGAGAGTGACGCCTGTTAGAAACTGAACGGCGACGGCCTATCAGGCCACCGCATCAACCGAACAGGTTCGTCATGACACATCTCAGAAAGACCTTTGTTCTATTGTTGGCTGGCGCACTGTGCAGCGCCTCCGCACACGCGCAGGATAATCACGGAACGGCCGAGCAAAGGGCCGCGTGTGCAGGCGATGCTTTCCGCCTATGCGCCAGCGACATTCCCGACGCCAAGCGAGTTGAAGCTTGTCTCAGGCGAAGCCAGGCCGGCCTCAGTCCAGCATGTCGGGCGGTCTTCGAACGCAACACAATTTCATTGGCCCGAACTCGATAGGGAGGAAATCATGGACTTGGCTTTCGTCCCGGCTGTGGCTGCCTTCGGAGGATCGGCTTCAGGAGGTTTGGTGGCGGCTATAGCCGGCTGGATCACGCAACGCCGCAAGGATCACAGCCGCCGGGCGCTTCGAGCGGTCTCTCACCGGCAGAAGCTTTACAAGAACTTCATCGAAGAAGCTTCGAGGCTCTATGCCGATGCCCTCACGAGCGACGCGGCCGAGATCCCTAAGCTGATCGGCATGTATGCGCTGATCGGTCGGATGAAGATCGTATCGAGCGACGAAGTCAACGAAGCGGCTGAGCGGGCGGCGCGATCCATCATCCAGGCCTATTGCTCGTCCCAACAAGACCTTCGTCGAGTTGCCCGACGTGCTCCAAGAAATCGACCCGTTGCGGGACTTCAGCGACGCGTGCCGTCGTGAACTGCAGGGCACGCAGCCGCGGTGAGGATATCAAGGCAACTCCATATCCAAGTTCTCGAATCGATGACGACCGCCGTCGGCCGCATTTGATCAGGAAAGCCCACCATGAATATTCAGGTTCAAGCGAATTTCAGAACCGCGGAACGGCGGCTACCGTTCGAATGTGTTGCGCTGGTGTTACAAGGCGGCGGCGCGCTTGGGGCCTACCAGGCAGGAGTCTATGAGGCGCTGGCCGAGGCAAAGATCGAACCCGACTGGGTCGCAGGCGTATCCATCGGCGCCATCAACTCAGCCATCATCGCGGGAAACGAGCCTTCGGAGCGGGTCGCCAAGCTGCGCGCGTTCTGGCAGGAGATCACCGCGAACCCGCTACTCGATTGGATGGAGGCCAGCGCACGTCTTCACTCCGAAGGGCGAGTTGCCGCGGACGCTCTTCAATCAGCTGAGTGCAACCTGCAGCCTCATGGCGGGCGCCTCTGGTTTTTTTTCGCTGCGACAACCTGCGCCCTGGCTGTACCCCGACGGCGCCCCTGATGCCACAAGCTTCTACGAGACCGGGCTGTTGAAGAGCACACTCGAGCGGCTGGTCGACTTCGACCGGATTAATGCCGGCGAGATGCGCTTTAGTGTCGGTGCGGTCAACGTGCGCTCCGGTAATTTCGTCTACTTCGACAACCAGACGCACACGATCAGACCCGAGCACGTGATGGCGAGCGGGTCGCTTCCGCCGGGCTTTCCGGCCGTCGAGATCGATGGCGAATTCTACTGGGATGGCGGACTCATTTCGAACACGCCGCTGCAATGGGTCGTCGAGCAAGGCCCGCGTCAGGACACGCTGGCATTTCAGGTGGATCTCTGGAGCGCTCGCGGCGAGGTTCCCGGCAATCTGGCCGAGGTCGTGATGCGTCAGAAGGAGATCCAGTATTCCAGCCGCACGCGTGCCAACACCGATCAGTTCAAGCAGTACCAGCGCGCTCGGAAAACGCTCGCGAGCCTTCTCGCAAAGCTGCCGGCCGACCTCCTCGCCAGCGAGGAGGCGCGGATGCTGAGCCAGGTCGCCGACCACAAGGTCTACAGCCTCGTCCATTTGATCTACCGCTCGAAGCAGCATGAAGGACACTCCAAGGATTACGAGTTCTCCCGGCTCTCCATGGAAGAGCATTGGCGCGCCGGCTATCACGACGCGTTACGCACATTGCGCCATCCGGAAGCGCTGCAGCGCCCGCTTAATCAGGACGGGGTCTGCACGTTCGACCTTGCCGTAGACGGGCGGGAATAACGGCGCGCCAGAGCAACCTTCATAAAACCGACCTCAACCCGAGCAATCCGCTCGCTCGACCCAGGAGCTATTATCCATGCACGAAGACACCATTCGGACCAGGGCATGCGCGATGCCCCTGACCAGCCCGGCCTATCCGATTGGGCCGTACCGCTTCCGCAAACGGGAATATCTGATCATTACCTACCGGACCGATCCGCAGAAGCTGCGCGCGCTCGTTCCGGAGCCGCTCCAGATCCGCGAACCTTTGGTGAAATTCGAGTTCATTCGCATGCCGGACTCGACCGGCTTCGGCGACTACACGGAAAGCGGGCAAGTCATCCCGGTCTCGTTCCGCGGCCGCAAGGGCAACTACACCCACTGCATGTTTCTCAATGACCACCCGCCCATTGCCGGCGGCCGCGAGCTGTGGGGCTTTCCCAAGAAGCTTGCCACCCCTACGCTCCGCACTGAGACCGACACCTTGGTGGGCACGCTCGATTACGGTCCGGTGCGCGTTGCCACCGGCACGATGGGCTACAAGCACAAGCCCGCCGATCTCGCGCCGCGTCAAGGCATCGCTCGCAGAACCGAACTTCCTGCTCAAGATTATTCCGCATGTCGACGGCACGCCGCGCATCTGCGAACTCGTCGAGTATCACCTGGAGGATATCGATCTGAAGGGCGCCTGGAGCGGTCCGGCATCGCTGAGCCTCTGGTCTCATGCGCTGGCGCCGGTCGGGGAATTGCCGGTCCTGGAGGTGGTCTCAGCAATGCACCTTATCGCCGACCTGACGCTTCCGCTCGGCAAGGTCGTCCACGACTACCTCGCGCCAGAAACCGAAAGCCTCCACCGGAAAGGAAGAACCCATGAACTTGCAATATGAGACGCCACGCAGCGGCCGGGCCGCCAGCACTGCCCGCCAAGGTCTGCTTATGGACAAGGTCGCCGTGATCACCGGTGCCGCGAGCGGCATCGGCAAGGAGATTGCGTTTGCCTTCGCCCGCGAGGGCGCAAAGGTGGCGATCGCGGATCTCAATCAGCAGGCGGCACACAAGGCGGCCTCTGAAATCGACCCGCGGGTCCAACGCGCGCTCGGAGTTGCGATGGATGTAAGCGACGAACAGCAGGTCGAAGCCGGGATGGCACGCGTGCTCGAAACCTTCGGCCGCATCGATGTCCTGATCAGCAACGCCGGCGTTCAGATCGTCGCCCCAGTTGCAGACTTCGAATTCGCAAGCTGGAAGAAGCTACTCGCGATCCACTTGGATGGAGCATTCCTGACAACTCGTGCCGCCCTGCGGCAGATGTATGTGCAGAAGAGTGGCAGCATCATCTACATGGGATCTGTGCATTCGAAGGAGGCATCGCCGCTCAAAGCTCCCTACGTGACGGCCAAGCACGGCTTGATCGGCCTGGCCAAGGTCGTAGCGAAGGAAGGCGCCGCGCACGGCGTCCGCGCAAACGTGATCTGCCCTGGGTTCGTCCGCACGCCGTTGGTCGAGAAGCAAATTCCAGAGCAGGCCAGCAAGCTTGGCATCTCCGAAGCTGAGGTCGTCAAGAACGTTATGCTGAAGGAAACCGTCGATGGAGAATTCACCACTGCGCAGGACGTGGCGGAAACAGCAGTGTTTCTGGCAGCGTTTCCATCGAACGCGCTCACTGGGCAGTCTGTCGTGGTCAGCCACGGGTGGTTCATGCAATAGTGGTGCGTCGCAGCCGACAAGCTGCAAGAGTCGAGCATTCCATAATGGACATTATGAGTTTCTGATATCGACCCGACGTGGCGCCTGATAGATCAAACAATCCATTACAGACGCCCCTGTGGGGAACCTAAGTAGTTTGGAGCTCCGGTGCCGCTTGGCGCCGTATTGCTTCGGCCGGCATGGTTTGCTTCACTTTCTCGAACTCCTCGGTCGTCATCACCGTATTCCAGCAACTCGTCTCCAGCGCATGATTCTGTGCCGGGTCGCGGATGAGGTTCTGCGGATCGACGTCCCTCTTGAACGTCGCGCATCGCCTTTCGCAAGGTCTGACGTAGCAAGGCGACGCCCATATCCGAGGTTCCTAGATTTTCCAACGCATGGACGGCAATTCGGCGCTGGCCTTCCTGCGCCTCCATGTCGTCGGGCTTGCGTTGCTTGTCCTCGAACGCGCGATCCCGCAACTGGCCCGGCCGAATGTCGGAGATGGTATCGGTGCCCGGCTTCCATTTCGGATCGGGCTTACCGTCGGCGCCCTTCGGCCAGGCGACGATGCTCAGCCCGCACACCGTCTCATTGTCGACCGGCACGCACCAAGTGACTTCGGTGGCTTTCTCGCGCCAGATCGGCTGCTGCCCGCGCTGGTGGACGTTGGCGACCAGCACGATGTTCGGAACGATGCATTCCGAGTGGCGCTCCAGTATCAGTCCATTCGGCAACTTGCGGACAAGATTGTACTTCATGCCGAGCTCGGTCTCTGTCGAACCAGATCGCCGGCCAATTGCCGAGCGTCAGCACGCTCTTGAACTGATCGCCGCTGATCATCTCGTGCAGCACGACGAGATGGTACGGGATCAGCCGCATTCTCGTAGTGCTGGAGCCAGTTGCAGTCGCGCACGTAGCCGAGCGCGTGATCGTCCCACAGCCGCTTGCCGACCAGCACGACGTCGTTGCGGTGCGCCGGGTCGATGATGTCGAACATCGGCAAAAGCGGTGGCTTGGTGTCCGGCGGACCCATGTAGAGAAAGACCAGACCGCCGTACTCCATCGTCGGATAGGCCGGGTGCCAGACATCCATCTTGGCGCGGGATTCTGCGGTCTCGCACGGCATGTCGATGCAATGGCCCTGCGTATCGTAGAGCCAGCCGTGATAGCAGCAGCGCAGCCCCTCTTCCTCGACGCGGCCCATATTCCAGCGACGTGCCGCGGTGCGAGCAGTGCGGCTCCAATGCGCCGACTCGCCCCTTCTTGTCGCGGAAGACAATCAGGTCTTCGCAGAGGATTCTTGACCTTTTTCGGCAGATCGCGAAGCTCGTCGGAGGTACACACCGGCTGCCAATAGCGGCGCAGCAGCTCGCCCATCGGACTTCCGAGCTTCGACGATGGTCAGATCGTCCGGCTTGGGGACTTTGCGACCATAGGCTGATTTCATGTTTTCCTCCTCTCGACGCGCGCACATCACGCCTGCTTCGTCGTTATGTCAGTTCTTCTTTACCAGCGGACAGCCGCCGGCGGCGAGTGGACGGAACGCCTGGTGGCCCGGGATGGTCGCGACCAGCTTGTAGTAGTCGAACTTGCCGTTGCAATTCCGCAGGCGACTTGACCTGGAACAGATACATGTCGCGGACCAACCGGCCGTCCGCACGGATCACACCGCCCTTGGTCATGAAGTCGTCGACCTTCATTTCCTTCATCTTTGCCGCCACCGCGGCCCCGTCGTCGGTGCCGGCGGCTGCGACCGCCTTCAGGTAGTGCGTCACCGCGCCGTAGGTGCCGGCATGGATCATCGTCGGCACCTTGGGATAGCGCTCGGCAAACTTCTTCGACCAGGCGCGGGTCTTGATCGTCGAGGTCCCAGTAGAACGCCGCCGTCAGCATCATTCCCTGCGCCTTCTCGAGGCCCAGCGTGTGGATGTCGGCGATGAAGGCCAACAGCGCCGCCAGCCGCTGGCCGCCCTTGACGATGCCGAACTCCGAGCTCTGCTTGACCAGGTTGATCATGTCGCCACCGGCCGTGGCGAGGCCGATGATCTTGGCCTTGGAGGCCTGTGCCTGCAGCAGATACGACGCGAAGTCGGGCGAGTTGATCGGATGACGCACCCCACCGAGCACCTTGCCGCCACTGGCGTTGATGACAGTGGTAGTGTCGGCCTGGAACGCCGCGCCGACCGCGAAGTCGGCAGCGATGAAGAACCAGCTATCGCCGCCAGTCTGCTACCACCGCCTGGCCGGTGCCATGAGCCAAGGCATATGTGTCGTAGGTCCAGTGAACCGTGGTCGGCGAGCAGACGTCCGCGGTCAGGCGCGAAGACGCGGTGCCGGTCGCGAGAAAGACCTTGTTCTTCGTGCGCGTGATCTCCTGCACGGCAAGCGCCACCGCGGAGTTCGGCACGTCGACAATGACGTCGACGCCCTCGGTGTCGATCCAACGGTTCGCGATGCTGGCGCCGACATCGGACTTGTTGAGATTGTCGGCCGAGACGACCTCGATCTTCTTGCCGAGCACCGTGCCGCCGAAGTCGGCCACCGCCATCTGCGCGGCCGCGACCGAGCCCGGGCCGGAATTGTCGGCATAGAGCGATGACATGTCGGTCAGCACGCCGATCTTGACATTGTCATTGCTGATGCGGGATTGAGCCGAAGTCTGTGATGAAATGCCGATAACGAGCGCTGCCGTGGCCACGCTAACCGACCATTGCTTTGCCTTGGTCGCCCGGGGTTTGCGAAAATATTGTTTTACGAGCATCGGGTCTGTCCCTTTGAAATAGATCGCTTCTGATTGCGGCCGAACAGCACGTCGGTCAGCGGATGAACGGCTCAACGCATTCGTTTCGCTGTACTTTATAACCCAGCGATTTCCGATGCGTGGTTAATCGAGGTTGCAGCCCTTCACCGGATCTTCGACGTTCGTGTAAGTGTCGATGATATCGAACGCGACCCCGGTGTCCTTTTTCACCGTTTTGACGATGTAGACGTTCTGGGTGGCCTGGTGGTTCTTGGCCATTTTCATCGGGCCGCGCGGGCCGATGTAGGCGACCTTCTCGATGGCGCTGACCAGCGCCGGCCGATCCTTGGTATCACCGCTGCGTGCCTTCACGGCCTCGATGATGAAGCGCACGGCGTCGTAACCCATGACGGCGAATTCCTCCGGGTCTTCTCCAAATTTCTTCTTGAATTCGTCGCGAAACTTTCGGTTCTCCGGCGTGTCGAGCTCCTTGACGTAATTCTCCGGAGATATGACGTCCAGCGCGGCGTCGCCTTGCGCCTGCCGCAGCACCGGAGGCGTGAGCCCGATCGGGCCGAACAGCGGCATGGCCGCCTTCATCCCGAAGGACTCGTATTGCTTGACGAACAACAGGGCTTCCGCGGCAAAGTACACCGCGAAGACGGCGCCAGGGTTGGCGCTTCGAGCTTGCGAGATGTACGGACCGTAATCCTGTGTCCGGCCAAACGGCGTATAGACCTCGCCGACGATGTTTCCTCCGCCAGCCAAGTAGCCTTGCTTGGCGGCTGCGACGAACTCATGGCCCGCGACGAAATCGGAGCCGAGGATGTAGAGATTCTTCGGCGCATTCTTGGCCATCCAGCGGCCGATTGGCTCGGAGATTTGCGCGCTGGAATACGAGACGCGGAACACGTAGCGGTCGCACTTTTCGCCGGTCAGCGTGTTAGCCGCTGCGTTGGAGATCACCAGCGGCATCTTCTGGGTGGATAGATACGGTGTCACCGCCAATGCGACCGCGGAATTGATGATGCCGGTCATCACATCGACGCGGTCGGAGAGCACGAGCTTCCGCGTCTTGGCCAGGCCGACGTCCGGCTTGCCTTCGCTGTCCTCGTGGATGAGTTCGATCTTGCGGCCTGCGACCTCGCCACCGGCCTCCTCGACGGCGTATTGCATGCCCTTGAGCTGGCGATGTCCCAGCACCGCAAACACGCCGGAGGTTTCCATGAGGACGCCGATCTTCAAAGGGTCGGCGGCAAGTGTCGCTGTCGCTGAGTTGATCAAGAGCGTAGTGGCGAAAGCGCCAACGATCGCAAGCCGCATGGTGGTCCTCCCCGAAGCTTCGTTATTCGTGATTTGTGTTGCCAGCTTATCAGCCCGGTCCGACGACCGCCAAGCCTATGCAGACGCGGCACCCAGCCACACACGGGGTTGCATATCGAGAAATTGCTGCGATCATCCGACCCGGTTCGCGTAAGGAATGAGGTCCGGGTCCATGGGGAGTGAGTACAGCCTCGTGTGGAGAGGCGCCACGATCCGTTATCGTCGTTTCGGACAAGGCCCCGCGCTGCTGTTTCTGCGAAGCGAGGATTCGCTTGCCGATGCACCGGTCTTCATCGATGCGCTGGCACGGGATTTCGACGTCATCGTTCCCGATCATCCGGGCTTTCGGACCTCCGATACGCCGGACTGGCTGAAAGGCATCGGCGACGCGGCGTATTTCTATCTGGATTTCCTTGAGCAGCTCGATCTCAACCGCGTGCATATGGTCGGCGGTTCGCTCGGTGGTTGGATGGCGGCGGAGGTTGCTGTTCGCAGCTGCGAGCGCATCGCCACGATGAGCCTGATCGCGCCGTTCGGCATCCGCCGTAAAGGCATGCGCTTCGGCGACATCTTCATGTGGACTCCGGAGGAAAATCTGCAGCATCGGCTGTTTGATCAGGGGCTTGCCGAGCAGTTCCTGGCAGCGGCGCGAGCCCAATCTCAGGAGGCGGCGACGGCCTATTTGAAGGATCGCTACGCGACGGCCCGACTTTGCTGGCATCCGCGTTTCCACAATCCGGAGCTCGAACGCTGGCTGTCCCGTATCGTGCGGCCGCTGCAACTGATCTGGGGCGACTCCGACAAGGTCGTTCCTGTTGGAATCGCAGAGGCATGGAGGCAGGCGCTGCCGCAGGCGCAGTTGAGCGTCATCGAACGATGCGGTCATTTGCCCCAGCTCGAGCATCCGCAGGCAACCGCGGATGAACTCCGTTCCTTCATCAAGAAGGTGATCACGTGAAGTTCTTCGCGTTCCATCTGATGCCGTACCGGCATTTGGATTTCGAGAAGGCCGATGCCTATCGGTCCTATTGGGTGGTGCTGCCCAATTCGCACTACGATCCGAAGAAGGGCCCACGGCTTTATCAGGAATATATCGACCAGCTCGTCTTTGCCGCGAAGGTCGGCTTCGACGGCATCTGCGTGAACGAGCATCATCAGACCGCCTATGGACTGATGCCGGCGCCGAACATCATCGCCAGCGCCTTGATCGACCGGACGCGCGGGATGGAGGTCAAGATCGCGGTCATCGGACGGGCGCTGCCGATCGTCTCAAATCCGCTGACGATCGCCGAAGAGTTCGCCATGCTCGACAATCTGTCGGCCGGGCGGCTCATTGCCGGTTTCGTTCGTGGCATCGGCTGCGAATATCATTCGACCGAGGTCAATCCGATCTATTCGCATGAACGCTTTCACGAGGCGCACGACCTGATCGTCCGGGCCTGGACCGAGCCGGGGCCGTTCGCATTCGAGGGCGAGCATTACAACTTCGGCTACGTCAACACCTGGCCGCGCTGCGTGCAGGCGCCGCATCCGCCGATCTGGATTCCGTCGCAGGGCTCCGGCGAAACCATCGAATGGGCGGCGGCGCCCGAGCGCAAATATCCGGTCATCATGGCGTTCAGCCCGACCGAGGCGGTCATCAAGTTCCATGGATCGTATCGGCAGCAGGCCGAGAAGTTCGGCTACGAGATCAGCGGCGACCAACTGGGCTGGTCGACGCCGACTTATGTGGCCGAGACCGACGAGATCGCGGCGCGCGAGTCGGCTGAGCACCTGGAGGCGCTGTTCAACAATTTCTTCCACATCCCGCCGGAGCTTTTGTTTCCGCCGGGCTATACGTCGATCCGTTCGCTGCAAGCCATGCTGGAATCGCGCAAGGGGCTGGCGGCGGCGCGGGTGAGCTTCGACGATCTGGTGACACGAGGAAATGTCATCGTCGGGAGCCCGGCGACGGTTCAGGAAAAGATCGCAGCGATCCACGCCAAGACGGGCTTCAGGATCATGGTGCCGATGACCCAGTTCGGCACCCTGCCGGATGAACTCGTCAAAAAGAGCACGCAGATGTTCGCCGAAGAGGTCGCGCCGAAGCTGCGTTCATTGTGAGGCCTCATGCGATACGGGGTGTGGACGCCATTGCCGCATACCATCCGTCCGGAACCGCTGATGGACGCGGCCATCGCCGAGTCCGGCACGCGCGGGTTTGCGAGCGGGCCCGACAAAGCCTTCCAGTTCGCGGTCGACATGATCAGGCGCGGGGAGGAGCTCGGCTTCGAGACGACGCTGATTGCCGAGCGCTGGATGGGCACCGACCATTCCGCCTGGATGCTGGCCTCCGCGCTCGCGGCGCTGACGAGCCGCATCGAGCTGATGGTTGCGGTGCACCCGGGCATCATGACGCCGCAAGCGGTGGCCAAGCTTGCGGTGTCGCTCGACCGCATCAGCGGGGGCAGGGCTGCGGTCAATATCGTCAACGGCTGGTGGAAGGAGGAATTCGAGACCTTCGGTCACGACTGGCAGCCGCAGGACGACGATGCGCGTTACCGCCGCATGGGCGAGTTCGTTCGCGTCCTGCGCGGGCTATGGCAGGAGGACGTGCTCGACTTCCACGGCGAGTTCTACTCCGTCGACCGGCAGGGCCTTCCGCTGAAATCCGTCCAACTGCCGCATCCGCCGATCTATGCCGGAACACGCAACGAGACGGGTAAGGAGATTATCGCCCGTGATGGCGACTATTGGTTCGTCGACTACCAGTCCGACTACCGGATGTGGGAGAGCAACATCGAGCAGGCCGCGGTCTTCATCGCGGATATGAGACGGCGCGCGGAACGCCATGGTCGCACCATCGATTTCGGCATGTCGTGCCATGTCATCTGCGCCGATACGACCGACAAGGCGGTCGAGCTTGCCAATCAGCTCGAGGAACACGGCAAAACCATTGCCAATCGTGTCGCGTTCATCGCGGCCAAGGCGCTCGGTCCAGGGCTGGTCGGCACCCCAGAGCAAATTGCCGACCGCATCCGCCGCTATGAGGCCGCGGGTGTCGGCACGCTGATGATGCACTTTCATCCCATGGTGGAGGGCATGGAGCGTTTTGCCCGCGAGGTCATGTCGCTCCTGAATCGAAAGGCGGCCTGACCGCGGCCAAAAAGCGCGGCATTAAAGACAATGGCGGCGATCTGGAACATGACGGCAGGCCAACCGCCGTGCAGAATGCGGCCCGTTGCCATGACCTGACACCAACGGCAAACTGATGCTTCTTGACCCGCAATTCGTCGCCGAACAGATCTTGAACTCGCTGCAGTTCTCGATGCTGCTGTTCCTGCTCGCCATTGGGCTGTCGGTAGTATTTGGCTTGATGGACTACCTCAATCTGTCGCACGGCACGATCTACATGTTTGCCGCCTATGTGGCATTTTCACTCACGCACCTGGGCGGATCGTTCTGGGTCGCGTTGGCGCTGGCGCCTCTCGTCGCCGCCGCGGTCGGCGTGCTGCTGTATTTCGTCTTGCTCAAGCGCGCCGAAAAAGGCGGACACCTAACGCAGGTTCTGTTGACGGTCGGCGTCATCTATATGGGCACCGATCTGATCCGTATCGTTTATGGCGACTTGCCCAAGAACGTGCCGCAACCGGATGCGTTGAGCGGCGCGGTCAACCTGTTCGGCATCCCGTACCCGTCTTACCGCCTCTTCATCATCGGGCTCGGCTTTGCGATCATGGTGGTGCTTTATTTCGTTCTGGAACGCACACGCCTCGGCGCATTGGTGCGCGCCGGCGTCGACGACCGGGCCACCGCCGAGACCCTGGGGATCGACATCGCCAAGGTCTTCGCGCTGGTGTTCGGCATCGGCACTTATCTCGCCGGCATCGCCGGTGTGGTGGCGGCTCCGGTGTTCAGCGTCTATCCGGGCATGGATGTGAGCATCATCATCCTGGTGCTCATCGTGGTGGTGGTCGGCGGCCTCGGCAGTCTTCGGGGCGTCATTGTCGGATCGATGTTGATCGGATTTGCTGACACCTTCGGGAAAATCCTGCTGCCGCAGTTCGCCATGATGATGATCTACCTCATCATGGCTCTCGTCCTGATCTTCCGTCCCAACGGACTCATGCCAGCGCGGCGCTTTTCGGTATCCGTTTGATGACTGTAAGCCGCACCTTCGTCCGCCGCTCGATTGGCGTCGCGCTCGTCGTCGTGGCGCTGATCGCGCAGGCCTTGGCCAGCTTTTTCGCGCAGGAGTTGATCGCCGAAGCGGCAATCCTCGCAATCTTTGCGCTGAGCCTCGATCTGCTGGCGAGCTGCGGGCTGATTTCGTTCGGCCACGCTGGCCTGCTCGGCGTCGGCTGCTACGTGTTCGCCGGCTTGACGGTCCTCATGGGCGGCAGCCCGAACGTCGCTTTCCCTTTGGCGATCGTGGCCGGCGCCTGCGTTGCGTTCCTGGTCGGCTTGTTCGCCGTGCGAACCACGGGCGCGTTCTTCATCATGGTGACGTTGGCCGTTGCCGAGATGCTGTTTTCATGGGGATACCGCAGCCCGACATTCGGCGGCGCCAACGGCATGGGCGGCGTGCCCCGGCTCAACCTCACCGCAATCGGCATCGATCTCAACGATCCGAGCGTGTTTGCCCTGACGATGATCGTGCTGTGCATCGTCATCTGGCTGCTGCTCGAATTGGTGGTGGCCTCGCCCTTTGGACGCACGCTCGCGGCGATCCGGCAGAATCCGAACCGGGTGGCGGCGCTCGGCGGACGCGTATTCTTCTATCGCCTGGCGGCCTTCACGGCCTCCGGCGCGATCGCAGCGCTGGCCGGTGCGCTCAAGGTGCAGCACATCAACTTCATCTCGCCCGACCTGGTGAGCTGGTTCGTCTCCGGTGACGTGCTGATCGCCGTGGTGATCGGCGGGGTGGGAACGCTCGTCGGCGGCCCGCTCGGGGCAGCGCTGCTGGTCCTGCTGAAGGACGTGCTGTCGTCGACATTCGGTCATTGGTATCTTTTTCTCGGTATCATTTTCGCAGGCGTGGCGCTGCTGATGCCGAAGGGCATCGTCGGAAACCTGCTCGATCTGAACGATCGAAGGAAAGTTCGGACCGCAACGCCACGCGTCGATCCATCTGAAGGCGCGGCATGATCGCTCTTGAGACGCGTTCCGTTAACAAGTCGTTCGGCTCGCTCGCGGCGGCCCAGGACGTGAGCCTCGCCTTTGAAACTGGTTTGCGTTACGCGATCATCGGGCCGAACGGCGCCGGCAAGACCACGTATTTCAATCTGCTGGCGGGCAATCTGCGGCCCGATTCCGGCGCCATCCTGTTTGCCGGCCGCGACGTGACGCGCCTCGACGTCACCAGCCGTGCCAAGATCGGCATCGCTCGTTCGTTTCAACGCAACAATCTGTTTTCGGATTTCACCGTCCGCGACAATCTCATGCTGGCCTGCGCGCTTCGTGCCGGCACGACGCGGGTGTTCTGGCGGCCCATGCGGCACACCGCGTCGACGGCTGCGGAAGCTGAAGAGATTGCGGCCCGAGTTGGTCTGGCCGACGTTCTTGGCACCACGGTTCGCCAACTCAGTTACGGCAGCCAGCGCCAACTCGAGGTCGGGCTGGCGCTGGCGTGCCGGCCGCAGGTGCTGCTGCTCGATGAGCCAACCTCCGGCATGAGCCCGGAAGAGACCGCGCACATGCACAAGCTGATCAGCGCGATACCGCGGTCGATCACCGTCATCGTCATTGAGCATGACATGGACATCGTGCTTGATATTGCCGATCGGATCATCGTGCTCGACTATGGCCATGTGCTTGAGCAGGGAACGCCGGCGGAAATCCGCGCCTCGGCGATCGTGCGCCAGCGTTATCTCGGCGAGCCTGCGGCGGCCGATTTTGGTAGAGGGGTCCGGCCATGAGCGCCGCCCTGCTGCAAGTCGACGACATCCACACCTATCTCGGCGATTCCTACGTCATCCAGGGCGTGTCGCTCGCAGTACCGGCCGGCAAGGTGTTGGCGGTGCTGGGGCGGAACGGCGCCGGCAAGACAACGACGCTGCGCTCGATCATGCGCATGGTTCAGCCGCGGCGCGGGCGGGTGACGTTCGACGGCCGCGACATCAGCAGGCTTGCGACCGTGGAGGTGGCGCGTTCGCGGATTGCGTTCGTGCAGGAGACGCGAGCGATTTTCCCGTCGCTGTCGGTCGAGGAAAACCTTGCGATCGCCGCGCGCCCTGCGCCGGACGGGAGCGGCTGGACCATGCAGCGCGTGTTCGACGAGTTTCCGATCCTGGCGGAACGGCGCCGGAACGGCGGCATGCAATTGTCCGGCGGCGAGCAGCAGATGCTGGCGATCGCAAGGGCGCTGATCTCGAACCCGCGCCTATTGCTGCTCGACGAGCCGAGCGAAGGACTTGCGCCGCTGATCATCCGTCAGATCGCCGACATCATCGCCAATCTCAAACGGTCCGAGATGACGATGGTGCTGGTGGAACAGAACTTTGCGCTGGCCACCGAAGTGGCCGATCAGATTGTGGTGCTCGGCAAAGGGCGGGTCCGCTGGACCGGCACAAGCGAGGAGCTGCGCCGGTCCGACGATGTGCGGCACACCTGGCTCGGCATCTGACCGAGCTGCGTGGCCGCGTCAGTTGGCGCGGGTCGGATCGACAATGAAGTTGGTGAACCCGCCGTTGCGGTTGTCCATTCCGGTGAGCGCCTCGTTGACCTGGGACAGCGGAAAGATGCGGTGCTCGAGCGACGACAGGTCCAGCGTTCCCGCCGACACCATCGCGGCCATGTCCTCGCCTTCGCCGGTGGTGAACCACACCGAGCCCTGCAGGCCGATCCGGTTGGTCATCAGCCAGTAGCCGTTGATCGGCAGCGTTTCCATCACCACGCCGACGGCGGCGGCGTGGCCGCCGCGACGCAGCGTGTACAGCGCACGCATCATGGTGGCGGCGGAGGCGCCCGGCGGCAGGCAGTCGAGCACGCTGTCGACGCCATAGCCGTCGGTCATGGACTTGGCCCAGGCCACCAACGGATCGACGCCGTCCGCCGGCGCTTGTTCGGTGTCATCGGCCGCGAACACCTCGATCCGTTGCGGCGCCAGCGCCTTGACGCGGTTGAGCAGTGCGACGTTGCGGCCGGTGCCGAGAATTTTCGTACACCCGATCGCTAGCGCAATCATCGCCGCATTGAGGCCGAGCATCCCGCTGATGCCGTTCACCAGGAATGTCTGCCCCGGGCCGACATCGATCTTTTTCATGGCGGCGTAGGCCGTGCCCAGATAGCCGAAGCGCGCGGCGTTCTCGAAGCTGACGTTGTCCGACAGCTTGACCAGGGCGTCCGCAGGCGCGGTGATGTACTGGCACAGGCCGCCATACGGATAGGCCTTCATGATCTCCTGGCTGCGGCCGAAATAGCCCTGAAACGTGAAGTTCGGGCAATCCAGCGGCTCGCCGCTGCGGCACATCCGGCAGGAGCCGCATTTGCGCGCCGGATTGACATAGACCCGGTCGCCCGGCCGGATCGAACGCACCTGATCGCCGACTTTCGCCACCACGCCAGTGGGATCGAGTTCAAAGATCGCCGGCAGCGGCGGCATTCCCTTCCGGTCCGGTGTCTGGGTCGCAAAGAAATTGGCAACGACGCGGGCGAGATTGGGCACGATGCCGCAGGCCTTCACTTCGACCAGTACGTCCGTCGGCCGCGGTTCCGGGATCGGAATGCGATCGAGCCGCATCGGTTCGCCAAACGCATGAAGCCGTGCTGCAACCATCGTCGTCATTGTATTTCCCCTACACGCGTTTGTTGTTTCTGCTGAACCAAAACTGCTTTGCGCAAGCCGGTCTGTTCGACCAGCGGCATGATTTCCGAGATGAATCGCGTCAAGCCTTCCTCATAGCGCGGCCACGAAAGCAGTGCACCGTCGAGGCCGACGCTGGCTAGTTTTCCGATCTCGTCGGCGATGCGCGATGGTGAGCCCACCAGCGGATAGCCGCCCCAGCCGGCGATGAAGTGATACTTCGCGCCTTCAAGCTGCTCCTTCGGCAGCACGCCGGATTGCAGGCCCATCACGCGGACCAGATTATCGACCGCCTGCCAGTCCCCTTTATCGCGCACGTACCAGTCGCGAAATTTCAACGCCTCGTCGTCGGTATCGCCGATCACGCAATAGCAATTCGCCCAGACCTGGATTTCGCGGCCGTATTCCTTCCGCGCCATCGTGCGCACCTCGTCGATATCCCGACGCGCCGCCTCGACGTCCATGCCCTTGATGTGAATGAAAATCATGTCGCAGTGCTTTGCCGCGAAATGGCGGCCGATACCCGATCCGCCGGCGTTCATGATAACGGGAAATGGCTTCTGAATCGGCTTGGGCTGGTGAAACCCGCGCTTGATGTGGAAGTAGCGGCCGTCATAGTCGAACTCGTCATCGGACGTCCAAAGTAGCTTCAAGACGTCGAGCCATTCGGTGGCATAGGCATATCGCTCATCGTGCTCCATGATCGGAGCGCCGAACATCTCCAACTCGGGCACGAACCAGCCGCAGACGATGTTCAGAGCAAACCGGCCATTGGTGATGTGATCGATCGTGGTCGCCTGTTTCGCTGCCACGATCGGATGGATGGTCGGCACATGGGAAGTCGCAAACACCGTTGCGTGGTCGGTGGCGCCGCCGACGCCGGCCGCCCAGGTGAAGGTCTCAAAACAAGCGCCGTTGAAATTGGTGACGCCGCCAAAACCGCGCCATCGCGCAACCGGGACGAGCGCTTCGAATCCGGCATCGTCCGCCATGCGCGTCAGCCGCTTGACGTTGTCCCAGGTAGGGCGAAACACACCGTCGATCGTGGTGATCGCGCACGCGCCATCCACATTCAAGCCGAACAGTCCGAGCTTGAAGCGATTGATACTTTGCAGGGCGTTGCCGTGACTCATGACAATTCCAGACTATTGCTAGAAATCACTCCAGCCCGAGAAACTTACTGGTGAACTTGGGGTCGTCCAGCAGCGTCTCCCGGTTGCCTTCGAGCACGCTTCGGCCGTTTTCGATGACATACGCGCGGGTGACAAAATCCATGGTGCGGTGGATGTTCTGCTCGACCAGAAGAAGCGTGACGCCTTCATCCGACAGGCGAGACAGCGCAGCCATGACCTCTCCGATTATGATCGGTGCGACGCCGAGAAAAGGCTCGTCGAGCAGCAGGAGTTGAGGCCGCGACATTAGCGCGCGGCCGATCGCGACCATCTGCTGCTGACCGCCCGAGAGCTGGCCGGTTGGTTGGCGCGCCTTTCTCTTTTAGCACGGGGAACAGTTCATAGCAGCGCTCGATCGCCTCGGCCACGGCGCCGCGCTTGCTGCGAACATAGGCGCCCATCTCCAGATTTTCGCGGACAGTCATCTCCGGAAACAGTCGCCGGCCTTCGGGTACGAGCGCAATTCCGTCCTCGACGTTGTCGGCGGTGTCGCGCCCGCCGACGTCCCGGCCGCAATAAGAGATCGTTCCCCCCGCCGGGCGGAAGAGGCCCATCAGAGCGCCGAGGGTCGTCGATTTGCCCGCGCCGTTGGCCCCGAGCAGAGCCACCCGCTCGCCTTTGCGCGACCTTGAAGCTCACGTCCCAGAGTGCCCGAAGCTGGCCGTGATCGACGGCGAGGTGAGAGACCTCGAGCATCACGCCAGACTCCTTGTGAGCGGCTCGCCGAAATAGGTCCGCAACACGTGTTCGTTCTGCAAGGCGGCTTGCGGTGCGCCATCGGCGATGATCGATCCCTGCTCCAGAACGACCAGCCGGTCGACCACCTGGGTCAGGGCGGAGATGATGTGTTCGACCCAGATCACGGTAATTCCATAGGTGTCGCGCACCTCGCGGATATGGCCGACGAAGCGCCGCACCTCGACTGCGGTCAGTCCCGACGCAACCTCGTCGACCAGCAGCAGCCGTGGCCGGCAGGCGAGCGCCCGGGCGAATTCGACGGCCTTGCGCTGCTGCAAGGTCAAACGGTCGGCTCGCTCGGCGAGCTTGTCGCGTAAGCCCTGCGAAGGCTGCGAAACGCGCGGCCTCGGCCAGCGCTTCCGGCCGGCCAAGGCGGTTTTCGGCGCGGAACATCAACGGCATCGCCACGTTTTCCAGCACCGTCAAATCGCCGAACGGCCGCGGAATTTGATAGGTCCGGCCGATCCGCAGCCGCGACACCGTATCGCGCCGCAGCCCGCGCAGGCTCCGGCCGGCGAATATGATGTCGCCGCCGACCGGCTCGTAAACTTTTGACAGGCAGTTGAACAGCGTCGTCTTGCCGGAGCCGTTCGGGCCGATTAGGCCGAGGATTTCGCCTTCGCGAACGTCCAGGTTGACCCGGTTGACGGCGACGTTGCCGCCGAAGGCCATGGTGAGATCGCGGGTGGCCAGAAGGACCCGCGAGCGGTCGGTTGCGATGGGCGCGAGCGGCAGCGCACTAGATGCGTTCGGCAGGACTGCCGCCGTCGCAGCGATCCGCTCATGATGCTCGTGTCCAAGGGGCGCCAGAAGCGGGACGCGCTGCACCCATCGGGCGCGCAACAGCCCGCCAGGCATGTAGCGGCCGATCAGCAGGATGGCGAGCCCGATGATCGTGAATTGCAGCATCGTCAGGTTGACGATGAGAAGCTGGATGGCGACCGACAGCAGAATCGCGCCGATCAACGGTCCCCACAACAGGCCGGAGCCGCCGAGCAGCGCCATGGCCACCGGAATGAGGGCGACGTCGAGTCCGAACACGGTTCGTGGCTCGATGTAGCGGAACGACCAGATATAAGCGCCGCCGGCGACAGCCGCGGCCATCGCGCCGTACGCCATGGCCTGCAGCTTGATCGGAAAGATGCGGATGCCGGCGACCTCGGCCGCCTGCTCGTCGTTGCGGATCGCCTTGAGCGCATAGCCGAACGACGTGCGGCTCATCCAGATGCTCAACAGGAACACGGCGATCGAGCCGGCGAGCGCGACGTAGTAGGCGTACATCTTGACGTCGATGCCGTGGATCATCGCGGTTGCCGGCGGCAACAGAATGCCATCCGAGCCGCGCGTGATGGCCACGAGATTGGAGGCCAGCAGCTCGAACAGCGGCAACAGCGCCAGCGTGGCGAAGGCGAAGTAGTCGCCGCGCAGGCGGAACAACGGAAAGCTCAAGATCGCGCCCATCAGACCGGTGAACAGCGCTGCGACCACGAACGAAACGACGACGGGAATGCCGTTCACGTTGGCCAGCGCGAATGCATAAGCGCCTACACCGAAGTAGATGTAGTGCCCGAGATTGACGTAGCCGGCCTCGCCGTGCAGCCAGTCCCAGCTCTGAGCGATGATGTAGGCGTAGAGCAGGGTGAACAGGAACGTGGTGAGGTATGCGCCGCCGAACACCGGCACGAGCGCGGCCACCACGATCACCACGGCAATGATCAGGTAGGCCGGCAACCGTTGCGCCGCCGTCATGTTCCTCTCCGCGACAGCATACCCTGCGGGAACACGACCAGGATCGCCAGCAGCAGCATGATGCTCAGGCCCGGAGCCCAATCGGAGGTCCAGAAGAAGCCGCAGAGGGCCTCGGCGACGCCGAGGAAAATGCCCGCGAGGAGCGCGCCGGGCAGGCTGCCGATGCCGCCCAGGATGATGACCGTGAACGCCTTTACGGTCAGGCTGAATCCTTCATAGGGATTGATCGGATAGTTTAGCGTGTAGAGCACGCCTGCCACCGCCGCGATCCCCGAACCGAAGGCCACCGTCGCCGCGTGGATCGCGCCCGCCCGGACGCCGCACAGCCCGGCGCCGACCGAATCCTGCGTCACCGACCGGACCGCCTTGCCGAACCATGTCCGCGTCAGAATGAGATGCAGGGCTGCGGTCAGGACTACGATTCCGAGCAGGATGTACAATTCGGTCGTCGACATGATGATGCCGCTGAACTGAAACACCTCCATCTCGAGTCGGATGTTCTTCGCGGTCGGGCCGGCGAACAGTGCGGCAAGGTCGCTCAGGATCAGGAGCAGGCCGACGGTCACGAGCACGGTGCCGACCGTCATCTGCGTCGGATTGCGATGCTTCAGCGGTTCCAGCAGCGTGACATACATCAGCCAGCCGAATGCGAAGAAGATCGGAAAGAGAATCAGGGCAATGAGCGCGGGATTCAGGCTCCAGGCCGCGAACATGACGCTGGCAGCGATACCGGCAATGGCAAGCAGCGTGCCGTGCGCAAAATTGAGAACGCGCGCGACACCGTAGATCAGCGAGAGGCCGAACGCGACCAACGCGTATAGCCCTCCGAGCAGAACGCCGCCGATCAGCAACTGAATGATGATGGCCGTCATGCGGACGAAGGGCCGGATCGAGGAAGAGTTTTGTCGTCGCCGGGTGTCGCGTCCATTGGCGACACCCGCGTTCGCAAAGCGTTACTTCCAGGATGGCGACGGCCAGATCATTTTCCCGGTCGCCTGCGCGAGCGGCCACACGACGACCGGCTCGCCCTTTTGCATTTGGTGGGTGTAGGAGACGATCTGCGACAGTCCGCCGTCGTTGAACTTGAACTCGCCGCCCGGCCGCTTCCAGGTCGCGCCAGGTTTGCGCAATTCGGTCGCCACCTTTTCGCGGTCGACTGCGCCGGCGCGCTCGATGGCCTGGATCATCACCAGGTAGGAGTCCATGCGGCCCATCGTCCAGAGATAGTCGAACAGCTTGATATTGGCCGCCTTGAGGACGTCGCGTGCCAGGTCTGCATACGTCCCGCCGAGACCCTCATGCCAGTAGATCTCACCGGTGACGCCGTCGAGATCGGCCTGCCGCGCCAATGAACCATTCGCCATGATGTGATGCACATCCATGGCCTTGACCTGAAGCTGACGCATCTGTTGCAGCAGCGGCACCGAGACCGCATCGAACGACGAGATGAAAATGATATCCGGCTGCGCGGCTTTAACCTTCAGGATCATGCCCGAGAAGTTTTTCGTAGTGCCGGCGAAGCCTTCGGTGCCCACCGTCTTGAGGCCGGCCTTTTCGGCATATTGTATGTTCGTCTCATGCACGGCCTTAGTCACCAGATTGTCCTGCACGATCCAGAACACCGACTTCGGCTTGGGGTTCATGTGCTCGAGCATGTCGAAGTAATTCTTCGACCAGGTCGAGGCATCGAGCGCCATTCCGGCGATGTATTTGAAGCCGCTCTCGTAGACCTTGGGCGTGGCAACGTTCGACATCACGCTCGGGATTTTGTACTTCTCGAACACCTGCGAAACCGGGAAGCCGTGCGACGACCAGTCCGGCCCGACGAACAGATCGACATTGTCGATGGTTGCCAGCTTTTCATAAAGGCTTACTGCGGTCGCGGCGACGCTCTGGTCGTCGTAGTAGACGAATTTGATAGGCAGCTTCTTGTTGCAGGAGCTCAGAAAAACGCCGCCGGTCTTGTTGAACTCCCGTTCGAACATTTCAGTCATCTTGTCCCAGCTTCCGGCCAGCGAGGAATTGATGCCAGTGACGGAAATGGTCGTGCCGAGGACGATCGGGCCATCGCACGAATTCAGCTTCGCCGCAGCGGGCGAAACCGCGCTTGCCAGTGCCAATGCGCCGGCGGCAATAACGCCGTATAGTCGCTTCATCTGACGTCCTCCCGTTATAGTTGGCTTGGCGGCCGCGGCCTTCAGCCGCTTATTTGGCCGCGATAGTAAGGGGGGCTGTCATGCCGATCAATCCTGCCTACTGCGCATGGCGCCGGCGTTGACCTGTCGAAGGGCAATTTCATTTGCTTGCGGAGAAGCGGCCGGAGTGAGCGAGAGGTTCCGTTTTGGCTTCCAGCACGACTGAGATCGTCCGCGTCGCAGATTGTTAGGAAATTGCGCAGTGCTCAAAACTGCTGAATACCCGCGGCGCGAATCGCCGCGCCCATTTTCGCGGTCTCACTGTCGACGAGTTTCTTTAGATATTCGGGCGAGCGCTCTTCGCGCGGAGCCACGTTCGCAACAATGTCTTTGAACCGCTCGTGTACCCACGGGCTGTCGAGGGTCTCCGCAAGGGCCGTGTTGAGCCTGCGAACGATCGGCTCGGGCGTGCCCTTTGGGAAGAATAAGCCGAACCAAGTGCTAACATCGAAATCGGGCAGTCCCTGCTCGGCAGTGCTTGGCAGCCCTGGAATCTCCGGCGAGCGTTTGGGTTGCAGAATAGCGATACCCTTGACGGTATTGCCTTCGATCAATTGCTTGCCGGTCGGGCCCAGCGTGCAAATGTAGTCATAGCGGCCGGCTATCAGGTCCTGCATCGCCGGCCCGCCGCCGCGATATGGCACATGGGTCACACCGCTGATGCCGAGAACCGCATGCAGCAGTTCGCAGAAGAGATGTCCGGTCGAGCCCACACCCGCCGATCCAACCTTCACAGAGGTCGGGTACGCTTTCACATAGGCGGTCAATTCCTGGAGGGTGTTGGCGGGAAAGTCCTTGCGACCGAGTAGAACGGTAGGTTGGCTGCCCATTAAACCGGCCGGCACTAAGTCGGTGGAAAAATTATAGAGCGGGGCTTTGTAGAGCGTCTGGTTGATGGCGTCAGCGGTGGTGCCGATGACCATCGTGTAGCCGTCGGGCGCCGACTTAACCACTCTCGCCGAACCTAGCATGCCGCCGGCGCCGCCGACGTTCTCGACGACAACCTGCTGACCAAGCACCTCGGCAAGCCGCTTGGCGACAATCCGCCCGAGTAGATCAGTGCCGCCCCCTGCGGCAAATGGAACCACCATCGTCACCGGTCGCTCGGGCCAAGTCTGCGCCGCGCCGGGACTGACGTAGTTGCCGAAGAATGCAAAGGCCAGGGGCACCAGCAGTGAGAAGGATGAGACCTGCATTGCGGTCCTCTTGGTTTCAGCTCACTTTTTCGCCGACGAAATCGGTGAGATCCTTGCGGGTCGTGTCCGGCGCGAACCAGATGAAGAGCGGCGCCAGCAAAAAGAATGACAACGCGAGCAGCGGCAGCCCGGCTGCGACCGAATACGCCGTCGCGATCCATCCCATGACCATCGGCGCCAGCGAAGCAGCCGCCAAGCCGAAAGTGAAAGAAGCGCCGACGCCGGTACCGCGAATCTGGGTCGGGAACAGCTCGGCGGTATAGCCCAAACCCGTCCCAAAGCTGCCGGTGATCAAGAAGTTCGCGGCCAACCCCACCCAGAACAGGCTGGTTGGGCTTTCGCAATAACCCATGACGATCAGCAAAATGCCGGCTGGAACGGTGAAGGTCGGGATTACCCAACGCCGTCCATACAGATCGCACAGCCACCCGCAGAACCAATAAGCGAAGATCGCGCAAAACATCCAGATTGAGAGGTAGGTGCCCATAGTCTGGAAGCCGAGCTTGCGCTCGGTGGCGAGATAGAAGGGCATCCACGCGGACCAGCCGAGCCAAGTGAATAGATAAAAGAAGTAGACCAGCGAAGCGATCAGCATTTCGCGCGGGTACTGCCGCGCTGGTGCAAAGATGTCGAACTGCTTCTTCAGACCCTCTTTCAACATCTGTGCAGTAACGCGCTCGTAACGCGGACTTTCCTTGATGCCGATCCTGATCCACAGCACAAGCAGCGCCGGCGCGATGCCGAGGAAATACAACGAGCGCCATCCCCATAACGGCACTACGACTAGAGCCGCCAGCGAGCACAGCATGTAACCCAAAGGATAGCCCCCAACGAGACCGCCCAACGCCGTAGCGCGCCATTTGGTCGGCGCGGTTTCGGTGACCATCAGCATGCCAACGGGATTTTCCCCGGCGAGGGCAATCCGGGTGATCGAGCTGAAGATCAAAAGCGAGATCCATCCGGTCGAGAAACCGGTAAGTCCGGTGAACAGCGAATATCCCAGGATCGCCCAGATCAGCGCGGGCTTGCGGCCATAGAGATCGGCAAACACCGGAAACGCAAACGTGCCGATCAAACCGATCCAGCGCGAGATCGTGGTCACCATGCCCATCGTCGCCGGTGTGATCCCCCATTCCTTAATGAGGAGCGGCGTAATGAGCTGCATGATACTGGCTTCGTAAATATCGAAAGCCCAGCCTAGAATGCAGATCGCCAGGACGGTGGCGTTGTATTTGGTCCAGTGGTCGGTGGATGTTACGGGTGCTGTGGCGGCGGCCGATACGGTCGAGGATGTAGCCATGGCATGCTTGCCTTCCTTGGGCCCGCTCTCTGGCGAGTTAGCTTTCGTTCCCACAAAAGACCGCTCTTCCGGGCGGGTCGAATGACCAAGACTGCGCGTAGGATCGGCATTTCGTCAATATGCAACTCTTCCACTGTTCCGGAGACGCACCGCTCACCTCGCCAGAAAATCGCGCACCGCCTTAACGACGGTTTCCGATTGCTCGAGATGTGGCAGGTGCGCTGCCTTGTCGACGAGTTCGACCCGCGCTCCGGAAATTCCCTTGGCAAACTCCTGCGCATAAGCCGGCGCGATGATGCCGTCCGCGTTGCCCCAGACGATGAGCGTCGGCGCGCTAACGCGATGAATGCGGTTCTTGAATCCTCGATCCGCGATCGGCCAGACAAACTTGCCGGTGCAAGCAAGCGCCCAGTTGAATTGTGCCAGCGTGTCGACGCGCGCCTCCGGATCTTTTGGAACCTCGAAGAAGCGTCGTGCGGCTTCGCCATCGGGATCGGCAAACAGCGCGCGCCGGCGCACTTTGTCGCTAAGAACCATCCAGTTCTTGACCGGATGGTCGTCTCGCCACAGCCCGACCGGATCGATCAGGACGAGTTGGCCAACCAGCTCGGGAGTAACCGCAGCAATTTCGGCGGCGAGTAACGCGCCGAATGAATGACCCGCGAGCGCGGGCGCTTCGAGTTCAAGCCTGTCGAACAGCTCGCCGTGGTAGACGGCGAGATCGAGCCAGCCTACGAGGGCATGCACCCCATTGGGATCACCGCGAGTGGTGCCCGGAAATCTCGGGGCATAGACCGTGTTGCCGGAGGCCAGGCGCTCGACGAACGCGCGATCGGGATTGAGGCCCCACGGCCCGTGCAGCCAGACCAGCGGCGGACCGTTGCCGCTAATTTCCACTTCGGTTTGGATCCGGTCCTGCCAAAGCTTGAACCGGCGCACTTCTGGGTTCGCCATATCTGTTCTCCGCCGCGTTCAGGATGCGGCAGCCATGGCACCGCCGATGGCGTTCGCCGGACGCTTCGCCCGCAGGCGCTCCGGCCACCAACGGTCTTCGTACTTGTCGTCCCACTGGTCGGCGAGATAGGGCAACACTTCGCGCGCGAACAGGTCGATGTTGCTCTTGCAGAGTTCGGTCGGCATCGAGCCGAAATGCAGCAGCGTGAGCAGGTGGCCGATGCGCAGCCGCTTGACGCCATCAAGCAGCTTCTGGCGCACCGTCTTCGCGCTACCGACAACGATAAACCCGCGCTCGAAAAAGTCTTTGGCCTTGAGCTCGCGCAGATTGATCGAGGAGCGGATCGTGCCGCGCAGCGCCTGCACCATCCCCTCATATTCCAGGCAGCCGGGGATCTGCTGGTAGTGGGGCGCGGAGTAAAGCAGCTTGTTGAAGAAGTATTCGCCGTGCGGGCCATAAATGCGCTCGGCCTCGGCGTCGGTGTCAGCGACCCCGATGAGCTGCAGGAAGCTGTACCTGAACGGATTGTCGTCGCGACCCTTGCGCGCGCAAGTGTCCCAATAGCGGTCGCTCACCTCCTCCGCCGACTGCAGCCCGTAGTAGCTGAGATGGCAAAAGCAATGGTCGTGCTCGACAACGTAGTCGGCGGTTCCCGAAATGCCCGCGCCGGGAATCCAAATCGGCGGATGTGGCTGCTGGATCGGCCGCGGCCATAGGTTCACCATGCCGAGCTGGTAGTGTTTACCGTTCCAGGCAAACACCTCCTTCGCCGACCAAGCCTTGATCACAAGCGCGAGCGCCTCGCGGTAGCGTTCACGCTGCTCGATCGGCACAACGCCGTTCGAAAGGACGGCGTCTGCCGGCAGGCCGGTGGGAAAACCGGCGATCAGCCGTCCCCCGCTGATGCAGTCGAGCATCGCGTATTCTTCGGCGATGCGGGTTGGCGGCGTGGTCGAGGGCAACGTCGAGCCGAGCTGGATGATCCCGATGTTCTGCCCGTTAGTCGCTCTGGCGAGCACCGCGCCCATGATGCTCGGGTTTGCCATGAAGCCGTAGACGTTCTGGTGATGCTGATTGGTGCAGAGCCCGTGCATGCCGGCCTTCGCCGCAAATAGCATCTCGTCGAGCGTCGCATTGTAAAACTGGCCGACCTTGTCGGAATCGGCGATGTCGAACCAAATCGGTTCGATGTAGGCCGAGTTGTACCGCTGCTCGAAATCGGCAGGCAGTTCTCGATAGGGCATCAGGTGGAACATGCAGACTTTCACGACAGCACCTCGTCTTCCGGCAGCGTTGGAGATGTATACTACGCTGAGAACGCCCGCTCGCAATCCAGTCGTCGGCCTGCCGTGTGGCTGCAGGTTGGTATAACCGACTCTAAAACCGCCGTGTCTTCGTGCGGACGCCAGCCGCGCAACGAAGGTGTCGCCGCGCTGCCAGACAAAATGTTTCTCGCCAATTGTGTGGTTTCGCCGGCGCCGTCGGTGACATGGAAGATGATGTTGGCGGTGGTGCGATAGTGCGGTTCTCGAACTACTTTCGGTTCGAGACGATGGATTGAGCGGTGCCCGCTGGATTGACCATTCTCCAGAGAAAGGCGCAGGTTTCACTCGGAGGCACCGTGTCGTCGTTAGCGGATCTCGATCGGAGCAAGGTCGTCGATATCGACCTCGGCAGCAGCGAATTCAAGCATAATGCGCGCGGCATTGTCGCCGAATGGTCAAAGCGTCCGCCGTTCTACGTTCTCGGCGGCGGCCCGACCCAAAACTTCGAGCGGCGACATTCAGGCTCTGACCGCTAGAGATGGCGTACACATTGCTGCGGTTCGCGGAGCCTTAGAGACAGCATTCGCCCGTCGCACTTGACAGAACTGCTATCCCAGTTCCGAATGTCTACTTGCTTGCGCGCTGAAATGCCTATGAGACAATAGGTATGTCGAACATTTATTAGCCCCAATCATATTTGGGTTTAGTCACGGCTGCGAGTCAATCGACGGTCGTGTGAATATGCGATCCGAAATGTTTCATAATGGGCGTTAGGCGCCGGAGCGTTGCGTCGAACCGCCGTGAGTGCTGTCATCGGGGTCGTCGCCAGCGGACACTTACTTCAGGCCTTTATAGGCTTAATCGGTAATCCCGGGATGCTGGCCAAACTTATTGCGATCCAATCTCTTCACGTTCCGCGGACGAAGCTTCGGCACGGATCAGCGACCAGAGATGATTGCCCAGTTTGGCGAGCTACCATTTGCGCCGCAACGGAGCCCCGCTCGCTTTGTGGGATCGGGACTTCGACCATTTCCTTGATGCGGCCCGGCCGGCGCGACAGGACCATGATGCGGTCGGCCATTCGCAGCGCCTCGGCAAAGTTATGGGTCACGTAGAGTGCGGCAATCCGTTCACGCTCCCACAAGCTCAGGAAATCCTCCATGAGCAGCTCGCGCGTTTGCGCGTCCAACGCGGAAAATGGCTCATCCATCAACAGCACCGCAGGGCGCACCACCAGCGCGCGCGCGATCCCCACGCGTTGGCGCATCCCGCCGGAAAGCCGCTTCGGCAGCGCATCGCTGAATTCGGTCAGGCCGGTCCGGTGGAGAGCATCGGCCACGCGCTCGTTGATTTCTCCACGGCCCAGAGCGTGATGCTCCAACGCGAACGAGACGTTTCCGGCAACCGTGCGCCACGGCAACAGTGCGAAATCCTGAAACACGAAGGTCAGTGGATTAAGGCAGTTGGGCTGGGGTTCGCCCTGCATCAGAACCTGTCCTTCGGTCGGCTTCAAAAGGCCGCCGACGATCCCCAGCAGTGTCGACTTACCGCAGCCAGAGGGACCGAGCATCGATACGATTTCGCCGGCGCGCAAATGCAGCGTGATATCTTCAAGAACGACAAGTTTGTCGTAGGCGTGCCGCTTTACGTCGACGATGACATCCATAAGGCTTTAGGGTTTACCGCGCTCGATGACGTAACGCCGGTCGATGATGGTTTCTCCGTCGATTTCGGGTCTCACCATGCCGAGCGATTTGAACCATCTGATCTGATTCAAGAGATCAGGAACATCGACCTTAGCATCGCGTTCGACGTAACCAAGGGACCCTGCGACCGAAGCAGGGGGTTGATCGACTTGCTCCGCCAACAAGACGAGCACCGCGGGGGCAGTCGGACCGTTTTGCTTTTTGCCGTTCGGCCCGGTGAACGCGTCATGGTAGTCCTTGGTCGCTTTGCGATAGGCGCGGAGATAGCGTTCAACCACGTTCTGGCGTTCATTGGCCGTTTTCGCGTTGGTGTAGGTCACGCCGAGTTCGTGAGGCGTCTCATCGCTGACGTGGCCCATCAGGATCAGGCTGCCGTTCTGCAATGCGGGTTCCACGAACGAGCCCGGAATCACTCCAGCGTCGACCTGTCCGCCGATGACAGCGGTAGTGGCATTGGCTTGTGTCTGCATGGGAACGACGCGAATACTGGACAGGTTCAGACCATACTTTTCCGTCACAAGTCCGATCTCATAATGCGCTGCCGATCCGACCGCGCTGACAGCGACCGAGCGCCCGGGCAAATCCTTGTATGTGCGTAGGCCACTTGCATGCGCCTGCTTGGACAAGACCCACGCGGTCGAAGGGAAGCCCCGCGCTTCGCTGGCATAACCACCGATAATTTTCAGCGCGCCCTGGCCCGCCAGATTGTAAAACCCTGCGCTGATGGCCGACACGCCGAAATCGACTCCACCGGAGACAGTTGCCACCGCGATGGTCTGCGCCGAGCCCATGTACACCAGTTCGACGTCGAGCCCCTCCTCGGCGAAGTAGCCTCGCTTCTGAGCGAGATAGATAAAGCCTGATGTTCCGATCTTCAGAAGCCCGATCTTCACACTGTCGGCGGCATGTACGGCAGGAATGGCCGACACCGCGCTCCACAGCACCACAATGATCAACGCGGCGATCCGAAGGCAGTATCGGGGCCCGATTGTATTTTTATCGAACGTCATAAATTGGCTCCTCTCAGCCAGCCGTATCAATTCCTCCAGGCGATGCAAACCGCGGGCCGTTCGAGGCGGAGCGCAGCTGGCGCGCAAGGCAGGGTAGAGCGGCGGTGTTGATCATTGCTGCCACATCCTAGAGCCTTTCCCGAAGAAAACGGAGCATGCGTACGGCAAAGAACTCCGAATGACTTCCCGGTTCGTCGATGGGATCCACAATCCAAAGATGCGGCGCCCCTTGAACGATGCAGTTGCGGACAAAAAAACCGGCCTGGCTCAGGGCCAGCCGAAAGGCTTCCGACTGAGGATGCCGGTTGACAATATCATCTTCCGTGCCGCTGCTCAGAAAAACAGCAACATTGTTGTTCGAGACGGTTGCGTAACTCATTGGCGAGGAGTCGAAATACAGTCTGCGGTTTTGCATAGGAGATGTACCGAGAAATTTTTCAACGATATTGTTCAAGGGGCGGGTGGCAGCGGCGTGGTGCCACATTTCCACCATGTCGTAGATGCCGTACACTCCGATCAGCGCTTTCGGTCTACGGCCTGCGATGCGAACTCATCGGCGGGATAGCCGTCCTTGAAGTCGGCTTCGCCATGAGCCAGCGCCGCCAAGGCGGCGAGGTGGGCGCCGGCCGACGCACCCAGCAAACCGATCCGATCGCGCGCGACGCCGAACTCCTCAGCCTTGCCCGTCACGAATTTCACCGCCGCCATGACATCATGCACGGCTTGGGGAAATGCAGGCGCGCCGGGCTTGGCCAGGCGATAGTTAATCGCAAAGCATGCAATGCCCCGCGTCGCCAGCCATGGCGCGAGCCAGCGAAAGTGGCTACGCGATCCTGTTTCCCAGGCACCGCCGTGGACGGCAACTATGATCGGAGCCGAAGCCGAAAGTTTCGGTCGATAAAGATCGCCCAGCAACTCGATGCCGTCGTGCGTGGCATAGGCGATGTCGGGATCAAACGCGACATCCGGTGTCATTGAACGGCCGTGGTTGGGGGGAATGCCGGTAAGAAGACCGAAATCCTAGCACAAACCCGCGGGGTGTGCCGAATGCTGCAACCGTATCTTCAGGAGACTCGTCTTCGTGCCCGGACTGGCAAGAACTCTATCATTGCCTTGTCTTTCTGGTCCCAACGGCTTTTGATACCGTCGACGTTGCAGGAGCGCATGCGCATCGATGTCGAGCAAACCGAATATCGCTATTATCGGAGCGGGTCTGGGCGGCCTCACCGCGGCGATCCTTCTTCAGAAATCGGGCCATCACGTAAAGGTCTACGAACAGGCCAGTCAGCTCGACCATCTGGGCGCAGGGATTAACATCAGTCCGAACGCCGTTCGGGTCATCCGTCGCACTGGTCTGCTCGACCGGATGCTGCAGATCGGACTGGTACCGCGGAAGCGATACAGCCGGGATTGGGATACCGGCGCCGTCACCTTCGATGTCCCGGTCAATCGTTATCCGGAACTCTACGGAGAACCGCACCTCATCATGCACCGCGGCGACTTGCAGGCGCTGTTGAGCGGCGCGGTGGCTCTGGGCACTGTTGAGCTTCGAAAGCGCCTCGCGGGCTTCAAGGAGACGGCGTCGGGTGTGAGCCTTTCCTTTGCCGACGGGTCTCAAGCCGAGGCCGATATCGTCGTCGGCGCGGATGGGATCAATTCAAAAATCCGCGAAATCCTGTTGGGCCAGGAGCGGCCGCTCTATACCGGCACTGCGGCCTATCGCGCCATCTTTCCGGTCTCGCGGATCGGCGACACCGATGTCATCGACCACACGAAATGGTGGGCAGAGGATCGCAACATCCTGATCTATTTCGTGTCGAGCAAACGTGACCTCATTTATTTCGTGACGCAGGCGCCGCAGGCGGATTGGCCGAACGAGGCGTTTGCGCCGGTGCCGGCCGACCTAAACGTCATGCGGTCCACGTTCGAAGGCTTCCATCCCGAGGTTCAGCGCATCCTGGCGGCGTGCCCCGAGGCAAGCTGCTCGCCATTGCTAGAACGCGATCCGTTGCCGTTATGGAGCCACGGCCGCGTCGTCATGCTGGGCGATGCGTGCCACCCGATGCGACCCCACATGGCGCAAGGCGCGGCGATGGCGTTTGAGGATGCCGCTATGTTGGTGCGCTGTATCGATCACATGGGCTTCGACGATCCACAGGCATTGTTCAAGCTCTACGAAGCGCGACGTTTTGAGCGCGCCTCAAAAGTACAGGATGCGTCGCGGACCGACGAATGGCTGCATTATCCGATGGATCCAGGCTGGGTCTATGGATACGACGTGATGAGTGTGCCTTTGGTCTCCGGCGTCGACCGGAAGGCCGAAGCAGTTCATTGAGGCAGCGTATGAGGAGCGGATACTCATGAGCGATCGGCGGGAAAATAGGGCTGATGCTTTGGTGCTCGGGCCCAGCGAGGGCGATTTTTATTGGCAGCCACTTCCTGCGACGGGTTGCATCCGCAACATCTTCGGTCCGAACAATGTCAATGCAGCGCAAGAATTTTCGATCGGCACCCAGACATTGCCGCCGGGCCGCCTGATCCGGGAGCATTCGCACGACCGCAGTGACGAAGTGGTCATCATCACCGCCGGCAAGGGCTTCATCAAGATCGACGGCAAGGAGCACGCGCTCGAGCCCGGCTCTTTCGTCTTCCCTGGCAAAGTCCAAGCACACGTTCATCAATCCGGGACCGGATAGTCTGATCTTCGTCTGGGTCTTCATTCCCGGCGGGTTGGAATTGTTCTTCGAGCAGGTTGGCTGTGTCCGCAAACCGGGCAAATCGGCCCCGCCGCCATTTCCATTTCCTGAAAACATTCGGGAGATCGAGGCGCGAACGTCAGTCGGCTGGGGCGAGCGGATCTACGACAGAAAGGTTAGGCGCCGAATTGACGATAGATAGCCGGGTATCCGGTCGAATCGCGGTTGCGCTCAATCCGGCGGAGAAGCCGGCGCACGACGGCGATCCGCGTCAGGGGCCAGCGGCGGCAGAACACGCGGCAATCAGGCCGGTGCCGTTTCGGGGCGGCGGGTTCACCCCCGTTGCCAAGCCGATCCATGCCCTCGTGGCGTTCGGTCTGCTGCTCATCCTTTGGCAATCCGCAATCGTCGCGGGTTGGCTCAATCCGATCTTTATTCCAGCGCCGACCAGCATCGCCGACGCGCTGTGGACATTGGCGGTTTCTGGCGATCTCTGGCGACATCTTTCTGCATCGCTGTTTCGCATCGGTGTTGGCTGGGTAATCGGCACCGGTCTTGGTGTGGTGATCGGCATCATGATGGGATTGTCATCGCTGTCTCGATCGGTTGGCATGCCGTTTGTTTCGGCGCTGTTTCCGATACCCAAAATCGCGCTGCTGCCGTTGCTGGTGCTGTGGCTCGGCATCGGCGAGGCCCCTAAGATCACCACCATTGCCGCGGGAGGATCCCTCCATGATCATTGCGACATTTACAGTGACGATCGATTCGGTGCCGCGCAACTTGATCGGATGGGCCAAAGCTTCCAGCTTCCGGTGCATTGGATCGTCTGGAGGATCATCTTGCCGTCAGCGCTTCCTTCGATTCTTGCAGGCTGCCGGATTTCCGTTTCAGTCGCCTTGTTGCTCGTCGTGTCTGCTGAGATGATCGGGGCGCAATACGGCATTGGCGCGTTCCTGTTGACTGCGGGCAACCTCATGCAAGCCGATCAGCTTATGGCGGGCGTCGTTGTGCTTTCGCTGCTCGGTCTTTGTGTCGGAAGCGGGCTGTCGATGATCGAAAGGGCATTCCTCACGTGGCGATAATTCGAGAAGCGGCGTACCCCGACGCCAAAGGCTCCGCCTTCGATCTGCCGTCCTATCTGGCGGACATCGGCCCGGCTCTGTTTACCCCTGCCGAACCGCTGTCGGTGGTCCAGGAAATCACGGCGCTCCAACACGTCCTTGGGAAGGAGAAGCTTTATCCCGTCATCCATGTGCCTCGGGTGCGTCTCGCCGAGGGGAGCACGAGCGCGCATGGGGTTGTCACCAATCTCTGCGCCAGCCGCGACTTGATGGCCAAGCTTCTCGGACTGACAGATCACCGGCAGAGCGCCGTCGCTTTCTCAAACAGAACTACCCAAACAGTCGCGCCGGAGTTCGTCAGCAGCTCGCAGGCGCCCGCCCATGACGTGGTCGTTGAAGGCGATCGCGTCGATCTGACCCGGCTTCCGGCCTTGCGGCAACACGTCTTCGATGTCGGGCACTACGTTACCGCCGGGCATTGCACGACCTGCGATGTGAGCGGCAATGCCGACAACACCTCGATCCAGCGATGTTGGGTCAAAGGGCCTCGTTTGATGACGATGTTCCCCTATCCCGGCTCGCACAACGCTCGAAACGTCGAGAGCCACTGGGCGCGCGGCGAGCCGTGTCCAGTGGCGGTGTGGATCGGTCACCATCCTTCAGTGGTGATCGGAGCGCAGGTTAAGCTGGGTCATCCCGAAAGCCACTGGGCTGCCGCGGGGGGCGTCGCCGGCCGGCCCATTCGGCTCGTGCCGAGCGTGACGCATGGCAGTCGCATCATGGTCCCGGCCGACGCCGAGTTCGTCATCGAAGGATGGATTCCGCCGAACCGACTTGAGATCGACGGTCCGTTCGCCGAGTATCCCGGTTATGTCGGCGTCCAGATTGTGACGCCGGTGATCGAGGTGACCTGCGTCACGCACCGTCGCAACGCCCTGTTTCACGACTTCGGCGGCGGTCTGGAAGATCATCTCGTACCCGAAAATATGGCGATGGAGGGCAAGGTCTACAGCCTGGTGAAGCCGCTGGCACCATCGCTCATCAACGTGCACGTGCCGTTCTCGGGCCGGCGCTTCCACGCCTATCTGCAATTTCGCGATCCGCCCCGCGGCGAAGTCCGCGACGCGCTGACGGCGGCGTTGGCCTATCGTCGCCTGCGGACCGTGGTCGCCGTAGATGAGGACATCGACATTTTCGATGATCGCTCCGTGCTCTGGGCCATGGCAACTCGGGTGCAGTGGCACCGCGACACGATCAGCGTGGATGGTTTGAGCCATGGCAATCTTGATCCCTCGCTGCCGGTCGGCGCGACAACCGTGACCAAGGTCGCCATCGACGCGACACTTCCACCCGCGCCCGCCAGTGGGCTGCCGAAGCCCTTCGCACCGATCAACACCGTCTCGGACCGCGCTCTTGAGCGGGCCCGTGCCGTTTTCAAGAACACCAAGGCGGGGTCATGGCCGAGCGCTTAGCGGGATCGATTCCGCATTGGGAAAAGTCCGGCAACGTGACGTGGGTTGAATGCCCATCTTGTCACGGCTGGGTGCCGGTCGATCCGAAACTGGCCTTGTCAAAGACCATCAAGATGATCTGTCCGCATTGCGCCTCTGAATTCGCGAGCGATCAGGCTCCTCGCGTCATCCAGCCGTAAGCTCTAGGTCGAATGCATGCGTTTAGCACTCATAGGCTATGGCTCGATCGGGCAGTCCATCGCCGGACACCTCACGGCCCAAAAGAATTCTGACGAGTTGGTTGGAGTTTTGGTCCGAACCGCCGGCCCGGCTCGAGAGGGCACGGCGTTTGTCACCCGTATCGAAGATTTGTTGGAGCGGCGGCCTACGGTGGTGATCGAGGCTGCCGGCCACGAGGCGATACAGACGCATGGTCCGCTGATCCTGAGGAGCGGCATCGATCTCGTCGTGTCATCGGTGGGCGCTCTGGCCTCTCAAGAGTTAACTGATGGCCTGATCGAGGCCCAATCGGCCGGAGCAGGACATGTACGTATTCCAGCTGGGGCGGTCGCCGGTCTGGACGGCTTGATCGCCGCCAGGATCGCGGGCCTCGACCATGTTTTGTACACGTCCTACAAGCCTCCCAACGCCTGGCGCGGCACGGTCGCGGAACGTACCATCGATCTCGATCATGGGGACGATGAGGTGACCTTCTTTGAGGGCACCGCTCGAACGGCGGCGCGCCAATTCCCCAAGAATGCCAACGTGTCGGCGGCCATTGCCCTTGCTGGCATTGGCTTTGACCGGACCCGCGTTCGCCTGGTGTCGTCCCGGAAGGTGTCCGGCCCGCTTGGCGTCATCGAAGCATCGGGAAATTTCGGATGGTTCGACTTCAAGATATTTGCCCATGCCTTTCCCGGAAATCCAAAGACGTCGATGTTGAGCGCCTACAGCCTCCTTCAAACCGCTCGGTTCGGGGTGGGGATTCCGCTTATTCATGAGTGACGGTGACCGCCTGGCAGAAAGCATTTCACCGTGAAAAGCGGCTGACGATCGAAGGAACAGAGCGGTGCCGGCACAGCCATCGGTTGCAATCATTGGCGCAGGTATTGCGGGTCTTACGCTCGGCGCCGCACTCCGGAAGTTCGGGATCAAATTCACGATCTACGAGCAGGCCGCTAAGTTTGCACGGGTCGGAGCCGGAATCCAGCTGACGCCTAACGCCACGAAGCTGCTGCGCGGTTTCGGATTGGAGCCAGGGCTTCGCGCGATCGGTTTTGCGCCCCAGGAGGGTTACAACCGGCAGTGGGACAGCGGCGAAGTGACCTTCGTCCATCCGATGGGAGCGGTGACCGAAAAGAAGTATGGCGCGCCGGACTTGTCGATGCACCGAGGCGAGCTCCATGCAATCCTCGCCGCTTTGGTTCCGGCCGAACACATTCACTTCAACAAGAAACTGACAGACGTCCAATTCAGGAACGGCCAGGTTTCTCTCGCCTTTGCCGACGGCAGCACCGAGACCGCTGAAGCGTTGATCGGCGCCGATGGCGTGCATTCGAGGGTGCGGGAGATGCTGTTCGGCGTCGATGAGCCTCGCTTCACCGGACGGGTTGCGTATCGGGCGGTGTTCAGCACCAAATTGCTCGGTGGTGTGGAGGTCGACGACCGCGTCAAATGGTGGGGACCGGATCGGCACATTGTGACGTATAAGGTCAACCCGCGGCGCGACGAGATCTATTTCATCGCCAGCACGCCGGAACCTGACTTCAAGATCGAGTCATGGTCTGCGCCCGGCGATCTGACGATGCTCAACGACGCGTATGAAGGTTTTCATCCTCTTGCGCGCGTGATCCTGCAAAGTTGTCCAAGCGTGTGGAAGTGGGCGCTGGTCGAACGCGACCCGATGCCAAGCTGGGGTGAGGGGCGGGCGATCGTCATCGGCGACGCCGCGCATCCTATGTTGCCTTACATGGCGCAGGGTGCCGGAAGCTCTATGGAGGATGCCGTGATTCTTGCTCGATGCCTGAACCAGCGCGACTTCGACGACGTCGCTGGTGCATTGCGCCAGTGCGAAAACAATCGGAAAGAGAGAACAGCCCGGATCCAACTCGGCGCAAGCCGCAATCAATGGATGCGCACGGCTGCCGCGACCGACACCGATTGGGTGTACGGCTACGACGCCTGGAACGTGCCGCTGACGTGATCCGTTTCGAGCGAAGTGGTCCCTAGTTGAACTTGAGGCCGGTCGCTTTTATCACGCGCGTGTTGAGCGCGAATTCATCCTGGACGAGCTTGGAGAAGCCGGTCCGATCGAGCGGCAACGGATCGACGCCCAAGGCCGCGAGCCGTTCCTTGACGACCTGGGTCTGCAGGGCCTTCTCGGTCTCGCCATAGAGGCGGTCCGTGATCGCGGCCGGCGTCTTCGACGGCACGAACAGGCCGACCCAGAAATTGTACGTGGCCTCGGCGTAGCCCGCCTCACCCAAGGTCGGAATGTCCGGGAATGCCCCAGCCCTGGTCGAACCGGTTGTCGCCAGGGCCTGAAGCTGGCCACTTTTCAGGAGAGCCAGCACCGCGGGGAGCGGCGAGAAATAGAAATCGATCCGGCCGGCCAGAACTTCCGTCAACGCTTCGGGTGCGCCTCTGAAGGGTACGTGCACACCGTCGAATCCGGCGGCCAGACGGAAGGCCTCCGTCGCAAGATGAGGAATGCTGCCGACGCCGCCACCCGAGTAGCTGATCCTGCTGTTCTGCTCCTTCGCGCGGGCGACGAAATCCGCGACGTTTTTGTAGCCCTTGGACGGCAGCACGGTCATCATCATCGGAGTGTTCCCAAGCGGAATCACCGGCGTCAGATCACGGAACGTGTCGAAGGTCAGATTGGTGTAGGTGACCGGAACAAGGCTGTGCGTCGCCGAATTGGCGAGGATGGTGTAACCGTCCGGTTCGGCGCGGGCGACAGCGGCCATCGCGATAGTGTTTCCAGCGCCAGGCCGGTTTTCGATGACAATTGTTTGGCCCAGTGAGGTTGACACCTGCGACATCACCGCTCGAGCGACCAGGTCGGACGCGCTGCCGGCGCTAAGCGGAACGACGGTGTGGATCGGCCGATCCGGCCAGCTCTGAGCCAAGCCGAAGCTCGTGATTAGTGTCGCTAATGTCAAAGCAGCCATCAGTCTGCGCATAAGTCTTGCTCCGATGTATCCTGGCCACACAACCATATTGCGTAACCGCAAAGATCACCCATGATGCGTTGGTGCAAATTTGAGGCCATATTTCGCAATGTCATGAGATCCCAACTAACTGGCGTGAGATCGGCGGCGAAAACCAGTCCGTGTTAACATCGAGGTCGGCCAATATGACTTGGGCCGCATTATAGCCTGGGAGGCCTGTAATATTTCCGCCGGGATGGCTGCTTGAACCACACAAATAAAGGCTGGGCAGATGTGTGCGGTAGGAACCGGCGCCGGGGAAGGGGCGGTGATAGCCGATCTGGCCATTAGTAAAGGCGCCGACAAGCAAATCGCCCTCGCGCATGTTCGGCAGCGATCGTTCGGTGTCCATCGGCGTACGCGTGAATGAATCGAGCACAGCATTTGCGAGATTGGGCGCGTGCTTCTGCCAAAGCGCAAGCATCGCGCGGCCATGCTCCTCGCCGATGCCGGACCAATCTGGATTTCCCTTCAAGTGGTACGGCAGCTTCTCCCACATGAAGCCGGTATGCAGGCCGGGCGGCGCCTGACTTGGATCGAACAAGGTCGGGCAGGCGCCCCACATCACCGTATCCGGAATGGTGCCCGCCTCGTGATGGCGCACGATGTCGCCGAATTGATCGAAGTGGTCGAGGCCCATGATCACCATCAGGGCCTGCGCCAACTCCGGGTATTTGGCGCTGGCCGTATATCGCGGCGGCTCGCGCAGATTTAGATGGAGCGCGAAACAGTGGTGCGAGCAGGTTGTATTGGAAGTTTTTGATGCGGTGACGGATGTCCGCAGGCACCAGCGCCTCATCGAGCAGATCGAGAAAGGTTTGATGTGGATTGAGCGAGGAAACAACGAAATGCCGCGCGCGGATGACTTCGCCCTCCATCGTTTCAACGCCGACGGCGCGGCCGTCCTCCACGACGATGCGCCGTGGTTCCGTCATCAGGCGGAACTCGCCGCCGTTTTCGCAGACGGCCGCCTCGAGTGCACGCGCCAGCGCGATGGTACCGCCGCGAGATATCTGCGCCTTGGCCGGGCTCGCGAGCAGAGCCGCGATGTGATGGCCAAAGCCGCGTACCCGCAGATCGACCTCGCGAAGCCCGTTAAAGAACAGGAGTCCCGCCCGCACTGTCGGATGCTCGAATTCCTGCTGCACAAATTCGAGCGGCGAAAGTGCGCTCACTTCGAGCAGGCGCCGGCCCGCGGCGCTGCGTTCGAGCAGGCGCTGTCGCTCAATCGGCGGCAGCGGCGGCGCCTTGGCTTCCGGCGCCAGAATGTCCTGGACGATAGGGATAAATTCGTGATGCCACCGTCGCAGCGTCTCGGCGTCCTTGTCGACTGAATTGTTTGAACGATTTCGCGGTGCGCTCGATGTCAGTCCACCAGGCCAGCAATCCACCGTCGCTCGTCAGCAGTGCTACGTTCAGCTCAGGCTCGATGTAGCGAGCGCCGTGGCGCTCAAGCTCAAGGTCCGTGTACCACGGCATCGTCGTGATCGCGCGCTGGAAGAAGGCGTGGGTGTTGTGCAAAAAGCCCGGATGGCGCGGGTCCTCGAGGGTCGATAGCCCACCGCCCGTCACCGACCTTCGTTCGATCGCCAGCACCTTCATCCCGGCCTTGCCGAGATAGGCCTGCAGGATCATCCCGTTGTGACCGGCGCCGAGGATGATACCGTCGTAGATGGCCGTCATGTCGTGCCCCCGGCGCCGTCTATTCTAGGCCGAGGAGGTGATAGATGCGGCGGCTGTATTCGCCGAATTTCTCGCTGGTCTTGATGTCGAGCGTGCGCGGATGCGGCAGGTCGATGCGGAAATTGTCGGCCATGCGTGCCGGCCCAACCGTGAGCACGACGACGCGGGTACCGAGGAAGACCGCTTCGCTGATGCCGTGCGTTACGAACAGGATGGTTTTCTTCGCTTCCCGCCAGATGCGCAGCAATTCGAGGTTCATCTTTTCGCGCGTCAGCGCATCGAGCGCGCCGAATGGCTCATCCATCAGGATCAGCTTGGGATCGTGGATCAGCGCGCGCGCGATCGCGGCGCGTTGCTGCATGCCGCCGGACAGCTCGTAGGGAAACTTGTCCTCGGCGCCTTCGAGCCCCACCAGCGTAAGGAGATCGCGCGCCCGCGCGCGGCTTGCCGCCATCGGCAGGCCGAGGATTTCCGCCGGCAGCAGCACATTGTCGATCACCCGCCGCCATTTCAAAAGCAGCGGCTGCTGGAACACCATACCGATGTCGCGCGATGGATCGAATGGCTGTGTCGGCGAGCCGATCCGAACATCGCCCGCCTCGTGGGAATGTAAGCCGGCGAGGATTTTCAGAAGCGTTGTCTTGCCGCAGCCTGATGGGCCGACCAGCGATACCAGCTCGCCGGCGTCGACGTCGAAGCTTGCCTCGGACACTGCGAAGAAATCGGCGCCGCGGGTGCGGTAGACCTTCTTCACGCCGGCCAGATGGATAAACGGTTCGCCCATGAGTGCCTATTGAATGCGTGCGTCGCGCACGACGAGAAGGCGCTCGAGGCCAATCACTATTCCGTACAAGCGCCATGCCGAAGAGCGTGATGAGAATCACGGCCATGAACATCGCGGCGGTATCGAGCGTGACCTGCACCTGGAGCATCAGGTAGCCGAGACCGCGATCGGAGCCGAGGAATTCGCCGACGATGGCGCCCGCGACCGCAAGGATCGCCGCCACCTTCATGCCGGAAAAGATATAGGGCAGTGCGTTGGGGAGCTGGATCTTGGTGAAAATCTGCCAGCGCGAGCCCTTCACCGAGCGCACCAAGTCGATCAGGTCGGGCTCGACCTCGCGCAGCCCCCGGGCCGTGGTGAGCACGATCGGGAAGAAGCAGATGGCGAATGCCATCATCATGTTCGGGCCGATGCCGTAGCGAAACCAGACAATGATGAGCGGTCCGAGCGCCACCTTGGGGATCATGTTGAGGCTGACCAGGAGCGGCATCACGAACATTTCGAGCGCCCGCGACCAAGAGAACAACAGCGCGGTACCGATGCCGACGACGACGGCAAGCGCATAGCCGCCGAAGATTTCGGCGCTGGTGACCAGGGTATTTTCGATCCAGCGGTAATTCGGAACGAGCAGCGCCTGCACGGTGGCGGCGGGCGACGGCAGGACGAACTTCGGCACGTGTCCAAGCTCGACGAAGAGATACCACGCCAGCACCAGCAGCAAATGGCTGACCACCGCCAGGGTGTAGCGTTGCAGCATCTCGCGATTTTCGCCCACGGCTCTCCTCAGCTTGCGACTTGCCGAAACTGTACGACAGCCGCGCCGGAGCGACCAGTCAATGGCGCTACTTATGCCAGCCAGCGCGCCAGGTTCTGGCGCACGAAGGCGTCGTCATTGAGATGCGGATAGGCGTCGTAGACGCGATCGATCTCTTCTTTCTGGCCCGGTCCGAGCGATTCTTCGGGATCGAGGCACCAGATACCCTCCAGCAAGCCCTGCCGGCGGAGGATTTCGTGGCAGCCGGCAATGACGCCGTGAAAATTGTTGGCGACGTCGAAAATTGCCGCGTTGCAATCCGTCACTTGCGAGTCAAGCGCCAGGAGTTCGGCCGGTACTGCGTCGGCTCCCGCAGCCAGATGAGCTTGCTCGAGCAGTTCGACGGCCTTGTGGGCCCACACGCTCCAATGGCCGAGCAGCCCGCCCCGGATCCGCACGGACACGACGGTCGCCCTTGTGTGAGATCGTGTAGGGCGTCACCAGATCCGGGACGATATGATCATCGTTGCCGGTGTAGAGCGTAATACGACCGACCGCGTCGGCCTCGACGACGCCGCGCACCACGTCGAGGGTACGATAGCGATTGAACGGCGCGATCTTGATGGCAACGACGTTCTCGATCGCGGCGAAGCGGCGCCAGAACGACGCCGGCAGCACGATGCCGCCGACGGCGGGCTGCAGGTAAAAGCCGACCAGTGGAATTTCCTGTGCCACCGCCTGGGCGTGGGCGATCAGCTCATCTTCGCTCGCACCCTTCATCGCGGCGAGCGAAAGAAGCCCTGCGTGATAGCCGAGCTCGCGTGCGAGTTGCGCCTCCTGTGTCGCCTGCCTGGTGCGGCCGACAACACCGGCGATCATCAGGGCAGGACGTCGCGCCCATTCCGACGCCGTGCGCACGGCGAGATCGAGCACGGGCCGATAAAGTCCGGTCTCGCGGATTGCGAACTGCGTCGTGTGGACGCCGACTGCAAGCCCGCCAGCGCCTGCGTCGAGGTAGTAGCGTGTGAGGGCACGCTGTCGCTGGGGATCGAGCTTGCGTTTCTCATTCAACGCCAAAGGATGTGCCGGAATGACCACGCCTTTGCGCAGCAGCGCGAGCACCTCCGGAGGCCAGTCGGTCCAACGCAAAGCCATAGTTCTCTCACGTGGCTATCGGCCATACGGCATCCAGGATTGATCATCAGCGCGCAAGTCGGTGCCGTTGACAGGGCCATGCAGCCAACCCTATCGTTTAAGGTCACCACGCAGTTACCACGGACCTTTGCCGTCAGTCGAGGACCCAACGGTGTGCGTGCATCGTCTACTCCGGGAGGAGATCAGCATGAAAACCTGGAAACTCGCAGTTGCGATCGCAGCGGCGTTGGCGCTGAGCGCTTCGGCCGCCACGGCGCAGCAGAAGATCACGTTCACCCTCAATTGGGTCGCTGGCGGTGACCATGCGCCGTACTTCTACGCGCAGAAAATGGGCTTGTACAAAGACGCTGGCGTCAACGTGGAGTTCGAAACCGGTCGCGGTTCCGCGGCCTCTGCGCAGAAGGTCGCGGCGGGCTCCTCCCAACTTGGCCTGTCTGACATGGCCGGCGTGGTGCTGTTCCGCGGCAAAGGCCTGGATTTGGTCGGACTGATGAACGTGTATGCCAATTCGCCGCAGGGTTTCTATTGGCTCAAGAGTTCTGGCATCAATTCGGTCAAGGATCTCGCCGGTAAGAAGATTGGCAATCCAGCCGGCGACGGCGCTCGCACCATGTGGCCGGCGCTGGCGAAGAGCATCGGCATCGATCCCAACTCGGTGACCTGGGTCAATATCGACGCCAACGCCAAGCTTGGCGCGCTGAAGGCAAAGACGGTCGACGCCACCACTTCGTTCTTCAATCTCCACCACGTGTTCGCGCGTGAACTTGGCGACGATATGGGCTTCCTTGCGTGGAAGGACGCTGGCATCAACCCTTACGGCAATTCGATCATCGCCAACGGCGCCTGGCTCAAGGCGAACCACGACGGTGCGGCGAAATTCATCAAGGTGACGCAGAGGGCCTTCGCCGAATGCGCCAAGAACGCCGATCCCTGCGTCAAGGCGCTGGTCGAGGCGAACAGCGGTCTGCTGTACGACAACGAGCTGACCAACTGGCACCTCGTCAGCATTCTGATGAGCGACGACATTTCGCGCAACGTCGCGCTCGGCTGGCACGACGACGCCCGCATGGCGAGCGACTACAAGCTGGTCGACGAATATCTAAAGATGGAGAAGCCGTACGATATCAAGACGGCTTATACCAACGAGTTTCTCGACAAGAGCATCAAGATGCCACCGATCAATCCACCGAAACTTTACTGAGCGGGTTCAAGACCTCGGCAGGGCCGGCCGTAATCGTGCCCGGCCCTGCTTTCAGCCAAACTCCGGTCCGACCACTGCGAAGGTGCGCATCTCGTCGTCGAAGCCAGACGAGCGTCCGAGCAGCATGCGCGTGAGCGGCCGCTGTGCCGAGAATCCACATTCCGCGAGCCAGCTGCGAAGGGCGGCCTTGCTATCGGCAAAATCGACGTAAACCGCGCCTTGGACGGCGGGTAGTGCGCGCGCTAGCAACGCATGCGCCACATCATCGTCCTCCGCGACTAGCGGGCCGATTTGAGACGCCGTGCGCCCGTTGCGCCCGAGAAGGAAGCCAGCCACGCGGCCGTGCCGTTCCGCGACTAGTTCGGCTGCCGGCAGCCGCCCGCGCAGGCACTGCAACAATGCGCCGCGGGCGGCGCCGAAGCATGCGGCATCATAGGCACACAGTGCCGGCCAGTCCGCGTCGGTGATCGGGCGAACGGTCATGCCGTCAGCAGTACCTGTATTCTCGGGCGTCGCCGTCGCGTTGCCTCGCGCCAGCCGGTGATAGCCCCAGGTTTCCTCGAAGCCCAGCGCGCGATAGAGCGGGCGGCCGGCGGGGGTGGCGTCGAGCACCGGCACCCGGCCTTGTTCGCGAAGAGCGTCGACGCAGTGCTTGAGAAGTTGGGTGCCGAGGTTTCGGCGCCGTTGGTCGCCCGCGACCAGCACCATGCTGATCCAGGCGAATTCGCCGTAGGGCATTGTCGCCGCGGTCGCGACCACGCGCTTACCTACACGAGCGGCGTGGACCGTACCGAGTGTGCGGAAAATCTCCCAGTCGGCCGCAACCTGGTTCCAGCCGGCCTCGCGAACGAGCGCTTCAGCGTCGGACAACTCTGCCGCGTCCAGCGCCGCGCCAATGATTGGGTCAGAAGGCGCCATCACGCGTATCGAAATGGGTATCCTTGCCGAGGCTCGGCATGCCGCGGGCGACCCAGTCGGCCGTCCAGTCGATCATACGCGCCAGCGGTACGCGGGGCGGTCCGAGCAGCCGGTTCGATTCTCGAGACATTGATCAACCAAGCGTCGGGTGCTTCTACGCCCTTGAAGACTGGTCTCTTGCCAAAGCGCTGACCGAACTGGTCGGCGAGCCAACGGACACTGGTCGGCGAGCCGCTGACGTTGAGCGGGCTCGAAGGGACAGTGCAATGATTGAGCGCCCGCAGGACGAATTCGTTGGCGTCCCCCTGCCAGATCACGTTGACGTGGCCCATTGTTAGATTTAGCGGAGCGCCGGTGTACACCCGCGTCGCAATGTCGAACAACACGCCGTAGCGCATGTCGATCGCGTAGTTGAGGCGGATGATGCGGCCCGGCGTTCCATGTCGACGCGAAAAATGCTGGAACATGGCCTCGCGGGCGACGCATGAGTAGGCATAGATGCCCGACGGCGGAACGGTTGGGGTTGTCTCGGTGGCGCCGCCCTGCGTGACGTCGACGTAGGGGTAAACACAGCCCGATGAGTAGGCGACAATACGTGAGGCCGCATATGCTTCGGCGACCAGAGCGGGAACGTGCGCGTTCATCGCCCAGGTCAGGTCTTCGGCTCCGGCAGAACCGAACTTTCGACCGGCCATAAACACTACGTTCGGTAACTTGGGCAGCTTTTCAATGTGCGCCCTGTCGAGGAGGTCGGCCTCGATGCACTCGACGCCCCAGCCAGTTAGCTTGTCGCGAAGGCCCGCTTCGCTGAAACGTGCGACGCCCACGACGCGCTTTTTCTGCGCGGCACGTTTGGCCATCCGCGCCAGCGTTGGGCCGATCTTGCCGCCAACGCCGAGTATGATGAGATCACCGGGGAGTTTTGGCCAAGTCCGCGGCGAGCGCTACCGAGGGCGTAGACATCACGTCTTCGAGGTGATCGATGTCGCGAAACCGATCCGGAAGCGCCGCATCAAGAGCGATTGTTGCGGCGGTAGTCATTGACATCCTTAATGTACGGCTGGCTCGATTCCGAGGCCAACGCTATAATTTACCAATCGGATACCAGTGGCTTGAACTGGGCGCAACAAGGACCTCTGTCGATGACCGCTGCGCCCCAAATTAAAACAACCGTGGTGGGCTCTTACCCGGTGCCGGACTGGCTATTGGCTCTGCCATCGGAGCAGGCCTTGATCGACGCGACGCGCGTCGTGATACACACCCAAGAGCAGGCCGGCATCGATCTTGTTTGTGACGGCGAATTTTCGCGCTTCGATGTCAATCATCCCGAGACGAACGGTATGATCGAATACTTCGTGCGGCCGATGGCAGGCATGCGCACCGCCATCACGTTCGACGAACTGGTAGCCTATCGCTCGCAGCCCGGTATGAGCTTCCGCACCCGGCCACCGGCGGTGGTGGACGGCGTGATCGGCTCAGGTTCGCTCGATCTGCCGCAAGCCTGCTCGCGCGGTCGGCGGCTCGCGTCGAAGCCGTTCAAGTTCACACTGACTGGGCCGCACATGTTGGCGAAAAGTGTGATCGACAAGCACTACGGAAATCGATCCGACCTCGCTATGGCGATCGCGGACGCGCTGGCCGCGCAGGTTAAACATCTTGATGCAGATGTGGTGCAGATCGACGAAGCAAATATTCCGGGCAGCCCCGACGAATGGCGGTGGGCTGCGGCCGCTATGAACCGGGTGCTGGATTCCGTCAAGACTACTCCCGCGGTGCATCTATGTTTCGGCAACTATGGTGGTCAAACAATCCAGAAGGGCGAATGGGCAAAGCTAATTGACTATCTCAACGCCCTTCACGTTGATCATGTTGTTATGGAGACCGCACATCGACCGCCACAGGAGCTCTCAACCTTCCGCGATCTGCGGCCGGAAATCGGCTTTGGCCTCGGCGTCATCGACGTCAAATCGACCGTCATCGAGTCCGCAGATGCGATCGCTCGCAGCATCGAGCGCACCGAAAGCCTGATAGGCTCGGGCCGTATCCGTTATGTTCATCCCGATTGCGGCTTCTGGATGCTTAAGCGCGGTATCGCCGATGGAAAAATGCGCGCGTTAGTCGCCGGGCGCAATCTCTACGAAGGGCGTATTCCATAATGGGCGTTAAGCGTGCATCCTAGAGCGCGTACTCACAATAAGCGCGGCCATGTCCGCTTTCGAGGTATTAGCGGCCATGGCCTAAAAGATTCGACACGTCTGCTTTTTGACCCAAAGCAGAAATCGGCCGTGCTGAGCTGAGGCCGGCTTGAGCCCCTATCAAAGTACTCCTTTGAGCCGATACGATGCTCGGCCAGAGCGGGGCGAACATGCGCGACTGACGCTCACTGCTGCGGGATGTTGGCGTCGGCTACCACTTTCTTCCAGCGCGCGACCTGGTCGGCGACCAGGGTCCGCATCTCCTCGGACGAGCTCGCCCTTACGTCCATGCCGCCGGTCTTGCGCAAGCGATCCGCCACCGCCGGATCGGCGAGCGCGGCGCGCATCGCGTCGTTGAGCTTCTTGAGTATCGGCTCCGACAGCCCCTTCGGCGCCGCGATGCCGACCCAGGTGCGCACGTCGTAGCCCGGCACGGCATCGGCGACCGGCGCGACGTCCGGCGTGCTCCACCAGCGTGTGCCGCTGGTGACGCCGAGTACGTGGGCCTTGCCGGCGCGGAACTGCGGGTCGACCACGGTTATGGTGTCGAACGCGACATCAATCTGTCCGCCGAGGAGGTCGGTCATGGTCGCGCTGCCGCTGCGGTACGGCACATGCGTCATCTTCACGCCGGTGAGCGCGCTGAACCATTCACCAGCGAGATGCTGCGTCGAGCCGACGCCAACCGACGAGTAGGTGAGCTTGCCGGGTTGCGCCTTGGCGGCCGCGACCAGGTCAGCCACGGTCTTGATCGGGCTGTCGGCGCGGACCGCGATCATGAAGGACTGGTAGCCGACGGTCGAGATCATCTCGAAATCATCGACCGGATCGAACGGCAGCGACTCTGTAGATCGCGCCCGAGACCGCGTGGCCGCCGGTCTGCGCGATGAGCTGATAGCCGTCTGGCGGCAGCTTGGCGACCCGAGCGGACGCAATGTTGCCGCCGCTGCCGGCGCGGTTCTCAACCACCACTGTCTGGCCCAGCCGCGGCGCCAGTCCTTCGGCGACGACGCGCGCGATGATGTCGCCGTTGCCGCCGGCTGCGAAGCCGACGGACAGCGTCACTGTACGGCTCGGATAGACGTCCTGCGCCGCGACGAAACGATCGCCGAGCGCAAGTAGCCCCAGGCTTGCGAACAAGACTGCGTATGTTGGTGACCGCATTGGCCTTCCTCCCGGATCGTGCTTGGCCTTATGCTGCCAGCATTGCACGATCCCGGAGCACCGCGAAGCATCCGCGGCGAGTGGGCAGGCGTCGCAGTGGGACAGAAAACGATGCTCAGGCTGTATCACTACTGGAGTTCAGTCTGTTCGCAGAAGGTTCGCATGTGCTTGGCCGAGAAGGGCCTCGACTGGGAGAGCCGGCACGTCGACATTTTCGCCTTCGAGAATTACGAACCGGCCTACACCGCGCTCAATCCGAAGGCCGTGGTGCCGACGCTCGACCACGACGGCAAGGTGCTGATCGAGTCCAACATCATCCTCGAATATCTCGAAGACGTGTTTCCCAACGACACGCCGCTCCGCCCGCAGGACCTGTTCGCTCGCTCGATCATGCGGTTATGGGTCTACAATTCCGAGGAGCTGGCGCACTGGAACGTCAACGTCTGCTCGCACAACCTGCGGCACGCCAAGCGCATGGACCAGCGCTACTCCCACGAGGAACAGATGGCGGCGGCGATGAAATGCCCCAACCCCATGATCGCGCTGCGGCTGAAGCGCAGGCTCGAGGTCGGGGTGTCGGTCGATGAGGAGAACGAGGCCTACGCCAAGCTCGACTACCTGCTCGATGGGATGGAAAAGCAACTGGCCGGCGGCCCCTGGATCGCCGGCCGCGCGTTCACGCTGGCCGATATCGCGATGGCGCCAATGGTCAACCGCATCGAGGTGCTGGCGCGTCCGGAGATGATCGCTCCGGCTCGCCGGCCAAAGGTCGCGGACTGGTGGCAGCGCATCCAAGCGCGGCCCGGCTATAGGACCGCGTTCTCGTTCAAGAATCGCGGACACCAAGGATCCGGTGAAGCGATAATCCTTGTCATCACGCGCTCGGCTCGACTACGGACATCTCTTATGAAGACTGTGGTGCTGCGGCAGCCTGGCGGACCAGACGTACTGGAAATAGTTGAAGGGCCGATGCCCGTACCGGGGCCCGGCGAGGTCGTAATCCGTTCCCGGGCAATCGGGGTCAGCCGCCCTGATATCTTGATCCGCGAGGGACGGTATTCCTGGATGCCACCATTGCCTGCTAGTCCGGGAAGCGAATTGTCCGGCATCATCGACGCCACTGGCTCCGGCGTGTCATCTCTTCAAGTCGGCCAAGCCGTGCTGGTCAGCGCTCGTGACCTGCCGGTGCGAGGTGGTTGTTACACGGAGGCGATATGCGTCCCAGCCAGCGCAGCTTATGCACTCCCAGCAGGAGTGGATTTTGATCAAGCGGTCGTGCTTCCTACCTATCTTGTAGCCTACGCGATGCTTGAGATGTTCGAGACGTCGGAAAGGCTCAAAAGCATTTTCGTTGCGGGTGTCGCCGGTGGCGTAGGCGGGGCGATAGCAGAACTTGCCAAAGACCGCGGACTAGTGGTCATCGGGAGCGTTGGCTCCGCTGAACGAGAAGCATATGCGCGAGCGGCCGGAGTTGATCACATCGTCAATTACCGAGAGGGAGACGTCGTCGCGCGCATCCTCGCTTTGACCGACGGCCGCGGCGTTGACGTAGCGTTCGACCACATTGTTGGCCCGAATTTCACTGCTTTATTAAGCTCACTCGCTGATTTCGGCACTCTTGTTTTTTACAACGTGCATGGTCAACCACCCGGCGCCGACGTGTTCAAAGAGATGAGTTGTTTATCGACGAAGAGTCTGGCGTTGCGCTGCTTCAACATTCACACATACGACCATCACCGCGACAAGCGTCAGCAGATGACGCGAATACTCATCGATCTTTTGGCTCAGCGTCGTATCAATCCCCGTGTGGGGCTTCGGCTGCCGCTCTCGGAAGCCTCAAAGGCTCAGACGCTTCTCGAGCAAGGATCTGTGTCGGGAAAAATTGTCCTCTACCCTTAGCACATATGCAATCGGGCGGATTCAGGAACGTATGACAATGGCCTCGAAAATGGATATCCTCCACTTCGTCGGCAGCATTCCGTTGCGGGATGGCGAAGCCGTCTTTGAGGAGTTGAGCCGCTCGGTAGGCGACTATCTTCGACGAATGCCAGATGGGGAAACTGGCGAGCGCCTCAAGTGGATCGTGTTTCAGCAGAAGATGTTGACATCACATCCTGCGATGGAGGTTGACCCAGATCAACCACCCTTGCCCGTCAAGCAGTCTGACTCCACGGTCTTTCGCGAGATCCGACGGCTGCGTATGAAGCCGGATGTTGATCCGGAACGGGTCGACTTCGACACGACCTATGATCGAGCTGCACTGGAATCATACAAGACGTTCAGCCGGCTCAAGAGTGAAGGCCGAATTTCCGCACAGACACGGTTCCAGTTTGCCTTGCCCACGCCGATGGCGAGTGGCCTGATGTATGTCAGTCCCAACGGGCGTTCACGGTATCTAAGTGCCTATGAGAAGGCGCTTCTAAAAGCGCTCACAAACATCCTGGCAGGAATCCCACATGACCAACTCTCGATTCAGTTCGATGTCTGCCAAGAGGTTCTGCTGTTCGAGAACTACTTCCCCGAGCGAGACCACGACTACAAGGAGCAGTCATTTAGACAATTTGCACGGCTCGCGGCGGCTGTTCCAGACGATGTAGAGTTGGGCTTTCATCTTTGCTACGGCTCCCCAAACGATCAGCCCCTCGTGCGCCTTGAGGATGCGTCAGTCCTGGTCGAACTGATGAACGGCATCGATCAGCTCGTCGGACGAAGTGTTGCCTTCATCCATGTCCCAATACCTCGCCATGCCAATTCTTCATTCTTCGCACCGATGAAGCGATGGCGTAATACCAAAGGGACCTGGCTATATCTTGGCTTGCTGCAATTCGACGACGCGGCCGGCGATGCTCGACGTATCGAGGCCGCACGGACGGTGTTGTCGGATTTCGGGCTCGGAGCAGAATGCGGTTTCGGGCGGACCGACCCGGCTCGTGTACCGACGATACTTGCGGGCCATCGAGCAGCCGCAGATTTTCTCCAGCATTATACGTCCTAATGCGGCTTGTGGCCGCCGTGGGTGTCGACGCCTTTCGGCGCCACGTATTTGGCGCGCCGCACGGTGGCCGGATCGGCGCGCTCGACGCCAGTGACCGGGCCGCCGCGGATGGTGACGCGCTCCATATAGCGGCGCTGCGGGTAATAGTCGTGCACCGCGTAGTGCTGGGTCGAGCGGTTGTCCCACATCGCGATGGTGTGCGGCTCCCAGTGATGGCGGAACTGATATTCCGGCACGCTCGCCTGGCGAAAAAGCGTGTCGAGCAGCGCGCCGCTTTCCGTCTCCTCCATGCCGTCGATGCCGAGCGTGAACTGAGGATTAACGAACAGCACCTTGCGGCCCGACACCGGGTGGATGCGCACCACCGGGTGAAGCTGCGGCGGATATTGCAACTCGAAGTGTTGCAGCTTCTTGCGCTCCTCCAGGCTCTGCCCGAACAGCGGACGGAACGGCTTCATGTCGTGGATGGCATAGAGGCCGGAGATGAGTTGCTGCATCTTGTCGCTCAGGCCGTCGTAGGCCGCCGACATGCTGACGAACATGGTGTCGCCGCCGACCGCGGGCGTTTCCTTGGCGCACAGGATGGTCGCCATCGGCGGCTCGGCGCGGAACGTCTCGTCGGAGTGCCACACGTCGGTGCCGAACGGCGGCGTCGTCTCGTCATTGCGGAATTTGATCAGCTCGGGCGCGTTCTTGCCTTCGTTTGGCGCGAACGGATGCACCGTCAGCTCGCCGAAACGCCGGCCGAAGTCCATCAATTGCTGCGATCTGATGTCCTGATTGCGAAAGATGATCAGCTCGTTCTCGACCAGCGCCGTCTCGACCGCCGTAAACTGCAGATCCGAGAGCTTCGCGCGTAGATCGACGCCGGTGATCTCTGCGCCGAGATTGACGCCGATGCGCCGCGCCGTGACACCCGCGCGCTGCGATATGACCGGACGTGCCACGCTCGGATTGACGCGCTCGTTCATGGTGCACTCCTTAGATGATCCGCCCGATTTTTGCGGATTATCTGCCCACATCCAGGTTGACGCAACGGCCCGTACCATTGCCGTGGCTGCCGGCTTTTGGCAGCCTAGCGGACACCAAGCCATCAGGGAGGACAACCATGAGCTCGATCGTGATCTGGAAATGGCGTACTTGCCTGTTGGCGGCCGCGCTGGCGTTGTTGCCGAGCGCCGATATCGCATTCGCGCAGTCGTTCGAGATGAAGCTCGCCTATTTCGTCGGCGACCAGCACGCCATGTCGCAATGGCTGATCAAATGGTCGGACAAACTTGCGGCGGATTCCGGCGGCCGCATCACCGTTAAGCGCTTCCCGGGATCGCAGATGGGCCCGATGCAGCAGCATTATGACCTGGCGCGCACCGGCCAGGCCGACGTCTCCTGGTTCCTGCACGGTGCGACGCCGGGACGCTTCCCGCTGACCGAGATATCGCATCTGCCCTACCTGGTGGGCTCGTCCGAGATTGGCACCAAGGTGCTCAATGACGCCGAGCTTCGCTCCAAGTATCTCGACGCCGAGCACCGCGGCGTGCAGGTGCTGCTGCTGCTCACGCACCAGCCCGGCAACGTGCACACTACCAAGAAAGCCATCCGCACCACCGATGACATGAAGGGCATGCGGCTGCGATTTGCCTCACCGACCATCCGCGAGTTCGTCGCGGCGCTGGGTGGCACGCCGGTCGGCGTGCTGGCGACCGAGCAGGTCGAGCAACTGCAGAAGGGCACGATCGACGGCACCTTCATCGACTACGGCGGCGCCGGCATCGCATTCAAGATGGGCGGCCTGCTGAAGTATTCGACCGAGATGTACTCCTACGTGTCGAGCTTCGCCGTCGTGATGAACCAGGACTTTTGGGCCAAGCTCCCACCGGACCTGCAAGCGCTTGTGACGAAATCGTTGGTCAGCGTCGAAAAGGAGGTCGGTGAGGCCTGGGACGGGCTGGATGTCGTCGGCAAGAAGCTGCTGGTAGAAGGCGGCGCCGAACCGATCAAGCTTTCGGCCGAGGAGAGCGCCAAATTCCGCAAGGTTGGCGCCGAGGTTGCCGAGGCGCAGGTCAAGGCGCTCGATGGCAAGGGTTTGCCGGCGACCGCGATCTTCAACACGATGAAATCGCTCGCCGACAAGCACGCCAAGACGTCGAAGAACTTCTGGAACTAGGGCTGCGCTTAGCCCGGAGGGGCTGTGAAACGCTGGCGTGATCTCGTCTCGACGGCCTGCGGCTTGATGGCGGCAGCGTTTCTCGCCGCCATGATGCTGCTCACGGTTGCCGACGTGACCTTGCGCGCGGCGTTCAACCTGCCGCTCCGGGGCGTTTACGAGCTGATCGAGTTGCTGCTCGCCGCAACGTTCTTCGTGGCGCTGCCGGCGGTGTTCCTGCGCGACGAGAACATCGTGGTCAATTCCATCGACGACATGGCGCCCACTTGGGTGCCGACGCTCAAGCGCTTCGCGCTGCTGCTGTCGGTGATGGTGCTTGCGATCATGGCCTGGCAGGGTTTTTTAGCCGCGCGCGACTCCTTCGAATTCCATGATGTGACGGCCGATTTGGGTCTGCCGCGCGTCTGGCATTGGGTCGCGGTGCTGAGCGGCATCATCGGCTCGGCCGTTGCGGCGCTTGCCATGGCGTTGCGCCGCACGAATCAGGCCCAAGAGCCGCCAGGGGCGCGGTCGCGGGAGCCGTCATGACCATCGCCTCCATCGGAGGGCTCGGCGTCGTCTTTCTACTGGTGCTGATCTTCATCCGCGTACCGATCGCGGTCGCGCTCGCGGTGTCGGGCCTACTCGGCTACGCCGCGATCGACGGCTGGAATTCGGCATTGAAGATGTTCAGCCTGGTGCCGTATCAATTGGCAAGCGCCTATTCGCTTTCGGTCATCCCGCTGTTCATCCTGATGGGAGCGGTCGCCGCCCGCAGCAACATGGCGACCGAGTTGTTCCAGGCCTGTAACGCTGTATTTTCCGGCGTGCGCGGCGCACTGGCGAACGCTACCATCGGCGCCTGCGCGCTATTCGGCGCGATCTGCGGCTCCTCGATCGCGACTGCCGCGACGTTTTCCCGGGTGGCGATCCCCGAGATGCGGCGGCATGGCTACGAGCCGGCGTTCGCGGCCGGCGCTGTGGCTTCGGCCGGCACGCTCGATGTGCTGATCCCGCCGTCGGTGCTGATCGCGATCTACGCGATCGTCGCCGAGCAGTCGCTTGTGAAGCTCTATGCGGCGGCGTTCATTCCTGGATTTGTGCTGGCGGGACTGTATGTTGTCGCGGTCTGGATCGTGGCGTGGATGAAGCCGCAGTGGATTCCCAAGGTTGCGGCGATGCCGTTCAAGGTGCGGCTGCGCGCCTCGCTCGGTATGTGGAAGCTCGGCGTGTTGTTCTTTTTCGCGGTGTTTGGCATCTACCTCGGCTGGTTCTCCCCGACTGAGGCGGCCGCCATGGCGGCGTTCGTCTCGATTCTGATCGCGTTCGCCACCGGCGCGATGGGATGGCACGATCTGATCGATTGTCTGCTCGAGACGGTCTACACCACCGCCGCCATTTTCTTCATCGTGGTCGGTGCGTTCATCTTCTCGCGCTTCATTGTGTTGACGCAGTTTCCGAACGAGCTGACGGCGTGGACGAAGGCCGCCGGGCTGTCGCCGTTCTGGATCCTGATGATGGTGATGGCGCTTTATATCCTACTGGGCACGTTCCTGGACGAGGTCAGCACCATCCTCATCACGGTGCCGGTGACGCTGCCGCTGATCAACAGCATCGGCTATGACGGCATCTGGTTCGGCATCTTCGTCACCGTGATGTGCACCATCGGCCTGATCAGCCCGCCGACCGGCATGACCGTGTTCGTCATCCAGGCGCAGCACCCCGAGATTCCGGTGATGCGCATCTACCTGGGCACGCTGCCGTTCCTGGCGGCGGATTTCGTGCTGGTTGCACTGTTGATCTTCATGCCCTCGCTCGCGCTATGGCTACCGCGCGTCCTCTATTAACTTTGGCCGCAGCAATGACTATCCGAGGTGATCGAAAAAATAGAGGGCGGCTACCGGCGCCGCGCTGTCGGCCGGGAGAATGTCCGTTTGTGGGGGCGAAGTGGACATAGCCTGGATAACAGGGAATGTCCGCTAATGATGCTGTGGACGGCTCCTCCACCCGGCACGTGAGTGCCGTGGATGTGGGCGCCCTTAAGGCTCCCACGATTTAGAGGAGCTACCCATGCAAGCGAGCGATCACGAAATCAAAAACACTTTGCAGCGGTTTTGACGCCGCGACTACGGACTTGGACGAGGTCTCGTCATCGCCACCGGCGTGCTACCTCCTGCCAGTTCTTCTTCTTGGTGCCGCGGCTCAGCACCCGTTCCGACAGCACGCTGCGCGCAACTGCCAGCTTGCTGCTATGACCGCCGCGTCGCACATGATCTGCGCGAACAGGTCGCGCAGCGCGCCTGCATCCTGCGGCCTCAAGACGTCTCTTGATGTGTCTTCCGGTATAGAAACTCCAGCAGCCGCTTCCGGTAGACGGCATATTCTGCCATGGACGCGAGTGCTAACCGGTCGCGTGGCCGGGGAAGCGCGATGGCTGCGATGTCCCCGATCCGGGCGGCAGGTCCTCGCGTCATCATGACGATCCTGTCGCTCAACAGGAGTGCCTCGTCGATGTCGTGCGTCACCATGACGACAGTAGAACGCGTGGCCTCGACGATGCGGACCAGTTCGTCCTGGAGGCTTGAGCGGGTCAGGGCGTCGAGCGCGCCGAACGGCTCATCCAGCAACAGAACGCGCGGCTCGGTTGCGAGCGCGCGCGCAATGCCGACGCGCTGCTTCATGCCGCCGGATATTTCATACGGATAATTGTGCATCGCATGGTCGAGATGCACCATCTTCAGTGCCTGCTCGGTCTTGTCGCGCAGCTCGGCGCGCGTCAACGTCCGGAAGACCTGCTTCACGCCGAGGTGGACGTTCTCGAAACAGGTCATCCACGGCAACAGGGCGTGGCTTTGGAATACCATGGCGCGATCGGGGCCTGGACCCTCAACGGCCATCCCCTCGCACACGATGGTCCCTGACGTCGGCGCCAGCAGACCCGCGATCAGGTTGAGCAGCGTGCTCTTGCCGCAGCCGGAGTGACCGATCAAGCAGACGAATTCGCTTTGCTCGACATTGAGCGAGATTCGATCCAAAGCCAGGAACGGCTCGCCGCCTTTGCCCGGAAACACCATCGAAATATCGCGCACATCGAGGAAAGCCATCGGCGCGCTATTCCCTGAAGCTCAGGCGCCGGCTGACCCAAAGCAGTCCGAGGTCCAGGGCAAGCCCGATGATCCCGATGAGCACGATCGCCACGATCATGCTGGCGATCTGAAGGTTGTTCCATTCGTTCCAGATGAAATAGCCGATGCCGCTCTGCGCGCCGACCATCTCGGCTGCGACGATGACAAACCACGCGATGCCGATGGAAATCCGCATGCCAGTCATGATCATCGGCACGCTCGCGGGAAACACGATCCGCGTGACGTGTTCGAACGTGCCGACGCCGAACACCCGCGAGACGTTGACCCATTCGCTCCGCACGCCGGCGGCGCCGACGGCGGTGTTGATCAGCATGGGCCAGACCGCGCAGATGAAAATGATGAAGATGGTCGAGACGGTGCTGTCGCGGAACACGTAGAGCGCCAGCGGCATCCATGCGAGCGGCGACACCGGCCGCAGAATCTGGATGAACGGGTCCAGCGCCTTGTAAAGCGGCGGCCAAAGCCCGAGCGCAAACCCCAGCGGCACGGCAACGATCACCGCGAGGACGTAGCCGAGCAGCACCCGGCCCATTGAATAGAGCAGGTGCCAGGCGATCCCGATGTTGTTCGGATTGGATCGGTCGAAGGCGTTGATCAACAGTTCCCAGCCGCGGAGCGCGACCGCGCCGGGGGAGGGGATCGCCGCATTCTGCTGGGTTGCCGCGCTCTGGCCGGCGAGCCGCGCGTATTCCGGATCGACGGCGCTCGATCCGCCCGGGCCGGCCATCGTGAAGAAATGCCAGACCGCGATGAAGACGATGAAGATCGCCAACGACGCCAGCCAGGGACGCATCAACCTTTGCAACATCGTCGCTCAGGCCGGCTTGCGCACGGTCTTGAGGTATTCTTCGGGCTTGCTGGAATCGAAGTCCTTGCCGAGAATTTTTTCCGTGCCAAATCCTCCGGTGGGCGGGACGGCGCCCTGCTCGCGCATGATCTTGCCGGCGTCGGTCGAGAGCATCACCTGCTCGGCCAGCTTCTTGTAGTCGATATCCTCCTTCAGCATGTTCCAGCGGCGAAGCTGGGTCATCAGCCAGACCGCTGCGGAATAGTGCGGGAACGGCTGATAGTCGACGCGGCGGGGATCGTTCTTGATGTTGCCGAGTCCGTCGGCGTAGCGGCCGGTGAGAACCTGTTCGATCACCAGTTCGGGCGCGTTGAGGTACTGCGGCTTGGCCAGGACCTTGACCATCCCGGGCCGGTTCGCTGCATTCGAGACGTGCAGGCTCGCGGCAATGATCGCGCGGTAGAACGCCATGAAGGTGTTCGGATTCTGCTTGATCCAGCTTTCCGCCGCGGTGACCGAGCAGCACGGATGCCCATCCCAGATTTCTTTCGAAATCAGATGAATGAATCCGGCGCCTTCGTAGACCGCACGTTGGCCGCCCGGTTCGCCGCCGAAGAAGCCGTCGATGCTGCCGACACGCAGGCTGGAAACGTATTCGGTCGGTGGAACGATGCGGTAGGTTGCGTCCTTGTCCGGGTCCAATCCCGCTGCCGCCAGGTAGTTGCGAAGCTGCAACGCTTGATGGCTCTGCTCGAACGGTACGGCGAAGGTGAAGCCCTTCCAGTTCTTCGGGTCACGATTGTCCTTGTGCTTGTTGGCCAGGACTAGGGAGTTGCCGTTTTGGTTCAGGATCGTGAGAACCTTGATCGATTGGGTGTTGCCGCCGAGACCCGCTGTCATCGTCAATGCAACGGGCATGACCTGCTGCGAGACGTCCAGTTCGCCGTTGAGCATCTTGTCGCGGATCAGCGCGATGCCTGCGATCTTCTGCAGCGCGACCTCAAGACCTTCCTTGCTGTAGCTGCCGAGCTCCTCACCGTAGATCAATGGAGCGGCGCAGGTGATCGGAAGAAAGCCGACATTGAGCTTGGTCTTCTCGAGCGGCTTCTTCTCCTGGGCGATTGCCTTGAGTGCGTCGATCGGCAGCAGCGGCAGAGAGCGCTCCGAGAAGCACAGCGGCACCGACCGTGCGCAGGAGCTCGCGGCGCAACACCGGCTCGGGGAACAGGCCGTGAATCAGGGCCGTGTCGATGGCGTCCGAAACCGCCGTTTCAGCGGACGAAGCCGAAGGTCCATGCTCCTGCCCGCACTGGCACAAGCCACCGACGAAGAAATGATGGTGCGGCTTATCGGACACGATGGCCTCCTTTGATGAGTGATCCCATGCAACAGGCTAACCATCGAAGATTTTGCCTCATAGCGCCAAACTTGCACGTCCGGTTGCAGGAATCCAAGCCCATGGGGCCGACATTCCCCATTTCGGGCAATATTTCCTGTGCAATTGCGACCGCCGGGCCGCTAATCTGAACCGTCATTGTGGACACGCCCATGAGCCGCCCGACTCTGGACCCAGCCGGCTTCTTTCGCCGCATCCCGCTCGAACCCCATCAGATGGTCGAGCGCATTACGCCGACGAAGGATATCATTGTCCTCTGCCATCTCGGCGTACCTAGGCTGAGCGCCAATTCCTGGTCTCTGACGATTGACGGCCTCGTCTCCCGTCCGGTGCGTCTAACTTTCGCGGACCTGCTGCGGTATCCCAAACACATTGTGACGAGCTTTCACCAATGCGCGGGGAGCCCTCTTGCGCCGCGCGATCCCACGCGGCGGATAACCAATGTACGATGGGCGGGCGCGCGTCTCGTCGACGTTCTCAAAGACTGCGGCGTCAGTCCGGACGCGGCGTATCTCTGGGCGTCCGGCGTGGATCACGGCGAATTCGCCGGCGTGTCGGTCGACAGCTACATCAAGGACCTGCCGGTCGAGCGCCTGCACGCCGACGTCCTCGTCGCATATGAATTGAACGACGCACCATTGCCTGCCGAAAACGGTTTCCCGGCCCGGCTTGTGGTCCCCGGCTTTTATGGCACAAACAGCGTGAAGTGGCTGACCCGCATCACGCTCGAAACGACACGAGCGCTTGGCCCGTTCACCACACGCTGGTACAACGATCCCGTTCTCGATGCCTCTGGTCGCGACACCGGAACGACAACGCCGGTCTGGGCCATCGCACCTGAGTCAGTGATCGTATCACCCGCGCCTGGGGCGGTTCTCGATCGCGGCGTCGAGCATCGAATCTCGGGCTGGGCTTGGGCCGATGCAGGAATTAGTAAGGTCGACATCGAAATAGGCGAAGGCGAGACTTGCCTGTCTGCCGATGTCGAAACACGTGTGGGCCGAGGGTGGCAGGGGTTTGCGGTATCGTGGTGGCCTGTGGCCACCGGTGCCGTCAGTCTGTGCTCGCTTGCTCACTCATCCGACGGGCCTAAGCAGCCTCTCGCCGGATGGCGCAACGCCGTGCACCGCGTCGCCGTGATGGTTGCTTAGACAGGGGGGTGGCTAGGCCGCTCATAGGGTCTGCTCGGAGTTCGACAGGTTTGGGCGTCGATGTTGAAACGTATTGAAACTCAGTGGGGCCTGATTTCAACCCTTTGTCTAAGCCATTGAGTTTGCACACTTCAGGCGCTTCCCCAGGGAGCGCCACGTGAGAGATGAATGCACATGTCCAACGGGTGTCCAATAAGCGGATGATATTCGGCCCAATAGTTTGGGCATTGCGCCGGACGCGCCCAACTTGAAAAACTCCTTTCCGGATTCGCATAATGACAGGTTACGGAACTATAGGGACGTTCTTGGCGTCAGGAAGCGCGTCGACTGCAGCAGGGCGGCCTGCCCACTCGAGCTTCCGAGGTCCGTGAACTAGAGTAGGCCAGATGTTCCGTCTCGCAAGTGGCATGCAACGAAATGTGTCTTTCCTCCGTTTCAACGAGGCTCGGTTCCTCGACCCTGCAACGATCGAAAGCGTATCGGCATCGTGTGTGGAAGCGGCAACCGGAGGGGGATTGCTTGGAGACGGAATGTCACCTTCAAGAATAATCCGTTCTCGCCTGGCTTCTGGGTCTGTGCGTGGCACGGCAGAGAGCAACGCCTCAGTGTACGGATGCTGAGGATTCGTAAAGAGTGACGTTCGGTCTGTCAGTTCGACAATTTTTCCAAGATACATCACTGCAATGCGATGCGAGACGCGTTCGACGACGGCCAGGTCATGCGCGATGAACAGGTAGGAAAGCCCCAGTTCCTCCTGCAAGTCGAGCAGAAGATTGACGACCTGGGCGATTGCGGACGCGCTGGCCGCTCAGGTTGAACATCTTGATGCAGATGTGGTGCAGATCGACGAAGCAAATATTCCGGGCAGCCCCGACGAATCGCGGTCGGCTGCGGCCGCTATGAACCGGGTGCCGGATCCGTTCAAGACTATCGCCGCGGTGCATCTATGTTTCGGAAACTATGGTGGTCAAACAATCCAGAGGGCGAATGGGCAAAGCTCGATTGACTATCTCAACGCCCTTCACGTTGATCATGTTGTTATGGAGACCGCACATCGACCGCCACAGGAGCTCTCAACCTTCCGCGATCTGCGGCCGGAAATCGGCTTTGGCCTCGGCGTCATCGACGTCAAATCGACCGTCATCGAGTTCCGCAGATGCGATCGCCCGCAGCATCGAGCGCACCGAAAGCCTGATAGGCTCGGGCCGTATCCGTTATGTTCATCCCGATTACGGCTTCTCGGATGCTTAAGCGCGGTATCGCCGATGGAAAAATGCGCGCGTTCGTCGCCGGGCGCAATCTCTACGAAGGGCGTGCAAACGCTCGCAGCGTCTGATATCTGGCGGAGCTTGTCATAGTCTCGTGCAATGCGCAAAACAGCGTACGTGCCCTTTTCGGTCAGTGATCTAGCTTACAAGTCCAAAGTGTATCCTGGCTTTCCGTGGCTTAGGGCCTGACTGATGCTGTCGACCTGGTCGTCATACTTACCGTACGGAAAGTGAAGCAATTCAGTTTCGAGTTCCGGGAGAAACGCAGCTCCCCTTGGAAAATGCACAAGACCCGCCTCGAACTTGGCCTGATGCACGTACAGGCGCCCGATCTTATCGCGTTCCATGGGAACAAGTTTCACGGCGGCGCCAACACCGTCGCGCAGAACATCGCCACCGCGACACCTCCGGCCAACAGAAAATTTCCTGGGCTACGCATCGCCCGCAGGTTTTCCTCACGTCGCTGGTGCAAAGTCGGGTCGTTTGTCATTGCTTTCAACGTTTGCCGACGAGTGATGTTCCACCGCTAGGTTCGCAGCTGGAGCTGCGGTGCAAAGCAAAAGCCCGCCACACGAATGCGGCGGGCTTCGGCTACAGCAGACCTCCTAACGCGCGGGTGCGGGCGGCACGTTCTGACGCGGCGCGCCTGCGGTGCCGTTGCCACTAGTCGGCGCAGGGACTGCGGCGCCTGTCGTCGCCGGTGCCGTCGCTGCTGGACGGCTTCGCCGCCGTGGTGCTCCTGTCATCGCGACCAAACATGAAGAGGAGACCCATGATCACCGCGAGGGCAGCAATGCCTCCCGCGATCCAACCGGCGTTGGTCCGATCTTCGGCCATGGGATAACTGTTGCGAGGGTGCAGCTTCGGGTCATTCTGGTATGTCATTGCTCAGCTCCTTCTTAACGTGTCGCAATACAACGGGTTCAGGTCTCGGACGTTCCCTGGATACGCTGGCATCGCCAGCGTCGAACGGACCGGTGCAGAAGAAAAAGAATGGCCCGCCGAGGCGGGCCGAAGTTGTCTACTAGAATTATTGAAGCGTTAGCGGTTCTGGTTCTGCTGTCCGCCTTGACCACCCTGGCCGCCTTGCTGACCGCCCTGACCGGGCTTCTGCGTCTGCTGCTGGCCGGGCTTCTGGTCTTGCTGGCCACCCTGCTGCCCGCCTTGGCCGCCCTGCTGGTTCTGCTGGCCGCCTTGGTCCTGCTGGCCGCCTTGGTTTTGGTTTGCCACTTGGAGTACTCCTTGGTTTTCTCCCGACAGCTCTAACAACTACTCGAACGTGCCTGCGTTCCCTGGTGTCACTTACTCACTTCACTCCTCGCACATTCTGAGCATGTGCGGACGCTTCACTCGCAACTACACCTGGGCTCAGATCCACGCGATGTACTCGCTGACATCGCCAGCGTCGAACCTGCAGCCGCGCTTCGGGGCCGCTATCATCCTCTTCATTTATTTTCAGTCGTTCGTTTTCGCCGACGTCGGGACGAGGCTGCACCATCGCTTGGCTGACGGTTGCGATCAGTGATGGCCGCCGCCAATGGCTCGGTATGTCAAAAGATACGAGTTCCTGTGTCGGGTGCGCCGCGCCGTTTCTGCTGATGAGAAAAACAGTTTTCCTTTTTGTACTCTCACTCGCGACACCAACCTTCGGTCTGCAACAGCGTGGGCAAATCCAGGCACCGTGCGACGACGGTTACGCGTTGTGCATGTCCGGCTGTGCGACGGATCGGTCACCTGAGCGGTAATGCACGGTGCCAAGAAGCAGAGCGTCGGTGCGCCAAGTCGGGTGTGTTCAAGACGCCGGTCGGTTTCCTGCTGAACAAAAGCCGCGTGCAAGACATGTCCCGTGCAGAGGGGAGCTGCCGCCGGGTTTGCGGAAGACACGCCGGTAAAAGCCTACCCCGCCAGCTCGTATTCGCGCTGCAATCGCTCCGTTGCGCCGTTGACCCGCGCTTGCAATGCGGAGGCAGCGGTGTCGCTCGCATACACCTTGGCGCACCATCCAGTATGGCCAGAATACACCGCGACGCGCAACTCCGGCTCACGCAGTAGGGTTCGGATCAGGGCTGCAAGCTCCGCGGCAGTTTTCTGCGTCTTGGCCATGCAGGTCGCTCGTTGTTGGATCACTTCATATACGTGACCCTCCAGAGAGGAACAATTCGTTTCGAAAAAAATGTCAGACCAATCCCGAGATACCCGTTGTCATGTCCGCGAAGCCCGCCGCGCGGTTACGTGCTTCTGTGGGAAACCCGGGGGGTGGGTTGGCATTCTGCCGTGATGCGCCGTTTGCGCGAAGTTTGCGCCGCTTGCATGAGCCCCATGCCGGATCGCTGGCCACGCCGACGCAAGAATGTCGCAATTTCGCTAACGACTGGTCGGGTTGTAGTCCGTGCGGGGGCGACCACATGGAATTTAATCAAATCCGCTACTTCCTCGCGTTGTGCGAGGAGGATACATTCTGTCGAGCGGCAAAAACCTGCGGCGTTACGCAACCCTCACTCACCAACGCAATCAAGCGGCTTGAGCAGGATGTTGGCGGCGCGCTCTTTTCGCGGCGTCCCAAGGTCCAACCGACACCGCTCGCGCTCGCTCTGAAACCTCACCTTGAGCGAGCCCTCGCGAGCATTCACTTGGCGCAGCGGGAGGCGATACAGATGTTGAAGGAGCAGCGCCGCCCGACGCGTCGGACTTCGTCGACGCGACTTCGCGTCTCTCTATGAAGGCGCTTTTGGGAAGTACCGAGCGCGCGCCAGAGGGCCACCAAGTACTAATATGCGCGAGGGCGCGTGACGGTTACTTTGGTCGTGACAGCGGGATCAGCTTGTCGCGCAACGCACGGTCCGCAGCCAACTTTCGATAGGCCTCTGCTTGCTTGATCAGGGATGCCTTAAGCTCAGGGTCGTTTTCCGCAGCCGCCAACTGCTCGAAATGGAGCGCCTTCTCCAAATACTCGGCAACCATTTCCATTGACGCCACCCCTCGTTGACGGCAATGGCTAACTATACCACGCCGGAAACGGGTCGCGCTCGACATTACTACCGGAGCGTCGAAGGACGGCGCGGCGCGGACCGGCTGTTCTACGAGGCAACGATGCGCCGGATTATGCGCGAGGGCGTGCGAGGACCTTTGTCCGCTTTTGGGGGTATAGCGGACATCACCAATCAGGGTCGCCATGTCCGCTTTTGACCCAAAGTTTAATATCCGCACCGCGATTTCCGTCTTGTTGGTGGACGCCCGCTGCTTTGGCTCAAGCAATCCCCAAGCCTCATCCAGCACCGTTCGCATCAACTCAATGGTTTCAGGATCATAGGAATGTTCTTCGACTGCCTTCATGCACGCCTCCCATCGCGCGCTGCCTTCCTCCCTCATGCAATTTTCTCGCCGCGATTTTTTGCTGTCTGTTCGATTTCGGACGCTGAGCAAAGTTTTTTGTTGCTGCGGTGCGTTATGTCAAAAGACATCCACGCCCGACGGGTCAGAGCCGGGTCATCGGCTTTCTAGTTTCAGCGGGTGCCGTTACGTAGGCTCTGCCAACTCTGAGGCAAGCTTGTCGCGGGGCTCCTTCCTCTAAGGCAACGGAAATTACCTTTAGACAATGGATCCGAAATGGATCAGCCGAGTTTTACGTTTGATCGTGAATAGTCGTGGGGAGCCAAGTCATCAGACGGAGAATAGCACGATGCGTGATCTGGTTCGAAAAGCCGTGATCGCAGCGACAGCTGTAATCACCATCACAGCAACAACCGTGGCAGTTCCAACTTCGGCTGAGGCTCGTTGGGGCGGTGGCTTTCATGGCGGTGGCTTCCGTGGCGGTGGCTGGCATGGTGGCGGCCATTGGCGCGGCGGCGGTTGGGGTTTGGGCGCAGCAGGGTTGGCAATAGGCACCGGCATCGCGTTAGCAGCCACGGCGCCCTACGCCTACGGCGGCTATGCGCCCTACGCCTACGGCGGCTACTATGATGACGACTATTATGCCTATCCTCGTTACACGTATGGATACGGCTATCCTTACGGCTACCGACGCGCTTACTACGGTTATCGCGGCTACTATCCGTCCTACCGCCGGGCTTATGTTTACGGTGGTTATCCGTCCTATCGCCGGGCTTATTACGGCGGTTATCGCGGTTACTATCCGCGTCGCGCCTATGCCTATAATCGGCCCTATGTTCGAGCCGCCGCCTATAACCGGTCCTACGTTCGAGCCGGCGCCTATGGCCGGTTCAGGTAGTTTCCGCTAGAAGACAATTCCTAGAGACCGCTGTTCCAGCGGTCTCTTTTCTTTAGTTGCTAGGCGTGTATTAAACCTGCGACCCTGATCTGCACCCTTTGCGGTGGTCCTCCCTAGGTCTGTTTTACGCTGGCATCAGGCTGATGCTGCGGCTGCCGCACTCGCTGCACTTCATTCGACGGGCGAACGACTGCAGTGCTTCGCCGCCGCGCGCTTCAGGCGCGTGCGCTCGGACAACTCGTGGGCCTCGCGTTCGCGGCGCTCGCGCTCCATCCGATATTGGCTGCTGGCACCTGGCGATGACATGGCGGGAGGGTCGGACGGGTTCGTGAGCCGGTCAAGAGCCCCTGTGAAACCGGGCCACCCTTGTCGAGGCGGCCCGGTTGGGATCGGTCATTCGTCATCCCGCTCTTCTTCCGCGAGCGCGGCAAGTTGGGGCTTCAGCCACTCCTCTACGCGATGCGCGATCAGTGCTTTGAAGCCAGGATAGAACTCGGACGACCCCCAGAAGAACGCTCTCACCTCGTCCGCTCTCCTTCCGTCGCTGCCGAAGTTCATGTCGAGAACCATGAGCAAGTCCCAGGCCTGGAGGAAGAAGTCCGTGAGTTCGTTCACCGTCAGCGGCAGTCTGGAGCTGCACGCTCGCGCTTCGGTTAGCGTATCTCCCTCATACTCATCGACGGTCCTGTAGGTGAAGTCGTCGCCCACGCGGCTCGCGTATATGCACGTCACGTCCTGCGTCACGGAGGCGATGGTGATGCGCGCAATCTCAATCTCTTTCTCCTGCCGATCTGGCAAATACTCGCCACCCATGAATGAAGGATGCACCGCGATGGTGGCTCGCAGTTCTTCGGGCCGTAGGTTGGATTGTAAGAGATCGGGCGGCAGCTCTGCCTCGCGACCCTCAGCGATCATCCGCTCGACGTAGGCCCTGCGCTCCGCACCCTTGATCGCGGAAACGACGTGAGAGCGTTCATTCATTGGCCAGAAATAGCTTTGAGGCCTGAAGTTCAGGTCGAGGTCCAGCTTCGGAATAGACATAGAAAAACCCTCCATCGGTTGTGCCGAGGAGGGCTGACAGTTCGCGCGTCCCGGTTCGTTGCCGACCCTGGCCGCATCCCCTTGCGGGAGACCACCTTGCCCGGTCGGCAGGTTGGCGAGGGCGTCAGCCCTGCTCTTGATGCGAGGTCGACTGTAGAGATGGGGGGCTCAGGTGTCGAGGCAAATGTGAAGGCGGGCGCGGCTGGAGTATGGGGTCACCAGCCGCGCGGTTGGCACATCTGCTCAATGTCGGCGTTACCAACACTGACGTCGAGCGACTAGCTGTCTCTTCGTGTCCATGGCGGCGTTAAATGTTTTGAACGTTTTGCGCCCAGCTTTGTAATCGCTGGGGAATGGCTTCCAGGGAGTTGAGTTGTCCCAAACCTGACAGAAGCCGCTTGTCCATCGGATGAGCGAATAACTTGCCTGGGCTTGGCTCGACGCAACAATGCCGATCGCTGCGGCGGCCAAAATTAAAGACCAACGAGAGTTCATTTGCTTGGCTCCTTTCCGTCCGACCGCTCCACGGTAGCAGCGGAGCAAATATCAGAACAGCTGCGACTTCATTCCCGATGTGTCGGTTAGACAACAGAGGAACAAGAAACCGTCTGGAATTGACAGGAACCCAACTGCAGAAAAAAAGCGACCTGAAGCTCGCCTCGACTGATGCCCGCGACCGGCGCTAACCGCGTGGCGGGCTTCGTGGACATGAGCGAGCGCGCGTGAGGCGGCCTATGGGGTGGCCTTGAACTCGACCACTTTGTTCTCGGTGTGCTCGCACACCTTGCATTCAAAGGTGCGGAGATCGTGAGTCGCATCAAACTTGGCGATGCGAACAAGCCACATCGGCATACCGCACCTGGGGCACGGTGGCTGGAAGGTCGTGATCGTCCGGTCAGTCTCGGAATGAAATTGCGGCACGTCCCACCCGCGCGCAAGTTTATCGAGTGCATAAATTCTGTGGCTTTGATTTAGTTCCGTCAACCAGATTTTAGCGGATGTCTTTTGACATAACGCACCGCAGCAACAAAAAACTTTGCTCAGTGTCCGAAATCGAACAGACAGCAAAAAACCGCGGCGAGAAAATTGCATGGTGGGAGGAAGGCAGCGCGCGATGGGAGGCGTGCATGAAAGCAGTCGAAGAACGTTCCTATGATCCTGAAACCATTGAGATGATGCGAACGGTGCTGGATGAAGCTTGGGGATTGCTTGAGCCAAAGCAGCGGGCGTTCACCAACAAGACGGAAATCGCGGTGCGGATATTACACTTGGCGGCACAGGGCGTGCGCGACCCAGTTCGGCTTCGAACCCATGCACTGACCAGCGTTGTTCCCTCAGACAAAGGCTCGCTTGCCACGCATGGCGTGACTGGTGAGCGATGAAAAGGCCCGGCGAGAAGCCGTGCCTTTTTGTGAGCGCAACTAAAGAGACGACCAACGTGGTAATCCGCTCTATGTCGGCCCTCAACAAGGAGGCATTGCTTCAGGCAAAAAAGGGTCGATCTTCCTACCCCGAACGGGGTGTCATTGCTGTAGAAGAGCGAGCAGACCCTCCAGCAATTGCACTGGGCTTGGCGGACAGCCACGGATATGGAGATCGACGGGGATCAGGTTCGATACTCCTCCGACGACCGCGTAACTGCCGCGATACAAGCCGCCATTCACCGCGCAATTTCCGACGGCTACTACCCATTTCGGATTTGGGGTGGCGTTGTAAGTGCGCATCAGCGCCTCTCCCATGTTTTTTGTGACGGGCCCGGTCACCAAAAGCACATCTGCATGTCTTGGAGACGCGACAAAGCGGAATCCAAATCGTTCCAAGTCGTAGAACACGTTGCTCAGCGCGTGAATCTCTAGTTCGCACGCATTGCAAGATCCAGCATCGATTTGTCGGATCGAGAGACTACGTCCAAGACGTTTTCGAGATTCGCCATTTACCCGAGTTGCGAGTTCGGCCATGGCTTCCGACGAAACGCGCGGCGCCGGCTCGGTATAGGAATCTTTTGCGATGCTCTCGAATAGAAGTTTTCGCATGACAACCCTTACAGGTCGTGCCCGGAATAGGAGCAGTTGAACGACTTGTTGCAGAGAGGAAAATCGGCGACGATATTTCCTTCGATGGCCGCTTCGAGAAGCGGCCACTGAAACCAGGATGGATCGCGCAAGTGGCAGCGCGATAGCCGTCCGCTGACGTCGAATTTGACCCAAGCGAGAACATCCCCCCGGAACCCTTCCACCAAGGCCATGCCCTCCCGGATGCCGGAAGAGGGAGATGCTTCAACCTGGTCTTGAAAGGCACCGCCCGGAATCTGTCCGAGGATTTGCTCGATAAGGCTGAGGCTCGCCTCAATTTCGCGAATCCGAATCCAGACGCGGGCATTAACGTCGCCTTCTAGCAGGACAGGCACATCGAATTTGAGTTCGTTGTAAGGCGGGTACTGCATCGCTCGTCGCGCGTCGAAGGTCCGCCCCGAGGCCCGGCCGACATATCCGCCCGCCCCATATTGCCGCGCAAGAGCAGAAGTCAGGATGCCAGTTTTGACGGTCCGATCCTGCAACGAGGCGGTCATATCGTACAGTTCGACAAGCTTCGGAAGAAGCTCCCGGATTTCGAAAACAAGGGACCGCAGGTTTTCGGTCCCATCCTTCGGCAAATCGACCGCGGTCCCGCCCGGCACGACGCAGTCCATCATCAAGCGATGGCCAAAGCAGGCATTGGACGCTCGCAATACCCTTTCCCGCAGCATTCCGCATTGCGCATGCATCATCACGAATGACGCATCGTTGCAGATAGCTCCAAAGTCACCCAAATGATTGGCGATGCGCTCCAGTTCGGCCATCAAAGCCCGCAGCCAGTTCGCTCTTGCGGGAATCTTGATGCCCAACGCGGCTTCGGCCGCTCGTGCAAATGCCAACGCATATGCAACCGTGCTGTCGCCGGATGCCCGGGCGGCGAGTTGCGTTGCCCTGTCGAGCGGTGCTCCGATGAGCAGGGCCTCAACGCCCTTGTGGACGTAACCGAGACGCTGTTCGAGTCGAACAACAGTTTCGCCGCTAGCCGTGAAACGAAAATGGCCCGGTTCAATCGTGCCCGCATGAACCGGTCCAACCGCAATCTGATGCAAATTCTCGCCTTCCGTCGGTAGGAATGTGTACGGCAGCCGCGAAACCGGCGCGCCGCCGCAATCACCCAACGGATGTTTCACGCCCCAAAAGCCGAAATCCAGCCACGGCCGTTTGTCCGGCGATGCAACTGCTTCGATTCCATAAAGGTCCCGGATCGCGCGTTCAAAGCGCAGTGCTGGCGGATGACGTGCTCCCACGGACGGAAACGAACCGTCCGTGCATGCCAAACTCACGACTGCAATTTCAGCCGAGTTTTCAACCAAGAGCGCCATATGCACGACTTTGGCGTCTGCCCAGAGCGAAAGCATCGTGAGTTCGCCGGTAACAAGCTTGTCAACGGCCATATCCCAGGCCATCTGGCCGATCCGCCCACGGGGCCAAGGCCGATGACCAACGACCGGCGCAACGTCCGCAAGGATTTCCCGCATTCTGCCAAGTTCACCGGGGGAGATCATCCAAGTATCCTTGCCACGTTCTGAAACCAAACAACGAGCGGTCCTGGCAAATAGATCCCGCTCATGAGGATCAGAGCCAAATGCGAGTAAAGCGGCACGTAGGAAGCTTCAACCGGCGCCATGGAGCCGCGCGGCTCCCCAAATACGACTCCACCCAATCTGAGCAACAGTGCGCCAAATCCCACCAGCAAGCCGAAAACTAAAATAACCGCAAGAAACGGCTCTCTTGCGAACGTCGAGCTCACGATAAGAAATTCGCTCATGAAAATTCCCATCGGGGGAAGCCCTGCAATTGCCACCACTCCAAGCACCAACCCCCAACCCAGGACCGGATGCGTCTCGGTGAGGCCGCTCATGTCAGCGAGTTTCTGTGTACCCTTGACCTGGGCAATATGTCCGACGGCGAAGAAAATCGCTGACTTCGTTAGCGAGTGCATGACCATGTGCAGCAGCCCGGCGAAATTGGCCAATGGGCCACCCATTCCAAATGCGAAAACTATTATGCCCATGTGCTCGATCGAGGAATAAGCGAACATTCTTTTGATGTCGCGTCGGCGGTAGAGCATGAACGCCGCGAAAACAACCGAGACGAGGCCCATGGTCACCATGAGAGGCCCGGGAGTTAGGCTCGCCGGATTCGCTGCGAGCAACATCTTGAATCTCAAAACCGCGTAAAGCGCGACGTTGAGCAGAAGGCCGGAAAGAACGGCCGAGATCGGAGTGGGGCCTTCGGCGTGCGCGTCGGGCAGCCACGCGTGCAGTGGTGCAAGCCCTACCTTCGTGCCGTAGCCGAGCAATAAAAACACGAAGGCAACATTGAGAATAGCCGGGTCCAATTTGGGCGAAGCCACGATAAGCAACGTCCATTGCATGGCGTCAGTCCCCTCACCGAGGACGGGCCGCGCGGCAAGATAAATGAGAATCGTCCCGAACAAAGCAAATGCGATTCCCACACTGCCGAGGATGAAGTATTTCCATGCAGCCTCCAGCGCCTCATGTGTGCGGTACATCCCCACCATCACCACGGTCGTCAACGTGGCAAGCTCAATCGCGACCCACATTAAGCCGATGGTGTTGGCCACCAGCGCCAGATTCATGCCGAACATCAACACCTGATACATCGCGTGGTAAAAGCGCAAATAGTTAGGTGTCAGGCGCCCTATCTCGAGCTCATGACCGATGTAGCTTGCGCTGAAGACGCTGGTGGTGAATGCGACAAATGTCGTGAGAACTATAAACACGTTGTTCAGGTCATCGACGATCAGGTAGGGACCTGATAGCGGCCGTTCGAAAATAAGCGATAGAGCCGCGAGGAAGCTCACGAAGGCCGCTGCGACGTTAAGCTTGGCGCCAACGGAATAACTTGGAATGACCGAGAGGATAGCGGCGGCTCCAAGTGGAACCGCCAGAACCAACGAAACACCATCAACGGACGGCAACGTCATCGCCGCTCTCCGCGAAAGCGATCGAGTGCCTGGAGATCGACCGTGTCAAACCGCTCGCGAATCCTGAACAGGAAAATTCCGATCACGATAAATGCGATGAGAATCGAAAAGGCGACGCTTATTTCGACGACGAAAGGCATGCCCTTTGCCCCTGTCGCAGCCAGCACCAGACCGTTTTCCAAAGACATGAATCCGATCACCTGACTAACAGCATTTCTCCGGGTGACCATGAGCAGAAGTCCCAACAGCAGAACAGAAAGCGAAAAGGCGAGGTCCTCGCGCGTAAGCGGATCCGCGTCGGCCGTCACGCGCAACATCACCACCATGGAAAGAGCAACGAGCCCGATGCCCAAGAGCATGGTCAGCCCTATTCCGCCAACGGTCTCGATCTCGCGGTGAATTCCGAGCTTTACGATAATGCGTCGCAGGGCGACTGGGATGACAATCGCCTTGAAGCCGAGAGCAATCGCGGCCGTTATATACAGGTGCGGCGCATCCTGGATGTAGGCCTGCCAGGCGACGGAGAGCGCAAGCACGAGCGCGTGAAGCGCAAAAATATTCACCAGAGCCGAAAGACGGTCTTGATACAGTTGGAGAAAGCTCAGCAGCACCAATGTCCCGGCGAGCATATGGGCGAAGTCGAGCACGAGGCGGTTCATCAGAAGGTCCTCGAAACAAATAACAGAAGTGTTCCGAGTAGCCCCAACATGAGCGCCGCGCCCAGCAGTTCCGGAACGCGGAAAACACGCATCTTTGCAATCGAGGTCTCGAAGACTGCTAGCAGAAATCCAAAAACGAATACCTTGAATACGTAGCTGCCGAACCCGGTTACAAGAACAGCTGGAGCGGAAGTCTGGTTCGCGAGTCCCCATGGACTGAAGAGGCATGCAATCAGCGACGCATAAAGCAGCAGCTTGAGCGAAGCGGACAATTCGATCATTGCCAGATGCCGGCCGGAATATTCCAGCACCATGGCCTCGTGCACCATTGTGAGTTCGAGATGCGTCGCCGGATTATCGACCGGTATGCGGGCGTTTTCCGCCAAACCGACAACGATGAGGGCTATCAAGGCGAGCCCCAGCGACACTCTCAATCCCACCGCCGAAGAATTCATGTAAGCGGCCATCGTGGTAAGCTGCGTGGAGCCGGCGATGAGAGCCAACGTGAACACGATCATGAGCATCGCGGGCTCGGCGAGCGAGGCAATCATGACTTCACGGCTGGAGCCGATACCGCCGAAGCTGGTGCCGACGTCCATCCCACCTACTGCAAGAAAGAAACGTGCACCTCCGAGCAGAGCAATGATTGCGATGAGATCGCCAGACCAGCTGAACAACAGGCCGGTTTGAAAGGTCGGAACCAATGCTGCGGCAACCCAGGTCGCTGAGAACACGACATAGGGCACGACGCGAAATAGCCACGAAGCGTTGTCGGCAAGAACAACTTCTTTACGTATGAGCTTGAGCAGATCCAGGTACGGCTGAGTGATCGGGGGACCTGCCCGGCGAAGAAGGCGGGCCTTAATCTTGCGCACGAGCCCCGTTAAAAGCGGAGCCATGGCAAGAACCACGAGCATCTGGATCGCCTGACCCGCGATACTGTGAATCAGAGCCATATCGCCAGCACCAGCAGGAGGGATACAAGAGCCACGAATACCAAGCTCAGATAGCTCCGGATGGTCAGAAACTGGAGGTGATTCAAGACGCCGGCACACGTCATCACTCCGCCGGAAATCGGCTGATAAATTAGTTCCCAAACAAGATCCTTGATGTCGACGACCAAACGCGCGGGTCGAAGGCTGCCGGGGGCCGCGAACTCGACCCGCTCACTGGCCCAAAAAACCGTCGTGCCGAATACGCGCCGAAGGGGCTGCGCAAAACTACTCGCACTGTATTGAGTTGCGGTACTTGGTTCAGGATAGCCGCAGTCCCAGGCAGGGGATCGCCGTAGCTCAGCACTGGCAAAGCGATGTATGGCCCAAGCCGCGCAGCCTCCGGCCGAGCAGATAAACAGGAATAGGAGAAGCCCGTTATAGGAACTACGACTCGCCTCTATCGGAACGATTGAAAGCCAATCGATTTCGATCTGAGTTGGCATCCGGGCTCCAACCGCCACCTTGATGGCTGGAGCGAGACCGTCGATAAAAATGCCCGGTACTACCCCAATGATTAGGCAAAGCAGAGCGAGAACGGACATCGCCGTGAGCGAAAACCGGTCGGTTTCGGAAACAAGTCCGCAAGCTTCCGATCGAGGCCTGCCGAGAAAGGTAACGCCGAAAGCCTTGACGAAGCATGCCGCGGCGAGAGCTGCCGCTAATGCGAGCAAAGCGCCAGTTGCAGGTACGAAAAACTTGAGCGCCCATGGTGGCAGCTCGGGGCTGAGCAAAATCGATTGGAAAATCAGCCACTCGGAGACGAAGCCATTGAATGGGGGGACGGCTGAAATCGACAAGCTCCCGACAAGAAACAGAAATGCCGTTTTCGGCATACGATGGATGAGCCCGCCGAGTCGCTCCATGTTCCGCTCACCGGTCTGGGCAATGACCGCACCAGCGGCAAAGAAGAGCAGGCTTTTAAAAAGGGAATGATTGAGCGCATGCAATAGAGCGGCGGTCATCGCGAGCGCGGCAGCTGCAGGCATCGCATTTGCCTTGAACGCTAGGGCCAATCCCAATCCCACGAAGACGATGCCGACATTTTCGACGGTGCTGTAAGCGAGAAACTTCTTCAGGTCGCCTTCAAGCACGGCATAGAGCAGCCCCATGACGGCCGTTATTCCGCCGAGCGTCAGGACCAACAAGCTCGACCACGTCGAGGCCTCACCAAGAAGATCGAAAGCGACGCGTATGAAGGCATAGACGGCGACCTTCGTCATGACGCCGCTCATCAACGCGGAGACGTGGCTCGGCGCGGCTGGATGGGCGAGAGGCAACCAGACGTGGAGCGGCACCAGGCCGGCTTTCGATCCGGTTCCCACAAGAAGAAGGAGGAATGCAACGCCGGTCAAACTTGACCCGAGGTGGCCAGTGCGAATTTGGTCAAACGAATAATGCCCCTCGGCACCGGCGAGCAAACCGAACGAAAGCAACAGACAGATGGTACCGAAGCTGGCCATCACGAGATAAACATAGCCTGCTACGACATTCTCCCGTTCGCGATGGTGAGCTACCACGAGCGCCCAGGAGGAGAGCGACATGAACTCCCAGCAAACAAGAAAGGTGAAGGCATCGTCCGCCAACACGACCAGATTCATGCCTGCCAGGAAGGCGGGGAAAAAGGGAAGGACACGATGTGGCGTCGATTCATGATGCCCGTATCCGAGTGCGAACAAGCTCGTGATTGAACCACCGAGACCGATCAGAAGAAGGAAAAATGCCGAGAGCGCGTCGATCCGAAAGTGCGCTCCGAGCCAAGGCAGGCCGATAGGCAATACCAACGTTGCAGGATTCGAACTTGGCAACAGCAGAGCCGTTGCCGATATTGAAAGTCCGACCAGCGAAGCAAAGAGGCTCGCACAGTAAATCAAACTGGAGCTATATTTCCAGCGACCAAGGGGAACGGCTACCAGCGCCAGCCCTAGCAGGAAAGCAACAGACCAGAGTATCGGGGACGGGCTCATTTTAGCCGCCGTTACGCCGTGCGTGCTGCCGGTGCTCGAGTGCCGCGATATGCTTTTGGTCTCGCCACATGCTCCTTGAGCCTCACACCTCTGCCGCCGGCTGGACTCGCCGCTCCCTCGCTGATTAATTCGATACCAGCGTCCTCCAGAGCGGCCACAAGTTTCATCAAAGAATCGACGTTGCCTCTGATGACTCCGTCGCTTGCTTCCATGCGCTGAATGGTGGGCACGGAAAGGCCGGCCATGTCCGCCAGATCGCGCTGATCGACGTCCAAAAGGGCACGAGCGGCACGAAGTTGAGTGGCGGTAAGCATTAAGAATCGTCTCCTCGTCGTTTGCTGTAGGTGGGATATTACGTCTTAAATTATTTTTCAAGCATCTTTTTCGATGTTCCAGATATCATAAGATGCTCCTTCGTCGGTTTTGCCAGTCCAGGAGTTCGAATTTAGAATCGCCGGTTCGTTTCAACTCGAAGGGAGCCACGGATGGGCGTCGCGGAATATTTGCGACTTGCGCGGCAGTGCATCGACCCCCTCGAGGTTATGAGATCGAGCGACGGATCAATGCTGCTCAACATCGCCGAAGCGTGGATGGTGCTCGCCACGGAAACGCGGCAGAAGAACACGTCCAGGACTTAACCGCCTCGACAAAAGAGTGAAGGCGAGACCGCCTTTCCGCCCCCGCCTCGGACACCCCCCGATTGGACGAGTATCAGAAGCGCATTGAAAAAATTGAATCGGATGTGCGTTTGCTCAGGGTTGGGCGTGCATTCGAAGTCGATCTGCATCGACTCAAGGCGCATTTGCGGATGGTTCAAGAAGACGTCCGTCGGTTAGGGGCGCTATCCTGAAGAGCCCGGCATGTCTGCTTGGGCCGGAAGTCCCGCGACGTCCGCTTTTGACCCAAGCAGACATACGAAATCGGAGCAAAAAAATTGCTTGGCTCGTGTTTTGAGCGAGGGCTCCCGCTACAATAATGGTGATCCAAAACAAAGGATCGCAACATAAATAGGGGGTAACGTTCATGTCTAAGTCCGCTTTAAGATTTGCGATTGGACTGTCGATAGCGCTCGCTGGCAGCGCTGCGCACGCTCAAGCTCAGGCTCCGGCATCGACGCCGGTGAATCCCGCTGCACAGATGTCGCCGCTGGAATACGGCGCCATCATTTCAAACGCCAATGCCAAGAAGGTGGCAGCCGCAGCCCTTGCAGAGGCTGCTAAAATGGGCGTGCCGATGATCGTTGCAATTACTGATACGTCCGGCAACGTGGTCTACCAAGAGCGCCAGGATGCGGCGATTCTCGGCGGCACACTTGTTGCGCCCCAGAAGGCGCGATCTGCCGTTCTCTACAAGCGCCCCACGAAGGCGTTCGAGGATGCCATCGCACCAGGGGGTGTCGGCATCCGTTTTCTCCGCCTCGAAGGCGCGGTTCCGATCGAAGGCGGGCTTCCGATCATCGTAGACAACAAGATCATAGGCGGCATCGGCATGTCCGGCGGCACGGGTGTGCAGGACGGCCTCGCTGCGAAAGCCGGCGTTGATACTTTGAAATAGCGGCGATCCGTCAAACCGGCATTCGCTGCCCTGGCAATGGGTCGCGGTGCCGGTTTTTCATTATCGGTCGCATATCTGTAGTTGACGTAGCGCGCCGCTGGGATTTGGGCATTCACTTGAATGTCCGCTGCTATTGACACTCAACGGACATTCCTAACCATCATCGAATGTCCGCTTAGAGGCCGGACATCGCGATTCCGGTGCGTCATGTCGCCTTTTGACCCAAGTCAGACATCGGCCCGCGCCTCATGTTGCAGTGGCGAAGCCAGTTTCAGCCCTATCAAAGTGTTCATTTGACCCGCTACGATGCCGTCTCCTCTCTTAGGGGCGTGCATGAGGCGGCGCGATTTCATCGCTGGTTTGGGTGGTGCGGCTGTGGCATGGCCGCTCGTGGCGCGAGCGCAGCAGTCCAACCCTGTGCGGCACATCGGCGTGCTCATGAGCACGGCCGAAGCCGATCCGGAAGCGCAGGCTCGCATCGCGGCGTTCCAGCAGGGATTGCAGCAGTTGGGCTGGATCGTAGGTCGCAACGTTCGGATCGATACCCGTTGGGGCGGAAGTAGTGCCGAAAACATTCGCAGACATGCAGTGGAATTGGTTGCGCTCACGCCGGACGTCATTCTGGCCACCGGCAGCGTAACTGTAGGCCCTTTGCTACAGACGACACGCTCCGTGCCGATCGTATTCGCGTACGTCCCCGATCCGGTTGGTGCTGGCTTCGTCGATAGCCTGGCGCGGCCGGGCCGCAACGCCACCGGATTTACCCCGTTCGAATACAGTACGAGCGGGAAATGGCTGCAACTGCTCAAGGAGATCGCGCCCGGCGTGACGCAAGCGGCTATCATTCGGGACCCCCAAATATCCACCGGGCTCGGCCAGTTTGCAGCAATCCAGGCCGTAGCGCCGTCGGTCGGGGTGGAGGTAAGTGCAGTGAACATCCGCGACGCCGACGAGATTGGGCGTGCCGTCACGGCATTCGCGCGCACCTCGAATGGCGGTCTGATCCTGACAGGGAGTGCGTTGGCAGTGCTTCACGGCGATCTCATCATCACACTGGCCGCCCGGCACAAGCTGCCCGTTGTCTACTTCGAACGGCAATTCGTCACCCGCGGCGGCCTGACCTCCTATGGGCCGAACATAGTCGACCAGTACCGGCATGCAGCCGGCTATGTCGACCGCATCCTAAAGGGAGAGAAACCAGCCGACCTTCCGGTGCAAGCGTCGACCAAGTATGAACTGATCATCAATCTCAAGACCGCCAGGATGCTCGGCCTCACGGTGCCGCCATCGTTGCTCGCCCGCGTCGACGAGGTGATCGAATAGCGTTAGTCGATGGCAGCTATTGGCACTTAGCGGACATTCCAGCCCATCCACAGGATGTCCGCTTTCGGGGGTAAAGCAGACATAGCAATTTGAGCCACCGATGTCCGCTTTTGACCCAAAACGGATCGCTGCGGCGAAGCTAGCCTTCCAGCATCCGCCGAAGTTTGCCGGCGTCCACTTCGTATCCCACAAAAAGCTTGAAGGCGTGGCCCCCCTGATAAAGAAACAGCTCGTAACCGCTCAGTATCTCGACCCGCGCGGCTTCTGCTTCCTTCACGAAGGCCGTCTGGATCGGCGTATAAACGGCGTCGAAAATCCACCCCCGGCCCTTGATTGGGATGCCGCTGAAGGCATTGCCGCCGTAGCCGACCATTCCCAAAGGCGTGCAATTGACGAGACCGTCCGCGCCTTCGCAAGCGTCAGCGAGCGACGCCGCGACTCGGACGGACATTGCGCCTTGATGTGGCTGAAGCGCGGCTTCGAGGCTGCGCGACTTACCGTCGTCGATGTCGAACAAGGCGAGAGATTTCGCGCCCAATTTGGCGAGTCCGAACGCAACCGCTTTGCCGACCCCGCCGCTGCCAGCCATCGCCACCGCGCCAGGCGGCCGTGCACCCAATTGCGCTCGGAAGGCCGACACATATCCGGTGTAGTCGGTATTAAAGCCAATCGTAGGTGCGCCGAACAGCAGGGTGTTACACGCACCTATCGTCCGCACGACCGGATCCTCGATCGTTGCGAAGCGGAGCGCTTGTTCCTTGTAGGGATACGTGATGTTGAGACCGCGAAAGCCGTCCTGTTTCGCCCGCTCGACAACATCATCGAACGTCAGACCGAGATCGCGCGGCACCAGCCGCTCGTACTTGACGTCGATCCCGCAAATGCGGGCGGCGGCATGATGCAGATCAGGCGCACGAGACGCGGCGATGTTGTCGCCGATCAGGCCGAGACGAATTGTTTCCAAGGCAACCTCAGGCCGTCGCGATTGCGAGATCGACCGGGCGGCGGCGCTTGCCAGCCGCTCGATGGAGCCCGAGCAAATTTTCCGGCGCATTGGCAAGGGTGTAGTTGACGCAATCCATGATGTGCGTCGAGAGTATCGCCTGCGCGGTTTTTGCATCGCGTTTTAGCGCACATTCGAGCAATCTCTGATGCTCCGGCGGCGCCGCGGCGCGGAAAATCACGGCGATCATCAGATAGCGGATATATTTGTCGAATACCGCAGCGTGCGCATCCAACAAAACGCGCGAGCCGCAGGCCGACAACAGCGCCTGATGGAATTCGGAATCGTACCGCTTGAGCACTTCGAGCCCGCGCTTGTCGCCGGCGAGCGTTCGCCTTTCCATCGTCGCCAGCTTATGGTGGGCGGCGACGACACGCCCTTCCCAATCCATATCACCCAGCACGAATGAGCGTTGCAGCGCGTGAGATTCGAGCAGCAGCCGGAGATTGGCGAGCTCCCTGAAATTGTCGGCGGACACCGGCGCGACCTCGAACCCGCGCGCGCTTTCGGCCACCACCAATCCTTCGGACGTCAGCCGGTTGAGCAGCTCGCGCAGCGTGCTGACGCTGATCCCGTAGGCCTCCTTGAGGGCTTCGAGCCGGAGCTTTTGCGAAGGCGCCAGGCGACCGAAAATGATGTCGTTGCGTAGGCGGCGGTAGGCCTTCTCGCCGGCGGTCTCAACGCCCGTACTGACGCTACCCACTTGGCCTCCGATGATACATGGATCATATGATGATCCGATTTTTGACTATTGAGAGCACTACCGCAAGGGCCCAAAGAAATTGTCATAAAACACGGGAGGACTGCCATGACGACACTTACCCGCCGATCCGTGGTGGCTGGCGGCGCCGCGATGGCTGCGCTGGCCGCCTCGGCACCGGCCCGCGCGCAGGCGAAACCAAAGATGCGCTTCAGCAGCGCGTTTACGGAAAACGATCTGCGCACCGAAGCGTACAAGGCCTTCGCCGCGGCTATGAGCGACGCTTTCGACTTCGAACCGTACTGGGGCAATACGCTGTTCAAACAGGGCACCGAGCTCGTCGCGCTCCAGCGCGAGAATCTCGAGCTTTGCAATCTTGCTCCGGCAGATATCTCCAAGCAGATTCCAGCTTGGTCGCTGATGACCTCGGCGTATCTGTTTCGCGATTACGACCACCTGGACAAGACGTTCAAGAGCGAGATTGGCCAGGCTTTCATCAAGACGGCTCGCGACCAGCTTGGCATTGAGCTGATCCGCCCGGTTTTTTTCGGTGCGCGGCAGGTGAATTTGAAGCCTGCCAAGAAGATCAACACACCCGCCGATCTCGCGGGCGTCAAGCTGCGGATGCCGCCGGGCGAGTTCTGGCAGTTCCTCGGAGAATTGCTCGGCGCCAATCCGACGCCTGTCGCCTACGCCGAACTCTACACGGCGCTGCAATCCGGCGCGGTCGACGGACAGGATAATCCGTTGGTCGCCGGCCGCTCGATGAAGTTCTACGAGGTGACCTCGCAATTCATCCTGACCAATCACGTGCTCGGCTATGACATGCTGGCGGTCTCGAAGAAGGCATGGTCGAGCCTGAAGCCTGAGCAGCAGGCGAAGCTGCGTGCCGAGGCCGACAAGGCCTTCGACGCCAGCGCCGCGAAATACAACGCACAGGAGCAGGAAGCGATCGAGTTCTTCAAGAAGGAAGGCAAGCAGGTCTATGCACCCGACCAGAACGCCTTCCGCACCTTCGCCCAGAAGCGTTACGTCGAAAAGTATGGCAATGACTGGCCGAAGGGCGCGCTCGAGAAGATTAACGCGGTCAAGTAGAAGGCGAAGCTAGGTGCCCAAGGCCGAGCTGGCCGAAAAGCCTGAGCGATGGTCGCAAGCGATCGCGGCCGGGCGCTGGCTGCGGCAGCGCGCGGAAAACGTCTCCGCGCTGCTGCTGCTTGCCATGTTTCTCTGCTTTATCCTGCAAATTGCAGCGCGTTACGTCTTCAACCGCCCACTCGGCTGGACTGATGAGGTCAGCGTCCTCTGCTGGATCTGGTGTACGTTGTGGGGTGCTGCTTTCGTGCTTCGTGAAAGGGATGAAGTTCGCTTCGATATCATCTATAGCGGCGTCAGTGTGCAGACACGCCGGGTCTTCACGATCATCACCGGTATCGCGGCCGTTATTCTGTTCGGCATCGCGCTGCCCGCCGTGATCAGCTACATCACGTTCTTGAAAGTCGAACGATCGGCCTATCTCGGCATCCGCCTCGATTACCTCTATTCGATCTACGCGGTGTTCGCGATCGCCGCGATCATCCGGTATAGCGCTTTGACGTGGCGCGCGATCAAGGGCAAGCCGCCGGAGATCGAGCTCGGCGGCGGATCGGCACTGTGATCGGCTCGTTCGGCCTTGCGATCTGCGTGATCCTTGGGCTCGGATTGCTCGGCCTGCCGATTGGCTATTCGATGATCGCGGGCTCGATCCTCTATCTCCTGCTCGCCGGCCTCGACCTCGGCACCTCCGCCGAGCAGATACTCAACGGCCTTTACAACAGCTACGTACTGCTCGCGGTCCCGTTGTTCCTGTTCTCGGCCGAGTTAATGAACGTCAGCAAGATGACGGACCATCTGCTGCGCTTCTGCGACATGCTGGTGGGCCGCTTCCGCGGTGGGCTTGGCCACATCAACATCGCACAGAGCATCATCTTCGCCGGCATGTCCGGCTCAGCGATCGCCGATCTGGCAGGCACTGGACGCATCAGCATCGACATGATGACGCGTAACAACCGCTATCCGCTGAGTTACGCCGCGGCTGTCACCGCGGCGTCTGCAGTGATCGGGCCGATCATCCCGCCGTCGATTCCGATGGTGCTCTACGCGCTCGTCTCGGATACGTCGGTGGGCTATCTGTTCCTCGGTGGCGTCATTCCCGGCCTGCTGATGGCGCTGGCGCAAATGGCCATGAACTCGTACATGGCGCACAAACACGACTACCCGGTTGAGAAGCCCATTCCGTTACGGGAATGGCCGATGATCACATGGGTCGCAATGCCGGCGCTGCTGATGCCGGTCATCCTGCTTGGTGGAATCTACGGCGGCGTGATGACGCCGACCGAAGCGGCCGCGGTCGCCGCCGCTTACGCGTTCCTGGTCGCGGTGCTTTGGTATCGCAACATCACCGTTCGCGATACCTATCTGGCCGTGCTCAACAGCTCGCGGGCGACCGCCTCGATCGGCATGCTGATCGCGGGCGCGCTGATCTTCAACTACGTCGTCACCATCGAACAGATTCCCAACACTGTGCGGGGCTTGCTCGCGGGCTATGAGTTGTCGCCGCTGATGTTCCTTGTCGTGGTGAACATCATCCTGCTGGTGCTCGGCTGCCTGCTGGAAGGTAGCACGATTATTCTGGTGATCTTGCCGATCTTCATCCCGACTGCGAAGGCGCTCGGCATCGATCTGGTGCACTTCGGCGTCGTTGCCGTGGTGAACATCATGATCGGGCTGATCACACCGCCTTATGGCCTGCTGCTGTTCATCATCTCCGCGATCTCCGGCGCACCCCTGCGCGTAATCATTAGGGACACGATGCCGTTCGTGTGGGCGATGCTCGTCGCGCTGGCGATCATCACCTTTGTGCCGGACACCGTGCTCTGGCTCCCACGCCTCATGGGCTACAAAGGCTGACATCCATGACAAGACCGATCTACGTTCTCAACGGGCCCAACCTGAATCGGCTGGGCAAGCGCGAGCCGGAAATTTACGGAAATACGACTTTGGCGGAGATCGAGGCAATGTGCCGCGCCGCGGCGCAGGGCTATCCGATTGAATTCCGGCAATCGAACAGCGAAGCCGAGATTATCGACTGGATTCACGAAGCCATCGAGAAAGGCGCCGGCATCGTCATCAACCCAGCCGCATTCAGCTTCACGTCACTGGCGATCCTCGATGCATTGAAGATGTTCGAAGGCCCGATCATCGAGATTCACATCACCAATATCCACCGCCGCGAGAGCATGTATCACCACTCCTACGTCTCGAAAGCGGCAACAGCAGTGATCGCCGGCCTAGGCGCCGATGGCTACCGTGTGGCGACCGCGTCGCTATTAAAGATTATCAAATAGACCTCCTACTCCTCCTTGTACCCCGACCTAGGAGTTTAGGAACGCGGCAGTCCAACGGTTACGATTGCCTACATTATTGTGTTTTGGTTCGTCCAGGAACGCCGGCGCCGCAGTACTTTACGCCAGCCATTGCAGAGGGCGGCTTTGGTCGGCCAACCGCGCGCAAAACAAGAGGGGTCTAGAAAGATGAATCTCGATCTCATTTGGCGCAGATGCGGTGCACTGTCAGCGGCCGTGCTTGTCTGCATGCTGCTCGCGTGCAATGACGGAAACCTGCCCGGTCGTAACTGATAAGGAAACTGGCCATTCCTTATCAGTCGAATAATGACAAGGTTAAAGAAAATTGCAGTGCTACAGAGCTGATCGGGTATTGGCGATCTGGGCAACAGTTATGCCGGTCCCTTCAAAAAATAACCCCGCCGAAGCGGGGCTTTAGTGAAGGAAGGAAGCCTACAGGTGTCGATTACATGGTCCGTTGGCCGGTGGTGGACGGCGTGGGCTTGGCTTTCTTTGCAGTCGTCGTCACGCCCATGCAGTTGTTCACGAACTGACTCCGCTTAATAAAGTGGATGGCGGAAAATTTCTTTGCGGCTTGCGCTTTGCACGACGCCTCACGTTGAGCCCGCAAGTCGTTCTTGCCTTCTTTTCCTGCGAATGCTGGGGCGCTCGATATCAAGAATACCGCTGCGAGTGCGATTGCAGTAAAATCTTTCATAACGCTTCTCCTCTGGTCTCCCCATGGCCCTTAATCCCGACAGCCTGCTTTCAGTTCCCATAACCATCTGAACAAACTGACAGAAAAGCCCAGCCGGCGCTGGTCAACCGCTACCGGTTGGTTCGTTTTGTGAACTTTTCCCGATCCAGATGGAATCCAAGCCCGAGGCACGGCAGCGCAATTCGCAAGATCTGGCCGCGTTGCGCGCTGTCCTGAAGAGCCCGGCATGGCACAAAGCGGACATTCAACGCGCGCTGATCCGTGTCCGCTTTTGGGGGTGGAGAGGACATAGCCAGTGAGGGTCGCCACGTCCGCTGGTGACCCGAAGCAGAGGGAGCTCCTTTAGAGGGACAGCCAGCCGCCTCTTGCCGATGCGCTGCTGATGATTGCACTATCTGTAGCATGTAAGGGAGCATGCTATGACTGCCTTCAATGCAGTGCGCTTTCGGGTGAAGCCCGACCGTGATCAGGAGTTTCTTGATGCGCATAAAGGGATTGCTGGCAGCTGGCCTGGCCTCAGACACGTCAGCATCATTAAGACCGGCGACCGAAGCTATTGCATCATCGCCGAGTGGACTGACATGGACGCACTTACCAAAGCACGGCCCAATATGATTGCGACGCTCAATTCATTCCGAGACACGCTTGAGGACTTGGGCGGCGGGCTTGGTCTCACTGACGCAGTGTCTGGGCCTGTGGTTCTGGCGCTGAAATAGCGGCTGACCTCCGATCTAGGATTTAACCGTGCCACCCGCCTTGCTTGCGACTGCTGACGAGGTGATCGAATGAGGCGGCGCGAGTTCATCACGCTGCTTGGCGGGGCTGCTGCGTGGCCGCTCGCAGCGCGTGCGCAACAGCCGGCGATTCCGATGATTGGGTTCCTCAACAGCGCATCGCCAGGGCCGTTCGCCCATCTCGTCGCTGGGTTTATCCGCGGGCTGAAGGAGAGCGGATTTGTTGAAGGCCAGAATTTTACAATCGAATATCGCTGGGCCGAGGGGCAATATGATCGGCTGCCTGCACTGGCGACGGAATTGGCTGGCAGGCGCGTAGCGGTGATCGTTGCGACAGGTGGCGAGCCTGTCGCCTTGGCGGCAAAGGCAGCGAGTCAAACGATACCCATTGTATTTGCGGGCGGCGGTGATCCCGTAAAGGCTGGCCTGGTTGCAAGTCTTAATCGACCGGGGGCCAATGTCACCGGATTTAATCAACTTACCTACGAACTCGAACCGAAACGCATCGGATTACTGCACGAGCTCGTTCCCGCAGCGGAGCGAATCGCGATGCTCGTCAATAAGAATAATCCTGCAACCGCAACGGCCCTGAGGGAAGTCGAAGACGCGACGGTACGTATCGGTGTAAAGCTTACGGTTGTTGCCGTCAGCGGCGAAAACGAATTCGACGGTGCCTTCGCGCGCTTCGTTCACGAAGGCGCGAAAGCGTTGCTGGTGAGCGCCGACCCTTATTTCAATACTCGCCGTGCGCAACTGGTCGCGCTAGCCGCGCGCTATCAGTTGCCTTCGATTTACGAATTTCGTGAGTTCGCCGAGGCCGGCGGATTGGTCAGCTATGGCTCCAACCTCGCTAATGCCTACCGTCAAGTTGGCGACTACACCGGCCGCATTCTGAAAGGGGCCAAACCCGCAGACCTGCCAGTCTTGCAGCCCACAGTCTTTGAGCTGGTTATCAATCTCGGGACTGCGAGAGCACTCGCGTTTGAAGTTCCGCCGACACTGCTCGCTCGCGCCGACGAGGTGATTGGGTGAGGCTTGGCTGACGGTAGCTATTGGCACTAAAGCGGACATAGAACGCGCTCTGACCCACGCCCGCTTTCGGGGGTATTGCGGACATCGCTTTGCTGATCGCACCTATCGAGAACGGACCACAGGATGACCACAGAAACCCCGTGAACAGACGCGAACGAACGTGCACGAACGCGACGAAAAACGCCGGTTTTATCTAGGATCTCCGGGCCAGCCTGGCCGCTCATAACGGTCCGCTCGGAGGTTTGAAGAGGCGGATTCCTGGGTAATGCCTAAGCCCCGGGAACAAATTGCCGGGGGCAATAAATTCCGTTCCCGTTTCACGGAGTGTTCCTTTTGGGCCAAGGAGTAGTGTCCGTATTTAAGCCCCTGTGTCCTAATTAGAATCCAGCAGTTTTCCTAGTTTCTAGCGACATGCTTTGTTCGCCCGCTCTGCTACCAACTACGAAATGGGCGGTGGCCTGATTTGAACGGGAACGCTCTCGCCAACGACTTATTATGAGTTGGGGCGCAGAGTCCGGTCCATGTCAGATTCTCCAAGGTGCGCACGCTGCGCTGGCCCTACCCGCTACCTGGGCAGGATCAGTATGCCCGCACAAATGATCTACCGTTGTGACTTATGCGGACATCAAATGTGGATGCAGAGCAATCCGCGCACTCCGCAGTCACCGGCTCAGCCCCAACAACAGCAACAGCTGCAGTCTGACAAAAAGAAGGACTAGGCCGCCTCAGTCGGCAAGGTCCCCAGCCAGCCTGAACGCTCCGTCTCTTTCGAAGATCATTTGCCCGCCGTGTGAACTAGTTCACACGGCCCTGTCAAAAAGATCATGCAGATTGAGCGGATGGCCGCGACCAAGCCTTTCAACCAGAATACGAGATGCCCATGATCCAGCCAAACCAGCCCCAGCACTACGCTTGCTATACCTGCAACAGTTCGATGATCCTATACCGAACAATTCAGCGGCGGGCTGGCGAGCATGATATTAAGTTATGGACGTGCACCCATTGCAACGCGGCAATCATTGAGACTGTTAATCCCTCGACCGGAGCAAACGCGCTCGTCATGCTGGAGTGTGATCCGTCCACATCGCACACCGCATCCTGCAAATACGGCTGAGGACCACTTACAGACTACGCATCAACCCGTCCGCCCATCCGCAAGCATGATGACCTTCGAGCCGGTCGTGCATTCGACAATCTCAATAATGTAGGCCAAATAATGTCGGCCAGGTGGCGGCTCTTGGCGAACCTAGCCGCTTCGTAGGCTGCGTCTTTCCGGTCGCGGAACGTGCGCGGCACGCCGTTGTGGCGGATTTTGTAGCCATCTTTATTGCCCATTCCTATACGGATAGACGATTCTCGCAGGCTTCCAAGACCTTTAGGGCAGAAGTCCCGCTGCTTCAGAACATCAGAGAGCCGCCTCAGTTGGCGGCCTCTTTCATTTGCGGGAAGTGATGTGCGCCGGTTTACCCGACTGCTCAAGCAAAGTCCCCAGCCAGCCTGAACGCTCCGTCTCTTTCGAAGATCATTGCCGCCGTGTGAACTAGTTCACACGGCCTGTCAAAAAGGTCAGGCAGATTGGCGGATGGCGACCGACCAAGCCTTTCAACCAGAATACGAGATGCCATGATCCAGCCAAACCGGCCCCAGCACTACGCTTGCTGCACCTGCAACAGTACGATGATCCTTCACCACCGAACAATTCAGCGGCGGGCTGGCGAGCATGATATTAAGTTATGGACGTGCACCTATTGCAACGCGGCGGTAGAGGCTCAATCACGGGTGCCACGCTATGCCAATAGCAATGCCAAGTGCGAAATCTATCCTTTTTGACGGGAGCTTCCGATGTTCCCAACCGCAAACACCACGCAGGTCATCACGCCGTTTGGTAGCGGATATGTCCCGGCCGCGCACATCCCGACCACTCGAATGCTGCCATCCGATTTGGATGGAGTAGTGGTTGCGCTCCGTGTCTCGTTGTTCAACGAAATATTGAGATCGCTGCGGTCCTCACTGTCGGTGCATCCCGTCCAATGGCTCGCTCTTAAGCGGCCGCCGCGTGGGTAGTGGCTTGCTTCGACCCCTAGTGGCCGATTTTGAAAACGGCCGTGGCGCGTTTTGAACTGGAACGCCTTCGCAACGACTTATTGGGGTTGGGGACTGCGAGTTCGGTTCATGTCAGATGCTCCAAAGTGCGAACGCTGCGCAGGCACTATCCGCTACGAGGGTAGGATCAGTATGCCCCCACAGATGATCTACCGTTGTGACTTATGCGGGCATCAAATGTGGATGCAGAGCAATCCGCCTATTCCACAGTCACCGGCGTAGCCACAACAGCAGCAGCCGCAGCCTGAGTCCGGCAAGAAAGATTGCGCGCATATTGCGGGTCCGGCGGGACCGCAATCGACGGCGGCAAAGAAGAATAAACTCAATCGGATTTTACCCACTGACGCATGGCGTTACCGATCAATTTTCCGACGCGAGTGCATACGGTCGGATCATTGAAAAGATCGTCAAGCGTTGCGGGCGGCTCCGCCATCCACTCGCCTAAGTCGGATTCAGCTTTGCTGTAGCCCGCCGAAAAGTCCCGGTCGGGATTTGGCAATAGGGGCGCCATTTGGCACCGCCTTTCTCCCTCCCTGAAGGGCAACGAACGCTACCCGACATATGTTCCTCACCATTTTTACCCAGCCGCAGCCGACACTTTCTGGTTTTCCACCATAGGAACGGATTCGCGCCCACGAATTGACATCCCCCGCGGCCAAGGGTATTTGGAGAATGAACGTTCATTCTCATTACGCTGCAATGCGATAAAATCATGAATCGTCTCAATATTCAACGCCAGGCGGACCGCCGGGACGAGATTCTCAGCGCGGCGCAGCGCTGTTTCGTGCGCTCTGGCTTCCATCAGGCTTCGATGCAGGAAATCTGCGCCGAGGCCGGCATGAGCGCCGGCAACCTGTACCGCTACTTCCCCTCCAAGGAGGCGCTGATCGCTGGCATTGCCGAGCGCGACCGCGCCGAGGTGGCGCAGGATTTCGCGCGAGCCGACCTGTCGCAGGGCCTTTTCGCTGTGCTGGAAGGCATGGCGCATCACCACTTCACCATCCGCTCGATCGAGCAGGTCAAGCTCTGCACCGAGGTCATGTCCGAGGCCCGGCGCAATCCGGAGATCGCGCGCATCTCGGCCGCGTTCGATGCCGACGTCCGCAAGTGGCTGGTCGCCCTGTTCGACGCCGCGGCCGAGCGCGGCGACATCGCCAGGGACGCCGACATCGAGGGCGCGGTCGACATGCTGATGATCATCGCCGATGGCGTCTGGTGGCGCCGCGCGCTCGATCCGAATTTTCGAGCGGATGCCTTGATTCCGATTTTCATGGACGTCACACGCCACCTGTTGCGTGGCGGCGCGCCGCTTGCTGCTGCGAATGGGGGAAAATCGTCATGAAGGCGAGTCGCATTACAGCCGTCGGTTTGGTCGTCGCCGCTGCCTTGTGGGTCGCGTCCGGCCATCTCATTCCGCATGAGTTCCGCGGAGAGCAAGGCGGCGCTGCGGGTCGGCGAGACCAAGAGCGAGAAGCGATTCCGCGTGGCGGTGATCGACACTCACGTGGTCTCGCACAGCCGGAAGCTCCTGCTGTCCGGCCGCACCGAAGCCGACCGCAAGGTCATCACTTTCGCGCGCACCAATGGCATCCTCCAGGAGTTGAAGGTCCGCCGCGGCTCGCAAGTCAAGAAAGGCGACGTGATCGCCATCCTGTCCGATGAATTGCGCGAGGCTCAGGTGCTTCAGGCGCAAGCGCAGGTGGAGCAACGCAGGGTCGAGCTCGAGGCAAAGCGCCGCCTGGCGCAGAGCAACAACGTTCCGCGATTAGAGCTAAACGCGATCGAGGCACTGTTCAAGGCGACGGAGGCTGCGCTTGCCGCGGCCGAGGCCGAACGCGATCGTGGCATCATCACCGCGCCGTGGGACGGCGTCATCACCGAGATATCGGAAGTCGGCACGTCGGCGTTCGCCTTCGCCGGCAAGGAGATCGCGCAGATGGTCGGCCTCGATCCGATGCTCGCGATCGTCGAGGTGTCCGAACGCAAGGTCGCCAGCGTCAAGGTCGGCGACATGGCCGAGGTGAAGCTCGTGTCCGGACAGACCCGCGAAGGCCGTATCCGCTATGTGTCTCAGTCAGCGGCGCCAGCCACGCGCACCTACAAGGTCGAGGTGCAGATGCCCAACGCCGACGGCGCCATTCCCGACGGCATCACGGCGGAGGTCAGCATCCCACTGGCGCCGACGCCGGCAACGCGTGTGCCCCGCTCGGCGCTGGTCGTCTCGTCGACCGGCGACATCGGTGTGCGCACGGTTGATGCGAACGACAAGGTCGGCTTCATCCGCGCGACCGTCGTCCAGGACGATCAGCGGTTCATGTGGCTCGCCGGCGTGCCGGATGGCGCGCGCGTCATCGTGCAGGGCCAGGACTTCGTGCGCGAAGGCAACCTGGTCGAGCCGGTCTCCGCCCCGATCGAACAATCAGCCCAGCGCTGACGGACATAGAGACCGAAGCTCATGTCGCGATTCATCGATTACGCGATCAGCCACGCCCGGCTGACGATCGTCACACTGATGTTCCTGTTACTCGCCGGGTTCGTGGCCTACGTGACGATCCCGAAAGAGGCTGAGCCAGACGTCCGCATCCCGATCGTCTATGTTCAGCTCACTCAGCGCGGCATCAGCCCGGAGGATTTCCGAGCGGCTGCTGCTGCGGCCGGTTGAGACGCAGCTCAAATCGGTCAGCAACATCAAGGAAATGCGCTCGACCGCTTACGAGGGCGGCGGCTCGGTGCTGCTCGAGTTCGAAGCGGGGTTTGATTCCAAGTCGGCATTGGCGGACGTGCGCGCTAAGGTCGACCAGGCCAAGCGCGACCTGCCGAAGGACGCCGACGAGCCGAGCGTGCAGGAGGTCAACCTGTCGCTCTATCCGGTGCTGGTCGTCGCGCTATCCGGCCAGGTGCCGGAGCGGAGCATGCTGCAGATCGCTCGCTCCGCCAAGAACGCCGTCGAACAGGTTCCGGGCGTGCTGTCGGCGGAGCTGCGCGGCTCGCGCGACGAGGCGGTGGAGATCATCGTCGATCCGACGCTGCTCAAGAGCTACAATCTGCCCCTCGATCAGCTCATCGTCGGCTTCAACGCATCCAACAGTCTAATCGCTGCCGGCGCGCTGGAGGGCTCGACCGGACGCTTCGCGGTCAAGGTGCCGAGCCTGATCGAGCGGCCGCAGGACGTGCTGAAGATTCCGATGGCGGCCTCCAACGGTGCCGCCGTCACCGTCGGTGACGTCGTAACCATCCGGCCCACCTTCAAGGACGCCACCTCGGTGACGCGCGTCAACGGCATGCCGGCCATGACCATAGAGGTGTCCAAGCGCACCGGCGCCAACCTGATCGAGACCGTCGATGGCGTGAAGAAGGTGATCGAGCGATTGCAGCCGACGTGGCCCGAGGGCGTCCAGGTGACCTTCACCCAGGACAAGTCGAAGGTCATCCGCCAGATGCTGTCCGATTTGCAGAACTCGGTCATTACCGGCGTGCTGCTGGTCGCGGTCATCATCCTGTTCGCGCTGGGCTTCCGCGCATCGCTGTTCATCGGCATCGCCATCCCCGCCTCGTTCCTGGCGGGCGTGCTCGGCCTGCAGCTCGCGGGCCTCACCGTCAACATTGTCGTGCTGTTCTCGTTGATCCTCGCTGTCGGCATGCTGGTCGACGACGCGATCATCGTTTCGGAATTCGCCGAGCGACGCATGGCCGAAGGCACGCCACCGAAGGAAGCCTACGCGCTCGCGGCCAAACGCATGGCCGCCCCGGTGATCGCTGCCACCGCAACCCGCGTCGCCGCGTTCTCGCCGCTCTTGTTCTGGCCGGGCGTAGTCGGCGAGTTCATGAAATACCTGCCGATCACATTGATCGCAACGCTGTCGGCATCGCTTGCCGTCGCGCTGTTCTTCACGCCGACGCTCGGCGCGTTGCTTGGCAAGGCATCCGACAAGCCGCACGACGAGCGAGCACGTGCGGACGGACTTTACATGCGGGCGGTGAAGCTCGTGCTGCGCCGGCCCGGCGCCACGCTTGGGCTCGCCGCTCTGCTGCTCGTGGTGGTGCAGGTCGGCTACGGCAAGTTCGGCAGCGGCGTCGAGTTCTTCCCCGCGGTCGAGCCGGACTACGGCCAGGTCATCGTGCACGCCCGCGGCAACCTCGCGCTCGACGAAAAGAACCGCTTCCTCGCCGAGGCCGAGAAGCACGTGCTCGGCGTCACGGGCCTCAAGACCGTTTACACCCGCGTCGGCGAACAGCCGAAGGGCTCGAACGAGCTCAGCGAGGACACCATCGGCGTCATCCAGTTTGAGTTCTCCGACTGGCGCACTCGCCCGCCCGCGCACGAGATCATGGACAGCATCCGCGCCGCGACCGCCGCCATCCCAGGCATCCTGGTTGAGGTGACGGCGCCGCGCGCCGGCCCGCCGACCGGCAAGCCCATCCAGGTGCAGATCGGTGCGTTGGATCCAGAGTTGTTGCCCGCCGCCGCCAAGAAGGTGGCCGCGATGCTGGCGGTGCGTTCGGATTTGCAGGATCTTGATGACGGATTGCCGCTACCGGGGATCGACTGGAAAGTCCATGTCGATCAGGCGGAGGCTGCCAAGTTCGCCGCCAATCCCGCCATCGTCGGCACAGCACTTCAATTGGTGACCAACGGCATCAAGGCGACCGAATACCGTCCGGCCGGAAGCGACAAGGCCGTCGATATCCTGGTGCGCTTTCCAGAGGACCGCCGCAGTCTCGACCAGATGGACGAACTGCGCGTGCAGACTCCGTCCGGCTCCGTCCCGATCAGTAACTTTGTCGAGCGCGTGGCCGCGCCGCGCGTCGGCTTCATCAACCGCGTCGCCGGAAACCGCATCATGACGGTGTCCGCCAACGTCACGCAGGGTGTGCAGACCGCGAAGGTCCAGGAAGAAATAGCGGCCGAGCTGGCCAAGGCCGATCTCGGTTCGGGCGTCACCTTCAGGCTGAAGGGCGAAGACGAAGAGCGGGCCAAGGCCGGTGCGTTCCTGATGAAGGCGTTCGGCACCGCGATTTTCCTGATCTTTGCGATCCTGCTGGCGCAGTTCAACCGGCTCACCTCCGTGGGCCTCGTTCTGTCCGCGGTCATTCTGTCGACCATCGGCGTGCTGCTCGGGCTGATGGTGATGGGCCAGCCATTCGGCGTGGTGATGACCGGCATCGGCGTGATCGCCAACGCCGGAGTGATCGTCAACAATAATATTGTGCTGATCGACACCTACGACCGCCTGCGCCGCGAAGGCTGGGAAGCCTACGACGCGATCGTCGAGACTTGCCGCGAGCGTGCCCGCCCGGTGGTGCTGACCGCCGTGACGGCCGTGCTCGGCGTTCTGCCGATTGCGTTCGGCGTCAACATCGAGTTTCTCACCCGCGAGATATCGGTCGGCGCGCCCGCCACCCAGTGGTGGATCAGTCTCTCCACAGCCATCGTGTTCGGTCTGGGCTTTGCGACGGTGTTGACGCTGTTCGTCACGCCGGCCGCCCTCATGGCCATCGAGCTGATGCGCCGCCGGCGCGAGGTCTGGGCTAGAGCTCTGCGTGCGCGTTTCGCCCGTGCGCCACAATAGCCGATAGTCAGCCGACCGGCTTTCATCGCGCACCGGCTTTCGGCGGTTCGCAACCTCGACCGCATGGTCGTTCTGCAGGAGGGGCGGGTCATCGAGGATGGCTCGCCGAACCAGTTGATCACCAACAACGTTGCGTCACAAAAATGTTGCGTGCTGTTTCGCGTCTCGACACACCAGTCCCGATGAACTGCCCCAGTTGTTCAACGCGATCCGAGGCGATATGTCGCTGGTTGGTCCGCGCCCACACGTTCCGGGCATGCTCGCCGGCGGCGTGTTGTACGAACAGCTCGTACCGTATCACTTCCAACGCCATACAGTCCGGCCCGGCATCACCGGCTTGGCGCAGGTGAACGGCTGCCGCGGCGAAATCGTACAAGCCGAGGATGCGATCAAGCGGATCGACTATGACCTCGACTACATCGCGGGGTGGTCGCACTGGTCGGATATCAAGATTATCGCCAAGACATGCAAGCGCGAGTTCCTGTCAGATCATGGGGTCTGACAGCGACACCGCCCGGTTAGCTGGCGACCTGCGGTTCCATTGACAGCGGTTCCGATCCTTGCTCTGCAAGTCGCTCGACACGGTCCGCCACCAATCTTTTCAATAGATTGGGGTGGGCAGCCGGCGTCGTTGTGGAATGTTTTGACGTGGGGTGTGATGTCGCGTCGTTACTGCCCCTTTATCCCGGCCTTCTGGATCACATCAGCCCAGTATTTCACCTCCACCGCGACGTCGCGTTGAAACTGGTCACCGCTGATGCTTGTCGGTTCGAAGCCAAGCTGAATTAGCTTCTCTCTGATCTCTGGCATAGCGGCGACCTGGAGGACCAAGGCGCCCAGCCGCTCGCCTATAGCTTTCGGTGTTTTCACCGGCACGAAAAAGCCTGTCCAAACCGTCGACGATAGGCTCGGGAAACCTGCTTCGGAAACCGTAGGCACCTGCGGGACCGCGGCTGAGCGCTGCGGGGTCGTCACCGCGAGCCCCTTGAGCTTGCCGGAAGTCACCAACGGCACTGCGGGCGGCAGCGTCACCACCGACAGCTCGGTCTGGCTCGACATGGTCGAAGTCAGCGCCTGTGCGGCGCCGGGAAACGGCACGTGCGTGATCTTGGCGTCAGGTAATGTGGAGATGAGATAGGCAAGCAGAAGCTGCGGCACAGAGCCGGTCCCGGGCGATGAATAGTTGAGTGGGCGCTTGCTCGCGAGCTCGATCACTTCCTTGAGCGTTGACACAGGTAAGTCGGGTGCTGCGACCACGATGTTGGCCTGCGGTGCGACGCTCGCGACCGCCTGAAGTTCGCGCTCGATGCTCAGGCCCGGCGTGGCATTCATGAGCTGCGCGATGATCATCGAATTGCTCGCAATCAGCACGGTGTAGCCGTCGGGCTCGGCGGCGGCAGCCGCGCGTCCGGCGATCAGACCCGCCGCGCCGCCGCGATTCTCCACCACGACCGGTTGGCCGAGGATCGCGGTCATCTTGTCGGCGAACAGCCGTGCTACCGCGTCGATTCCACCGCCCGGCGGAAAGCTGACGAACAGGCGGATGTTGCGGGTCGGATAGTTGTCCTGCGCCGCGGCCGGTACCGCCAGACCCAGAAATCCCGCAAGCAGCAGTAGCTGCGACAGCGTCTTGACGGCCATGACCATTCTTCTCTCCCGAATTCCTACACAGATTTTTCCATCAGCCGCGCCGCGTGCCGGCCCGCCGGCCTCGGCAGACCGAGGTTTTCCCGAAGCGTTGCACCTTCATATTCGGTGCGGAACAGCCCCCGTCGCTGCAACTCCGGCACCACCAGATCGACGAAATCATGGATGCCTCCGGGCAGCGCCGCTGGCACATAGTTGAAACCGTCCGACGCCTGATGCGTAAACCAGTGCTCCATCACGTCCGCGATCTGCTTCGCCGATCCCACCGCGACATAGTGGCCGTTGCCAGCCGCGACCGCCAGATAGAGCTGGCGGATCGTGAGGTTCTTCTGACGCGCCATGTCGAGCATGAGCGCCGCCCTGCTGCGCATGCGCGGATTGATCTTGTCCTCCGGCACCGGGCCATCCAGATCATACGCGGAGAGATCGCCGAGAGAGGCCGCGATCTGCGAAAGTCCGACCTTCGGATCGATTAGATTCTGCAATTGCTCGTACTTGTCCTGAGCCTCTTGTTCGGTGCGTCCAACGACCGCCATGATGCCTGGCATGATGTGCAGTTCGCTCGTAGAACGCCCGAATTTTGCCATCCGGCCTTTCACCGACGCATAGTATTTCTGCGCGTTCTCGATCGAAGCCGAAGCCGCGAACACCACATCGGCGGTGGCCGCCGCCATGTCCTGGCCCTGTTCGGAGGCGCCGGCCTGCACGATCACCGGATAGCCCTGCGGCGTGCGCGGAATGTTGATCGGTCCGCGCACCGAGAAATGCTCGCCCTTGTGATCTAGTACGTGAACCTTTGCCGGATCGAAGAAGATCCCCGATGCCTTGTCGCGCACAAGGGCGTCGTCCTCCCAGCAGTCCCACAGCCCGCGCACCACCTCGACGAATTCGGCGGCACGGCCATAGCGTTTGTCATAGTCTGGCGTCGTGTCGTAGTTGAAATTCTGCGCCTCCATCGGCGTTACCGAGGTGACGACGTTCCAGCCGGCGCGGCCGCCGCTCAGATGGTCGAGCGAGGCAAACTGCCGCGCGACGTGAAAAGGCTCGCTGTAGGTGGTCGAGAGCGTGGCGACTAGGCCGATGCGCTGTGTCACCATTGATAGGGCGGCAAGCAGCGTGATCGGCTCGAAGCGCGAGGAGTTGGAAAACCGGCAGAGGGCGCCCGGCGGTTCGTCGTACTCGCGGATTCCGACCGCGTCGGCTAGGAATACCATGTCGAGCTTTCCGCGCTCGGCGGTCTGCGCGACTTCGATGGAATGCTTGATGTTCGGACTGCCGTCGGCCGGAACGTCTGGTTGCCGCCACGCCGCAACGTGGTAGCCCAGCCCGATCATGGAAACCCCAAGCTTCATCTGTCGCTTTGGTGCAGGCATTTTGACTCTCGGAGCGGGGCGATCTGCAGCAGGCTAGATCGTGGACCGATGAATTTTGCCTGAATTGATCGGGGCTGCGCAATGTTCGTTTTCCGTCCAGCAGTGACAGCGGAGCGTTGTTACCGGCAGCGGCGGTAAGGACTGGGCATCGGTGCCATGCTGTTCGGGCAGCGTTAAGAGGCTAGACAGTCGATTTAATCGGAACATAAGCTTGCTTGGCGCGGGTTGTGACCAGAGCTCATCATGAATAGCGTGGATCGACAGAAGGGACAGCTCGCACTCGCTGCGTTCTTTCATCCGACTGGGCACCATGTCGCATCTTGGCTACATCCGGAATCACAGAGCGACGCGGGTACTAACTTTCGCCACTACGTTCAACTCGCCCAAACTGCGGAGCGGGCTAATTTTGATTTCATTTTTCTTGCCGATGCGGCAGCGGTCCGGCACGGCAACCTCAACGCACTCAGGCGGTGGCCGCAATACATGGCCTATTTCGAGCCGATCACGCTTCTCTCGGCCCTGGCTGCCGTGACGGAACACATCGGCCTCGTCTCGACTGCAACCACGAGCTACAACGAGCCCTATCATGTGGCTCGCAAGTATGCCTCGCTCGACCACATCAGCGGTGGCCGCGCCGGCTGGAACGTGGTCACCTCCGGAAATCTTTCCGAGGCCTGGAACTTCGGCCGGGAAGCTCACTATGAGCACGGCGACCGCTACGACCGGGCTCGCGAGTTCGTCGACGTTGTGAAGGGTCTTTGGGACAGCTGGGACGACGACGCATTCGTGCGGGACCGTTCGTCTTCGATCTACTTCGATCCCGAAAAGCTTCACGTTCTAAACCACAAAGGCGAGAATTTCTCGGTTCGTGGGCCGCTGAACGTGGCGCGTCCGCCGCAAGGTCATCCGGTGATCGTGCAAGCCGGGTCGTCGGAGACCGGCAAGGACTTCGCCGCCGAGCATGCCGAGGTGATCTTCACCATGGCCCCATCGCTCGAGAAAGCCAAAGCCTTCTACAGCGACGTCAAGGGCCGCATGACCAAGTTTGGCCGCGCCCCCGAGCATCTGAAAATCATGGCCGGCTTCAATCCGGTGATCGGCAGTACCGAGTTGGAGGCTGAGGAGAAGCATCAGTTTCTACAATCCAAGATTCATCCCGAAGGTCGGCCTGGAATTATTGTCGGCGGCCTTGGGTGGCTTCGACCTGTCGGGCTACCCGCTCGATGGCCCCTTGCCGGATATTCCTGTAACGAAGGGCAGCCAAGGACATTTCAAGCAGGTCATGGATATGGCTCGGATCGAAGGTCTCACGATCCGGCAGATCTACATGCGGTATGCCGGCGCGCGCGGCAATCGCACCGTGACGGGCACCCCGCAGAAAATCGCCGACGAGATGGAGAACTGGTTTCTTGGTGGGGCGATCGATGGCTTTCTGATCCAGCCGCCGTATCTGCCGGGCGGCCTCGATGAGTTCGTCGCGACCGTGATTCCCGAGCTGCAGAGCCGCGGTATTTTTCGCCGCAGTTATAGTGGCCGCACGCTTCGCGAGAATTTGGGCCTGCCGAGGCCGGTCAGCCGCTACGCCAAGCCGCTGGGTGGCCATGAGGCGAAATGATCCGCGGCCCAACTCTTGCAACGCCAGCGACGGTGTAACCTTGGCATTCTTGTGATCTATACTCGCATGCCTCGCACGACGGAGACTCCCATGGTTCGATGGCTTGCCGCGTTGACCTTCATCTTCGCCTTGTCGATGGCTTACGCGCCGGTCTCCACCACAGCGTTGGCCCAGGACGCATACCCGACAAGACCGGTAAAATTTCTCATTCCGTATCCCGCCGCCGGCACCAACGATGTGCTGGCCCGCATCGTCGGCGAGAAATTGCAGGCAAAGTGGGGACAGCCGATCGTCGTCGAGAACCGCACCGGCGGCGCAGGCAACATCGCGGCCGCGATGGCGTGGCAGGCGGAGCCCGATGGCTACACCCTGCTGGTGTCGGCAACGCCGCCGATCGCCACCAACCAGAGTCTCTTCAAGCAGTTGAACTACAAGGCGGAGGAATTTGTGCCGATCACGAATTTCGGATCGGTGCCCAATCTCATCATCGTGCGCAAAGGGCTGCCGGTGAATTCCGTCAGCGAATTGATTGCTTACGCGAAGGCTAATCCCGGCAAGCTCGTCTATGGCAGTCAGGGCGCCGGCAACACGCCCCATCTGACCGCCAACATGTTCATGAACGATCACCGGCACGCAGATGGTGCACGTGCCGTATCGCGGCGAAACGCTGGTGCTCCAGGACATGCTGGGGGAACGCGTCGATGTCTTCTTCGGCAACATATCCGGCGCACTCGCGCTCTATCGCGACGGCCAGCTCAAGGTATTGGCGGTGACTCGACAAAGCGCGCTCCGCCGCGATGCCCGAGGTACCGACCAGCGCCGAGGCCGGACTTCCCGGCCTGATCTCGGGCGCCTGGTACGCTATGGTCGGACCGCCCAAGCTCAAGCCGGAGCTGCGGGATCAGATCGCCAAAGCGACCATCGAGGCGATCAAGATGCCAGACGTGCAGCAGCGCTTCCGCGCGCTCAATGTCGAGCCGGACGGCGGGACGCCTGCCGAAACGGACAGTCTTCATCAAGGACGAAGTCCGGCGCTGGGGCGAGGTAATACGCACGAACAATATCGTGTTGGAGTGAGCGATGGCGAACAGGCACGCATGCCAGTGTGGCACGGCAGCCGTGCGTTCAATAACCAGAGCTTTCTACATCGCGTAGGAGGGATCCGCACGGTCGAGCATCGCCAAAAGCGCCGGCCAGTCGCGGGTGTTGGCCTCGCGGTTCGGCCGCTCGAAGCCGCGCGCAGTCTCTTCGGCCACCGCCGGATCGGGCGTGATGTACTCTACGCCGCACGATAATAGCTCCACCTGAGCCTGGCACGCGCGCTCAAGATAATAGTGCAGATCGAACGCCTCACGGATTGTCGTTCCGCCGACCAGCAGGCCGTGATTGCGCAGGAACATCGCCTTCTTGTTTCCAAGGTCCTTCTGGAAACCCTCCCGCTGCGCATAGTCGAAGGCGAAGCTGTCGTAGTTATGATAGGCGATGCGATTGTGAAAGCGCATGGCGTGCTGGCTGATGAACAGCAGTCCGTCCTTCTGGCATGACACTGCAATTCCAGCCGCCGTATGCGAATGCATGACGCAGACCAGGTCGTGCCGCGCCATGTGCACTGCGCTGTGGATCATGAATCCGGCCGGATTAATGCCGAGGTCCGTGCGATCGTCGATGACGGTGCCGTTGCAGTCGATCTTAACTAGGCTCGTGGCCGTGATCTCATCAAACAGCAGGCCGTAAGGATTGATCAGGAACTCCTCCTTGTCGCCGGGCAAGCGCGCGGAGATGTGGGTGTGGATCAGGTCCGTCCAGCGGTAATGTGCGAACAGCCGGTAACACGCGGCGAGATTGACCCGGACCTCCCACTCCTGCGGTGAGCATTGCCCTTTGAGCGTCGGCAGGGTCTTCGGATCCGTCCGTTTGTACATAATCATCTCCTTCATTGCCTCGCAGAGTGCCGCGTTTGCGCGGCTTCCGTCAATTGACCCCGCTCACTGCGCGACGATCTTGGCTTCCTTGGCAAGTTTCTGCCACTTGGCGCGGTCGTCGGAAATGAACTTCTTGAACTCGGCCGGGGTATCGGTCACTGCGGTCGCGCCAAGCTTCACCAGCTGCTTGACGACGGAGGCATCCTTCATCGCATCGCCGAACGCGGCCGATATCTTCTCCATGATCGGCGCCGGCGTCCCGGCCTCAGGTGCGAGCGGCGTACGCCTCCAGGCTTGCGACGCCGAGCGCGCGCAGCGCCAAACGTTTTGCCGAAGGCACGCCGCGCCGCTCAAGGCGCTGGTGGACCGCGCGCGGGGATATTGAAACAAACTGAAAATGTTGAGCTGCAGGCCGTCGCGGCCGAACGTGCCAGAACCAATCCGGTCGATAACCAATTAGCCGAAAAGGTGGTCAGTGAGGAAATATCGGGGGCCGTTCGGAGGCGGTGAGCATTCTCAGGCCTTCGGCTTGGGCCGTCGTTGGGAAGTCCGATCAGGCATGTAAGCCTCGGTCACGCGAACTGCCGCGCCGCCCTGCTCGATAATACGGCCGAGAAATCGGTGTACGATCACCATTTCATCGTAATAGATTCCGACAAACAAATGATCGTTGATTTCTCGCAGCATCGGCATGACGCGGTGAAACAACCTGCGACCGAATTTTGTAAGGCCGATGCCGACGGAACGCTTGTCGCTAGGATGCGAGGTTTTGATCAGAAGATCCCGCGCAACCAGTTTTCCAATCTCCGTCGTGACATGTGCAGCCGCAACATGCAGATGGTCGGCGATGGCCCGCACCGTCATGTCACCTTGGCGTTCGAGGTGCCAGACCGCCAATAAAACGGAAAACTCGGCTGAGCTCAGGTCCACTGTCCGAGCGACGTGTTGGCGCAATATGCGCATCATCGAGAACGCCGCGTATAGATCTGCTACGAATTCTCGCAGCACCTGATCATCGGGAGCGAGCTGTTCGACCGTCGTGCCGTTTTTGCGGACACGCTTAGGCGCGCCGGAGCCAGACTTTTTCGGGCGACGACGAGGCGAACGTGACGGCACCATTGCTGTACTTTTTCCCTCACGAGGCAGGAAATTCATTGGGCCGGTCCGCCGCGCATGGCTTGCAAGGTCCGCCGGGTCAAAGTCGTCGCAAGCTGCACCTTCGTGGTTGCCTTCAGGCCCGGCGTATCGACCGGTTGAAGATCGGCGGCAATTGCAGCGGGCAGCCACTCCGAGTCGCCGAGCGGCAGCCGCTCGCCATGCAGCCTCCTGGCAATCCCCTCAGCGAGCTTTGCCCGGTCGGTGCAGCCGATATAGACGAGGCGGGCTTCGCGAATCCTGTCGCCGTCATGCGTGGTGACGGCTGCCAGTCCGGCCAGCGCGAAATCTCCGTGCCGACGCGACAACTCAGCAAAGCCCCACATCTGCCGCGACGGTTGCTTTGGCAGCCGCACGTCTACGATCAGTTCTCCGGCCTTCAGGTCGGTCTCGAACATGCCTTTGTAGAATTGGTCAGCGGCGACTTCGCGCCGTCCCGCGCGTCCGGCGATCGTCAGCCTGGCACCGAGCGCGACACTGCATGCAGGCAGTTCCGCAGCGGGATCGGCGTAAGCCAGGCTTCCTCCGAATGTGCCACGATTGCGAATGGCGACGTGGCCCACATGCCGGATCGCTTCAGCAATCAGGGGAAGGTGCTGTCGGACCATCGGCGACATCGCCACCTCGGCATGGGTGGTGAGCGCTCCGATGCACACCGCATCACCCTCCAATCGAACGCCGCGGAGTTCATCGAGGCCGCCGATATCGACGAGAAGCTCGGGTGTGGAAAGTCTTAGGTTGAGCGTCGCCATCAGGCTCTGGCCGCCTGCCAACGGCACCGCGCCGACGTTCGTGGCAAGCAGGTCCAGGGCTTGATCGAGATTGGTGGGCTTTATGTAGGCGAAGTTCGGGGCTTTCATCGCGTCGGCTACCTCGATTATGCCCGACCGGCTGGGCGAGACAGAGCACCATTCACTCCGCGGCTTTATGCATTGGTCCCGCTGGGTCCTGCATGTTGGCCATCAGTTCTTCGACGGGGCGCTTGCGTTCCGACCATGGGCAATTGTTGAAATTGTAGAACGTGTGGACGAATTGCGGGCCGGCATAAAAGCGTTCGTATTGGGTGTGGCGACCAGCCAGCTCGGAACCGAGATAGTCCCAGGCCAGCTTCATGAACTTGAGCCGGTCGATGGCGCTCGCGCCGGCCACCGTCCAATAGTGCTCGAATGTCTCACGCAATTTCGGATCGGAGAGAAACGACACGTCCGCCGGCATCTGGAATGGCCCGGCGCCGAGCAATTCGCGCACGGTTTCCGCGACCTGGTAATAATTGTTCGTGCACCAGAACAGGGCGGCGTACATTTCGCGACGGTTGACGTGAACGAAGCCATTGTCCAGCGTTTCGGCATCTTCGATCTGACCGGCAATCATCGCCCGCAGCGCTGCCTCGGACACCGCGAGCTTCGCCAGCGTTTCGCGTACCGCTGGTACCTGCAATACGCTGTTCATCTCCGCGGCCTTGTAGGCGATGCCGAGTATGAACTTGAGCTTTTCACTGAAGCGCACCGTCGACTGGTGATTTCCCATCACATGGGACGGCGTCCGGAAGTACATCTCCCGCGATAGGACGACGTCATCCAGCAGGAACACGCGATGCCAGGGCACCTTGACGTTCTCGAAGATGATCATGGCGTCGCTTTCGTCGAAGCGCGACGTGAAGGGATTGTCGAATTCACTGACTGCATGCAGCTCATACGGCTTGCGCACCCAGACTGACAGTCCACGTGCATTCATCGGGACTGCGCACGTGACCGCTTGATCCTTCTGATCGGGCGCGAGCGGCAGCAGGTTGCCGACCCAGGTTTCGTCGGAGAACACCGCAGCAGTGCCGAGCATCTTGACGCCGTTGAGGACGATGCCGCTGTCGGTCTCGCCGGTAATCTGCAGGCTCGGAACGCGCATGCCTTCCCGGTGGTAGAGTTCGGGATTTCGGGCGCCTTGCGGCGCGAGGACCACATAGCTCGCAAACAAATCCTTGCGCCGCAGTTCGTCGAAATAGCCGAGCAGATTGTCGCCAAAGCCCTTGCGGTTCGCCTCGAACAGTTCCGGGTGCAGCACGAGGCCGGTGACAAAGCTCGCGACGTGGTCCGGCGACCGGCCAAGCAGACCATAGGTCCACTCGGCGATCCGGCGATGGCTCTCCGATCGCTTGCGCAAATCATCCTTGGTTTTCGGTTTGAGGAACCAGGATGAATAGCGCTCGCCGCCTTCCTCGTAGCTCATCGCTTCGATGTGCTCGAGGGCGCGCTTGCGATCGTAGATTTCGGCAAATGAATGCGCGGTATTGCGGAAGGCCGGGTGCGATGTAACGTCATCAACTCGTTCGCCGCCGATGTAGATGCAGCGGCCGTCGCGCAACGCCTCAAGGTAGCTCGTGCCGGTACGGAGCATGCCTGCCTTCCCTCGATCGCAGCGTGCGCCCTCGCAATTGCCAGCGCGCACGCAAAGCTAGATAGCTATGTTACATTGGTATCTTGACAGCGCGCGGCGATTTTCACAACCTGATGATCGCCGGATAGACCGTTCGATAGGGTCGCATGCGTTGACTTGCGACCAAGGTGTTAGCGCCGGGTCCGAAATGCAGTTCGACATTGAGATCGAGACCACGGTCAACGGCGCGCCAGTACGCAGGCGGGTCAAGGCGCGCCAGCATCTGGCGGACTTCCTTCGCGAAGAGCTGCAGTTCACAGGCACGCATCTGGGATGCGAGCACGGCGTATGCGGCGCCTGCTCCGTGCTGGTCGACAATAAGGTGGTGCGCGGTTGCCTGATGCTCGCGGTGCAAGCGCACGGCAAGCGGATCGATACGGTAGAGGGTCTGTCCGACAGCGGGACATTGGCGGATCTGCAAGCCGCGTTCGCCGCGCGCAATGCCGCGCAGTGCGGCTTCTGCACGCCGGGCATGTTGCTGACCGCACACGAGGTGCTCGCCTCGGGTGGGATCGCCGGTCGCAGCGATATCCGTGAATTGATGTCCGGCAATCTGTGCCGGTGTACCGGTTACGAGCCGATCGTCGATGCGATCGAGACGGTAATGCGGCAGCGCGCGGAACGCTGATCGCGCCTTGCTTTGGGGGGAGGGCAGCCGATGGCGATTGCTGAACGGCCCGACACGCTGATCGGAAAGCGGATTCCGCGTCCCGACGTCAAGCGTCTGTTGCGCGGTCGCGGCCGCTATGTCGGCGACATTAATTTGCCGCGGATGCTGCATCTGGCTTTTCTGCGGTGCCCACACGCGCACGCGCGCATTGTCTCGATCGATGTGCAGCAGGCCAAGGGCGCGCCCGGCGTGGCATCCGTGTTCACCGGAGCCGATCTCGTCGGGCACTGCAAGGAATTCACCAGCGATGGCGTCGCGCACAACCGAGCGGGTCACAAGGTCCCACCGCAGTGTCCGATGGCAGTCGAGATTGCGCATTGGCAAGGCCAGCCGGTCGTTGCGGTGCTGGCGAATTCGCGCGCCGAGGCGGAGGATGCCGCCGAGCTCGTCAACGTCCAATGGGAAGAGCTCACGCCGATCCTGGATGGCGAGACCGCGCTGCGGTCCGCTCCGATCCATAAATCGCTCAGCGACAATCTTGCCTATGAGCACAATATCAAGACCGGCGACCCCGATGGCGCATTCGCATCAGCGGCCCACGTGTTCGAGCACACATTCCATTTTCATAGACAGACCGGGCTTTCGCTCGAGCCGCGTGGTCTGATCGCCGACTACGATCCCGGCGGCGAGGCGTTGACGGTCTATCATTCGCACCAGTCGCCGTATCAGATGCAGGGGGTATTCAGCCGCCAACTCGGAATTCCGGAGCACAAGGTCCGTGTCATCGCGCCCGACGTCGGCGGCGGCTTCGGCCTTAAGATCAACGTCTATGCCGAAGAAGTGGTGGTCGCGGCCATCAGTAAGATGATCGGCCGGCCGGTGAAATTCCTGGCCGATCGCCTAGAATCTTTCCTCTCCGACATCCATGTGCGCGACCACAAGATCACGGCGCGCATGGCCGTTGGCGCCGACGGCAAGATCACCGCAATGGGCGTCGACGACATTTCCTCGATCGGCGCCTACGGCATGCCGATGCGGTTCAACATCACCGAAAGCATGATGTTGGTCACCAACACCGGTGCTGCCTATAAGTTTCCCAACTACCGTGCCCGGACGCGCAACGCTTTCGTCAATAAGCCGCTGATCGGAATGTTTCGCGGCGTCGGTATTCCACTATCCACCATCGTGACCGAGGTGCTGTCCGATATGGCGGCAGAAAAGCTCGGGATGGATGAGGTGGCCTTCAGACGCCTGAACTATCGGAGGCGGGAGGAAATGCCGTGCGTCACCGCGGCCGGCAGCAAGCTCGACAACCTTTCATTCGATGCCTGCCTCGACCGATTGGTCGAGGTCATGGATTACGAGGGATTGCGGAAAGAACAGGCAGAGCTTCGCACGAGGGGCATCTATCGCGGCATCGGGGTCGCGACCTTTGTCGAGCCAACCGCTTATGGTCCAGTGTTCTACGGGCCGACCGGTGCCGCGATCTCGGTGCAGGACGGCTGTACGATCCGGCTCGAACCGACTGGCCTGTTGCGCTGCATCACCAGCATCACCGACCAGGGGCAGGGCACCATCCATTCGCTGGCTCAGATCATCGCAGATACGGTCGGTGTCGGCATTGATGACGTCGAAATGATCGGCGGCGACAGCGCCATCTCGACGTACGGTGGTGGGGCATGGGCGTCCCGCGGTATCGCTATCGGTGGTGAGGCGGCGCTAAAGGCCGCCCGCGACTTGGTGCGCAACATCCTAACTGTCGCCGGAGCGATTACGCAGGCCTCGCCCGACGATCTGCGCATCGAACGCAGTCAGATCATCAACAATCGCACCAACACGCCGGTCATCACGTTGGCCGAGGTCGGCAAGATCGGCTACTTCCGCCAGGACACCTTGCCGCCCGATCTGGATGTTCAGTTCTCCGTAACACGCAGCCACGTCGCCAACAGTGGCAGCTATTACATGGGGTACGGTGTGCACGGATCCTATCTGGAGCTTGATCCGGATACCGGCTTCATCAAGCTGCTCAACCACTGGGCTATCACCGATTGCGGTCGGGTGATCAATCCGCTCATCGTCGATGATCAGGTGCGCGGCGCCATCGTGCAGGGGATCGGATCGGTACTGTTCGAAGAATGCATCTACAACGAGCTGGGAAGCCTCGTGAATGGCACGATGGCGGACTACCTGGCTCCCATGGCGTTCGAAATGCCCGACATGTATGTCGAGCAGATCGAAACGCCGGAGCATTCGACCGCGCTCGGCGCCAAGGGCGTCGGCGAACTGGGGCTGACCGGCGCGATGGGTGTGCTGTGGGTCGCGGTCAACGATGCGCTGCGGCCATTTGGCGCGAAAATTGCTGATCAGCCATTCACGCCAGAACGCATTCTTGAGGTGATAGGGTCGGGACAAAAGCGCAAAGCATGATCGGGTGAAGCGACGACATGTCGCCCGATGTACCGACCACGAAAGAACTGGGGTATCCAAAGATCGTCGCCGGCAACGTTTATTGTATCTTTGGACCAGCGAAGATGGCGCCCACGCTGGCAATAAAGCTCACCCAGATATTTCGAGACGGGATCACGGATGGCGACGTCGTTCCTGACACAGAATGCCACGGCGGAATGCCTCAAACTCGATCTGGTCCAAGTCGAAATCTATATCGAATGTCCAAATATTCTTGGACGCTATAGACGGAAATTTTCCACACAGGTTTTAGATATCAGCTGAAACGAGGAGTCTTTGCGATGGCTGCACCTTCGAAGATCATCGTCACCGGCGCAGCGCAAGGCCTCGGCCGCGCGGTGGCCTTGCGCCTGGCGACGCCGGGCCTGCCACGTAGCGGTCTGGGACACGAAAATCGACGGCGCGGAGGAAACTGCGAGGCTCTGTCGCGAGCGCGGAGCGGTGGCGCGAGCCTGGACGGTCGATGTCGGCGCGGAGGACCAGGTGGAGGGTGCCGTCGCCGATTTTGTTCGCGAGTGGGGTCTGCCTGACAGTCTCGTCGCTAATGCCGGTATTTTCCCGCGCTCCCGTGCACTCGACATGCAGCTCTCCGAGTGGGATCGCGTGCTTCGCGCCAATCTCACCGGTACATTCCTGTGCGCCCGAGCCGCCGCACGCTGCGATGATCCAGGGAGGCGGCGGCGCCATCGTCACCACGGCCTCGGGGCGAGGGCTCGCTGGAGCCGCGAACGGCGCCCACTATTCCGCCACCAAAGGAGGGATCATCTCGCTTACCAAATCGCTGGCGCTCGATTGGGCGCCGTATGGCATACGGGTGAACTGCGTTATTCCAGGCTCTAGCTGACACCGCCCAGCCTCGCGTCGAAATGAGCGACGATCAGCTCTACGCCGTGGGGGCCCGAATACCGCTCGGCCGGATTGGGCAACCGGAGGACATCGCCGGGGTCGTTGCGTTCCTGCTCGGCAGCGATGCAGCCTATATGACCGGCCAATCGGTCGCTGTGAACGGCGGCGCCATCATGATTCCATGACGCGCTGTCAGTTGCGAAGCAATGGAATGACGTTTGAACCGAACAGCTCGATGCCCGGCAGCATCGGACTGAAGCGCGTCATAATACAGTCGATGCCGATCTCCCGATAGCGGCGCAGCCGCTCCGCCAGAAGCTCCGGCGTGCCGACGAGGCCAGCGCCGAGGGCATTCACCATGCGGTCGCGCGTGTGCGCCGTGCTTTCCTCGGCGTCGGCTAGAGCCTCGGCTTCTTCTTGCGTCTCGCAGATGATCACCTGGGGATTGATGGCGTAGTGCAGCCGCCGGCCGAATTTTTCCGCCCGTGCGTCCATGTCACGCACATCCGCAGCCATGCGCTCGATATTCGCTTCGAAATTGCGATAGCCGGGCTTGTACTCGGCGAACCAGAAATCGCAGTGCTCGGCCACGAGACCCTTGCCGTCAGGCGCGCGGCTTGCGGCATAGATCGGCGGCGAGCGCCGCCGAGCCTTGGCGACAATTTCGCCGGCATCCGGAATGACGACCTTGCCTTCGGCTCCGGTCAGCGCCGCTCGGACGTGAGCGCGGTAGAACTTGCCCTCGAATTTGAAATCGGAATCGGTCCAGAGTTCCTTTGAGCACCTGGATGAATTCGCCCATCCGCGGATAGCGCTCGGCATCGCCGATCCAAGTGCCGTTGCTGAACAGGTCAAATTCCTCCTGCCACCAGCCGTTGACGATGTTGATCGAAAAACGGCCGCCGCTGATCCGGTCGAGACTCGACCCCATCTTAGCAACGACCTGCGGCGTAATCATTCCTGGATGAACGGCCACCATCAGTTCAATGCGCTTGGTGACCATCGCAAGCGCCGTGGCCAGCACCCAAGCATCGAGATCGGGGCCGAGATAGCGCTGGGCGATCAGAGTGGTGTCGAAACCGAGCTCATCGGCGCGCCGAATGACGTCGCAGGCAAATTGAAATGCCTCGTCCTGCCCGCCGGCGCCGTGCTCACCCGCTTTGAGGAGAGTGATAGCGCGATCCATTTCCGGCTCGGGCCGGATCGTGTGGGGAAGGGGCGTCCAGATTCCAAACTGCATTCCGACCTCAGCGGCAAGGTGTCACAACGCAACGCCAGCGGGCAGCATGCCTATAAAATGGTATAGTTCCACGGTTCCGCCCTTGCTAGCCTATGCGAAGTCGCCGCCCCGGTGCAGCCAGGAACACGTGGAGCTCTCGCATGATGGATGCCGCCCTGCAATTTGCACGCCCGTACAAAGCGCTCGTTTCGTTGGCGGCGATTTTGCTAGCGCTCGTTCCCGGCGCCGCGCAATCACAAACACAGATCGTCGCCGGCATGGTCGCTCATGGTCCGCCGCAGTGGCCGCAGTATATCGCGATGGAATTCGGCTGGTTCAAGCAGGACAATATCGAGTTGGACCTGGTAACCGTGGGAGGCAGCGGCGCGCAGCAAATCGCCGGCGGCTCCCTTAACATCGCCCATAGCGGATATCCTGACTTCGCGCGTGCATCGCTTCGCGGGGCACCGGTGAAGATCATCATCAACGACATCGTAGCATCTCCCTATGCGGTCTTTGCCAAGCCGCAGATCAAGCAGATCACCGATCTCAAGGGCAAGACGATCAGCATCGGTGGCGTCACCGACGTGACGCTCATTTATGTGAAGGCGTTTCTTGCCTCGGCCGGATTGAAGGTTGGTGACGTCGATTTTGTCTATGCCAAGGCCGCGGGCGACCGTTTCTCGGCCCTCGTCGCGGGCGGCGTCGATGCCACGCTGTTGAATCCCCCGACCTATTTCAAAGCGACCGGACTCGGTTACACCAACCTTGGCGAGACCGCACCTCACGTGAAGGAGATCCCATTCACGGTCTGGGCGGCCAATTCCGACTGGGCTGCAAAGAACCGGGTGGCGTTGACCGCCTTCGCGCGGAGCTACAAACGGGGTGTCGAATGGCTCTACAATCCAGCCAACAAGCAGCAGGCTATCGATATCCTGGTGAAGCATGCCAAGCAGGACCCAAAGGATTCGGCACTGGCATACGATTACCTGATCGCGAAGCTGAAGCTGTTCGGCCTCGATGGCAACGTGTCGGATGCGACCTACGAGAAGATGGCGGAAGGGCTCGTTGAACTGGGTGACATGAAGAAGCCATTCCCGCCAAAATCCGCGATTTTCGATGGCAGCTTCGTCCAGCAAGCCACCAACTGACCGCATCTCCAGACTTAGAGCATGGACGCTTAGATATGGCGCAGACCGGCAGGCTGGCGCAGCGTGTCGCCCTCATCACCGGCGGGGGCGGCGAGATCGGCAGCGCTATCGGACGACGCTTTGCGTCGGAGGGAGCCGAGGTCGCGATCGCGGATATCGTGCTGGCCAAGTCGGAAGCGACCGCTCGCGCCATCGTCGAGGGCGGCGGCCGTGCCTGCGCGCTTCAAGTTGACGTCGCCGACGAGGCGAGCGCCAGCGCCGTTGTCGCCAGTGCGATCAAAGCCTTCGGCCGGGTCACCACGCTGGTCAATGTCGCCGCGGCCGTGACCCCCGACGGCACGGTCGAGACGCTTTCCTTGGACGAGTGGAACCGGGCGATCGGCGTCAATCTCACCGGCGCTTTCTTGATGTGCAAATACGCGGTCCCGCAAATGCGGCGGTCGGGCGGCGGATGCATCATCAACATCGCATCACAGCTTGGCCATCTGGGAGTGCCGCTGCGTTCGCCCTATTGCACCACCAAGGCGGCGTTACTGCACTTCACGCGGATTCTCGCCATGGACCATGCCGTAGATCACATCCGAGCCAATACGATCTCCCCGGGGTTTATCCTCACTGAACGCTCAAGCCGCAGTTCCGGCGGAAAGGAAAAAGCGCGCGTCAGAATGGGGCCGCAGCATCTGCTCAACCGTCCCGGCGAGCCGGAAGAAATTGCCGCTGGCGCGGCTTATCTTGCGTCCGACGATGCAGCCTTCGTCACCGCGACCGATCTTTTGATCGATGGAGGCTATGTCGCATTCAAAGGCAAACTAGGCCCTAACGGATTGCCAACACTCGCCTGACTCGGCACAGCGAAAGTGCGCCATTAATGATACAGCGTATGTCCGGCATGACGGACTGCCATCTTCACATCTTCGGCCCAACCGCTCGCTATCCGTATACGGCCAATCGAGCGTATACACCGCCGGAAGCGTCGCTCACATCGTACGACGCGCTGGCGGCAAGCCTCGGGCTTGAGCGCATGGTGATCGTGCAGCCTAGCGTCTATGGCAAAGACAACTCCTGCACGCTCGACATGGCTGCCGCGGCCGGCAAAGGGCGCGCCCGCGCAGTTGCCGTCGTCGATGAAAGCTTCAGCGATTCCCAGCTCAGCGAGATGAACGACCGAGGCGTGCGCGGCATCCGCGTCAATGCTCTCACGCCCGCAGGCATGCCGCTCGACCAGATCCAGACGCTTGCCCGTCGCATCGCGCCGCTCGGCTGGCACATGCAGTTCTGGATCAGCGGGCCGCAGATGGTTGCGCTGGCCGATACGATCCGCGCACTGCCGGTGTCGGCGGTGTTCGATCACATGGGCCAGTTCGCCATCGATGGCGGCATGGATCATCCGGAGCTGAAGACCTTACTCAGCCTGCTCAAACTCGACCACTGTTGGGTGAAGCTCTGCGGCTATCGCGTCTCTAAGAGGGGCCCGCCCTACGAAGACATCCGAGCGCCCGTCGCGGCGATGATCGCGGCTGCGCCCACACGCTGCGTCTGGGGCACCGATTGGCCGCACCCGCATTTGGAGAGCCGGCCCTATCCGGACGACAAATTCCTGCTCGATCTGCTCGGCGCCTGGGCCGGCGACGAGGCGCAGCTCAAGCGCATCCTGGTGCACAATCCGGCGAAGCTTTATGGATTCTGACCGTCAGGCATTGGCCGCGTACATCGGCGATTGCTCCGGCATGCCGTGAATGGCGCGCCACACCCGCTCCGGCGTCGCCGGCATCTCGACATGGCGTACGCCCAGATCAGACAGCGCGTCGGCAATCGCATTCATCACGGCGGCAAGCGCCCCCGTGGTGCCGCCTTCGCCGGCCGGGCGAACGCCGAGTGGATGCTGCGGTGTCGGCACCTCACTGATCTGAGTGTTGAAGAACGGAAAGTTGTGCGCGCGCGGCATGGAATAGTCCATGAACGAGCCGGACAGAAGCTGCCCGGAGCCCGCATCGTAGACGCAATGCTCCAACAGCGCCTGGCCGATGCCCTGAACGATCCCGCCGTGAGCCTGACCATGAACGATCAGTGGATTGATGGCGCGTCCAACATCATCGACCGAAACGTAGCGCGCGATCTCAACGGCGCCGGACAACGGATCGACCTCGACCTCGCAGACATGGGCGCCGTACGCGTAGCCTACTTCGTTGATGGTTTTGTCGCAGGTCGCGGCGAGCGGGCCACGCAGATCATCGGGCAGGTCGTTGCGTTCGATCGCGGCCTTGGCGACATCGAACAGCCCGAGGGCGCGATCGGTGCCGCGTATCTTGAATTGTCCGGAGGCGAACTCGATGTCGGTGGGCTCCGTTTCCAGCAGGTGGCCGGCGATCCTCCGCCCTTGCTCGATGATTTCGTCGGATGCGATCTTCATGATGTAGCTTGCGAGCCGCATGCCGCGTCCGGAATGCGTGCCGCCGCCGATCTTGACGATATCCGTGTCGCCCTGAATCAAGCGAACGTTCTCGATCGGCACGGCAAACCAGTCGCTCATCAGCTGGGTGAAGCTCGTCTCGTGGCCTTGTCCATTCGACACCGTGCCAATGACGACGTCGATGAGGCCATCCGGGCGAATGGTGATGTCGGTCCGTTCGCGGGGAATGCCTGTTGCGGTATCGACGTAGTTGGCGACCGAAATACCGCGGTACTTGCCGCGGCGGCGCGCTTCTTTGCGCCGCGCCGGGAAATTCTTCCAGTCGCTCACCTCGAGGACCCAGTCCATCGCCTTCCGATATTCGCCGCTGTCGTAGGTCATGCCGAACGGGTTGGTGTAGGGCAGCTCGTCCTCAGCGATCAAGTTGCGGCGGCGGATTTCGACGCGGTCGAAGCCGAAGTCACGACAGGCGAGATCGATCAGCCGCTCCATGACGTACATCACCTCGGGCCGGCCGGCACTTCGATAGGGTCGGGTGGGGGAGGTGTTGCTCAGCACCGCACGGGCCCGGAAACAGGCCGCCGGCATGCGGTAGATGCTGGACATGATCTCGGTGCCTTTTTGCAGCGGCGAGAAATTCGTCGTGTGGGCGCCGGCGTTGCTGATGTTGGAGCCGCGCATCGCCAAAAAGTTTCCCTTCTTGTCGAGGGCGAGTTCCGCCTCAACCGCGAGATCGCGGCCCTGGTAGTCGCTCAGGAAGGCCTCCTGTCGCTCGCATAACCACTTGACTGGTCGCCCGACGCGGCGGGCCGCCCACGCGACCAAGGCAAATTCCGGATAGATCATGCCACGCGTGCCGAAGTTACCGCCCACGTCGCGCATGACCACGCGCACGGTTTCGATAGGGGCCGCGAGGACGGTTGCGAGATCGTTCTTTAATCGCACCGCGCCGCCGCTGCCAGCATAAAGCGTGGTGCGTTTGGTCAGCGCGTCATATTCGGCGACCGCGGCACGCGGCTCCATCGGCACGCCCGTGATGCGGGGAATCCAGGTCTCGAATTTTACGACATGGGCGGCGTTTGCGAACGCAGCTTCCGTGGCCGGCCCGTCGCCCATTTGCGCATCGAGACAGACGTTGGACTTTGCCTGCTCCCAGAGTTTCGGCGCTTCCGGGGTCGCCGCGGCGACCGTGTCGGTCACCGTGGGGAGAACCTCGTAGTCGATTTCAATCAGCTCGGACGCGTCCTTGGCGGCGTTGATCGTGTTGGCAATGACGATGGCAACGGCTTCGCCCGCAAATCGTGCCTTGTCGATAGCCAACGGATAGTGCGGGGCGGTGAAGATCGGCGAACCGTCGGTGTTGACCGGCACGATCTCGGCGGGATGTGCAACCAGCGGCACATGCGGAATGGGCTTCAGCCCGTCATTCATCAGGTCGCGGCCGGTGAGCACGGCCAGCACGCCGGGCGCGGCGGCGGCAGTTCGCGTGTCGATCGATTTGATCCGGGCATGAGCGTGCGGCGACCGGTGGATCACAGCATACGTCTGGCCGGGCAAATTCATGTCGTCGCTAAAACTGCCTTTCCCGGTTATCAGCCGCAGGTCTTCCTTGCGGCGGACCGGCTGTCCGATCCTGGCACTGCTTACCTCTAAGGTCATGGCATTCTCCGGCGGCCCACCTTAGCTATCGCGCTGCCGGATGTCAGGCGATGTGGTTTGGCGTGCGGATGCGAGCCGCGACGTTTCGTCCGAGGGTGCCAAACGGGCTGCAAACTTGGGCCGCTGACGCGCTTGCTGTAAATAAACGAGAACCGCAAGGCAGTCATTCGCAATTTTGTACTCCCCGATGAGCTGCGACATCTGCCATGATGCGAGCAACAATGAAATCCAAGGGGAGGGCGCCATGAAATTCCTGGGCCTCATCGCGATTGCCACGGTCGGGGTGCTTGCTTCCGGACCAGCGTTTGCTCAGAAGCTCGAAAAAGTGCCCATGCTCATCTTCGGCCCCCCGTCGCTCGGCGCATTCCTGCCGCCGGTCATCAAGGCCAAGAAATTCGACGAGAAGCACGGCATCGATATTGTATTCAGCGAGCGACCGCCGGACGCCTACATCGTGCAGTTCAACACCGGGGAATTTCAGCTGGGCGGCAGCGCAGCCTTGCTCAACGTTGGCCTCGCGGTCGAGAAGGGCGTGAAGGTCGTCTACCTGTTCAACGTCTTCAACTACTGGTCCTACGTCGTTACGTCACGTCCCGACGTTAAGATTCTGAAGGATATGGAAGGCAAAGAGATGGCCGCTGCCAAGAGCACGTCGGCCTACCGGATTATGACATGGTTCGCCAAACAGCAGGGCGTCGACATGGACAAGGTGTCGGTGGTGAACACCGCGCCGCCGGGCCTGGCAAGCTACATCCTCGCCGACCGGGCGGCGGCGGTGCATATGTGGGATCCGGGCTACGATCTGCTGAAGTCGCGAAAGCCCGAAATTCGTACGCTCGATCTGAAGATTGCGGAGACCTGGAAGAATTTTACCGGTGGCGCGGCCATCCCTTATCTCGGCGCCGCTGCGCACACGTCTTGGGTGGAAAAGAATCAGCATCTCATCCCGAAACTGTTCAATACCTACAAGGATGCCGCGGATTGGACGCTTGCCAATCCGGATGAAGCCAGCACCATCATCGTCGATAAAGCGACACCGGAGGCCCAGAAGGGAGTGGCTCAGTTGATTCGCGACAACGAGAGACTTGGCCTGAAGGTTCAGTGGCCATCCGAAGTCCAAAAAGACATGCTTTCGATTTACAAAGTGGGAGTCGATGTAGGTCTCATGTCGAGCGATCCCGGCGCGCAAACTCTCTACTCCGGCCCTCGGCAATAGAGCTAGTTAGTCAGGAGTGTTTTTGGAGCATGCTTTGCCGGTTCGCGACTAATAAGGAATCCCTGCATTCTTTAGCAGTCCAACGGGAGCGGATGGGTTGGGCATTTGGGATTGAGATGGCGCGCCAGCTTGGTCATGGTCATTACGCTTCCCGGTCTCGCAATTCTGATGACGGTCAATGTCCCTTGGAACGTCCAATGTAGCGGTCGAAGCTAAGTTTGACATTCCAGGCGTCCCGGCTTGCCGCGAGTATTGGCGTGATCATGTCGGAATTCCTGCTAGCGATTGCGGCGGCGTCGCGGCGCAGCCCAGGCGATAGTTCTGCGGCCTCTGCCACGATAGCCATCTCGTCGACAGTGGTCATCCTGCCGTTGCGAACAACGGGCCTGCCGCGCACGAACACGGTTTCTATCGCGCGGCCGCACTCGGCGAATACAACCTGACGAGCTGCGCTGTTGAACGGAACGAAAGACGGTTCACTGAGGTCGAGGATCATGAGATCGGCTGCCATGCCTGGCTTCAGTGCGCCCACCTTGCCGGCGAGGCCGACCGCGCGCGCGCCGGACAAAGTCGCGGATTTCAATGCATGCGCTGCCGTGATCGAGCCGGGTTCAGGGTCCATCACTGACGGCAGTAGGCAGAGCATTCGCATCGCCACGAAAATATTCTGTGTTTGCGCGCAGCTATAATTGTCGCAACCGATAGCGATGTCGACCCCGGCCCGGTACAGGTCGAGAATAGGCGCAACGCCGCTCTTGAGCGCGAGGTTGCTGATCGGATTGCTGACCACGCGCGCGCCCGTTTCGGCGATTCTCGCTATGTCGCGCGGTGATAGCCAGACGCCATGGACGACGCTCAACTGCGGATTCATCAGGCCGGCGCGTGTGAGATGGTCCAGCAGCGACGCGGCTGGGTCGGAAGAGTGTTGCGCGGCGGCGGCCTGAATACGAGTCTCATAGACATGAGTCAGTACGGGAAAGCCAAATTTGCGGGACAACGCACCGATCCCTTCGAGCAACTCGGGTGAGCAGCGTTGCGGCGCAGATGGTCCGAGCGCCCAGGTTTGCAGCGGCGTGGGGTTGACACCCAGCCGTTTGATTTGCCCTGAGACGAAGTCAAGCTCGCCTCTGGCCGTGCGATCGGTTCCCTCAATCCGCCTACGGATTGATTCGGGAAGGTCCTTCGGCATGAACGGCGCGATATCCAGCGCGGCCATATCTCTTGTCGCGAGCGACAGCACAACGCGAATACCGGCTTCCTCGTACGCAGATAGCACGCAATCCAGGTATTCCTCTTCTTGCGGCACCAGCGTGAGCATGTCTTGGATGGTGGTAATGCCGTTTCGCAGATTCTCGATTGCGCCGATCAGCGTCCTCAGCCGGATTTCCTTGAGCGAGCGACGACCGAAGTGCCCGGGATTGGCGTGTAGCGTCCAGACATCAAATGGCACATCCTCGAACATGCCTTTCGCTAGCACGTCATGGGAATGGTAGTGCGCATTGACAAAGCCGGGGACGAGAAGCTTTCCAGCCGCGTTGATAACTTCCACGCCATCGATTGGCGCAATGGTCGGCTCCACCCGTTCGATAATGTCCCCGTTGATGAGGAGATCGGCCGCTGCGGGCTGATGGATGTCTTCATCATGATCGTAGATTTGGCCGCCCCGGATCAAAAACCGGGTCATCGAATCCGAGGACGTCATTGGCAAGCTCCGGCCTTCAATGTCCCCCCGACGCGAACACCCGTTCGGCGATCCGGCGCATCGCCAGCATAAGGCCGAGCGCAATGACGGCGAGCATGACCGCCGCCGCTGCAGCCTGGTTCGGGGAAACCGTGTTCCACAGGTTCCAGACCTGCACCGGCAACACGATACTATCGGCGGAGGTCAGCATCACCGCAATCGTCACCTCACGAAACGACAGCAGCAGCACCCAGAACCAGGCTGCGAACAGCGCTGGGCCCAGCAGCGGCGCTGTGATCTTTCGAAGTGTCGTGAACAATGAGGCCCCGCTGAGACGGCCGGCATCCTCAAGATCTGGGTGAATCTGCAGGATTGCGCCGTTCAGTGTCCGGGTCGCGAAGCTGATGAAAGCAATGATCTGGGCCAGCACAAGCACCGCGAGAGTGGCGTAAATCGGGACAATCTCCCTCGCCGACAGAGCCAGGTAGAGGATGGCGACCGCGAGCACGATCCTCGGGATCGCGATGGGAAGGAATGCGATGCTGTCGAAGATGAATCGCGCCCGAAGCCTGGATCGGACGACAACCCAGGAGATTGCCGTCGCGATGATTACGACCGCAATTGGAACGGTCGCAACCAGGATGCCGGTGTTGATGAGGGGACGGGCGCCCTGCCGCGTATAAACATCGACATAGTTCTGAAGGTTCATGGCCGCCAGCGCTTCCATCGACGGGAGCTGGAAGTACGGCAGCAACGAGAAATAGATAAGCACGATCAGCGGCAGGCCAAGCGCCAGCAGGAAATATGCGGAGATCAGAATACATGCCAACGGCCGCCATTTGCCGAGTTTGAGTGTTTTGCTACGCCGCCCTTTGCCGGTAATGGTCGTGTATTTCCGGGTATTGCCGATCAGCCTGATGTAATAGTGCGCCATCACCAAGCTCGCGAACATAACAAGACATCCATACGCCGCCGCCGCGCCATACTCCGGCAATCCGGACTGGGGAAGCTGTACGATCAAGTACAGCATGGTGCTAAAGACGAAAATCCGATCTGGAAATCCGAGCACCATCGGCACCTCGAACACCGCGAAGGCCAGGACAAATACATAGATTGCAGCGGCGGCCAGCGCCGGCACGGCGAGCGGCAGATTGATGCGGACGAATGTGCGGAACTTGCCCGCTCCACTCATCGAGGCGGCTTCCTCCAGGCTACCATCCATGCCGCTGAACACGGCCGAAATGATGAAATAGGCCGGCGGTACCAAGCCAAGACCTTCGGCGAACGTCATCCCGCCCAAGGAGAAGATGTTAAACGGAGCACTGTCGAGGCTGAACCACTCCATCAGGTACTGATTGACGATGCCGATATTGGGGCTGAGCAGTAGCGCCCAACCCATCGCCTGGAGAAATCCTGGAACGACCAGGATCATTCCGAGCAGCAGAATGATGGACCGTCGAAATGGAATATCAGTCCGTGCCACCGCCCAGGCGAGCGGTGCGGCGATCGCGAGCGCAATCGCGGTTGCGCCCGTCGCGAAGATGAGCGTATTGCCGATAACCCGATAGCCGAACGGATCGAGCGCTACCCTGCTGAAATTCGCCAGCGAGTATTCGCCGTGGCCGGGAATGCCGAGCGTGAAAGCGATCCAGACCGTGGCGATCACGGGGCCAAGGATCAGCAGGACACCGAGCGATGCGATTGCAACGACTGGCGCGGAAGCAAACGACGTTCTCACGTGTCAGGCCTCTGCAAACGCCAAGTCGCGAACATGGCCGGACGTGGCGACGATGCCCGGTGTCACCGTCCCTACCGTCCCGAGAGCAGCATGCTGACTTGTTGGTTCAACTCGACGAAATCCTTGCTCAACATGAAGTCGAGTTGGGGAGTTACCACCTTGTGCTTTTTCGCAAACTCCGACGACAACGTGCCGGGCCTGAACATGGAAGCGGCATTGCGATATTTCTGATGCAGATCCTGTCCTTCCTTGGACATCATGGCCGCGGCCACCAGCGTCGCGGCGTGGCGGCTTCGCGCGCCTTTGGGCACGACAAAAATAAAAACGTAGGAGAGCACCGGATCCACTGATTCTATCACGCCCATCGGCGCGTTGCGTTGATCCCGGTAGTAGACAACGCGCTCATATTGTCCAAACGCCGTGATCGGTGTCTCGCCGGACAGTACGCGTTGATGGGCTTCCGGCATGCGCCCGATCTTGGGACTGAGCTCCATCAGCTTCTTCAGATAGGCGATCGCCCGATCCTTGCCCCAGGCGTTGGGCTGAGACAGCAGGTTCCACGGCTCGTTGTTCACGAGCACGCCCATCTTGCCTTTCCACTTGGGGTTCAGCAGGTCGTCCCAGCTCTGCGGTAGATCCTGCTGCCTAACGAGGCGCGAATTGTAACTAGGCAGTATGAATTGCGTATCGACGATCGGCGTTATGCCATTCCAGGCCAGATCCTGCGGCTTGAGATCGGGGAAAAGCTCCTGCCAGGGAACGCGCTCGTAGGCATCATTTTGCAGGAGCGGTATTCCGGTCACCGCGTTTTGAAACATAAGGTCGTAGCTCGGCGGCGCGCCGCTTTTGATTTCTGTGAGGGCTTTCGCGGTCGCTGCGGGAAAGTTGATGGAATTGTCGATCTTGATGGTGACTTTGATGCCGTAGAGCTTCTCTGTCAGCGCCGCCATCTCCTGCAGGAAGTCACGGGCCGGCAACCCGGTATCGGGATCGGGCGCTTGGTAGATGACCTCAGACTCTTTCGACGCCAGCGCAATCAGCGCATCGAGCTTCGCCTTCGATGGTCCCGACTGAGCCTGGATTGGAGCAGGGGAAAGGACACCGGCGGCTACGCAGAGGCCACCGACGAGGTTCAGCGCTGATCGCAAAACGGGTTGGGTCATGACTGTATCCGATCCACGAAAATTGTAGCAAGTCGGGCCGGCGATGTAGGTCAATCGGTCGTACGATGAAGCCGATCGAAGCCGAGCAGCAACCGCATTACATTCGTATCTGCAAGCCAAAACAATAGCCGCTGGCAGCTTCCAAATGATGCAGGTGCACACACGCTTCCGAGGTTAGGTTTGCTCAGGCCGACAAGACTGTCAATCAGCCGCCATCCGGTGGGTCTTTGACATCCGATGGAAGAGCCGGGATGATGTTGCGCGCGCGGCCACCGCTCGTGTCGCCACGACTGCAAATGCTGCCCCCTCATCGGTCTCCGCGATCGACATGCTCAAGATCAGCAATCTCACGAAGCAATTCGAGGTCGCAGATGGCAAAACCGTCGCGGTGCGGGGCCTCGACTTGGTTTTGGAAAAGGGCCGGTTCTTCGTCCTGCTGGGGCCGAGCGGCTGCGGCAAATCCACGCTGCTGCGTTGCGTTGCCGGGCTTGAAGGGTTCGAGAGTGGGGAAATCTCCTTGGACGGCCGGCTGGTCAGTTCGCCGGGACGAAATATTTTTGTCGATCCCGAGGATCGCGAAGTGGCTATGGTGTTTCAGAGCTACGCCATCTGGCCGCACATGACGGTGTTTGAGAATGTCGCTTTCCCGCTGGTCGAAGCCAAGAAGGCGCGTTTCACCAGCGCCCAGGTTGCGTCCAAGGTGAAGGACATCCTCGCGCTGGTGCAGTTGAGCGGGTTCGAGTCCTATTCGGCAGCCACGATGAGCGGGGGACAGCAGCAGCGGATCGCGCTTGCGCGCGCACTGGTGCGCGAACCGAAGCTCCTGCTGATGGACGAGCCGCTCAGCAACTTGGACGCGAAGCTGCGTGAGGAGATGCGCGACGAGATTAGGGAGCTTACGCGCACGCTGGGGGTCACCACCCTGCACGTCACGCACGATCAGACCGAAGCGATGGCGCTGGCCGACTCGATGGCGATCATGTCCGAAGGGCAGTTGTTGCAAATCGGCGATCCCGAAAGCCTCTACCGCCGCCCTGTCAGCCAGATGGTTGCTGAATTCCTGGGCCGGACAAATTGGATATCCGGGACTGTCGCAGGCAAGGGCGTGGTGCAGACAAGCATGGGGGCGATTAGCCTCCCCCTACCTGATCACTTCGCGACCGGAGCGAACGTCAGCCTGGGGATCCGGCCGGAATGGATAGAATTGAAGATCGCCGCAAACGGACCGCCACCTTCGCTCACAGGCCGCGTGGAAGCGCGCACGTTCTTGGGAGATGTCGTCATTTACCGGGTAAGCGTCGGGCCGGCGGAGTTGCTCGTCAAACGAAGCTCGGCGGATGTGTACCCTTTGGGCCCGATTGACGTGGTGATCTCGCCGGACCGGTGGGGAGTGTTTCCAAGTGGCTCGGCGGTCGGAATTCAATAGAGCGAGGCCGGACCGTTACCAGCCAATGATTTGTGAAGGGTACGGAAATGATTGAGAGAGATCGGTACGCCATCGCCGGGATCGCCCAGACCAGGGTCGGCAAAGTGCCTGAGATGAGCGACTACGGCCTTCAGGTCGAAGCCGCAAAGATGGCGATGGACGATGCCGGACTGAAAAAGACCGATATCGACGGCATGATCACGCACAGCCACATGCTCGGTGGTGTTCGCGTTCATCACCAACGCGTGGCCCAGCGGCTCGGGCTCGATACGACCTTCGGCGTCTCGATTTCCACCGGTGGCGCCACCTCATGCATGATGGTCCAGCTCGCGGCAGCCGCCATCGACGCTGGATTCTGCAAGACGGTGCTTTGCGTTCATGGCGACAAATCGCTGACCCGCGCCGGAAATACCCACGACGGCGACCAGGAGTTCGGGCCCGAGTACGGCCTGTTTGGCGCCGCCGCGACGCATGCCTTCGGGCTGACACGCCACATGCACGAATACGGGACCACGCACGATCATCTCGGAGCGATTGCGGTCGCGTGCCGCAAGCACGCGCAACTCAATCCCAACGCTCAAATCCGTAAGCCGATGACGCTAAATGATTATCACAAGTCACCTTGGGTGGTTTGGCCGTATCACGTGTTCGATTGCTGCCTTCGGAGCGACGGCGCATCGGCGATCATCGTGACAACGGCAGAACGCGCGCGCGACCTGCGTGCCAAGCCGACTTACATTATGGGCATGGGACGGGCGAATAATTCCCGCGGGCCTTTTCACGGCAATCACATGACCGAGACCGGCGGCAAGGAGTCCGGAGCCCAGGCCTTTCAAATGGCTGGCGTAACGCCGCGCGAGATCGACGTGGCGCAGATCTATGACTGCTTTACTTACATCGCGCTTGTGACACTGGAAGACTATGGCTTCTGCAAGAAGGGCGAAGGCGGCCCGTTCGTGACCGGAGGCCGCATCGAGTTGGGTGGTGAGCTACCGATGAACACAGCTGGCGGCATGCTTTCGGAAGGTTACGTCGAAGGCATGTTGCAGATCGTCGAGGCCGTGCGCCAACTGCGCGGCGATTGCGGCGTCCGGCAGGTAAAAGACGCCGAGATCGGGATCGTCAGCGGCAACGGCGGCAACGCGGTCTGCCATTCCACCTTGATCCTACGCGGATAAAGAAAGTTCAGACACCTAACCCATGACAGATTATACCAAGCCAGTTGTCGTCCCGTCGGAGGATTCCGGTCCGTTCTGGGCGGCCGCGAAAGGCCACAAGCTGTCGCTGCAGAAATGCGGCACGTGTGGTTCATTTCGGTTTCCGCCATCGCCCCTTTGTCCCGAGTGCACCGCCATGGGCGGCGAATGGACTGAGCTCTCGGGCCGGGGCAAGGTGTCTTCGTTCGTGGTGTTTCATCGCGCCTATCACAAGAGTTTCGAAGGCGATCTGCCCTACGCCGTCGCACTGATCGAGCTCGACGAGGGGCCACGGCTGATCAGCAGCGTCGTCGGCACGCCGCCCGACCAGCTTCGCTGCGACATGCCAGTGACGGTGGTGTTCGACGACGTCACCCCGGACTGCACGCTGCCGAAGTTCAAGGCGGTCTGATCTGACGAGGCAACTTGGCACGGCGCGGAACCGCTCTGCGCCGGCCTATCTCATCTTGAACGAGGGCGGGATTATTTCGTCGACCTGCTTGCCGGTCCAATGCCAGGTCGGAACCGCGTCCCAAACAGTTTCAGCGCACGACTGGACCTGCTCGACGAGCTTGGCTTCGTCGGACCGAACGTACTTCGAATCCTGAACCAGGACCTGGCCGTCAACGATGACGGTGTGAATGTCGCTGCCGGTGCAGCTTTGAACCAAGGTCCGGATCGGATCACGGACAGCTCCCAGTGCGATATTTTTGAGGCCTACGATGATGATGTCGGCCTTGGCGCCCTTCGTCAATCGGCCCAGGTCGTTGCGCCCCACCAACTCGGCTCCACCCAGCGTCGCGGCATTGAAAACGTCGCGCGGGTGACCGGATGTGAACTTCCGGTCGGCGAGGCGGGAGGCAAGCGCCGCGTATCGCATCTCCGACACCATATCCTTGGGATATGTGTCGGTGCCTATCGCCATCGTGATGCCGGATTCTCGATACCGGTCGAACGATTCCATCACGATGCCCAGCGTGAGATACTTCAGCGGCGAGTACGACACTTGCGACCCAGCATCAGCGATAATTTTTAAGTCGTCCGCGTAGGGATAGACGATCCAGCTGTGCCCAGCGATGAAGATGCAGTGGCCTAGCGATATCTCGGGTCCCAGGAACCCGATCTTCTCCAGCAACTGGATCGGTGTGCACCGGTGCAGACGCAGGATCTCGTTGAATTCGAGCAGATTCATTGCCGCATGGAGCTGGGTTCGAAGCCCGAGCTCCTTGGTCGCCTCCTTGGTCTTGCGTAACGTCTCCGGGGTGCATGTGTCGACCTGCCCCGGGAACAGCATGGCGGTAACCAGTCCATTGGCGGAGCCGTTGAACTTTTTGGCAAAGTCGATGGATTTGTTGAATCGCTCCGCGCCACGCTCCTCGTTCCAAAGGAGTTGCTGGCGTCCAGTCGCGTCGAAGCAATAGTCAGCATCGCGGTGCCGCAACCCGGTGAAGCAGCGAATACCAACTTCCTCAATCAGATTGACGTAATCCTGCGGGCCCTTCTCCGCGCCGCCGTAGTCAAGGAACGACGTTGTTCCGCCCTTAAGCATGTGGATCAGCGAGAAGCGGACCGAGACGTCTAGGGTTTCGAGATGATGCGCAACATGGTGGCCACACAGCGGAGCGACATGGGCGAGGTAGTTCGATCCCATGAAGTCGGGCTTGTCGGGTTCGGTGAGAAGGTAATCGCCTGCGTTGCTGCCGGTGTGGACATGGGTGTTGATGAAGCCTGGGGAAACTAAGGAATTGGTTGCTTCGATCGTCTTGTCGGCCGGACCGTCGTAGCTCTTGCCGACTTGCACAATCCGATCGTTCTCAAAAACGACCACTCCGTTGCGAATGATCTCGTGCTCGGTACCGTCGAACCCAACCACATAGCCGCCGCGAACGATTGTCTTCATCCCATAATCCTGTCGATCTGACGGTCGATCATAAACGTTGATTTTTCGATCGTAAGGCCAGTCATACCAGAATGGCGCGCTGCGGCTTGACCGGATGACTGCGACGATACGGACGGGGTCAGATGATACCGCTTGCGCGCATCTTCTCGATGTCCTGTTCGGAATAACCCAGGGTGCTCAGGATTTCCTTGTTGTGCTCGCCGAGCGTCGGCGGCCGCGAGGCGATGGCCGTCGGAGTTGCGCTGAGGTTTGCACCATTCTTTACAAAATTTGAGCGCCCGAGTTTCGGGTCTTCAACCTGAACAAACCGGTCGAGATGGCGAATTTGCGGGTCTCCGCACAGCTCGTCAACGCGCCTGATCGGACTGCACGGCACGTCATTTTTCTCCAGCGTTGCGATCCATTGATCCCGGGGCTTCTGCCGCATAATCGGTTCGAGAATTCCCCGTAACGCGTCGTAATTGCGCTCCCTCAGAACATCGTCGGTAAACCGCGAGTTGTCCCTTAGATCGATGCGGCCGACGGCTTGCGTAAGCCCTTCCCAGAACTTTTTCGGATGAGAGAGGTGAATGACAAAGGGCAGGTTGTCCTGTGCAACGAAGGCATAGACTTGTGCCTGGTGAAGCCTGCTCACCATGTTCGGTACCTGGCCAGTGTCGAGAAATTGCGTGATGGCATAGCCGATGAAGCTCATGGTGGCCTCGACCAGGGAAGTTTCGACTTTTTGCCCCTGGCCAGTTCGCTCGCGCGCCATCAGAGCGGCGAGGACGCCGTAACAGCCGTAGAGGCCGCCGAGATGATCGGAGAACGGAGCGCCGGGGCCATGCGGCGCCTTGACGTCGGTTAGCAGGCTCAGCAGACCGCTAAGCGCCTGGCCGATGGTGTCATAACCCGGCTTCTCTTTGTATGGCCCCTCCTGACCGAACGCCGAAATCGAACAATAAATGATGCGCGGATTGATTGCCGACATGGGTTCGTAGCCGATCCCGAGACGATCGACGACGCCTGGACGAAAGTTCTCGACGATTACATCAGCCGTTTTGACGAGCGATGCGAAAATCTTCTTGCCCTCCGGGCTCGCCAGATTCAGCGTCGCGCTCTTTTTGTTGCGATTGAAACTGCGGAACAGGGGACTGTAGAGCTTTGGCTCTTGATCCCACCGCCGGAACATGTCGCCGGTAACTGGCTGCTCGATCTTGATGATTTCTGCACCAAGGTCGCCAAGCAGCATGGTGGCAAAAGGGCCGGCAATGTAGCTCGTTAGGTCCAAGACCTTGATGCCTTCGAGTGCGCCACCCATCGGAGTCCCCTTACATCCCCAGTCATCATGCTACTCTGGAAACGAACAAAACTTCAAATACAGCAGTGACGCGAGAGGGACCGCGCGGGAAAAATCAAAGAGGCACTCGCGCCGATCGACGACGAGCCTGACGTCATGTCATTAAAGGAGCTAGTCAGCCAGCTATGAAACCCACTTCCTACGGACCGTTTCCATACAGCGCCATCAACCGCCGGCCCAAATGGACGCTGCCCGATGGTGCGCGCGTCGCACTCTGGGTGATCCCCAATATCGAGTTTTTTCCGCTCGATCGGGCGATGCCGGGTGACTCGAACGAGCGACCCAAGGGCAACAACGGCACACCCATGGTGCGACACTGGGCGCAGCGCGACTACGGCAACCGCGTCGGCGTGTTCCGTCTGATGGATGCGCTCTCCAAGCGGAATATCCGCGCCACGGTGGCGCTCAATTCTGACGTTTGCGATCAGCACCCCGAGATCATCGAAGACTGCATGAAGCTCGGCTGGGAAATGATGGGCCACAACCGCACGAATGTGGATCGCCTCAACGAAATTCCGCTGGAGCAGGAGCGAGAGGTCATCAAGAGTTCGCTGGATCGCATTCAGAAGGCCACCGGCCGCCGTCCCATCGGATGGCTGGGATCGGGCTTGCAGGAAACCTGGAACACGCTCGATCATCTCGCCGCTGAGGGATGCATTTACGTCGCCGACTGGGTCAACGACGATCAACCCTACCTCATGGACATTGGCGGCAAGCCCATTGTCTCGGTGCCGTACTCCTATGAGATCAACGATACCGCGGCGATTGTGCGCTCGATGTACACGCCCGGCGAGTTCGAGCGCATGATTCGCGATCAATTCGATGTGCTGTGGCGGGAAGGCGAGCACTCAGCACGGGTGATGGCCATATGCCTTCACCCATATGTCACCGGGCAGCCGCATCGAATTGGCGCGCTCGAGCGGGCGCTCGACCACATCCTCGGCTTCGAGGGTGTGTGGAAAGCCACCGGCGAGGAGATCGCTCGGCACTTCCTCAGGACTTAGAACGTTAAGTAAGCCTCAATTCGCTGTCGCGCCTGAATCGACGACGATCTTGCGCCACTTGGCCGTCTCCGCGCGCACATAGTCGGAGAATTCCGTCGGCGTGCTCCAGATCGGCTCCAGTCCGGCGGCGATCAGCTTGGCGCGCACGTCAGGCTTCTGCAGGATCTTTATGGTTTCGGTGTTGAGCCTCTGAATGATGTCCTGCGGCGTGTTCGCGGGCACGAAAATCCCATACCAGTTGTTGATCTCGTAACCTGGAACGCCCGACTCCGAGATGGTCGGAACACCCGGCAAACCCTCGAAACGGTTCTTGCCGGTCATTGCAATGGCGCGCAGCTTGCCGGTCTGGATCGCGGAAATCGTCGTCGCGACCGAGGCGAAGGCGAGCTGCACGCGTCCTGCGAGAAGGTCCACCATGGCAGGCGCGCCACCCTTGTAAGGGACGTGCACCATGGATGTGCCGGTCATCGATTTGAAGAGCTCGCCCGCGAGGTGTGTATCCGTTCCGCTTCCTGCCGAGCTGAACGAAAGCTGGTTCGGATTTGCCTTGGCATACGCCATCAGCTCGCCAACGGTCTTCACCGGAAGGTCAGGATTGACCACCAGCACGCTCAAGCCGTTGACGATCAGCGTCACCGGAGAGAGGTCGTTGATGGGGTCGAAGGGCAAGTCCTTGTACAGATGCGGCGCGATCGCGATGCCGCCCAGGTGGCCGAGCACCAGAGAATATCCGTCGGGAGTCGACTTGGCGACGTTGTTGGGAGCGATCGTGCCGCCGGCGCCGGCCCGGTTCTCGATGACCACGGGTTGCTTCAGGACGTCGCTCAACTCCTGGCCGATCACCCGACCCGCGATATCGGCGCCGCCGCCTGGAGCAAACGGGATGACCAGCCGCAGCGGCCGCGACGGCCAGCTCTGTGCCCAAGGCCGTGTTCGCAACGCCGACGAGAATGAAAAACGCCAACAGAATTCGCATCAAGTCACCTCGCTTCAAAAACGCCGGAACCGCTTCCGCCTGTTCAACACGTTCAACATACTACGATTGCCTGCCGCTGTCGGGCGAGCCGATGACACCTAGAATTGAACTGCTCAACCGGCGCGAGCCCGTGCGGTCTGGCGCACAAGTGCTCGGCCGGAATCTGCAGCCTGGTTTTGCGTGGACATCCGATTGGGCCAATTCTCCGAAGATGTTACAAGGCTCATCGACGTTGATGAATGAGGGCAATGGCATGAACGCAGGCGTGCTGGCGGCGATCCGAGAGTTGGTGGTGGCGAACCGGATCCTCGGCAACGAGGGCGTTGTCGATGCCTTCGGCCATATCAGCATCCGCCATCCGGAGAACCCCGGCCACTATTTCCTGGCGTGCTCGCGCAGCCCGGGTCTGGTGACCGAGGACGACATCGTCGAGTTCGATCTCGACAGCAACCGGCTCGACGGCACCAGCCGCGCGATCTATGCCGAGCGATTCATCCACGGCTGCTTGTACAAGGCGCGGCCGGACGTCATGTCGGTGTGTCACAGCCACGCCCACGCGGTGGTGCCGTTCACGGTGACGAACACGCCGATCGAGCCGATCTGGGTGATGGCGTCGGGGAGCGGGCCGAACGTGCCGAACTGGGATATTCGCGACGAATTCCCAAACGAAGGCACCATGCTCGTGGTCAACGACGCGACCGGCCAGTCGCTGGCGAAGAAGCTCGGGGCAGGGCGGGTGTGCCTGTTGCGCGGCCACGGCGCGGTGATCGCGACAAGCGCACTCAAAGCCACCGTGATGGTGTCGATCGGATTGATGTGCAACGCCGCGATGCTAATCCAGGCGCATACCCTGTCGCAGGGTCGCGGGGATGCAGCGGTGAAGCATCTCAGTCCGGCCGAGATCGAAGCGACCAGCAAGATACTGCTCGGCCCCCTTGGACTGGACCGGGCTTGGGAGTACTGGCGCGTGCGCGCCGGATACCCGCCTAAGGAAGAGTGACGCGCCTACTCCACCGCCTCGAACCGGTAGTAGTTCGAGAACCGCAATAGCGGTTCGTCGCTCATCGCGAACCATTGCGCATCCGACGAGGCGCGATGGGCGATGGCGTTCCAGCCTGGCGCGACGAAGGTGTCGCCGCGCTTCCAGGAAAAGCTCTGGTCGCCGACCGTGGTTTCGCCAGCGCCCTCCATCACATGGAAGATCGTGTTGGCGGTGGTGCGGTAGCGCCTCGTCTTCTCGCCGGACTGCAGTCGCTCCACTGTGAGCCCCATCGGCGGCATGGTCGGCGCTTCAAGCGTAATGCGCGGCCCGTGGAATCCTTCGTTGTCCGCCCGCGCGCCATCGAGCTTCCGCGCGATGTCGGCACTCTTGAAGCGGTACGGCGAGGTCTCAACCACGCTTTCGATCGGCGCGTGTTTCTGCGGATGCTCCTGGAAGAACATCGGCTCGAGCAGATGGGTGAGCGGCACATCGAGTCCGTCGAACCAGTAAGCAGGCTCGTCGCCGTCATGGCCGTGGCCGTGCCAGGACCAGCCGGGGGTGAGCACCACGTCGCCCGTCTCCATCGGGGTCTTCTCGCCATCGACAACCGAATACGAGCCTTTGCCGTCGATGATGACGCGCAATGCATGCGACGAATGCCGGTGCGACGGCGCGTGTTCACCGGGTAGGATCATCTGATAGGCGCAGACCAACGTGCGGCTCGTCTCGAAGTTGGTGTTGGGTGCCGGATTACGCATCACCAGGTTGCGGCGCTCCGCCAGCGAAACGTCGATCAGTCGGCCTGCAGCATCAAGGCCGGCCTTGGCATCTTCATAGGTCCAGTGCGCGGGCACGAATTCCGGCCGCGGCTCGCTCCACAAGATCGGCTTCCTGCGTGGCACCCACCCGGGCGTGAAGTTCACGCCGCCCGCCGCCTCATAGAGCGATTCGAGTGTCGGAATGTCCCGGCCTGACAGACTCCGCGGAGCGGTGACGACGGCGGCAACAGACATAGGGGCCTCCTCATTTCTTGACATGCGGCATCACTTCGCGTGCGAACAGCGTCATCGACTGCTCAGCCTCGGCCTGGCCGATCATACCAAAATTCACCTGCAATGAGGCGGATTCGAAGCCGCCGACCTGGCCGTCATACGAGGCGATCGATTTGCGAATGTCGTCCGGGGTGCCGATCCAGGCGCCGCCCTTCTCGACCTGCGATTCGAACGTTTCCTTGGAGATGAACTCGATCATCTTCTGATAGTTGGGGTAGTCCTTCGACGCCACGCCCGACATCCAGTCGGAGGCGGCGTTGACGATCGACCGCAGATAGATGTTCAGCGGTTCGCGCGCGATGGCAGCGGCTTGCTCGCGGGTCTCGGCGCAGAACATGTGGAACGCCAGCATCACCCGGCCGCGGCCGGGATGACCGGCTTTGATCCAGGCATCACGGTAGATCTTTATGAGCTTGGCCATCTGCGCGCCGGCCAGCGGAATACCCATCAGGTGATGGCCGAGCCGCCCGGCGTTCTCGAATGAGTCCTCGGTCGACAGCGCGGCGATCCAGAACGGCGGGCGCGGCTTCTGGGTCGGGCGCGGCAGAGACGTCACCTTTTCAAAGCTGTGGAAGCGGCCTTGCGCGGTGACGTTTTCCTCTTCCAACAGGCGGCGGATCTGCTCGACGCCTTCATCAAACCGGGCGCGGCTTTCGTCCATCGAAATGCCGAAGCGCGCGAACTCGTGCGGAAGAAATGCGCGCGCGAATCCGATCTCCACACGCCCCCTAGAGATGGCATCGACCATGCCGATCTGGCCTGCGAGCTTCAGAGGATTGTTGAATACCGGCAGTACCGCGCCGGTGACGAGCCGGATGGTTCGCGTCACCGCGGCTGCTGCGCTGAGGAAGATCAGCGGATCGGGGCTGTAGCCGCCATACGGATGGAAATAGTGCTCGACGGTTCGTACATTGGCGAAGCCGAGCTGCTCGGCCCGCTGCGTAAGCTGAATGGCTTCCGCCCAGTATAGCTCGGCAGATTTCCGCTCCGGGCCGACCGAGGGAAAGAACTGAACGCCGAACTCCATCGATTACCTCGCCATTGTGGACCGCAGGCTCGCCGAATGGTCGATCCCGCCGGATGCCCGGTCGAGACCGCGCCCAGATGCGTCGCCTCCGTTCGATCACCGCGCTGGCGGGGGCGCGCCGGCTGCTGGCTGGGGACTTTCTCTTGGCCGGATGGCGAGGACTGCGCGTGCAATTTCCGACTGGACCTTGGCGCTTTTGTCGATGTTGATGTGGGTAATGGTCAGATCGGAGCCGACATCAATGTTGGAAAGCTTGCCTTGGAAGCCGCGGTCGGTTGTGAGCGGTGCGCCCCATCCAGGGTTCTGATAGTAGTTCAGCGCCCGCACGACGTTGCCCGGAACGGGATCTTGCATGAGAGGTGCGAGTGTCACCAAGAGGTCAACCGGAATTTTTTGTGTTTCGAGCATACGCGCCATCTCGATCACGTTATTTGCGCCTTGCGAGTGGCCCACCAGCACGAGCGCTCCAGGCTTGCCGGCACGCTCCTGGACGATCTTGGACACCGTCGACTTCCAGGATAAATGCCCGATTGCTTCGGCTTTGATGCCTTTGGCTCTCAGTTCGTGGGCCAGCTCATCCATGCCGGTCGAGAACACGCCAAACCAGCCCCGCAGCAAATACGCACGGGTTTCAGCGGCTTCGGCGCTATTGCATGCAAGCAAGGCGATGAAAGCGATGGCTGCGGCGCATTTCGCGCTTGCTCTCAATCCGTAATGGTCACGAACGCTACGCATGTCAATCGCTTGAAGTCCCAATCGATCAGCCCCTTACGCCCAGCCTGGAATTATCTCGTCATCCCGACATTGTCCATCGTCTGAAAGCCCGGCAGCACACCCAAAGTCGCCTTGGCAGCGGGCCGCGGCCCGTTGCACCCCGTCAGTTTTCTCCGTTATCTAAGCGCGCCGTTGGCAGCCCCTGCAAGACACAAAATAGCGGATTGTTATGTCATTTTTCCCATTCATCGTCCTCTTACTCTCCGTCGGAATTTGTCTCGTCCCGATTTTTCTGCTGCGGCGCCAAGCCTATGCGCGGGCACAAGACTATTTCGTCTCGTCTCAACCCGCTCCGCCCGCCGTGATACGGAATTCGTCGATCGCTTCTTCCTTGCGGCTGGCCGCGTTCGGCCCGTTTTTCGCCTGGGGTGCAAGCGGCGATATATGGCCGGCCATCGTCAGCTCGGTTTTCTTCGGATTGGGATTGCTTTTGATCTACATCCTGCGCCGGCCGATGTTTGAATTTCTCGATAGCGCGCTGCGTTTCGATCGGTCCATCACGGTGCATGCATTTGTCGCACGGCAGCACGGTAATGATCCTCGTGTTTGTGTGCTCGCAGCGAGTCTGACGCTTTTCGCTCTCCTTGGCCTGATCGTCGGCGAGGCGATTGCGGTGTCGACGTTGCTGAAGCCCCTGCTGACGGGAAACGCAACGTGGGTCTATCTCTCCGTGATCGGAATGCTGACGTTGATGGTGTTATGTACAATTCTTTCCGGCAATTCAGGTGTAATGCACTCCGCTCAGCTGCACCTCGGGATGGTGTATCTGGGCCTGTTCGGGTCGACCGCGCTGCTGCTGTATCTGCACGTTTCCTCGCTCACGCCGATGCCGCCCCACGGCGCCTTCGCGGTCGTCTTCGTCGCGGTCTGTTGCGCGCTTATCCTGTGGTATCGGCGCTCAAAATACGTGGACACCACCCTTGTCCGAGCGGATTCCAGCCTACCGTCGTTCGCCGCTGCCGCGCTCAAGAAGTTTGAGCAGATTCTCAATCCGTGCATTTCCGTATTTGCCGTCTTGGTGGTCGTCGTTGCGTCCATGGAATTTTACTTCGCTAGCATCCCCGCCATTTCGCGCGACAGCATCGCCGCGCTGCAAACGGGGACGCGCATGCCCGGAGCAGGATTTATGGCCCTGGTTCTGCTGCCTCTGTTCTATCCGATTGTCGACGTTGCAAACTGGCAGAGAATTGCGGCCATCGAAAAGAGCCGCGATCCGAACGCCGTTGAATCTTACGGACGGGCTGGTGCACTGCGCCAGATTTTCACGATATGCGGCGTCGAAGTTCCTGTCCTTTGGCTGTTCATGTCCGTGTTCGGCGCAATTGCGGTCATTGCAACGGAAACAGCCATCGGCGCGGACGTGATGCCAGCCTTCGTGGCGCAGTTGGTCTCGGACCAAAATGAGGTAACAATCGTTGCCTTGCCGCTGTTGCTCGTAAGCATGTGTGCGATAGCGTTTTCGGCTCTGATCTCCATGTTCGGAGCGTGCCTCTGTACGCTGCGCTACGACATCCTGTCGCGGTTTTGGCCGGAACCTGCATCGGGACAAGCGCAACCGGCGGATGAGGCCATTGCGACGCGACGCACGATGAAAGCGGGCGTCGGATTTTTCCTCGCAATCGTCGCGGTGTTTCTCGCTGCCGAGACATCGTTTCAGATCAGTTTTTCGAGCAACACGTTCCTTGCCCTGTTGTTTGCGTGCTGTTGTGCCCAACTCTCGTTTGTGCCGCTGGTATTGGGGCCGATCGTCGGCCGAACGAACGGAAGGTTCGCAACTGTGGGCCCACGATGGGCGCTGCTGATCCTGTGTTCCGGTGCCGCGAGTGGAGCGGGCGCCGTCGCGATCTACGTCGCCACCGGAAGTGAGGCGTGGTTGTGGGCGGCGGTGCCAGTCTGCATTGGATCGGGCTCATTCCTCTTCGTCATTGCGCGGCTGTGGCCTGGGGAGGCGCTGCGTACTGCCGATTGACCAAGCTGACACCCGATGGACCGCCTCCCTCGGTCCCGATATCGTAGGGAAAAGCCCTGGGAGGATATCCGTGATGATCACGCCATTCCGCGCGGCGGTCGCCGCCACGATCGGCTGCTTCGCGCCCGACGTGGTGTACGCCCAAAGCTATCCGGCCAGGTCAGTGACGCTCATCGTACCGTCTGCCGCCGGCGGCGGGACCGATACCATCGGAAGGCTGATTGGAGATCAGCTTTCCAAGCAACTCGGTCAGAGCTTCGTGGTCGAGAACCGCACGGGCGCGGGCATGTTGGTGGGTACGACGGCCGTGGCCAAGGCGGCGCCGGACGGCTACACGCTGCTGGTCGGGCTCAACGGCAACATGACGATAAATCCCAGTCTGTTCGCCAAGCTGCCCTACGATCCGCTCGGCGACTTCGTGCCGGTCGCGATGCTCGCCACCTATCCGTTCCTGGTGCTCGTCAACAACGACTTGCCGGTGAAATCGATCAAGGAATTGATCGCTCTTCTGAAATCGCAACCCGGCAAGATCGACTACGCTTCGGCCGGCAACGGCACCGGGCAACACCTTGCGCCGGAGCTTTTCAAGTCGATGACCGGCACCGACATGGCACACATTGCCTACCGTGGCGCGCAACCGGCCTACCAGGACGTCCTCTCCGGACGGGTGCCGGTGTTCTTCGACAACATGTCGACCGCGATGAGCTTGGCGCAAGCCGGCAAGGTGCGCGCGCTTGCCATCACCTCGAAGAAACGATCTGCGCTGATGCCCGAATTGCCGACGGTCGATGAAGCCGGCGTACCCGGCTACGAGTATCACACGTGGTTCGGCCTCTGGGCGCCCAAGAACACGCCGGCGCCGATCGTCGAAAAGTTGAATGCCGAAGTCGCCAAGGCGCTCGCTGAACCCTCTGTCGTGCAGCGCATTACTGCTGCCGCGGGCGAGCCATCGACCATGGCGCTGAAAGATATGGAGCCGTTCATGAAGGCGGATATCGCCAAATGGGCCGACGTGGTGAAGCGCGCTGGGATAAAAGTCGAATAGCGGGCGCCTTACGGCCCGCTATCGGCCTTTGATCTACTGAACGATGACGGTCGCGCCGATCCGAACACGGCCGTAGAGATCGATCACGTCCTCGTTGGTTAGGCGGATGCAGCCTGACGAGTTAGCGGTGCCGATCGTATTGTATTCGTTGGTTCCATGGATGCGGTACAGCGTATCGCCGAGATACATCGCGCGCGCACCGAGCGGATTGTCACGTCCTCCGACCATATGGCGCGGCAGTTTGGGTTGGCGCTTCAGCATCTCCGGCGGCGGCGTCCACGACGGCCATTCGCGCTTATCGGTGATGGTGCGCACGCCTCTCCATGTGAACCCCTCGCGGCCGACGCCGATGCCATAGCGCATGGCCTCGCCGTTTCCGAGCACCAGATAGAGCCGCCGCTCGTTGGTGTGGATCACAATCGTCCCCGGCTTGTACTTGTTGGGGAACGCCACGGTGCTGCGCGGGATGGCCGAGATGCCAAACAGACGGAGCAGGCTGAATTCACCGAACAAGTTGACCGGGCCGGGCTCGGTGGGTGCGGCAGCTGCCCTGGGTTTCCGAGGCTTTGGCTTGGGGGCCTCGATGGCAGCCGCGTCCGAGGCCGAAGGAGTTACCGCGGAGGCGGGAGGAGTTGCAGCGGCTGGCGTGGCCTCGGTGCTCGGCGCCGCACTGTCGTCGGTCGCGGAAAACGCTGGCTGGGCCCAGACGGAAGCGGCTATGAGAGCAAGTGCAAACGCCGTTGTCGGAAGGGTACTTAAAAGCATCACAAAATTCCTGGGAGCTGGGAGGAAGAGCGGGTTCCTAAATTCAGCCCACGGCTGAACGATCGGGCGAACACCCCCGTCGCAGGCGACGGTGATGTTCGCGACCGAACGGTCCACCAATCCCTAACGTCTAGCCCTTTGTGACGATCGGGGTTGGAGTCTTGCCCTTGCCGACAAAGCAACCACCCAAGCTCAGTGCGGCGACGACCAATGCTAGCGCCAGTGCAGCTTTTTTCACGGAACACCCCTGTTTCATGCACGTATGTCCTTATCGGACTGGCTACAGAAGCCATGCCGCGCAAGGGGCGGCTAGTGCCCAAAAGCCACAGTGCATATGAACTTTCGGCCTGCTGAATTTCCGTGCGATAACAGCCCCTAAAAGTGGCGATTTGTGCCTGGGATATTCAGTTTTTCTGCCCTGGGGCGGGTCCCCTCGCTGACCGAGGTCAATGTGTCCGAAAAGGGGACACAGACGGGTCGCGTACTACCAAGGGGGCGCTGGCCGCGAACATCTCAACGTATGTGCCCGTGCCATTGGGCCATGCCGGCCGGCGCTTCCGAATGAACCGATGTCCTGAGTTAACTTCTTGGCTCGCTGGCAGCGCATGGGCTTTGCGCTCTCCACACTAAGGTCACGATTGCCAAGCATCACCCGCGGCAATCGAGGGGACACACAACCCAAAAAATAAACAGGAGCAGGCCGCGCGTACGCGCGCCTGCGCGGGCGGGGCTTTTTGGCATGAGATTGAGGTTAGTCTGCACAGCGTTGTGCATTGTTGTTCCAATTGAAGCATACGCAGAACTATGGAACTTGGAGGACTTCTCTCCTAAAGCAGAACTCGGTTGCCTATTGGGCGGATCATACCGCTACAGACCTTGCGCTGTCGCGCTGGGCGCTGAGCGTTCCTAGCAATCCTCCGAGCGTCATCGATGACGAACTCGCGACTCCCGAACAGAGACCGCCTCGCGCATTTTCGAAGATTGAGCTGTGCAGCACTGCTGCTTCGGTCGCAAAGGCGAACCGGCTTCCTGTTCCTTTCTTCACAAACCTGATCCACCAGGAAAGCGGTTTCAAACCGCATGCGGTCAGTCCCGCCGGTGCGCAAGGCATAGCACAATTCATGCCTCGGGTGGCCGCGTCGTACGGTCTCGAAAATCCGTTCGATCCGATCCAAGCGCTGGCTACCTCCGGAAGGTTTCTGGCGGAGCTGGTCGCGCGATTTGGCAATCTCGGACTTGCCGCGGCCGCCTATAACGCTGGGCCCAAGCGCGTCCGCGATTGGATGGCGAGACGCGGTAAACTGCCTGCCGAGACGCGCAACTACGTGAAGAACATCACCGGGCGTCCGGCAGAGCAGTGGACGCGTTCCGCCGCAAAGGCTGCGCAGGCGAGCCTGCCGGCGCACGCACGCTGCCCTGACGTCCCGGCGATTGAGGCGGAGGTCGCCGCGGCGCCGTCGGTCATGGCTCCGCAGGGAGTCGCGGGACTTGCCGCGCATTCCAAACCTGCCGTGCAACGTAAGGCCGGCCAGTTCGCCAGGAACAAAATCCGGCATGTCCTCGCCGCAGCCAAGCCGGTCGCACGGGCCGCCGCACTCAGAGTGAGGCCATCCGTCGCAGCCAAGCGCGTGCGGTTGGCCGCCGTTCGTTGAGCTCGCGTTCTCGCAACTGCATAAGGCGGTTCGGCGAACAGAAATGCGCTAACGCTGGTGTTGCCTTCCACCGATGACTGGCGAGGAACCGTTCGAAATATTCCTGTTTTCCACAATTGACGGTCGCGACAGGGCCACATCGCTCGGTTACGAATCACGCGACATGGGGGATTTCGATGGGCTCACCCGTTCCCAAATTGAGTTTTGAACACCAACGTCCGCTTGGCAGGCCGTCTTGTCCTCGGTGCGGCCAGCTTTGCCTGTTTCCGGAGCGGATGGGATATGCGAACGGCCGCGTATCAAATAGCTGGCAGTGCGATGGCTGCGATGCACGGTTCGAAACATCCGTAGCAATGGCTTCGGATACCGGACGGCAAACGGTTGCCACCTGAACACGCTTTGCGAGCCGCGTCGCGCCAGCGGGATACAAGAAGGTGCACCAATTCGCTTGCTGTGAGGTCCGTCAGGAACTCGCATGATAGCGGCCGGCCACCCACGTCGCCGTCACGGTGACCGGGCCGGGATCGAACGCCACGAGATCCGCGCGGTAACCAGGTGCGAGGCGACCCAAACGGTCCCCGAGGCCGAGGAATGACGCAGGCTCTCTCGATGCCATCCGCAGCGCATCCGGCAACGGCAGTTTAAGCAGGCGGGTGCAATTGCGTACCGCAGTTGCCATGTCGATGGCCGAGCCAGCGAGCCTGCCATCCTTGGCCGTGCATTGGCCGTTACGCGTGGTGATCTCGTTGCCGTAAAGCGCGAACTGTGTGAGCGCCCCTCCGACCGGGGGCATTGCATCAGTCACCAGCATGGCATGCCCGCGGCCCTGCAGCGCCAATCGCAGCATCGCCGGGTCGACATGGACGCCGTCGACGATGAGGCTGTACCAAGCCGCCTTCGACTCGAGCGCCGCTGCAATCGGGCCGGGCTCGCGGCTTTCCAGCGGCCGCATGGCATTGAACAGGTGGGTAAAGCCGGTCAGTCCTTCGGCCATCGCCGCATGCGTCTGCTTGTAGGTCGCCATCGAATGGCCGAGCGCGACCTTCACACCTTTGACTGTGAGCGCCGTGACGAAGCTCTGCGGTACTTCTTCTGGCGCCAAGGTTACCAACGTTACCCCTTCGCGCAGCGATGTGAGCATGGCGGCATGGTGCGTCTCCGGGCGCCGAATAAAGCCTGGATGATGAACCCCCGGCTTTTGCGGCGATAGGAACGGTCCTTCGAGATGGATGCCAAGAACGCCAGGCTCGCGCTCAACCATCACTTGCACCGCTTCGAGCGCGCGCGACATTTTTTGGTCGCTGTCGGTAATCAACGTCGGCAGCAACGCGGTGGTGCCGAACCGGCGATGGGCGGCAACGATTGTTGCGATGCCTTCCGGCGTCGGCGTCTCGTTGAAAAGAACGTCACCGCCGCCGTTGACCTGAATATCGATAAATCCCGGCGCGAGCCACGCGTCCGGCGACAGGGCATGTGTCGCGATGGAGGAATCGAGAGTGGCGCGCGGGATCAGCTTTATAATGCGTGCGCCTTCGATCACCACCGCCGCGTCATGATGCACAACGCTGCCGTCGAACACGCGGTCTGCCGCGATGGCGTGAGGCCGCAGCTCGCTCATCTTGTGTATGTAATCTTCTGTAGATGCGGCGGCCGATCGACGTCGGTGCCGCGCGCGGTCGCGAGCTGCGGCAGGAAGCCGTAAAAACTCTGAATGAGGGCGATGGCGTCGGTCTCTGGATGATCGGCCGGCAGAGCAGAAAGCCGTCCATCCGCTGCAGGGCCGGGTTCGGCGCTGAACAGTGCTGCACCCTTGGCGCGCAGCTTTTCTGCGAGCTGTCGCATGCCGGCAGCCGCCGCATCGGTCGGCATAAACAGCAGGAGCGGGTAGCTCGCTGTCACCAGCGCCACCGGACCATGCAGAAATTCGGCGCCGCTGAAGGGCTCCGCATGCAGGTTGCATGTCTCCTTGAATTTGAGTGCAGCCTCGCGGGCGATGGCAAGCGTTGGGCCGCGGCCGATGGTCACGAGACTGTCCGTTTCAGCAAAGCTCGGCAACGCCGCGCTCCAGTCAAGTTCCATCGAGGCCGACAGCCGTTCGGGCAGCCGGTCAATGGCCCCGCCAAAATCGGCATCCGAGCGCCACAAAGCCATCAGCCGGGCAAGCGCTGTGAGCGATGTAATGAAGGTTTTGGTCGCTGCCACGCTTCGCTCTGCGCCGGCCCCCATCGGCAGCATGAATTCGCAAGCCTGCGCCAGGGGGCTTTCGGTATCGTTGACGATACATGTGGTGACCGCGCCGGCTGCGCGCGCGGAAATCGCTTGCTCGATGAGATCATCGCTGGAGCCGGATTGCGATATCGCCAGGAACAGTTGATTTTTCAGGCGCAGTTGCTCGCCATAGACCGAGCATATGATTGGCGCCGCGGCAGCGACGGGAATCCCCAGGTAGCGCTCGATCAGGTGCTTGCCATACGTAGCCGCGTGAGCCGAGCTGCCGCGTGCGCAAGTGACGACAACCACTGGGGCCGTCTGCCGCAGCCGTGCGACCAGGGCGGCCAAGGGCCGGGCAAGGCCCTGGGCCTGCTTCTCCACGGCGAGCGGCGCGTCGCGAAGCTCGACGGCCATTTGCGAGCTGGATGGGATCATCGCAATCTCAATATTCTGTCACCTGCCGGTTCGCACCGATCGCTCAGGCCGCCTCGATTCGGATCGGCTGCGCGCCCTCCCACAGCACCATCTTGCCGAGCTTCGGCACGTCGCCGAGCGGCGAAGTAATAGTAATGAAGTGGTTGCCGGCAAGCTGTCCGACCTTGCTGGCGAAACACACCCCGCCATAGGCGAGCAGAATTTCCGTTTCGCTGATGCCGCCGGGGTACAGGATCATCTGGCCGGGCGCCGGGTAGCTAGTCTGGTTCTCCGCCGGCACACCCAGATCGGTCTCGCCCAGCGGAATCCAGACTGCCTCGCCGCTCCAGCGCACATGGATCACGCGTTGCTCGTAGGGCAGCAGGCGCTGGAAGATGGCGCAGGTTTTCGGCGCGAGACTGGTCTCGAAGCGCGCCTGAAACTTGAATGGTCCGGCGGTGATGCGGAGGTCGGTCATCGGAGGTCCTGGAATGGGTATGTCGAAACGCCGGCCTCAACCATAGACCAAATCGGCTGCGACGGGGGCGGCCCGGTCGCGCTGATCGTCGATCGCAGTTTGCTTAGCTGCCGCCTATGGCGGCGACACTTACTCCGCGGCCTGCACCATGTCCTTGGACCGGTGCAGTGAGCCGATGCCGGTAAGATCCGGCAGCAGGAGGGAGAGCAGCTCGGTTTCCTCGCGCGCTACGAACACGGCATCCTCGCCCTCATCGAGATGCAGCGCGGTGTACTGGCGATACGGGCCGCTCGCGAGGGTGCCGCTGCCGGATATCACGAGATACACGCTGCGCTCAGCCGCCGCGTAGGACGCGCCGGGCTGCAATCGCACCAGCGACGCCCCGCATTGCCGCTCCGTGAACACGCCGAGACGTCTCTGCCTGACACCGGTCATGCCGCTGATCGGGGTCCACTCGAAGTGGCCGGGGTCGACCATGATGGGATCGCGATAGCGCGGCTTGGGGTATTCCATCCGCTGCCCGTTCACGTGCTCCCAGATCGCCTGGTAGCCGTCGGTGTTGCGCCGGCCCTCGACGTCGTCCTTGCGCCGGAAAATGCCATCCTTGAACTCGCCGAACTGTTTGAGCTCGTTCATGCCGGCGGCCACCTCCGAACGCGACAGATATCCGCTGCCGCTGGCGCCGCCGAATTGTAGCACCGCGGTCATCGACGTGCCTTCCGAAGTCTGCGGCCCATAGGCCGCGCCTTCCGGGAAGTAGCCGAACGTGCCCTGCGGCAGCTTGCCGTTGCGGTCGAAGCTCATCGTGCCTTCGAGCTGGAAGCGAAACTGCTCGAAATTGTGCCGGTGGCGCGGCGAGGCGAAGTCGCCTTCGGCCTTTCCGATGTTGAACTGGAAATTGCTTGGTGTGCCCGGCGTCCCGTCGAGCAAGTGCATGAAGTGGAAGGTACCGCCGCGATGCGGAAGGCCGCGTTTCCACTCAACCTCGTCGCCGTGAACGATGCGCATGGCTCAATTCCTTCTGCCGATGGGTGGATTATTCGCTTATCGGTTGGAAAAGCAATCGCTTACTCGCCGGTCAGGCTCTTGAAAGCGGCGACCGTCGCCGGATTGAGCGAGCGCAGCATGTCGGACACTTTGCCCGCCAGCGCCGCCCCCTCGACCGGGTCGCTGGCCGGCTCGCCAATGGTGACCGCCTCGGCCTGGAACGCGGCGTCGCGGGCCATGTCGAAGAAGGCCTTGCGCAGAAATTCGACCCGATCCGGCGGCGTGCCGGGTGGGGCGATCAGCGGCATGCCGAACGTCGCCGAAGCGTGGATCAGCCTGAGCAGGAGGCGCTGCGGCTCAGGCACCAGCTCATCGACCAGGGCTACGCCGGGTTGTTCCGGCTCGGATTGAAACACCGGCACGAGCGCCTTGGTGTCGATGAGATCGCGCCGCCGGGCCAGCGAGGTGATCGCCGTGTAGATGGCGTCGAGCTCCTTCTGCTCGATCGCGAGCACGATGCGCGCGGTGTTCTCGTAGCCCATGATCACGTTGACCGGCATCCCGATGTCCTGAAGAAGCTTTGGCACCGAGGACAGCACGGTATTCTGGGGCAGTCCGCCGAATACGAGCTTCTTTCGAGAGTTGCGCAGGTCCGCCGGCGTGCGGATGCCGAGGTCGCCGCGAATCCAGGCGATGTTGTTGAAACCGCCCGTGCTGCCGATGTAGGCGAAGCGGAGCGAGTCATAGACCGCGTTGGCCTGACCGAGCGCGGGCTTGGGCACCCAGTCGCGTCCTGGCACTGCCAGCGTAAGCCCGTCGGGCGCGGCTTTCACATAAAGATAGTTGGCTGCAACGATGCCGCTGGCGCCCTGCATGTTCTTGACGACGACATTCGCGCCGCCAGGCAGAAAGCGGGCGATGTGCTTGGCGATCAAGCGGGTGCCGACATCGACGCCGCCGCCCGGGTTGTAGCCGCAGATAATGTTGACGGTCTTGCCGGCGTAGAAGTCGGCGGCCGTCTGTGCCGACGCGTTGGCGGGCATCAACGCTGCCATTCCTGCGGCTCCAAGCCGCTCGATGGTTTCACGCCGGCTGTACGAACCTTTCATCCGATTCCCCGGTCGTTGCGCGGTTCAACGGCGCGCCAATAATATCCTGATCTTGTCGAAGATTTCCTCGATTTCGGCGGTCATATCGTGCCTCAGGCGTTGCCCAAATTCAGACGAAAGCTTCCTGGTATGAATGGCCGGCGCTCTGTTGTTCAATCGACCAATGGAGGCTTTACTCCATAGAACTGCGTTCAGAGGAATGTCAGATGAGGCCATGGGCGTCGTGGCTCGTAACTGTTGGCGGGGTCATCGCCGTCGCTCTGGCTTTCTATGCAGTTCTTCCTGCCGACGTTCATGACGACATCGTTGAATATATTTCGGACTCGCGGGGGCAAATTCGCGTCAGTGGCCCGGCGACCATCGGCCAAAGCCGCAATCCACAGAGGGGCGACGCGGGCGCGGCCGGCGCGCCGGGGCCAAAGGGCGAGGCGGGGGAGCGCGGCGTCCAGGGGCCACAGGGCGAGCCCGGATTGCCGGGTGGTCCGGGACCGAAAGGCGAGCGCGGAATTCAAGGCGCGAAGGGCGAGCCGGGCGCTCAGGGACCCAAGGGAGATGCTGGCGTTCCGGGCTTGAAGGGTGAGGCCGGACCGCAGGGGCCTAAGGGAGAGCCGGGCGTGCCGGGACCGAAGGGCGACCCAGGCGCTCAGGGACCCAAGGGAGATGCTGGCGTTCCGGGCTTGAAGGGTGAGGCCGGACCGCAGGGGCCTAAGGGAGAGCCGGGCGTGCCGGGACCGAAGGGCGACCCAGGCGCTCAAGGACCCAAGGGAGACGCCGGCGCTCACGGCTTGAAGGGTGAGGCGGGATCGCAGGGACCGAAAGGCGAGCCCGGCCCGCCGGGGCCGAAGGGTGAGCCGGGCGCTCCATCGTCCACTGGTGCGGCGACCACTCCGGGTGCTTCATTGCGCGTACTCAGCGGGCGGCCTTCAGAACTCTTGTCAGCCTGACGAAACAATGATCAGCGCGTACTGTGTCAGTGCGGCAAACGAAATAACGTCTGCGCCGATTATCATTCCACCGCGGGGCGCGCGGTGCATTGGCATTCTGAATGCGACCGTCGTCATAACGTGCGCAAAGCTTTGACAGGAACAGAACCTGACCCGGGCGCGTTGACGGTGCATCCATCGGAACCGTTCTTATTGGATTGCGGGCGAGTACCGGCATACTTTAGCGCTTAACTGCATGTCCTGAGCGGCCATCGCCATGAAGCTCTTTGAATGCCAGCATTGCGGGCAACCGCTTTATTTCGAGAATACGCGTTGCGAGAGTTGCGGCCGCGGCCTTGGCTATTTGCCCGCCCACGAGACGATCAGCGCTCTGGAGGAAGGCCGGCGTGGGCTTCGGGCGCTGGCTGAGCGCAGGGGCCGCTACCGCTACTGCGCCAATGCGCAGTATGGCGCCTGCAACTGGCTCGTTTCAGTGGAGAGCTCGGAACAGTTCTGCGCGGCCTGCCGGCACAACCGGATGATCCCTGACCTGTCGCTCACCGAGAACCAGGCGAACTGGCGACGGATCCAGCTCGCCAAGCACCGGCTGTTCTATACGTTGCTCAAGCTTCGACTGCCGTTGAAGACCAAGCTGGAAGATACGGAGCATGGGCTGGCGTTCGACTTTCTTGTTGCGCCGCCGCCGCATGACATGGCCGCCGAGCCGGTGATGACCGGGCACGATCACGGTCTCATCACCATCAACCTCGCCGAAGCCGACGATTCCGAACGCGAGCGGATGCGGCGCCAGATGGGCGAGCCGTACCGGACCTTGCTCGGTCATTTCCGGCACGAGATAGCGCACTACTACTGGGACCGCCTGGTGCGGGATGCATCTGGCATCGAGGCGTTCCGGCAGTTGTTCGGCGACGAGCGAGAGGATTACAGCGCGGCGCTGCAACGGCACTATGCCAATGGGCCGCCGCCGAACTGGCAGGAGAGTTTCGTCTCTGCCTATGCCAGCACCCATCCGTGGGAGGATTGGGCGGAAACCTGGGCGCATTACTTTCACATGGTCGACACACTCGAGACCGCGTCCGCGTTCGGCATGCGGGTTCGTCCGCGCGTGACGAAGGGCGCCGACCTTTCGACCGCGATCGACTTCGATCCGCACGGCGCCAGCCTGGACCGCATCGTCAACTCCTGGCTGCCGCTGACCTTCGCGGTCAACTCGATCAACCGCAGCATGGGTCTCGCCGACCTTTATCCGTTCGTGCTGGCGCCGCCGGTCATCGTCAAGCTGTCCTTCATCCACGATCGGATTCATTCCGCTGCCGGCCCGCGCCGCGCCGATCAGGGGCGTGGGGCGTTGCGCGCCGTGATCGCCAGCCTCAAGCGCGGCGTGGTCTCGCCGGACCAAGCCTAGCCGTTTGAACTTATTGTTGAATTCCAAAGACTTCAGGTAAGCTGTGGGCGCCGTCGCGGCTTGGCCTCGGCCTGAAACTTGCATCGCGTTGGGACGGTCATTCGGCAGAGAAACCCTATCGATATGTCAGTCCTGGTCGGTCTTCAGCACGTTACTCGGTATCGCTACGACCGTCCGGTCATGCTCGGACCTCAGATCGTCCGGCTCAGGCCTGCTCCACACTGCCGCACGGCGATCCGCAGCTACGCGCTCAAGGTCACGCCGGCCCAGCATTTCGTGAACTGGCAGCAGGATCCGAACGGAAACTGGCTGGCGCGTTTCGTGTTTTCGGAGCGGACCACCGAGTTCAGCATCACGGTGGATCTACTCGCCGACATGTCGGTCATCAATCCATTCGATTTCTTCGTCGATCCTGTGGCGACCAATTATCCGTTCGTATATCCGAGCGAGTTCGACGAGGAGCTCGCGCCATATCTCAGCAAGGAGCCGGCCGGCCCCAGGCTTGCGGAATATCTGAAGTCGATCCCGCGCGAGCAAACGGCCATCATCGATTTCATCGTTGCTCTCAATCAACGGCTGCAGCGCGACATCCGCTATCTGGTGCGGATGGATCCGGGCGTGCAGGCGACTGAAGACACGCTGGCGCTGGCGTCGGGCTCATGCCGCGACTCGGCTTGGCTGCTGGTGCAGGTCCTGCGGCATCTCGGATTGGCGTCGCGGTTCGTGTCCGGCTATCTGATCCAACTCACCTCCGACCTCAAGGCGCTCGACGGGCCCGCCGGCACCGCGAAGGACTTCACCGATCTGCACGCATGGGCCGAGGTGTATCTGCCGGGCGCTGGCTGGGTCGGCATGGACCCGACCTCCGGACTCCTGACCGGCGAGGGCCATATTCCGCTCGCGGCGACTCCGCACTACCGCGCCGCCGCGCCGATCAGCGGTGGCGTCGAGGCGGCCAAGGTCGAATTCTCCTTCGAGATGAAGATCACGCGCGTCGACGAAAAGCCGCGCGTCACCTTTCCCTTTTCCGACGAAGCCTGGAACGCACTCGATGCGCTGGGCGAGCGGGTCGATGCCGATCTGAACAGGCATGATGTCCGTCTCACCATGGGCGGCGAGCCGACCTTCGTTTCGGTCGACGACTACGAGGCGGCGGAATGGAACACGGCTGCGCTCGGGCCGACCAAACATGTCGTGGCGGACAAGCTGTTCCGCCGGCTCAGCGACAAGTTCGCGCCAGGCGGGCTGCTCCATCATGGGCAGGGCAAATGGTACCCTGGCGAGCCGCTGCCGCGCTGGGCGTTCTCGCTGTTCTGGCGCGGCGATGGCAAGCCGATCTGGCAGAACGCCGCGCTGATCGCGCCCGAGAAGCCGTCGCGCAAGGCGTCGGTCGACGATGCGCATCGTTACACCGAGGGCCTTGCCGTCCGGCTCGGCATCACTGTCAACCACGTGCTGCCGGCCTTCGAGGATCCCGCCGAACGGATGCTCAAGGAAGGCGCGCTGCCGCACAATATCGACCCGAGTGATCCCAAGATCGACGTCCCGGCCGAGCGCGCCCGTATCATGCGTGAATTCGAGCGGCATTTGTCGGCGCCAACAGGATACGTGCTGCCGGTCAAGCGCTGGGGCGAACGGGCAGGCGGAAGCTGGATCAGCGAGATCTGGCAAACCCGCCGCCGCAGGCTTTTCCTTGTGCCGGGAGATTCGCCCGTCGGCTTCCGGCTGCCGCTCAACACGCTGCCCTACATCAAGCCGATCGACGAACCGCATCTCGTCCCGGAAGATACGTTCGCCGAGCGCGGCGCGTTGCCCGATCCGGCCGCGATGGCGCGCGCATTCGCCGGCACCGGCCAATCCAAGCCGTCGGATGCGCCTGCGCGTGGTTCGGGGCCCGCTGGAAGGAACTCCCCGACTGCGGCCAAGCCCATTCCAATTCGCACAGCGCTTGCTATCGAGCCGCGCGACGGCCGGCTTTGCGTGTTCATGCCGCCGATCGAGAAGCTCGAAGACTATCTGGAGCTTCTCGCCGCGGTCGAGGCGACCGCCGCCGCGCTCAACCTGCCGGTTCACATCGAAGGCTATCTGCCGCCGTCTGATCCGCGGCTGAACGTGATCAAGGTTACGCCCGATCCTGGCGTCATCGAGGTCAACGTTCATCCGGCCGCGTCCTGGCGCGACGCGGTCCACGTGACGCGCACGGTTTACGAGGAGGCGCGTCTGTGTCGGCTCGGTGCCGACAAATTCATGATCGACGGGCGCCACACCGGCACCGGCGGCGGCAACCATGTGGTGCTCGGCGGGCAGTCTGCGGCGGACAGCCCGTTCCTGCGCCGGCCCGATCTCCTGAAAAGCCTGATCCTTTATTTCCAGCGGCACCCTTCGCTGACCTATCTGTTCTCAGGGCTGTTCATCGGTCCGACCAGCCAGGCGCCCCGCATCGACGAGGCGCGCCACGATCTGATCTACGAATTGGACATTGCTCTGTCGCTGATCCCGGCGCCCGGTGTCGGCGAAGCGCCGCGGCCGTGGCTGGTCGACCGGCTGCTCCGCAATCTGCTGATCGACGTCGCCGGCAACACCCATCGCGCCGAAATCTGCATCGACAAGCTGTTCTCGCCCGACGGGCCGACCGGCAGGCTTGGCCTGGTCGAATTTCGTTCGTTCGAAATGCCGCCGGACGCGCGCATGAGTCTGGCGCAGCAGCTTCTGCTGCGCGCGCTGGTGGCATGGTTCTGGCGCGAGCCGCAGCACGGCTCGCTGGTGCGCTGGGGCACTGCGCTGCACGACCGCTTCATGCTCGGGCATTTCGTCTGGGAGGATTTTCTCGGCGTGCTGGCTGACCTCCGCCACGCCGGCTATCCGTTCGATCCGGTGTGGTTCGACGCGCAGCGGGAATTCCGTTTTCCGTTCTATGGCGCTGTCACCCACGGCGGGGTCCAGCTTGAACTTCGCCATGCGCTGGAGCCCTGGCACGTGCTGGGCGAGGAGGGCGCCCCTGGCGGCACCGCACGCTTCGTCGATTCTTCGGTCGAGCGATTGCAGGTCCGGGTCGAGGGGCTCAACCCGGCGCGCCACGTGGTTGCCTGCAACGGACGGCGCATGCCGCTCGCTCCTACCGGCCGGTCGGGAGAATATGTCGCCGGCGTCCGCTTCAAGGCCTGGAAGCTTGCCGCGGCATTGCAGCCCACGATCGACGTCCAGGCGCCGCTCACCTTCGACATCTATGACAGCTGGAATGGGCGTTCGCTCGGCGGTTGCGTCTATCACGTCGCGCATCCGGGCGGCCGTAACTATGAGACCTTCCCGGTCAATTCCTACGAGGCACAGGCCCGGCGTCTCGCGCGCTTTGAAAGCGGCGGACATACGCCGGGGCAGTTTAGCATCCAGGCTGAAGAACGCTCGCTTGAGTATCCGATGACGCTCGACCTGCGCCGCCCGACTCAGATTTGATGGCGAGCATGGCTCATCTCGACAGCGCTTCGCAGGGGGACGAGGGCCTCGAACCGCTGTTGTCAGGCTACCATTGCATCTTTCCCCGCAACTTCGACGAGATGATGGACCACCACGGCCGGGTGCGCGAGCACTGGCGGCCGTTCCTGAGCATGCTCGCGGCGCTCGGGCCGGACGAGGTGAGCCGGCGGTTTGTGGCGGCCGACCGGCACCTTCGCGATTCCGGCGTGTTCTATCGGGTCTACGAAGATCCAGCGGGCGCGGTGCGGCCCTGGCCGCTCAGCCACGTGCCTCTGCTGATCGAGGCGGCGGAATGGCAGGAGCTCAAGGCCGGGCTCATCCAGCGGGCCGAGCTGCTCGAAGCGATCCTGAAAGACATCTATGGGCCCGCCAACCTCGTGCGCGACGGGCGCCTGCCGGCCGCCGTGATCGCCGGCAATCCGGAATTTCTCCGCTCGCTGGTCGGCATCGAGCCGTCGGGCGGCGCCCATCTGCGGTTCTACGGCGTCGATGTCGGGCGCTCGCCGGACGGGCGGTGGTGGGTCCTCGGCGACCGCACGCAGGCGCCGTCGGGGGCGGGCTATGCCCTGGAGAACCGGCTCGCCCTGTCACGCGCGATGCCCGATATCTATCGGCAGCTTCGCGTCGAGCGCGTAGCGCCGTTCTTTCAGGCGTTTCAGGCCGAGCTGTCCGCGCTCAGCCGCCGCGACAATTCCCCGGTCTGCGTGCTGACGCCCGGGCCGATGAATGAAACCTATTTTGAGCACGCTTATCTCGCGCGTTATCTCGGATTTCTTCTGGTCGAGGGCGAAGACCTGACCGTCCGCGACGACGGCGTGTTCATTCGCACCGTATCCGGCTTGAAGCGCGCCGAGGTGCTGGTGCGCCGTCTTGATTCCGATTTCGCGGATCCATTGGAGCTGAGCGCCCGCTCGCGATTGGGCGTGCCTGGTCTGGTGCAGGCGATCCGCGACGGCACCGTGGTGATGGCCAACGCGCTCGGCTCAGGCGTGGTCGAAGCCCGCGCCATGCTGAGCTTTCTGCCGGCGCTTGCGCCTGCCGTGCTCGGCCGCGAACTGATGCTGCCGAACGTCGCGACCTGGTGGCTCGGCGATCCAGCCGTACGCGACGATGTCATGGATCGGCTCGACAACCTGGTGATCGCGCCGGCCTTTTCCGGCGATCTGCCGCCTCACATCGACAAGCAGGTCGTCATCGGAAAGAACCTCGATGCCGGCGCACGCGCGCGCGTCGTCGAGGCGATCGGCCGCCGCGGTATCGATTTTGTCGCGCAGGAGGCCGTGACGCTTTCGACCACGCCGGTCTGGGAAAATGGCCAGCTCGTGCCGCGCCCGTTCAGCCTGCGGCTGTTGCTGGCGCGCAGCGGCGACAGCTGGCAGGTCATGCCCGGCGGCTTCGTCCGCATCGCCGACGATCTCGATGCGCGCGCCATCAATCTTCAGCAGGGCGGACGGACTGGCGATGCCTGGATTTTGTCCGACAAGCCGGTTGCGCAGACGACCCTGCTGCCGACGCCGGACCGCATCACCATCAACCGCACGACCGGCGCGCTGCCGAGCCGCGCGGCCTCCAACCTGTTCTGGCTCGGCCGCTACATCGAACGCACCGAGGCGACGCTGCGTCTGGTTCGTGCGCTGGTCAACCGCGCGACCGAGAACACCCGGACCGAGCGCGACGTGAACGCGGACATAGTGACCTTGCTCGGGGTCTGGGAGGCGTTGCCGGAAGGCATCCTGAATGTCCGCCCGGCGCTGGTTGCGGCCGCAGTGCTTCAGCAGCGAGAGCTGACCGGCGCGCTGCCTTTCCTGGTCGGAGCCGCGCAGTCTGCGGCCTCGGTCATCCGAGACCGCTTTTCGCCGGACGCATGGCGGGCGCTGACCGAGCTTGTCGAGATGATCCGGGCGCCGTTCGAGCAGGGACCGAACGAAAGCGCCATCTTCGAGCGCGTCAACGGAGCGCTCCGCATCATCGCGTCGTTCTCCGGTTTGGCCCAGGAGAACATGAGCCAGCTTGCCGGCTGGCGCTTCCTGGAGATCGGCCGTCGCATCGAGCGAACGCTGGCCACTTGCGCCTTCATTCGCCAGTTCGCGTTCGGCGCCAAGCCCGACGGCGGGCTCGACGTGCTGCTGGAACTCGCCGACAGCCAGATCACTTACCGGCTTCGCTATGTGATGGTGGCGGCGCCGGCGCCCGTAATCGACCTCGTGGCGCTCGATCCTAACAATCCGCGGTCGATCGTCTATCAGCTTGCCCGCATCGAAACGCATCTCGCGGCGATGCCGAAGCGCGAAGACAGGCGCCTGACGCCGCCAGAGCAGATCGCCATTGCGCTTGCGACCCGGATGCGGACCGCCGACGTCGCCGCGGTTGACGAGGCGGCGCTGCGCGAGGTCGAAACAGCGCTGATGAAGCTGTCGGATGTGGTCGCCTCGACCTATTTCACGACACGCGAGCGTTCCGAAGCGGCTTGGGAGTCGCACGGATGATCTACGACGTCCGCCAGTCGACGATCTATCATTACGCGTCGCCGGTCGCCTACGCGCACCACGTCCTGCGGCTGACGCCGATCGACCGCGAGCATCAGCGGGTGCATGCCGCCACTCTCGACATCACGCCGACGCCGATCGAGCGGCGCGAAGGGCAGGATTTTTTTGGCAACCGGATCACCTGGATCGCGTTCGATCAGCCGCACGATACGCTGACGGTGCGGGTCGCGGCGCGCATCGGCGTGGACCAGCCGGTTGCGCCAAGCGCTACGCCGGCTTGGGAAGATGTACGCAGGGCTGCCTTCGCCTGCGCCGATCTCTCGCCGCGGGCGCCCTCGCATTATTTGTTTCCGAGCCGCCAGGTGTCGCTCGATCCGGAAATTCGGGATTACGCCGCCTTGAGCTTTCCGCCGGGGCGGGCGGTTCTCGATGGCGCGGCCGATCTGATGAACCGTATCAAGTCGGAGTTCGTCTACGAGCCAGGCGCCACCACCGCGTCGACCACGCCGCCGATGTCGTTCGCCTTGCGGCGGGGCGTCTGCCAGGATTTCACGCACATCATGATTTCCGGCATGCGCTCGCTTGGCCTGCCGGTCGCCTATGTCAGCGGCTATCTGCGGAGCGCGCAGGCCGCCGATCAAACGAGGCTTGAGGGCGCCGACGCCATGCACGCCTGGGGGCTGGTCTGGTGTGGCGAGGCGGCGGGCTGGATCGGCCTCGACCCGACCAACGGCATCTTGGCCGGCACCGATCATGTGGTTCTGGCGATCGGCCGCGACTACGCCGACGTGGCGCCGATCGACGGCGTCATCTTCGCCTCCGGCGCACAGAAGCTTGAGGTTTTCGTCAAGGTCGCGCCGGTCGACTAGTTGTTGCGGGGTTGCGCCGCCTGACGCTCGCGCAAAAATTGCCGGGTCGAAGGCGCATCGGCCCCCGCGGTCACGGCGAAGGCTGGCGGTCGTCCTGCCAGCTCATCCTCCAGCATCCGCAAGGATGCCTGATCGTCCACATCATACCAGGCGGGAACATTGACCACCGGTAGCCCGATTTCATGCGCACGGTCGAGCGTGAGGCGATACACCTCGCTCGTGCTCCACGGGATTTCCTCGAACAGCCGCGGGTGCGTCTTCGACAGCCCGATCAAGGTATAGCCGCCGTCATGCGCCGGACCGAGCACCACATTGTCGCCGCGCCGGACCGCGCCCACGGCCGCGCGCAGGATCAACAACGGCAGCGTCGGGCTGTCAGCATTGACCACGATCACGCCCCCGTGGCCTGCTTGCAGCAGCGCCTCGAAGCTCCGGACAAGACGCGCCGAGAAATCGCCTCCGGCCTGCGGTATCAGCACGAAGCCTTCCGGCAACAGCGCGCGCAAGGCGGCCTCCGAACCTTCTGGCGTGTAGAGCGCGTAGCCCGTGACGTCGCCGCGACCGGCCAGTTGGCCGATGGTCCGCGTCACGTCCCTGATGAAGCAAGCCGAGAGCGCCGCGCATTCTTCTGGCTGCAGCGGCGGTGACAGCCGCGTTTTGGATTGCCCGGGCACCGGCGTCTTGCAGATCACGGCGATGGCAACGGTCCTCACGTCAAATTCTCCAACCGAATGGCCGAGCCAGCGCGCGAGTTCTATGTTGTCAAATGACATAGCAAGCTTCGATGCGCAACGCGCCTTGCATTTCCGCCGGCGGCTCCCATTTCAGCGTGCATGAGCACAACACAATTCAGGAACTATCGGTTTGATTTCTCGCCGCCGCAATCGCGGGCCGAGCGGATTGCGCGGCTCGATGCGCTGGCCAATCTGCTCGACACCGCCATCCTGGTGCCCGGAACCAATATCCGGTTCGGTATCGACGCGATGATCGGTCTCATTCCCGGTATCGGCGACGCGATCACGACGCTGATGTCGCTCTACATCGTGCGCGAGGCCCGCGAGCTCGGCGTGCCCCGCCATGTGATCGCGCGGATGCTGGCCAACGTCGCGCTGGACGGCGTTGTCGGCGCGGTGCCGTTCCTCGGCGATGCGTTCGACGTGATGTGGCGCTCGAACCGCCGCAACATGGCGCTGCTGCGAAAGCATTTGGCCCTTGAGGATCGGCGATGACGGCTCCGCTTGTGGTGTCGATCCCGCATCGCCTCGGCAAGCAGGAGGCGGTGCGCCGGCTCAAGACTGGGTTCGGTCAAGCGCGGACGAGTTTCAGCCATCTGCTGTCGGTCGAGGAGGAGGTCTGGAACGGCGATCGCCTGACGTTCCGGCTCCGCGCGCTCGGCCAATCCGCCAACGGCACCATCGACGTCGCCGAAGACCACTTGCGGCTCGAGGTCGCGTTGCCGTGGCTGCTCGCCAAGCTGTCCGAACGGCTCGTCCCCGCGATCCGCAAAGAGGCCACTCTCCTGTTGGAGAAGAAATAGCCCTGTCTTGCGCGCCCGGCCGCCATGTCGCACCCTGACGGCCTCAATCGAGTGAGGACGTCGCATGGTCTCGATCAAGAATCTGCTCGTCGCCTGTTGCACCATCATCGTGCTGGCGAGCTCGGGGTCCGATGCGCGGTCGCAATCGGGCCGGACCATCAGGCTGGTCGTTCCGGTGCCGCCCGGCGCCAGCACCGATGCCGTTGCCCGGTTGATGGCGGAGCAGATCGGCCGGGCACAGGGCGTGACCATCGTTGTCGAAAACCGGCCCGGCGCCAGTGGAATGATCGGTACAGAGCAGGTCTCGCGGGCCGCGCCCGACGGCAACACGCTGCTGATGACAGCGAACACCTATCTGATCGACGCGCAGACCCGGAAGGCGAACTACCACCCGGTGACCGCATTCGACCCGATCTGCTTCCTGGTGCAATCGCCGGCAGTGTTCGTCGTCAACAGCGCGTCACCTTACAAGACGCTCAAGGATCTGCTCGACGCGGCGCGCGCCAAGCCCGGCGAGATGTCGATGGGGGCTGTCGGCCCGGGCTCAACCTTCCAGATGGGGTTCACCACTTTCACGCGCGCGTCCAACGTCAACATGACCTACGTGCCCTATCCAGGCAGCGCGCCGGCAGCGACCGCGGTGATGGGACAGCACGTCACGTCGGCGTTTGCCGGCTACGCTGTCGTTGCCGAGCAGATCAAGGCGGACAAGTTGCGGGCGCTGGCCGTCGCCAACATGAAGCGGATCGATCCGCTGCCGGACGTGCCGACCTTCGACGAATCCGGATTCAAGAATCTTGAGGTCGATAATTGGTTCGGCATCGTCGCGCCGGTGGGCACGCCCAGGGAGATTCTGTCGCAATATGCCGGTTGGCTCAAAGCCGCGCTGGCGGACCCTGAGGTAAAGGCCAAGCTCGCGCTTCAGGGGCTTTATCCGGTAGGCCAGTGCGGCGACGAATTTGCCGCCTATGTGCGCAAGCGCTTCGGCGAATACGGCGAAATGATTCGCGAATCCAACATCAAGGCGCAGTAGAGCAATCTAATCGGTCCGCCAGCGGCCGAAATGCACTTCCGCCCGCCGCACGATCTCATTGAGCACGATGGCCATCGCCGCCAGAACGGAAACCAGGCCGAGCAGCTTGGTCGGATCGAATGCCTGGGTGAATAGCTGCGTGAAATAGCCAATGCCGGCGCTCGACACGTAAAGTTCCGCCAGCAGCACGCCGAGCAGCACGCCGGTCATGCCAAGCCGCATCCCGGCAAAGAACGTCGGGATCATATGCGGGAAGATCACCCAGCGGAAAATCTGCCAGCGGCTCGCGCCCATCGAGTGCGCCGCCGTCATCAGGATCGGCTTGATGTTCTGCACGCCAGCGACGATGGTGACGATGATCGGGAAGATGCCGTGGCTGACGCCGAAGGCGATCTTCGACGGCGGCCCGATGCCGAAATACAGGATGAACAGCGGCAGGATGGTGATCTGCGGCGTGCCGTAGAGAAGAAGAATGATCGGCATCAGGCTGCGGTTGGAGAACCGCGACAGCCCGACCGCTAGTCCCACGACGAGCCCGACCACGACCGAAATGACGAACGCGACCGCGAGTTCCCAGAAGGTAATCTGCAGCGCCCTCGGGATGCCCCTGGTGTAAAACAGCTCGCCGAGCCCGGCTACCACCTTGGATGGCGGGCTCAAGAACGTGGGATCGATCCACCAGCGCGCCGAAATCTCCCAGAGCAAAAACAGCGCGGCCAGCACGACCAGCCGCGCCAGCGCCGGACGACGAACGATCTCGCGCTTGAGATTGAGCGGTCTGTTCATCGGTGCTTGGCCCGGCGCTCGAGCGAGCTGACGAAGGAGTTTAGGGAGGCCGCAATCACCACGGCGAAGGCGATGTAGGCGAACATTCGCGCCGTCTCCATCGCCTCGGCCAGATGGACGATCTTGTGGCCGAGCCCGGCCAGCGAGGCGATGGTTTCGCTGCCGAGGATGGACAGGAGCGTCACGGTGAAGCCGATGCGGAGCCCGGTCAGGATCACCGGAAACGCCGCGGGCAGCAGCACATAGCGGAACATCTGCACGTCGGAGGCGCCCATCGAGCGCGCGGCGGTGATGAAAATCTTGTCCACGTAGCCAAAGCCCGCGATCGTGTTGAGCACGATCGGGAAGAAGCTGATGGTGGTGCCAAGCGCGATCTTCGATCCCGGGCCAAGCCCGAAGAACAGGACATAAAGCGGCAGGAACAGGATGATCGGGACGGAATAGAAACCGGCCAGCAGCGGCTCGAATACCTTGATGAGAAATTGCGAGCGGCTGATGACATAGCCGAGAGTGACGCCGGTGGTGCATGAAATCGTGAAAGCGATCGCGACTTCCATCAGCGTCACTTTCAGATCGGGCAGGTATTCGCCCGAGCTGAGCACGTCCTTCAACTCGTGCCAGACGTTCACCGGATTGGGCAGCAGGATGCGGCTGATGCCCCAATAGGCCGTTCCGAAATACCACAGCCCTATCAACGCGACGAGAAAGCCGATCTGCACCGCGCGGCTAGCTAACTTGTCGCGCCGGTCCTGCTTCGCGCTCATGATGACGGCACCACCGTCGCGGCCTGTTCGACCGCCTTGCGGATTTCGTCGTGCAGCAGCCCGTAGAGCGTGTTGCGGAGCTTGCTGAATTTTTCCGTGGTGACAAAGGCAGGTTTGCGCGGATGCGGCTCGTCGACCGTGATGATTTCCTTGATGCGGCCCGGCCGCGCCGAGAACACCGCGACCCGGTCAGCCAGGAATACCGCTTCGCCCAGCGAATGGGTCACGAACACGATGGTCTTCTCGCTGCGGGAGAGCAGCACCGAGAGGTCTTCGCCGAGGATCATCCTGGTCTGCTCGTCGAGCGCACCGAATGGCTCGTCCATCAGGAGCGTGCCGGTTTCGAGGCTCAGCGCGCGCGCCAGTGCCGCGCGCTGGCGCATGCCGCCGGAGAGCTGCGCCGGATAATGGCCCATGAAGTCCTTGAGCCCCACCGCCTCCAAGGCCCTCCGCGCGCGCGGCTCCTGCTCGGCCTTCGGCACGCCCTGAAACACCATGCCGAGTTTGACGTTCTCGATGATCGTGCACCAGGGAAACAGCGCGTTCTCCTGGAAGACGAAGGCGATGTCGCGCGGCAGCGGCGCGCGAACGGGCTTGCCATGGACCTCGACGGTTCCGGTCGTGGGCGTGAGCAGCCCGCCGATCATGTTGAGCAAGGTGCTCTTGCCGCAGCCACTCGGTCCGATCAGGCACAGCAGTTCGCCGCGCACAATGTCGAGCGAGGTGTGCTGCAGCGCCTGCACGAATTGCGCGTCGCCCGGCTCGCCGAACTGATGCGAGACGTCCCTCACGCGGATTGCGGCGTCGCCCGTGGTCATTTCGCCAGATACGCTTGGGTGAGGAGCTTCATGTCGCCGGTCCGCTATTTCGCCTTGCGGGACGACTTTAGCCGCTTTCGGAGCTGCCGCGTCCCGCTTTCGTCGAGCGACAGATTGCCTCGGACCACCACGCCGTAGTGCTTGCGCGCGGCGGCATTCGATATGAACCCCTCGGCGACATCCTGCGCGACCAGCGATGCATCGCGGTCCAGCGGCTTGCCCCAGCCGCCGCCGCCGCCGGTGCGCACGATCGCCTCGGCGCCGACCGGCACGGGGATGTGGCTGCCGCCCCGCATCGTGAATTTGCGCTCACCCGGCAGCTTCAGGAGATAGCCGCCCGGCTCGCCCGGCGTGCCACCCCGAATGCCCCAGGGCGGACGTTTGCTCCGGCGCGGCATCTCGAAATTCCATTTGCCCTCGACGAGGTTCTTCACCTGCATGTCGATGCCGAGGCCGCCACGGTATTTTCCGGCGCCGCAGGAGTCGGTCCGCAGCGCGCGGCTTTGCACCACCACTGGGCATTTCAGTTCGATACCCTCGATCGAGCCGTTGCGTACGTCGCCCTGGCAGACCGAGACCGTGCCGGATTCGCCGTCCTCGAACGGCCGGCCGCCCCAGCCGCCACCTTCGATGCTTTGCACCACAAAGCGGCGCTTGGTCTTGGGATGCGTGCCGAAGAACACCACGGCGCCGCCGAGTAGCGCGTGGTGCCCGGCCGGCACGCGATCCGGCATCGCTTTGGCCAACGCCATGACAATGGCGTCGACAACGGTCGGCACGATGCCGCTCCAGCCCGCCATCGGCGCGGGGAAGCGCGCCATCATGATGTTGCCCTCGGGGATGATGACCTCGAGCGCGCGGAACGAGCCTTCGTTGACCGGATCGAGCGGGCCGGTGAGTGCCTTGTAGGCCACGCGCGCGCCGGCATAGGTGCGCGAGTTGATCGCGGCCTTGCGCTCGGCCGAGCAGCCGGACAGATCGATGACCATGTTGCCGGATTTGACCGTCACCTTGACGTGGATCGGCACCTCTTCGCCCTTGATCACGCCGTCGTCGTCGATCGAAGCCGACGCTTCATAGACGCCGTCGGGAAGCTGCGAGACCACGTTGCGGCACTTCCGCTCGGTCTCGTCGAAAATCTGGTCGATCGCGGCGAGCAGCGTGTCGCGGCCGTATTTTTCGAACAGCTCGTCGAGGCGGCGGCCGGCGAGGCGGCAGGCCGCCATCTGCGATTTCATGTCGCCGAGCGATGATTCCGGGAAGCGGATGTTGTCCTTGATGACGCGATAAAGCGGCTCGCTGAGCTTGCCCTCTTCGTAGATCTTGAGCTGGTCGAGCTGCAGCCCTTCGAGCCAGGGATCGCCGACGGTCGCGCCGGCGCCGAAGCCGGTCGATGTGCCGCCGACGTCGATCCAGTGCGCGCGCACCATCAGGAACATCAGGAGTTCGCCCTTGTAGAAGTAGGGCATGTAGATGACGACGTTGTTGAGGTGCTGCCCGGCGACCGCCTGATGGTTGGTGATGATGACGTCGCCCGGCTTGAAACCGTCGCGGCCGTAGCGTTGCATCCCATCGGCGACGAGGACGCCCAGGTCTGCCACGAAGTGCGAGACGCCGCCGACGTTTTGAGAGATCAGCTCGCCCTTGGTGTTGAGCAGCGCGGTGCAATAGTCGCGCACCTCATAGATCATCATGTTGTAGGAGGTGCGCTGCAGGTCGGCCGCCATCTCGTTGGCGACGGCGGGCAGGGCGTTGCGGATCACCTCGAGCGTGACGGTGTCGAGCTTCATCGCGCGGCTCCGATGGTGACGATCATCTCGCCGGAGGGGGCCACCCGGCACTCGTCGTTCTCGAACAGCACCGTGGTGGTGCCGTGCTCCTGGATAAGCGCCGGCCCGGTGATCTCCGCACCCGCGCTCAAATCTTCGCGGCGATAGACCTTGGCGGGGAGGGGCTTCTCAGCTGAGGTGAAATAGGCCGCGCGCTCACCGGCCGGCGCTGCGCCGCCGCCTGAAGCGAGGCTCGGAAAATTCAGTTTCGGCCGTTTGCCGATGGCGCCGAGCCGGATGTTGACCATCTCCACCGGCTCGTCGGGCGAATGGTGCGCGTAGCGAAGCTCGTAGAGATCGTCGAACGCGGTGCGGATCGCCTTGCGCTCGCCGCGCTTGAGCTGATCGAGCGTGACCGGAACCTGAAGCGTAAACTCCTGGCCCATGTATCTCAAATCGAGATGGATTTGATATGTGGCATTCTTGACGTGGCGCAGGCTGCCCGTGGCGTCCTTCACCATGTCGCCATGCACGGCCACGAGCTTGGCGAAATCGACGCTGGCCAAGTCCGAATAGACCGTGCGCGTGAAATCGTGACGCTCGTCGGCGAGCAGCATGCCGAGCGCCGAGAAATGCGAGGGAAACAGCGGCACGATCACCGTCGGAATATAAAGCTCGCGAGCGATCGCGCAGACGTGCAGGGGGCCTGCGCCGCCAGAAGCCACCAGCGCGAAGTCGCGCGGATCGTAGCCCTTGGCGACCGACACCTCGCGCACCGCGAGCGACATCTTGTTGATCGAGATATCGACGATCGCCTGCGCCGCCACGATCACATCGAGCTTGAGCGGGTCGGCGATCTTCTCCTTGATCCCGCGACGCGCCGCGTCGGCATCGAGCTTCATCGTGCCGCCGAGGAAATTGTCCGGATCGAGCCGGCCGAGCACGACATTGGCGTCGGTGATCGTGGGCTCCGCGCCACCGCCGCGATAGCAGATCGGGCCGGGGTCGGCGCCCGCGCTCTGCGGGCCGACCTTGAGCGCGCCGATGTCGTCGCGCCAGGCAATGCTGCCGCCGCCGGCGCCAACCTCAACCACGTCGATCATCGGCAGCATCACCGGATGGCCGCTGGCATAGCCGCCGACGTAGTAGCCCGGCGCGAGCGTCGGCTCGCCGGCGCGGATCAGGCTCGCCTTGGCGGTGGTGCCGCCCATGTCGAAGGAGATGACATTGGCAAAACCCAGCGCCAGCCCCACTTGCGCCGAGGCGATGATGCCGCCGACCGGCCCGGACTCCATCATCGCCACCGGCCGCTCGGTTGCGACCTCGGGCGTCATCACGCCACCGTTCGATCGCATGATCGACAGATCGCCCTTGAAGCCGATCCCGCCCAGGCTCGACTTCAGGCTTTTCACATAGCCGCCGACCTTGGGGCCGATATAGGCGTTCACCACCGTGGTCGACATCCGCTCGAACTCGCGATACTCGCGCAGGATGTCGTGCGACAGCGACAGGTACACGCCCGGCAGCGCTTTCTTGATCATTGCGCCGGCGATGCGCTCGTGCTCGGGGTTGGCGTAGGCATGCAGGAAGCACACGGCAACCGCCTCGACGCCCGCTGCCTTGAGCGCCTTGCAGGCCTCGGCCACGCTCGATTTCTTTAGCGGCTCGTAGACCTCGCCGGTGCTGAGCAGCCGTTCGTCGACCTCGCGCGTGAGCTGCCGCGACACCAGCGGTTGGTGACGGCGGAAGAACAGGTTGTAGGACTCCGGCCGGTTGCCGCGGCCGATGATGTAGACGTCGCGCGTGCCGCGCGTCACGACGAGGCCGGTCTTGGCGCCCTTCCTCTCGATCAGCGTGTTGATCGCGGTGGTCGAGCCGTGGATCAGCTCGTTGATCCCGCCAGCGTCGATGCCGCTTTCCTTCAGGCAGTTGATCACGCCCTGCGTCAGCTCCGCCGGCGTGGTCAGGCTCTTGGCCTGGACGAAGGCCTGCGTCTCGTCGTTGAATCCGATCAGGTCGGTGAACGTGCCGCCGATATCAACCGCCACGAAGATCACGCAACCGCTCCAACTCTGGTTCGCACGGATTCGGTGCTGGTCTCAGTGGGTAATTTGCGCTTGTATTCGCGCGGCGGGATTGGACCCGCCGACCATATCCGCAATCGAAAGGCCGCTCAATGCCAGCGAGTTTTCGCCAGATCATCGACCGGGCTGTCAAGGACAAGCGATTCCTGGTTGTCCCGGGCGCGCACGACGCGCTCTCCGCTCGGATCATTCAGAAACTCGGCTTCGAGACCTATTTCATTGGCGGCTTCCCCGCGGTCGGCGCGCGCTATGGCGTCCCTGACGTTGGCCTCAAGGGCTTCGGCGAGATCGCAGCCTGCGTGCGCGACATCATGGCGGCCTGCGACCTGCCGGTGTTTGTCGACGGCGACGACGGCTATGGCGACGTGAAAAACGTGGTCCACACGGTGCAAAGCTACGAGCGCATGGGCGTGAGCGCGATCCTGATCGAGGACCAGCAATGGCCCAAGCGCTGCGGCCACATGGTGGGCAAGAAGGTGGTTCCGACGGAGATCGCTGAGGCCAAGATCCGCGCCGCGTGCTCCGAGCGGATGAACCCCGAGACCTGGATATTGGCGCGGACCGACGCGCGCGCGGTCTACGATCTCGATGAGGCCATGCGGCGCGCCGAACGTTACGCCCGGGCCGGCGCCGACGGCATCTTTATCGAGGCGCCACGCAGCATCGAGGAAATGCAGCGCATCGGCAAAATGTTCGACATCCCACAGATTTGCAATCCGCTGATGGGCGGCCATACGCCGATCCTCACCATGGAGGAGTTGGGCGAGATCGGCTTCAACTGCGCGGTGCTCGGCCTCGACACCGTGATGCATGCCGCCAAGGCGATCGAGACCGTGCTCCTCGACATGAAGTCGGGCAAGTTCGCGCGGCGGAACGACGGGATGGATTTCGAGGAATACAAGAAGGTCGTCGGCTACGACAAGTGGGAGAGCGTGGACGAAAGGTTCGCGCCGAGAAATTGAATGAGCGCCGCCAAGACCCGAAAGGCCAAAAAGACCAAAGCGTCGAAAGTCCGGCGCTCGAAGCCAAAAATCTCGGAGCCCAAGCTTGCGGCCAAGGCTGCCGCTGCCGTCAGGCAGTTCCGCTTCAACGCCGCGCAGACTGTGCGGATTAGGTTTGCCGGCGAAAAGAAACCGGAGAATTTTCGCGTCGATGACATGGTCGAGGCGAGCATGGTCACGCTCGCCGGTGCGGTGAAGCACTATTATCAGTACCGGCTGATTAGTAACGACAAGGCCGGGCCCGGCGGCGCGGGCCGCTGTTACTGGTTTTTCGATCCGCAGCCCGTCGGCGCCGCCGATCCGATCGATCCGATCCTGTGGCGGCCTGTGGCCGAGCAGCCGCTGGACGGCCACGACATCGTGAAAGACGGTTCAGGAAATTTCAGCACCCGGAGCGTGACGAGCTACGATGGCTCGGGCTCGCGCCATGTGGTGAGGCTGGACGGTAAACCCACCTACCGCATGCGGCTCGACCTGAACGGCAAGCGCGAATTCTGCGAAAGCCTGCCGGTCACCATCGGCAAGGGCGACATGCTGGTGGTATCGCGGAAATGAGCGCTACGGCCGTCGTTGAAATCCTGCGTGGCATCTCCGCGCACGCCCCCGCGCACTATTTGAACGCGATGAGATCGGTGCGGCTCAGCGTCGAGGCCCCGTTCTTCAAAGGTTCGTTCGTGGCATTCGCACTGTTCTGGTTCAGGATCTGGTGCCGCCCGACCGCGATTTCGAAATCCGAGGCGTCCAGGCTCGCATCGACGGGAACGACGACGGTGTAACCGCGCAGCGTCGCTCCGACCGAGGTGTAGGTTACCGAGCCGCTCACCTTCCAGCCGACAAGAATGAGCGTCGCGATCCCCTTGGCCTTGAGCATCTTGTCGAGCTCGGTGTTGTAGAACCGGTCCTGCGCCTGATTTTCGATCTGGATGTCGCCCGGCGTGGGCGCAACCTCCGGCAGCCAGTGTGACTTGTGGTGCGCCCGGGTCCCGTAGGCGACAGTGACGCCGGCCTTCCGCACCCGCGCCAGCAGCGCCGAGATCACCGGCGCCATGTGCGTCCTGCAGATGGGGAAGCGCTCGCAAATGGGATCGACGACGTCGAACACGAGCAGCGCTGTCGTCGCGGGGTTCAGCACCACCGGTACCGGGTCCGGGGAGGGCGGTGCTTGCAGGGTCAGCGGAGGCTTGCTCATAGGGCACCCGTCCGCATGATCGATCCTCTCCCGCAAGCGGGAGAGGATAAGAGAGTTTGCTGCGCCGATTGACTGCTTAAGTTAAGCCAGCGCCGGCTCACGCTTGGCGCCTGTCTTTGCCGGCGCCGGATCCTTCAAGCCGAGGATGCGGCGAGCGTTCGAATAGAACAGCTTGTGCTTGTCAGTCTCCGTCAGCTCGACATTTTCCAACAGCTTGAGGCACGGTGCCGGATCCCAGCACGGGTAGTCGGTGCCGTACATCACGTTATCGATCCCGTAATAGTCGATCGCGAACTGCATGCCCTCCGAGTGCGGCGATACCGTATCGGAGTACATGCGCTTGAGATAAGTGCTGACCGGCTTCGGCAGCTTGGCGGCCTTGGAGTTCTTGTCCATGCGCCCGGACTGGTAGGGCAGCGAGCCGCCGGTGTGCGACATGACGATCTTGAGGTCCGGATGGCGCTCCATCGTACCGGACAGGACAAGCCGCATCGCAGCGACGCTGACTTCTATCACGCGGCCGAGGCTCAGATGCAGCGCGCCGTCGTAGCCGTCGAGCATGTCCTGAAAAATCACGTCGGTCGGATGCAGGAACATCGGCAGGCCGAGCTTGGCGCAATGCGCGTAGAACGGCTGCAACCGCTCGGCATCGATGCGGGCGTCTTCGCCGACACTGCCGGGCAGATTGACGCCCATCAGGCCAAGCCGGTTCACCGCGTCATCCACGACTTCGATGGCGACGCGAGTGTCCTGCAGCGGCACCGCCGCGCTGGCCCAGAGCCGCCCGGGGTATTTCTTCTGCGCGCCCGCCATCTCCTCATTCCACATGATGGCGTAGTCGCGGCCTTCCTCGACCGGCATGTCGGAGAAAGACACCGAGAACGGCCCGATCGAGCAGACCACGTCGACCCGGTGGCCGAGGCTGTCCATGTATTCGAACTGCTTGTCGAGATCGAACCACTCGGCCCACGAGTTGAGATGCTGGCCGCTCTCGGTCCGACGCATGTAGTCGTAGCCGCCGCGCTTGTTGACCCGGCACTTCGGGAAGTCCTGGCGCTTGCAGAGTTTTTCGAAAATCGAACGGGGCCACCAATGGAAATGCGAGTCGATAATATGCATGGATGGACGTCCTGCCGTTGGCCACTGATTCAACGAGTTAGCTGATTCAACGAGTTTAAGGCTGGCCCTGTTCCGGGTCAACGCGTCGCGCCCATAGTGCATGGCATAAGTTACCGTTTTCTGTAATGATTCCGGCCAAAGAGCCGCGGGGGCGCGGCGATCGAGGAGGATGCCATGCGAGGAACGTTCCGTGCGGCGTTGTGCTGTCTGGCGGCGCTGATCGTGACGCCCGCGGGGGCGGCTGAGAAATTGCGCGTCGGCAAGGCGGTGGCGTTTGCCTGGACTTTCACGCCGCTCGATGTTGGCATCGAAGCCGGCATTTTTGCCAAGCACGGGCTTGAGATCGAGGCGTCGGCCGCCGCAGGCGATGCCAAGATGCAGCAGGCGTTGACCGCCGACAGCATCGACGTCGGGATCGGCAGCGGGCCGGGCATGGCCTTTATGGTCAAGGGCGTCCCGGCCAAGGCGGTTGCCGTCATGTACGGCGTGCCAAAGAACATGGCGGTGATGGTCGGTTACAACTCTCCGGCCAAAACGGTGGACGATCTCAAAGGTCTGAAGCTCGGGGTGACTACTGTGGGCTCGCTGACCGACTGGATCGGCAGGCGGATCGGTACGCTCAAAGGCTGGGGTCCGACCGGCATCACCGTGGTCCCGATCGGCGGCATGCCGCCGGCGCGCGCCGCGATCAAGACCGGTCAGATCGACGGTTACATCGGTTCGCTCGAGACCGGCTATGCGCTGGAGGAACAAAAGGAATGGCGCGTCATCACCAGCGCCGATCCGTTCGTCGAACATTTCATCACGCACGTGTTCTTCGTGCGCGAGGAGGTGATCCAGAAGCGCCCCGAGGTGGTGCGCGCGTACCTGCGCGGTTGGATGGACACGATTGCTTTCATGAAGGCGAACAAGGCCAAGACCGTCGAGATCACAGCCAAGGTAATCAACGTCAGCCCGTCGGTGGCCGCCCGCGCCTACGACGAGCAGATGAGCAACTTCAGTTTGGACGGCACCTTCGATCCGAAGGCGCTGGCGATTCTCAAGCAGTCATTCGTCGACATGGGTCTGCTGAAGGAAATTCCGCAAGACAACGTGATGTTCACCACACAGTTTGTTCCTGTGAAATAGGAGCGCGGTTTCGCGGCGCGGCTGCATCCACAGTCGGCCGGAAGGGCCGGCCCCCGCCTGTCCGTGTTGCGACGGGTATCTGGACAGCCAATATTGCGTGTCCGCGGAACCATTTATGGGTCTGGTTTCCCTTGGAGCGAGCCTGCCGGAGCAGCATTAAATTCGTCGCAATTGGGGCTGACACCGGAGGGACTGGGGTGAGACAGGTATGAGCAGCGCCAACCCCGATTCGCCTGGGGTACTCGATCGCGTCCTGGAATACGCGGCACAGAATCTCCGAGTTCGAGAAGCTGCTGATCCAGCTTGGTCTCGATCCGAACAATATCACCACCGACGTGGTGTTCAACCGGCTGCTGGACATCACGCTGGCGAATATCAATTTCGCCAACACGCTCGCGCTGGTCGGTGCGATATTCTACGTGGCCACCCTGATGGTGCGCACCATTGTGCCGCTGCGCATCATCGGCATCATCAGCATCGTGTTCTTCATCGCCTATGGCGCGCTCGCGGGCGCAGTGGCGACATTCTTCCTGTATCTGCTCTCGCTGCCGATCAACGTCATCCGACTGCGACAGATGCTCAACCTCGTCAAGAAGGCGCGGGTTTCAGCCCAAGGAGATTTGTCGATGGACTGGCTGCGGCCGTTCATGACGCCGCGCAAATACAAGAAGGGTGATGTTCTGTTTCGCAAAGGCGATGTCGCCAAGGAGATGTTCTATACGATCAGTGGAAAATTCCTAGTGAAAGAAATTGGGGTCGAGCTTCCGCCCGGACGCATCATGGGCGAGCTTGGCTTCATCGATCCGAAAAACCGCCGGACCGGAACCGTCGAAAGCCTCGAGAATGGCGAGGTGCTCACCATCACATACGACAGGCTGCTCGAGCTCTACTTCCAGAATCCGGAGTTCGGCTACTACTTCCTGCGGCTGACCACCGAGCGCCTGATGCAGAACATCGCGCGTCTGGACGCCTCCGTTGCCGAGAACAGGGCGAAACTGCGAGAGATTCAGGGCGTGGCGAAAGGCTCGAGTTGACGACAGCGGCCGATCAAAAATCGAGCTGCATTCCCTCGGTCGCAACGATCGTGCCCGGTCGCGCCGCCGCAGACGCGGTCTTGACCTTGTCCATGAACGCATCGTCGTGGTCGGGATCGTGATGGAACAGGCATAGCTGGCCCGCTCCAACCGCGTTCGCAAGCCGGATTCCCTGCTGCCAGCTCGAATGGCCCCAGCCCTCATGCGACGGTAGCTCCTCGTCGGTGTAGGTCGTGTCGAGGATGATGAGCGCGACATCCTTGGTCAGCGCCAGCAACGCCGGATCGATCGGGCCATCGCCCAATTCGATATCGGTCACATAAGCAATGGATCGGCCGCCGTACTCGATCCGGTAGCCGATCGCGCCGCCGGGGTGATTGAGCGGCGCCGTTCGCAGGGTGACGCCGGGCCGGGGATTGATCACGTCGCCGGCACGGAAGTCGTGGAACTCGAGCTTTGCATGCAGCGCGTCGACCTGTAGCGGAAAGAAAGGAAAGCTCATCAGCTTTCGCACGGCTTCCTTCACGCCGCCGGATGGTTGCAAGGTGCCCGCCCAGACGCGAACGACCTGCCCGGTGACGAACAAGGGTGCGAAGAACGGCAGGCCGACCATGTGATCGATGTGGCCGTGGCTCAGGAAGATGTCGAAGTCGTTGGTATTTCGAGCCTTGACCAGCGCATTGCCGAGCTGCCGAATTCCGGTGCCGGCATCGAAGATCAGCGTGTGGGGGCCACAACGAACTTCCACGCAGGGCGTGTTGCCGCCATAGCGCAGCGTTGCAGGCCCGGGACAAGCGACGCTGCCCCGGACGCCCCAAAATAGAACCGATAGCGAGGAAGCCGACGTCGACGCTTCATCTGCGGGCATTACTGACTTCCGTATCCTAAGATTGAAGTCTGCGCTGCCACCTACCGGCGGGGTCGTCAGCGATCGTCGTTCAGCCACAATCCCTTCGCGCGAGACGGGCGGGAGCCTCAAGCGCGCCATACGGACCACCGATAACGATGAAAAATCGGGCGGTGTTTGTCGATGAACAGGCGCATGAGTCCCCCAGGAGCGGCGTCCCCGACTGCAACCATCGTGCCCAAAGCCCTCCTCGTGAAGTGCGAAACGTCACACCTTGAATTTTTCTTGTGATTTTTCAGTAAGTTAATGACTTGAGTCCTGTTTACAAAATTGTCATAGGCATCTGCGAGTGAACGCAATGGCGAACAGGACGTCGATCAAATCAACGAAGGCAGCCAAGCCGCGCAAGACCGCGCTGAACAAGACGGCGCCGAAGTTTCACTCTCGCAAGACCGCGAAGCCGGCGCTCCTCGCAGGGGGCAATCCCCAGATCGCGAAGGGCTACGGCGACGCCTCCGTGCAGGCCTACATCGCGGCGATGCCGGGCTGGAAACGCGATGTTGGGCGCCGCCTCGACGCGCTCATCGCGCGCACCATCCCCGGCGTGCGCAAGGCCGTCAAATGGAATTCGCCCTTCTACGGCGTCGAGGGTGAAGGTCAAGGCTGGTTCCTCAGCCTTCATTGCTTTGCGAAGTACGTGAAGGTGGCTTTCTTCCGTGGCACGTTGCTGCGTCCTGTCCCGCCCGGCAAGTCCAAACAAAAGGAGGTCCGCTACCTCGACATCCACGAGGACGACCAGCTCGACGAATCTCAGTTCGCTGCCTGGGTGAAACAAGCAAGCCTTTTGCCCGGTGAACGAATGTGAGCAGGAAGTCGCGAGGTGCGTGCGCGATTTTTCTTTTCGCTATTGATTGATTTCTGGCTCGACGAGGCTGGCGAGGTTTCGCAACGAATCCTGCCAGCCGAGGTAGCAGGCTTCAGCCGGAATGACGTCGGGTATGCCGTCCTGCACAACGTTCAGCTCAGTGCCGACAGACACTTGCTTGAGCGTCACCGTCACCTTCATTTCGCCCGGCAGATTTGGATCATCGAATTTGTCCGTGTAGCGCAAGCGCTCGCCGGGCACGAGCTCCAGATATTCTCCGCCGAAAGAGTGGCTCATGCCCGTGGTGAAGTTTCGGAATGACATTCTGAAGGTGCCGCCGACTTTCGCGTCGAAGTGATGCACGGTGCAGGTAAAGCCGTTGGGCGGCAGCCATTTGGCCATGGCGTCCGCCTCGATGAAGGCGCGATAGACCTTGTCGGGCTTCGTTGCCAGGACGCGATGCAATCGAACGATGTTGGGCATTGCTGTTTCTCCCGAGAGACACTCCGACAGTGCAACGGATCGCGAGCTTATATCATTCGTTCCGGCCGGCGCACCGTGCGATTCCCTAGTGCAGATGCTTCAGCTTGTCAGGATTCCGCACCACATAGATTGCGGAAATCTTTCCGTCCTCGATTTCCAGCGCAGTTGTCTGGAGTTCGCCGTCGGCCTCCAGCGTGATGAAGCCGGGCAATCCGTTGACGAAACCGGCACGAACAAGTTTCGAGCCATTTTTCCGGAATTCGTCCGCCAGAAATTGATGAAACTTCATGACGGCATCGAATCCGACGATGGGCTGCATGGATGCCAATCGCTTGCCACCACCGTCCGCATGGACACTGATGTCGGCCGCCAACATCGCCCCAAGCGCCTTCATGTCGCCGTTGCGCGAGGCGGTGAAGAAGGCCTCGGCAAGTTCGAGCCCACGCTGTTTCTCGACCTTGAAGCGAGGTCTCGTCTCGCGGACATGGGTGCGTGCGCGAGCAGCAAGCTGCCGGCAGGCCGCGGGATCGCGCTGGATAGTCGCCGCGACTTCCTCGAATTCCAGCCCGAACACGTCGTGCAGCAGAAAGGCCGCCCGTTCGAGCGGAGAAAGCCGTTCCAGCGCAAGCATCAGCGGCAAGGTGACGTCTTCCTCTTCGTACTCCTCAACGACGGGTTCGGGGAGCCAAGGCCCGACATAAGTCTCGCGCTGATGTCGCGCCGACTTGAGTTGATCGAGGCAGAGGCGCGTAACCGTGCGGCGTAGGAACGCCTCGGGTTCACGCACCTCGCTGCGGTCGGCCCTCATCCAGCGGATGAAGGCCTCCTGCACCATATCCTCGGCGTCGGCGACCGAGCCCAGCATGCGGTAAGCCACGCGCATGAGCTTGGGACGCAGCGGGTCGAAACTCGCCGCTGCGTCCTCGTGGCCGACGCCGGCCATCAGGCGGCCGCCGCCTGGGCGGCAGACTTTGCTTCTGCCGGATCGATGAACATGCCAAACCCGACCGAGATGCGGTTCCATCCATTAATGACATTGATCATCAATGTGAGCTTGACCTGCTCAGCCTCGGTGAAGTGAGCCTTCAGGGCTTCGCGGGCGCTCTCGAGCGCATGCCCTTCGGAAAGCCGTGTCAGCGCCTCGGTCCAGCCGAGCGCGGCACGTTCGCGGTCGGTGTAGAAGGGGGCGTCGCGCCAGGCCGACAACAGGTAAATCCGCTGCTCGGTCTCGCCCTTCGTGCGCGCTTCCGCTGTATGCATATTGATGCAGTTGGCGCAGCCGTTGATCTGGGAGGCGCGGATTTCCACGAGCCCGATGAGGGTCGGTTCGAGGCTCGAAACGGCGGCGACCGAAATGGCGGCCCATTTCTTCATGAGTTCAGGGGCCGCAGCGAAGAGATCGTTTGCAGTCATGGTTGGTTTCCTTCTGTAGGTTCCGACATCATGACGAGGCAGCATTTGCCGGTGTGACATGCGTACATATTTGTTGTCCGACGCATGTCAGCATTTCCGATATGCATTGCTCGTTTTGATCTCCGCAATGAGTGGTAAATTGCCGTTGGATAGTGAGCGGGCTAGGGCGATAACAACATGAAGAAAGCGACTACAGGCATGAAGAAGCTCAAGAGCGGCACGAAGGAGGCAAAAGGAGGAGATTCTCCTTCTCGGCTAATCGATGCGAAAATCAAGGATCTCCGTGATTGGCGGGGCGAAACGCTCGCCCGGGTCCGAGTTCTCATCAGAGAGGCCGACCCCGACGTGGTCGAGGAGGTGAAATGGAGAAAGCCGTCGAACTCGATGCTGGGTGTTCCGGTGTGGGAGCACGACGGAATCATCTGCACCGGCGAGACCTACAAGGCTGTCGTTAAGCTGACCTTCGCCAAGGGCGCGTCGCTCAAGGACCCCTCACGCGTCTTCAACTCAAGCCTCGAAGGCAACATGAGGCGCGCCATCGATATCCATGAGGGCGATAAGATCGACGAGGCGGCGTTGAAGGCGCTCATTCGCGCCGCCGTGACGCTGAACACGTCGAAGCGAGCCACCGCCGGTCGCTCCCAGAAGAAACCAAAGAGCGCTTGAGAGCGTCGTGAAATCGGCCTCGTCCGTCAGCGCCCAGGGGCCGTTCTATTTGGTATCGAGGGCATAGGCCCCGTCCCAATCGTCGGGTGGCGGAGTAATCTGGAAGGTGCGGATGCGCTCGGAATAGATGTTGTAGAGCGTTTTGAATCTGTTCTCCTCGTCGGCGGCGAGGCCCTGCTCGATGGCGGCCAGCGCACCGGTCCAGTCGCGGCTGCGATAGCGTGACAGCATGTTCATGTTCAGCTCGCGCCAGCGCAGGAACCGTCCCGATTCAGCCAGCTCCTTGCGGCCGACGATGGAGTAGACCACCTCCGGCTCCTTCTTGCCTTTGACCGCAATGAAATCGAGTTCGAGAAGCGCGAATTTGTCCTTGGCGGCGCGCGCGGTCCGCGACCCGATGATGATCGGAAGTCCGTAGGATTTGCACTGGCCTTCCAGACGGGAGGCAAGATTGACGCTGTCGCCCAGCACGGAATAGTCGAAGCGAAGGTCGGAGCCCATGTTGCCGACGACGCACCGGCCGGTGTTGATGCCGACGCCGATGTTGATCGGAATGAACAGCGAGCCATTGGCCTTCGCCGCCGCCTCACGTTCGCGGTTGAGCGCGTCGACACGCTCGAGCATGTCGAGAGCGGCTTCGCAGGCATTGAGCTCATGGGTCGCGTCGTAGAGCGGCGCGTTCCAGAACGCCATGATCGCGTCGCCCATATATTTATCGATCGTGCCCTTGCGGTCGATGATGGCGTTGGTGAGCGGAGTGAGGAAGCTGTTCATCAGCGCGGTGAGACCCTGGGGATCGTCCTTGTAGACCTCCGAAATAGTGGTGAAACCGCGGACGTCGCTGAACATGATCGTCATGTCGCGCGCCTCGCCGCCGAGCACGAGCTTCTCCGGCGACTGCGCGAGCTGCTCGACGAGGGTCGGCGAAAGATATTGGCCGAACGCCGAGCGAATCTGGCGGCGCTGCGCCTGTTCCTTGACGAAATTGGTGAACACCAGCGTCAGGTAGATAATGAGGCTGGACAGCAGCGGAAAGGTGAAATCGATCAGCAGCCTGTGTTCCGCGAACCAATACCACGATGCGCCGACGAGCAGCGCAATGAAGGCAGCGCCAAACAGCAGCAGGAAAGCCGGAGCGAGGATCGGCGCCAACCAGATGATGGCAATGCCGAGGACGAACGCCGCGCCCATTTCCGCGACAATCGCATAGTACGGCTGCGACAGCATCCCGTCGCTCAGAAGGCCTTCGAGAACCTGCGCGTGGATTTCGACGCCCGGCATGGTGGGGTCGTTGGGCGTCGTCTTCAGATCGAGCAGGCCTGCCGCCGAGGTGCCGATGAGGACCAGCCGGCGCGACAGTCGATCGGCGGTGACGCGGCCTTCGAGGACATCGACGGCCGACACGTAGCGCGCCTTGTCGTGCGGCGCGAAATGCACCCAGAGCTGGCCGTTTCGATCGGTCGGCACTTCAAATCCGGGAAGCGCCACGCTCTTGATGCCGGCGGGGTCCATCCTGATCAGAATGGTGCTGGCGCCTGTCGCCACCCGCAGCATCTCGAAGGTCAGCGAAGGCATGATGGTGCCCTGCGCCTGCATGATCATCGGCACGCGCCGCACGATGCCGTCGCGCTCGGTGCGAATGCTGAACAGCCCGCGGCCGGAGGCCGCGTGTTCGAGAACCGGCACATTCTGCAAAAGTCCCGGGAAGGTGAATATGAACGGCTTCGGATCGCCGCCCAGCGTCGCTATTCCCATGGCCGGTATCTGGGTGCCGATTTGCGGCTGGACCGTCGGCAATCCGGTCTCGCCGAGCACGACCCTCGATTGCTTGATGGCGTCCGCCATGACCTGGTCGTTGCTCGGCAAGGCGCGCAGCTTGTTTCGGGTCTCCTCGTCGAGATCGCGATAGAGATTAGCGGCCTGCGCAGGCGACATCCGGTCGGGCTCGGAGAAGACGATGTCGAAGGCGATGGCAGCCGCGCCGAGCCTGGTCAGTTTCGTGATCAGGTCGGCGACAAGCGTGCGCGGCCAGGGCCATTGCCCGAGCTTGCGGAGGCTTTCCTCATCGATATCGACGATGACGACCGGCCGTTGCGTCGCGACACGCGGCTTCATGACCTGGAAGAGATCGAACGCCCGGAGTTGAAGCTCTTCGAGCGGCGCGGGATTGGTGACGCGCAGAGACAGCAGCGCAAACAGCAGCACCACGCACAGCGCTCGGGCGGAGGTGAGCCGCCGCCCCAGACCAGAGAGCCACTTCATGTCGAACCGACCGCGCCTGACCGGAGCGGTCTCCCCGTCACTTTTCCCGGAACATTCGCATCAGTTGATCGTGCAGCGGCTTGACCAGATAGGAAATCATCGTCCGATCGCCGGTCTGCACGAATGCCTCGACCGGCATGCCCGGTACCATCCTGACATCGCCGAGCTTGGCGACCTCGTCGGCCGGCATGCCGATGCGGACGGTGTAATAGGTCTGCCCGGTGCGCTGGTCGGTGGAGGCATCGGCTGAGATGCGGGTCACCGTGCCATAAATCTCCGGCGTGGTGCGCTGGTTGAAGGCCGAGAGCCGCAACAGCGCGACCTGACCGGTCCGCACCTGGTCGATGTCCTGCGGATTGACCTTTGCCTCGACCGTAAGGTTGTCGGCGTCGGGGACGATCATCATCATCGCGTCGCCGGCGGTGATGACGCCGCCAACGGTATGCACGTTGGACTGAAACACCATGCCGTCCTGCGGCGATCGGATCTCGATGCGCTTGAGCTGGTCTTCCGCGGTGACCTTGCGCTCGACGAACTCGCCGATCTTGCCGTCGATCTCGCGCGTCTCCTTGGCGACCTCGCTGCTCAGATCGCGGTCGATCTGGATGATCTGCAATTCGGTCTCCGAGATCTTGCCGGCGGCCTGGGCGGTCTGCGCGATGAGCTGCGCGGCTTCACCCTCCAGGCGCGCCGCGGCGCGTTCGAGCTCGGTCAGCTTGGTGAGCGGAACGAGCTTCTGCCGCCACAGATCGTAGACGCCTTCCTTTTCGCGGTCGATCAGCTTGGTTTCTTTCTCTTTGGATACATGCTGAGCCTTGAGGCCGCGGACCTCTTCGTTGAGCTGCTCGATCCGCTGGCGAAGCTGCGCCTTCTGGCCGGTGCGCGCGGTGTAGCGCAGATCGAACAGCCTGCGCTCGCCATTGACGATGGAAGCGATATCCGGATCCTTGGTGCGGGCCAGCAGATCGGCCGGGAACTTCACCGCGCTCGCTCCGTCGCGTTCGCTCTCGAGCCGCGCCTTGCGGGCGTAAAGTTCATCGAGACCCTTGGTGACGATGGCGAGGTTGGCGCGCGTGACCGTGTCGTCGAGACGAACGACGATGTCGCCCTGCTTGACGCGGTCGCCGTCGCGCACGCGAAGCTCGCCGACAATGCCGCCGGTCGGGTGCTGGACCTTCTTGACGTTCGAATCGACGACGACCGAGCCCTGGGCGATGAGCGCCCCGGACAGGGTCATGGTCCCCGCCCAGCCGCCAACGCCTCCGGCGAGCACGATGACGATCACCAACCCGGCCAGCGTGTGGCGGCTGATCGATCGGGGGGTGTTCGATTTGGGTTCGTCGCTCATGACTTTGCGGCCATCGGTTCAGGCACGACCTTGAGCGGGCGCGCGGGGGCGGCTCCGTCTCGCTGCAGCACGCGGGCAAGAACCTCCTCCTTCGGGCCGAAGGCCTGGGCACGCCCCTGATTCATCATCAGCAGCAGGTCTACGCCGGCGATGGCGCTCGGACGATGCGCAATGACAACCACAATGCCGCCGCGCGCGCGCACGCCCGTGATGGCGCGGCTCAGGGCTTCGTCGCCCTCTGCGTCGAGATTTGAGTTCGGTTCGTCCAGCACCACCAGGAACGGATCCCCATAGAGAGCGCGCGCGAGCGCGACGCGTTGCGCCTGCCCGGCCGACAGCGCGGTGCCGCTTTCGCCGACCTGCGTTTCATATCCTTCGGGAAGGCTGACGATCAGGTCATGCACGCCTGCGGCGCTGGCGGCCGCGATCACCGCCTTTGGGTCCAGCGGCTCGGCAAAGCGGCCGATGTTCTGCGCCACCGTGCCGGCCAGCAGTTCCACGTCCTGCGGAAGATAGCCGATGTGCTTGCCGAGCGAATCCGGCGACCATTGATCGAGCGCGGCGCCGTCGAGGCGGATGCGGCCGCGCGCCGGGCGCCAGACCCCGACCATCATCCGCGCGAGCGAGCTCTTTCCTGAACCGCTGGGTCCGATGACGCCAAGACCATTGCCGGCCTGCAGGGTCAGGTTGACATCCTGCACAGTGGCCTTGTCGCTGCCGGGCGGTATGACCCCGGCGTTCTCGACAGCCAGGCTCTGCTTGGGCGGCTGCAGCTCCATCGGCTCCGATTGGCCGGGCAGCATCGCGAGCAGCTCAGTGAGGCGCTTCCAGCCCTGCCGGGCGCCGATGAATCCGCGCCAGTTTGCGATCGCGAGATCGACCGGCGCAAGCGCGCGCGCGCTCAGAATCGAGCCTGCGATAATGATGCCCGCGGTGGCCAACTGATAGATCACGAGATAGGCGCCGACGGCGAGTACGCCGGACTGCAACATCATGCGCAGCACCCTGGAGGCGGCTCCGAAGCCACCCGCCACGTCGCTAGCGCGGCGCTGGCTCTCCAGGTACTTGGTGTTGGCGGTGCTCCAGAGCGCGCCGATCCGGCTCGTCATTCCCATGGCCGTCAGAACTTCAGCGTTGCGCCGGCTCGTCTCGGCAAGCGAAGTGCGGGCCGTCGCATAGACGGTCGCGGCCCGCGTCGGCTCACGGGTCATGGTCTCGGTCATCATGGTGATAACGCCGAGGATGATGGCCCCGATCAGCGCGGACAATCCGATTAAAGGATGGAAAAGAAAACAGATCGCGAGATAGATCGGCAGCCATGGCAGATCGAACAGCGCAGTCGGCCCTGTGCCCGACAAGAAAGATCTGACGGCGTCGAGATCGCGCAGCGGCTGAAGTCCGTCATTGCGGTTTCCAACCTTCAATGGCAGACGCACGATTGTTTCGTAAACCCGGCCGCTGAGTGCCTCGTCGAGGCGGCTGCCAATTCGCACCAGAATGCGGGCGCGGATCATGTCAAGCAGGCCCTGCGCCGTATAAAGGCCGGCGGCGAGGATCACGAGTCCGATAAGCGTTGGCACGCTGCGGCTCGGCAGCACACGGTCGTAGACCTCGAGCATGAAAAGAGCGCCGGTGAGCATCAGGATGTTGCTCATCCCGCTCATCAGGCCGATCGAAATGAATGCGCCTCGGCAAGCCGCGAGTGCTTCCGCGAGTTCGGAACGTTGCCGACGGGCCGGCTGCCGCATCAATCTAGATCCTTCGCGACGACATCGTACCGATGGATCGCACCGCCATGGAACTCATCTTACCAGCACTTGCAACCTTCAATACGAATTAACCATAAAGAAAATAAGGAATTGAAAACAACGGGTTGTGGAGGCCGTCCAAAGCGCGGCACGTGGCCGCCGCGCAACGAAACCAACCCGTACCCTTGGAGTTATCTCACGAGAACGGGGAAAGGGTCTGGTTGGACGTCAGACGATGGATCCCCGTGAGCAGCTCCTGACCGACGAATTCTTCCGCTATTCCGCAGAGTGCCGGCGGCTGGCAAGGCTTGCTCGCAAACCTCCATCCCGCGCGGTGCCTGGCATCGGGACGACTGCGTATCTGCGTATTGTTGAGTGGATCGAGGAAATTCACGGGCGCTACATCGAACATGAAAGGCGTTATTCGCCACTCCGCGTGCCGAAATCCACCTAGAGCAGATCCGAGAACCCGCGCGGCGTTACCGGCCGTCCGGCGTACGCACGCCGACCCAGGCGTCGCGGACCTGGTGGTAATGCACCTGCGGATCGTAGGTCGGCACGGTGAGCCCGAGCACCTGCGGAGCGAGGCGTCCGACCGCGGCCAGCAGCGCGTAGGAGTTCACCAGCCGGTCGCGCTGCGCGCTCACCAGGGCGATCCGCGCGTTGACCAGCTCCTGCTGGGCGTTGAGCACGTCGAGCGTGGTGCGCTGGCCGAGGCGGGCCTCCTCGCGCACGCCGTTGAGCGCGGCTTCCGCCGCCTTCACCTGGCTCCTGGATCGACTCGATCGAGCTCTTGGACGCCTCGAGCTGAGCCCAGGCCTGCGCCACGGTCATGCGCGCCTGGTCGCGCGCGACGCTGAGATCGAGCTGCTTCTGCCCTTGCGTCTCCTTGGCCTGCCGGATCGCGGCATATTCGGCGCCGCCCTGGTAAAGCGGCGCCGAGTATTGCACCGAGCCCGAGGCGGTGAACGACTGCAGCGAGATGAGCGTCTGCTCGTAGTTCTTCTGCACGTTGCCTTGCAGCGACAACGTCGGATAGAGCGCGCCCTCGGCGACCTTGACCTGATGCACGGCGACGTCGACGTTGTGCTGCGCGGTGCTGACGGCGGGGCTTTGCGCGATGCCGGCGGCGGTCGCGGCGGCCAGCGTGCTGGGCGAGAAGCGGTCGACCGGTGTGGCCGGCGCAAGCCTGCCCGGGTCGAGCCCGATCACCTGCCGGTACACCGCGCGCGCCGCCGCGTAATTGGCCTCGGCGGTGAACAGCTGGGTGCGGCCGACGCTGAGGCGTGCTTCCGACTGCGAGACGTCGGTGGCGGTCACGTTGCCGCTTTCCAGCCGCGCCTTGGTCTGGCGCAACTGCTCCTGCAGCACCTCGACGTTGCTGCGCTGCAGTTCGAGCACGCCGGCCTCGCGCAACAGGTTCATGTAGGCGGTGGCGGCGTTGAGCAGCACAGTCTGCTCGATGGCGCGCAGCGTCTCGCGCGCGGCGAACACCTGGGCTCTCGGCAAGCCTGGTGCGGTTGGAGGTCTGGAAGCCGTTGAGCAGGTTGTGCGTCACGGTGGCGCCGACGCCGTGCGGGGTGTTGACGCCGCTTTGGGTGAAATAGCTGGCGGGCGCGTTCCGCGGCGTCGTCGAGCCGATCTCGCGGATCGTGGTCGACAGCGACTGGACGCCGACATTGGCCGTCATCGAGGCGCGCGGCCGGTAGCCGGCCAGCGCCGTCGGCACGCCTTCATCGGTGGCGCGCACCACCGCGCGCTGCGAGTTGAGCTGCGGATTGTTGGCGTAGGCGTAGGCCAGCGCCGCTTCCAGCGTGTCGGCCAGGGCCGGCTGGGTCGACCAGCCCAGCACGCAGAACAGCGCCGCGCCTAGCCGCGCAACTGCCCCCACGTCAGTTCGGTCCCGCCAATGCACTGCTTCCGACATTAGCCTCCCCAGCCGACAATAAACCCCCGGCATGACGCATAGTCAAAAGCTTACCGCCGCCTCCTCGACATACGCGTTCGAAGGATTCGCAGAATCCCGTCACAACTATAGCGGGACCACCGGGGGCCAACCCCGCGCTTTCCACAGCCCACAGATTACTTTTTAGCTAGAAGCACTTCCTAGGTGTGCAGGCCCCAGAGGTGCGTGCGCGAAATCGCGTTCCGAAGCCGTATCCGGCTGCTATCGCGGCGGTTCGGGCGGCCGCGGCGGACCGCGTTCGGGCGGTCGTGGCGGTGGAGGAGGCCCTGCAGCCGGATGGGGCGATTCCCCTGCCGCCTGACGTGGAATTGGCCCCGACATCGGCGAGGTCTGTTGTGCCGGCCCACCGGTGGTTGTTCCTCCCGCGCCGACCGCTCGCGATATCAAATCCTGGATCTCGGACCAGGTCCAAGACGTCCGCGTCTCGGCCGCCGGCGCCTCAGATTGCTTACCGGGGGTCGCGGCGGGTGTGTTGTTCGAGGGCGTGCCGGCAGGCGTGTCCTGCGGCTTGTCCGATGAGGTTCTTGGGACGGCGGTCGGCGACGCCTTTTCCGCCGGGCCCTGCAGATTGCTGGCCGGCGTCTTTTCCAGGAACGGCGGACTGGCGCTGGTCGGCCGCTGCTTGGCGGCTTCGCTGTTGTCGGTAACGGGGGGGACAGCGGCCGGCGCGGGATTAGGCTGCATCGGCGTGTCGACGTTGCCCAGGATGACCGGCAGACCGTCCTTGCCGCTGCCGATGATCACGATCTTGGTGTTGGGCGATTGCGAAAGTTGCAGCGTTGCTTCGATGCCCCGCCAGCGCACGTAGGAATCGGAAATTCCCTGCGAGACCGTCTGCTGGAAGTCGCGGATGCCGTTCGCCTCGATCTGCTTGCGCTCGGATTCCTTCTTCTCTCGCTCGACGCGGAAGCCGTACTCCTGCACCAGGTAGTACTGCTCGATCTTGCGGTTGATCGCGGCATTCACCGTCGCTGGCAGCTCCAGACCGAGCACCAGCGTGTCGTAGATGATGAGAAATTCGTTTAGCGACACCCGGTAATGTTCGCCGTATTCGCTCTCCTGCTCGGATCGCTGAATCATACTCTCCCCGAGCATGGCCTCGGTGTGAGTGCGTATCTTCTTCTGAATTTCCTGACGCTTGGTCGAATAGACTTCTTCCGCCGTGTATTCGGCAAAGATCTCGCGTGCCCGGTTGCCGATCTCGGGGCTCAGCATCCGCTTGATGTAGTCCGGCCCGATGGTCTGATGCAGTTGCGGGACCGCGTCGTGCTTCAGCCGGAACCGGATATTGATCGTCGCGGTTAGGTACACGCCGTCCTTGGAGATGGCGTTGTAGGTATCGTCGTGGGTCTGCAGCCGCAGGTCATACAGGAACAGCTTGTCCCATGGCAGCAGGACGCGCATTCCTTCATCCTTCAGCGAGCGCGGGTCGAGCTGCGTGCCGCCGCGGAAGCGCTTCCACAAAATTCCGACATGGCCGGTCGGCACCGTGACGATCACGTTCGGAGCGATCAAGAAGCTCACAAGCGTCGCGACCATCAGGTAGATGATGATGACCGGCAGGCTATGCTCGATAAAGCGCCACCACCGATAGCGCTTCGGCGGCGGCTTCCCATCCAGCGATTCAGGATGCGGTTTCATCAGCCGGTCTCCACCGAACTTAGCTCAGTGAAACGCCCTTCGTCCATGCGCAGCCGGCGGATCGGCACATCCATTTCGTCGATATATCGGTCGTCGTGCGAGATGGCCACCACCGTGATGCCGGCCCGGTGCAGCGTCGGCAGGAAGTCGAAGTAGAATTTGCGGCGGAATTCCGGATCCTGATCCGCGGCCCATTCGTCCAGCATCAACAGTGGCCGCTTTTCGAGTTGTGCGACGATCAGCGCGAGCCGCCGGCGTTGGCCGCTCGACAGATCTGTGGTCTGGAATTCGCCGTGGGAGAGCCGCGTCTTTTCCTGCAGCTTGAACTGGGTGAGCATATCGGCGAGCTCGGCGGGACTGGGATCATCGATGCCATAGAGCCGCTGGAACAGATGGAAGTCGGGGAAGATCGCGGTGATCAGGCTGCGGTAATATTCAAAGCGCTCGCCCTCCACCGGCGTGCCGTCGAGCAATAGTTCGCCCGCCGCCGGACGGTAGAAGCCCGCCAGAATTTTCATGAACGTCGATTTGCCCGAGCCGTTGCCGCCGGTCAGAATGACGAGATCGCCGGAATTCAGCGTGAAATTGAACGGCCCGACCCTGAACGGCGCATCCGCCGTCTTGCCGGGATAGTGGAATTCCACGTCGCGCACTTCGATCTTGGTGAATTTCTTGGCGGGCTCGGCCGGGATTTCATCCGACAGGCTCGAGATCCCCGCGAGCTTGACCTCAAGCTGCGCCAACCGATCGGCGGCCGCGTTCGCCGCGGCGATGATCGGGATCGATTGCACCAGCCCCGAGCACGCGCCGACGATGAACACGAGCGCGGTGACCGCCTTGGTGACCGAGCCGGGGCTTATGCTGAACATCGGCACGACGAAGGCAACCGCGCCGAGCAGGATGTAGAGCGAGGTCTGCAAAAGCACCATGCGTCGATAGGTTTCACTCTGGGTGCGGATCTTGATGTTGGCGGCGGTTCGCGAGACGTCGACCAGGTGGTCGAACAGCGCGTCGCTACGCGCCCGGTTCAGCCGCACCTCCTTGAAGCCGTCAAGCACGTCGCTCAACCGGTCGTACAATTTGTTTTCCCATCCCGCCGCCTCGCGCATGTCCGCGGCATGCTGCTTGGTCTTGGAGTGGAAGATCGCAGCGCCTGTGCCGACGATAACGACGCTCAGCACGAACGCGGTGAACGACAGATAGGCGACGTAGGCCGTCACCAGCGTGATCAGCAGCGCGCCCTGCACCGCGAACGCCAGCATGTTGCTCGCCTGCGTCAGGATCGCGGTGTCGCCGGTGATGGCGGAGACGATCTCGGCGCGGCCGATGGATTCCAGCGGCAGCAACTCGGAGCGGCGCACGTAGTCCAATAGCCGCACTCGCAGCTTGTGGATGATCCCGCCGATCTCGGCGGTCGTGGTGATCAGGATGAAATGCTGCGACTGGATGAACAGCAGCAGCGCGGTGACAAAAAAACCGGCGGCCCAGAGATTGATCTCGCCCCGGTCCGCGGCTCCCGCGCCGGCGTTGATGGCGCCGATGAGGGCGGTCGTGCTCAGTCCGCCCATGGCCGACACGAAGACCAGCCGGCCCAACGAGCCTTCCATTTCACGGCGAACGAGCTCGAGGAAGGACATACTACGCCGCCCGTTTACCAGCAGGGAACTGCTCGATCACGCCTGGATCCGCCGCCGGCAATGGCACCTAGCTGCTCCGCCAGCGGCGCAACCGGCTTTGCCGCGCCAGTTCGGCGCGGCGCGCCGTTTCAGCGCGGCGTGACGGTCCGGTAATCAGCAGCACAAGCAGGCCGAGCACGGGCGTGATGACCAGCGACAGAAGAAATGTTCCGGTGAATCCCATCCGGCGTTGGCTGCCGCAGAGCCCGACGAGAATGCAGAACACTAGATAGGCTGCCAGAATGGCGAGCGGTAGAACCATGACGCAACGTCTCCCTCGACACGGTCGATCCGGGCCCGAACCGCCGCTCCTTCACATGGGCCAGTCACCTGGACAAGGGTGACTGGGCAAAGGTGGGCTCGTACCGGTCAGGTACCCCGCCGCCGTTGCCCTCAGGCCCCCGTTGTCCCGGCAGCAGAACCGGACGCCCCGGCCGACGGCGCCGACTTGCGCTTGAACTTCGCCTGCTGAGCCTTGATGAACTCTCGATAGTCCGGTGGATTGAAATCAAGCAGCGAGCCGCCCGAATTGAAGTGCTTCATGAACACGCGGCCGATCACATAGGTGACGCCGGCCGAATACACCGGCATGGTCAGCGCGCCGATCGCCGATCCGATGCCCGGCACGCCCTTGATCAGGCTGCCGAAGGTCATCGCCGTCGTCGTTGAGGTGCTGGCGGGAATGATGGCGCCCGCGAGGCTCGCGATGACGGACTTGCCGCGATTGTCGGTGAACGGCACCCCGTAGATTTCCGAAAGCCGACGCAGCATCTGCAGCTGCACGCCGCCGACCGCGACCACGTCGATCAGCGGCACGGGAATGAGGCCCGCGGCGCCCGACCACAACGAGAAACGGTCGACCAGCTGCGACGCTGCTTCTTCTTTCTGTTCGTCGGTCATCGGGGTGGTGCCGGAATTGGTCGATTGGGTTGTCATGTCCGGATTCCTCTTTGTCTCAGTCCGTAAATAAATCTTGTCGGCAAGCCCGCCGTATTCCACCGGGGTCAATCGCTCAACCAAACGAATGCGATCACCGCGAAAGTCCGCGCCGGCCCTTTGAGTCCTAACAGATCGGCGCTGCGGGTGCCAAGGCCTTGTGGGGCTGTATATAACGCCGTTTTCGGTGGGGCTGGGCAGAACGCCGCAGGCTTGGTCGGGCGTGCCCGGGTTGCGCCCGAAACGAGGCCTGCGGCGGAGGTCTCTGAGTGTTTGGTAGCGCTCGCCCGGAATGCGACAATGAATCGACCAATGACCGCGACAAGCCTGCCCCTGCAACGCGCCATCGAGGCCATGTCCGTCCCGGGCATCCTGGTCGGTCATCGGCTCATTGCCGATGGCGACGATCTGGCGCTGCTGCCGGAGGAGGCGGCAGCGTTTGCCGCAAGCGTGATCAAGGTGCGGCGCGCGAGCGGCGCCGCACGCATGGTTGCGCGCGAATTGTTGGCGCGCTTGGGCCAAGCGCCGCGCGCAATCCCCAAGTCCACGGCGGGCATGCCGCTCTGGCCGGAGGGCATCGTCGGATCGCTGGCGCATGATGCCGAAGTCGCCATTGCGGCGATAGCAAGCCAGCGCGAGTTTTCCAGTATCGGGGTCGATGCCGAGCCGGCCGAGCCGCTCGCCTCCGATCTGTTGCCGATGATAGCCACGCTGAAGGAGCGTGCGAGAATTCAAGCCGACCCAATTCACGCCGGCTCATGTCACGGCCGCCTGCTGTTCTCGATCAAGGAGGCGATCTACAAGGCGGTCTATCCCCTCGACCGGACGTTTTTGGATCACCACGATGTCGAAGTGGATTTGTCGAACGGCACCGCCGGGGTCCGCAACGGGCGGGTTGTAAGCTTCCGATATTGTGTCGCGCCGCGCATTGTTGCGCTGGCTTTTATTCCGGCGGGGCCGGCGGGACATGGCGCTTAGGAGGGATACATTTCTCCCGCGCCCTACGATCGGTCGGGTTTGGGTTGCGATTGCTGTTGTTGCTGGACCTGCGGTTGGTCTTGCGGTTGCCGAGGCGGCGGGGTTTCGTACACGAGGTCCACGCGGCTGTTGCGCTCTGCCTGCTCGGCCAGACGCAAATAGGCCTGCGACAGCTTTTCGTATTCCGCTTTCCCGAATGGATCGGTTTCGGCTCGCGCCAGAGAAGCCAAGTCGCCCGCCTTTAGGCGGTACCGATCTGCAGGGGTCATCCGCGGCCTGTGTTATTTGACATAGAGGCGGGGACTCCAACGCCTCAGGCCGAAGATCGTTCCCAAATTCGAATTCAGTCCACTGTCATTGTGTCCCGGAAGTGCACATATAGCTCCGTGCTTTTTCGATCCAAAATGAAGCGATTTATCGCGTTTTCTTGAGATGCAAGCGCTTCATGCACTCGGCGACGTAGTGCTCGTACCTGGGATTGTCGTTCTGAAATGTCGTGACGACGGTGGGAACCTCGTCATGCCGTTTGCGAGCGGGGCCGACTTGACGGAAATCCGCGATGTATCTTTGCGTCGCGTGGTCGTGGCACGCGGCCAACTTGGGCGAAACCTCCTTGACCCCAGCGCTCGCGCTCGCTGGAGCAGTCAAGGCAGCCAGCATTGCAAAAGCGATCAAGCGTGCCAGCAAATGACGCCCCCCGAACCCGCTCTATATTCGCGTCCTGCAAAGGTGACGTAGTGCCGAAATCCCGACGCAATGGCTTGCGGAAAATTCATGTGTGCCCCCAACTTCGCGAGCAGATAGCCTATGTCACAGCGCGCCGCTGCGGCAATCCCCGTAAGCCAATAGAAAGCCAGCGGCGTTCTGGGCCGGTTGGCATTCGCACCGTTAGAGGCAGTTATTGGCACTGAACGGACATCCCAGCACGACCTCCTGATGTCCGCTTTTGGGGTAGAGCGGACATCGCGAAATTAGGTCGTCACGTCTGCTTTTGACCGAAAGCGGACATCGAGTGGGCTAGCGGTCCGATGATTTTACGTCGGTTCGATTTTGAATGGTGAGAAACCGGCGACCTTGCCTGTGCTGCAGCCGACCAGTTTCGAGTTGGTCATCTAACTCAGAACCGCGAAGAAGCTTGGCATGATAATTCCGCCGACGCTTCTCGCCATCGCTGACGAGGCGAGCGAATAGCGATTCGAGTTCGGCTATTGGCACTTAGCGGACATGCGGACCGCCGCACCAAATGTCCGATTTTGGGGGAAGAGCGGACGCCAGCCTCCGGTGACGGAAGGCAAGCCGATGATCGCAACCCGAGTCCCAAATCAGGTCACTCGCCCGGTTTGAGACCAGCCACCTGGGGTCGAAACCGGACCAGCACCGACGTATTGCACGGGAACGAATAGAGAACGGAACCCCGGCGCGTTATTTATTGCCTGAAACGCTGATTATCGTTTATATTCATAGCTCTAGCAGGGGCGGGAATAACCTGCGGACTTGCTTTGGCTGGTGACCCGGCTGGGGCTAGTTTAGCCGTGTCGGTTTGGGGGTAATAAAGGTGCTGCCGCGCCATCACAGACCGGCGGTTCATGGGGCGCCGGAGCATCCCTGAACAAGACGTGGTCGCGCCGGTGCAGCAGCCGGCAGGCCGATGCGTGTTGGCTCAATTCAGAAACCTGAACAGGTTGCTGCGTCGCAAACTGGTTCTGTGAGCGGGGTCGTCCGGTCAGTGTCTGATCTGAGTTTTGATTCCGGTGAGTTGGAGGTCGACAAGGAACGCACGCCGGTGGGCGAGGCGCTGGCGTTGTCGAGCGCGCAGCTTGGCATCTGGTTTGCCCAGAAGATCGACCCCGGAAGCGCTGCTTACAACATCGGCGAATATATTGAGATCGATGGCGCCATCGTTCTCCCGTTGTTCGAGCGCGCCTTGCGACAGGTCGTTGCCGAGGGCGAGGCGCTGCGTCTTCGGTTTTTCGAAGAGGCCGGCGAACCACGGCAGTTCGTCGACGAGCCGATCGCCTGGTCCCTGCCCATCATCGATGTCAGCGGCGAGACCGACGCGCGAGCCTGCGCCGTAACATGGATGCAGGCCGATCTGGCGCGGCCGATCGACCCTGCGCGCGGGCCGCTGTTCGGTTTCGCGCTGTTCAAGGTATCGCCAACGCGGTGCTTCTGGTACGCGCGCTACCATCACATTGCGCTGGATCGGATTCGGGATGTGGCTGGTGGCCCGCCGCGTCGCCGGCGTTTACACGGGCCTCTGTGCCGGACAGGCGGCGCACGGTGACGCATTCGGCTCGCTTGCCGGATTGCTGGATGAGGACGCCGCTTACCGCGCGTCCGAGCAACTCGCCGAGGATCGGCAATACTGGAGCGAGGCATTAGCGGCGAGGCCAGAAGCGGGCAGCCTCACGCTCAGCAGCCATCCGCCGGCCAAGTCCGCGAGCTTCGTGCGTGCGACGGTGGTCCTGCCGCGCTCCTGTGAACAAAGGCTGCGAACATTGGCTGCTCGCAGCCGAGCAAGTCTCGCTCGCGTGATGACCGCAGCGACGGCGATCTTCCTGCATCGCCTCGGCGGCGCGGGCGATGTGGTTCTCGGGCTGCCGGTTGCGGCGCGGAGCGAAGCTTCGCGCCTTATCCCCGGCATGGCATCCAACGTGCTGCCGCTGCGGCTGGCGGTACACCCGGCGATGACGGTGCTCGACGTCGTCGGCCAGGCGTCGCAACGCACGCGTTCGGGCTTGCAGCACCAGCGCTATCAGTTGGTGGACATGCGCCGCGAGGTGGGCGGCGACGTCGATGACCGGGCGTTGTTCGGGCTCAGCATCAACGTCATGCCGTTCAACTACGGCTTCAGCTTCGCTGGCTGCCGCGCGACCGCGCATAATCTTTCCTTGGGGCCGGTCGAGGATCTGTCGATCTCGGTCTACGACCGTTCGGATGGCGGCCCGCTGCGGGTCGACTTCGATGTCAATCCGGCGCTCCACACCACGGCCGATGCGCAAGGCTTTAGACAGAGATTTCTGCGGCTGTTGAATTCGATGGCCGATGCCGATTGCTCGGTCGGCAATCTGGCGATGCTCGAGCCCGCCGAGCGCGACACCATCGTTGCGGCTCTGGAACGACACCGCGCGGGCGGTGGCGCCGGCGACCGTGGCCGAATTGTTCGCCGCGCAGGCGCTGCGCACGCCGGAGGCCGCGCCGTCATCGCCGAGGACCGTTACGCTGAGCTACGCGGCGCTCGACGCGCGACGCCAACCAGCTGGCGCATCATCTGCGCAGCGCTCGGAGTTGGGCCCGAGACCGTGGTGGGGCTGTGTGTCGAGCGCTCGCCCGAGATGGTGATCGGCCTGCTCGGCATCCTCAAGGCTGGCGGCGCCTATCTGCCGCTCGATCCGAACTACCCGCGCGAGCGGTTGGCCTTCATGCTGGCCGATGCCGGCGTGTCCGGTGCTGGTGACGCAATCGGCGCTGCTCGATCGGCTGCCCGGCACGATGGGCTCACGCAGTCGTGCAGCTCGACGCCGACGCATCGGCGATTGCACGCGCGCCAGCAACCGCGCCGCCGCTCGATCTCGATCCGCGCCATCCGGCCTATGTCATCTACACCTCGGGTTCGACCGGAGTGCCGAAGGCGCGTCGTCGTCGAGCACGCGAGCCTTGACCAACAAGATGCTGGCGCTTGGCCGCGACTTCGATGTGAGCGAGCGTTTCCGTGCGGCGCTGTTGATTTCGCCGGCGTTCGATCCCTCGATCGAGCAGGCGTTGCTGCCTTTCATAGGTGGTGGGGCGACGGTCGTTATCAGCGACACCGTTCGGGAATCGCCTATTCAATTCTGGCAGCAGATGAAGCGCGACGACGTGACGTTCATCAGTTGCGTGCCTTCGTTTTTTGAATCGGTGCTTCGCGACGCTCCGAGAACCGCATCGCTCGATCATCTGGCGTTGGGTGGTGAGGCCTTCACGGGCGAATTTCGGAACGAGATTTCGCGCTACCTCAAGGTCGCGCGGGTCACCAATCTCTACGGTCCGACCGAAACCACGATCGACGCGGTCTCGTCATCGCGTTGCTCGATGATGAAGTTGGCTCGATCATTCCGATTGGTCGTCCGATGGCGAATTATCGGGTCTATGTTCTGGACGGCGGGCTTGAGCCGGTGCCGTGCGGGGTTGCCGGCGAGTTGTACATCGCGGGCGTTGGGCTGGCGCGGGGCTATCTGAACCGGGCGTCGTTGACGACGGAGCGGTTTGTTGCTGATCCGAACGGCTCTGCCGGCAGCCGGATGTACCGGACCGGAGACCTGGCGCGGTGGCGGTCGGACGGTGTGCTGGAGTTCCTGGGCCGGGCCGACGCGCAGGTGAAGCTGCGTGGGTTCCGGATCGAGCCGGGCGAGATCGAGGCGGCGCTAGTTGGGCAGGCGGGCGTGTCGCAGGCCGCCGTGATCGCGCGACAGGATGGGGCGGGCGGCCAGCGGCTCATTGGCTATGTGGTGGCGGCTTCGGGAGTGGCGCTCGACACCTCGGCGCTGCGGGCTGTGCTGGCGCGACAATTGCCGGACTACATGGTGCCGTCCGCGCTGGTGGTGCTGGAGCGGCTGCCGCTTACTCCGAACGGCAAGCTCGACCGCCGGGCGCTGCCGGAGCCGGAGCTGGGTGCATCGCATTCGCATCGGGCGCCGCGGACGCCGCAGGAGGCGATCCTGTGCTCGCTGTTTGCCGAGGTGCTCGGCGTCGAGCGGGTCGGGGTCGACGACAACTTCTTCGAGCGCGGCGGGCACTCACTGTTAGCGACGCGGCTGATCAGCCGGATCCGGGCGACGCTGAACGTCGAGGTAGCGATCCGTAGCCTGTTCGAGGCGCCGAGCGTAGAGGCGCTGGCTCAGCGGCTGTCGTCGGAAGCGGCGGCATCACGGCCGCCGCTGGTGGCGATGCCGCGGCCTTCCGAGATCGCACTGTCCTATGCGCAGCGTCGGCTGTGGTTCCTGGAGCGTCTGGAGGGGATCAGCGGCACCTATGTGATCCCGCTGGCGGTGCGGCTGCAGGGGACATTCGACCGCACGGCGCTGGAGGAGGCGCTGGGCGATCTGGTCGAGCGGCACGAGAGCCTGCGCACGGTGTTCCCGGACCGGCTCGGGGTGCCGCGGCAAGAGATACTGTCGCCGCTGTCGGCGCGGCCACGGCTTGAGATCGGCTCGGTTGATGAAGCGAGCCTCCCGGCGGCGCTGACGACTGCGGCCGGGCGTGGCTTCGATCTGTCCCGCGAGATCCCGCTGCGGGCGCATCTGTTCGAGATTGCGGATGCCCAACATGGCGGTGCTGAGCACGTTCTGCTGATCGTGCTGCACCACATCGCGGGTGACGGCTGGTCGCTCGGTCCGCTGGCGCGAGACCTGGCGGCGCTGTACCGGGCGCGACGCCAGGGCGTCGCAGCGGGACTGTCGCCGCTGCCGGTGCAGTACGCCGACTACACGCTATGGCAGCAGGCGGCGCTGGGCGATGAGAATGACGGCACCAGCGCGCTGTCGCGGCAGCTGTCGTTCTGGACCGAGGCGCTGCAGGACCTGCCGGATCAGATCGAGTTGCCGGCCGACCGGCCGCGGCCTGCGGTGTCGAGCCACCGCGGCGGTCATGTCGGGCTCAGCATCACGGCCGATCTGCACCGTGGCCTAGCGGGCCTCGCGCGGGAGACCGGATCGAGCCTGTTCATGGTGCTGCAGGCGGGTCTGGCCGGACTGCTGAGTAGGCTTGGCGCCGGCACCGACATCGCGATCGGCAGCCCGATCGCGGGCCGCACCGATGCGGCGCTGGACGATCTGATCGGGTTCTTCGTCAACACGCTGGTGCTGCGCACCGACACCTCGGGGCAGCCGGGCTTCCGTGAGCTGATCGGCCGGGTGCGGGGCCGCAACCTTGCAGCCTACGGCCACCAGGAGCTGCCGTTCGAGCGGCTGGTCGAGGTGCTGAACCCGGCGCGGTCGCTGTCGCGGCACCCGCTGTTCCAGGTGATGCTGGCGTTTGAGGCGGGCGAGGCCGGCGCCACGACACTGGAGCTGCCGGGGCTTGCGGTGACGCCAGAGCCGATCGCGACCGCGAGCGCGAAGTTCGACCTGTCGGTCGGGCTCGTCGAGCGGCGGCTCACCGACGGCACGCCGGGCGGGATCGACGGCGTGCTGGAATACGCCAGCGACCTGTTCGACGAAGCGACGGTGGAAACACTGGGCGGCCGCCTGATCCGGCTGCTGGAGGCCGCGGTTGCGGACCCGGGCCGCGCGCTCGGCTCGCTGGAGATCCTGGAGCGCTCGGAGCGCGACACCATCCTGCGGGGCTGGAACGACACCGCGCGCGAGGTTCCGGCCGCGACCTTGCCGGCGCTGTTTGCCGCGCAGGCTGTACGCACGCCGGATGCGGTCGCAGTGGTGTTCGAGAACCGTACGCTCAGCTACGCCGCCCTCGACGCCCACGCCAACCGGCTGGCGCATCGGCTGCGGGACTTGGGGGTGGGTCCCGATGTGCTGGTCGGGGTCTGCGCTGAACGCTCGCTTGAACTGGTGGTGGGATTGCTGGCGGTGCTCAAAGCGGGCGGCGCCTATCTGCCGCTTGATCCGGAGTATCCAGCCGGGCGACTGACCGACATGGTGTCGGATGCGGGGCTGCGGGTGGTGCTGCTGCAAGGGGTGGCCGCCGGGGCGTTGCCGCTGCAGGAAGGGGTGACTCGCATCCTGCTCGATCTGGATGAGCGGGGCGACGAGACCTCGGCGCTTACATCTTCAAAGGCTCTTACTTCAGTGAGCGCGCCATCGCTCGACGATCTGCATGCCGATCATCTGGCCTACATGATCTACACGTCGGGCTCGACCGGTAAGCCCAAGGGTGCGGCCAACACGCATGCGGGTCTGCACAACCGTCTGGCTTGGATGCAGGATGCTTATGGGCTGACGGGCGACGACGTGGTGCTGCAGAAGACGCCGTTCAGCTTCGACGTCTCGGTGTGGGAGTTCTTCTGGCCGCTCATCGTCGGCGCCCGGCTGGTGGTGGCGGCGCCCGGCGCGCATCGCGATCCGGCGCGGCTGGTCGAGACGATCCGCCGCCAGCGCGTGACGACGCTGCACTTCGTGCCGTCGATGCTGCAGGCCTTTGTCGAACATGTGGCGTGGCAGCAGACTGAGTACGGACAGGCTGAAGAGACTTGGGCCAGCCTACGGCGGGTGATCTGCAGTGGCGAGGCGCTGCCGGCGGAGCTGCGGGATCGGGTCGGCAAATATCTGCCGCAGGTTCAACTGGATAACCTGTACGGCCCGACCGAGGCCTCGATCGACGTGACGCACTGGGCCTGCGCCGATGACCGGTCGGCGGAGGTGCCGATTGGTCGTCCGATCTGGAACACGCGGGCCTATGTTCTGGACGGCGGGCTTGAGCCGGTGCCGTGCGGGGTTGCCGGCGAGTTGTACATCGCGGGCGTTGGGCTGGCGCGGGGCTATCTGAACCGGGCGTCGTTGACGACGGAGCGGTTTGTTGCTGATCCGAACGGCTCTGCCGGCAGCCGGATGTACCGGACCGGAGACCTGGCGCGGTGGCGGTCGGACGGTGTGCTGGAGTTCCTGGGCCGGGCCGACGCGCAGGTGAAGCTGCGTGGGTTCCGGATCGAGCCGGGCGAGATCGAGGCGGCGCTAGTTGGGCAGGCGGGCGTGTCGCAGGCCGCGGTGATCGCGCGACAGGATGGGGCGGGCGGCCAGCGGCTCATTGGCTATGTGGTGGCGGCTTCGGGAGTGGCGCTCGACACCTCGGCGCTGCGGGCTGTGCTGGCGCGACAATTGCCGGACTACATGGTGCCGTCCGCGCTGGTGGTGCTGGAGCGGCTGCCGCTTACTCCGAACGGCAAGCTCGACCGCCGGGCGCTGCCGGAGCCGGAGCTGGGTGCATCGCATTCGCATCGGGCGCCGCGGACGCCGCAGGAGGCGATCCTGTGCTCGCTGTTTGCCGAGGTGCTCGGCGTCGAGCGGGTCGGGGTCGACGACAACTTCTTCGAGCGCGGCGGGCACTCACTGTTAGCGACGCGGCTGATCAGCCGGATCCGGGCGACGCTGAACGTCGAGGTAGCGATCCGTAGCCTGTTCGAGGCGCCGAGCGTAGAGGCGCTGGCTCAGCGGCTGTCGTCGGAAGCGGCGGCATCACGGCCGCCGCTGGTGGCGATGCCGCGGCCTTCCGAGATCGCACTGTCCTATGCGCAGCGTCGGCTGTGGTTCCTGGAGCGTCTGGAGGGGATCAGCGGCACCTATGTGATCCCGCTGGCGGTGCGGCTGCAGGGGACATTCGACCGCACGGCGCTGGAGGAGGCGCTGGGCGATCTGGTCGAGCGGCACGAGAGCCTGCGCACGGTGTTCCCGGACCGGCTCGGGGTGCCGCGGCAAGAGATACTGTCGCCGCTGTCGGCGCGGCCACGGCTTGAGATCGGCTCGGTTGATGAAGCGAGCCTCCCGGCGGCGCTGACGACTGCGGCCGGGCGTGGCTTCGATCTGTCCCGCGAGATCCCGCTGCGGGCGCATCTGTTCGAGATTGCGGATGCCCAACATGGCGGTGCTGAGCACGTTCTGCTGATCGTGCTGCACCACATCGCGGGTGACGGCTGGTCGCTCGGTCCGCTGGCGCGAGACCTGGCGGCGCTGTACCGGGCGCGACGCCAGGGCGTCGCAGCGGGACTGTCGCCGCTGCCGGTGCAGTACGCCGACTACACGCTATGGCAGCAGGCGGCGCTGGGCGATGAGAATGACGGCACCAGCGCGCTGTCGCGGCAGCTGTCGTTCTGGACCGAGGCGCTGCAGGACCTGCCGGATCAGATCGAGTTGCCGGCCGACCGGCCGCGGCCTGCGGTGTCGAGCCACCGCGGCGGTCATGTCGGGCTCAGCATCACGGCCGATCTGCACCGTGGCCTAGCGGGCCTCGCGCGGGAGACCGGATCGAGCCTGTTCATGGTGCTGCAGGCGGGTCTGGCCGGACTGCTGAGTAGGCTTGGCGCCGGCACCGACATCGCGATCGGCAGCCCGATCGCGGGCCGCACCGATGCGGCGCTGGACGATCTGATCGGGTTCTTCGTCAACACGCTGGTGCTGCGCACCGACACCTCGGGGCAGCCGGGCTTCCGTGAGCTGATCGGCCGGGTGCGGGGCCGCAACCTTGCAGCCTACGGCCACCAGGAGCTGCCGTTCGAGCGGCTGGTCGAGGTGCTGAACCCGGCGCGGTCGCTGTCGCGGCACCCGCTGTTCCAGGTGATGCTGGCGTTTGAGGCGGGCGAGGCCGGCGCCACGACACTGGAGCTGCCGGGGCTTGCGGTGACGCCAGAGCCGATCGCGACCGCGAGCGCGAAGTTCGACCTGTCGGTCGGGCTCGTCGAGCGGCGGCTCACCGACGGCACGCCGGGCGGGATCGACGGCGTGCTGGAATACGCCAGCGACCTGTTCGACGAAGCGACGGTGGAAACACTGGGCGGCCGCCTGATCCGGCTGCTGGAGGCCGCGGTTGCGGACCCGGGCCGCGCGCTCGGCTCGCTGGAGATCCTGGAGCGCTCGGAGCGCGACACCATCCTGCGGGGCTGGAACGACACCGCGCGCGAGGTTCCGGCCGCGACCTTGCCGGCGCTGTTTGCCGCGCAGGCTGTACGCACGCCGGATGCGGTCGCAGTGGTGTTCGAGAACCGTACGCTCAGCTACGCCGCCCTCGACGCCCACGCCAACCGGCTGGCGCATCATCTGCAAAGCCTGGGGGTCGGCTCCGAGACCGTGGTGGGGCTGTGCGTCGAGCGCTCGCCCGAGATGGTGATTGGCCTCCTCGGCATCCTCAAGGCTGGCGGCGCCTATCTGCCGCTTGATCCCAATTACCCGCGCGAGCGGTTGGCCTTCATGCTGGCCGATGCCGGCTGTCCGGTGCTGGTGACGCAATCGGCGCTGCTCGACCGGCTGCCCGACGATGCGGCTCACCGGCAGGTGGTGCGGCTCGACGCCGACTGGCCGGCGATCGCACGCGCGCCGCAAACCGCGCCGCCGCTCGATCTCGATCCGCGCCACCCCGCCTATGTCATCTACACCTCAGGTTCAACCGGAATGCCCAAGGGCGTGGTGGTCGAGCATCGTCAGCATTGCTGCATCGAACGCAGCGCAGATCGATCGTTCTACATCGGATGCAGCCCGTGCCGCGATTCCTGCTTCTTTGCATCGATCGCTTTCGATGCTTCGGTTGCAGGAACACTCTGGAGCCGTTGTTGAGCGGCGGCACACTCTGTTCTCATCGCGATGTAGCGAGTGGACGCCGCGCTCTTGCGAGCCATCGTCGCAACACGATGTGAACTGTTTCCTTGCCGTGCCGTCGCTGTACGGCGCTCTGATCGACTCCATAAACGAGCTGCCGCTTCGAACTTGCAGACCGTCATTGTTGCGGGCGAAGCCTGCTCGACACGAGCTTGTGCGATGGCATCATCAATGTTTTCCCAGCGTCGCACTGATCAACGACTATGGTCCGACCGAGTGCAGCGTTTGGTCTGCTGCACACCGTCTGAGCTGAAACGATGATCGGAGCTCTAAGGAGCGTTCCGATTGGTCGTCCGATCTGGAACACCGGGCCTATGTTCTGGACGGCGGGCTTGAGCCGGTGCCGTGCGGGGTTGCCGGCGAGTTGTACATCGCGGGCGTTGGGCTGGCGCGGGGCTATCTGAACCGGGCGTCGTTGACGACGGAGCGGTTTGTTGCTGATCCGAATGGCTCTGCCGGCAGCCGGATGTACCGGACCGGAGACCTGGCGCGGTGGCGGTCGGACGGTGTGCTGGAGTTCCTGGGCCGGGCCGACGCGCAGGTGAAGCTGCGTGGGTTCCGGATCGAGCCGGGCGAGATCGAGGCGGCGCTAGTTGGGCAGGCGGGCGTGTCGCAGGCCGCGGTGATCGCGCGACAGGATGGGGCGGGCGGCCAGCGGCTCATTGGCTATGTGGTGGCGGCTTCGGGAGTGGCGCTCGACACCTCGGCGCTGCGGGCTGTGCTGGCGCGACAATTGCCGGACTACATGGTGCCGTCCGCGCTGGTGGTGCTGGAGCGGCTGCCGCTTACTCCGAACGGCAAGCTCGACCGCCGGGCGCTGCCGGAGCCGGAGCTGGGTGCATCGCATTCGCATCGGGCGCCGCGGACGCCGCAGGAGGCGATCCTGTGCTCGCTGTTTGCCGAGGTGCTCGGCGTCGAGCGGGTCGGCGTCGACGACAACTTCTTCGAGCGCGGCGGCGACAGCATCGTGTCGATCCAACTGGTGAGCCGGGCGCGGCGGGCCGGGCTTTCGATCACGCCGCGGGCGGTGTTCCAGCATCAGACCGTTGAGGCACTGGCGGCGGCAGCCGGTGTTGTGGCGGAGCCTTCGTCGGTGCTGTCGGAGACCGATCGGGCGCGGCTGGCGGTCGGCGGCTTGCCGGCGACGCCGATCATGCGCTGGCTGAAGGAGCGAGGCGGACCACTCGATGGGTTCAGCCAGTCGATGCTGCTGTGGGTGCCGGCGGGGCTTTCGCAGCAGCATCTGACGGCGGCGCTGGCGGCGGTGCTCGATCATCATGACGCGCTGCGGCTGCGGCTCACGCTAGTGCCGCAGGACCGGGATGCTTCGCCGGAGACGGCAGATGCCGAGTGGCAGCTTGAGGTGATGCCGCCCGGTTCGGTTGCGGCCAGGGATTGCCTGCGACGGATCGATGTCGGCGATGTCGTCGACGATGCGGCGTTGCGCGAGCTAATCGCCGCGGAGGCGCAGGCTGCGGAGCAGCAGCTCCGCCCGACGTCCGGCATGATGGTGCAGGCGCTGTGGTTCGATGCCGGGCCGGCGCGAGCCGGCCGGCTGTGGCTTTCGATTCATCATCTTGCGGTGGACGGGGTGTCGTGGCGGATCTTGGTGCCGGACCTTGCGGCGGCCTGGCAGGCGATCGCGGCCGGACAGGCCGTCACGCTGCTGCCGCGGGGGACATCGTTCCGGGATTGGGCGGAGCGGCTGGCGGCGCATGCGCGTGCCGACAGCGTTGCGCAGGAGCTTGCATTCTGGCGCGGGATGCAACGCGAGCCGTCGCTGCTGCTTTCGGCGGAGCGGCTCGATCCGGTGCGAGACACGCTGGGCACGGCCGGGCATCTGACGCTGACGTTGCCGTCGGCGGTGACGGATGCGCTGCTGACGCGGGTGCCGGCGGCGTTCCATGGCGGCATCGACGACGTGCTGCTGACCGGGCTGGCGCTGGCGGTGGCGGACTGGTGCCGGCGGCATGTTCAGGGCGCCAATCATGTCACCCATCATGGCGGCAGCCATGCGGTGCTGCTCGATCTCGAAGGGCATGGTCGTGAAGAAGGTCTAGGCAATACGGAAATCTCCGGTGCCGTCGACCTGACCCGCACGGTGGGCTGGTTCACCAGCCTCTATCCGGTGCGGCTCGATCCGGGCCTGTTCGATCTGGAGGAGGCGCTGTCGGGGGGGCCGGCGCTGGGCCGGGCGCTGAAGACGCATCAAGGAGCAGTTGCGGGCGGTGCCCGGCAAGGGGCTGGGCTATGGGCTGCTGCGCTACCTCAACGATGCAGACCGCGACGGAGCTTGCCGGAGCTGCAGCGCCGCAGCTCGGCTTCAACTATCTGGGCCGGTTCGCGGCTGGAGCGAAGGGCGCCGACTGGGCGCCGGCCGGCTTGGGTGAGAGCGCGGACCAGGATCACCAACAAGATGACCAAGATGATGCCGCGCGGCGGGGCGGCGGCGATCCGACGCTGCCGCTGGCGCATCTGATCGAGATCAATGCGCTGACCTGGATGAAGCGAACGGCCCGCGGCTGACGGCGAACTGGATGTGGGCCGGCGCGTTACTCGACGCAGCGGCGGTCCGCGATCTGGCCGAGACCTGGTTCCGGGCGCTGACGGCGCTGATCCGGCATGCGGCGCAGCCCGGCGCCGGCGGACGGACGCCGAGCGATCTGGCGCTGGTCGATCTGACGCAAGGCGAGATCGAACGGCTGGAGGGTGAGGTCCGGACGATCGAGGACATCCTGCCGCTGTCGCCGCTGCAGGAGGGTCTGCTGTTCCATGCGCTCTACGATGCGCAGGGACCGGACGTCTATACGGTGCAGCTCGAGCTTGAGCTTGAAGGCTCGCTCGATCCGGCTGTGCTGGAGGCCTCGTTGCAGGCCGTGGTCGGACGGCACGCCAGCCTGCGGTCGGGCTTCCGGCATGAGCAGCTGAGCCGGCCCGTGCAGGTGGTGGTGTCGCGGGCCGCGGTGCCGTGGCGGCTGATCGATCTGTCGGGGCACAGCGCGGCCGGGCAGCAGCGTGAGCTGAGCAACATTGTCGAAGCCGACCGCCTGGAGCGGTTCGATCTGGCGGCGCCGCCGCTTGATGCGGTTTGCGCTGATCCGGCTGGCGGCGGACCGGCACCGGCTTGCTGATCAGCAACCATCACCTGCTGATGGACGGCTGGTCGGCGCCGATCCTGGTGCGGGAGCTGCTCGAGGTTTATGCGCAGCACGGCAGCGCGGCGTCGCTGCCGCGGGTGACGCCGTACCGCGACTATCTCACCTTCATCGCCCGGCAGGACCGTGCGGCGGGGCTTGCGGCGTGGCGGGAGGCGCTGACTGGGCTCGAGGAGGGCACGCGGCTGGCGCCGCGGCAGGCGGGCCGTGAGCCGCTGGCGCCCGAGCAGATCGTGCTGTCGCTCGATCCGGCGCTGAGCGCCTTGCTCAATCGTGCCGCGCGCGAGCAGGCGCTGACGCTCAACACCGTGATGCAGACCGCGTGGGGCATCCTGCTCGGCCGGCTGAGCGGGCGCGACGACGTGGTGTTCGGCGTGACGGTTGCGGGGTCGGCCGGCGGAGCTTGCCGGCGTCGAGCACATGGTGGGGCTGTTCATCAACACGCTGCCGCTGCGGCTGCGGCTGCCGCCGGAGCTGCCGCTGTCGGAGCTGCTGCGGCAGACCCAGGACAGCCAGTCGCGGCTGATGGCGCATCAGCATCTCGGCCTGGCCGAGATCCAGCAGGCGGCCGGGGTGGGCGATCTGTTCGACACGCTGTTGGTGTTCGAGAACTATCCGGTCGACCGCGCCGGACTTGCAGCAGCCGGACTGGGGACAGCGGGCCACGGCCTGAAGCTCGGCCGGGTCGAGGGCCGCGATGCGACGCATTATCCGCTGGCGCTGATCGTGCAGCCGGGCGAGACGCTGCAATTGCGGCTCGACTATCGGCCCGACCTGTTCGAGCGGGCGGACGTGGAGGCGCTCGGCGGCCGCCTGATCCGGCTGCTGGAGGCCGCGGTTGCGGACCCGGGCCGCGCGCTCGGCAGCGCTGGCGATCCTGGAGCGCTCGGAGCGCGACACCATCCTGCGGGGCTGGAACGACACCGCGCGCGAGGTTCCGGCCGCGACCTTGCCGGCGCTGTTTGCCGCGCAGGCTGTGCGCACGCCGGATGCGGTCGCGGTGGTGTTCGAGGACCGTACGCTCAGCTACGCCGCGCTCGACGCCCACGCCAACCGGCTGGCGCATCATCTGCAAAGCCTGGGGGTCGGCCCCGAGACCGTGGTCGGGCTGTGCGTCGAGCGCTCGCCCGAGATGGTGATCGGCCTGCTCGGCATCCTCAAGGCCGGCGGCGCCTATCTGCCGCTCGATCCCGAACTACCCGCGCGAGCGGCTGGCCTTCATGCTGGCCGATGCCGGCTGCCCGGTGCTGGTGACGCAACCGGCGCTGCTCGACCGGCTGCCCGACGATGCGGCTCACCGGCAGGTGGTGCGGCTCGACGCCGACTGGCCGGCGATCGCGCGCAGCCCGCACACCGCGCCGCCGCTCGATCTCGATCCGCGCCACCCCGCCTATGTCATCTACACCTCGGGCTCAACCGGAACGCCCAAGGGCGTGGTGGTGAGCCACGGCGCCTTGAGCAACTTCCTCGGCTCGATGGCCGAGCAGGTGCCGCTTACGCCGGATGACCGGCTGCTCGCCGTCACCACCATCGGCTTCGACATCGCGGCGCTCGAGCTTTACCTGCCGCTGCTCGGCGGCGCCTCGATCGTCATTGCGTGCGCGGGAGACCGTGCAGGATGCGCAGGCGCTGGCGAGGACGATCGGCGCGAGACGGCGCCACCGTCATGCAGGCGACGCCGACGCTGTGGCAGTCGCTGCTGGCCGATGGCGGCGAACGAGCGGTCGGACCTTAAAGGCCTTGCCATGCTGACCGGCGGCGAGCCGCTGCCGGGCGAGCTTGCGCGCACGCTGACAGGCCCATGGCGGCACGCTCACCAATCTCTATGGCCCGACCGAGACCACGATCTGGTCCGCCGTCATGGCGCTCGATGCAGCGATGAACTGCGGGACGATGCCGAGAGCCCGCCGATTGGTCGTCCGATCTGGAACACGCGGGCCTATGTTCTGGACGGCGGGCTTGAGCCGGTGCCGTGCGGGGTTGCCGGCGAGCTGTACATCGCGGGCGTTGGGCTGGCGCGGGGCTATCTGAACCGGGCGTCGTCTGACGGCGGAGCGGTTTGTTGCTGATCCGAACGGCTCTGCCGGGCAGCCGGATGTACCGGACCGGGGACCTGGCGCGGTGGCGGTCGGACGGTGTGCTGGAGTTCCTGGGCCGGGCCGACGCGCAGGTGAAGCTGCGCGGGTTCCGGATCGAGCCGGGCGAGATCGAGGCGGCGCTGTTGCGGCAGGCGGGCGTGTCGCAGGCCGCGGTGATCGCGCGACAGGATGGGGCGGGCGGCCAGCGGCTCATTGGCTATGTGGTGGCGGCTGCGGGAGTGGCGCTCGACACCTCGGCGCTGCGGGCTGTGCTGGCGCGGCAATTGCCGGACTACATGGTGCCGTCCGCGCTGGTGGTGCTGGAGCGGCTGCCGCTGACTCCGAACGGCAAGCTCGACCGTCGGGCGCTGCCGGAGCCGGAGCTGGGTGCATCGCATTCGCATCGGGCGCCGCGGACGCCGCAGGAGGCGATCCTGTGCTCGCTGTTTGCCGAGGTGCTGGGCGTCGAGCGGGTCGGGGTCGACGACAACTTCTTCGAGCTCGGCGGGCACTCGCTGTTGGCGACGCGGCTGATCAGCCGGATCCGGGCGACGCTGAACGTCGAGGTAGCGATCCGTAGCCTGTTCGAGGCGCCGAGCGTAGAGGCGCTGGCTCAGCGGCTGTCGTCGGAGGCGGCGGCATCGCGGGCGCCGCTGGTGGCGATGCCGCGGCCTGCCGAGATCCCGCTGTCCTATGCGCAGCGGCGGCTGTGGTTCCTGGAGCGTCTGGAGGGGATCAGCGGCACCTATGTGATCCCGCTGGCGGTGCGGCTGCAGGGGACGCTCGACCGCGCGGCGCTGGAGGAGGCGCTGGGCGATCTGGTCGAGCGGCACGAGAGCCTGCGCACGGTGTTCCCGGACCGGCTCGGGGTGCCGCGGCAAGAGATCCTGTCGCCGCTGTCGGCGCGGCCGCGGCTTGAGATCGGCTCGGTTGATGAAGCGAGCCTCGCCGGCGGCGCTGACGACTGCGGCCGGGCGGGGCTTCGATCTGTCCCGCGAGATGCCGCTGCGGGCGCATCTGTTCGAGATTGCGGATGCCCAACATGGCGGTGCTGAGCACGTTCTGCTGATCGTGCTGCACCACATCGCGGGCGACGGCTGGTCGCTCGGTCCGCTGGCGCGGGACCTGGCGGCGCTGTACCGGGCGCGCCGCGCAGGGCGTCGCGGCGGGACTGTCGCCGCTGCCGGTGCAGTACGCCGACTACACGCTGTGGCAGCAGGCGGTGCTGGGCGATGAGAACGACGGCACCAGCGCGCTGGCGCGGCAGCTGTCGTTCTGGACCGAGGCGCTGCAGGACCTGCCGGATCAGATCGAGCTGCCGGCCGACCGGCCGCGGCCTGCGGTGTCGAGCCACCGCGGCGGTCATGTCGGGCTCAGCATCACGGCCGATCTGCACCGTGGCCTGGCGGCGCCTGGCGCGGGAGACCGGGTGCGAGCCTGTTCATGGTGCTGCAGGCGGGTCTGGCCGGACTGCTGAGTCGGCTTGGCGCCGGCACCGACATCGCGATCGGCAGCCCGATCGCGGGCCGCACCGATGCGGCGCTGGACGATCTGATCGGGTTCTTCGTCAACACGCTGGTGCTGCGCACCGACACCTCGGGCCAGCCGGGCTTCCGTGAGCTGATCGGCCGGGTGCGGGGCCGCAACCTTGCGGCCTACGGCCACCAGGAGCTGCCGTTCGAGCGGCTGGTCGAGGTGCTGAACCCGGCGCGGTCGCTGTCGCGGCACCCGCTGTTCCAGGTGATGCTGGCGTTTGAGGCGGGCGAGGCCGGCGCCACGACCTGGAGCTGCCGGGGCTTGCGGTGACGCCAGAGCCGATCGCGACCGCGAGCGCGAAGTTCGACCTGTCGGTCGGGCTCGTCGAGCGGCGGCTCACCGACGGCACGCCGGGCGGGATCGACGGCGTGCTGGAATACGCCAGCGACCTGTTCGACGAAGCGACGGTGGAAGCGCTGGGCGGCCGGCTGATCCGGCTGCTGGAGGCCGCGGTTGCGGACGCCGGGCCGCGCGCTCGGCACGCTGGAGATCCTGGAGCGCTCGGAGCGCGACACCATCCTGCGGGGCTGGAACGACACCGCGCGCGAGGTTCCGGCCGCGACCTTGCCGGCGCTGTTTGCCGCGCAGGCTGTGCGCACGCCGGATGCGGTCGCGGTGGTGTTCGAGGACCGTGCGCTCAGCTACGCCGCGCTCGACGCCCACGCCAACCGGCTGGCGCATCATCTGCAAAGCCTGGGGGTCGGGCCCGAGACCGTGGTCGGGCTGCTGCGTCGAGCGCTCGCCCGAGATGGTGATTGGCCTGCTCGGCATCCTCAAGGCCGGCGGCGCCTATCTGCCGCTCGATCCCGAACTACCCGCGCGAGCGGCTGGCCTTCATGCTGGCCGACGCCGGCTGTCCGGTGCTGGTGACGCAACCGGCGCTGCTCGACCGGCTGCCCGACGATGCGGCGCAGCCGCGCAGCGTGGTGCGGCTCGACGCCGACTGGCCGGCGATCGCGCGCGCGCCCGCACACCGCGCCGCCGCTCGACCTCGATCCGCGCCACCCCGCCTATGTCATCTACACCTCGGGATCAACCGGAACGCCAAAGGGCGTCGTGGTCGAGCATGCAAGCCTGGCCAACAAGATGCATGGCGCTCGGACAACAATTTGACGTGGGAGCCGACTTCCGATCGGCGCTGTTCATTTCCTCTTCGTTCGATGCGTCGATCGAACAGACGCTGCTGCCTTTCATCGGCGGCGGTGCAGTTGTCGTCATCAGCGACGACGTCCGGGAATCGCCATCGCAATTCTGGCACCAGCTTGATCGAAACCGCGTAACCTTTATGAGCTGCGTGCCGTCCTATCTGGAAAGCATCCTCAACCAGGCGCCTGACACCCTGTCCTTGAAGCATCTGGCGCTCGGGGGCGAAGCCCTTACGCTGCAATTCAAGAACAAGATCTCACGCCATCTCAAGGTTGCGCAGATCACCAATCTCTACGGTCCGACCGAAGCCACCATCGATGCCATTTCCCATGTCGTCGCCAGCGATGATGTCGGTCCGAACATCCCGATCGGCCGTCCGATGGCCAATTATCGGGCCTATGTTCTGGACGATGGACTTGAACCTGTGCCGCCGGGCGTTGCCGGCGAGCTTTACATTGCGGGCGACGGATTGGCGCGCGGGCTATCTGCATCGCCCGGGACTGACGGCGGAGCGGTTCGTCGCCGATCCGCACGGAACTGCGGGCGGCCGGATGTACCGGACCGGGGACCTGGCGCGCTGGCGCAAGGACGGAGTGCTGGAGTTCCTGGGGCGGGCCGATGCGCAGCTTAAGCTGCGCGGGCTTCCGGATCGAGCCTGGCGAGATCGAGGCTGCACTGCTGCGGCAGGGCAGCGTGGCGCAGGCCGCCGTGATCGCGCGCGAGGATGTGCCAGGGCACAAGCGGCTGGTGGCCTATGTGGTGCCGGTCGGACAGAGCGTCGCGCCGGCTGCGCTGCGCGAGCACCTCCGCGCTAGCTTGCCGGACTACATGGTGCCTTCGGCGATTGTCGCTCTGGAAGCGCTGCCGCTGACGCCGAACGGCAAGCTCGACCGCCGCGCGCTGCCCGAGCCGGAACTGGCGCCGGCGCACGCGCGCCGCGCGCCGCGCACGCCGCAGGAGGAAATTCTGTGCGGATTGTTTGCCGAAGTGCTGGGCGTCGATCGGGTCGGGATCGACGACAATTTCTTCGAACTGGGCGGCCACTCGCTGCTGGCAATCCGGTTGATCAGCCGGATTCGTTCGAGCATGGATGCCGAGATCAGCATCCGCAGCCTGTTCGAAGCGCCGACTGTCGAGGCGCTGACCAAGCGATCTGATCGCGCGGTCGTCCCGCACTATCGGACTTCGAAGTCTTGCTGCCGATCAGGCCAGTCGGAAGCAAACTGCCGCTGTTCTGCATTCACGATGCCGGTGGATTCAGCTGGCCCTATTCCAAGCTCATCCGGCATATTCCGTCGGAGCATCCGATCTACGGGCTGCAGGCCCGCAATCTCACGCAGCGAGCAAGGCGTCCCCGTTCGATCGACGAAATGGCCGAGGACTATCTGAGCATCATTCGGAAGATTCAGCCCGCCGGTCCCTACAACCTGCTCGGCTGGTCGTTCGGCGGCCTTGTCGCGCACGCCATCGCCACGCACCTTCAGTCCATGGGCGAGGAGGTCGCGCTGCTGGCGCTGCTCGACAGCTATCCGGTTCAGCACGAAAGCCTGCAGGCCGCATTCGACGACGAGAGCGAAAATCTGTCGAGGCAAGTGGCCATCAATCCGATTATGAATCTGCTGGACGTCCTGCGCCGCGAGGGGCTTGTCGACCCTGAAGGAGCATCACTACGAAGCCATCATGGATACGTTCAAGAACAACACCCGGCTCATGAGGACGTTCGCGCCGCAGCGTTTCCGTGGCGCCATGTCGCTATTCGTGGCAATGGTCAGCGAAGTCAAGCCGCCGGTTGATATCTGGAGGTCTTATGTCGCGGGCGAGATCAAGGTCCATCCGGTCGACTGCGCCCACGACAACATGATGGATCCAGTACCGGCAGAAAAAATCGGTGCTGTTCTTGCCACCGAACTCGGCAAGCAGCCGGCGACATCTCAAAGTCAGAGGAGAAAGCGATGACCAATCCGTTCGAAGACGAAAACGGCGTTTTTCACGTCCTGATCAATGAAGAGGGCCAGCATTCGCTTTGGCCAAGCTTCAAAGAGGTGCCGCTGGGCTGGACCATCGCGCACAAGTCGGACACCCGCGCCGCCTGCCTGGAATTTGTCGAACAGAATTGGACGGACATGCGGCCGAACAGCCTGATCGAGCGGATGAAACAACAGGCTGAAGGCAAGAAGCCGAATTGATCCGGCACATTCGAAAGCGCGCTCAGCGCATGACGAACGAACGGAAATCCAGCGACGCGCCGTTCTCGAAATGCTCGATGAAAAGCTGACCGATGATGCGGGCGTAGGCTCCCGAAGTCACCGACGAAACGGCGAGGCCCAGAAGATTGAATCCCGGCACGAACAAAGTGATCGTGGACGTCGCGATCGTCGCCAATCCCGTCGGTAGCGCGCCGCCCATGAGTCCGACGATGATCGAGCGGGTTCGGTTGCGCTCGAACGGCACGCCGTAGAGTTCGCTCAGCGATTTGACCATCCGAACCAGCAGCGCGGTAATCGATGCCGCGTTGACGAGCGGTATCGGGATGGCGCCGCCGACCGCGGAATAGTTGGCATAGCGCTCGACGATGGCGATGGCCCGCCGTTGCCGAAGTGCGGCGTCGGGATCGGCCGGTGCCGTGCTCGCCTCGGACACGATATTTGCCGCGGGGGCAGAGGATTCCGACTTTGGCACCATTTCAATGACGTTGTCCGACGCGGACGGATTCGGTGCGGTGGCCGCGCCTTCCTCCCGCATCTGTCCGGCCGTCCGCAAAACCGCCTTTGGAAACTTCTTCTTGTTCATGCGCTTGCCCGTTTAACCTGGGTCATGCCGTCGCAAATCTGCTTGATCTCGTCCGCGATCGCCGCGATCTCGCGGGCGGCAGAGCCTTTCTTATCCAACAGACTGGGTGTCGCTCCCCAAAGCGCGGCCTCGGGATAGACGACGCGGTTGGTCATCTCGCTGTCGAGCACCGGGAAGTCTGCTTCCGCGAGTTCTTTGCGGATGTGCTTGGCAATGACCGAGTCACGCGTCGTCTGCGTGAGGACGCAACGGAACGGCGGCCGCCGTCCGCTGACGCCGTTGATAAGGATGTTCAGCGTGTCTAGCATGCGATCGACGTCGAACGGCGAAGGCTTGACCGGAACCAGCACGAAATCGGTGATGCCGAGGCAGGCCAGTGTCGCCTTGGAGCGAAAGCCCGGCGTGTCGATGATGATCATGTCGTAGTCGCCGACCAAGCGCTGTGCCTGCTTGTAGGCGTCGTCGCTGGCGTCCTTGATAACCGGAACGCCGCCGAGCGCCTTCTCGCGGGTGGCGAGGCGCGTGACCGTGGCTTGGGGATCGGCGTCGATGATGACCGAGCGGCGGCCCTTGAGCTGCCAGTGCACCGCGAGACAGCTTGCCAGGGTGCTCTTGCCGCTGCCGCCCTTCATGGTGGCGACCGTGATGATCGAGTGCGCCATGTAGCCGTCTCCTGTTGAAGTTGCTACGCGACGAATCAATCGAATCGGATGTTATCGGCTTACCGGATGAATGCCCACATTTCAAAGCTGCGCTGCGCGAGGGCTGACAGCGTGTGTTCGGCGATAAATGTCTGTAAGCATATGTTTTAATTGGTTATTTTTTGGAGGCAGATTCCGTTGGCCTTGCTATTTTGGTCATCGGCGGCTGTAGTTCGTTTTCGGTTTCAGGCCGGCTGACGTCTGGCGTGAATTTTCCGCGTGCGTCATAGCTAGGAGCGAGAATTTGTTCGCGGATCGGCTCTCCCTGATACGCCGGAACCTGCGGATGGCCTCCGGCATCATCCTTTTCAGCTATATCGGGGCGCATCTCATCAATCATGCGCTCGGCCTCATCTCGCTGAGCACGGCCGAAGCCGGCATGGAGATCGCTGTCGAGGTTTGGTACAGCCGCACGGGCACCATTCTGCTCTACGGCGCATTCGCCGTTCATTTCATGATGGCGCTTTTCGCCGTCTATGAGCGCCGAACGTTTCGTCTGCCGCCGCTGGAGCTTCTCCGCATTGTGCTTGGCTTCACGATGCCAATCCTGCTGATCGGCCACGCTGCGTCCACCCGCCTTGCTTATGAAGTGTACGGACTGTCGTCGGACTACACCCGCGTGGTCGCCAATATTTGGACGGCTGGTTCGCAGGGCTGGCAATTGGGCCTGATGGCGCCGGGATGGCTGCACGGCTGTCTCGGCCTGCATTTCGCGTTCAGCCGGCGCTGGTGGTACCGGCAATTCCGGTTTGTGCTTTTTTCCGCGGCGTTGCTGCTGCCGGTGCTGGCGGCGTTGGGATTCATCGCCATGGGAAAAGAGCTCGCCGCAGATCAGGCTGCAGTAGCCGCAGCGCTGGAATTCCTGAGTCCGACCAACGCTGCGCAGCGGCTGGCGATCGCGCAATGGAAGGACAATCTGCTCAATTGGTATTTTTCCATCATCGGCGCGGCTTTTATCGCGCGCGAAATCCGAAATCTGATTGAGCGTCGCAGCAAGCGTCTCGTATCTCTCTCGTATCCCGGACAGACCGTTCGCGTGCCACGGGGCTGGTCGGTGCTGGAGGCAAGCCGCAGCTTTCACTTGCCGCATGCGGCGATGTGCGGTGGCCGGGCACGATGCTCGACCTGCCGGGTGCGGGTGGCGGGCGGCGGGGAGTTCTGCCCGCCGGCGGCAAACGACGAACAGGCCACGCTCAGTCGCATCGGCGCCTCGCCGGACGTACGTCTTGCATGCCAGTTGCGGCCGCAGGGCGATGTCTCGGTCGTGCCGTTGGTGCGGACCGCGCGGCCGGTCTATCGGGCGACGGCGCTGCAACGTGGTGGCGAGCGCGAGGTCGTCGTCATGGTTTGCGATTTCCGCAATCGCGCCGATTTGGCCAACGATCACCTGCCGCAGGACCTGCTTTACCTGCTGATGCTTTATGTCGAGGGTGTCGGCAATGCGATCCGTGCCTCCGGGGGCACCTTGAGCTATGTGGAACTCGATAGCATCTGCGCGCTGTTTGGCCATGAAGGCGAGGACAATCCCGCGCAGGGGGCTTTGCGGGCGGCCGGTGCAATCGAGGGCGTGATTGCAGACCTTAACAATCGGCTCGGGCGGCGACCGGACAACAAAGTAAAAATCGCCGTCAGTATCCATTCGGGCCGCGCCGCAATCGGCGAGATCGGCGTCTCCGACCCTCCCATGCTGATGGCTATCGGCGAGGCGGTCGACATCGCAAACGATTTGCGCAAGGCAGCGGCCGCACGCGACAAGGCATTCGCCATTTCGGAAAAAGTCTATGCCGGTGCCGATCTCGCTCCTGTCCATCAGGACAGCATAACGGTCGGGCCGGGAGCGGGGATAACGGCCTATCTTTCGGACGTAGCGCCAATCCCATCGCCAAGTTGGACGCTGCACGGCGAACTCGGCCATGCCGCCATGCTGCGGCGGCTATGGGCGGGCGGCTAGCCTCCGAGCTTCGCCGCCTTTTCGGCATCGATCCACCAGGTCTCCGGGATGCCGCGCGAGTACTGCGGCTTGTCGGCAGGGCGGCCGTACATGTCCCAGAAGGCGATCCAATGCGACGGCTTGTACCAGCCGGCGACCCAGTAGTGCTCGCCGCGCAGCACGCGATCGAGCGCCCTGCAAACGTTATAAAGACTCTGACGGTCATTGGCCGCGATCGCCTTGTCGATCAGCGCATCGACAATCGGATTGGCGATCCCTGAGAAGTTGGGAGAGCCCTTGCCCGTGGCCGACCTGCTGGAGAAGTAGGCGCGCAGCGCGTCGCCCGGCGTCAGCGGCAGCGATATGCGGTTCATCGAAACATCGAAATCGAAATCCTGCATGCGGGCGCGGTACTGCACCGGATCGACCACCCGCATCGTGGCTTCGATGCCAAGGGCACCCAGGTTCTTGATGTAGAGCGCATGGTGTGGCTCCGACACCCGTTCGAACGCCAGGAATTCAATCGCCAGCGGCTCGCCCTTGGCGTTGACGCGCTTGCCGTCCTTGACGGTCCAGCCCGCGGCGTTGAGTAACTCCGCCGACCGGCGCAACTGCCGCCGATCCTGGCCGGAGCCGTCGCTCTTGGGCGAATCCCAGGCTTCCCCGAACACCGACGCCGGCAGCTTGTCCTTGTAAGGCTCGAGCAGCGCCAGCTCCTCCTTTGACGGCTTGCCCTTTGCCATCATCTCGGAGTTCTGGAAGCACGATTGCGTCCGCGCGTAGGCATCGAACATCAGGTTCTTGTTCGCCCACTCGAAATCGAATGCATAGGAAAACGCCTCACGCAGCCGCACGTCCTGGAACTTCTCGCGCCGCGTGTTGATCATCCAGGCCTGCATGCCGGATGGCCGCGAGTCAGCGATGCTGTCGCGCTTGACGCGGCCGTCCTTGACAGCGGGGAAATCGTAGCGTGTTGCCCAGACGCGCGAGGTGAATTCCTCGCGGAATGTGTAGCTCTTGGACGTGAAGCCTTCGAACGCGGTGTCGCGGTCGCGGTAATAGTCATACCGCAGCACGTCGAAATTGAACTGACCGCGCATGATCGGCAGGTTGGCGCCCCACCAATCCTTGACCCGTTCGAATTCCACGTATCGGCCCTGCTCGAACTTGGAAACCTTGTAAGGGCCGGAGCCGAGCGGCGGCTCCATCGAGGTCTCGTCGAAGGGAACCGTCGTGTAATAGGCCTTTGACAGGATCGGCAGGTTGGCGACGGTGAGCGGCGCGCTGCGAGCGCGGTTCGGCGCAAAGCGCACCACGACGACGCGCTCGCCTTCGGTCTCGGCGGTTTCCATGTCGCGCAGCAGGTTGCCGATGGCCGGGTGGCCCTTGGTCTTCAGCGTCGTCAGCGAGAAGGCAACGTCTTCGGCCTTGATCGGACCACCGTCGTGGAAGGTGATGCCGCTGCGCAGGCGGAACTTGTAGACGCGGCCGTCGGCCGACACCGTGACCTGGTCGGCAGCGTAGGCATAGACCGCGTCGGGCTCGTCGGCGGCGCGCCACATCATCGCGGCGAACGCCTGCTCCATGTCGAGCGCCGGATCGCCCTTGAGGATGAAGCCGTTGAACGAATTGAATGTCGCGGTGCCGCCGCCGGCCAGCTGGCTGAACGTGCCGCCTTTGGGGGCTGCCGGATTGACGTATTTCAAGTGCTTGAAGTCGGCGGGATATGCGAGGTCGCCGAACGCCGACAGGCCGTGATGCTGGGCTTCGGTGTTGGCCTGCGCCACGCCCGAAAATGCGGCGGTGCTGGTTGCAACGGCACCCGCGCCCAGGATCAGAACATCACGTCGAGAAAGGGTCTTTGGGATCGAGTTGAAGCCGCGGTTGACGCTTCTTTTGATTGACATTTCTTCTCCGAACTCTCTCCCCACCTGCCTGCCCTCGGCAGACATTTCCAACAGATAGCGATGCCGACCGGCCATCAGCTTTTTTGTCGCGCTGATTGGCCTCTTTGGTCTCCATCCGTGATCGCGCTGGATGGTAGCGTAGCTATTCCAGCCGCGCCAGCCGTGGCGAGGTTTGTGGCGCGATGCAACATCCCGTGATTGTGGCCTGTTTTTATGACAGCGGCATATGGCTGCACCGGGCTGCGGCAACCCGTTTTGCCGCACGGCGTGGCGCTCCGTAATACGGCGGTCGCGCTCGTAATAATGTATTGCGTTAATTCATCCGCCTTCTCATGCACCGCCCGCTATGACGTGTTGAGGCGTCCTCGCGATGCATTCGCATCCGAGTGATTTCAGTCGATACGCCAGCGGAAACAAGTCCGAGGGCGCGCGGGACGCCGCAAGGTCCAGAGGACCCGCGGAAGGTACCGGTAAACCCGCAAGTCCGCCTTCTCTCCAGCGTCCCGCGCGCGGTGTTTGTTAGGCTTTCCTCCGCATGGCACCCCGGTGGCTGAGGTTCCGATCCACCGCTTTGGGCTGCTGCAGCACCTGGCCGTTCGGCACGCACTGCCACCAAAGAGCCCGTGACGCCATCTATGGCGCCGGGACCATGCAGCTTCAGCCGCCGCGCGGTTGGGTGTGCGTTCTGCACCCTTGCGCGGCCACCGCTCTCCGGTCCCGCTTAATAACGCCTATGAAGCGCCCTCGGATGGGCCGGCCTGCGCGCATTATCAGGCCGCCAAGGGGGGCGGGGATAAGTTGGCCTAGGGATTTATTTGCCGGACGCGGACTTTATTTCGCAGCGTCACACCGGGGATAGCACGGCGATTGCCTTCTGTCCCCGCTCACGCCTTCATTTTCGCGAACAGGCGGCGCGGATTGCCGTCGGAAATCGCGTCGCTGTCGGATTTCGAGAGACCGGCGGCGCGCAGTAAGGCCAGCGGCTCCATGTCGGCGGGCGGGAACGAATAGTCGGTGCCGAGATGGACATTGCCGATGCCGGCGATGTCGATCAGGAAGCGCAACGCCTTGGGTGCGTGCACGATGCTGTCGTAGCCCATTTGTGTGGCGTAGGCCGAAGGTGTCTTCGCCGCGACGTTGGCCTGCGATGCCTTGTCCATGCGCTTGTGCATGACGTCGAAGCGGCCGGCGAGATAGGGCCAGGCGCCGCCGCCGTGCGACCACAGGAGCTTCAATCTCGGAAAACGGTCCATCACGCCGGACATCAGCAGCGAGCCAACGCCGAGCGTGGTGTCATAGGTGTAGAGCGCGATCTGGGCGAGCGCGAACTTCTGCGTTCGCGGGGCCATCGCGACATTCACTGGATGGATGAGGATGGGAAGGCCGAGCGCCTCGGCCTTGCGCCAGAACGGATCGAGCGGAAACTCGCCGAGGTTCACGTTCTCGATGTTGGACGAGATGATGACGCCGACGGCGCCGTTGCGGGCCGTGCGTTCCAGTTCGGCCGCGGCGGCTCCGGCGTCGGTGAGCGGCACCGACGAAATCCATGAGAAGCGGGCGGCATTGTCGGCGGTCCATTCCGCCAGGGTGTCGTTGAGCATACGGTGCCAGGCGATGCAGTGCTCGCGCGGCAGGCCATAACCGAAGACGTCCGGCCAGGTGCCGACGATCTGGTGGTCGATGCCTTGTTCGTCCATCCACTTGTGCCGTTCAACTACGGTTTCGACGAGTCGCGGGAAGAACGGCCGCACCTTGAAGCCGTAGTCGAAGCCGAGTGCCTCCTTGCCGCCATCGGCGGGCATCAGGCGGACGCCGATGCTGCCGCCTTTGCTTTTGATCGCGGCGATGAGTTGTGGCGGCACGTAATGGGCGTGGACGTCGATGGGCACTTAAAAGGCTCCTTCACACTCGGCTCGTGTCCCGGGCGAGAGAAGCAATACTCGGGATCTAGCTTGCTTACATGAAAAAAAGCCGGGTCCCGGGTCTACAGGGACACGAAGCCCTGCTAGTTCTTATCCCGCATCCGATCCATCAGCGATTTTTCCTGGCCGCCGTCGACTTCGATCATGGTGCCGTTGACCATGTGCATCAGCGGCGAGGCGAGCATCACCACGAGGTTCGCCACCTCCTCGACCTCGGCGATGCGGCCCATCGGGATCGAGGCCGGCGCAAGCTTGTCGGCCTCCTCGTAAGAAAGCTTCATGTCGCGCGACATCGCCTTGACCAGGCCGGCCCAGCGCTCGGTGCGGACCGGGCCGGGATTGACCGCGCAGAAGCTGATGTTGTTCTTGCCGTACTGGCTGGCGAGCGACACCGTGAGGTTCTGGCCCGCGGCGTTGGCCGCGCCCGGGCAGATTTCCCAATAGGACGGCTTCACGCCGTCATTGCCGATCAGGTTCACGACGCGGCCGCCGCCTTGCTTGACCATGATCGGCAGCACGTAGCGCAGACAGCGCACGTAGCCCATGAACTTGAGCTGAAGACCTTTCTCCCAATCGTCCTCGGTCAGATGCTCGATGACGCCACCGGCCGCGGAGCCGGCGTTGTTGACCATAATGTCGGCGCGGCCGAGCGCCTGATGCGCCTGCTCGATGAAACTCTTGGCGTCGGCATCCTTGCGCAGATCGGCAGGGATGGCGACAACCTTGCGATTGGTCGCGCGCGCGATCTCGGCCGCGGCCTGCTCCAGCACGTCCTTGCGCCGTGCGCAGATCGCGACATCGACGCCTTCCTTGGCGAGCGCAAGCGCGATGCCCTTGCCGATGCCCTCGCTGCCGCCAGTGACAAAGGCGGTCTTGCCTGTGAGCTGAAGGTCCATGTGATGTTTCCTTATGATCCGAGGATGGCTTTGGCGGCGTCGCCAACGGCTTCGATGTTCTCGCCGGCATCGAGGAAGGCGACGATGCGGCACGGGCAGCTTTCGAGGCCTTCGTAGCGCCACGGGAAGGCGCCGATGATGGCGCGTTTGCCGAGCATCAGCTCGATGTCGCCGCCGAGGTTCTCGGCGTGGAGCAGGCCCTCCTGGAACGCCCAGTTGTGGAACGGGAACACGTCGGCGGAAACCTTCCGACCGGATTTTTTGTGGGTGTATTCGAAGGTGCCGAAGAACTCGCCCGGCGTCTTGCCGTGCTTCTTGGTGAACTCCTCGGCGAGGTCCGGCCGCATGTAACGGATCGAGGTGTTCATGGCGTGGTCGCAGGAGCCCGTGTCCATGCCCCACCACTTGATCTTTTTCTTGAACATCCAGTGCAGTGTTTCGAGGCTTGGACCCGGGTGGTAGCAGAAGTACCGCACCAGATCCTGTTGCGGGCGGCCTTCGTAGTGTTTGTGCCAGCCGGTGTGCAGGATGAGGATGTCGCCTTCGCGGATGTCGGCGCCGGCGCTCTCGATGATCGCCGGCGTGATGACGGCCCAGTCCTTCATGTGTTTGGAGATGTCGACCACCACGCCGCGGTTGCAAAGATAGTCGAGCGGCAGATGCGCCATGTCGCCGTTGCGGTTGTCGGTCGCGTGCATCGCGCCGTCGAAATGCGTGCCGACGTGGAGCGCGGTGTCGATGCGCTGGGCGACGATGCGCACCGTCTGCAAGTTCTGCGCGTAATACATCTTGTTGCCGGCGTAGCCCACCCACCCGGGCGTGTGGACGTTCATGACGTGCGACATGTCGATGATCTTCATGGTGTGGTGCTTTCCCCGGATGTTGTGACGGCTTGGTTCCTTGGCTTGTATGTTCTCAGGGTGCGGACTACCGTTCAAGCGACGGAACGCACTGACAGGGCGGCTCTTCGATGAGTGTGCGGACGCTGATCGGGGAGGCCGTCCACCGGGCCGAAGACCCGCGGTTTCTCCAAGGCACCGGCCGCTTCGTCGACGACCTTAAGCGCGAGGGAATGCTGCACGCGGTGGTGCTGCGCAGTCCCGTGGCGCATGGCCGCATCCGCAAAATCGACGCGTCAGGCGCCCGCGCCATGCAAGGCGTGCATGCGGTCATGACCGCAGCGGAGATCGGCGAGGCCGTGCCGATCATTCCGCTGCGGCTGGCCAATTTGCCGGAGTTCAAGGGCTACCTGCAGCCGGTCATCGCCCAGCATAAGGTCCGCTATGTCGGCGAGCCGATCGCGGTAGTGGTGGCGGAGACCCAGGCGCTGGCCGAGGACGCGCTCGAGGCGATCGAACTCGATATCGAGCGGCTTCCGGCACTGCCGGATCGGCATGCGGCGGCATCCGACAAATCGCTGCTGTTTGAAGGTTCGGGCAGTAATCGCGCGGTGCGCTATGAGGCGAAATTTGGCGACGCCGACGCGGCCTTCGCCAAGGCCGAATACACCCGCAAGGAGACATTCCGGTGTCATCGGCTGACCGGCCTGCCGCTGGAGACGCGCGGCCAGATCGCCGAATGGGATGCCGCCAAGAAACGGCTGACGGTGTTCGGCGCGACCAAAGTGCTGTTCTTCAACCGCCGGACGCTGGCGCCGATGCTCGGGGTGACCGAGGCCGATGTCGACATGATCGAGGTCGACGTCGGCGGCGGCTTCGGCGTCAAGGGTGAGTTCTATCCCGAGGAATTCCTGATCCCGTTCGCGGCGCGTTTCATCGGCCGGCCGGTGAAATGGATCGAGGATCGCCGGGAGCATCTGGTTGCGACCAACCACTCGCGCGAGGTCGATTGCGAGGTTGAGGTCGCGTGCAAACGCGACGGCACGATTCTCGCCATGCGCGGGCATATTTTCGCGGACATGGGTGCGTATATCCGCACTAACGGCGGGGTCGTGCCGGCGAAGGCCGCGCAATTCCTGCCCGGTCCCTATCGCATCCGCGACATCGCACTGACGGTGGAGGCCTTCGTCACCAGCAAGACGCCGGTCGGCACCTTGCGCGCGCCGGGGCGGTTCGAGGCGAATTTCTTCCGCGAGCGGTTGTTGGACATCGTGGCGGACGACCTCGGCCTCGATCCGATGGAGTTCCGTCGCAGGAATCTCATCAAGGAGACCGAGCTGCCGTTCCACACCGGCAAGCTCGTGCCCTACGAGCCGGAGACCGACTTCGACACCGGCGATTACCACGTCACGTTCGAACGCGCGGTTGCCGAGATCGGCTGGGACAAGAACAAGGCGATGCAGGGCCAGCTGATCGGCGGGCGCTATCACGGCTTTGCCGCTGTGCCGTTTGTCGAGAGCGGCGGCTCAGGCAAAGAGAATTCGCGGCTCGTCATCGAGAAGGACGGCACGGTCAGTGTTTATGTCGGCTCATCGGTGCTGGGGCAGGGGCTGGAGACGACCCTGGCCCAGGTTGCCGCTGAAACGCTGAAGCTGCCGTTCGAGAAGATCCAAATCCTGCATGGCTCGACCACGTACCTGAAGGAAGGCTTCGGCACTTTTGCCTCGCGTTCGATGGTGGTCGGCGGCTGCGCGGTGATGGACGGCTGCAATAATCTGCTCGCCGCCATTCGCGCCGCCGCGACCGAGCGCCTGGGCTTTCCCAATGAGGAAATCACGATCGCCGACGGCATGGTCACCGCCGGCAAGAAGGCGGCGGGCCTAGCCGCCTTCGCGGGCCTCGAAGTGGAGGGCACCTTCGCCACCACGACCCGCACCTACAGTTACGGTGCGCACTCCTGCCACGTGGCGGTCGACCCGCGCACCGGCCATGTCGATATCCTCGACTATGTCGCGATCGAGGACGTCGGCGTTGCGATCAACCCGCACATCGTGCACGGCCAGGCGATCGGCGCATTGGTACAGGGGCTCGGCGGCGTGTTCCTCGACCAGATCATGTACGACCGCGACGCGCAGATGCTCAACGCCTCACTCGCCGACTATCTGGTGCCACTGGCCACCGACTTCTCCAATGTGCGCGCCATTACCATGGAACTGCGCCGCTCAAAGACCAATCCGCTCGGCGCCAAGGGCGCGGGTGAGGGCGGTATGGTGGCGGTGGCGGCGTGCACAGCCAATGCGGTGGCGGCGGCACTCAAGCCGCTCGGCATAGAGGTCCGCGATCTGCCGCTGTCGCCGGCGCGGATTTGGGAACTTGTGAATGGCGGTGACCTCGCCCGCAAATCCTGATGTTGTCAGGGCGGCATTGGTGTGGGACTAACAAATAAGCATGCCTAAAAGGGCGCTGGACATTCAGGGAGCGTAACGTGGCCAACAAGGATTTGCGGGACTGGATCGAGGGCGTCAAAGCCGCAGGCGAGCTCAAGCTCATCAAAGGCGCCGAAACGAAGGAAGAGATCGGCGGCTTCGTCGACATCTACATGCGGAAGATGGGCAACCCCGCGGTGATGTTCGACGAAATTCCCGGCTACCCGAAGGGTCACCGCGTCCTCGCCAACATCATCACCTCGGTGCCGCGTATCAATATCGCGCTCGGCCTGCCGTCGGAGACGACCGAGATCGAGCTGACCCAGTGGTGGCGGAATTATTTCAAGAACGCGCCATCGCAGCCGACCAAGGCGGTCAACGGCGGGCCGCTGCTCGACAACGTGCTGGAAGGGGCAAACGTCGACATCGAGAAGATCCCGACGCCGGTGTGGCACGAGCTCGACGGCGGGCCGTTCATCGGCACGGCGTGTCTCGTGGTGATGAAGGACCCGGACAGCGGCTGGGTGAACTACGGCACCTATCGGGTGCAATCGCACGGGCCAAAAGTGGCGAGCGTGATGATGTCGCCCGGCAAGCATGGCCTGATCATCATGCGCAAATACCATGAGCGCGGTCAGCCGTGCCCGGTCGCGGTGATCGCCGGCATGCATCCGGCGCTGGTCATGCTGGGCGGCATCGAAATCCCCTACGGCAAGAACGAACTCGAGGCCGCGGGCGGCATCTTTGGCGAGTCAGTTGAGGTCATCAACATGCCGAAGACCGGCCTGCCGGTGCCGGCGAACGCCGAGATCGCCTTTGAGGGGTTCATTGGTCCCGATGACAAGATCAAGGAAGGACCGCTCGGGGAATGGACTGGCTACTATGCGAGCGGCAGCGATCTGGAGCCCGCCATCCGCATCGAGACGCTGATGTATCGCAACGACCCGATCCTCGTCGGCGCGATCCCGGCGGTGCCGCCGAACGACAACACGTTCTATTTCGGCGCCTACCGCGCCGGCGCCATCTGGAACCAGCTCGAAGCCGCCGGCATCCCCGGCGTGCAGGGCGTATGGACGCACGAGGCCGGCGGCAGTCGTTTCATGATGGTGGTCTCGATCAAGACGCTGTACGGCGGGCATTCCAAGCAGGCGGCGATGGTGGCGGCGCACTGCCACGCCGGCGCCTACAACAACCGCTGGACCATCGTCGTCGACGACGACATCGACCCGAGCAACTTCAGTGACGTGATCTGGGCGATGTGCACCCGCTGCGATCCGCGCGAGCAGGTCGACATCATCCATGGCGGATGGAGCTCGGCGCTCGACCCGATGTGCTACGACACCGAGGATGACCGGCGCAATTCGCGCGTGATCATCGACGCTTGCATCCCGTTCCGGCGCAAGAAAACGTTTCCGAAAGTGGCGCGCTCAAGCAAAGCGCTCGATGACCGGATGCGCGCGAAATGGGCGAAGGATCTGCCGAAGGGATTTTGAGCGGAAGGTTCTTAAGTACGCGAGACTGTCACTTTTCCGGCGCGGCGGCCGGCGGCGTTTCCGCGGGCGCTTCCTGGGGAACTTCCTGCCCTGCAGCGACGATGGCTTTGACGATGTTGGCGTAGCCGGTGCAGCGGCAAATCTGACCGCTCAATTCATGGCGGACAGTGTCGGCATTGGGGCGGACATGACGCTGCAGGATGTCGCGCCCCATGATCAGCATGCCCGGCGTGCAGAAGCCGCATTGCAGGGCGTGGCTCTCGTGGAAATGCTTGCGCAGCAGTGTCGTCACGGGATCGCTGCGCAGCCCTTCCAGCGTCACGACTGCGCGGCCGTCGGACATGACGGCAAACGTCAGGCAAGAGCGCGTCGCGATCCCGTCCAGCATGACGGTGCAGGCTCCGCACGCACCGTGCTCGCAGCCGAGATGCGTTGCGGTCAGCCCGCAGCGGTCGCGTAGGAAATCGGCCAGCGTCTGACGCGGCTCCACGTTGTCGTTGAGCTTCAGGCCATTTAATTCGAGGCTGATCGCAGTCATTGGGCTCGCATGTCTCGTATGGCGCGCAGGATGTTCGCTGTGTGCATTCGTTTCTGATAGGCGTCCAGCCCGTCGAAATGAGTGTCGAGGTCCGTGGCGATCGCGGCTCGCAATTGCTCCTCGGAGCTTGTCGCGGCGGTAAGCTCGGCTGCCGTCGCCGGCAACGGAAGGGGACGGGGACCGGCGGCGCCAAGCACCGCCGAGACCGGGCCATCCTTGCCCTGGGTTGCGACGATGGCGATCGAATGAGCGAACGCGCCGCTCTTGCGCGCGACTTTGGCGAAGCCCCAGCGCAGCGGCGCCGTCGGCGCAGGAATGTCGAAGCCCGTGACGATGTCGCCGGTGGTGAGCGTCGTCGCGAAAGAGTCGTGGATGAAATCGGCAACGCGTTCCATGCGCACGCCACCCCGGCCGACCACCCGGACGCTGGCATCGAGCGCGATCAGGCAACAAGGCCAGTCGGCGGCGGGATCGGCCAGCGCGACGCTGCCACCGATGGTGCCGTGGTTGCGCACCGCGCGGTAGGAGATTTGCCCGGCCACGCGGCGCAGGAGCCCGTTGAAAATATCGGGAGTTTTGCCGTCTTCGACGGCCGCGTGCGTGGTCAGTGCGCCGAGCCAGAGGCTGTCCGGCGTCATTGTCACCAGCTTAAGATCGTCGAGCCTGCTGATGTCGACCAGCAGGTCGATCAGCGCCACCCGGAGCCCGAGCATCGGTATCAGCGACTGGCCGCCGGCGATTGCAGCGGTCGTCGCGCCGCGGCGGCCAAGCGCCACGCTCGCCTCCGCGACCGACTTCGGCCGGACGTATTCGAACGGCGCCGACTTCATGCCGCGGGACCGGTCGTTGCGTCGGCTTTAGCGCGGCGGGCGAGGTCGATTGCCTCCGAAACCCGGCGCGGCGTCAGCGGCGTCTCGTTGAAGCTTGCGCCGATGCTGCGGAAGGCGTCGGCGACGGCATTGGCAATCGCCGCCGGTGGCGCGATGGCGCCGCCTTCGCCAAGGCCTTTGACCCCGTATTCGGTGGCTTTCGCCGGATGCACAAGATGCGCGATCCGCACTGCAGGGATTTCCGGCGCGCAAGGCACCATGTAATCGCTGAAGGTGGTGGCGAGCGGCTGGCCGATCTCGTCGTAGGGAATTTCCTCATAGAGTGCGGTACCGATGCCCTGGGCGATGCCGCCCTGCACCTGGCCGTCGACGATCATCGGGTTGATCATCGTGCCGCAATCTTCCGACACGGCGTAGTCGAGGATCTCGACGACGCCGGTGTCGGGCTCGACGGCAACCACCACGGCGTGGGTGCCGTAGGCGAATACGCCGCCGGTTTCCACGGGCTCATAGGTGCCGGTGACGTCGAGCAGTGGTTCCATCCCGGCGGGCAGATGTTCCTGGCGGACGTTGGCGGCATAGGCGATCTCGGCAAAGCTGACGCTGCCGGAAGGCCCCTGCACCGCGCCGTCCTTGATTTTCGTGCTGGCGACGTCGGTCTGCAGCAGATGCGCGCCGATCTTCTGGATCTTCTCGATCAGCAACCGGCAGGAGCGGGCCACGGCGCCGCCGCCGAACACGATCGAGCGCGAGCCAAAGGTTCCGAATCCGAACGGCCCCACCGCGGTGTCACCATAACGAATGGAAATCCGCGTGGGGCTGATGGAAAGCTCATGCGCGGCGATCTGGGCGAACGTCGTGTCGTGGCCCTGGCCGTGGTTGTGCGTTCCGACATGAATGATGACCGAGCCGTCCGGCTGCATCCGAACGTTGGCGGACTCGTAGCCCGGCGCGACCCGCGACTTGCGCTTGACCCATTCGCTGATGCCGTGGCCGCTCTGCTCGGTGTAGAACGCAAAGCCCACTCCGATCGCGCGGCCGTCGGGCTCAAGCTGGCCCTGGCGGGCGCGGATCGCCGGCAGATCGATCATGTCGCGCGCGGTATCGAGGGAAGCCACATAATCGCCGGTGTCGAGCCGCATGCCGGCCGCCGTGTTGTACGGCAATTCGGCCGCGGTGACGATGTTCTGTCGTCGCAGCTCCAACGACTCGCGGCCAAGTTCGCGCGCCACCTCATCGACCAGCCGCTCGATCGCAAAGCAGGCGCCGGGTCGCGCCACGCCGCGATAGGGGCCCATCGGCGCCTTATTGGTGGCGACGGTGAAGGTCTTGAGATTCAAATGCCGGATGCGGTACGGGCCGGTCAGGTTGCGCGAGGCCATGCTCGCTTCCATGAACGAACCGGTGGGCCACAGCGAATAGGCGCCGGCGTCAATATAGACCTCGCCCTCGACGCCGAGCAGCGTGCCGTCGCTCTCGGCGGAGATGGTCAGGTCGTAGAAATGATCGCGCGCGTGAACCGAGGCGATGAGATGCTCGCGGCGGTCCTCGATCCAGCGCACCGGATGGCCGACCTTCATGGCGATCGCGGCAACGGCGATGTCTTCCGGCATGATGCGGTTCTTGCCGCCGAAGCCGCCGCCGACGTCGGGCGCGATGATGCGGACCTTGCTTTCAGGCAGACCGAGCGCCTGCGCCATTCCGATCCGGACGACGTGACCGCCCTGGGTCGACAGGTAAACCACCAACTCGTCGTTACGGTAGTCCCAGTACGCCAGTACGCCGCGGCATTCGAGCGACACCGTTGCCTGCCGGTTCATGCGAAACTGGCGGCGCAGCCGCACCGGCGCGGATGCGAGAACCGCGGGATCGCCCTCGGTCACATTGCTGGCGATGAAGGCGTTGTCCGGCCATGTCTCGAACAGGCGCGGGCTGCCCGGCCGCATCGCGGCCACGCAATCGACAACGGCGGGCAGTGCCTCGAGCTCAAGCTCCACCAGATCGGCGAGATCCTCGGCCTGGGCCCGGGTCGGCTGCATGCAGGCGACGACCGGCTGACCGGCGTAGCGAACCCGGTCGTCAGCCAGCGCCGGGTAGGGGCTGTGGCGGTGCGCGGCGAGCTCGGGTCCGGCTTCCAGGATATGCAGCGGGCCGATGTCGGCGAGCGTGAAGACCTTGCCGATGGTCCCCGGCGGAGGCAGCACCCGGCGAACCCGCGCGTTCGCCATATCGCTGCGGACGAAGGCAATGTCCTGCATACCCGACATGCGCACATCGGCAATGAACATGCCGTGGCCGAGCAGATGGCGGGCATCCTCCTTACGCAGCACGCTTGCTCCGATCCAACTGTCGGAGGACGATGGAACCACCATGTTGGATTATTTCCCGATGTCGACTTTGCGGGCGCAATTTGCACCGCGGCAGGCGATGGCACAAGCGCCCGAGATGGCTGCCAAAAATGCACCGTGGCGCGGCGATTAACCCGTCCCGGGCGCGGGAAAGTCACCATGCTGCCGGTATTCATGGTTCCAGTTCCCCGCAGTGTCGCATGCCCGGCATTGTTTGTGATACCAAGCACCTATGACTTTGGATGCCGCACAGCACCGATCCGGCAAGGGCTCGGGGGATGAGAATTTTCCGGTGGCTTCGTGGCTGGTCGCGCCACCGCACCGCCGGCCGATCCTGGCGTTCTACGAATTCGTGCGGATCGCCGACGACATCGCCGACCACGAAAGCCTGAGCGAGACGGACAAGCTCGCGCACCTCGATCGCCTGGAGGCAAGCTTGCTCGGCCGCGATGATCACAACCCGGCCGGTATTGTACTGCGCGCGGCGCTGGCGGAGCGCAATCTGTCGCCCCAGCATGCCCAAGACCTGCTCAAGGCGTTCCGCCTGGACGTTACCAAGCATCGCTACGCCAATTGGGACGAGCTGATCGACTATTGCCGCTATTCGGCGATGCCGGTCGGGCGCTTTGTGCTCGACGTGCATGGCGAGAGCCGGTCGACGTGGCCCGCATCCGACAACGTCTGCGCCGTGCTGCAGATCATCAATCATCTGCAGGACTGCGTGAAGGATTATCGGGCGCTCGACCGCGTCTATATCCCGCTCGACGCGTTAACCGCCGCGGGCTCCAGCGTCGAAGCGCTGGAAGACGCCCGCTCAACGCCGCAATTGCTCGCCTGCCTGCATGGGCTGGCCGAGCGTACCGGTGCCATGCTGGAGCACGGCAGCATTCTGCCGGCGCAAATCAACGATCGGCGGCTCTCGCTTGAGATTTCCGCCATCGTCACGTTGGCGCGACATTTCGTGCATTTGCTGCGGACCAGGGATCCGCTCAGCGAAAATGTCCGCCTTGGAAAACTTGGGGTCGCGGCGTTCGGCGCGCTTGGCGCCGCGAAAGGATTGTTCGGACGCACATTCCATAAACGCCTGGGCGGTGCGTCCGGTGCTGTCAGCGGATCGCCAGCCGATGAACGACGCCACACCCGCTAGAACAGACATGTCCGGGACGCAGGGCGCCAGCGCGCCGACCCGCGCCTCGGGCAGCTCGTTCTACACCGCGATGCGGATATTGCCGCGCGCGCAACGCGAGGCGATGTTCGAAATCTATTCATATTGCCGGCTGGTCGATGACTTGGCCGACTCGACGGCGTCGCACGCCGAGCGCAGGCTCGGGCTTGCCGAGTGGCGCTCACGGATCGAGACGCTTTATGCGGGCCGCCCCGCGCCGGAGCTGAGGGCGCTGGCGCAGGCGGTTCGAGACTTTTCGCTCCGCAAAGAGGATTTCCTCGCCGTGATCGACGGCATGGACATGGATGCCGCAGAGGACATCCGCGCGCCGGACTGGGCGACGCTCGACCTTTACTGCGATCGCGTTGCGAGCGCCGTGGGACGGCTGTCGGTGCGCGTGTTTGGGGTGGCTGAGGCGGATGGCGTCAAGCTCGCGCATCATCTCGGCCGGGCGCTGCAACTCACCAACATCCTCCGCGACATCGATGAGGACGCCGAGATCGGGCGCCTCTATCTGCCGCAGGAGGAATTGCGTAAGGCCGGGATCGTCTCCACGGAACCCAGCGCCGTGCTGACCAGTGCCGGGCTCGGACAGGTCTGCGACGCGGTTGCCGCGCGTGCGCTAGGCCATTTCAAGGAAGCCGACACGATCATGGCGCGCAATCCGCGTCGCACCGTGAAAGCGCCGAGAATCATGGAAGAGGTCTATCGCGTCATGCTTCAGGGCATGATGGTGCGCGGCTGGGCTCCGCCGCGAACGCGCGTTTTCGTGAGCGGGCTGCGCCTGTCCTGGATCGCAGTGCAATACGCAATCATCTGATGGCGCGCACGATCCACATTATCGGCGCAGGTCTTGCGGGCCTTGCAGCGGCGGTGAAGCTGGCGCCGTCGGAGGCAAAGGTCGTCGTGCACGAAGCCACCGCCTATCCGGGCGGCCGCTGCCGGTCCTATTTCGACCGCACCATCGGCATGACGATCGACAACGGCAACCATCTGGTGCTGTCGGGCAATCACGCGGTGATCGGTTTCGCCGAAGCAATCGGCACCGCCGGCAGCCTGGCCGGGCCTTCGGCGGCGGAGTTTGCGTTCGTCGATCTCGCATCCAACGAGCACTGGACGCTTCGGATCAGTGATGGTCTGCCGTGGTGGATTTTCGACAAGAACCGCCGCGTCCCCGGGACACGCCTGGCCGAGTATCTGCGGCTGGTGCGATTGCTGCGAGTGACGGGCGACCCTGCCGTTGGTGAGGTCATCGATTGCTCCGGCCCGCTCTATCACCGGCTGGTGCATCCTCTGCTGCTGGCGGCGCTGAACATCGAGCCGCGCGAAGGCTCGGCGGCGCTGGCTTCAGCGGTGGTTCGCGAGACGCTCGCTGCGGGCGGTCAGGCCTGCTGGCCGCTGATCGCGCGCGACGGGCTTGGCGCCACGTTCATCGAACCCGCAATGAAGCACCTGAGCGAACGCGGCGTCGAGGTGCGGCTGGAACACGAATTGCGCATGTTGCGCTTTGGGCAAGGGCACATCGCCGAACTCGATTTCGGCGCCGAGACCACGGTGCTGGGCCCCGGCGATGCGGTCATCCTGGCGGTGCCGAGCCATGCCGCGGGTGCGCTTATTCCCGATCTGGTCGTCCCGCAGGGTCATCGCGCGATCGCCAACGCCCATTTCCGCATCGACGTTCCGCCGAACCTGCCGCCGATGCTCGGAATCATCAACGGCACGACCGAATGGGTCTTCGCGTTCGCAGGCCGGCTGTCGGTGACGATCAGCAATGCCGATCGGCTGATGGAAGTGCCGCGTGCAATGCTTGCGCAGACGATATGGCAGGAGGTTTCCCGCGCCACGGGAATTGCCGGTGAGCTGCCGCCGTGGCAGATCGTCCGCGAGCGGCGGGCGACCTTCGTGGCCACTCCGGAACAGAACGCCAGGCGTCCGGCCGCGCGAACGCAATGGGACAATCTCGTTCTGGCCGGAGACTGGACCGCGACCGGTTTGCCCGCGACATTGGAGAGCGCGGTGCGGTCCGGCAATCGTGCGGCGGAAGCCGTAATGGCTCAGGACCTGACCCGGAGCAGGGGATGACGACGGACCGGCAGCGTCTCGACCAAAGCATTTCGGCGGCGACGCGGGCGCTGCTCGATTGCCAGCGTCCCGACGGCGAATGGTGCTTCGAGCTCGAAGCCGATTGCACCATTCCGGCCGAATACGTCCTACTGCGCCATTATCTTGCCGAGCCGGTGGATGAGGAGCTCGAGCGCAAGATCGCTGTCTATCTGCGGCGGACGCAAAGCGGTGAGCACGGCGGCTGGGCGCTTTTCCAGGATGGTGTCTTCGACGTCAGCGCGACCGTGAAAGCCTATTTCGCTCTCAAGATGATCGGCGATTCGGTCGATGCGCCGCACATGGCGCAGGCACGCACGGCGATCCGCGCGCGCGGCGGGGCGGGGCGGGCCAACATCTTCACCAAACTGATGCTGGCGCTGTTTGGCTTCATCCAGTGGCGCGCGGTGCCGGCGATGCCGGTTGAAATCATGCTGTTTCCGAAATGGTTTCCATTCCATCTCGACAAGATCTCGTATTGGAGCCGCACCGTCATCGTCCCGCTGCTGGTGCTGATGGCGCTGAAGCCACGCGCGCGCAATCCGAAGAACGTCCGCATCGACGAACTGTTTCTCGATCCGCCGGCGACGCTTGGACCGGCGCCCAAGGCGCCGCAGCAAAATGCGGCACTGTTCTGGTTCTTCCGCGCCGCCGACATTGGCCTGCGCTGGGCTGAGCCGATGTTCTCCAAGCGAATCCGGCAGGAGGCGATCGAGAACGCGGTGGCGTGGGTGGTGGAACGGCTCAATGGCGAGGACGGCCTCGGTGCGATCTATCCGGCGATGGCGAACAGCGTGATGATGTTCGAGGCCTTGGGTTATGCCGAGGACTACCCGCATCGGGCGATCGCGCGGCGCTCGATCGAAAAACTCGTGGTGGTGCATCCCGGCGAAGCCTATTGCCAGCCTTGCGTCTCGCCGATCTGGGATACCGCGCTTGCGAGCCATGCGCTGCTGGAGACCGGCGACGACGAGGCGCAGCGGTGGGTCAACAAGGGCCTGCAATGGCTCGAGCCGAAACAGGTGCTCGACGTCAAAGGCGATTGGATCGTGCGCCGGCCGCATGTGCGCCCCGGCGGCTGGGCGTTCCAATATGCCAACCCGCATTATCCCGACGTAGACGACACCGCGGTGGTGGTGCTTGCCATGGATCGCGCGCAAAAGCTTGATGCGCGGGTCGATCACCGCACGGCGATCTCCCGCGCACAGGAGTGGGTGCTGGGACTGCAGAGCAAGAACGGCGCTTGGGGCGCGTTCGATGCCGACAACGAATACTACTCCCTCAACCATATTCCGTTCGCCGACCACGGCGCCTTGCTCGACCCGCCCACCGAGGACGTGACCGCGCGTTGCGTGTCGATGCTGGCGCAGCTTGGCGAGACGACGGAGAACTCGCCTGCGGTGTCGGCCGCGGTCGATTACCTCAAGCGCACGCAGCTCGCCGACGGCAGTTGGTACGGCCGGTGGGGGATGAATTACGTTTATGGCACCTGGTCAGTGTTGTGCGCGCTCAATGCAGTGGGCGTCGATCACGGCGCGCCGGTCATGCGCCGGGCGGCGACATGGCTGATCGCCATCCAGAATGCGGACGGCGGTTGGGGCGAGGATGGTTCAAGCTACAAGCTCGACTATCGCGGGTATGAGCCCGCGCCGAGCACCGCGTCGCAGACCGCCTGGGCGCTGCTTGGACTGATGGCGACCGGCGACGTCAACGATCCAGCAGTCAAGCGCGGCATCGAGTATCTGCAGCACAATCAGGGCGGCGACGGATTTTGGGACGAGAAGCGCTACACCGCGACAGGGTTTCCGCGTGTGTTCTATCTGCGCTACCACGGCTATCCGAAGTTCTTCCCGCTCTGGGCGCTGGCGCGCTATCGCAACCTGACGATCCGCAACGACCGGACCGTCACGTTCGGCATGTGAGCATTCCGCTAACGCACCAGCGAATCGAGCTTGGTCTTCTGCTCGTCGTTGAGCTGGCTGGTGAAGTCATTGAGCGCCATGTTGACGTTGGAGACCGCGAAGATCACGGCGGTCAGGCGGTCGGCGGCGGCATCGAGGCGCTCCGCTGGCGTGGCCGGCACAGGCTTGAGGCATGACGCTAGCAGAAACTGGCCCATCTCGAACGCTTTCTTTTGCAGTCCTTCGAGACTCGCGCGCTGCGCCTTGGTGGGACGCAGGTTCTGTTCGATCTGCCGCATCACCGCCTCAGTCGAGGCTGGCAGATCGCACATCCGTGCCATGTCGGCGCGGCTCACGGCGCGCCCCCAGCCTGAGGCTGCGCCGGCGCGGCGAACTTCTGCTTCTGATCATCGCTGAGCGAGTCGTAGAACTTGGCCAGCGGGGCGCGGATGAGGTGCGCTGCGTCGTGCACCGCCCAAAGCAAGCTCTGCATCACGCGCAGCCGTTCCACCGGCCCGAGATTGGCATCATCGCGGCAGGTCGACTTGATCGATGAGACCGCATCGCTCAATGCCGTTTTGAGCTGATCGAGCGCGCGGCGTTGCGTGTCGTTGAGATCGATCGCGCTGGTGATCTGGGCGATCGGCCAGTCGGTCGCGGTGAGGTCGACGCTGCCGCACACCGAGGTCACGGGCGCGCTGTTCGGCTCGTCGGCCCGCGTCTGCCGGGTCCGCGCGGCGAGGGACGAACTGGGCGCCAGCGCCGTGCTGAGCACGTCGCCGATGCCGTGCACCCGCAGCCGTTCGCCGTACTCCTTCGGCCACAGCGTGAAGCCGACGACATCCTCATAAGCGCTGGGCCAGGCCAGCGGGCCGACCGTGCCGAGGCGGGCTATCGCACGGACGGGCGGCGCCTGGGCGGACGTGCTGATGGACGATTGCGGCTCATCGCCACCCACCTCCAGGGCCGCGTTGCGCTGGGGAGGTGCGGGAGTGGGAAGCGGCACCGCCGCGGTCACGTTCTGGGCAGGCGTTTCTTGAATGGCCGGGTTCCGGGCGGGGGGATTGTCAACGGGTGCCGAGCCGGTGGTGTCTGGCGCCGCGGCCTGCACCTTGGCGGCATCCGGGGGCGGGGCGGTGGCGTCGGCCGTTGCCGCCGTGACGGCGGCCGCACCGGCCACAGCCGCGGCAGGAGCCGCCGCGATCGTCGCAGGCCGAGGGCGGGAACGGGATGCGATCGCCCGGCGCTGGCGATGATGGGAAGCCACCCGCCGGCTATGGCGGGGAGCGCCCACAATCGCGCCAAACGGCGTCATGCCCCGGAGGACCTTCAAGAGCAACGGCCGCGCGTCTGCGGTCTGCGGCATGGTGGTCGAAGCCAGCAAGAGGCCCAAAACCAACATCGTCCCGCGGCGCATGACAGGCCTCCGATGCTTGGATCACCCCGTAACGTCAATCGCTCGAACCATACAACGGCGTCGGGCAATCCCGGGTTCCCTCCGTTCACAATCCGTGTAAAACACAGCCTCCGCGAAGCACCCCCGTTTGGCCTACCTTGATCACATCGTATAGCGTCTCACCGCCCCAATACGGCCCGCGCCCGAAGGAACACCCGTGTCCACAAGCGATTTGACCAAGACGGATGCGGCCAATGGAGCCTCAGCGCCGCCGCCCCGCAAGCTGCACGATCTGGCCTATGGAGTGGAGCGGCTCGGACTGATCCCGCTGCGCGCCCCGGTTGTATCGGCCATCATCCTGGCCCTGCTTTGCATCGTGGCGGCGTTCGGCATCGAGCGCATCAAGGTCGATGACTCGCTGAGCCAGCTTTTCCGTTCCGACACCAAGGAGTTCAAGCAATACGAAGAGGTGACCAAGCGCTTTCCCTCCAGCGAATTCGACGTGCTGGTGGTGGTCGAAGGCAAGAATCTGATGGCGCGGAAGTCGATCGAGAAGCTCCGCGACCTCGTCACCGACCTTCAGCTTGTCGACAGCGTACGCGGGCTCATTTCGCTGTTCTCGGCCCGTCAGCCGCCCGAGCCAGGCAAGCTGCCGGCGCCGGTGTTTCCGGAGACGCTGCCGACGGGGGCGGAATACGACGCGCTCGTCACCAAAGTGCTGAGCAACGAAATCATCCGCGGCAAGCTCCTGTCGGAGGACGGCACGCTGGCGCTTGTTGTGCTGTCGCTCGATCCCAAGATCGTCGGCGGCAAGGGGCTCAAGACCACCGTCGGCGAAATCCGCAAAGTCATGCAGGAAGACCTCGGCTCGACCGGGCTGACGGTGCAGCTGGCCGGCGTGCCGACCATGCAACTCGAGATCCGCAATGCCGTCGAGCGCGATACGCTTCTTTACAACACCATCGGCTTTGCTGCGGGCTGTCTGATCGCCATCGCGTTCTTCCGCCGCATTTCGTTCATGATCATCGCGGCCGCCCCGCCGCTGATTGCGATCCTGTTGTCGCTCGGCGCGCTCGGCTGGCTCAATTTCAGCCTCAACATGTTCCTGAACGTGATGACGCCGCTCATCATGGTGATCAGTTTTTCCGACAGCATGCAGCTCACGTTCGCGGCGCGCGACCGGCTGATCGCGGGCAAGGACAAGTACACGGCGTTCCGCGAGGCGGTGCTGGTGGTCGGCCCGGCCTGCGTGCTGACGCACGGTACCGCAGGGATTTCGTTCATCGCGTTGCAGTTCTCAAGCTCGGAGGCGATCCGCACCTTTGGCGAAGCCGGCCTGATGGCGACGGTAATCGCGCTTCTGGCCGTGCTGTCGCTGGTGCCGCTGCTTGGCGTGCTGCTCATCCGCAAGACGACGAGCTTTGCCGTCGGCGGCAGGGGCGCCGACATCGGCGTCGAAGGACTGCGAAACTTCTGCCGCTGGGTGGCGTTGCGCATGGTCAGCCATCCAGGTCTCTACAGCCTGATCGGCCTCCTCGTGGTCGTCGGGTTGTCGGTGATCTACATCAGCCTCGAACCGCGTTACCGGCTGGCCGACCAGGTGCCGGACAAGCGGCAGGCGGTCGAGGCGTCGGGCCGGCTCGACGCCAAGCTCACCGGAGCCAATCCCGATCGACGTGCTAATCGAATTCCCGAAGGGCGCGAATCTCTACGACGACCAGACGCTCGCCACCATCCACGAGGTTCACTCGATCGTTGAAACGCAGGCCGGCGTCGGCAACGTCTGGTCGCTGGACTCATTGCGCCGCTGGCTCGCGGAAAAGGCCGGCAAGGCCGATCTCGCGACGCTGAAGCAATACGTCGATATCCTGCCGGAGCATCTGACGCGCCGGTTCGTGTCGGCGAACAAGGATGCTGTTGTGGTGTCCGGGCGCATTCCCGATGTCGACGCCAGCCAATTGCTGCCGGTGGTGCAGAAGCTCGACACGGCGCTCGAAGATGTGCGGAAAGCCCATCCGGGTTACGAGATCGCGGTGACCGGCCTATCCGCCATCGCGGCGCGCAACTCGGCCGACATGATCGGCAAGCTTAACCGGGCGCTGACCGTGGAGATTGTGTTCGTCGCGGCCTTCATCGGTCTCGCCTTCCGGTCGTTCATCGTGATGCTGGTGAGCATCCTGCCCGGCATCTTCCCGGTGGTGATGGCGGGCGCGGTGCTGTGGGCGATGGGGGAGGGTCTGCAATTCGCCAGCGTCGTGGCGCTGACGGTGTCGTTCGGCCTGGGGCTGAGCGCGACCATCCACTTCCTCAACCGGCTGCGGCTGGAGGACAAACCGGGGGCCGACCCGGCCGTCGCGGTGGAGCAGGCCACCATATTGGTGGGGCCGGCCCTGATCTTGACCTCGGTGGTGCTGTCCTGCGGCCTTGCGGTGATGGTGTTCTCGGACCTGCCGTCGCTGCGCTTGTTCGGATGGCTCTCGGCCTTCGCCATGATGGCGGCGCTGACCGCGGACCTGCTGATCCTGCGGCCGACGGCGATGTACCTCAATCAACTGGCGCAGCGTTTCGGCAAAGGCTCGCAAGCCACGCGCTAGCACTGCCCCAAAAGAAAATCGCCCCGGGTTTCCGGGGCGACAAACGCATTCCGCGTTCCGGCGAACTAGCGTCCGCCGGCCTTGGCCATCGAAACCGCGACTTCCGAGATCTCGCTGCCGGGCGACCGGATCACGACATTCAGCGCGTTGCCGCTTGTCTTGATCGACAGCGCCGCGCTGAAGCCCACGGCAGTGGCGGTGGCCTGAATGTTGCCCGCACTGGACTTGCCCGACAGCGTGCCTACGACGCCGCGGGTGGTCTCATTCCACGAACCGGAAATGTTGCCGCCGTCGGAGCTGAGATCGCTTGCCAGTTCGAACTTATAGCTGTCGCTGGCGCAGCGCAGGCTCAGCCCCAGCGATTTGCCCGTTGCGGTGTTGGTGCTGCGGCAGCGGATGCGCTCGCTTGATCCGCCTGAGACGGTGATCTTGCCGCTGCCTGACCAACTCCCGGCAAACTGGGCGAGCGGGCCATCGGCGGCTTTCGAGGCCTGTCCGGCAAAGACGAAAAGACTTGTGGTGATCGCGAGTGTAGCAATATTTCGTGCGTTCATAATCGGTCCAACACGTGATCCCTCGGCCTAGTTCCTTCGGGCCTTGTCCACGTTCCTCTGGATGATGGTGTACTGGCCCGGACAGAGCCCGGATAGCATATTCGACGGATAAAAACTTACGCGGCTGTGGCTTGTTTGCTGCGCGCCTTGCTCTCCTGAATTTCGGTCAACTTCTGATCGACGTGCCGAGAAAAGACGTATTGCGCCGGGCGCTGACCATCGAGCGCAATCTCCGGCGCCATCTCGCCTTCAGTCTTCACCCCGCGGAGCGCGACGCCGAGCGCCTTGAGCGGATGCTTGAAGGTGTCCTGCACCGCGGTGGCCTCGAAGCCGCTGTGGACCATGCAGTCGGCGCACTTCTCGTAGTTGCCGGTGCCGTAGGCATCCCAGTCGGTCGATTCCATCAGCTCATTGAAAGTCTTGGCATAGCCTTCGCCGAGCAAATAGCAGGGCTTCTGCCAGCCGAACACCGTGCGCGTGGGGTTGCCCCATGGCGTGCAGTGGTAGGTCTGATTGCCGGCCAGGAAGTCGAGGAACATGCCGGACTGGCTGAACGACCAGGTCTTGCCTCCATTACCGCTCCGGAAGATGTCGCGGAACAGCTGCTTGGTCTTGCCGCGGTTGAGGAAGTGCTGCTGATCGGGCGCGCGCTCGTAGGCATAACCCGGTGATACGGTGATGCCGTCGACGCCCATCGCCATGACGGTGTCGAAGAAGTTCGCCATCCGCTCCGGGTCGGCATCGTTGAACAGTGTGCAATTAATGTTGCAGCGGAAGCCGCGGGCTTTCGCGGCCTTGATCGCGGAAACCGCGCGGTCGTAGGTGCCGGCCTGGCAGACCGACTTGTCGTGGTCTTGCTTGTCGCCGTCGAGATGCACTGACCAGACGAAATAAGGACTGGGCTCGTAGTCCTTCATCCGTTTTTCCATCAGTAGCGCATTGGTGCACAGATAGACGAACTTCTTGCGCGCGATGATGCCCTTGACGATGGCGGGCAATTCCTTGTGCAGGAGGGGCTCGCCGCCGGCGATCGAGACGACCGGAGCGCCGCACTCATCGACGGCTCCCAGGGCGTCGGCAATGGAAATGCGCTGGTTCAAAATCTCGTCGGGATAGTCAATCTTGCCGCAACCCGCGCAGGCGAGATTGCAGCGGAACAGCGGCTCGAGCATCAGCACCAGCGGATATCGCTTCCGCCCGGCCAGTTGCTGGCGGATCAGATAACCACCGACATGAAGCTTCTGAAGGAGAGGAATTCCCAATGCTACCGCCTGTTTTTTGTGTTCAGGTTTGCCAAGCCGATCCGTCGAAATTGGATATTATTTGACCTTTGAAACGCCTGGCGCCGAATTCCGACACCGGCTTGGAAGCGAATGCCGCAGGCGCACCTTCCACCATATCTAGCATTTTGCGGGGGTCGCGCAATGCCGCAGGTCCGGCCGGGTATGTGACCTTTTTGCGCCGGTTATGCGTCTGGAGGCTGGTTCTGAGCGCAACCGAACTTAGGTTGTCGACACTGAATGCGGTTTATGTGACATAGGCGCCCATAAGGGCAGTACAAATCAGCATTTTGGCCTCGGCACGACCCGTGGCGGCCAGAATAGGCCTGATGCCCCAATCACTTCGGTCGTTCCGGGCAACCGTGCGGCTTCGGCTGGCCGGCCAGCCTTTGACGGGAAGATTTTGAGGCAACCAGGGAAGTTTTGAGGCGTTCAATTGTGGAGTGTGCGGCGGTGATCGCGACTTAAGTCGAACGTCACGTCAATCCGTCACAGGTTGTTGACAGTTTCCATCATCGCCATGTCGAGCGTTCGAGAGATATTGCAAGGAATCGACCGTGAACTTTAGAAACGCTCGTTGCATGGCTCCGCCTGTCTTAGCTTCTATCTTGCCTTCTACTTTGGCCTCCATCTTGCTCGTCACATGGTGCTGCCGCGCCATGTGGCCCGTCGCGAGACCCTAACTCGACATGCTAGTTTCCATCGTTAAGCAAATCGTTGGGCTGTGCAGCCGCTATGCTTGGGCGGTCATCGCCTTGGCGGCAGTCATCACTGCCGGCTCGGGCTATTATGCGGCGACCCACTTCGCCATCACGACCGACATCAACAAGCTGATCTCGCCCGATCTCGAATGGCGAAAGCGCGAAGTCGCGTTCGAGACGGCATTTCCGGGCGCATTCGGCTCGATCCTGGTGGTGGTCGATGCGTCGACGCCGGAGCTTGCGACAGAGGCCACCACGAGACTGGCGCAAGCGCTGTCCGAGCAGCCGAAGCTGTTTCAGGCGGTGCACCAACTGGACAATGATCCATTCTTTCAAAAAAGCGGCCTGCTGTTTCAGTCCGAGGACGACCTCGCGCGTCTGACTCAAGGGCTCGGCCGTTCCGGCCCCATTATCGGGGCGCTGGCCGGCGATCCCTCGCTTCGGGGGCTGACGCGCGCGCTATCGTTCGGACTGCTCGGCGTGCAGAATGGCCAGGCCAAGCTTGAGGATCTGCAGCTGGCGCTGACCATGTCAGCGGACACCGTGGACCAGGCGGTGGCCGGGGAGCCCGCAAGCTTTTCATGGCAGGTGCTGCTGACCGGGCAGGCCCCTAAAGCGCGCGACCTTCGCCACTTCATCGAAGTCCAGCCGGTGCTGGATTATTCCGCGCTGCAGCCCGGCCAGGCGTCAAGCGATGCAATCCGCCAAGCAGCGAAGGACCTCAAGCTCGCAACCGACTACCGGGCGCGCGTTCGCCTCACCGGGCCGGTGGCGATGGCGGACGAGGAGTTCGGCACGCTGCAAGAGGGCGCGGTGGTCAACGTGGTCGGCACGGTCCTTATCGTGCTGCTCATCCTGTGGCTCGCGCTGCGTTCGCCAAGGATCATCCTCGCGGTCGCCATCACTCTCGCAGTCGGCTTTGCGGTGACCGCCGCGCTCGGATTGGCGATGGTCGGCGCCCTCAACCTGATCTCGGTGGCCTTCGCGGTGCTGTTTGTCGGCCTCGGCGTCGATTTCGGCATACAGTTCGCGGTCCGATACCGGTCGGAGCGATTCAAGCACGGCGATCTTTATTCGGCGCTGGGTAGCACGGCCGAGAAGGTCGGCGCGCCGCTGACGCTCGCGGCGGCTGCGGTGGCGGCGGGCTTTCTGTCGTTCTTCCCGACCGACTACAAGGGCGTCTCAGAACTCGGCCAGATCGCCGGCATTGGCATGCTGCTCGCCTATGTCACCAGCATCACCGTGCTGCCGGCGCTGCTCACCATTCTGCATCCTCCGGGCGAAGAGGAGCCTATCGGCTATGGCGTGCTGGCGCCGGTCGACCGATTTCTGGAGCGTTACCGCATCCCGGTGATTGCCAGCACGTTGCTGGTGGCAGTCGCCGGTCTGCCGCTGCTTTTGTACCTCAGATTCGATTTCAACCCGATCAATCTGCGAAGCCCGACCGTCGAGTCGGTGGCGACATTCCTTGAGCTGCGGACCGATCCGACGCTCGGCGCCAACGCGATCAACGTGCTGGTGCCGAGTGCGAACGACGTTGACAAGACCGCTGATCAGCTTCGCAAAATACCCGAGGTCGATCATGTGTCGACGGTTGCTGACCTTGTTCCGGGCGGGCAGGAGCGCAAGCTCACGCTGATCCGCGGTCTGGCGCGACAATTGCAGACACCCCTCGGCACCGAGGATAACCCGCGTCCGCCGACCGATGCGCAGAACGTAGCCGCGCTCACAAGCACCGCCGACAATCTGACGCGGCTCGCCAACAACGCCAGCGGCCCGGGCGCAGACGCGGCAAAGCGCTTAGCCACGAGCCTGACCAAGCTCGCGGCCACCGACAAGGAAAAGCGCGACGCAGCCGACGCTGCCTTCACCGTGCCGCTTCGTACCGCGCTGACGAGCTTGCGGAACTACGTGCAGGCCGCGCCGGTGACGCTGCAGAACCTGCCGCGCAGCGTGACAGAGCAATGGGTCGCTCCGGACGGCCGCGTGCGGGTGCAGGCGTCGCCGAAGGGCGATCCCAACGACAATGAAACGCTGCGCCGCTTCGCGCGCGCGATCCAGACGCAGTTTCCGGAGGCGGTCGGCACGCCGATCTCGATTCTGGAATCCGGCAAGACGATCGTCCGCGCCTTCATCCACGCCGGCATCTTTGCATTCGTCTCCATCGCGATCCTGCTGTGGATCGTGCTGCGCCGCTTCGGCGACGTGCTGCTGACTCTGGTGCCGCTGGTGCTCGCGGGCCTGATCACGCTCGAGGTCTGCGTGCTGATCGGGATGCCGCTGAACTTCGCCAACATCATCTCGCTGCCGCTGCTGCTGGGCGTCGGCGTCGCCTTCAAGATCTACTACATCATGGCGTGGCGAGCCGGACAGACCAACCTCCTGCAGTCGAGCCTGACCCGGGCGGTGATCTGGAGCGCGCTGACCACGGCCACCGCGTTCGGTAGCCTCTGGCTTTCGAGCCATCCCGGCACCTCCAGCATGGGCAAGCTTCTGGCCCTTTCGCTGGTCAGCACCATGTGCGCGGCGGTGCTGTTTCAGCCGGCCCTCATGGGCAAGCCTCGGACCGCTGAAGAAAACGCCGCCTGACGGGGCGGCATTGACGCCCCATCATCCCCTGCAATTGACGTTGATCATTTAAAAGTCGCGCCGCCACGGCCATGGCTTTTCCAACTTTTCTGCTAAGATTGAAGCCCTAAAATGGCTGGGCTGGCTGGGATGCAATGGATCAATCCGCTATCGACCTGAAGATGATGCGGCGGTGTGTCGAGCTGTCCGCGGCTGCGGTTACGCGGCGGGAGCTGCCGTTTTCATGCGTCATCTGCCGGGATGGCGAGATCGTCGCGGAGGCGATCAACCGCGTCGTGGCGGACGCCGATGTGACCAAGCACGCCGAAATCCTCGCCATATCGGAGGCCCAGCGGATTCTGGGCCGCAGCGACCTTTCCGACTGCACGATCTATTCGAATGTCGAGCCGTGTCCGATGTGCTCGTTCCCGATCCGCGAGACACGGATCGGCCGGGTCGTTTACGCCATCAGCTCACCTATGATGGGCGGTTTCTCAAAATGGAATGTCTTGGGTGACAACGAAATCTCCAACGTCATGCCAGAGGTGTTTGGCGACACGCCTGAGGTGGCGGCGGGCTTGCATTATCGCGAGGCCGCCGCGGTGTGGCGAAAGTGGAATCCGATCTTTTGGCTCGGCATTCGCTTCCGCGGCTGTCTCGCCGAGCCGGCTGACAGTACCGCGAGTCTGACGCTGCAGGTCCGGCAAACGAACCCGCGCTTGCTGCGGCGTTTGCTGGCGTCAGTGTCGCAGGTGTTCGTGCGCAAGCGTCGGGCAGCCGCCGGCGTCCCCGCGCCGGCCGAGGTGCGCTCGCAGACTATTTGACCGCGTCGGCGCCTGCTTGAGCGACCTGGACGTCCTGGTGCGATTGCACGCCCGATACGCCGATCGCGCCGACAACCTTGCCCCCCGAAACGATCGGTACGCCGCCTTCGGCAACGCTCGCTCCGAAGGTCAGCACGCGGAGCCCCACGCCGCCGCCGGCGACCGCGTCCTCGAACACCTTGGTTGAGCGGCGAAACTCCGCCGCGGTGCGGGCTTTTTGCTCGGCGATGCGCACGGAGGAGAGCTGCGCATTGTCGAGCCGATGCAGCATTACGAGGTTCGCTCCGGAGTCGACGATTGCGATGGCGACGCCCCAGTTGTTCTTGGTCGCCTCGGCTTCGGCGGCGGCCATGGCTTTCTTTGCGGCGGCGATGTCGATGGGCGTGCCGTAGGGTGTGCTGGGAGGGGCGGCTTGCTGGGCCATGTTGATCCTTATGCGGCTGCTGCTTTGAAGCGTGGCGCCAGAACGGTGTTCTTCAGCATTGCTGCGAGAGCATTGATCTCGTCACGGCTCAGCGGCGAGTAGGGCGGATAGGGTTCGCCGGCGGGAATGCCGATCAGATTCATTGCGGCCTTCATGGCGGGCGCCAAGCCCCGATGCATCCACTTTGCCGGGAACAGCGCAAATTGAAGCTGGATTTCCGCCGCGCGTTCGTAATCCTTGGCGACGAATGCGTCGATGACGGCGCGGGCGATCTCGGAGCCGGGCGGCGGCATGGTGGCGCCGGAGCCGCCGAGCTGCAACGTCGCGAGCAGCATCTGCATAGTTGTGAAATAACGGGCGTGGCCCGCGCGGTCGATCTCGACGATCAGCCGCGATACGCGGGCGAGATCGCGCGAGCTTTCCTTGATGAGCTGAACCTGCGGAAGTTTGGCGAGCGCGATGGTGTCGGGAACCGAAACGTCGGCGCCGGGGCCCGGATTGAGATAGAGCGTGATAGGCAGCTTGGTCTCGCGGCCGATCGCCTCGAAATAGGCGATGAGGTCGCCTTGCGTCGGCGGGCCGGCGAAGGGGCGCAGCGGCGCCAGGAGCTGCACGGCCGCGGCGCCCTGCCGCTCGGCGTCGTGGGCAAGCTCGATCGCCGCCTTGAACGAGGCGTGCGAGATGCCGACCATCACCGGCACGCGCTTGTCGACGAACTCGATGGTGCGGCGGATCAGGTCCTTGCGCTCGCCCAGGCTGAGGTAGGTGTATTCCTGGGTCTCGACGCCGGCGGCGACCACCATGGTGGCGCGGCAATCCTTGACCACGTAGTCGATCTGGCGTTGCAGGGACGGCTCGTCGACCTTGAGGTCGGGCGTGAAGGGAGTGAGCGGCGCAACGATCAATCCGGGCGGGTTCTTCGTCTGCATGAGGTTGCTCCCTGCGTCCAGCCGACAACTGATATCGCGCTCGAGCCGAGCCATTGCTACTGGGGGTCGGCTTGATCTTTGCGCCGCGCCCGGCAACGCTGTGCCCATGCTGCTGACTGGCGACGAATACCTTGAGAGCATTCGCGACGGGCGGCGGGTCTATGTCGGCAGCGAGCGGGTCGACGACGTGACGTCGCATCCAGCGTTTCGCAACGCGGCGCGGTCGTTCGCGATGATCTACGACAGGAAACGCGCGCCGGAGAACCGTTCGGTAATGACCTTCGAGGAAGGTGGCGAGACTTTCTCGAGCTATTTCCTCTTGCCGCGCACACGCGAAGACCTGCAGAAGCGATTTGAGACTCACCGCCGCATTGCGTCCTGGACGTATGGATTGCTCGGCCGTTCGCCCGACAATTTCCCAAGTTATGTGAGCGGTCTGGTCATGGACCCGGCGATGTTCGAGCGCATCCGTCCGGGGTTCGGCGACAACATCCAGAATTACTACAAGCGCATGCGGAGCGACGACATCTTCGCCTCGCATACGGTGACCAATCCGCAGGGCTGGCGGATGGCGGACCCGAAGAACACCGACAAGCGCAGGCCGCCGACCTTGCGCGTGGTGGCGGAGGATGACGCAGGCGTCACCATCAACGGTCTGAAGATGCTCGGCACCGCGACGGTGTTCTGCCACGAGACCTGGTGCGGCAATCTGCAACCGGTGGCGCCGGGCGCGGAGAAGGAATCGATCACCTGCGTGGTGCCGCTGAACGCAGCCGGCGTTAGCATCTGGTCGCGCAAACCTTACGAGAAATACGCTGTGAGCGAGTTCGACAATCCGCTCGCCTCGCGTTTCGATGAGAACGATGCCGCGGTGCTGTTTGAGAATGTGCGCGTGCCGTGGGAGCGCGTGTTCTGTCACGACAACGTCGAGATGACGCGGGCGATCTACATGCGCACTCCGGGTCACGCCATGGCCAACCACCAGGCCAACGTCCGCTTCCTGGAGAAGCTCAAGCTGATCGTCGGCATTGCCAGCAAGATCGCCGACATGAACGGCGCTAGGACCGTGCCGGCGGTTCAGTTCACGCTCGGCCGGCTGGCAGCGATGCAAGCGACGCTCGAAGGCCTGATCATGGGTCAGATCAACGCCGGCGAGGCGCACCCCAACGGCTACCACACCGTCAATCGCCGCTACGTCTATGCGGCGCTGCATTGGTGCAGCAATCATTACGCGGAGATTTGCGACACGGTGCGCGAACTGATGGGCGCGGGCGTGTTCCAGATGCCGGCGGATGCGTCGGTGCTCCAGGACGAGCAGTTGCGCGAAGCGTTTGAAACTTACTGGTCAGTGCCGGGGCAGCCGGCGGCGGAGCGCATGAAACTTCTCAATCTTGCCTGGGACCTGCTTGGCTCCGATTTTGCCGGGCGGCATATGCAGTACGAGAAGTTCTATGCCGGGCCGGGCTTCGTGATGAACAGCTACAGCTACGGGGCAGGGCCTTGGGACGAATGGATCGGGGCGGTGGATGAACTGCTGGCGAGCACCGACACGCCTCGCGCAATGCCGAAAAAATAATCAAGCAATCCGCGATGTTATGACGCCGAAGTGCCGCGAGCCGGGGTCTGGTCATGGAGCAGGCCCGTATGCCATTCTTTTGCAATCGGGGTCGCGCTTTGTCGCGTAGGGAGGTTCAAGAATGCGCAAGTCACAAACCAAGACACGAAACGTGCTGCTCGCGACAATGGGCATGGCCCTCGGCGGCATGGCGGCTCTGTTGGCGCCGGCTCCGGCCCAGGCGCAGGCGCAGCCCATTGTGATGAAGCTATCGACGGCCACGATCAACGACACGCAACACGAATGGCTGAAGCGCTTCGGGGCGATGATCGAGAAGGATTCCGGCGGCCGTATCAAGGCCGAGATCTATCCCGCAAGCCAGCTCGGCTCGATTCCGCGGCAGATCGAAGGCGTGCAGTTCGGCTCGATCCAGGCCTGGATGGGGCCGCCCGAATTCTTGGTCGGCGTCGATGAGCGTTTCGAGGTGCTGAGCGCGCCCGGCCTGTTCTCCAACATCGATCAGGTCATGAAGGTGATGGCCGACCCACCGATCAAGAAGATGATCTATGAACTCGGCGAACCGAAGGGATTGGTCGGCATTGGTTTCGCACCGATCGGTCCATCGTCGATCCTGTTCCGCAAGTCGGTCAAGACCATGGCCGACATGAAGGGCTCGAAAATCCGCGTGCTAGCGTCGCCGTTCCAGCTCGAATTGATCCGCCGCATGGATATGTCGCCGATCGCCATGACACTGGCCGACGTGTTGCCCGCCCTGCAGCAGGGAACCATCGATGGCACGCTGACGACCATGACGATCTACACAACGATGCGCTACGAGGGCGCCGGGAAGACCGTGGTCAAGAACGATCAACCCTGGGTCAACTCGATTGGCGTCATGAGCAAGAAGTGGATGGATACGCTGCCGCCCGACCTGCAGAAGGTCGTCCGCGATTCAGGCGACAAGGTAACCGCGGAGATCACGCCTTACGTGAAGGAGTTCTTCGCCGAGCAGATCAAGGTCTGGGGAACCAGGGGCGGTGAAATCGTCGACCTGCCGAAGGGCGAGTATGATGCGATGACGGCAAAGATCACCACGATCGCCGACGACCTGTCGAAGTCGAAGCCGGCGCTGAACACGGCGGTGAAGGCGGTGTTCGAATCGGCGGCGCGCAACAAGTAGGCGTTATCCGCCGGGCGTCGCATTGACGGGCGCCCGGCGGTCCTTCCCGGCGGTCGGGCGGGTGATATCGATAGCGGCTGAACCGCGGGCGTCTTTGAATGACTGACAAACTTTTGGCGGGGGCGCAAAAGTTCGTCGCGGTGCTCCGCGTGATAGCGGGCGTGCTGCTTGTGGCGAGCGTGACGCTCAATTTCGTCAACGTCGTCGCGCGCTATTTCTTCAACGCCTCGATCTTCTGGGCCGAAGAGGCCATGCTCTTCCTGATGGTCGGGTGCGTGTTTCTCGGCAATGGCGTGGTCGCGTGGTCCGGGCGCCAGCTCCGCATGGATGTGATCGTCGGCATGATGCCGGCGCCAGTTCGGAAAATCCTGGAGCTGGTCTCGGAGCTTATCCTGATCACGGTCTGCCTCATGATCGTGGCGTTCGCCTGGCCGGTGATCCGCGACCTGACCCTGTTCGACCAGCGCAGCCAATCCGCGGACATCCCTATGGTCATTCCCCAGGTCATGGTGCCGATCGGCCTAGCCATCATGGCGCTGCTCGTTTTCCTTCGCCTCCTGACCGGCGGCGATCGCACCCGTGCTGGCGGGTCCGGACACTGAAGGCGCGCATCGGATGAGTGGCGGGACACAACCTCGATGCTAGCGGTCTTCGTCTACTTCGTCCTTCCCGCGATCCTTCTCATTCTCGGGCTGCCGATCTTCCTTGTGCTGCTGGTGACGTGCCTTGTGGCCGTGCTCTTCGTCGCCGGGGTGCCGACCGAGGCGGTGCAGACCTACCTGTTCGGCGGGCTCGACAACTTTCCGCTTCTGGCGGTGCCGTTCTTCGTGCTGGCCGGCGATATTATGGCGCAGGGCGGCATCGCCCGGCGCGTGGTGGTGTGGGTTATCGCGCTGATCGGGGGCATCCGTGGCTCGATGGCGGTGACGACGGTGGCGGCCTCCGAGCTGTTCGGAGCGATGGCGCACACGGCGGTCGGCACGGTCGTGGCGGTCGGCCGAATGATCTATCCGTCGCTGCGGGACGGCGGCTACAGCGAGCGCTTCTCGGTCGGCCTGATCGCCTCCTCAGGCGCCATCGCCGTGGTGATTCCGCCGTCGATCGCGATGATCCTCTATTCGGTGTCGGCGCAACAGTCGGCGATCGCACTGTTCACTGCCGGCATTCTGCCGAGCCTGCTGATCGGTCTGGTCGACGCGCTTTACGTGATGCTCTACGCCCGCGTGAAGCGGGTGCCGCTCACGCCTGCTGCTCGTTGGGAGACGATCTGGTCCACGACCAAGGAGGCGAGCTGGTCGATCGGGACCATTGTACTTATTTTCGGCGGCATCTATGGCGGCATATTCACGCCGACGGAAGCCGCCGGCGTCGCGGTGGTCTACTCGCTGTTCGTGACCATGGTGGTGCACCGCGAGGTGGGCCTGCGCGAGCTTTGGGCCATCCTGCAGAGCTCGGTGTTTCTCATTTCGCAAATCCTGATGATCGTCACGGCGGCCGGGCTCTATTCATGGCTGCTGACGACGAGCGGCATGCCGCAGGCCATCGTCGCCCACGTCGAGTCGCTGCATATGCCGGCCTGGGCGCTGCTGCTGTCGATCAACGTCATCCTGCTCATCATGGGTAGCTTCCTTGAGCCGCCGGCGGCGATCCTGATCCTCACGCCCCTGATGCTGCCGCTGGTGCAGTCGGTCGGCGTCGACCCGATCCACTTCGGCATCATCATGGCGGTCAACTTGAGCCTCGGCATGTACGCGCCGCCGTTCGGATTGAACCTGTTCGCCTCGCAGGCGGTGTTCCAGACGCCGCTCGGCAACATCTATCGCGGCGTCCTGCCGTTCCTGGCGATCAATTTCGCCACCCTGATGGTGATCACCTACGTGCCGGCGATCTCGATGGTGCTGCTCGGCAAATGACTCGTGCCACGTGCTGGCTGAGCAGCTTTTCCTTCATTCATTGCCGGCGCGCGCCATTTTGCGCCATGATGTCAGCCGACAGCCATTGGGTGAGCGATGCGCCGCAGCATCTACATCGACGAGTTCGCACACAAAAGTCCGATCCCCAACGCCTCGCGCATCGGCAATGTCATCGTGTCCGGCCTGATCCGCGGCGTCGACCCGGACACCCAGACGTTTCCGCCGACCGTCGAGCAACAATGCGCCTTCATGTTTGCGAATCTGCAGCGCACGGTCGAGGCTGGCGGCGCCAGGGTCGAGGACATCATCAAGGTGACGTTCTGGGTCAAGGAACTGCAGCGCAAGCCCGTCAATGACGAATGGGTCAGGATGTTTCCCGACCCGGCTTCGCGGCCGGCACGCCAGATCATGGAGGTGCCGATGGAGGCGGGCGTGCTGGTGCAATGCGACTTCATGGCCGTCATCGAGGAGGGCGGCCGGCCATGAAGTTCGGCGTCACGCTCTCCAATCGCGGCGTGCTGGTCGGACTGACCACGACGGGCGATCTGCTCAAGCTTGCGGACGCGGTCGAGGCCTCGCTCTTGATGGATTCGGTCTGGTGCGGCGACGCGCTGTTCGTCAACCGTCGGCTCGATGCGCTGACGCTGCTCGCCGCGGTGGCCGGCCGCACCGATCGGGTGCTACTCGGTCCGGCTTGCATGGGCTCGTTTGCACTGCGCGACCCCATGGTGTTCGCCTACGAATGGGCTTCGCTCGACGTCATCTCGAATGGCCGCACGCGGCTTGTCGCCTGTGCCGGCGGCGGCGCGGGAGCGCTGTGGGAAGCGGAAACCGCGGCAATGGGGATCAACCCCGACGATCGGCGCAAGCACATGGTCGAGAACATGCATGTGCTGCGTCATCTCTGGACCAGGGACAACGAGCCGTTCGAGGGCAAGTTCGTCAAGTTCTCCAACATTACGATGGAGCCGAAGCCGGTCCAGAATCCTTGTCCGATCTGGCTTGCGACCAACGCCGAGCGACTGTCGAGCGGACAGGCGGATTCCGGCGGTTCGGAGTTCGCGCTGACCCGCGTCGGCAAGGTCGCCGACGGCTGGATGACGCATTCGGTGAGCCCGGAGGGTTTCCGCAAATCCTGGGATTTCATCTTGCAGGTTGGCCGCGACGCTGGCCGCGACATATCACGGTTCGATCATGTGCTGTACCACCACATCAACGTCAACGACGACAGAGACGCGGCGCTCGCCGACTCCAAGACGTTCCTGGATCTGTACTACACCGCCAACTACTCCAAGGAACGCCTGGAAGCGTGGCTGACCTACGGCTCGCCGCGGGACTGCATCGAGCATCTCAAGCGCTACAGGGAGGCGGGGTGCAATCGCGTCACCTTCCGGATTTCGACGATGGGCGACCCGATGGCGCAGCTCAAGCGCGTCACCGAAGAGGTGCTGCCGTTTGTGTGATGGCACGCGAGGCATGTCCTCTGCTAGTCTTCCGGGCGCCTAGGGAAATCTCAAAACGTGGCAGCGTCTCAGCCAACAAAAAAAGCCGGCCCGCTTGCGGGCGTGCGCGTGCTTGATCTTACCTCGGTGGTGCTCGGCCCCTATGCCACGCAGATGCTGGGCGATCTTGGCGCTGACATCATCAAGATCGAGCCGCCGGAGGGCGATACCACGCGCTACACCGGCCCGCGCGTCAGCCGCGACATGGCCTCGCTGTTCATGGGGGTCAACCGCAACAAGCGCAGCATCGTGCTCGATCTGAAAACGCCTGCAGCGCGCGAGGCGCTGCTGCGGCTGGTCGATCAGGCCGACGTATTCGTGCACAACATCCGCCCACAGAAGCTCGAGCCGCTGGGTCTAGGTTCGGACATGCTGTGCAAGCGCAATCCCAGGTTGATCTACGCCGGCATACATGGCTGGCGCGAAGACGGCCCCTACCGCGGGCGGCCGGCCTACGACGACATCATCCAGGGGCTGTGCGGGGTCGCGAGCCTGATGGACCGACTGACCGGCGAGCCGCGCTACGCGCCGACCATCCTCTGCGACAAGACCAGCGGCTTGGTCGCGGCGCAGGCCATTCTCGCCGCGCTCTACTCTCGCGAGAAGACCGGGCGCGGCCAGTTCATCGAAATTCCGATGTTCGAGACCATGGTGGCCTTCATCATGGTCGAGCACTTGCACGGCCTGGGATTCAATCCGCCGCAGGGCGAGCCCGGCTATGCGCGCGTGCTGGCGCCGTGGCGGCGGCCTTATCCCACCGCCGACGGCTATCTCTGCATGCTGGCCTATACCGACGCACAGTGGCGGCGGTTCTGGAGTGAGGTCGGCAAGCCGCAGATGATGGCGGATCCGCGTTTCGTCGACATGGCGGCGCGCAGCCGCAATGTCGACGAGGTCTATCGGCTCGCCGGCGAAGAACTCACTAGCCGCTCCACCACGGACTGGATCAGGACGTTCGATGTGCTGGAAATCCCGGCCGGTCCGGTGAAGACGCTGAACGAAGTCATCGACGATCCGCATCTCGGCGCCATCGACTTCTTCAAGCACATGCACCACCCGACCGAAGGCGAACTGGTGATGCCGGACGTGCCGGTGCAGTTCGCGGAAACGCCGGCGGCGATCCACCGGATGCCGCCGCGGCTCGGCGAGCATGGCCGCGAAATCCTGCAGGAGATCGGCATGCGGCCGGACGAGATCGATGCGCTGGCGGAAAGCGGCGGAGTCGTGCTGCCGAGCGGAAAAGAAAGGGTGGCGTGATGGCGGGTGAGATGCAGACGCTCGGACTGGGCTTCACCTGGGAACAGCTTTCGGCGGGGCAGAAATTCCGCACGCTCAATCGCACCGTGACGGAAACCGATCTGATGATGTTCGTCGGCGTCACCGGCATGGTGGAGGTGATCTTCACCGACCACACGTTCGGTGCGGAGAAGGGCACGATCCAGGGCCGCTTTGTGCCGGCCGCGCTGACCTATAGCCTGATCGAGGGCTTGCTGTGCCAGAGCATGATCCAAGGTACGGGCCTCGCCATGCTGGAGCTGAACAAGAAGGTACTGGCGCCGGTGCGTGTCGGCGACACCATCCATGCCGAGATCGAGGTGACATCGGTGCGGCCAACCTCGAAGGGCAATCGAGGGATCGTTGCCTCGAAGATCGACATCAAGAACCAGAATGGCGAGGTGGTCATCACTTATGAGGCCAAACGGATGCTGGCGGGAAAATCGAAATAAGTGGAAGGCGGGATGCGGGGGTTGAAAGACAAGGCTGTGCTCCTGACCGGCGGTGCTAACGGCATTGGCGCGGCGATCGCGCGGCGATTGGGCGAAGAGGGTTGTGTGGTCGGCATCCTCGACCTGGATACCCAGGGCAGCGAAAAGGTCGCGGGCGAGATCAAGGCCAAGGGCGGCAAGGCGAGTTTTCATGCCGTCGATATTTCGGACTACGACGGGGTGAAACACGCGGTTGAGGCGTTCGAGGCGGCATCCGGTCCGGTGTCGTTTCTAGTCAACAACGCCGGCTGGGACCGCGCGGCGAATTTCCTCGATACCAATCCGGAATTCTGGAGAAAAATCGTCGCCATCAATCTCTATGGCCCGCTCAACGTGAGCCATGTGGTGCTCAAAGGCATGGCGGCGCGAGGCTTCGGCCGTGTGGTGAACATCGCCTCGGACGCCGGGCGCGTCGGCTCGTCGGGTGAGGCGGTCTATTCGGCCTGCAAGGGCGGCATGATCGCCTTTTCCAAGACGATGTCGCGGGAGCTCGTCAGCAAGGGCATCATCATCAACACGCTTTGCCCGGGGCCGACCGACACTGCGATCCTGCAAAGCTTCCTAGAGGGGCCGGATGGCGCCAAGATCGCGGAAGGCTTAAAGCGCGCCATCCCGATGCGGCGGCTCGGAAGCCCTGAGGACTATCCGGGCCTTGTCGCGTTCTTTCTGTCCGACGATGCCGCCTACATCACCGGCCAGACCATCAGCGTCTCGGGCGGCCTCACCATGCACGGCTGAACAGGGGTTAGATGAACATCCAGCTTAGTATCGGCATCACTTCTAATCCGCGCACCTGGCCGGTCATCGACGGGGCGGTGAAGGTCGAGGGCGTCGATCTCACGCCGTCGGTGCTGCATCCGTCCGAATTGTTCTGGCGGCAGTTGCGCTTTGCCGAATTCGACGTGGCCGAAATGTCGATGTCGTCGCTAATGGTGGCGAAGTCGAAAGGCAACGAGCGCTTCGTCGGCATCCCGGTGTTCACCACGCGGATGTTCTTTCACACCCGCATCCTGGTGCGGAAGGACGCCAAGATAAACGCTCCGGCTGATCTGAAGGGCAAGCGCGTCGGCGTGCCGGAGTATCAACAAACCGCGGCATTGTGGATTCGCGGCGCGCTGCAGCACGAGTTCGGTGTCGAACCGAAGGACATGGAGTTCTGGATGGAACGGCCGCCGTCAAAGAGCCACGGCGGCGCGACCGGCTTCAAGGCTCCGCCCGGCGTGACGGTGAACCAGGTGCCGCCCGACAAAAGTCTCGGCTCGATGATGCTGTCGGGCGAGCTCGACGCGGTCATGTTTTATCTGGTCGATCCGAACCTGATCGACCGCAGCACGGCCGATCTGCACAACCATCCCGACATCAAACCGTTGTTCGCCGATTCCACCGCCGAGGGCGTTCGCTACTACCGCAAGACCGGACTCTATCCGATCAACCACGGCATGGTGATCAAGCGGGAGCTGGCCGAGCGGCATCCCTGGGTGCTCACCAACATTCTGAAAGCCTTCAAGGCGGCATCCGCGCTGAGCGACCGCCGGCGGGTCGAGCACGCCGAATATTATTTCGAGACCGGCGTTCTGTCGGCCGCGGCACAGAAGGATTTCGCGTCGCCCCTGATCACGCACGGCGTGGCCGCTAACCGCAAGGTGCTGGAGACGATCGCGCAATATTCGCTGGAGCAGGGGCTGACGCCGAAACTGACCAAGCTCGAGGATTTGTATCCGCCGAGCATGCTGAATCAGTAGCGGTCATCCGGCCCATCGATGTAGGGGAACGCGCTGAGCACGTGCGGGACGCGCACCGGCGGTGCGGCGCGCAGATATGATGGATTGAGCTCGGCCAGGGTGTTGACGCCGAGCAGTCCCATGGCGCGGGTCATCTCGTCGTGCAGCAATTCCAGCACGCGGAATATCCCGTCGCGGCCGGCCGCGGCCATGCCGAAGGCATAGAGCCGTCCGACGCAGACCACGTCGGCGCCGAGCGCGATCGCCTTCACCACATCGGTGCCGCGGCAGAAGCTGCCGTCGACGATGATCGAGGCTTTGCCTTTTGCCGCAGCGACAATCTCCGGCAGCACGTCGATCGCGCCGATGCCGTGGTCGAGCTGCCGCCCGCCGTGGTTGGAGACGTAGATCACATCGACGCCATGTTCGACCGCAAGCTTGGCGTCCTCGGCGGTGGCGATGCCCTTGATGACGATCGGCAGCTTGTACTTCTTCTTGCATTTGTCGACCTGGGCCCAGTCGAGCGCCTTCTGATGGCGCGAGGCGTCCGGATCGCGCGACGACGCGGCGTGATAGCGCTTGGAGATGTCACGCTCGCGGCGGCTGTAGTGGTGGGTGTCGACGGTGAGGCAGAGCGCACCGAAGCCCGCCTTCACCGCGCGGTCGAAGATCACCTCGACCCAGGCCTGGTCGCCGCGCACATAAAGCTGGAAGATTTTGAGCCCATTCGGAACGACCTTGCCGGTCTGCTCGATGTCGGGCTTGGCGACCGAACTCTGGAACATGGGACATCCGAAGGTGCCGGCGGCATCGGCGACGGCGGCGCAGGCGGCCGGATCGAACCGCTCGATGCTGCCGATCGGAGCCAGCGCCACCGGCATCGCGATCTTGCGCCCGAGAAAGGTCGAACTGGTGTCGGTGCCATTGACGTCACGCAGCACGCGCGGACGGAAAGCCAGCGAATCGAGCGCGAGGCGGTTGCGGCGCAAGGTGGTCTCGGTCTCGGCGCCGCCGATCAGATAATCCCAGACGTTGCGGTCGAGCTTCGCGCGTGCCACCGCGACAAATTCGTGCAGGTTGTGGAACTGCTCGCGGACATGGTCGATGCCCGAAAGCGGCTTTGCAGTCGAGACGTCGTTCATTGCAGGGTCATCCGTTGATTTGCGCCGGAGCGCGGGTTTGCAGCGAGGTGACGATGGCTTCGAAGGCGCCGATCAGGTCGAGCATCTGACCGGTCGATACCAGGAATGGCGCGCGGCCTTCGACGGCGTCGGCGAAGGATTCGACAAGGACCTTCAGCGAATCGAAGTGTTCATAGTTGTAAATCTGCGCAGCGCCGCCGATCGGGGAAACGATCAGAGTATCCTCGTCACGCGCCTCGGCCATGCCCTTGGTGCCGAACACGTGGACGCGCCAGATGTTTGGCGCGGCGCGCACCGTCGCGAGCGTGCCGGTGGCGCCGGAGGAAAACTGCACCAGCACAGCCAGCGAGTTCGCGCGGATCGGGCGGCGGCTTTTGCTCGTAGAGCTTGGCGTCGACGCTCTTGATCGGCCCGCCGAGATTGATCAGCGCGTCGAGCACATGCAAGCCCGCGCCGGTCAGGCCGCCGCCGGGCGACTCGCCGGGATCGTCGCGCCAGCCGCCGCCAACGACGCGGGTCGAATGTTCGTTGGAAAAATGCGCCTCGATATGGAGTACATCGCCAATCGTGCCGGTTTCGACCACGCGCTTTAATTCGCGCATCGAGGCAAAGCAACGCTTGTTGTTGCCGCTGCCGAGCACAACGCCGGCTTCGCGGCAGGCCGCCACGGCGCGCGCCGCATCCTTGCGTGTCAAAGCCAGTGGCTTCTCGCACCACACCGGCTTTTTTGACCTGGCCACCGCCTCGATCTGCGGCACATGCAGCGAATGCGGCGTGGCCAGGAACACCGCCTGCACGGCAGGATCGGCAATGGCGTCATGGAGATCGGTGGAGAGCTTGAAGCCGTGCTGCCCGGCGAAGCCGCGCACGTCGTCAGGTTCCTTGCTGACGCCATGCACGAAGCGCAGCTTCTGGCTCTTGCCCTGCACGGCCGTCACCAGCGACTTGCCCCAGCGTCCGAGCCCAATGACGGCGGCATCGATCATATTGCCAATGTCCAGCAATCACGGTGACATGGCAACGGGTGGGGGAGGGAGCAGGAAATGCAGCAACAGACGGTCGGTGTGATTGGGCTCGGCCTGATGGGCGAGGTGCTGGCCGGCCGGCTGATGGCGGCGGGCTTCGGCGTCAAAGGTTACGACATCGACCCTGCAAAGAACGCCCGCCTGATGGCCCACGGCGGGCAGGCGGCGGCCTCGCCCGGCGAGGCTGCGGGTTGCACGGTGATCGCGCTTGCGGTGTTCAGCACCGATCAGGTCGAAGAGGTTACGGAGAAAGCGCTGCTGCCGGCGGTGGCGGCAGGCACGGTCGTGCTCTGCACTTCGACCTGCGACCCGGACCGGATTGAGGCGCTGGGCGGGCGGCTCGCGGGCACGAAAATTCGCTTCCTCGAAACGCCGGTGTCGGGAACGAGCGAACAGGTGCGTCAGGGCGACGGCGTTGGTCTCATCGGCGGCGATCCGAGCACCGCTGCGGAGATCGCGCCCGTCCTCGACGCGCTGTTCCCGCGCCGGTTTCACATCGGCAAGGTTGGCGACGGCGGCCGCGCCAAGCTCGCGGTCAATCTGATCCTCGGACTGAACCGCATGGCACTGGCGGAGGGGCTGACATTCGCCGAGCGCATGGGGCTCGATCCCAAGGCGTTCCTGGAGGTGGCCAAGGGCGCCGCCTCGTACTCGCAGGTGATGGAAACCAAGGGCGGAAAAATGCTGGCGCGGGATTTTGCACCGGAGGGGCGGGTCAAGCAGACGCTCAAGGACGTGCACATGATGCTCGATCAGGGCGAGCAACTCGGCCAGGAGCTGCCGATGCTCCAGGTGCACTGCGACGTGCTGGAAGCATGCGTCCGTGCCGGCGAGGCCGAGCGCGACAACAGCATCATCGTCGAGGAAATCAGGCGCCGGCGCCGGCCAAAGCCTTGACCAGGCGGCTCGCGCCGCGTTTGATCGCGGCAGATTTCGTTTCTCCCATCATCGGAAAGGTGTTGTCATGCTGACGTTGTATTACGGTCCCGGCGCGTGCTCGATGGCCTCGCATATCGTGCTCGAGGAGAGCGGCGAGAAGTATGAGCCCAAGCGAATGGACCTTGCCAAGGGCGAGCAGCGCACGCCAGAATATCTGAAGATGAATCCGCAGGGGCGGGTACCGCTCTTGCAGCTCGACAACGGCGAGCCGCTTGCCGAGAACACCGCGATCCTGCCGTATCTTGGCAAGCGCTTCAGCCTATGGCCGACCGACCCGATGGGCGAGGCCAAGGCGCTGTCGCTGGTCGGCTTCTTTGCCTCAAGCGTGCATCCGGCGCACGGCCATGTCGGCCGGCCGGAGCGCTACACGGCAGACACGTCGGCCCACGCCGGCATCAAGGAGCAGGGGCTGAAAACCTTCCACGGTTATCTCAATCAGATCGACGGCATGCTGGCGGGCCGCGAATGGCTCGGCGACCAGTACTCGGTGCTCGATCCGTATGGCTTCGTCTTCTACACCTGGGGCGTTCGCCGCGAGCTGCCGATGGGCGAGCTGCAGAACTACACCGCGTTCAAGGACCGCATGAAGAACCGTCCAGCCGTGGCACGCGTGCTGGAGGACGAGAAGATCAAGGTGTGAGGAGGCTCCGCGCCCGCATCAATAGATGCGGGCGCCTGCCCATGGTTCGAGACGGACGCTTCGCGTCCTCCTCACCATGAGGCCGTAGAGTCGTCAGTCCGACCAGCCGAGCCCGAGCAAAGTTGCTCAGGTTTCGTATTTGAACGAGAGCGCGACCCGGGTGCGGAACGCCGAGACCTTGCCGTTTTCCACGGTCATGTCCATTTTGGTGACCTCGGCGACGCGCAGATCGCGCAGCGACGCGGCTGCGGTTTGGACTGCGCGCCGGCCGGCATCCTCCCATGACGTCTTGCTGACACCGACGACATCGACGATCCGATAAACGCCGCCGCCCTTGCTCTTCTTCGCCATTTCAACCTCCCGATTGGCGCTGCGAGAATTGCGCGCATCGGTATCCTATCGGCGGCAGAGGTCGTCCAATAGCCCAAACGCGGCTAAATCTTCTTCTCTTCCGCCAGGACGTCCATCGCCGCGCGGTGGGCCTCGTTGGCGGCAGGGATGCCGCAATAGAGCGCGACCAGCAGCAGGATTTCGCGGACTTCCTCGGGGGTGCAGCCGTTCTTGAGCGCGCCCTTGAGATGTACACGCAGTTCGGCCGGGTGGTTGGCGGCGGCCATCATCGCGATCATGGCGAGGCTTTTGACGCCGAGCGACAGGCCCGGCCGGCTCCAGATGTCGCCGTAGGCATAGGCGTTGATGATGTGCTGGAGCGGCTCGCCGAACTCGCCGAACGCGTTCATGCGCTGTTCGACGGCTTTGTCGCCGAACAGCTCCTTGCGCAGTTTGAGGCCTTTCGCGGCGAGATCTTTGGTGTCCATCAGTGTGACGCTGCCATCCGTGCGAGCCGCGTGGCGACCTTGAGCCGCTGTACCGTATCGCCGGCGAGGTGACTCCAGATGAAGGCGTCGCGCACGAGCTTTTCTGCGTGGCGCGCGACCTTGGCGCCGGCGCCGCCGTGAATCTCCAGGTTCAATTCGGTGACCTCCTGGATCACGTCGGTCGAATAATTCATCGCCAGCCCGGCGTTGGCCGAATGCACCTTGTGGTCGTGCTCCCAGGCCACCCGCATCACGATCGAGCGAAGCGCCTCGGTCAGCATGTTCATCTTGTTGATCTTGAGCTGCACATTTTGCTGTTCGAACAGCACCTGGCCGCCCTGCTTGGCGGTGCGGGCGTGCTTCATCGCCTGCTCGCAGGCGTCGTCGCAGACGCCGAGCGCGTTGGCGGCAAGCTCCAGATCGCCGAACAGGTCACCGCCGGTGCGGTCGCCGGCGGCCGCGGTCGGCATCGTAGAGGTGTTGACGTTGCCCACGACATTGGCGTGCGGCACGCGGGCATTCTCGAAGATCATCTCGCCGTTCCTGTAGAACCGCCAGCCGCTCTTGTTGAACACCTTGCCGATGCGGAACCCCGGCGTGTCGCGCTCCACCAGGAACATGGTGGTGCCCTGGCGCAGTGGCGCGTTCGGGTCGGTGCGCGCGTCGACGAAGAACAGTTTCCCGACCGGCGCGTTGGCGATGAAGCATTTCTCGCCATTCAAGATCCATTCTTGGCCCTGGCGCTCGGCGCGGAGCTTGAGGCCGGATTTCGGCGCGTCCTTCGGCGGCATGCGGTTGTCGGAGCCGGCGGTCGGCTCGGTGATGCCCTTGCCGAGCAGGTAGCGGTGATCGGCAACGAACGGACGCAGAAATCGCTCCTTCTGCTCGGCGTTGCAGGCGGCCGAAATGAGGTGGCTCCACTTCCAGTTCTGGCTGAAAGTCTTCGAGATCGCGCTGTCGCCGCGGGCAAGCTCCGCCATCACCAGCGCCTGGGTGACGTAGTCGGTGCCTTCGCCGCCGTATTCCTTCGGTACCGCCAGCGTGCGGAAGCCGAGTTTCGATCCCTTTTCGACGATCTCCCAGTCGAAGGTACCGTGCGCGTCGGGCGCCTCGTCGAGATCGAGTGTGATCGGCTTGATCTCCTCCTCCGCGAACTTGCGCGCGGTCATTTGCCAGGCGCGTTGCTCGTTGCTCAGTGAAAAGTCCATGTTGTTTCCTCTTATTCCGCAGCGAGCATCGGTTGCGCACGCCGGTGGCTGGCCAGCACCTCGGCGATACGCAACTTGTCGTCAGCGTTGCCGTCGCCGGTGTGCAGGCAGATCAGTGCGTCGTGGATGTACTTTTGCAACGGCATGTCGCGCATCACGCCCATCGCGCCAAAGCATTCGGCCGCATCCTTCGCGACGCGATAGATCGTCTCGGCGGTGAACACCTTGGCGATGGTGGTGAGCGGCAGGTCCGGCAGGCTTCGGTCGGCGAAGGCCTCGGGATGGTCGTAGGCCCAGGCGGCGCGCCAGATCGCGGTGCGGGCAACCTCCAGCCGGATCGCGATTTCGGCGAGCTTGGTTCCGATCGCCTGGTGCTCGACGATGCGGCGGCCGCCCTGCACGCGGAGCCCGGAATACTCCAGCGCGGCCTCGTAGGCCGCCCGGCCGATGCCGAGATTGAGAGCCTGGGCGAGAGGCGTATCGCGGCCGGGGTTGGTCATGCCGCTGATGCCCAGAAGATTTTCGGCCGGCACCCGGACATCCTTCAGCGAGATTTGCCCACAGGAGCCATGGTACCAGCGCGGTTCCGGCTGCGGCATGACAGTGAGGCCGGCTGTTTCGCGTGGCACCAGGAGCAGTGCAGGTCCTTTGTCGGTCTGCGCCTCGACCGCGATCAGCTTGGCGATCGGCGCATTGGCGATGGCGTCCTTGGCGCCGTTGATGACAAATTCGCCGCCGTCGCGTTTGGCGGTGGTGGCAAGGCGCATTTCCGGGGCGGGCCGATGGTAGTTGACGCCGAGCGATGAATCGTCGCCCGGCTCGCGGCAGGCCAGCGCCAGATGATAGCCGTCGTCCTCAAGGAAAGCGGCGCAGAAGCGCTCGCGCTGCTCCGGCGTCATCGCGGAAAATAACCGAAGCCCGAGCGCAGATGTCTCGGCCAGAACTGCCGCGACATCGGTGTCGCCGACGGCAAGCTCTTCGATCACGATGCAGGCAGTGAGGGCATCGGCGCCGACGCCGCCCAGATCCTCTGGCAGCGCCAACGTGCGAAGTCCCATTTGCGAGGCCTTGCGCAGCACCTCGACAGGCAGGGTCCGGTCGTTGAGGTCGAGCCGGTCGGCCTTGAGCGTGACCGGCTTGACGTCGTCCTCGACGAAGTCCCGCACCGTGTCCCGGAACTCCAACTGTTCGGGGCTGAGATAAAGGTTGTACATCGTTCGTCCTATTCCCCCTTGATGCCGAGCGATTTGATGACCGGCTCCCAGGCATCCGTTTCTTTCTTGATTTGCTGGGTGAACGGCTCGCTGTCGAGGTAGGACGCCTTGATCATGCTGGTCTGGAAAATCTTGACCACGTCCGCGTCCTTGAGGATCGCTTCGACCTCCTTGCTGAGCCGTACGACGATCTCATTCGGCGTCTTGGCAGGCACGAAAATGCCGACCCACGGCGTCACGTCAAAGCCCGGTACGGTTTCAGCGATGGTCGGAACGTTGGCCAGCGCCGGAAAGCGCTGCTCGCCACCGACCGCAAGGCCGTTCAGCTTGTTGGCTTCGACGTGAGGAAGCGCGGTCGCGATATTGTTGTACATGAGTTGGACATCGCCAGCGACCACCGCCTGCGTGCCTGGGCCGACACCGCGATAGGGAACATGGACGATGTTGATACCCGTCTTGATCGCCAGCACGGCGAGCCCGAGATGGCTAAAGTTGCCGACGCCTCCCGAAGAGTAGTTCAAGGTGCCGGGCTTTTCCTTCGCGACCCTGAGCAAGTCGGCGACCGTCTTGATGCCCGTCGACGGATGTGCGACGAGAAGCGATGGGAAATGGTTGATCCGCGCCACCGGGATGAAATCCTGCAGCGGCTTGTAGGCGAGCTTTTCGTACATCCACGGATTGACCGTCATCGGCGAGTCGGAGATCGCACCGATGGTGTAGCCGTCAGGATCCGCCCGCATCACTTCCTGGGCGCCGAGGCCGCCGTTGGCGCCGCCACGATTCTCGACATAGACCTGCTGGCCGAGCCGCTCGGAAAGCCCCTTGGCCACGATGCGCGCGATCTGGTCGGTGCCGCCGCCGGCCGGGAACGGGCAGATCATCTTGATAGGCCGCGTCGGCTGCCAGCCTTGCGCGGGAGCGATTGCGGGTGCGGCACAGAGGAAGCCGAGCAAAACCGCCGATTTCAAGAATGCGTGTCGCATTTCGTCCTCCCGGGGGCTGTTGTTCTTGTCGTCATCATATCGCAGCGGTGATGGCGTCGCCCATCTGCGTGGTGCTGGCCTTGCCGCCGAGGTCCGGCGTCAGTGTCTTGCCATCGCCGATCACCTTGGTGACCGCCTTCTGCATCAATTCGGCAGCCGCGGTTGCTTTGGCGTCCTTGTGCTTACGGCCCAGCCAGCCCATCAGCATCTGCCCGGACATGATCATGGCATAGGGATTGGCGATGTTGCGGCCGTAGATGTCCGGCGCCGAGCCGTGGGTCGCCTGGGCCATCGCCTGTTTTTCGCCAATGCAGAGACCGGGCGCGAGGCCGAGCCCGCCAACGAGCCCCGCACCGATATCGGTCAGGATGTCGCCGAACTGGTTGGTGGTGACGACGACGTCGAAGCGCTGCGGCTCGGTGACAAGCTTCATTGCGGTCGAGTCGATCATCATCTCTTCGAATTGCACGTCCGGATATTGCTTGGCGACCTTGCGGCACTCTTCCGCAAACATGCCGCAGGCGAGCCGGTAGACTGGCTCCTTGTGGGCGGCGGTGACCTTCCTGCGCGGGCGGGTGCGAGCGAGCTCGAAGGCCTCGCGCGCCACGCGGTTCGAGCCCTTGCGGGTGATGACTCGCGACGAAATGGTGATGTCGTCGTTCGGCCGGAATTCAGGCAGGCCGGCGACGACGGTTTCGGAATAGAGCATGCCCTCGGTCAGTTCGCGGAAGAAAGCGATGTCGACGTTCTTGTGCACCGAGGGAATGGTCGGATGAGACAGCGCGGGACGCAGCGCCGTGAACAGGTCGAATTTCTTGCGCACCGGCGGCATCACCCAGGTCATATCGCCACGCGGATAGGCGTTATGCCCGATCGGGCCCATGATCCAGCCGTCAAGCTTGTGCAGCGTCTCCTCGGTGATCTTCGGTAGCGTGTTGCCGTGCTGTTCATGGCCGGCCTTGCCGATCAGTAGTTCGACCCACTCAATCTGAAGCCCGGTCTTGCCGGCTGCTGCTTTCATCACCTTCACGGCTTCGGGAACGACTTCGAGACCGATATCGTCGCCGTGCATAATTCCGATTTTCAATTTCGTATTCCCTTATTCATCGACCTTGATGCCGGCATCGGCGATGTCGCGCCGCCAGGTTTCCATTTCCTTCTTGAGCCATGCCCGCGCATCGTCAGCCGACTTATCGACGGGAACGATCATGCCGCCCTTTTCGAAGATCGCCTGCAGCTCGGGCGTCTTCGCGGCGTCCGCGAAAGCCTGATGCAGCTTGTCGATGATCTCGCGCGGCACGCCGGCCGGTGCGAAGGCCGCCGACCATTGCGAGGGACGGAAGCCCGGGAAGCCGACCTCGGCCAGCGTCGGGACGTCGGGCCAGGCTGGTAGGCGCGCTTCCGCCGCGACCGCAAGCGGCCGCACCTTGCCCGCCTTGATCATGCCAACCGGGTTGGTGACATTGAACCACGATACATGGGTGTCGCCGCCGGCGACGTCCCTCAGGATGCCCGAGCCGCCGTCCTTGAACGGGATGTGAATGAGTTGCAGGCCGCCGGCGCGCTTGGCGAGGATCTCAGTGTTGACGTGCTGATAGGCGCCGATGCCGGCCGAGGCGTAGCGCACGTCCCCCGGGTGCGCTTTGGCGTAGTCGATGAACTCGGCGAAGGTTTTCGGCGGGAAGTTGGTCGTCGTCGCCATGAAGAACACCGGCGCGTCGGCGAGCCGCGCAATGATCTGCACGTCGCGGTCGTAGTCGATGTGCATGCGCTTGGCGAGCAGCACGGGGGTCAGGCAATTGGTCGAGATGTTGCCGACCATGATGGTGTAGCCGTCGGGCTTGGCGCGGGCCATCTCCTCGATCGCGATGATGCCGGAGGCGCCGGGCTTGTTCTCGACCAGCACGTTCTGGCCGAGCGATTTGCGAAGATGATCGGCGTAATAGCGTGCCACCACGTCGGTCAGGCCGCCGGGGGCATAGGGGATGAGTACGCGGATTGGCCGGCTAGGGTAGGCGGCCTGCCCGAAGGCCGGCGCGGGGGCGAGCGTCTGCGCCAGCGCGAGGCAGGCAATCGCGAGCAGAAGGCCACCGAGACGGCGCATGCACTTCCTCCCTTGCGGTAATCGGGGCGCTGTCCGCCCTCTGGCTGGCCGGGATTGTAGGAAGGCGCGGTGGCCCTGCACAAGCAGCGTTTCACGCCGCCCACGGTTCCGGTCCTAGATCAGCTTGAACAGGTCGTCGCCCAACTGTTGCCGCGCTTCGGCGGCGATCGGCCGAACCGCCGCGGCGAACGCCTCATGTTGAGCTGCATCGAGCGTGACGATCTCGCAACCCTCGGTCCGGATGGTGGCTTCAGCATCCTCTTCTTCCTTGACGTGCAGGCCACGCTGGAACGCGACGGATTCGGTCACTGCGCGCTGCATCGCTTCCTTGAGGTCCGCAGGCCAACTGTCGAACGTCGGTCGGTGCAGGAAGATCGGCCGCGAAATGTAGAAATGATTGCTGATGGTGTGGAAGCGGTGGAACTTGTGCACGCCGTAGGTGACAGTGTTGGTCAGCGGGTTCTCCTGGGCGTCGATCTCGCCGGCCTTGATCATGCGGATGGCGTCGGTGAGGTCCATGATCTCAGGCCGCGCGCCCAACAGATCGAACGTGCGCTTTTGTATCTGGCTCGGCAGCACGCGGATGTGCACGCCCTTCAGGTCGGCCGGCGTGCGAATGGTGCGCACCCGGTTGGAGATGTGGCGGAAGCCGTTCTCGTACCAGCCGAGGACGCGGAAATCGCACTTGCTCTCGACCGCCTGCACAAGGCGCTTGCCGAGCGCGCCGTCCATCGCGCTACGGGCGTGAGCGTTGTCGCGGAACAGGAACGGCAGGTCAACGAGGCTCAGCTCCGGCACGCGGTCGGTGAGATAGCTCGACGACTGATAGCCGAGCGTGAGCAGGCCACTCTCGACCAGCCAAACGATTTCCTCGGCCTTGTAGCCGAAATCCATAATGTTCCAGCAATACTTGACGTCGACGCGGTCGCCGAACTGCGCGGTGAGCTTGTCGCCGATCATCTTGATCGACTTGCTGAAGCCGGTCGTGGGCGGGCCGTAGCCGCCCATGCGGATCGTGATTGTATTGGCCATGTTCGCGTCTACTTCATGTTCATTTCATATTTTCTTGGAGCCAGTCGGCGGCGAAGTCGATACCAACCTGGCGGTTGTCGACGTGGGCATGCTCGGCGCCGCCTTCCTCAGTCGTGAAGATCTTGATCGTCTTGTTCGTCGAGCCGACGGCGTCATAAAGCTTCTGCGCGTTCTCGACCGGTACGACGCGGTCATTGCCTGCGTGGGTGACGAGGAACGGGCAGGTGATGTTCTTCGCCACGTCCTTGAGCGAGAATTTCTTCGCGATTTCGATGCCTTCGTCCTCGTCCTGGGCGCCGGCGACCCAGCGCCATTGGAAGTTCGATTGCGCCACGGACTTCGGCGCATTCTTGTTGGCGTCCTTGATCTTCTGCTGCCAGGCGGCGAGGTCCCAGTGCAGCGCCGAGAGCGCAATGCAGGCCGCGTAGCGCTTCTCGAACGCGGCCACCCGCGACGAATAATAGCCGCCGAAGCTGTACCCCATGATGGCGATGCGCTTGGCGTTCACGTCGGGACGAGTCGCCAGATAGTCGAAGGCGGCCGCGCCGGGCACCTCGTAGTCGAAGCGGCTCGGCATGTCGCGCATGCGCCGCGTCTCGCCCATGCCGGGGCCGTCCATGCATAGCGTGTTGTAGCCGCGACGGGCGAATTCGAGCCCGCAGAAGAAGATGCTCATCTCCTTGGCGTTGTCCATGCCGTTGAGCACGACCACGGTCGGCGCCGGGCTGGTGGTCTGCGCTTTCATCAGGAGCGCGGGCAGGGTGGTGCCCTGATAGGGAACTTCGACAAACTCGACATTCGGATGGCGCAGCCGGATGCCCTGATGCCAGACCTTATAGGCGTGCGCGCACTGCGCCTTCTTCTCGGGACTGGGCGAGATGAATCGTTCGGCGTTGTAGTGATAGATGCCGGCGCGCAGATAATAATCGCCGGCGGTGATCTTGCGGCCTTTCGCCAGTGCTTCGTCGCCGCGTTTCTCGATCTGATCGCCGAGCGTGCGCCATTCCTCGAACCAGGCCTTGCCGCGATCGGCCTCGCTCTCACGGGCGCGCAGCTTTTCGCACGCGCGGTCCATCTCCTCGAGCGAGACGACGCCATAGGGCGCCATACCCTTGAGGATGAGGGTGGCGTTCGACCAGAGAAAGTTGTCGCCGAAATGATCGATCCAGGGACCGCGCGCCATTCAATTCATTCCTTCCTAACAGGCGATGGCCGGGACGTACCCCGGCCATCGATCAGATGCAACGCGATCGAGTCATCAGGGTTTGATGTTCGCGTCCTTGATGATCTTGGTATAGAACGCGAGCTCCTCGCCCATGTACTTGCCCCATTCGGCGGGCTGCGTGCCGCGCGGCTCCATGCCCTGCTCGGCGAGTGTCTTGACGACGTCCGCTGGCGCGATTGCCTTCACAACCTCGTCGCGCAGCTTCGTAACGATCGCAGGCGGCGTGCCGGGCGGCGCGATGATGCCGTACCAGCCGTTGATGAGGTAATCGAGGCCCGCCTCCTGAATGGTCGGCACGTCGGGCAACGCGAACGAGCGCTTGGAGCCGGTCACGGCGAGCGGCGTGACCTTGCCCTCCTTGGCCTGCACCGCCATCACCGGCATGGCGTCGAACATCGCGTCGATATGGCCACCCAGGAGATCGTTGAGCGCCGGGCCTGCGCCGCGATAGGGCACGGTGGTGATGTTGATGCCGGTGCGCGCCTTCAAGAATTCGGTGGCGACGCCGAGCGAACTCCCGACGCCGCCGCCCAGTCCGAACTTGAGCTTGCCCGGTTCCTTTTTGGCGAGCTCGAGCAATTGAGGCAGCGTCTTGACGCCGAGGTCGTTGCGCACGACCAGGATCAGGGGCCCGGTCGCCACCTCGGTTACCGGCGTGAACTTCAGCAGGTCGATTGGGTATTCTGCGCCATGCAGCGGCTGGGTGATCAGCGAACTGGTCGAGATGAAATACAACGTGTGGCCGTCGGGCGCGGCGTTGAGGACCTCGCGGCCCGCCGGAATGAAATTGCCGCCGGCTTTGTTTTCGACGATCACGCTCATGCCCATGCCGGCGCTCATCTTCTGAGCCACGAGCCGCGCGGTGACGTCGGTACCGCCGCCGGCGGATAGCCCGACGATCAGGCGGATCGGTTTGCCCGCCTGAAGCTCTTGCGCGCCTGCCGCCGCGGGCAGCGCCAATGCGGCCGTGAGTAGGATTGCGGCGGATCGTATCCCTCGGACGAAGGACGTCATTGCAGCCTCCCTAATCGTTCTTTTTATTCAGCCAGCAGCGTAGCCATGATCCGCTCCCGCGTCAGCGGCAAATCACGGATGCGCTTGCCCAAGGCGCGGGCGAGCGCATTGCCGATCGCCGCGCCAGTCGGGCCGACTGAAGCCTCGCCGAGCCCCAAGGTCGGCTCGTTGGGGTTGTCGATCAGCTCGATCTCGATCTCCGGAATGTCGCTGAAGCGAAGGATGGGGTAGTCCTCCCAGGTCTTGTTGGCCACCCGGCCATCCTCGTGGCGCACCTGTTCGCGCATCACGAAGCTCGCGCCCTGGATGATGCCGCCTTCGAGCTGGTTCCTCGCGCCGTCCGGCGCGATAACGAGGCCGGCGTCGGCCGCGCACCAGATTTTCTTGAGCTGGATTTCTTCCTCGACCTCGATCTCGACCACCACGGCGGCGAACGAAGCGATGTTCTTGTAGCGCGCGAAGCCAAAGCCGAGCGCGCGGCCTTCGCCAAGGTCGCGCTGCTCGAACCAGCGGCTCATGCGGGCCGCCGTTTCGACCACGCGGCGGGGACGGGGGTCGGAGAGAAGCGAAAGGCGATAGCTCACCGGATCCTCGCCCGCGAACTCGGCCAACTCGTCCATGAACGACTCGATCGCGAACACGTTAGCCCAGGCACCTAGTCCGCGCAGCGAAGACGTGCGCATCGGCACCAGCGGCAGCAGATGGTGGATCAGCCGGTGGCTCGGCAAGTCGTAGATCGCGACGCCGTTGCGGGTGGCGCCGCCGCCCCGTTCGTCGGGCACGTCGTTCAATTCCTTCTGCGGCGGGAAGTTGGGCAATGCTTCGGCGCCAAGCAGATTGGAGTTGCCGTTCATGCCGGGCCGTTGCGCGTGCGGCGGGCTCCAGATCTCGATCGACCAGTCGGCCGGCCTGTTGTCGGCGTCGAGCGCCGCGCGAAGCTTGATCGCCATCGCCGGGCTGATCGGGGCTGCCGCGAACTCGTCCTCCCGCGGCCATTGCACGCGCACCGTCCGCCCCGGATGCCGCATGGCGATGAACGAGGCGTCGAACGCCGCATCGTCGGCGGTGTTGTGGCCGTAGGCGCCTGCGCCTTGGCGGTGGAACACATTGACCTGAGCGGCCGGAAGCCCCAGCGCTCGGGCGAGCCAATCGCGCAACACTGCTGGCCCTTGCGAATGTGACCAGACCTTGAGCGCGCCGTTTTCGAATTCGGCGAGCGCGCAGGAGGTTGCGATCGAGCCGTAGGTCAGGAACGGACGGGAATAGCTCGCCTCGATCACGGGGCCGTTGGACACCCGCCCCGGAAGGCCGGCGTCAGTGGTCTTGTCGCGGGAGGGCTGCGCCTTGAGCCAGTCCGGCGTGCCGACGTCAGAGGGTGGCGGCGCACCGCCGTTCCATTTCGCGAATGCGCGCGCGGCTTCGGCGGCGCGCATCACTGCGACCTCGCTGTCGGAGGTGAAGGCGACGAACTCGCCCTCGCGCAAGATGTCGATCGGCGTTCTGGCGGCCTTGCGCACGGCGTTCTCGTCGAGCGCAGCGAGATGCGCGCCGCGCCAGGGCTGGCGTAACACACGAGCATGGAGAATATTCTGGGAAACGATGTCGTGGATGAAGCCTGCGCCCATGACCTTCGCCGGCAGGTCGAGCCGCGGCAGGTGCTTGCCGACGATCTTGTAGGACGAGGGCCTTTTGACCGGCGCGGTGCCCGTCGCACGGCGTTCAAGACCTATTTCCCCCGCCATCGACCAGTAGTCGCGGCCGGTGTCCTTGCCGGAACGCAGGAACTTGCCATCCTCGATCGTAAGCTCGCCGGGCGAGCATCGCATCTTCTCGGCCACTCGATCGATGAACAGCGCGCGCACTTCGGCGCAAACCAGCCGGATCGAGGCGCCGCCGACCGCGACCGAGTAGCTGCCCGAGGTGAAGCCCTCGGCGGGGCTCACGTCGGTCTGGCCGGAGACGAGATTGATCTGCTCCGCCCGCAGGTCCAGCTCTTCCGCGGCGATCTGGGTGAGCGCGGTGAGGATGCCCTGGCCGATCTCGACCTTGCCGGAGCCGACGCGAACGCGGCCTTTTTCCTCGAAGGCGATCCATTGCGACAGGATCGGATTGTCGATTAGGCTCTGCGGCAGCGTGTTGGAGATCATGGCTTCGCGCTCGCAAGAACGGCGCCGGCCTTCTGAACCGCGCGGATGACGCGGTTGTGGATGCCGCAGCGGCAAAGATGCGGATCGAGTGCCGCGATGATGTTGGCACGGCTGGGCGCGGGGTTCTTCGCGAGCAACGCTGCCGCCGAGATCAGAATGCCCGATAGGCAATAGCCGCACTGGCCGGCCTGTTCGTCGAGCAGCGCCTGCTGCAACGGATGCAGTTCCCCGTTTTTTGAGAGCCCTTCGACCGTGATGACCGACCGGCCGGTGACGCTCGCGACCTCACGCGAGCAGGAATATTCGGGCTTGCCGTCGATCAGCACCATGCAGGCGCCGCACTGCTCGGTGCCGCAGCCGAATTTGCTGCCGCGCAGGTTCAACTCCTCGCGCAACACGGAGAGCAGTGGCATCGTGCCGTCAGCTGCGACGGACACAGGGTGGCCGTTGATGGTCAGTTTGATCGATTCAGCCATGCACAATATTAGGTTTGCGCACGCTGGAGCGCTACTGGTCGACCTTGATGCCCTTGGCGTCGATGAACTTCGACCAGTTCTTGATCTCGTTCTCGAGTTTGACCTTGAGCGCCGGGCCGGGGGCGAACGAGGGATCGGTGTCGACCCGCTGCAACCGCTCGCGCACCGCCGGATTCGCCATGGTGTCCTGGATGGCCTTCTCGAGTCTGGCCCTGATCGGCTCGGGGGTGCCCTTCGGAACAAAGAGACCCCACCAGAATTCCAGCGCGACGTCAGCGTGATTGATGCCGAGATCGCCCCGCAACGTCGGTACGTCCGGCATCGACGGCGAGCGCTTCTCGCTGGTAACCGCCATGGCTTTGATGAGCTTGCCCTCGTACTGCCCCTTGGCGACCGGCAAGGACGACACGACGACGGCAACGTGCCCGCCGGCGACCGCGGCGGCCGCGGGTCCGCCGCCCTTGAACGGGACCGGCTGGGCCTGCATGCCGGCACCGTCGAGAATGACCTCGGGCGACAGATGCGACACGCTGCCGGGGCCGGCGTGACCGTAGTTGAACTTGCCGGGCACAGTCTTCGACCATGCCACGAATTCCTTGAAATTGTTGGCAGGCACGTTGTTGGCGACAGTCCACACCAGCGGGGTGCTGCCCATTGCGGCGACCGCGTCGTAGTCCCGCAGCGGGTCGAAGCCCGACGGATGTTTCTTGAACAGCGCCTGGTTGATGCCGAGCGCGTTCTCCGCCACCAGCACCGTGTAGCCGTCGGCAGGAGATGCCGCGACTCCCTGCCACGCGATGTAGCCTCCGGCGCCGCCCTTGTTTTCGATCACGACAGCTTGGCCGAGCGCAGTGCCGAGCTCATTCGAGATCTGCCGGAAGAACGTGTCGGTCGCGCCGCCCGGAGGGAAGGCGACGACGAACTTGATTGGCCGGTCCGGATAAGTGCCTTGCGCCTGCGCGAGCGGGGCGAAGCCCAGCAGCAGGCCGATGATCGTGCACCACCGAATGAAGCGCGGCATATCGTTATCCCTGAGTGCGGGTTTGACCGGCAGCGCCTATTCGACCATGCGCGGGGTTTGGCGTCGATAGGCGGGCTTGCGTTGCCGATGCGGCAATTTCGCCGCCTATTCCGCCTTGATCCCCTTGGCGTCGATGAACCGGGTCCAGTTCTTGATCTCGCTTTCAAGTTTCTTGTGCATGGCCGGTCCGGAGATGGCATCCGGGGTGATGTCGAGCTTGGCCAGCCGCTCGCGCACCTTGGGATCGCCCATCACTTTCGCGACCGCCTGGGAAAGCTTGGCCTTGACCGGCTCGGGCAGGCCCTTCGGGCCGAAGATCGCGAACCAGAAGCGCAATTCGACATCGGCCGGAGGCACGCCGGCTTCCTGCATGGTCGGCACCTCCAGCATGGCCGGCGAGCGGGCCGGGCTTGTCACCGCGAGCGCCTTGACCTTGCCGCTCTCGACCAAGCCCTTGACCGCCTGCACCGAGCTGATGGTCATCGGCACGTGGCCGGCGATCACGTCGCCGATCGCCTGGCCGCCGCCCTTGTAGGGCACATGCACGGCCTGCATGCCGGTCTTGTCCATGAACACCTCGAAGTTGAGGTGTGAGACAGAGCCTACGCCGGCGGAGGCGAAGTTCATCTTCTGCGGCACGGTCTTGGAGTGGGCGAGCAACTCCGCCACAGTCTTGACCGGAACATTGTTGGCGAGGACCAGCGCCGACGGAGACGCCGCAAGGCCCGCCACTGCGTCGTACTGCGTGATCGGGTCGAAGCTCGACTTCGATTTCTTGTAGAGCGCCTGGCTGATGGCGACCGCGTTTTCCGCAAGCAGCAGCGTGTAGCCGTCTGGCTCGGAGGAGGCGACATAGTTCCAGGCAAGATAGCCGCCGGCACCCGGGCGATTCTCGATGACGATCGCCTGACCGAGCGCCTCCTGCATGTCGTTGGCTATCTGCCGCGCGAAAGTATCGGTGGCGCCGCCCGGCACGAACGCGATGACGAAGTGAATGGGCTTGTCGGGGTAGGCGCTTTGCGCCGACGCGGGTTGGCTGATGAGGAGAGCCGCGCAGACAACGGCGAAGCAGCGGACCAACGTGAGCATGACGCCTCCTTTGCTTACATATTTTTTAGAAGCCAATCGCCGATGAAGTCCACGCCGAGCTGGCGATTGTCGACCTGGCAATGCTCGGCGCCGCCTTCGTCCTCGGTGAAGATTTTTAGCGTCTTGTTCTTGGAGCCGACGCACTCGTGAAGTTTCCTGGCCTCCGCCAGAGGCACGACGCGATCGTTCTCGCCGTGCAGGATCAGGATCGGGCATTGAACCTTGTCGGCCACACCTTCGAGCGTGAATTTCTTGGCCCATTCCAGCGCCGTCTCGTTATCGGGTGCGCCAGCAACCCAGCGGAACTGGAACGTGGACGCCGAGGTGCGCCTGGGATCGGTCGGGGCGTGGCCGGCGACGAAGTCGTAGACGTTCCAGTGCATCGCACCGAAGCACACGCAGGCCGCATAGCGTTTGTCGAAGGCACAGATGCGCGGCGCATGATAGCCGCCGAAGCTGTAGCCCATCACCGCGACGCGTTTTGGGTCCACCTCCGGACGCGACGCGACGAAATTGTAGGCAGGGATGCCCGCGGCCTCGTAGTCGTGGCGGGTCGGGATATTGCGAAGCCGCAAGGGCTCGGACTGCCCCGGTCCGTCGATCGCCAAAGTGTTGAGGCCCCGCTTGGCGAAATCGAGACCGGCGAAGATCACGCTCATCTCCTTGGCGTTGTCCATGCCGTCGAACAGCACCACGGTCGGACGCCGGCCCAGGCCGCGGCCCTTCACGAACCAGGCGGGCAAACTCTGATTTTCGTAAGGTACCTCGACACGCTCGATGTCGGGATGAAGACGCGCCATCGCGCCCTGGTAGCAACGCAGCGCCTTGCGATAAATCGCAAGCTTTTCCTCGCCCGGCGGGATGAAGCGTTCGGCGCTGTAGTAATAGTTGCCTGCCCGCATGTATTGGTTGCCCGCGGTGGTGGAGTTGCCCGCGGCGTCGGCGTCGTCGCCGATTTTCGCAACGCGGTCGGCCTCCTTGGACCATTCCTCCATCCACGCCTTGTCGAGATCGGACTTGCCGGCACGCGACCTGAGCCGCTGCGTGATCAGGTCGATTTCCGCCATCGCTGCCGCGCCATAGGCCACCATGCCTTTGACAATTTGCGTGGCGTTGCTCCAGCGCAAGTTTCCCGGAAACGTGACCGGCCAATTGGCTTCGGCGGGGGTGGAGACCATGGCATGTCCCTCAGAGCAGGATCCCGAAAAGCTACAAATCAGGTCAATTTTCCCCACGCCCATTGCGCGCAGGCGAACAGTTTTCTGTCGTCGTGGCGCTTGCCGATGAGCTGCGCCCCGATCGGCATTCCAGCCGGTCCCTTGAAAACCGGGATCGAAACCGCCGGAACATGCAGCGTGGTCCAGATCTGGAACAGCGGCACGCCCGCGAAAGCCGGCATGCCGACCGGCGCTTCCCCGAAGGCTGCGGGAGTGAGCAGCGCATCGATACCGCCCATCAACGCGTCGAGCCGCGTTCGACATTCCTCGGCGAGCTGTTTTGCCTCGATGTAACGCTGGAAGGTTCCCCTGAGGCCATCCTGCAGCCGGCCGCCTCGGAGCGTGTCGCTGATCTCGTCCCAGTGGTTTTCGATTTCCCACGTAAAGGTGCGGGCGAACTCGAAGCTCGAAATCGAGCGGTGAGCGTCGTTGAGCAATTCGAATTCCGCGGGCAGGGTCAACTCCGTCACGCGGGCGCCGGCGCGCGCCAGGCGAAAGGCCGCATTTTCGACCAGTGTGCGGGTGACCGGCTCGAAGTCGTTCCAGACGTGGCTGCGGCAGAGCGCGAAATGCGGGCGGGCGACCTGCGGCATCGGCTCGGGCGGGATGCCGAGCAGCACGTCGCGGTAGAGCGCGATGTCGGACACCGAGCGGGCCAGGATGCCGAGGGTGTCGAGCGAGCCCGAGGCTTCCATCACGCCGTGCATACGATGCTCGCCATAGGTCGGGCGGTAGCCGAACACACCGCAGAACGAAGCCGGGCGGATGGTCGAGCCGGTGGTCTGGGTGCCGATTGCGATCGGCACCATGAAGTCGGCGACCGCCGCGGCCGAGCCGCTCGACGAGCCGGCCGGGGTGCGGGTGAGGTCGTGCGGGTTGCGGGTCGGGCCGGGATGCAGGTTGGCGAATTCGGTGGTAACGGTTTTTCCCAGCAGCACGCCGCCCGCTTTGCGGGAGAGCGCCACGCAGGCGGCGTCGCGCTCCGGCTGACGGCTTTTGTGAATGGGCGTGCCCCACTGCGTCGGCATGTCGAAGGTATCGATGATGTCCTTGACGCCGAACGGCACGCCCGCGAGCGGGCCTCGCTTGCCGCTGTTGTCGGCGGCGCGCGCTGCCACAAGCGCGGCGTCCGGATCGATGTGCGCCCAGGCATGCACCTGCGACTCGCGGGCAGCAACGCGTTCGAGGCAGGCGCGCACCACGGCCTCGCTGGTGGTGCGGCCCTCGCCGATTGCTGCGACGATCTCGGTCGCGGTCAGTTCGTTGAGCGGTTTGATGGCGTGACCCCTTGCTGCCCAGGGCGCCATTGAACCACACTCTCGCCGATCGGCCCATCAGCGAGGAAGCCATGCCCAAGAAACAGATCAGCTCCGAAAAAATCAGCAAGCCGAACGGCCACTTTTCCCAGGCGACCGTGATCGAGGCGCGTGGCCGGATCGTGTTCATCTCCGGCATGACATCGCGGCGGCCGGATGGCACGATCGCCGGCATCGGCGACATTGAGGCGCAAACGAAGCAAGTTTGCGAGAACGTCAAGGCGGCGGTCGAGGCCGCGGGCGGCACCATGGACGATATCTGCCGGGTCGACGTCTACGTCCGCAACATGGAGCACTTCGAGAAGATCCACAAAGTACGGCGCGAGTATTTCAAGGCGCCGGCGCCGGCCTCGACCATGGTCGAGATCACCAAGATGACCTCACCGGAGTATCTGATCGAGATCAACGCGATCGCGGTGCTGGAGTAGCTAGATCACCTTCGCCGCCCGCAGCGTCACGATCTCAGCCTCGTCGTAACCGAGCTCCTGCAGCACCGTCATGGTGTGCTGGCCGAGCGTCGGCGCCGGCAGGTCGGAGCCGTCGCGGCCGCCGTCGATGCGTACCGGGCGGCGGATCGCCGTGACGTCGCCTTCGGTCGCGTGCGTCAGCGTGCGGAAGGTCTCTAGATGCTTGACCTGCGGATCATCGATGACGTCCGGGATGTTGTGCACCGGCGCAAACGGCACATCGTTGGTTTCCAGAAGCGTCATCCATTCGGCGCGCGGCTTTTGCGCGACGATTTCGCCGATGATGCGCGTCAATTCGGCGAAATTCTGGATGCGGAGGTCGCGGGTCTTGAAGCGCTCGTCATCGGCCAACTCCGGCCGTTCCAGCGCGGCAAGCAATCCCTCCCAGAACTTCGGCTGCGAGGATAGATGCACCGCAAGCAGCCGGCCGTCGGCGCAGCGAAACGCGAACGAATGCGAACTGGCGACGCGGGTGAGCGGATCGTTGGCAATTCCCATCTGGGTGTGGTTAGCGAATGGATCTGGGATGAAGGAGATCGCCGCCTCCAGCATGTTGACCTCGACCCTGCGGCCCTTGCCGGTCCGTGCGCGCTCGTACAGCGCGCCGAGAATGCCGGTGCAGGCATACATGCCCGTGGCATTGTCGGGGATGGTGGGGCCTGAGGCCTGCGGCTGGTCCGGATCGAGCAATAGGCTTGCGATCCCGCTCAGCGCCAGGCCTACGCTGTCGTAGGCCGGCCGGGCGCTGTAAGGGCCGGTCGAGCCGAAGCCGGTGATCGAGCAGTGGATCAGCCTGGCATTGGCGGCGGTCAGGACGCCAGGGCGCAGGCCGAGACGCTCCATCACGCCCGCGCGATAGTTCTCGATCAGGACATCGGCGCGGGCGAGGAGCTTAAGCAGGATTTTCCGGCCCGCGTCGTTGCGCAGATCGAGCTTGATGCTGCGCTTGCCGCGGTTGTAGGCGACGAAGTGCGGGCTGTAGAGGCCGCCGCGGAAGCTCCTGAACGGGTCGCCGCTGTCCGGATGCTCGACCTTGATGACCTCGGCGCCGAGGTCAGCGAGCATCATGCTGGCGAGCGGCGCGGTGATCATCGTGCCGAGCTCGACCACCCGAACGCCTTTGAGAACCTCAGTCATGCCGCCGCTCGACGCCTGCTATTCCGCGGTCGCCTTATGTCCGCCGAGACCCGGCCGGTACTTGCCCTGCAGGAAATCGCCGATGCCTTCGCTGCGCCAGCTATCCTTCTGCCGCAACGAGAGTTGGTCGGATTTGGCGGCGGCGAAATTCAGCGCGGCGTCCGCGCTCATCTCCAGCGAGAAGCGGTAGCCGTCCTTGCAGGCGGCGAGCGCGTCGGGATCCTTCGACGCAATCTCCTGTGCAAGCGCCATCACCTCTTTGTTCAGCTCGGCCAGCGGATAGGCGGCGTTGACCAGACCGATCTCGGCGGCGCGGTCGCCGTTAAATGTCCGACCGGTCATCGCGTAGAACAGCGCGTCGCGCGGGCGCAGCAGATTGGCGAGCGATTTGGAAACGCTGCCGCCGGGATAATGCTTGAAGTTGATTTCCGACAGCCCGAATGTGGCTTCCTTGGCGGCAAAGGCCAGATCGCAGCCTTCGACAATCGAAAACGCGCCACCGAAGCAATAGCCGTTGATCATGGCGATGGTGGGCTTGGGATAATGCCGCAGCGTGCGCGATCGCCATTCGGTGGCGATGCGGAAGATGCGGTCGAATTCAGGCGGGTTGTCCTTCAGTTCGACGAAGAACTGCTTGAGGTCCATGCCAGCGCTGAACGCCTCGCCGGCTCCGGTGACGACCACGACGCGGGAGGTTTTCTCGTAACGCAATTTCTCCAGCACCTCGGCCATTTCGAGATGCAGGCTGGGACTCATCGCATTGCGCTTTGCCGGCCTGTTGAGCGTGACGGTCGCAACCGCGTTCTCGATACTGACCTGGACGGTGTTGGCTTCGGACATGGATACCCCACTGGCGTAAACGCGAGCCGATGCTGGCATAGAGGAGGGCGGCGCAGCAATGTGAAGGGCCCGCTTGGCGACGGGCCCGCGCTGCGAATTTGCTGTAGGAGTTAGCGCGCCGCTAGGCCCTCGTAGCTCTTGTCCTTGAGGAAGCCGTCGAGCTTCCACCGCTTGACCTGATCCATCACCTCGTCGAACTCCGAGTGTGGGATGGTCTTGTACACGAAGCGTTCGCCGCGGCCGAACTTCGAGAAATCCCACTTGTGATAGGTTTCGAACTCCGCGGGCACCGCGAGCTTCCACAGCGGCAGGTATTTGGCGAGATCGGCGTCCATCGCTTTCTCGGCGCGGTCGAGCGCGCGGAGGTAGGCCGTCGTGGCTTCCTGCGAGAAACCGTCCGGCACCCACCACAGCGTGTGGAACGTGTCCTCGATGATCTTGCGAAGGCCAAGCTGCTCGGCCATCGCGATCTGCGGTGGCAGTAGCGAGGCTGCTTCCACTTCGCCGTCAAGCAGCGCCTTGAGGCGGGCACCGAAACCGCCGGTGTTCACGGTCTTGATATTTTCGAGCGGCAGATACTTTTCCAGCCGGTAGGGCACGTTGAAATGGCTGCCGGCGCGCATGCCGACGGAAATCGGCACGTCCTTCAAATCCTTCGGCTCGCGGATTTTAGAATCCGGCCGCACGAAAATGGCCCAGGGTGAATCGCCATAGGCTTCCGCCACGAACTTGCCCATGCCTGCGGACGCGTTGCAGATCGATCCCCAGACGCAGGCGCCCTGGATCACTTCGGCCTTGTCCTTGGTGTAGGGCTGGTCCTGCGGCCGCTCCAGGTAGTTCATGCCCTTCCAGCTCGACTGTGTGCCGCGGAACGTCTTCCAGTCGAATGTCACGTCGAGACCTTCGGCGGCAAAGAAGCCTTCCTCCTTCGCGACGAAATCGTTAAGACCCATGCCCTTCGGGGCGACGGTGACCTTTTTCATGAACTGTTTCTCCTGATGCCGCGTGCTGGACAGCGGTTCGTTGTTATGATGCCTATAATTTTAGCACGGCCGGTATCGCCAACCCAGCCCGTGGGCACTGGTGGGACGAAATGCCCGGCGAGGCGCGTGGCGGAGCGGAACGCAGCATGGATTTCTCGTTGTCGTCCGAGCAGGAGGCGATCCGCACCGCAGTTGAGAAAATCTGCGCGCGCTTTCCCGGCGATTACTGGCTCGCCAAGGACCGCGACGGCGGGTTCCCTGACGATTTCCACCGCGCCTTCGCCGATGCGGGTTGGCTGGGCGTGTGTATCCCGCGGGAGTACGGCGGTGCGGGCCTCGGCGTTACTGAGGCCGCGCTTTTGATGCAGACCGTTGCGGAAACGGGGGCGGGGCTGTCCGGGGCGTCGGCGCTGCACATGAACATCTTCGGGTTGAACCCGGTGGTGGTGTTCGGCAGCGAACAGCAGAAGCAGCGGATGCTCCCGCCGCTTATCGCCGGCGAGGACAAGGCTTGCTTCGCCGTAACCGAGCCCAACGTCGGGCTCGACACGCTCAAGTTGAAAACAAAGGCTGTGCTCGACGGTGAGCATTACGTTATTTCGGGTCAAAAGATCTGGATTTCGACCGCACAAGTCGCAAGCAAGATGCTCCTGCTTGCTCGCACCACACCGCTCGAACAGGTCGGCCGCCGCACCGAGGGCCTGAGCCTTTTCTACACTGACCTCGACCGCCGCTACGTCGACGTGCGGGAAATCCCCAAGATGGGCCGGAGCGCCGTCGATTCCAACGAGCTGTTCATCGACGCGCTGCCGGTGCCGGTGGTCGACCGGATCGGCGAGGAGGGCAAGGGTTTCGAATACATCCTGCACGGCATGAATCCCGAGCGCATCCTGATCGGCGCGGAAGGCATCGGGCTTGGCCGCGCCGCTCTGCGCAAGGCCGCGTCATACGCCAAGGAGCGCATCGTGTTCGACCGCCCGATCGGAGAGAACCAGGCGATCCAGCATCCGCTCGCCGCCTGCTGGATGGCGCTGGAGGCGGCAAACCTGATGGCGTTCAAGGCGGCTTCGCTCTACGACGCAGGGCTGCCGTGCGGCGTCGAGGCCAACGCCACGAAATATCTTGCGGGCGAGGCGTGCTTCAAAGCGTGTGAGACGGCGCTGATGACCCACGGCGGAATGGGCTATGCCAAGGAGTTCCACGTCGAGCGCTACTTGCGAGAATCGCTGATCGTGCGGATAGCGCCGATCACCCCGCATCTGATCCTGAGCTTCATCGCCGAGAAGGCGCTGGGTCTGCCCAAGTCGTACTAGGCCCTGGTACTTATTTACCGCGCAGAATGTCCGCGCATGGGGCCAAGCAGACGTGGCGTGAAGCCGGTTTTCCGCCTCTATCAGAGCATCTGTATGAGCACCATGCCTCCTCCTGAGCCGGGGGCGGACATCAGGCGGCGGGATTTTCTCGGTGCTTTGGGTGGCACGGTAACGTGGTCACTCGCAGCGCACGCGCAGCAAAGCGAGAAGGTGCGGCGCATCGGCGTGCTCGTAAAAATCCGCCGCTGCTGCGGTGACTCGATGCTCGCCGATCCGTTATGATGTCAGCCAGCCCTAAGTCGCGGCAGCGTAGGGTTCCACGTCAGGAGTACAGCAATGATCCGCGCCACGGTACTCCGTGCGCTTGTGCTGACGGCGGTTTTTGCCGCGGCGTTGACGCCGGTCATGTGCCTTGGCCAAGACGGCAAACAAGACGGCAAACAGTTGCCGACCGAGGAAACAAAAAAGTCGCCTCCCAAATTGCCGGCCAAGGCAATGAAGAAGCTGCCGCCCGAGCTGCTCGCGCTGCTTCAGCAAAAGAAGATGCCCATCTATTCGCCGATCCTGGTGCGCGTTTTCAAGGAAGAGGCGGAGCTCGAAGTCTGGAAACAGGACACCACGGGCCGTTTCCAGCTCCTCAAAACCTATCCGATTTGTCGGTGGTCGGGCGATCTCGGGCCAAAGTTGCGGGAGGGCGACCGTCAAACTCCAGAGGGGTTCTATACAGTTACGCCCGAGCTGATAAATCCTCACTCCAACTACTATCTTGCAATGAACATCGGCTACCCCAACAGCTTCGACAAGGCGAACACCCGCGACGGCAGCTTGATTATGATTCACGGCGACTGCTGGTCGGTCGGTTGCCATGCCATGACCGACGAACAGATCAGCGAGATTTATTCGCTGGCGCGAGAGTCATTCCTGGGTAGCCGGCAGTCATTCCAGGTCCAGGCCTATCCGTTCCGCCTGACGCCAGCGAATCTGGCGCGGCATCGAAACAATCGGAACCTGGCCTTCTGGAAGATGCTCAAGATCGGCAATGATCACTTCGAGGCGACGCATCTCGAACCCAAGGTGGACGTGTGCAACCGCCTCTATGTATTCGATGCGCAACGTCCCCCGAATTCACGCAAGCCTCTTGTGTTCAATCCCACCGGCAAATGCCCCGCCTTTGTCGTAAATCCGAAAATCGCGCGGCTGGCGCTGGAGAAACAGCGCGCCGACGAGCTTGAATACGCGCAATTGCTTGAACACAACGTGCCAGCCGCCCCAATCTACAGCGAACTGGACGGCGGAATGAATGAGGTTTTCCTCGCACAGTTTCCGGACAGAGTGACGCTTTCAAAAAGGCTAGGCCTCGATCTCGCTCAACACCCGGTCGAGCTGCTTATGCGTGAGCACCAGCGGATGCACACGCTCGACTGGACTGGCGGTGGTGTACCATATGCATCTGACCTGCCGGAACTGCCACCACTCTCTTGGTCGACAACAGTGGTTCGTTGACGAGCAAATTGTTTGGCACGTTGTGCTGATCGACATGGGTGTTGCGGTACGCACGGGAGTGCCGAAGGCCGATATTGCGGCTACCGCTCCCCGCGTCCGAGGTCGCGTCTTGGCATAATGGCCGAGGCATCATCCTTCGGGATCGCACGGGATCCGATGTAGGCGAAGGGCACTTGGCGGACATGCAGATCGCCGCACAAAATGCCGCTTTTGAGGAAGGAGCGGACGCCGGAGGTTCTGAGTACATGCCCTAGCGCGAAAATCTACTGACGCGGCACGGCCGCGTTGGTCTTCGGCTTGGGCCGCTGCCCTGTGGAGGCTGAACTGCCGCGCGCGCTGTCCGGCAGGTATTTCGCGACCACCGCCGGATCAACCGAGGCGAGGGCGCTGTCGGGCAGCCGATACCAGGTTTCGTCCATGCCGAGCAGCGGGATGCCGAGGTAGCCGCGGACGGTGAGGACCTGTCCATCGCGGCTGACGTTCATCCTGGCGCGGTAGATGTTGCCGTCGCGTGGATCGAGAATGTTGCCGTCTTCGTACTCCAGGCCGCGGCGTTTCATATCGCGGACGATGCTCATGCCGAGCACCGACTGGTTCTTGCGATCATCGGTGCAGCGGGCGCAAATCTGATTCGGCGGGTCCCCCGGCCGCGGGAACGCCTTGGCGACCGCACCCTCGTAGGTGCCGCCCGGCGTCTCGACGAACAGAAACCACACCGCAGACTTGCCGGCGTCGTTGCGCTTTTCCCAAAGGCCAGCCACGGACGGTTCCGCCGCCTGGGCGTGAACCGCCGGAGTCGTCAGCGCGACAAATGCCCAGAAGGTCAGTGTCACCAGTTTTGCTATCACGGCTGGAATTCCTTCCGGTCCAACAGTCTACCTGACCCGTTCAATTCACTCGACCCATAATATGGCCCTTTCACGAAAGGGGGCGGGCCATTTTGCGGGTCGGAAGAGTAAAGTATGGGCCGGCCGGACCCGACGATTTTTCCCCCAGGTTGCAGGAACGCGTTCCTTGCAGCGGTATTATGGGGTAGCAATTGATCGGCGAGCCGGCCGGTTCGGGTTGGGGCGTCTGGAATTCGATCTGAGGTGGGTCAAAAAGGGGGTCTGCCCCGGCCGTGAGGCCGATCGGCAGGAGGTCTGCACGCAAATGTCCCGGTCCAGCACTGCCCTGAGCAACCTGCGCGCGGTTGTGATCCTCATTGTCCTCGCGTTCCATTCGGTGCTTGCCTATCTCGCCTCGCTGCCAGCCACTCCGCACCGCTTCGACGATGCTCCGTACCGCTGGCAGGCCATCCCCATCATCGATAGCCAGCGCTGGTTTCCCTTCGACCTGTTCTGCGCCTGGCAGGATGTCAGCCTGATGTCGCTGATGTTCTTTCTTTCAGGTTTGTTCGTGCCGTCGAGTCTGGCGCGCAAGGGAAGCATCACGTTCCTCTCCGATCGTTTTTTCCGGATCGGGTTGCCGCTGGTTCTGGTGATCGTATTTCTGATGCCGGTGACCTACTACCCGACCTATCTGGTGACTGCCGCCGATCCCAGCGTGAGCGTCTACTGGGAACATCTGACGGCGCTGCCGTTTTGGCCGTGCGGTCCGCAGTGGTTCCTGTGGCAACTGCTCGCGCTCAACGTGCTCGCGGCGGCCATGCATCGTCTGGCGCCCTCGTGGAGCGAGCGCCTCGGACAGGTGGGAGCATCGGCCCGCGCTCATCCAATCCGGTTCTTTGCCGCGCTGGTGGCGCTGTCGGCGCTGGCCTACGTTCCGCTCGCCCTGATCAACTCGCCGTGGGCATGGCAAAGCTATGGGCCGTTTTCGGTTCAGCTCTGCCGGCCGCTGCACTATCTGGTTTATTTCTTCGCCGGCTGCGCCGTTGGCGCCTACGGACTCGACCGCGGGCTGCTGGCCAGCGACGGCGCCTTGGCGCGGCATTGGGCCGCGTGGCTGGCCGCTTCGATCGCTGGTTTCGTGTTGTGGGCGCTGCCGACGTCGCTGATGGTGGACGGCGCGCAGGCGCCGCTCCTCGTGCAAATTGCCGCGGCTTTCGGATTTGTGCTGGCCTGCGCGTCTGGTTGCTTCGTCCTGCTGGCGCTTTGCCTTCGTTTTGCCGTGGAACGGACGCGAATTCTCGACAGTCTTTCGGTCAATGCCTACAGCATGTATCTCCTGCACTACGTCTTCATCGTCTGGCTGCAATACATTCTCTTGCCCATCGCGCTGTTTGCCGCCGGCAAGGCCGCGATCGTGTTCGGCGGCACGCTGGCGTTGAGCTGGGCTGCCGCCGTGGCGCTTGGCAATGTTCCATGGGCCGATCATCTGGCTCAGGCGAAGCGCTGGGTGCGCGCGAGCTTCAACGAGCCCGCACCGGCCAAATTGGTCAAGCAGGACGATTTGACCGGATGACGTTCCCCGGTCAAATGCGCGCTGGATGATTCGGAGATCGGGTTTCGCAGGCATGCCGCTGGTATTCACGCTCGCATTCCGCAACCTGTTCCACGATCGCCTGCGGTTCATCGCGACGGTGATCGGTATCGTCTTCTCCATCGTCCTCGTGACCGTGCAGATGGGCCTCTATCTCGGCTTCGGGCAGATGGTCACGACCATGATCGATCATGCATCGACCGACCTCTGGGTCATGCCGAAGGGAACCAAATGCTTCGAGGACCCGTCGCTGCTGGACACGCGCCAGCGCAGCCGGGCGCTCGCGATCCCGGGCGCGGTCGAGGCGATCCCGGTGGTGATCGGCTTTGCCGATTGGCGGACGCCGAACGGCTCGTCGACGCCGGTGTTCGTGGTCGGCTCGGACTTGCGCTCGGGCGGCCTCGAGCCCTGGAATCTGGTGGAGGGCCGCATCGAATCGCTCTCCACGCCCAACGCCGTCGCGGTCGATCGCACCTACTTCGACCGGCTCGGCATCTCGGGGCTGGGCGCGCGGGCCGAAATCCGCCAGCAGAGCGTGCGGGTTGCCGCGGTGACCGAGCGGCATCCGTTCGTTCACGACGACGCCCTATGTGTTCATGGACGTCGACCGGGCGCGGGCCCACACCGGCACGCCGGCGAGCAAGGCGACCTATTTCCTGGTGCGTGTCGGCCAGGGCGCCGACGTCGGAACGGGTGCGCCGCGACCTGCTCGCCAGCCTCGCCGACGTCGAGGTGCTGACACCGGCCGAATTCCGCGAGCGCAGCCGCTCGTTCTGGCTGTTCGGCACCGGCGCGGGCGCGGCGCTGTTCGCCGGCGCGTTGCTCGGCGTGATCGTCGGCACCGTGATCGTTGCGCAGACGCTTTATTCCAGCACCAAGGACCACCTGAACGAGTTTGCCACGCTGCGCGCCATAGGCTCCTCGCGCAAATACATCTACAAGGTCATCATCTGCCAGGCGCTGCTGAGCGCCGTGATCGGCTTCGGGCTGGCCTATGTCATCGGCCTTCTGGTGGTGCGCATGACGGCTGCGGGCGCGCTGCCGATCGTCATCACGCCGGGTCTCACCGCGGCCTTGTTCGCTGCTGACCGTCGTCATGTGCGTCGTCTCGGCGATCGCCGCGATCATGAAAGTGACCCGCATCGATCCGGCCATGGTGTTCACGCGATGACCGAGCTGGTGATGGAAGCAACCGGCATCGCCAAGGACCTCGGCACCGGGGCCGCGCAAATCCGGGCGCTCAAGGGCGTCAACCTGTCGCTACGCGGTGGCGAGCTGACGCTGCTGATGGGGCCGTCCGGCAGCGGCAAGACCACGTTGCTTTCCATCCTCGGCTGCATGCTGACGCCGACGGAAGGGACGGTGAGCGTGCGCGGCGAGTCGATCGCGGGCAAGAATCCCGAAGATCTTGCCAAACTCCGGCGCGAGAACATCGGCTTCGTGTTTCAGTCCTATCATCTGTTTCCGACGCTGACGGCCGCCGACAACGTGCGGCTGGCGCTCGACGTTCGCGGCGAGACGGCGAGCGGCCTCGCGAGACAAATCGAGCGCGGCGCTGGAAAAAGTCGGCCTGGCGAACAAGAAATCGAACTATCCGCGCGAGCTGAGCGGCGGCGAGCAACAGCGCGTGGCGATTGCGCGTGCGGTTGTGGGCGATCCTTCGGTGATCCTCGCCGATGAGCCCACCGCCGCACTGGACACCGAGAACGGCAAGGCCATCATGGGCATCCTGGCGGAAATCGCCAAGGATCCCCGCCGCGGCGTTCTGGTGGTCACCCACGATCCGCGGCTGGTGCCGTACGCTGACCGGATCGTCCATATCGAGGACGGCACCATCGTACGCGAAGAATCCGGCGGGGCGGCACGGAAGTCTTAGGCTATTGTGGGAAGGGCATGAACATGTCTATGCGCAACGCGGTTATCGTGGTCATCCCGGGGCTCGTTTTGGGCCTCTCTTTGATCGCCGCATTTGTCGCGGTAAGCCGCAACGGCGGTTCGCCGGCGATCTTGGCTGCGTCCGCGCAGCAAAATGACAAACGCTGGCTGGCGGTTGCGCCGGGGCGGGTCGAGCCGCCGTCCGGCATCATCAAAGTCGCGGCGCCCACCATCGGCATCGTCAGCAAGGTCCTGGTCAAGGTGAACGACATGGTGTTCGCCGGCGAGCCGCTGATCCTGCTCAACGACGAGGAGATCATGGCGCGCTACAGCGCGGCGGAAGTGCAGGCCGCGATGCGCCGCCGGCTGCGGAACGAACAGTCGGTCACCGGCAAGGCGAACGAGCGCCGCAACGCGGAGGACGCGGTGTTCGACGCCGAAACGGCGGTGTTCAACGCGCAGGCTGCGGTCGACCGGGCCGCGATACAATGGCGGGCGAGCGGTGCGCCCGCGGCCACCCTGACCAGACGCCCGTTCGGCGCTGGCGAGCGCCCAGGATGAATTGGCAAGGCGCCAAGCAACAGCTTCGCGCCATCGACGCGCCATTGCCCACTCCGAATGAAGCGCAGACGGCCTCCGCGCGCGGCGATGTCGCATTTGCCCGCGTCAACCTGGAGAAATTGAAGATCCGCGCGCCGATCGACGGCACCGTGCTGCAGCTCAACATCAATCCGGGAGAGCTCGCCGCGCCCTCGGCGCTGCAACCGCTGCTGTCCATCGCCAATCTTGCAACGCTGAACGTGCGTGCCGAACTGGATGAGCGGGATATCTCGGAAATCAAGGTTGGCCAGGCGGCCACGGTTCGCGCCGCGGCGTTTCCGGGCAAGGAGTTCGCCGGAACGGTTGCTTCGATCGCGCCACTGGTCGAGCCGTCCCGGCTCGGCTCGCGCGGGCCGAACAGTCGTGCCGACGTCGACGCGGTGGAGGTCGTGGTGAAGCTCGCGCAGCCCGGCCTGCTCACCGCCGGGATGAAGGTCGATGTTTATTTCGGCCAGGACAAGCCGGCCGCGGAATCGAAGAACTAGCGCCGCTTGCGGCTGGATTTCGATTTTGGGCCGGATGTCTTGCGGCCAGCAATCGCACCGCTCCATTTCACTTCGATCTCGCGGGCCTCCTCGGCGGTGAGCGCCGAGGTCGGCGGGAACTTGTCCTTCCAGCCGAACGGCCGCACCGCCTCGATGATCGCCTTGGAGTGCGAGGTGATGCCGGCGCGCTTGTGCTCGTCAGGAATGCGCGGATCGAGCGCCGAGCTCCAGGCGTTGCGCACGATATCGATCTGCTCGGCTGGCTCGCAGCGCGTGGTGATCGCCCACATCACGTCGGCGAGGTTGGAGGGATCGACGTCGTCGTCCACCACCACGACCAGGCGGCCCATGTAGCTGTTGGCGGCGGCGATCAGGCCGGCGCGCTTGGCGTGACCGGCGTAGCGCTGCTTGAGCGCCACCACCGTCATCAGCTGCGCGACATGCTGCCAGACGCCGACCACGTCGGTGACGCCGACGGTTTCCAGATTGCTCCAGATCGAGGCGGCGCGGAACGGCAGGCCAAAGTGGAAGCGCGGCGGCTTCATCGGCGGCGAGCCGAGCAGGATCGGATCGTCGCGATGATGGATGGCGTTGACCTGCATCACCGGGCAGGGCCGTGCCTCGGCGGCGTAGTAGCCGGTGAACTCGCCGAACGGGCCTTCCGGCAGCGTCATCTTGCTGTCCGGCAAGCAGCTCGCCTTCGAGGATGATCTCGGCCTGCGCCGGCAGCGGCAGTCCGGTGACGGGGCCTGTGAACACCTCCATCGGCGCGCCTTTGATCGCGCCGGCGAAGTCGTATTCCGACTGGCCGTCGGGCAGATATTCGAAGCCGGCGATGAACAGCGCCGGGTCCTCGCCATTGACCACCGCGACCGGGCAGGACTTGCCCTTGTCCCAGTATTTCCTGGCGATGATCGCGCCGTGGCGGCCGGGGTGGTCGAACTGGATCGTCACCCGGTTCTTGCCGTGCACCTGCACGCGGTAGATCGAGGCGTTGATCCAGCCGCCGTCCGGGTCGCGCATGATGACGATCGAGCCGGACCCGATGAAGGGTCCGCCGTCCTTGCGGTGCCAGTAGGGCGCCGGCAGCTTCGTCAGATCGACATTCCGCCCGCGCATGGAGTTTTCCATGAACGCGCGCTTTGGCGACCTCGACCGGGCGGTGCGGCTTCAGCGTCTGCCGCCGCTGCATCCAGGCCTTCAGCGCGTCGAGCGGCTTCAGCGACGGGTCGATGCCGAGCGCCAGCGCCGCGCGCTGGGGCGTGGTGGTGGCGTTGGTGAAGACGCGATAGCCCGGTGCATGGCCCTTGATGCGGTCGAACAGCAGCGCCGGGCACTCCGGCGTGCCGGCGGCGACTTCGGTGATGCCGCCGAGCTCGAAGCGCGGATCGGCGCCGTTGATGCGCCGCAGCGCGCCGAGCTCGTCCACCTGCTTGATGAAGCCGCGCAAATCCTTGTAGATCACCACACCCGCCTTTGGCCCGCCCCGATTTCAGCCGAGCTTAGCCACGGAGTTCCGTATGCGCTACATCGATGCCTTCAATCATTTCAGCCCGAAGCGCTATTTCGATGCGCTGCTGGAATCGCCGGCCGGGCAGAAGGACATCGGCAAGCGGGTGCGGGGCATTCCGGCGCTGTACGATCTCGAGCTGCGGCTGAAGGTGGTCGATCAGTTTCCCGACTACACCCAGATCCTCTCGCTCGGCCTGCCGATGCTCGACCGGCTGTGGGGGCCGGACAAGACCCCGGAAATGGCGAAGCTCGCCAACGACGGCCTGGCCGAGGTCTGCGCCAAGCATCCCGACCGCTTCGTCGGCTATTCCGCGGTGGTGCCGATGAACGCGCCGGAGGCTGCCGCCAAGGAGGCTGAGCGCGCGCTGAAGAACGGCGCCCACGCGGTGCAGCTCGGCACCAACGTCAACGGCAAGCCGATCGACGGCAAGGAGTTCTGGCCGCTCTACGAGATGATCGAGAAATCCGGCAAGCCGATCCTGCTGCATCCGGCGCGCAGCCGCGAGATGATCGACTACCTGGGCGAGGACAAATCGAAATACGAGATCTGTCAGCGTGCTCGGCTGGCCCTACGAGACCGGCGTCACGCTGTCGCGCTTCATCTTCTCCAAGATCATGGACACCTATCCGAATCTGAAGATCATCTCGCACCATCTCGGCGGCGTCATTCCCTATCTCGAAGGCCGCATCGCCCACAGCTTCGACCAGATGGGCGCGCGCACCTCCGACGAGGACTACGAAGGGCTGCGCAAGAGCCTGAAGAAGCGGCCGTTCGACTACTTCAAGGATTTCTACGGCGACACCGCGATCGAAGGCGTGCGCGCGCCGATGATCTGCGGCATCGACTTCTTCGGCGCCGATCATGTGGTGTTCGCGTCGGACTGCCCGTTCGACAAGGAGAAAGGGCCGGGCTACATCCGCTCGACCATCGCGGTGCTGGAAACGCTCGATCTGACGCCGACGGATCGCGAGAAGATCAGCTACAAGAACGCGCAGAAGCTGTTCGGCGTGAAGTGACGGCGCGTCGGCATAGCAACCCTGTGTCGCAGGCTGCCGCGCTGGCAAAGCAGCGCAGAAGTTCTATGCTGACCGCAAGCACCACTGATGTTTGGCCTGGGAGAATGTCCATGTTGCTACGTCCGGCGGTTGGCACGGTTCTCGGTTTGGCGCTTGGTATGGCACTGGGCGCCATGATTTGCGGTTCCGCGCAAGCGCAGGGCGCCTTTCCGTCCAAGAACATCACGATGGTGGTTCCGCTGCCGGCCGGAGGCACCGCAGACCTTCTCTGCCGCTACGCCGCCGAGAAGGCCAGCGCAATGCTCGGTCAACAGGTGGTGGTCGAGAACCGCCCCGGCGGCGCGGGCGGCCGGGTCGGCATGGAGCAAGTGCTGCGTTCGCCGCCGGACGGCTACACGCTGCTGTGCTCGACGCAGCTCAGCTACAGCATCACGCATCTGGTGTTCTCGAAGGCATCGTTCGATCCGCGCCCGCTTGAACCAATCAGCGTGCTCGCGGTCTATCCGTTGATCATCCTCACGCGGAAGGATTTCCCGGCGAACGATCTCAAGGGATTCATCGACATCGCCAAGGCCGGCAAGGTGAACTACGGCAATCAGGGCGTGGCCAACACCGGCCATCTGCTCGGTGCGTTGATGGAGCTCAAGGGCAACTTCAAGATGACGGCCGTTTTCTATCGCGGCAGCGCGCCGGCAATCAACGATCTGCTCTCCGGCACCATCGATATGGTTCCGGACTATCTGCTGGCGAACAAGCAGCAACATCGACGTCGGCAATCTCAAATTCATCGCGGTCGCGAGCGAGCAGCGGCTGAAGGACTATCCCAACGGTCCAGACCATGACGGAAACCATGCCGGGCGTGACCTCGATCACCTGGATGGCGGTGTCAGCGCCGCCCGGCACTCCGAAAGAGATCACCAAGAAGATTTCCGATGCGATCGCGCAGGGTTTCAAGCAGCCGGATATGCAGGAGCGCATCCTCAAGCTCGAAGCCACTCCGCTCGGCACCACGCCCGAACGGATGCGCGAGATGATCCAGGAAAGCACGGATATCTGGGGCCCGGTGGTGAAGGCGGCGAATATCACGATCGATTGAGTTCGGTGCCGCTAGCTTGTTCCTCGCCGAAGATGGAGGCAAGAAAGCGCCGCCTCAATGCGCCACGAGATTGCGCAAATCCTTCAGCCGGCCATCGATGAAGGCCGCGAGGTTCGGCTCCAGCACGCTCATCGTCTGCTCGACGAACCTGTCGCTGCGGCCGCCGATGTTGGGCGTGATGATGACATTGGGCATCCGCCACAACGGGTTGTCCGGCGGCAGCGGCATGCTTGGAGAAGATGTCGATGCCGGCGCCGGCGATCTTGCCGGCCTGCAGATGCTCGATCAGGGCGGCTCTCGTCGAGCACGCCGCCGCGCGCGAGATTGATCAGGAACGCCGTGGGCTTCATCGCCGCCAGCACGTCGCGGTTGACGAGATGATGGGTCTCCTTGGAGTAGGGCACCAGCAGCATCAGGAAATCCGCCCGGCCGGCGAGCTTCGCAAGCTCGCTGCGCGGATGCACCTCGTCGAAATGCGGCGCCTTGGCGCGGCCGCTGCTCACGCCGATCACGTTCATGCCGAACAGCTTGCAGCGTTCGGCCAAGATGCTCGGCCAGCAATGCCGAAGCCGACGATGACGATGGTCTTGCCTTCGAGGATCGGCTGGTCCCACTGCTCCCATTTCCCCTCGGCCTGGTTGCGCTGCATCTTCCGGAAGTCGCGGTTGAGCGCGATCATGTTGAGAAAGGCGAGCTCGCTCATCTGCGGGCCGTGGATGCCGCGCGTCGAGGTGAGCAGCACATGCGGCGGCAGCACGCCGGGCGCGGTCAGCGTCTCGGTGCCGGTGGTCAGTGCCTGGACCCATTTCAGCGCCTTTGCCTTGGCAATCAGCGCCGGCGGGATGTGATGGCCGAGCCCCATGATCACCTCGACGCCGCCGATCACTGTTTTCGGCGTCGTGTCGCGTGGTCGACGGCGTGGAATTCGACGACGGGAAAGCGCTTCGCGAGATGATCGCGATATTGTTGCGCGTTCGAAGTGCGAGAATGAGAACCTGTGGTCATAGCCGACTCCCGCTGCTTGTTTGGCGTAGCGGACCAAAATCCAGCCGGAGAACGCAATGACCACCGAACGAGTTGCCACCCGCGTGTCCGACGCCGAGATGACACGGCGCTGGGATGCCGTGCGCAAGCTGATGCGCGAGCGCGGCATTCAGGCGCTGGTCGCCTACGGCACCGAGGATTGGCTCGGCGGCCACGCGCGCTGGTTCACCGACATTCCGACCCACAACGGCTATGGCCGCACCGTGGTGTTCCATGCCGACGACCTGATGAGCGTGGTCGAGCAGGGCAATTTCGGCGCGCGGCGCGAGCTTGCCGGCAAGGATCCGTATCACCGAGGCGTCGGCGAAATCCTCTACACCTCGTTCTTCTCCTCGGTGCACTACACCACCGCGCTATCAGGGCGAGATCGTGCGCGAGATCGTTCAAGAAGCGCGGATACAAGACGATCGGCTTCGTGCGTGCCCGGCACCATGCCGCACAAGCTGGTGCATGCCGATCACCGACGGCTTCGACGGCCTGAAGGTGATCGACATCACCGATGCAGATCGACCGGCTGATCGCGATCAAGAGCGCGGAGGAGCTGGAACTGATGCGCCGCTGCGCGGAGATGCAGGACGCGATCTTCGCAGAAGGTGCTGAAGGAGATCAAACCGGGCATGCGCGACGTCGACGTCACCGCGATGGCCTATGCGCGAGGGCTGGGTGCGCGGCTCCTCGCAGGGCATCTATCTCGGCGGCTCGGCGCCGATCGGCAAGCCGTCGTTCCTGGTCGGGCGGCACTTCCAGGACCGCACCGCTGCAGAAGGGCGACAACATGAGCTTCCTGATCGAGGTCAACGGGCCCGGCGGCTATTTCACCGAGGTCGGCCGCACCATCGTGCTGGGCAAGGCGTCGCGGAGCTGAAGGACAATTTCGCGGCGGCGATGGAGGCGCAGGACTATTCGGCGAGCCTGCTCAAGCCCGGCACGTCATGCCGCGATGTTGCCAAGGCGCACGACGATTTCATGCGGTCGAAGGGGCTTGCCGCCGGAATTGCGGCTCTACAGCCACGGCCAGGGCTACGACATGGTGGAGCGGCCGCTGGTTCGCGCCGACGAGCCGATGTCGATCGAGTCCGGCATGTGCCTTGCGGTGCATCCGAACTACGAGCTGCCGAACCTGTTCATGATCATCTGCGACAACTACATCGTCGCCGGTAACGGCACCGAGCGCATCCACAAGACCGAGCGGAAGATTTTCGAGGTTTGAGCTCTATCGCCGCGCCAGCCAGCCGAGGATTAGGCCGCCGCGGGCGGCGACATATTTGCGGAACCAGACAGCGTAGTCCTCCGGGTGTCGCGCGAAGGTCGGTGGCGAGATCGTCAAAGCGTATCCATTTCCATTGCACGACCTCGGCCGGATCGGGCGCGATCCGGCCGTCGTGCAGTGCCGCCGAACACGTGGACCAGTTCGTTCTCGATCAGTTCGTCCGATACCGGCGGCGCGGTAGTCGAAGCGTGAACAGCGGCTCGAGCGGACAGACGAATGCCCATTTCCTGATTGAGCCGCCGATGCGCCGCGTCCGCCGTGCTTTCGCCCGGCAACGGATGGCTGCAACAGGCGTTCGCCCAAAGGCTGCCGGAGTGGTATTTGCGCCGGATGCCGCTGCTGCAGCAGCAATTCGCCCGCTGAGTTTTGCACCAGCACCGAGATGGCGCGGTGCTTGAGGCCGCGCTTGTGCGCGTCGAGCTTGCCGGCGGTGCCGACTTCGATGTCGTCGGCATCGACCAGGATGACCGGGTCGTTGTCGGCGGAGCCCGTCATGCCTATGACTTCCCGCCCAGCTTGTCCTTGATCGAATTCCACACGACCTGACCCGCGAGCGAGGTGGCGGAAATCGGCTTGGCCGCCGCCGGCAAGGCTGGGTCCGCGGTTTCGGCGGGCGGGCTGGCGAGCTGTTTTTTCAGATTGTTGGCGAACTGGTTCATCAGCGCCGAGGCCGTCGCCTGGATCATGCCGACGCCGCGGCCGTACTGCGCCACTGCCCCCGACAGCGTGAGGTCGGTGTGCACCAGCACCTTGGAGCCGGTGGCCGACGGCTCCAGCCGGAACGTGGCGGCTGCCTGCGCCGAGCCGCGGCCCTTGGCGTCGGTGCCCTGGGCGCGCACCCGCGCCGTAAGGTTGGTGTCGTCGATCTCCTCGAACGTCACCAGGCCGGCAAACGTCGAGCGCGACCGGCCCAAGCCGCACCGCGATATTGCCCTTGTAGGTCTTGTCGTCGACCACCTCGGTCAGCTGCGCGCCCGGCATGCAGGGTGCGATGCCCTGGATGTTCATCAGCACCGGCCAGGCCTGCGCCGGTGGCAAGCGGCACCTCGAATGAGTTGTCGAATTCCATGCGGACCCGTTAACTCGTGACGTCTTACTCGGCAGCGGTCTGCGAGACGCCGCCATGCGCCTTCGACCAGCCGGCGGGATCGTGCAGGAATTTCTCGATCTCGCCGAGCTTGACCGGATCGAACTGGCCGCAGGTCTTGGCGAACTCCAGCACGTCCCACCAGGTGCACAGGTGGTGCAGCTTGATGTTGAGGTCGGAGAGGATTTTCTCGCTGTTGGGATAGATGCCGTAGAAGAAGATGACGAAGATGTGCTCGACCGTGGCGCCGGCGGCGCGCAGCGCGTTGCAGAAGTTGACCTTGCTGCCGCCGTCGGTGGTGAGGTCCTCGACCAGTAGCACGCGCTGGCCGGGCTCGAGGTGGCCCTCGATCTGGGCGTTGCGGCCAAAGCCCTTCGGCTTCTTGCGCACGTATTGCATCGGCAGCATCAGGCGATCGGCCATCCAGGCAGCGAACGGAATGCCCGCCGTCTCGCCGCCGACCACGGTGTCGAACTGCTCGAAGCCGGCATCGCGGAACACCGTTGCCGCGCCGAAATCCATCAGCGTCTGGCGCACGCGCGGGAAACGAGATCAGCCGCCGGCAATCGATATAGACCGGGCTAGCCCAGCCGGACGTGAAGATGAAGGGCTTGTCGTCCATGAAGCGGACCGCCTCCACCTCAAGCAGCATCTTGGCCGTCAGCTCGGCCATCACCTTCTTGTCGGTAAATCCGATGCCCATCGTCATGGTCTGTCCTTATAGCGTACCAACCTGCGCATGATCTTGTCCGAAAACCGATTCCCATTTTTCGGGATCATGCGTCCTCAAATCCGCCACTCGTCGCCACGCTTGCGGCCTTGGAAGGTGCTGGTGAACAAGTCGTCGGTCGTCCAGCGTTTCTTGGTCAGTCCCTGCTCGTGCGAATAGCCGGCGATCGTATTCATGTTGTTCCGGTTCCTGTCGCCGAGACCATATTCCCACGGGTCGGGGCCGAGAATGTCCTGTTGCTCGTTCCAGGCTTCGAGATACCACGCCAGCGGCACGATGCGCGGATTGGCCATCCGCTGCATAGCGATGGCCTTGGACTTCTCGAAGGCATGGAACAGGTTCACCGGTATCCACGGGTGACGATCGACGATCTCCTGCCGGATGCCCATGACATGCATGATCGGGAAGATCTGTGTCTTCTTCCAGAATCGGATTTCCTCGGCCTTGTAGTCCGGCCAAAGCCGTGCGACGCGCGGATCGCCCGCCTCCATCGGCTTGATGATGTCGGAGTGGACCAGCGCGTCGACCTCGCCCTCCGCCAGCATGTCCTCGACCGACTTGTCGTGCGGCAACCGCGTGATCGTGAGGCCCGGAGGCGGCGTGAAGTCGACATCCTCGTCGAGCTCGGCGACCCATTCGACCGATTTGTGCGGCACGCCATACTCGTGTTCGAGGATGCCGCGCATCCAGTGGATCGCGGTCACCAGAAACGACTTGATGCCGATCTTCTTGCCGATCAAGTCAGTGGGCTTCTTGATACCCTTGCTGGTGTTGATGAACACGAAGCCGTGGCGGAAGCGCCGATGCAGGAACACTGGAATTGCCGTGATCGGCAGACCCTTGTCGCGCGCTACGATGTAGGACGAGCACGACGTCTCGGCGACATCGAAATGGCCCTCGCGCAGGAACCGCCAATGTCGGGTGGACGAGTCCATGTCGGTGAGGATGGTAAGATCGATGCCGTCCGGAGCGACCACGCCGTCCTTGAGCGCACGCACGATCTCGTAGTTGCCGCAAGCGAGCGTCAGGGGGATGTTTTTTGGCACGGTTTTGCTTCCTTCGCCGCGGCTCTCGCTGTACGGCGCAGATAAGCTTCATTTGGCCGCAAAATCCAGCCTGCGGGTAACGTCTTGCCGCGCCTTGTGGATTAGTTTTGTGGAGGATTTAGGCGGCGACTTTGCCGAGGAAGGTCTCGACTTCGCCGCGGAGCTTGGCGACCGCGCTTTCGACCGAGCGGGAGGCCGACAGCACGGTTTCGGCTGAACTGCGCGTGGCGGTGGCAGCGCCTGCGACGTCGCCCAGTGCGGCGACCACCGTGTCGGTGCCTTGCGCAGCGCCGGCGACGTTCTCGGAGATTTCGCCGGTCGCGGCGTTCTGTTGCTCGACCGATATGGCGACCGCCGAGGTGTAGCTCGAGATCTCGTTCATACGGCCCGCGATGTTGCGGATCGCATCGACCGCGGTGGTGGTCGAGCCTTGAACGGCGAGAATTTGCGAGGCGATCTCCTCGGTGGCTTTCGCGGTCTGCACCGCCAGCGACTTCACCTCGGACGCGACTTCCGCGAAGCCCGGCCGGCCTCGCCGGCGCGCAATGGGGTTATTGTGGTGGAGCCGCATTGCTTTATGGTTAATGGATGCCTGCCGGGTCGGGAAATTTCTTAACAGTTCGTGAATTCAGGGTGCCGCGGCGCCTTTTTGCTGGCGTATCGATCGCTCCGAGGCGAGCGGCCGTGGTGGCGGGCCTGCTGCTGGCCCAGTGCCTCAACACGATCGCTGCGCGGGCGGAGGACTATCCAGCTCGGCCGATCCGGGTGGTGGTCGGCTTCGGGCCCGGCGCGGTCGCCGACGTAATCCTGCGGGTGATGGCGACCCGTATGAGCCAAAGCCTCGGCCAGCAATTGGTGGTGGAGAACCGCCCGGGGGCAGGCTCGAGCCTCGGCGCCGAAGCCGTCTCGCGCGCCCCCAAGGACGGCTACACGCTGCTGATGTGCACCGTCGCCCAGACCATCAACCCGGCGATGAACAATCTGAGCTTCGATTTCGGCAAGGACCTGGCGCCGATCACGCTCCTCGCCAACGCGCCGCAGATGTTGGTGGCGCATCCATCGTTCCCGGCAAACAACATTCGGGAACTGATCGCACTGGCAAAAGCAAAGCCGGATGGCGTCCAGTACGCTTCGTCCGGCGCCGGCACGATGAGCCACCTGTCGGGCGTGCTGCTCAACAGCTCGGCGGGCATCCAGCTCCAGCAGATACCTTATCCCGGCAGCGCGCAGAGCATGACCGACGTGCTGGCTGGGCGCGTGCCCCTGATGTTCGGGCCGGCGGCGACCGTGTGGTCGAACGTGCAGGGCGGCAAGCTGAAGGCTCTGGCCGTGACGCAGCCCAAGCGCGCGGCGATCGCGCCTGACGTGCCGACCATGGTCGAGGCGGGGGTGGAGGGCTATTCCGCCGGCATCTGGATGGGTCTGCTTGCCCCAGCCGGCACGTCGCGCGAGATCATCGACAAGCTGTCGCGCGCCGCAAACGAAGCCCTGAAGTCGAAAGAGGTCCTGGCCCTGATGGAGCTACAGGGCGTCGATCCGCTCGGCGGCACGCCGGCCGAGTTCGCCCAGTTCATCGATGATGAACTCAAGAAATGGGCCGAGGTCGTCAGGGTGTCCGGCGTCAAAACGAAATAAACTTCACAGGGAGGAGTGCATGCGCGGATGGAAGCGGACCGGGTTGATTGCTGCGGCCTTGCTGATTGCGGCGGTTGCCGGCAATGCCGCGCGGGCGCAGAGCGACTATCCGAACAAGCCGATCCGTATCGTAGTCGGATTCACACCCGGCTCTGTGGCCGACATCACCGCGCGTGTGCTCGGCAACCGCATGGGCCAGATTCTCGGGCAAACGGTCGTGGTCGAGAACAAGCCCGGCGCCGGCTCCAATCTGGCCGCTGAGTTCGTCGCCCGCGCGCCAAAGGACGGCTACACGTTGTTCCTGCCCGGGTCCGCCAACATCGCCAATGCTGCGATCAATCCCAATCTGCCATTCGACATCGCCAAGGACTTCGCCCCGATCGCCCTGGTCAACTCCGTCGCGGTAATCCTGGTGGTGCATCCATCGCTTGAGATCAGCAACGTGCAACAGTTGATCGCGCTCGCCAAATCCAAGCCGGGCGACCTGACCTACGCTTCCACCGGAATCGGAAGTGCGCCGCATTTCTCTGGCGAGCTGTTCATGCAGCAGACAGGGACCAAGCTTGTGCACGTGCCCTATCAGGGCAGCCCGCAAGCGGCGACCGATCTGGTCGCGGGCCGCGTGCAGGTGATGTTCTCGCCGGCGACCGCCGTAATTTCGCTGGTCCAGGGTGGCAGGCTGAAGTTGCTCGCGTCGGCCGGCAGCAAGCGTGCCAGCATCGTGCCCGACGTACCGACCATGATCGAATCCGGTATGCCGGGCTTCGATACGGCGATCTGGTTCGGTCTAACCGCGCCGGCAGGCACGCCAGCAGCCATCGTCGAAAAGCTCTCGCGCGTAGTGCGGGAGGCGGTCAAATCAACCGAGGTGATCGCTGCGTGGGGGCCTCAGGGTGTCGATCCGCTCGATGGCGGGCCTGAAGACCTGGCGCGTCTCGAGGTGAGTGAGCTCAAACGCTGGACCGAGGTCGCGACCGCCGCCGGACTGAAGAAGTGAGAGCGCCCGGGAACATCGTCACTCCACCTTGATATTTGCGGCCTTGGCGACTTTGGTGTTGGTCTCGATCTCCTTGCGGACCTGGGCGTCGAACTGCGCCGAGGTCAGCGGCAGGGGATCGGCGCCAAGGTTTTTTAGCTTATCGCGCACGCCCGGCGCTTGCAGCGCCTTGGCGATTTCCGCATAGAGCTTTTCCTTGATCGGGGCAGGGGTCTTCGCCGGTAAGAAGACGCCGGCCCAGAAATTATATTCCGAGTTCGGATAGCCGGCCTCGGCGACGGTCGGAACGTCCGGCAGCGCCGACGCGCGTGCCGAATTGCTCACGGCAAGCGCCTGCAACTGATTGTCCTTCATCAGCGGCAGCGCATTGACCAGCGGCGAGAAGTAGAAGTCGGCGCGTCCGGCGATCACTTCGGTCATCGCCTCGGGCGCGCCCTTGAACGGCAGATGCACCGCGTCGAAGCCGCCCGCCAGACGGAACAGCTCGCCGTTGAGATGGGACGAGTTGCCCGCGCCGGCCGACGAATAATTGGCCTTGCCTGGATTGGCCTTGGCCCAGGCTACAAAGTCGCTGAGCTTTTTGTAGCCCTTGCTTGGATTGAACAGGATGACGACCGGCATGTTGCCGAGCGGAATGACGGCGGCGAGGTCGTTGGCGGTGTCGAGCGGCATGGTGGCGCGGACCGCCGGGCTCACCGTATGTGAGGAGGAGTTCGCCAGGATGGTGTAGCCATCGGGATCGGCCTTGGCGACCGCGTTCATGCCGATCGAGTTGCCGGCGCCGGGCCGGTTCTCGATGACGATCGGCTGGCCGACCTGCTGGGACACCTGATCGAACACGATGCGCGCCATGACGTCGGTGGCGCTGCCCGGCGTCAGCGGGACCACGACCTTGATCGTTTTGGTCGGCCATGCCTGAGCCCAGCCCTGGCTTGAAAACGCCAGAACAGAATCCCGAACGCCAGCAGCAGTCGACGCATGTTCGCCTCCCACAGAATAAAACGCCGCGTCAGTGTAACGGCGGCGTCTTGCCGGCCGCAATGGCGGCGAGCACGAAGGGCTGCGGCGTCACGCCATCTTGTTGACGAGCTCGCCGACGTTTTCGACCCGCACCCTGGTGGTATCACCCGCCTTGAGGAATTCCCGGCGCGCGGCGCCGACGCCAGCGGGCGTGCCGGTGAGGATGATGTCGCCCGGGTAGAGCGTGATGCGCGATGACAGATGCGACAGTTGCTCGGCGAGATTGAAGATCATGTCGCTGGTGTTGGAGTCCTGCTTGATGACATCGTTGACCCAGAGCTGGATGCGGAGCTTCTGCGGATCCTTGATGTCGCTTGCGGGCACGATCCAGGGGCCGATCGGGCAGGCGTCGTCGAAGCATTTCTGCCCGACCCAGTCCCATTTGAACGGCGTCGAGTCCGGGAGTTGGTTGCGGCGGCCGAGATCGCGCGCCGAAAGCTCGTTTGCAACAGTGTAGCCGGCGACGTAGTCGAGCGCCTTCTCCAGCGGCACGTCCTTGGCTTTCTTGCCGATCACGGCGCCCAGCTCGGCCTCCCAGTCGATGGCGTTCGAGGCTTTGGGTAGTTTCACCACGGCCTTGTTGCCCGTCACGGTGCGCGAGGCCTTGATGAAATGCCAGGGCTTCAAGCCCACCTCGTGCGGATCGGGCGCGGGCGGGATGCCCTGCAGCTTGGCCATCTCCATCATGTGGTCGGTGTAGTTGGCGCCGGCGCAATAGATCGCCGACGGCCACAGCACAGGGGCAAGCAGCTTGGCCTTGGCCAGCGGCTGGCTCTTCAACTTGCTCTTGCCGGCGCCCGCGGAGGCCTTCTTCAGCGTTCCCTTGGCCGACGACCAGTCGTTGAGAATATCCAGCACGCTGGCATAGGCGGCCTTGCGTGTCAGCGCGGCCGCATCGAACAGCTTGTCGTCGACCACGACCCCTGCGCGGGGGCCCTTTGCAGACTGGTACGAAACCAACTTGTAGCTCGCCATTTTCTCATCGCTCCCCTTCGAAGACGCAGGCCGGAACGCTCCAGACGGACGTTTCCTGTCAGTTTCTATATCACGGTGCAGGCTTTGTCTGCGCCATCAGGCGGTGCACGGGCAGCGCAAGGCTGCTCTGCCAGGGCGGTCATGTTGTTGCAAAACTTGAGATCGGAAAGTTCAGTCGGCGTCAGCTCGCGGCCGCCCCAGCGCGCGCCTTCTCGGGGCGCGCGCACATTGCTGCGTCCGCAGGGCCAGGAAGCTGTCCGCGATGGCGCCGATCAGGCTTATGCCGCAACCGGCAGCCCGAGTTGGCAATACTTCGTTTACCGTGGCGCTATGACGCGGACAGGCTTGCCATCCAGGAAACCGCGGATGTTCTCGACGATGTCCGGGTAGTACTTGTCGTAGTTCTGCTGGCTGACGTAGCCCAGGTGGGGCGTTATCACCACGTTGTCCATCTTGCGATAAGGATGGTCGAGCGGCAGCGGCTCGACATCGAAAACGTCGAGACCCGCGCCGGCGATCTGCTTCTTGTTCAGCGCATCGAGCAGCGCCTTCTCCTCGACGATCGGCCCGCGCGAGGTGTTGACCAGGTAGGCGGACTTCTTCATCAGGCCGAGTTCCTTGGCGGTGATGAGATTGCGCGTGCGGTCGCTAAGCTGAAGATGGATCGTCACCACGTCGGCGTCGCGGAACAGATCGTCCTTAGAAACGTATTCCGAGCCGACCTCTTTGCAGCGCTCGGGCGTGAGATTCTGGCTCCAGGCGATCACCTTCATGCCGAATGCCTTGGCGACGCCGGCTGCCCGCGCGCCGAGCTTGCCGAGGCCGAGCACGCCGATTGTCTTGCCCTCGATGTCCATGCCGAGGGTGTTCTGCCAGGAGATGCCAGTTTTCATGCGAGCATGCTCCCAGCCGATCCTGCGAGTGAGTTCGAGGATCAGACCGAACGTGATGCCGGTGGTGGGATTGCCGAAACCGCCAGTGCCGCAGACTACGATGCCCCGCTCCTGACACGCCTTCATGTCAATCGAAGCGTTGTAGGCGCCGGTGGTGATCAGCAGTTTGAGTTTTGGCAGGCCGTCGATCACCGCGCCGGGGAAGCGCGTGCGCTCGCGCATCATTACGACAATGTCGAAGTCCTTCAGGTCATTGATGGTGTCGGCGTCGCTGCGTCGCACGGCCTCGGTGAACACCCTGACGTCGACGTCCTTGGTGATCTTGGACCAGTCCGCGAGCTTGAGCGCCACGTTCTGGTAGTCGTCGAGGATCGCGCAGCGATAGGCCATCTCAGAACTCCTTGTTCACAGCGGCGGATAGTGTCCCGCCGGCCGCGCTCGCACAAGGGAGCTCGACGATGCTGAACCTACCCGCCGAACGCGGCTTCCGGCAGCCCACGGACACCGACATCGAGCGCGAGCAATCCGCCTTCCATCGGGGCTGGGGTCGCCTGGCCGGGCTTTGGCGCGGTCGTCGCGCTGGTGACATAGAGCGTGTCCAGCGTCTCGCCTCCGAAGCAGCAGCAGGTGGGATTGGTCACTGGCAGCTCGATGGTGCGGTCGGCGCGGCCGTCAGGAGTGTAGCGCGTCAGACGGTGGCCGCCGTATTCGGCATTCCAGAGGAAGCCCTCGGCGTCGACGCAGGAGCCGTCGGGAAGACCGCGGCGCGCGGTGAGGTCCGCGAACACCCGACGTTCGCCGATCATCCCGGCGTGGAGGTTGAAATCGAACGCCCAGATGACGTGACGCGGCGTGTCGGCGAAATAGAGCGTTCGATCGTCGGGCGAAAACGCAGTCGAGTTCGGCACGGTGATGCCATCGAACAGGCGCAGCACGGTGCGGTCGGCGCCGACCCGGTAGAAGCTGCCGGACGCACGCCGGATGCCGATGTCCATGGTGCCGATCCACAGCCGGCCGCGGCGGTCGCACCGGCCGTCGTTGTAGCGGTTGCCCGGTTCGTTAGGTTCGGCGTGGACAAGGAGGTTCAGTTTGCCGGTGGCGGGGTCGAAGCCATGCAGGCCATTCTCCAGCGCCACCACAAGGCCGCCTGACCGTCGCAGCGCGGCGCAGCCGCAGTATTTGCCGGGCAGGGGATAGACCCGGTGCTCGCGGCTTACCGGATCGTAGGATTGCAGGCAGGGTCTCGGGATATCGAGCCACCAGACCCGCCGGGTGGTGGGACACCACAAGCAGCACTCGCCCAGCGCATCATACGCGTCAACCACGCAGGCGATTTCGGTCATGGAGCGGGCTCCCGGATATCCAGGAGCCCAATCTAGGGGCGTTTTGAAGTGCTGCTATGCCGCTTCAGTCAGCCAGGTGCCTGATTTGGTACTTGGCTTGGTTCTTGGCCCGCCATTTGGGGCCGGGGCCGCGCATATAGTGCAGTTCCGGACGGTAGGGATCGGTCAGGGCCTGCACCACCTCTCTGCCGATTTTGACGAGCCAGTTCATGACGGCCTCCGGGACTTGTTGTTGTTTGCTTCAACTTGCCCATTGGTCGGATGCCGTGGCGTGGAGGTTCATGACGGGGGTGGGGTGTGTGCGTTATGTCACTGCAACCGGCGGCTTGCCCTTGGCCGCCGCGGTCGCTAAATCAGCGGCAAATCTCCCCCAAACCCGAAGAGCGCGATGAACGGCCGCCAATTCATCTATCACATGCAGGGTCTGACCAAGACCTACCCGGGCAATCGCAAGGTGCTCGAAAACATTCACCTGTCGTTTTATCCGGACGCCAAGATCGGCGTGCTCGGCGTCAACGGCTCCGGCAAGTCGACGCTGCTGCGCATTATGGCGGGGATCGACAAGGAATACGTCGGCGAGGGCTGGGTCGCGGAAGGCGCGCGCGTCGGCTATCTCGAGCAGGAACCGCAACTCGATCCCAAGCTCTCGGTGCGCGAGAACGTGATGCAGGGCGTGGCAGCCAAGAAGGCCCTGCTCGACCGCTACAACGAGATCGCCGCCAACTACACCGACGAGACCGCCGAGGAGATGGCAAAGCTCCAGGACGAGATCGACTCGAAGAACTTGTGGGAGCTCGACTCGCAGGTCGATCTGGCGATGGACGCATTGCGCTGTCCGCCCGACGACGCGGACGTGACCAAGCTTTCCGGTGGTGAGCGCCGCCGCGTCGCGCTCTGCCGCTTGCTGCTCGACCAGCCGGATCTGCTGCTGCTGGACGAGCCGACCAACCACCTCGACGCCGAGTTGGTGCATTGGCTGGAAGGCCACCTGCGCGATTATCCGGGCGCGATCCTGATCGTCACCCACGACCGCTACTTCCTCGACAACGTGACCGGCTGGATCCTCGAACTCGATCGCGGCAAGGGGATTCCATACGAGGGCAACTACTCGGCTTGGCTTGTGCAGAAGCAAAAGCGTTTGCTGCAGGAAGGCCGCGAGGAGGCCGCCCACCAGCGCACGCTCGAACGCGAGCAGGAATGGATACGTTCGTCTCCCAAGGCGCGGCAGGCGAAATCGAAGGCGCGCTACGAGCGTTATGAGGACTTGCTCAAGCAGGCGAGCGAGAAGCAGACCCAGGTGGCGCAGATCGTCATCCCGGTGGCGGAGCGGCTCGGACAGAACGTCGTTGACTTCGAGGGATTGCGGAAGGGCTACGGCAATAACCTTTTGATCGACGACCTCACATTCAAGCTGCCGGCCGGCGGTATCGTCGGCGTGATCGGCCCGAACGGTGCCGGAAAAACCACGCTGTTTCGCATGATCACCGGGCAGGAGAAGCCGGACTCAGGCTCGATCAAGGTCGGCGAGTCGGTGCAGCTCGGCTACGTCGACCAGTCGCGTGACTCGCTCGACGGCAAGAAGAACGTCTGGGAGGAAATCTCCAACAGCCAGGACATTATCCTGCTCGGCAAGAAAGAGGTGAACAGCCGCGGCTATGTCTCGGCGTTTAACTTCAAGGGCGCCGACCAGCAGAAAAAGGTCGGCTCGCTGTCAGGCGGCGAAAGGAATCGCGTGCATCTCGCCAAGATGCTCAAGACCGGCGCCAATCTGCTGTTGCTCGACGAGCCGACCAACGATCTCGACGTCGATACGCTTCGGGCGCTGGAGGAGGCGCTGGAGGATTTCGCCGGTTGCGCCGTCATCATCAGCCACGATCGCTGGTTCCTCGATCGCATCGCCACTCACATTTTGGCGTTCGAAGGGGAAAGCCACGTCGAATGGTTCGAAGGTAACTTCCAGGACTACGAGAAAGACAAGATGCGGCGGCTCGGAACCGACTCCGTCATTCCGCATCGAATCAAGTACAAGAAGTTCAGCCGTTAGATCGTCGCGGCGGCGAAGCATCGCCGCTCGGGCCGCCACATGATACTGATCGAGGCATGATTCGCGATATCGCTTCGACGATGCGCCAACTGCTGCTCGCCACACTGCTGCTTGCCGCGGCCTATGCGACAGCGCGCGCCGATGCGGCATTCGACAAGTTCCTGCAATCGCTGTGGTCCGACGCAGAGCGGCTCGGCGTCTCGCGTGCGACGTTCGATGCGGCGACGCGCGGGCTTGAACCCGATCTGTCGCTGCCCGACCTCGCCCTGTCGGGGCGGACCGACCGGCCACCCTCACAGCCGGAGTTCGTGCAGACGCCAGCCGATTACGTCCGCGAAAGCTCGATCGCGCGGCTCGCCGAACAGGGCAGGAAGTTGCTCGATACGCACCGCGCGACGCTTGACGCGATCGAGCGGCAGTTCGGCGTGCAGCCATCGGTGCTCCTCGCGATCTGGGGCCGCGAAACCTCTTACGGCGGCTACAAGCTGCCGCATGACGCGCTGCGCGTTCTGGCAACACAGGCCTATACCGGGCGGCGCAAGGACCTGTTTCGGGCTGAGTTCCTGGCTGCGCTGAAGATGCTGCAGGACGGCGTGCCGCGCGGAAAAATGCGCAGCTCCTGGGGCGGCGCAATGGGTCTGACACAGTTCCTGCCGTCGGAGTTCTACAAGCATGCAGTCGATTTTGACGGCGACGGCAAGGTCGACATCTGGACGTCGATACCCGACGCGCTCGCATCCGCGGCAAAGCAACTCTCCAACAAGGGCTGGCGGCGCGGCGAACGCTGGGCCTACGAGGTCCGTGTTCCCTCCGGCATCGATTGCACCATTGCGCAGCCCGGCCACGTCATGCCGATCGGGGAGTGGATGAAGCGCGGCTATGCGCCCGCCTATGGCCGCAAGCTCGTGCCCGATGAACTGAAGAATGAGGCTTCGCTGCTGCTGCCCGAAGGCACCTATGGTCCGGCATTTCTCGCGCCGAAGAATTATTTTGTCATCAAGGACTACAATTTTTCCGATCTGTACGTGCTGTTCGTCGGCCATCTCAGCGACCGCATCTTGGACGGGCGTCCCTTCGAGAGGGCTTGGAGCAAGAACACGCAACTTCGCACCGAGCAGGTGGAGGCCATGCAGCGCACGCTCACCGAACGGCGGCTTTACAGCGATAAGATTGACGGCAAGGCCGGCATGCTGACGCGGGCAGCACTTGGCGCCTATCAGAAGGCCAATAGCCTGAAGCTCGATTGCTGGCCGACCGCCGAAGTTCTGGCGCACATGCAGCGCAAATGAAAACCCGGCGGCGCTTGGGCGCCGCCGGGTTTGGAATTCAGATCGAACAGGACCGATCAGTAAGCCGGGCAGAAGAATCGCGGACGGCTCCAGCCGACCACATTGCCGTACGGATCACGGACCGGGCGGCGCGCCCAGTAACCGCCCGGGCAGCTATAAGCTGGCGCTGCGCCGTACGAATAACGCTCGTAGCCAGCGACCGGATAGTAGGTTCGTGGATAAGCGTAAGCTGGGCCAGCGCCGGCGATCGCGCTGCCGATCACGGCGCCAGCCACCAGGCCGCCGGCGATGCCGAGGCCCACGCCGCAGCCGCGGCAGCGCGCATCGGCGGTGTTCGGCGCAAGCGTAGCAACAGCCAGCACGGCGCTGGCCGCGAGAGCGAGAAGCATCTTCCTCATTTTGATCTCCCGGATGCGCCCGGCATAACGCCGATCGCAGGAATGAACTGTTTCAGCCTAGGGCCAAATCGAGCCCGGCAAAATAGGCTCCGCCAATTTTGTCCGAAATTAGATGAGATAATAAACAGAAGCCGTCCGGTTATCTTGCAGTGCAAGAAAACGGACGGCTTTTGCTTTTTTTCTGAACGACGGTTCAGATTGGTGGTGGCCTAGGCACTACCCCTCGCATTGATATGCATGACAATAAACGCGCAACGCGGCTGCTGCGTTCCGTTGTCGCGCGCGAAAAAATGGAGAAGTTATCGTGGCTAGCTGGCCTTGCGCGTTCGCGTGGCGTTGCCGATCAGGGTCTTGCCAAGCGACCAGACGGCGCCCGGCACGCGGTGGCTGCCGGCGATGACCTCGTCGAACGCGCGGACGATCCAGCCGCAATCCTTGTCTGCGATGACGAAAGCGGGCAGCAGCTTGATGGTGTGGCTTGCGTGTCCGGCGACCTGACAGAGGATCTTGTGTTCCTTGAACAGCGGAATGGTGATGAGCTGGCAGAACAGACCCTTATTGGCGGTTTCGAGTAGAACTCCAGGAGGCCTTCAATCGAAATGACTCCGGCGGGCCAAACTCGATGCCGATCATCAATCCCTTGCCGCGGACCTCACGCAGCATCTCATAGCGCGGGATCATTGCAGTGAGTTCGCGCATCAGGCGGTCGCCCATGCGCGCAGCGTTTTCGATCAACCGCTCCCGCTCAAGCACGTCGAGCGTGGCGATGCCGGCTGCCATCGCCAGATCGTTCTTTGCGAACGTCGAGCCGTGCACCACCGCCCGGTCCATGCGGTCGAACAACTTCTCGTAGATATGTCGCCGCATCAGTACGGCGCTGCTCGGCACGTGTCCGCCGGAGAGGGCCTTCGACAGCAACACCATGTCCGGCTCGACGTTCCAGTGCTCGACGGCGAGGAAGCGGCCGGTGCGGCCGAGCCCGGTCTGGATTTCGTCGGCAACGAACAGCGTACCGTGTCGGCGGCAAAGCTCGGCGGCCGCCTGCAGATAGCCGTCGGCGGGCAAGTTCACGCCCTTGCCTTGGATCGGCTCGACGATGAAGGCTGCGATCTTTCGTGAAGACAGCGCCTGCTCCAGCGCGGCGAGGTCGTTGAACGGGACGCGGACGCAATCAGGCAACAGTGGTTCGAAGCCGTCGCGGAAAATCGCATCGCCATTGAGCGACAGCGCTCCATTGGTCAGGCCGTGATAGGCATGGTCGCAGAAAACCAATCCCGGTCGCCCGGTGGCTGTGCGCGAGAACTTGATCGCAGCTTCCACGGCCTCTGCGCCGGAGTTGGCGAAGAACACCTTTTCGAGATAGGGCGCACGCGCCAGCAGCCGTTCCGCCAGGATACCGGCCAGCGTCGAGACATCCATTTGCACGAGATTGGGAAGATCGTTGTCGAGCACGTCTTTTAATGTATCGCGCAACGCGGGGTGATTGCGCCCGAGCCCGAAGACGCCGAAGCCGCTCAGCAGATCGAGGTAGCGCGCACCCGCGGCGTCGAACAGATATTGGCCCTTGCCGCGGCAGAACTGGACGTCAAAGCCGATGGTCCGCAGCACACGCACCATCTGCTCGTTGAGATGGCGGCTGTGCATGTCATAGCGGTCACCTTCCCGCTCGGCGAACATCGCGGCGATGCCTTGGAGAGGCTCGCCTGGAATCGAGGTGTCGTCGGTCATGCCGGGCTCAGATCATTGCCGCGGCGGATGATTTTGGCGCCGCGCGATGGCAACGCCAGCGAATGCCAGTTCCATGATCACAATCACTTCGCCCCCAGGTCGATCGCCGCGAACGATTACCATGCATTCGTCAGCTATAGAACGGCAAACCCTAACGTCACAAGGCGGCAGCCGATATGCGGCATGGTGACGTATTTTGTGGGCTAGCCCCGCGCAAAAGCACCAATTGCGGCTACGGGATCGGCAGGAGCGGCTTTTTCCCGGCGTGCAACTGCATATCCACAGCCGCCAGCAGGGCCGCAGTGCCGGCATAATTTCCCATCAGCATGACCAACTCGATCAGCTTGTTCGGACCAAAGATAGCTTTCAGCTTGGCGAAGGTTTCCGATTTCACCTTGTGGTCGCGCCAGAGCTGGCGGCCGAGCTCGATAATCAGCGCGTCGGTCGGATCGAGTCCTTCGGTGCTCCGACGATACTTGATGACATCGATGGTGCTTTGCGGCACGCCTTCCTTGAGCGCTTCGGGCTCGTGCGCGACCCACTCGAATTGGCTGTCCATTTCGCGCGCGGTGATGAGGATCGCGACCTCGCGGACGTGCGGCGTGAAACCGGCCTCGAAGCGCAGATAACGATTGAGCGCTGCGACGTTGGCTGCCGTTTTCGGACTGAAAAGCTGGATGCCCGCCGGCCCCTGCAAGCCGGCGATAGTGCCGCCCGGTGTGTTACCGCGGTCGAAGGCCTTTTGGCCGGCTTCATCAAGATCCTCTCGCCTCGGCAGCGGCAGACGAAATCCCGATTTCGGATCGATGTCGGACGGCATGGCTGATCCTGTGCTTTGCGGGGTTGCCGTGGTTTGTGCATTTGCTGGTGGCGTGGCGGAGAAGGTCGCCGCAACGCCGAGTAGGGCGAGTGCGAGATGAAAGAAGGGCCAGCGGCGCATGATGTCTCCCCAGCGTTGTTTGTTGGTTGGGGCGAGCTTACAGGCCAGCATGGGCGCGGTTCAATATGAAGAGGCCGTCGTCCCGGTCGAGCGTGGCTACTTCGCGCCGATCTGCTCTGCCAGAACTTCGAGCGCGCACGCCGCGAAGGCCCGCATGTTGGCGCGCCGATCGTTGCTGCCGGTCCGCAACGTCAATGTGCGCTGCGAAGGCCCGGTGACCGCGATGCAGGTGTGGCCGGCCGGATCGCCATAGCGGTTGCCGGAAGGGCCCGCAGCGCCGGCCTCGGCAAGCGCCCAGGTGGTGTGGAGACGCTCGCGAGCGCGCTGGGCTAGCAGCGCGGCGTAGGGCTCGCTCGCCGGGCGCAGGCCTTTCATGTCGTCGATGCTGATATCGGTGAAGGCACTGCGCGCCGCGCCGGTGTAAACCACGGCGCCGCCGACGAAATAGGCCGACGCGCCGGGCACGGCGAGGAGCGCGGCCGAAATGAGGCCGCCGGCTGAGCCTTCGGCGATCGCGACAGTTTCCTTCCGCTCGATGAGACGGGCGGCGATCCTTTCCGCAACCGGCAGCAATTTATCCATCAATCACCTCAGTTGAATTTCAGCCCTGCCGCTTTGACCAGCGCAATGTTCGTTGCGATTTCCTTCTCGATCAACGCGCCGAATTCGGCCGGCGAAAGCGGCATCGGCTCGATGCCTTGGGCCGCGAATTTTTCCACCACGTTGGGATTCTTCAAAGCCTTCTCGGTTTCCGAACGCAGCCGCTCGATGATCGCCGGCGGAGTCCTGGCCGGCGCGAACATCCCCATCCAGTAGACATAGTCGGAATCCGGCAGGCCCGCCTCGATCGTGGTTGGCACATCGGGCAGCGTCCGCGAGCGCTTGGGCGTACTGACGGCCAGCGCCACGAGCTTGCCGTCCTTGATCAGTGGCAGCGCCGCCGACATACCCATCGAGGTGAAATCGACTCGGCCAGTCATCACCTCGGTCAACGCCTCCGGGCCGCCGCGGAACGGCACGTGTACACCGGTGAAACCTCCGGCAACGCGAATGCGCTCGGCCGCCCAATGGGTGGCGCTGCCGACGCCGGCCGAGGCGTAGGTCACCGATCCGGCCTTGGCCTTGGCGACAAGATCCTTCAGCGTCTTGATACCGCTGCCGGGCGCCACGACCGTCACATTGGGCAGCGTGCCGAACGGAATGATGGCGACAAAATTCTTGGCGACGTCATAGGTGATGTTCGGATAGGCCGCAGGCGCCGCCGAATGGGCCGATGCCTGAACCAGGATGCTGTAGCCGTCGGGGTCGGCCTTGGCGACCAATCCCGTGCCGATCGTTCCGCCTGCGCCGCCACGATTTTCCACCACGACCGGCTGGCCAAGCTGGCTCGACAGCGGATCGAGCACGAGCCGTCCGACGATATCGAGCGAGCTGCCTGCCGCAAACGGAATCATCGCGCGGATCGGCCGGGCCGGCCAGGCCTGCGCGAAAGCGCCCCGTGAAAGAGCCGGCATTGCGAGCGCGGCTCCGGCGAACTGTAGGAATTGGCGGCGGCTGGTCATCGTGTCGCTCTCGATATTTTTTTGTTGGACTTGAGGCAAGTGCGGCGTCATGCCTGCGGGATCGGCACTTGATGGACCTTCATGCCGAGCGCCACGGAAGTGTAATAGCCGAGCAGCACCAGCACCTCGGCGATGCCGGCGCGGCCGATGACTTTCTCGATCTCGGCAAACTCGGTATCGGATAGCTTTGCCCCTGCAACCAGCGCTGTGGCAAAGCGATGGACGGCGCGTTCGTGCGGATCGGTAAGCTTGGGATCGCGCCCGGCAAGGATCGCGTCGATCGTGTCCTGGGTCAGCCCCACCGACTTGCCGAGCTTGATGTGGGCTTCGCGGACATAGTCGCCGTTCCAGTGTTGCGCGATCACCAGGATGCCGATCTCGACCTCGCGCTCCGACAGCGAGCCTTTCTTGTTGAGATAAGTGCCGATGTGCTCCATGCCGGTCGCGATCGTCGGCGAGTGAATCCAGATCTTGTACGGGCCGAGGATGCGGCCGCGGCCCGCGACGAGTTGTTCGAACACTTTTTGCTGTTCAGGCGTCTGCTGTTCCGGCGGGAGTTCGAGAAGGCGATTCATGGCCGATGATGTCCTTGCTGGTGAAGCCGTCCCAGGCAGGGTAGCGAGTTCAGCCGGTGGTCCGATAGCGGTTCGAGGCGCCGGCCAGAAGCGTTGCAGCTTCCCGGGTCATGCGCGCGATGATTTCCGCGGCCGGCGGAATATCGCTGATCAGATCGACGGCCTCGCCGGCGATGACCGCGGCGGTGTCGTAGTCGCCGCTCTCGCGCGCCTTGGCATAGCGCTCCGCTTCTTCGGGATGCTGCATCAGCTCGGCCTCGCGGCCGCGCCAGCGCTCGGAGAATTCGTTGCGCAGCACGCGGCCGGCGAACGGCGCGGGCCACACGTTCCGGCGCGCGATGTCGAACAGGATGCCGCGGACCGTGCGGTCCCCGTTTGCCTTTACGATGCGCTCCTTGGCGCTGACAAAGCCTGCGGCCTCGATCGAGGCATAAAAGCGTGTGCCGAGCAGCACGCCATCGGCGCCGAGCATCAGCGACGCAGCCAAGCCCCGGCCGTCAGCGACACCGCCCGCCGCCACGACCGGAATGCCGCGCGCTGCGTCCACCACGGCCGGCACCAGCGCGAACGTGCCGCGCGCAATGCCGTGGCCGCCGCCTTCGGCGCCTTGCGCGACGATGACGTCGGCATCGCTCGCGACCGCTTCCTTGGCCTGCTGCAGCGTTTGAACCTGGCAGATCAGCAGCGCGCCGGCTTTCTTGATCGGTGCTGCATGCGGCATCACCTCGCCGAACGAAAGCATGATCGCGGCCGGTTTGCGCTCAAGCACGAGATCGAGCAGGCGCGGCTGCTTCGCCATGCTCCAGGTAATGAAGCCGACGCCGATCCGCGCCTCGCCTGCCGCATTCAGCTCGCGTGTAAGCCACGCCTCGTCGCCGTAACCGCCGCCAATGATGCCGAACCCGCCGGCGCGGCTTACGGTGGCAGCGAGCTTGCCATCAGCGACCAGATCCATCGGCGCCAACATGATCGGATGCGTGACGCCAAGCCGCTCGGTCAGTCGCGTCAATATCGGCATGGCAAGGCTCCGGCGTGGTCTGAAAAGTCATCGAGTGACTATCACGCCGGTTTGAAGGCGTCACGCAGTGGCCCGGTGCGCTGCGCCTGATCCGGTCGTATAATGACGCCAGCCATTCCGGAGGCTTGCATGTCCAAATCGAATTTTGATTCCGCAAATCCCGATCGTCGCAAGATCGTTCTGACAGGTGCTGCCATGATCGGCATGGCCGCCTTGCCCCGGGCCGCGGCTGCCGCCGATGAAGGTCTCGCACCTGCCGCTGATCTGCTTGGCAAGGTGCGCACATTCTTGTCGGGTCTCGAGCCTGACAAGCGCAAGGCTGCATCATTTTCCTGGAATGGTTCAGAATGGCGCGGCTGGAATTATTTCGGGGTGACAGGCTACGTCAAACCGGGCGTGCGGCTCGAGCAGATGAGCGCGGCGCAAAAAGAAGCAGCCTGGAACGTGCTCGGTGCGGTGTGGTCGCCCTCCGGCATCGCCAAGGCGCGGAACGTGATGCTGTTGCAGGACATCCTGGCCGCAAGCGGAAACGGTGCGGGTCAGCGTTCGTCGGAGCGCTTCTCGCTCGCGGTATTCGGAACACCGGCCGAAACCGGTGCTTGGGGCTTCCGCTGCGAAGGGCATCATCTGACCCAATCGGTCGCCGTGCGCGACGGCAGCATCGTATCGGTCACGCCATCGTCGTTCTCCGCAATTCCCAATCGGGTCAAATCAGGGCCGCACACCGGCCTCAACACGCTCAAGGACGAAGAAGGTCTGGCGCGGCGGCTGATGACGGACATGTCGCCGAAGCTGCAGGGCAGGGCGCGGATCGGCGACTCGACGCCCTACAACATTCTGTCCTACGCTGGGCGCGAGCGCGCCAATGCCAAGAAGGTCGGGCTCGCGGCGTCCGAGCTATCGGGGGCGCAGCGTGAATTGCTTTGGAAGATGGTCGAACTTTATTCGGTCGAACATTTTCCGGCGCAGCTTTCCGCCAGGCAGCGGGCGCGCATCCAATCCGGCGACCGCGAGGCCGTGCATTTTGCCTGGTATGGCGGCAACACGCCGGAAACGGCATTTGGCTATCGGGTGATCGGCGACGGATTTGTCATCGAGATGGCGTCGGTCGACGCCGAGGCGCAGCACCTGCACACGATCTACCACGACTTGGTGAACGTGCTGGGGCGGAGCGCCTAGCGGAACTGGTCAAGCTTGAGCGTCTCCGATGAGCCAAGCCAGATCACGTGGTCGGTATGGTCTTTGAGCGCATTGCCGGTCTGCGCATGCGTGAAGACCGTCAGACCGGTTCGGTTGAGCACCAGCCAGGAAATGACCTCCGAGAACTGATCCTTGCCGATGGTGAGCTGGCAGCTTCCGCGCGGATGCGGGCCGACCGGGTTGTCGTGCATCCGCCCAACCTTGACGCTGAATTTCTTGCCCGCCGCTTCGCAAAGCTGCTGCGCCTGCGCACGTTCAGGCGCGTCGTAATAGACGTGGGCGTGGAAATTCTCGATCTCGGACATGTCTATTCGGCTGCCACCGCTTTGGTGTCGAAGAAGCGGTTGCCAGGCCGCGGCAGCCCCAAGTTCTCGCGCAATGTCTTGCCCTCGTACTCGCGCCGGAAGAGGCCGCGGCGCTGCAACTCCGGCACCAACTGGTCGCAGAATTCGTAGAGCGCGCCGGGAAGATAGGGAAACTGAATGGTGAAGCCATCCGAGGCCTTGGTCGTAAGCCATTCCTCCATTTCGTCGGCAACCGTCTTTGGCCGTACCGACCATGGCGAGGCCGCCGAACCCGCCAAGCCGCTGTGCCAGTTGACGCACGGTCAGGTTCTCGCGCTTGCCAAGCGCGATGGCGCGTTCGCGACCGCTCACCGAAGCATTGCTCTCCGGGATATCGTCGGGCAACGGCTTGTCCTGATCGAACTTGGAGGCATCGTGGCCGAGCGCGATCGACAGCGAAGCAATGGCGTTGGCGTAGTTTACTTTGCTGTCGAGCAGGTCGCGCTTCTTCTGTGCCTCCTCCTTGGTTTCGCCCAGCATGACGAAGCAGGCTGGCATGATCGTCATGTGCTCGGGATTGCGGCCAGCCTTCTGCATGCGGCCCTTCACGTCGGCACAAAAGGCCTGGCCGGCTTTTATGTTCGGTAGTGCGGTGAAAACCATCTCGGCGGTTTCGGCGGCGAGCTGACGCCCGACGTCGGACGCGCCGGCCTGCACGATTACCGGCCAGCCCTGCACCGGACGCGCGATGTTGAGCGGGCCTTTCACCGACAGGTATTTGCCCTTGTGATTCAGCACATGCATCTTGTCTGGATCGAAGAAGATGCCGCTCTCCACATCCCGGATGAAGGCGTCGTCGGCCCAGGAATCCCACAGTCCGGTGACGACATCATAGAACTCGCGCGCGCGCCGATAGCGCTCGTCGTGCTCCATGTGCTCCGTAAGGCCGAAATTGAGCGCGGCGTCGGGATTGGAGGTGGTGACGATGTTCCAGCCGGCGCGGCCGCCGCTGATGTGATCGAGCGAGGCAAAGCGCCGCGCGATGTGATAGGGCTCGTCGAAGGTGGTCGAGCCGGTGGCGACAAGACCTATATGCGAGGTCGCCTGCGACAGCGCCGACAACAGCGTGAACGGCTCGAACGAGGTCGAGGTGTGGCTTCGCTTGAGCGCATCCATCGGCATGTTGAGCACGGCCATGTGGTCGGCCATGAAGAAGGCGTCGAACTTCGCCGCCTCGAGCTTCTGGATGGCTTCCTTGATATGCGCGAAGTTGAAGTTCATGTCGGGCCAGGCGCCCGGATAGCGCCACGCGCCGGTGTGGATGCTGGCCGGCCGCATAAAGGCGTTGAGCTTGATCTGGCGCGAGGGCATGGGAGCTCCGTGTGCCGCATCGATGTTACAAATCGGTCCTGAATATAGGCGGTCGCGCGACTTGGGAAGCACGTGGGCGATCGGCGTGGCGCGCTCGGAATTTCCGCTCTTTTCGAGCTAGTCTGGGGTGAAAGCGTGTTGTGAGGCCCGGCGGCTGGGGAATACACTGTCCGCTAACAACAGACGCGAGACAAAACGGGGAAACACCATGCGCCATCTGATGGCTGCCGCTGCGCTGTTGCTGGCTCTCGGTCCGGCCGAGGCCCAGGATTATCCGACCAAACCGATCACGATCATCGTTCCGGCTGCGGCGGGCGGACCGACCGACACGATCTCCCGCATCACCGCGCAAGCCATGTCGAAACTGCTCGGACAAACGGTTACGATCGAGAACGTCGGTGGCGCGGGCGGCACCATCGGCACCACGCGCGCGGTGCGGGCCGAGCCGGACGGCTACACGCTGCTGATCTATCACGTCGGGCTTGCGACGGCCGCGACGCTTTATCGGCAATTGCCGTACGATACGCGACAGGCGTTCACCTCGATCGGGCTCGTCACCGACGCGCCGATGACGATCATCGCGCGAAACGACTACGAGCCCAGCACGCTGAAGGCGCTTGTCGATCATCTCAAGAAGCCCGGCGTCAAGGCGAGCATGGGCAACGCCGGCGTTGGCTCTGCGTCGCACCTGTGCGGCATGCTGTTCTTGTCGGAAACCAAAGTGCAGGTCACCACCGTGCCCTATCGCGGCACCGCGCCAGTGATGAACGATCTGATCGGCAAGCAGATCGACCTGAGCTGCGACCAGGCCACCAACACCACCGGCCCGATCCTGGGCAAGCAGGTGAAAGGTTATGCCGTTACCACCAAGGCGCGGCTGAAATCACTGCCTGACCTGCCGACCGCCGATGAAGCCGGATCTGAAGGACTTCGAGCTTGGGGTGTGGCACGGCCTGTTTGCGCCGAAGGGATTGCCGCCGGCCATCGTGGCGAAGCTTTCAACCGCGCTTCGGACCGCGCTCAAGGACCCAGACCTGGTGAAGCGCTTCAACGACATCAACACCGAGCCCATGCCGGATTCCAAGGCGACGCCCGAGGCCGCTCAGCGCATGCTGCTGAGCGAGATCGACCGCTGGGCGCCGATCATCAAGGCCTCCGGCCAATATGCGGACTAGCTTCGGCGCGCAAGTTGAGAGCCGGCTACATGTCAAGGCGTCGGGTGCGCCGGTGAATTGAACGGCGAGCCGAAGGCGCGAAATGCCACGGTGCATCCCGGCTGATTTTCCTTGTCCGGCCCGCGCGCCGCGGAATAGGTTTGGTGGCCGGATCGCTCGTTGCAATGCCATCAGGGGCCGCTATGCCGATTTCACGCCGTACCTTGCTTACTGCCGCTGCCGCAGCCCCGCTCGCTTCGCTGCTGCCGCGCTCCGCCTTCGCCGCCTATCCCGACAAGGCGATCCGCCTGATCGTGCCGTTTGCGGCCGGCGGCAACGCCGATCTCGTGGCGCGCATCGTGGCTGAAGGCATGTCGCCGTTGCTCGGTCAGTCGATCGTAGTTGAAACCCGCGCCGGTGCGGGCGGCAGCATCGGTGCCGCGTTCGTGGCGGTCTCGCCGCCCGACGGCTACACACTGCTGGCCGGTTCGAATGGCCCACTCACCGTCAATCCGTTCGTGCAGGCCAAGCTCGGCTACGATTCGCTGAAGGACTTCACGCCGATCGGGCTCGCCGGTCTCGCGCCGCATTCCATCGTGCTGCACGATTCGGTGCCAGCCGAAGAGCGTGGCCGACCTGGTCGCGCTCTCGAAGACACAGCAGATCACGCTCGGCACCTCCGGCGTTGGCAGCGCGTCGCACCTGACCCTGGCGCGCTTCAATGTCGCGACCGGCGCCAACATCGTCCACGTGCCCTACCGCGGCGGCGGCGCGCTCATTCCTGATGTGCTGGCCGGCACCATCTCCGGCGCAATGACCGAGATGTCGACGCTGTTACAGCACCACAACAAAGGCAAGGTGCGCATTCTTGCGATCGCCTGGAATAGCCGCTCGGCAACGGCGGCTGACGTGCCGACCATGATCGAGCAAGGCGTGAAGGACTTCACGGCCGCAAGTTATGTCGGCGTGCTGACGCCCGCGAAGACCCCACCCGAGATCGTCGCCACGCTGGAAAAGGCCATGGTCAAGGCGCTTGCCGAGAAATCGGTACAGGACAAGCTTGTGCAGGCCGGTGACGAGCTCGTGGCTGCAACGCTGCAGACCTCCAAGGGTTTCGCGGACTTCATCGCGAAAGAGTACGAAAATTCCAGGGAGGCGGCGAAGTCGGCAGGGCTCAAGCCCGAGTAAAGATTTGCGATCGGGCGGCTGTCCTGATCGCTATTTCTGTTCGATCCCCGCCTTTTCGCGCACTGCGCTCCACTTGGCGTGCTCGGCTGTCATGAGTTGCGCGAACTCGGCGGGTGTCGAGCCTTTCACCACCGCGCCGATCTTACCCAGCCGCTCGCGGATCGCGGCCTCCTCCAGCATCTCGTTGAGGGTCTTGTTGAGCTTCGCGATGACTGCGGGTGGCATGCCCTTCGGTCCGTACAGCCCGTACCAGGTGTTGACGTCGTAGTTCGGCACCACCCCGGACTCAATCACCGGCGGGATGTTGGGCGTGGTCGGGAAGCGATCCTTGCCGGTCACTCCGAGTGCCCTGACCTGGCCCGACTCGACCTGACCGAGCAGCGCCGTGATGGTATCGACCACGCACATCGACGTTCTTGGAGAGCAGCGCCGCGAGCACCTCGGGCGAGGTGCGATAGGGCACGTGCAGCATATCGATGCCGGCGGATCTGCTTGAACAGTTCACCGGCGAGGTGCTGCGTGGCGGCAAATCCCGGGCTGCCGAATACGACCTTGCCTGGGTTTGCCTTGGCGAACGCGACCAGCGATTTGATGTCCTTGTAAGGGGAGTCCGGCCGGACCACGATGAACAGGCCTGCGGTTGCGATCTGCCCGACCCAGTCGAATGCGCCGACCGCGTCGTAGCGCATGTTCTTTGTGATGGTCGAGGCGATAATCTGTCCGGCGGTCTGGACGCCGAGCGTGTAGCCGTCCTTTGGCGCGTTGGCGACCAGTTCGTTGCCGAGTACGCCGCCGGCGCCCGGCCGATTTTCTACAATTACGTTCTGGCCGAACTTCTCCTGCATGCGCTGGGCGAGGATGCGCGCGATGATGTCGGAGCCGCCGCCGGCACCGAATGAGCTGATGACCTTGATGGTCTGTGTCGGGTAGTCCTGCGCCGCAGCCCGTGTGGCAAGCCCTGCCGCCAGCACACATGCGGCGGTCATCGTCAGCATTCGGTTCATGGCTTTCCTCCCGGCGGCTTGAGCACATCCTAGGCGTTAACGCCGTATGGAGGAATAGCGGCGCGGCCGCTCAAAGGCTGCGTCGGCGCGTCGGTGGCGTGGCGACGCGTTGCGGCGCGGGTGCCGTCACCGGACAGCCGGCGAGCGCGGCATCGATCGCAGCCTGGGCACCCTCGACCTTAAATTCGGCAGCGGTTCGTCCGGCGTTGAGCGAGCGGATGCGCACGTAAAGCACTTTGCTCGTCGCGAGCTCGCTGACGAACTGTGCCACTTCAGCCTTGTCCTCGATGACCACGGCAGAGGCGCCCTTTACGAAACGCGCTCCGATCTCATGGCCGGGCTTCTCGTCGAAGCGATAGCCGAGGTACGAGTTCAGATTCGTGCCGATCTTGCTCTCGAAATTGAATTTGACACCGGCTGGGTCATGAAGCACGAGAGCTGAAGCGACGCGGACTGCGTATAGAGCACATCCGCGCTCGAACTCGTGCGCGTGACGATGAAGGCGCTGCCGATCGGTTTGCCTGTCACGCGGTCGGTCTGGCGCTCGATCTGCCATTAGCACGCCTACACGCCGACGCCTTTCGATTGGACGTAGGGATCGCGCATGCAGGCGCACAACAGCAGCGCCGGGACAATCGGAACGAGACGCAGGACCCAAACACACACGGCGACTTCCCCCGTAGCTCAGAGTTTGCAACCTGAACGAGAATGGCGTAAGGCTAGCAGCCACTCGGACAAATCGGCGTGCACTTGCGCTGCAGGACAGTCAGCGTGTAGCCGGCGCGCTTTACCGGATTGCCGCCGTCAGACCTCACTGTGATCGTGATCTAGTTCCGCAAATTGGCCCAGTCGCCGAGCACGGCGTGCGGTAGGACAACATACCGCACGAGCGCTCGCAGGTTGAACCCGTAGTCTCAAGCAGATGCCGTGCTATACAATTGGGCAACAAACTGAAGATTTTAGGGAGTGAAAATGCGCAAGATCGAGCGGCGGACTTTCATCAAAAACGCGGCGGCGGCCGCGACGGCCATTGGCAGCGGCGTTCTTGCTGCGCCGTTTGCGCACGCGCAGGAAGCTTGGCCGAGCCATCCGATCAAGTTCATCGTGCCGCTGGCGCCCGGCGGCGCCATCGATTTCATCGCGCGGCAGGTCGGCGAGGTGCTCTCGCGCACGCTCGGCCACCAGATCGTTGTCGAAAACCGCACCGGCGCGGGCGGCACCATCGGCATGGACATGGCGATGAAAAGCCCGCCCGACGGCTACACTGTGCTGATCACCAACGACAACGCGGCGAGCGCGCCGCACATCATGGGACTGTCCTACGACTACACCAAGGAGCTTGCGCCGGTGGCCTATCTCGGGCGCCAGTCGCAGATCATGGCGGTGCATTCCTCGATCGGCGTCAACTCGGTCAAGGAACTGGTCGACTACGTCAAGGCCAACCCGGGCCTTGGCTATGCGACTTCGGGCGTCGGCTCGAACCAGCACGTGGTGGGCGCGTGGTTTGCCAAGGAGACCGGCCTCAAGATGGACCACGTGCCCTATCGCGGCGCGGGGCAGGCGATCAACGATCTGATCGCCGCGCATGTGAAGCTGGCGTTCCTCGGACCGACCGCGCTGATGCCGCACCATAAGGCCGGCACCATCAAGCTGCTGGCGCAATCGGCGTCGAAGCGCGCACCGACCTTGCAGGAGGTGCCGACGCTGGAAGAGGCGGGCTATAGGGGCCTCGTGCTCGATGCTTGGTATGCGGCGTTCGTGCCGAAGGGCACGCCGCCGGCGATCGTCGCGCGTCTGAACAAAGAGATGAACGACTCGCTCAAGGACCCGAAGCTCCTATCCAACTTCACCACCGGCGCGGTCGAGCCGATCGGCGGCACGCCCGAGGAGATCGGCAAGCTTGCTCAGGCCGATTCGGTGAAATACGCACGGCTCGTGAAAGAGCTCAACATCAAGACGAACTAGCGGCCGATTCGCCGCGTTCCGCCGATGTTCTCAGCGTATGCCGCCGCAACCGGGCCGATTGCGGTTGAATAAAGACGCGTCTGGCACCATATAGAATGCCTATCGAGAGGAAGGGCATTCCATTGGCAGACGAACCCAACAAGATGAGGGCCGAGATCCGGGCGCGGCAGGCGGAGGACGGCAAGAAGGCGATGGCTGAATATGAAGCCAGCGCCGCGGCCACCCGCGCCAAGACCGAGAAACTGCGGGCTCTTCGTCTGGCCAAGGAAGCGGCCGAACTTGCGGCGCCAAAGCCACCGACGAAAGCCAAGGCCAAGAGCAAGACCGCCAAGAAGAAGAAGGTAGACGACGGCAAGCTTTCGGACTGGCTCGAGGATCAGACCGACAGCGGCCGCAACACCTAGCGTCCGGGCCGGTCCGGCCTGGTGTGCATTCAATGCATCGTCAGTCTTTGCCGAGATGGGCGGTGGCGTCGATCTCGACCAGGCATTCCGGTGCGCCGAGTCCCGACACGATGCACGACACCCGATGCGGCGGGTCGTCCGTAAAATTCTTGAAATAGACCTCGTTCATCGGCTGCCAGTAGGCGCGGTCGGTCACATAGACCGTGCATTTGACGATGTCTCGCATCGTGCCGCCGGCCTCCTCGATCAGCGCGCGGATGTTGTCGAGGCAGGCTTGCGTCTGCGCGCGTACGTCGCCCACCGCGAATTGGCCTGAGCGGTCGCGCCCGACGCAGCAGACGAACATGAAGCCGCCGGCGACGGTCGCCTGAGCGAATGGCAGCGAGCCTTTGAACACCTTGTCCGAGTATATGGCACGTTTGGGCATGGAATGCGGATACTCCTTCGGCCTCGCGTGTGCTTAGCCTTCCCCTCCAAGGGAGGGTGAGGGGACTGCGCGCTTTGCGCCGCGCAGCAGCAACCAGTGGATCGGCACCGCGAAGGCGGACGGCAGCAGGAAATAGAACACCACCACCATCGCGACGCCGTAGCAGCAGCTGACACCAGCATGATGCGTCGCGATCCAGCCAGCGGCAGAAGGCCGCCACGACAGCACGACGCCGAACACGAATGTAGTCGCCAGGATGCAGCCGGCGAGCGGCATCAGCGTGCCCAGGACGGCACCGTGCTCGTAGGTCATCAAGAGCCCTTGCTGCATCGCGCCGGTGGCGACGAGCGACAACGCGAAGGCAAGGGGATAGCGGGCGCGTGGCATGGTGTTTCCCAGGGCTTCGACTGTAGCATGCACGGGATACAATGCGCGAAAGGGAATACACAGATGACCAGGCAGTTGCAGGACCGCGTCGCGATCGTCACCGGCGCGAGCAACGGGATCGGCCGCGCGATCGCCGAGACGTTCGCCGCGGAGGGCGCGAAGACCGTGCTGGTGGCGCGGCGCGCAGAACTTCTGGACGAGGTCGCGGCCGGCATCGAAGCCAACGGCGGAACGGCGCTGCCGGTGCCGACCGATCTCACCAAGGAAGAGCAGGTCGCCGCGCTGTTCGATCGGGCGCTGAAAATCTACGGCCGCCTCGACGTGCTGGTGAACAACGCCGGTATCTCGACGCATAAGAACACCGAGGACATCACACTGCAATACTGGAACGAGGCGCTCGCCATCAACATCACGGCGGCGTTCCTGTGCAGCCGCGAGGCGATCCGCATCATGAAGGCGCAGACCCCGCAGGGCGGTCGCATCATAAACATCGGCAGCGTGTCGGCGAAGACGCCGCGGCCGGATTCGCTTCCCTACACGGTGACCAAATTCGGCCTGCAGGGCATGACGCATCAGCTGACGATGGATGGGCGAAAGCACGACATCGTCGCCTCGATCATCCATCCGGGGGCGACGTTGAGCTCGTTCACGACACGGCGGGGGCGGGCGAAGGCGGGGCCGGGGGCGACGCCTGAGGATTACGTGATGGCGGGGGAGGACGTGGCCAAGGTCGCGGTGCTGATGGCGGCGCTGCCGGGCGAGGTCAATCTCTATGAGGCGACGATTCTGCCGAACAATATGAGGAGCTTCATCGGGAGGGGGTGACGGCGCGCGGCCGGCTGCATGGAACTTTGTGCGATCTGGGGGTATTGTCGCCCACCACCAATCGCGGTCTGTCGGCTGCGCAATACCAATCGCAACATTGCAAGGGGAGAGTATCAATGCGGGTTTCATCCGGATTTCGCGCGGCGCTGGTTGGCTTGACCACCTTGATCGGCGCGAGCCTTTCGTCGTCGGCTCAGGCCGACAGCGGCACCGTCACGCTCACCGTCTACAAGGGCGGCTGGGTGATCGGCGGCTCGGCCGGCGGCGGCACGCTCAACTTCCGCGGCCGGAATTATCCGCTCTCCGTCGGCGGCATCGATTACGGCCTGGTGTTCGGCGGATCGAAGACGTTCCTGCGCGGCCGGGTGAGCAACATCAACCGGCCGTCGGATGTGGCCGGTGTCTATGGCGCGGCAGGTGCGGGATTGGCGGTCGGCGGCGGCGCGCGCGCGATCGTGCTGACCAACCAGAAGGGCGCGGTGCTGGAGCTTGCCGGCCGGCAGGTCGGGTTGATGGCCAATGCCGATCTGAGCGGACTCGCCATCACGCTGAGGTAGTCCGGTAGAACCGATCCGAGACGTTGCGGGCGGGCCAATGGCCCGCCCGTTTTGTTCAGGGAAAGCGTAAACCGCGCGGCGCGATCAGCGGCGCGCACGTGCCTGCGCCTTGATCGCCCGCTCCCATTGCGGATTGGCATCGAACGCCCGGTCGACGAGATACGAGCCGACGAACGGGATGACGCAATCGGCGAACAGGCCGTAGGCCTCGCGATAGGTGAGTTCGCGCCCCACAGCCACCGTTCCGACGATGGGCGAGACCGCCAGGCAGGCGGCCGTCATCATGACGAATGCCTGGGCGCGGCCGACGCCGTGGTACGGGCCCTTGCCATTGAACTTCCATCCCCGCAGCGCGAAAAACCCGGCGGTGGTGCCGAGCCCGACGAAGAGACTGGTGGCGGCCAGCCGATCGTCCGTACGGTATTTTCGCGCGCCCGCGTTCGCTTCACTGATTGGCAGCGCCAGCGCCGCGATCACCGCGAGCCCGCAAAACCCACGCCATACCTGCATTTCCAGCCCCTCGAATAGTCAGCCACACTGACGGAACATTGCGACGAGAGTCGAGAGCGGTCGGGGGATAACGGCAATTTCGCGGCGGGCCGTTGCAAGGACGCATCACGACGGAAGGGCAAGCCCAGAGGCCGACCTTATCCGGCAGGCTTTCGCCCGCGTTCTCCGTCCCGCGTCCAGCCATTAAAGGCAGCACCCCGTAGTGGGCGCGGACGGTGACCCGGAGCCTCCCGGGAGCCCGGCTGACGAAGCCGGACGCGCGGGCGCCGCACCCCCTCCGCCAACAAACGTCACCGGTTGACACCCTTAATGAGCAGGGTGAGCAAAAGGTATTTAATCCTAGTACGAAAATCAAGCGCGACGGGGCTACTGCACGAATTTTTCAGCGCGGCGAGGAGCCGCAGCGGAAGCGGAGGACATGCGAGCCATTGAGAAGCTTTGCGCGGGCAGGGTCTATTCGGCAGGCACGGTCTCGCCGCGAGCCTGTGCGGGCGACGGATGACGCACCCGGGAGAGGCGTCCGGAACTGCGCATCCGCGCTTCGGCCTCGCTCCAATCCGGCAGCGAGTTGCGCTCCCAGTCGACGAGGCACGCCTCGTCGCACCAGTCGATCAGCCGTGGCATCACCGCGCGATGTGCGCCGCTGCGCATGAAGTCCCGCATGGCGCTGGCGTCGCGCCAGAGCGTGCGCGTCCAGAACACCCGCGCACCCAACATGCGCATATCGGCCGCGAGGCAGCCGTCGCTGGCAAGCGCCTGCCGCCGCGAGCGGAATGCGCCGAGCAGCAGCAGCGGCAAAAAGTACAGCTTGCGCAGGCGCAAGCGAGTGATTGCGGCAATGGCCATGGGCGACAGATAGGAGCGATGACGAGGGAGGCAAGCTTCAACGTCCCACGATAATGCTCTAGGCTTGCGCGCAAACCGCACGCGTTGGGGAGAGGACATGCCAAATGAGCCAGCCACCGGATATCTGCCGGGCGATCCGCGCTACGGATTGCAGGGCGAGGCGCTGAAAAACTACTACCGCACCAAGGCGGCGCAGTGGGCGATCTATTGCTGGGATAAGCCGGGCGCGGCGGACACCCGGCGCAAGCTGCTGGCGGAGCAGAAGGCCTACGTCAAAAGTTTCGGCGAGCGCGTGATCGGCTACGGCCATTTCGTCTCCGACGACGGCCGCGACACGCGGGGCACGTCGTTCTTCATGCAGCTCGACGACCGCGCGACGGCGGATAAATTCGTCGCCGAAGAGCCGATGAACAAGGCCGGGGTCACCAGCAAAGTCGAAATCCACCGCTGGTCGAACAGCTTCGGTAAGCGCGCGGCCGACTATCGCCGCAAGGGCATGCAGCAGTTCCTGTGCACGGGGCCGAAGACCGGCACGAACGAGTTCTTCCGCCTTCACCTGCACGCGCACGAGTTGTACTTCGCGTCGTATGGCGACAGCTTCATTTTCCGCGGGCCGATCCGCTCGGCCGATGGCGCTGACAACATCGGCACGGCGCTGCTGCTCGAGCTGCCGGACCGGGCGGCCGCGGACAAATTCTGGAACGAGGAACCGTTTTCGAAGAACGGCGGCTACAACAGGGATGCGCGGATCACGCGGTGGGTGTTTGGGGATTAAATGCCATGGATGCGCCGACCTACCGCTTCCGCTGTCTCAGTTTAGCAAGGAAACGACCTACCGGCTGACCGAGCAGGCGCGCGCGTGGAGCGAGGGCGCGCCCGACGGCACGCTCGCCTTTCCGATATCCGCCTGATCCGTGATTACAATTCACCGGGCGCGGCCGAAATGCCGGCGTTCACCCGTTGCACATTAAAGCCGAACGCGGGCCGCGCCGTCATTCTCAGCAGCAATCATTTTGCCGGTCTCGCCAACTGGGAGAGCCGGAATGGGAGCTTCAATCCGTTTGTCGATGCGCTGCTCCGGCGCGCTGCGCTCGGCAATCCGCGCATCGATTCATATCCGGCATGCCGACCGCATTATGGATCGCGTGGGTCGGAATTCTAGTTTCGCTTTGCCTCATCTTGCCGATCGGCATCGCCGCTGTTGTGATCGAGGGCAAGGAAATGTCCCCGGCGTTCTGGGCTCGCTCGCGGTCTGCGTCGGCAATTGTTGTCGTCGCGTGGGCTCGGCCTTCGCGACTTGGCCCTCCTACTTGCCGGCGCGATGTTTTCTAAGGCTGCGGCACGTCCATCCCGTGCGCCTTCATCGCGGCGGCGGATACGGGCGAGGTCAGATGCTTGACCAGCGCGTTCGCCGCCTCCGGCTCCTTCGCCTTGGCGCTGACCGCGGCCGTGAACACCAGGATCTGCTGGAACTCGGTGGGCACCGGGCCGCCGAAGTCCACGCCCGGCACCGACACCAGAAGATTGCTGACGAACAGCGCGAGCTCGGCCTCGCCCTTGGCGACCGCCTGGGCCACGTCGTCGGGCGCTTTCTGCGGCTTGATCTTGGCCTTCATCTCGTTGCCGATGCCGAGGCGCTCGAACACGCTGAGGAAATGTTTGCCGTTGACCGCTTCCGGCAGGATCGCAACGGATTTGGCGTTGAGCAGCGCCTGCTTGAAGGACTCGGCCGAACGCAGATCGGGCTTCGGCGCGCCGGCGCGCACGGCGACCCCCAAGCCGACGCTGGACACGGGCGTGCGCGGCCCCGCGAAGAATGCCTGCATGGCCGGATCGTTCAGCGCGCTGCCGACGAGAATGGCGAGGTCGAACGCCTCGCCCGCCTCGATCTGCTTGAGCAGATTCGGCGTCGCCTGGTACTGAACGACGACCTTGTGGCCGCCCGCGCGCTCGAATTGCGGGACGAGGTCCTTGAACGCGCCGCTCAGCGGCCCGACCGCGAGCACCTTGATCTCGGCGGCCTGCGCGCCAGCGCCGGGCGCGAGCAGAAGCACCGAGCCGATGATCGCCGCCGCGGCGGCCCGAAAATCCTTGCGCATGGAATTCTCCGTTGTCGCCCGCACCGCCCCGCATGGTGCGCGGCGTTCAATTCAACAGCACCATAGTGGCTTCACGGGACGATGACAGGGCGGAGATGTGGGCCATCTACGCGTTGAATTCATCGACGGCTTTCGCGATGCGGCGATCGGGAATGACCCACATCAAGGCAACCAGCGCGTAGAGGCCACACGAGATCCAGGGATTGACAAACGCCAACGGAATCGCCGCGGCACAGAGCACGGGCGATATCTTGCCTTTGATGTCGCTGCCAAGCGCCTTCGCCAGCGGCGAATTGGTTCCCTGCTTTCGCATGATAGCCAACTGAAGCAGATAATAGGCCAGGCCGGGCATCAGCAACGAGGCGCCATACACCGCCGTCGGCAGCGGCGCGAAATGATTTTCGCCCATCCATCCGGTGGCGAACGGAATCAGCGAAAGCCAGAACAGAAGATGAGTGTTGGCCCACAGGATCAGTCCGTCGACGTGCGTCAGGGTGTGCATCAGGTGATGATGATTGTTCCAATAGATCGCGATGTAGATGAAACTGAGCACGTAGCTGAGAAACACCGGAATAAGTCTTGTCAGCGCCGCCCAGTCCGCGCCATGAGGGACCTTCAATTCCAGAACCATGATGGTGATGATGATGGCGATGACGCCGTCGCTGAAGGCAAGCAGCCGTTCTTTTTTCATGGACAGTCTCTCTCCGCGTCCTGTTCCAGAGTACGGTTGGCTTCTTCAAATTAAAAGGCCGGGCTTTCGCCCGGCCTTTTGTTTTTCAGATGGATGTCCGGGTCATGTTCGCCCGGGCATGACGTGGAGAGGGCAGGGGGTGCGCTACAGCGCCTTGTTGCTCTCCTTCACCAGCGCTGCGTTCTTCGCGGCATGGGCCGCCTCGGTGTCGATTGCCGTGGTGTGCGGCGCCTTGACCTTGTCGGCATCGACATAGACCTGCTGGCCCATGGCGTTGAACTTGTCGGACATCTCCGACATTCCCGCTTCCTTCTCGTTCAGTGTCGCGGCGTAATCGCGCACATCCTGCGTGATCTTCATCGAGCAGAACTTTGGCCCGCACATCGAGCAGAAGTGCGCGACCTTGTGTGCGTCCTTGGGCAGCGTCTCGTCGTGGTATTCGCGAGCGGTGTCGGGATCGAGCCCCAGGTTGAACTGGTCCTCCCAGCGGAAGTCGAAGCGTGCGCGCGACAGCGCATCGTCGCGCAACTGCGCCGCCGGGTGACCCTTGGCCAAGTCCGAGGCGTGCGCCGAGATCTTGTAGGTGATGACGCCTTCCTTGACGTCGTCGCGGTTCGGCAGGCCCAAGTGTTCCTTCGGCGTCACGTAGCAGAGCATGGCGCAGCCGAACCAGCCGATCATGGCGGCGCCGATGCCCGAGGTGATGTGATCGTAGCCCGGCGCGATGTCGGTGGTGAGCGGGCCAAGCGTGTAGAACGGCGCCTCGCCGCACTCCTTGATCTGCTTGTCCATGTTGATCTTGATCTTGTGCAGCGGCACGTGGCCGGGGCCTTCGATCATGACCTGGCAGCCCTTCTTCCAGGCGATCTGGGTGAGCTCGCCGAGCGTTTCGAGCTCAGCGAACTGCGCGCGGTCGTTGGCGTCGGCGATCGAGCCCGGCCGCAATCCGTCGCCGAGAGAGAACGACACGTCATACTTCCGCATCAGGTCGCAGATCTCGTCGAAGCGCTCGTAGAGGAAGCTCTCCTTGTGCCGCGACAGGCACCACTTCGCCATGATCGAGCCGCCGCGCGAGACGATGCCGGTGACGCGGTTGGCGGTGAGCGGCACATAGGCGAGGCGGACGCCGGCGTGGATGGTGAAATAGTCGACGCCCTGCTCGCACTGCTCGATCAGCGTGTCCTTGTAGCACTCCCAGTCGAGCTTGACGGGATCGCCGTCGACCTTCTCCAGCGCTTGGTAGATCGGCACCGTGCCGATCGGCACCGGCGAGTTGCGGATGATCCATTCGCGGGTGTTGTGGATGTTGCGGCCCGTGGAGAGGTCCATCACCGTGTCGGCGCCCCAGCGGATCGCCCACACCATCTTCTCGATCTCTTCTTCCACGGAAGAGGTAACGGCGGAGTTGCCGATGTTGGCGTTGATTTTGGTGAGGAAGTTCCGGCCGATGATCATCGGCTCCAGCTCGGCGTGGTTGATATTGCTCGGAATGATGGCGCGGCCGCGTGCGATTTCGCTCCGCACGAACTCCGGCGTGATGAACAGCGGCACCGAGGCGCCGAAGCTCTCGCCATCCTTCTGCGCCCATTCGGCGCGGTCGAGCTGCTTCTTGCGGCCGAGGTTCTCGCGCTCGGCGACGTAGATCATCTCCTTGGTGACGACGCCGGCCTTGGCGAACTCGTACTGCGTCACGGGCTTGCCATCCAGCGCACGCCACGGCTTCGGTGTGTTGGGGAAGTTCCGCGCGAGGTGCTTGCCCGAGACGTTGCCGTTGTCGACCGGCTTGATCGGGCGGCCTTCGTATTCCTCGACGTCGCCGCGCTCCTTCACCCATTCGATGCGGGTGCGCTTCAGCCCATTCTCCACGTCGACCACGGCGTCGTTGTCGGTGTAGACGCCGGTGGTGTCGTACACCGGAAGGTTCGGCTCCTTGGCGGCCTCGGTCAGCACGATCTCGCGGAGCGGCACGCGCAGGTCCGGCGCGGCCTGCGGGCTGGAGTAGATCTTGCGCGAACCGACCAGCGGGCCGGTGGTGACCTTGGGCGTGACGAGGTCGGCGGCGGAGATGGGCTTGTTCATGGTCTTCTAGCTCCCAGTGGAGACGCGTTGTCAGTGACGATAGCCGAAGAAGCACAAGAGCGCACCGATCAAGAGGTAGACGCCGGTGCTGATATGCAGTGTGGATGGGTTGGCGAGGAGGGTGCGGCCGACGGCGACTGCGCGCTGTGGCACCAGAATACGGGCGAGCCCGCCGACGATCATGAGCCAGCCGAGGATGGTGATGAGGACGCGCCAGTCTGCGACCCAGACGTTATGGGTCAGCACGACGGCGAGGCCGGCCGGCAGCGTGATCACGCCGGACAGGAACATCAGCGCCGGGTTGTTGAGGAACTCGCCCGCCAGCGTGCGAAAGGCCGCGCCATTGATGAGCAGCGCGATGCCGATGACCAGGCACACCGGCCCGATCAGCTTGGCGAGAAAAATCGAGGTAGCCATTGTCCTGTCCCTTCGCCGGCATGACCCGGATCAGGTTCAAAGGGTCACCGCGACTGCGGTTTCTCAGCCTCTCATGAGGCACCCCTCGGTACGGGGCTAATGTAGGCGCATATCAGGGGGGATTCAACGGAGCTAAGGCGTCATTCCGGGTCGCGCTTGCGGCGCGCCCGGAAATGACGTGGTTCGGCATGGCAGTCCGCGTCAGCGTGGTGGCGGTGCGGCCAGCGCCTGCTGGGCGATCAGCGGTGTGATGCGCCGCAGCGCGACGCGGCGGTTGGCCTGCTCGGGGCCATCGGTCGGCACCTTCAGGTATTGCTCGCCGTAGCCCTGCGTCACCAGATTCTCGGCGGGCACCTGGAATTGTTCGGTCAATGCCACCGCCACTGCTTCGGCCCGGCGGTCCGACAGCGACAGATTGTCGACGTCAGCGCCGACGGCGTCGGTGTGGCCTTCGACCATGAACACCTCGCCGGGATTTCGCTGCAGCGCCCGGTTGATGCCTTCGGCGATCGCGCCGAGCCGGTCGACCTGTTCCGGCGAGAGCTGCCATGAACCGGTGTCGAAGGTGACATCGAGATCGACGCGCGGCATGCGGTCGCGCAGCGGCGCGCTGAAGCGAACCTGATCGAGCGTGTAGCGCCGGTCGATCCGCTCGACCGGCGGCTCCATGAACACGCCGTAGATATCCTCCGGCCGGGCACCTTCCGCCTCGACAATGTAGCGCTCGCGCGGAATGCGGATCATCGGCGGCGGCAGTTGCACGAACATCGTTGCCGCGCGCGGCCCGGTAAAGCGGTTGTCGATGATGATGATGTCGCGGCCGCGCTGGTCGCGGCGCACGCGGACGCGAGCCGGTCAACGCCGCCTCACCTTATTGGTTCCGAAAATTCAGGAAAACACATCCGGCGGAGCGCGCCGGCTTATGAACAGCCGATTATTGCAGCGCGATCTTGCGCACCAGCGCGCGCGCAGTGCCCTCGGCTTCGCCGATCACGCGCAAGGTTTTCGAATCAAATTCGATACCGGTGAGGCGCAGCGCCATGACAGAGGCTTCGACCTCGACGCCGTCGACAGGCTTCTGGAATTCGGCGATCGACGCATCGATGCTCTTGAGCGCACTCGCCGCGAACGGCTTCAGATCGACCACGGCGTTGTCGGCCAGCGCTTTCTGGAGATAGGGGATCGCCGCCCGTGCGGCGGTGCCGAGCAGCCCGAAGGCGGCTTCCGACTGCACGTCGAGCGTGATGTCGGTGAGCCGCATGATCTGGCTCTGTTGATCGAGCGTCGGCTTGCCCCAGATGTGCACGGTTGCCTCGGCGCCGAGCCCGAACCAGCTCTTGGTCTCCTTGGCCTTCACGCGAAGCGAAATCAGCAGCCGCTCACCCGCCGCGGCCACGGCCGACGAGAGCACCGTGACCTGGCCCGGCGAATTGCCGGTTTCGGGAAACGTCTTGCCCTTGAGCTGGAGCTCCATGAGGCGGTTGATCTCGGTGAACGGCACGTCGATCGGCACGCCGATATTGACTTTGCCCTGATCGATCCCGGCCACCAGATCCAGCCGCTCCGGGAACGGGCAGTCGGGCTTGGTCTCGCTCGCCATGATGCGGGTCTCGGCCTGGACGCCAAGCGTCAGGATCACCCAGTCGGGGAGAATTTTCGGCTGCGCGGCGATAGCGCGCGTCGGCTTGACCTCGAGCCACAGGTGCGGGGCGCCGGGGGAGGCTTGGCCGAGCGCGATTGAGCGGCACATCTGGCCCCATTGCTTGCGCGCCGTGGTTTCCAGAGTGCGGTCGTTGCGCAGCTTGTTGGATAGATTGCCGATCTGCTCATTCACGGTCTTGTCGAGCAGGGGCTTTACTTCGTTCGATATGTTGAGCTTGAGGCCGCCGACGTTCATGCCGCCGTCGGCGATCGCGACTTGGCCGGAGAGGTTGGGCTCGATCCGCCAGGTCGGCAACAAGGCGGGCTTCGACGTCACCGAGACGTTACCGCGGATGTCGACGCGCTGGTCGAGCGCGCGCGACGTCAGCTTCTGCATTTCGCCGCCGAGCTTGCCGCCGAGCAGTCCGCCGACCGCGCCGGTGAGGTTGGCGCCCTGGGTGGAGAGCTGACCGGTGACGCGAAGCGAGCCGTTGAGCGTGGTCGAAATGTTCAGGCCGGTCGAGGAGCCGTTCACCACGAGCGGGGTGCGCGCCATGTTCCAGCCGATTTCGGCTTTGCCGAGCAGTTCGGCGAGCGGATTTTCGTTCTTGCCGGTCAGGCCGCGCGGGGCGTTGGCTTCCATCGCATCACGGATGGCGAGCGCCGCCACCGCGACCGGCGCGACGATCACCGAGGTGCGGGTCACCGGCTGCAACGGGTTGAGCGCGGCCGTTGCCGGCCGGCTTTCGTCGAGCGGGTTGCTGGGAAAGAAGCGGTTCAGCGCCCACAGCGTGGTGGAAAAGAACACGACAATGACCAGCGCACCGAGCACGATGGTGCGGATCGACAAGCCGAAGGGCAGGGCCTTTTGCTTCCTCATGGCGTCAAATTTTAATGGCGCTTGGCCCCCGTGCCAGCGGCCCAGCCCCCGGCTGGATCGACAAACCGCCGCAGGACCGACTGATTCGCGGCGTTTCCCTTGGCCGTTTTACGCGACCGGAATGTCCGGATTCTTAACGGGAGCCCTAGGCGAAAGTGCGGCGGCGCGGCGGCCGGGCCGATGGGCTAGGCCCGCCCCATCCGGTGCAGCTTAACCGCGGCATAGACCGCATCGCTGCCCGGTGTTGGCACGCCCAGTTCCTTGCCGAGAGCCACGATCTTGCCGGTGAGCCAGTCGAGCTCGAGCCGGTTGCCGGCCTCGAGATCATGCAGCATCGAGGCCTTCATGCCGGGTGGGGCGTTGTCGGAGAAGGTCATGCGATCGTCGACCCAGGAACTCGGCACCTTGGCGCCGGACTTCTGGCCGACCGCGAGGCACTCCTCCATCAGCTTCTTGTAGAAGGCGCGGGTGTCGGGATCGGCCAGCACCTTGCCGATCGGCTCGCGCATCATGCAGTTCACCCCGGCCATCGACGACAGGAAGATGAACTTCTGCCAGCGCTCGCGGTTCATGTCGTCCTGCGGCTGGATGTCGATGTTGGCGGCCTTGGCGGCGTCGACGAAGGCGCTGAGCTTCGCGTCGGGCTTTCCGTCCATGCGGCCGACGCGCATGGTCGCGAACTTCGAGGTGTGGCGCATCACACCCGGGCCGCCGAGCACGGCTGCGATATACGCGGTGCCGGGGCAGGTCGCCTCCTTGCTGAGGATCGACGAGACGCGCTCATAGCTGTCGACGCCGTTCTGCAGTGTGATGACGCGGGTGCTCGGCCCGACCAGGGGCTTGGCCATCTCCGCCGCTGTCTCGGTGTCCCAAAGCTTGACCGCGAACAGCACGACATCGACCGTGCCAACCTCCTTCGGGTCGGGCGTGGCGTTGACCTTCGGCAGATGCAGATCGCCGTGCACGCTTTCGATCTTGAGGCCGCCCTTGCGGAGTGCATCGAGGTGGGCGCGGCGCGCGATGTAGGCGACGTCATGGCCGGCAGCCTGCATCCGCCCGCCGAAATAGGCGCCGACCGCGCCCGCCGCCATCGCTGCAATCTTCATCCCGCGTCCTCCGCAACCTTATTGGAGCATGACGCGATCTAGCGAAAAGAATAGGGCGAGGTCTAGTGCCTCGCCCCATCCTCAACACTGACTGACTCAGACAATACGCTACGGATCAGTAGAGCCGCGAAGCCGACGAGCCATAGCCGAGCGACGGCTGGGCCAGCGACGGCTGGTTCACGACGGCGACCGGCCGCGGCGCTTCGTTGGTATAGGTCGCCGAGACGCGCTGGCGAACCGGAGCCGGCGCCGCGCGCTGCGGCTGCGTCTGGGCAACGTCGGGACGGTGCCCGCTCATCGGCAGCACCACCACCTTGGCGCCGATAGAGACGCGGTCGAACAGGTCGCTGACGTTTTCGTTGGTGAGACGGATGCAGCCCGACGACACGCGCTGGCCGATGGTCTGCGGCGCGTTGGTGCCGTGGATGCGGTACATGGTGTTGCCGAGATACATGGCGCGCGCGCCGAGCGGATTGCCCGGACCGCCGGCCATGAAGCGTGGCAGGTAGGGCTGGCGCTCGATCATTTCCGCCGGCGGATGCCAGTCCGGCCATTCTTGCTTGCGGGCGATCGTCTGGGTGCCGGCCCAGGTAAAGCCCTCGCGGCCGACGCCGATGCCGTAACGGATCGCGCGGCCGCCGCCGAGCACGTAATAGAGATAGGTGTTCGGCGTATCGATGATGATGGTGCCTGGCGCCTCGCTGGTGTTGTAGGCCACCTCCTGGCGGCGGAAACGCTCCATCTCAACGCCGGATGGCTGCTCGGTCGCGTTTTCTTGCGGCACGGCTCGAGAGCGATAGGCCTGCGGAGCAGGAGCATAAGCCTCCGGCGCGGGCTCACGGACAACTTGTTGGAAGATCGCGCCCGGGAAGGGAAAGAAGCCCGGGTCGTTCATGGCGAGCGGCTGGGCCGAAGCCTGCGCGCTATACGATATCGTTGCCGCCAACGCCGAGACGGCGAGGCGCAAGTGTCGTGCAGGAAACATGGGTACTCTCCCGACATCGAACCCCTCACCCTCGCTGCGCCAACAACGAAACAGAACCGTTCCGGTTCCTTGCCTTGTTTTCCGCCTTTCCCCGCTGAAAACTCGTCATCACCAAAAGTTGACGCCGGCCCGTGGGGGGACCGGCGTCATACGCACGTCGCCAGTGATCAGTGGGTGCTCAGTCCGTGCCGGTTCGAGACGCGCTGTTCGGTCATCGGCAGCACCACAACCTTGGCGCCGACGGAGACGCGGTCATAAAGATCGCTGACATCTTCATTGGTCAGCCGGATGCAGCCCGACGACACGCGCTGGCCGATGGTCTGCGGCGCGTTGGTGCCGTGGATGCGATAGACGGTGCCGCCGAGATACATGGCGCGGGCGCCGAGCGGATTGCCGGGGCCGCCTGCCATGAAGCGCGGCAGGTACGGCTGGCGCTCGATCATCTCTTGCGGCGGATGCCAATCCGGCCACTCGGCCTTCTTCTCAACGGTCTTGGTGCCTGCCCACGTGAAGCCCTCGCGGCCCACGCCGATGCCGTAGCGCAGCGCGCGGCCGTTGCCGAGCACGAGATAGAGGAAGGTGTTGGAGGTATCGATCACGACCGTGCCGGGCGCCTCGGGGGTCGGGTAGTTGACGACCTGGCGCTTGAATTTTCCCGGCAGCTCGGGGGCGCTACCGTCTCTTCGGTTTCGACCGGAGCGTAGGAGGCCGCCTGCGGCGCCTGTGGCTGCTGGAACGGGAACAGCATCAGCGGAGCGGCTGCGGCGGATGTGGAGATAATGCCGGCAAAGGCTGCGGCTGCGAGGATTGAGCGAAGGTTGGTCATGACGGCCCCCTTATTGACCTGACCATTGGTCGGAGGGGCCGGGAAAAGGTTCGACCCGGATGTGTATCGTGTGTTTCGCCGGGTCGTCTGAAGGCTCGGGTTGGCCCCCGTCAGCCCTTCCGGCCTTCGTGCCAACCCACCCGCGCGTCGGGGATGGAGTCGGTCGAGGCGAAATACGGCTTGATGTCGAGGAGCGGGGTGCCGTCGAGGCAGTCAAGTCCCACCACCTCGAGCCGGTTGCCCTCGACCTTGCGAAGCTCGACCACGGCTAGCGCGATCGGGTTCGGCCGCACCGGCGAGCGTAGCGCGAAGGTCGGCCGGCCCTCGCCGTAGTGCTTGGGTGCTTGCACCACGAGGTCGCGCCGCGCCCGGTCCATCCAATAGAGCACGATCAGGTGGGTGCAGGTCTCGACCCCCGGCAGAGCCCTTTCCCAGCGTGGATCGACCTCGATGGTGCAGACCACGCCGGATTCGCGGGAAGCGCGGGCGTTCTTCGGGCAGTCCTTGCGGGCGGTCCAGGGCGTGCGGATGCGGCCGATGAAATAGAGCGAGGCGTCGGTCTGGGCCGGCAGGTCGACCTGCACCTCCCCCGGGCGGATATGGCTTTGGTCGGTTCCGGCGGATTTCACGGTCATTCGGGGTTCTCCAGCCGGCAGTTTACCACCACAGCGACGACGTTCTCCGGGGTTGTCAGGCGCCCTTGATTCTGTCCAACTTAACGGTATAAAGATATCTTTATGTGATGGGACACTTCCCATGAGCGTTTCTGCCCACCTGACGTTCGACGATCTCAACGGCGCGCTCAAGGCGGCCGGCGAGGAAACGCGCCTGCGCATCCTGGTGCTGCTGGCCGAAGCCGAACTGACGGTGTCCGATCTCACGCAAATCCTACGGCAGTCGCAGCCGCGCATCTCGCGCCACCTCAAGCTTCTGGTCGAAGCTGGTCTGGTGGAGCGTTTCCGCGAGGGCGCCTGGGCGTTCTTCCGCCTGGCCGAAGGCTCCGGCAGCGCCGAGTTCGCCCGTACCCTGGTCGCGCAGCTCAACCCCAAGGATTCAATGGTCGCGCGCGACCGTGACCGGCTCACTGCCGTCCGGACCGCGCGAGCGGCCGCAGCGCAGGATTACTTCCGCTCGCACGCCGCGCAATGGGATCGCATCCGCAAGCTGCACGTCACCGACGAGGCAGTCGAAACCGCGATCCGCGATGCACTGGCCGATCGGCCGGTTCGTTCGCTGCTCGATCTCGGCACCGGCACCGGGCGTATCCTGGAAATGTTCGGCCCGGACCTGGAGCGCGGTCTCGGCATCGACCTTTCGCTCGACATGCTGCTGCTGGCGCGCGCGCGCATCGAGCGTGCGGGCCTGCGCCATTGCAGCGTGCGCCAGGGCGACATCTACGATCTCGCGGTGCCGGCAAGCTCGTTCGACGTCGTCATCATCCATCAGGTGCTGCACTTCCTCGACGACGGCGCGCGCGCGATCCGCGAGGCAGCGCGTGTGCTGACGCCGGGCGGCCGGTTGCTGGTGGTCGATTTCGCGCCGCACGACCTGGAATTCCTGCGCGAGGAGCACGCCCACCGCCGCCTGGGATTTGCCGCCGAAGCGGTATCGCAATGGATGAACGCTGCCGGTCTCGACGTCACCTTGCACCGCAGCCTTTCGCCCGAGCCCGGCTCGGACGGCAAGGTCGCGGTGTCGCTCTGGCTCGCGCGCGATCCGCGCATCCAGATCGCCAACGTCCGCGCGAGGTGGCGTGATGGCGCAGCCGATCCGCGTCTCGTTCGAATTCTTTCCGCCGAAGACCGAAGAGATGGAGAAAAATCTCTGGGAGGCGGTGGCGCGGCTGGCGCCGCTTGCTCCGAATTTCGTCTCGGTGACCTATGGCGCCGGCGGCTCGACGCGCGAGCGCACCCATTCGACGGTGCGGCGGATCGTGACGGAGACCGCGCTGACGCCGGCCGCGCATCTGACCTGCGTCGCCGCGACCAAGCCCGAGATCGACGCGGTGATCCAGTCGTATCGGGAGGCCGGCGTGCGCCACATCGTGGCGCTGCGCGGCGATCCGACCGGCGGCGTCGGCGAAAAATACGCCCCGCATCCCGGCGGCTACCAGAACGCCGCCGACCTCGTCGCCGGCATCAAGCGGATCGCCGACATCGAAGTGTCGGTGTCGGCCTATCCGGAAAAGCATCCCGACAGCCCGACGGTCGAAGCCGACATCGACATGCTCAAAGCCAAGGTCGATGCCGGCGCGACGCGGGCGATGACGCAGTTCTTCTTCGAGAACGACCGCTATTTCGATTATCTCGACAAGGTGCGGGCGCGCGGCATCTACATTCCGATCGTGCCCGGCATCCTGCCGGTGCAGAACTTCAAGCAGATGAAGAATTTCGCCGATCGCACCGGCGCGAGCGTGCCGCGCTGGCTCGCCGAGCGGTTCGACGGACTGGACGACGACGTGGCGACGCGAAAGCTGATCGCCGCCGCGGTCGCCGCCGAACAGGTGATGGACCTGGTCGAACGGGCGTCACCGACTTTCATTTCTACACCATGAACCGCGCCGATCTCGTTTACGCGGTCTGCCATCTGTTGGGCCTGCGCCCGGCGGCAAAAAAAGCAGCTTGAACATGCCCAACACGTCCCACACCAGCGCCCGAGATTTGCTCAAGAAGCTCGCCGCCGAGCGCATCCTGGTGCTCGACGGCGCCATGGGCACGATGATCCAGGAGATGAAGCTCGACGAGCAGGGCTATCGCGGCGCGCGCTTCGACGCCTGGAACCGCGAGGTGCGCGGCAACAACGATCTGCTCAATCTGAGTCGGCCGGACGCCATTCGCGAAATCCACTACGCCTATTACAAGGCCGGCGCCGACATCGTCTCGACCAACACGTTCTCGTCGACGTCGATCGCGCAGGCCGACTACGGCCTGTCGGATATTGCCTACGAACTCAACTGCGAAGGCGCGCGGCTGGCGCGCGAGGCGGCGAACAAGGCCGCCAGAGGAAGATGGCCGGCCGCGCTTCGTCGCCGGCGCGCTCGGGCCGACCAACCGCACCGCGTCGATCTCGCCGGATGTCGCCAATCCCGGCTATCGCGCCATCACCTTCGATCAACTGCGCGACGGCCTACGGCGAGCAGGTGCGGGGACTGCTCACCGGCGGCGCCGACCTGCTGCTGATCGAAACGATCTTCGACACGCTCAACGCCAAGGCCGCGATCTACGCCATCGCCGAGCAGTGCGCGGCGCGCGGCGTCGAGGTGCCGGTGATGATCTCCGGCACCATCACCGACCGCTCGGGGCGGTTGCTGTCGGGCCAGACGCCGGAGGCGTTCTGGAACGCGATGCGGCACGCCTCGCCGGTCTCGGTCGGATTGAACTGCGCGCTTGGCGCCGAGCAGATGCGCGCACATATCGCCGACATGGCGCGGGTCTGCGACACGCTCATTTGCGCCTATCCGAACGCCGGCCTGCCGAACGAGTTCGGGCACTATCACGAAGGCCCCGAGGAGATGGCGCGGCATCTCGGCGAGTTCGCCGACGACCGGGCTCATCAACATTGTCGGTGGCTGCTGCGGCACCACGCCCGAGCACATCAGCGCGATCGCCGAAGCGGTTCGCGGCAAGGCGCCGCGCGCGGTGCCCGAGGTGACGCCAATGCTGCGCCTCTCGGGCCTGGAGCCGTTCACGCTCGCGCCGGAAATTCCCTTCGTCAACGTCGGCGAGCGAACCAACGTCACCGGCTCGGCCAAATTCCGCAAGCTCGTCACCGCGGGCGACTACACCGCGGCGCTGGCGATCGCGCGCGACCAGGTCGAGAACGGCGCGCAGATCATCGACGTCAACATGGACGAGGGCCTGCTCGACTCCGCCGAGGCGATGAAGACCTTCCTCAATCTGATCGCGGCGGAGCCCGACATCGCCCGCGTGCCGGTGATGGTGGATTCCTCGAAGTTCTCGGTGATCGAGACCGGCTTGAAGTGCATCCAGGGCAAGCCGGTGGTGAATTCGATCTCGCTCAAGGAGGGCGAGGCCGAATTCATCAAGCACGCGCAGACCGTGCGCCGCTATGGCGCGGCCGTGGTGGTGATGGCGTTCGACGAGCAGGGCCAGGCCGACACCCTTGAGCGCAAGATCGCGATCTGCAAGCGCGCCTACGACATCCTGGTCAACAAGGTCGGCTTCCCGCCGCAGGACATCATCTTCGATCCGAACATCTTCGCGGTCGCGACCGGGATCGAGGAGCACAACGGCTACGGCGTCGCCTTCATCGAGGGCGCGCGCCAGATCCGCAAGGACCTGCCGCACGTCCATGTCTCCGGCGGCGTGTCGAACCTGTCGTTCGCGTTCCGCGGCAACGAGCGCGTGCGCGAGGCGATGCACTCGGTGTTCCTCTATCACGCCATCAAGGCCGGCATGGACATGGGCATCGTCAACGCCGGCCAGATGGCGGTGTACGACGACCTCGAGCCTGAACTGCGCGAGGCCTGCGAGGACGTGGTGCTCAACCGGCGGCCGGACGCGGCCGAGCGATTGCTGACCATCGCGCAGAAATTCCACGGCGCCGGCAAGGAGCACAAGGCGGCCGATCTCGCCTGGCGCGAATGGCCGGTGGAGAAGCGGCTGGCGCATGCGCTCGTCCACGGCGTCACCGATTTCATCGTCGAGGATACCGAGGCGGCGCGGCAAAACGCCGACCGCGCGCTGTCGGTGATCGAAGGCCCGCTGATGGACGGCATGAACGTGGTCGGCGACCTGTTCGGCTCGGGCAAGATGTTCCTGCCGCAGGTGGTGAAGTCGGCCCGCGTGATGAAGCAGGCGGTCGCGCATCTGATGCCGTTCATGGAGGCGGAAAAGCTCGCCCGCGGCGGCGCCGATCAGCAGAGCCCGCCGGCAAGATCCTGCTCGCCACCGTGAAGGGCGACGTCCACGACATCGGCAAGAACATCGTCGGCGTCGTGCTCCAGTGCAACAATTACGAGGTGATCGATCTCGGCGTCATGGTGCCGGCGGCGAAGATCCTGGAAACCGCCAAGGCCGAGAACTGCGACATCGTCGGCCTCTCCGGCCTGATCACGCCGTCGCTCGACGAGATGTGCCATGTCGCGGCCGAGATGGAGCGGCAGAATTTCGATCTGCCGCTGCTGATCGGCGGCGCGACCACAAGCCGCGTGCACACCGCGGTCAAGATCAATCCCAACTACAAGCGCGGCCAGACCGTCTATGTCACCGACGCGAGCCGCGCGGTCGGCGTGGCGCAGGCTCTGATGGGCGCGACGAGCCGGCAGAAATATGTCGACGACACCCGCGCCGAATACGCCCGCATCGCGGCTACCCATGCGCGCGCCCAGGAGGACAAGAAGCGGCTGTCGCTCAAGGACGCGCGCGGCAACGCGCTCAAGATCGACTGGAGCAAGCACACGCCGGTTGCGCCGAGCTTCCTCGGCAGCGCGCGTGATCGAGGACATCTCCATCGCCGAGCTGATCGATTTCATCGACTGGTCGCCGTTCTTCACCACCTGGGAGCTGGCCGGAAAATTCCCGGCGATCCTCGACGACAAGATCGTCGGCGAGGCGGCGCGCTCGCTCTACGACGACGCGCAGCAAGATGCTCGACGCAAATCGTCGAGAAGGGCTGGTTCAAGGCCGCTGCGGTTGCGTCGGCTTCTGGCCGGCGAATTCAGTCTGGCGACGACATCCACCTGTTCGGCGATGCGTCGCGCGGCAAGCCGATCGCGACCCTGCACACGCTGCGCCAGCAGCTCGCGCGCCGCGAGGGCCGTGCCAACGTGGCGCTGGCCGATTTCGTCGCGCCGGCCGGGCAGGCCGATCACATCGGCGCCTTCGTGGTGACGGCCGGCATCGGCGAGGACGAGGTCGCCGACCGCTTCAAGAACGCCAACGACGATTACTCCTCGATCATGGTCAAGGCGCTGGCCGATCGCCTTGCGGAGGCTTTCGCCGAGCGGCTGCACCAGAGCGTGCGAAAGGAGTTCTGGGGCTACGCGCGCCGACGAGGGCCTGGGCAACGCCGACCTGATCGCGGAAAAGTACCGGGGCATCCGCCCGGCGCCGGGCTATCCGGCGCAGCCCGACCACACCGAGAAGGGCACGCTGTTCAAGCTGCTCGGCGGCGAGCGGATCGGCGTGAAGCTGACCGAAAGCTTTGCGATGTGGCCGGGCGCCTCGGTCTGCGGGCTCTATTTCAGCCACCCGGAGAGCCACTACTTCGGCGTCGGCAAGATCGAGCGCGACCAGATCGAGGACTACGCCGCCCGCAAGGGCTGGACGGTGGCCGAGGCCGAGCGCTGGCTGGCGCCGATCCTCAACTACGACCCGAAGTCGCTGGCCCGGGACGCCGCGGCCTGATCCACAAAGCAAGACACCGGAGGGATGACCCTCCGGTGTTCTCATTCTGGCCGTTTAACGGCGGAGTGGTCTTAGGGGAGAATCCCCGAGCTTCAAAACATGCCGAGCAATATCGCGCCGACGAAAGCGATCGCCGCGCAAACGGCAAGCACATTCAGTCGCAAGGTCAGGTCCACCTTCAGGCCTCCTCAGTATGGACGGGCCGAGTCTAGCAGACCCGGCCTCCGACTAAAGTTACAAACGTTGCTGCACCGCCAGACTGTTTCGGCTGCCACCGATTTGGCTCAAGTCTTTGAATTATTCACATAAAAATTCCACGGCTCTGGGCCGAAATGCGGCCCTGTCGCCTTGCACGCCACGGCGCATACTTTAGGCATCTGCAACCTGGGGAGGTCGACTGAGGCCGCTGCCTCACCGTCTGCTCACCCTCTACTCACCGGCCGGCCGAGCACGGACTCGACGAACAGGGCCGCCTCGAGGGTCGCCCGGTCGCTGCCGAAGCGGCCGATCACCTGCAACGCCGAGCGGCAGGCCGCTATGGTCGGCGAGGCCCGGCACGTTCACGCATGGGGTTCCCATCAGGGTCCAGAGCCGGTTGAAGGTCGAGTTGCCGGTGGAGGTCAGACCCTTCGGTGCGGCGCCGGGTGCCGACGGCGACAGGATCACGTCGATGTCGGCCATCAGGTCCGACAGCGCGCGGCGCGCCTGGCTGGCGGTGCGCCGGGCGTCGTCATAGGCGTCGGCGCTGATGGCAAAGCCGCTCTCGACCAGTTCGAGGATGCCCTTGGCGAGCTTGTCCTTCGCAGCGCTCGTATTCGGAGGCAAGCGAGCGCGCCGCCTCGTAGGCCTGGATGGTCGTGTGGGCCCGGAACGCGCTGGCCAGCACCGGCGGCAGCGTGATGTCGCGCACGCGGGCGTTGGCGGCCGAGGCCGCCCGCGCGGCGTTGTCGAGCGCTGCCTTCATGTCGTCGCTGGCCGGCGCCCAGGGCTGCTCGCGCAGCACGCCGATCCGCGGCGATGACGGGCTTGCCGCCGTCGACGCGCAGATCGCGGTCGCTGATCGCCGCAGCGGCGAAGGCGACGTCGGCGACCGAAGCGGCGAACAGTCCCGCGGTGTCGAGATGCCACGACACGCATTTCATGCCGACGGTCGGCAACAGCCGGTACGACGGCTTGAAGCCGGTGACGCCGCAGAAGCTTGCCGGCCGGATCACCGAGCCGCCGGTCTGCGTGCCGGTCGCGATCGGAAAGAAGCCCGCGGCGACGCCGGCCGCCGAGCCCGACGACGAGCCGCCCGGCGTGTGCGCGAGGTTTCTCGGGTTGCGGGTCTTGCCCGGATCGAGATGGGCGAACTCGGTGGTGACGGTCTTGCCGATCAGCGTGCCGCCGGCGCGGCGGATCAGCGCCACCAGCGAGGCGTCCGCCTTGGGCCGGTGGCCGGCGTAGATCGGCGAGCCGTATTCGGTCGGCATGTCGGCGGTGTCGAAAATGTCCTTGAGCGCGACCGGCAGGCCGCGCAGCGGCTTGTCCTTGAGGCCCGGGGTCTGCGCTGCCTTGCGCGCGGCCTCGAGGTCGAGCGTGACGAAGGCGCCGACCTCGCCTTCGCGCTTGGCGATGGCGTCGGCGCAGAGATCGACCGCTTGCGCCGGCGTGAGTTCGCCGGCTTCGATGGCGCGGGCAAGACCGAGTGCTGACAGCATTGGGACTGACGGCATCAGGCGGCGCCGTCGATCAGGGTCACGACGCGGTCGGTGAAGCGCCGCGCCATCGGCATGACCAGGTAGCCGGTCATCGCCGCGACCGGCCAGGCGATGATGTAGGCCTTGGCCCATTGCAGGATGAAATCGTGCCGCAGGCCGAGATTGAGCCAGGTGACGATCAGCGTCACCATGGCGACCATCATCGACGACATGGTCGCCGCGAGGATGAAACGAACCCTGCCTTGGGACGATTTGCCTTCCATTGCTTTCCCCGAACGAAGAATTTTTTGCACGCCGCAGCGTTTTGACCCGAAACGGCGAGGCGGATCAAGGCCGCATATACGATGGTTCACCATAAACCGGCGGTCAGCATTGAAGAGTCCTTAACGGGATTGCTCGCATTCTGCGCCTATGTCGCGTGGCGTGCGTTGGTTTCTCATCGGGTTCCGGCGTGCTCGTGACGCTGGCCGGATGCGGCCGCGGCTTCATGCAATATGTCGGCGAACGCGAGCCGTGGCGGCGCGAAGCCGAGGTCGCCTGCCTCAACTCGGGCACCGTCAAGGAAAGCGCCGGCATCGTCAAAATCTCGCCGATCGAAGGCCCCGGCATGTGCGGGGCGGATTTTCCGTTGAAGGTCTCGGCGCTGGGCGAGGGCTCGGCGCTTGGCTATGTCGACGAGCCGGTGCGGCCGCCCGGATCGATTGCCGGCGGGAGCCGTCCGGCGCCGGAGCCGCGCTGGCCGATCTCGCAGCAGCAGCAGTATTCCGCGCCACAGCCGCAGTACGCGCAGCCGCGCCGCCGCAGCCGGTGCGCCGATGTCGATCGAAGCGCCCGGCGTCGTGCAGCCGCAGCGCTATCCGCAGCAGCAGTATGCTTGGTGCGCCGCCATCCAATCTGCAGGCGCCGCCGGACTGGCAGCGCAGCGACCGCCAGCCGGCTTACAACCGCTGCAATCCGCCGCTCGCCGCAGCGCGGCGCCGCCTCATCGAAACGGATGACGTGGAAGAATTGCCGCCCTATGCGCGGCCCGGACGCAGCGCCGAGCGGACCGCCGCAATCGGCGCGGCCATTGCCGCCGCTTGGTCCGCCGCGCAATCCGCAACCTGCCGCCGCGACGCCGATCGAGGTCAAGCCCACCGCGACGCTCGCCTGTCCGATCGTGTCCGCGCTCGATCGCTGGTTCGCCAACGCGGTGCAGCCGGCGGCGCGCAAGTGGTTCAACCAGCCGGTGGTCGAGATCAAGCAGATCTCGGCCTATTCCTGCCGCGGCATGAACGGCCAGGCCGGTGCGAAGATATCCGAGCACGCCTTCGGCAACGCGCTCGACATCGCGGCCTTCGTGCTGGCCGACGGCCACCGCATCACGGTCAAGGGCGGCTGGAAAGGCTCGCCGGAGGAGCAGGGCTTTCTCCGCGACGTGCAGGCGCTCGGCCTGCGATCAGTTCACCACCGTGCTGGCGCCGGGCTCCAACCAATTCCACTACGACCACATCCACGTCGACCTGATGCGGCGGGCGAGCGGCCGGCGCATCTGCCAGCCGGGCGCGGTGGACGGCGAAGTGGTGGCGTCGCTTGCTCGCGAGAATCCGCGATACGCATCGACCGGCCGATCGAGCCGCCGCCGACGCGACGCTACGATCCGCCGGTCGAGCCGGACAGCGATCCGTTCGCCTGGCGCGGCGACGCCCGCCGCGGCGACCCGGCCACCACCGGCTCGATCGCCGCGCGGCGGCCCGGGATCAAGGACCCGGCGGCCGAAGATCTCGACTGGGTCGAGGAGCCGGGCCCGCGGCCGGCGATCGACTGGAGCCAGAACAAGCACAAGGTCTATTGAGGCCTATTCGGGCCGTTTGAACGATGTTGTATCGCCCGTATCGCGGCGTTGAACCCGCACGCTCGCCAGCGCGACCAATGCGTATCAAGGGATTGAACCTATGATCCGCATCACGCTCATCGCTGTTGCCGCGCTCGCAACGATCGCCACCGCGAGCCCCGCCCTGGCCCAGGCCGGCGCGCCCGTCCGCACACTGGTCCCGTCCGCAACCGCGCCAGGCGACGAACGTCACTGATCGCGGAGCGGAAGGCGGCGCCCTGCGCCGACAAGAGCTGCTCAGCGAAGCCGGTCAAGCGCGCTTACGCCGGCGCTGCGCCACTCGGCTGGTAAAAGGACTTGGCTGGCAAACGCCGGAGTTTCCCTCCCGCAGTGCGGTAGAGGGCTGAAAACACCTCAAAGACATCGAAAACGGCGGTGACCCTGCGGCACTATGCAGCGCCCTCTATACAGAGCCCCTTCACGGGGCGCTGTCTCGTACCGATATAGTGCGTCAGGACAATAAGCAGGGCCTCTGAGCCCCTTACGAGGAAACACCATGATCCGCTTCCATCGTCCGATGCTGGCGCTTGTTGGCCGTCGTCGCCGCGCTGGTATTTACGGTCGCTTCGGTTGATGCACGCTCGTCGAGCAGCTCCGGCAGCCGCGGCGGCCGCACGTACTCGGCGCCGGCGGCGACGCAGCACCGCGCCGCGCGCAGCTCCGATCGAGCGCACCATGACGCAGCCGGCGCGGCCGGGTAACGCGGTGGGTCAGACCGCGGGCCAGGCGGCGCGACCGGGCTTGCTCGGCGGCGGCCTGTTCGGTGGCGGACTGCTCGGCGGTCTCGCCGCGGGCTTCATTGGCGCCGGCCTGTTCGGGATGCTGTTCGGTCACGGCTTCATGGGCGGCATGGGCGGCTTCGCCTCGATGCTCGGCTTGCTGTTGCAGATCGGGCTCGTCCTGATCGTCGCCCGCCTCGCCTGGGCCTGGTGGCAGCGCCGCAATCAGCCGGCGACGGCCGGTGGCCCCTCGCTGCGCGACAGCCTGTCGAACGACCGGCCGAATGCCGGCGGCTTCGCGGGCTTCGGCGGCGGCGCATCCGCGTCTCCTCCGGCCGATGAGCCGATCGAGGTGACGCCTGCGGACTTCGATGCGTTCGAAAAGCTATTGGGCGACATCCAGACCGCGTACGGCAAGGAAGATCTCGGCGCACTGCGCGTTCACGTGACGCCGGAGATGCTGTCGTACTTCTCCGAGGAGTTCGCGCGGAACGCGAGCCGCGGCGTCATCAACCAGATCTCCGACGTCAAGCTGCTGCAGGGCGACCTGTCGGAAGCCTGGCGCGAGATCAACGATGACTACGCCACCGTGGCGATGCGCTACTCGCTCAACGACAAGATCGTCGATCGTGCGACCGGCCGCGTCGTCGAGGAAGAGCCCTCCGAGGCGACCGAGTTCTGGACCTTCCGCCGCGCGCGCGAGGGCCAGTGGGTGCTCTCGGCGATCCAGCAGACCTGATCGCGTAGCTCAGATTGAATGCAAATGGCCGGGCCGAAAGCCTGGCCATTTTGTTTTCAGCTTTCCCGGTTCTTGTTTCCTAGTTCTTGCCCGCGACCTTGGGCTTGCCGTCGCGCAACTGAAGCAGGACGAACCAGTCCTTGTTGTTCAGGGAGCAGCGTTTGTTGGCGGGCACCGCATCCTTGGCCTGGTCCCGCCGGCAATCCTTCTCGCCGAGGTTGTTTGAGAGCGCCAAAGTCGGTGGCGCGAGGCGCAACCGGCGCTCCGTGACCGACTGCTGGACGTTGCCGCCGATCGAATGGAGCTTGTTCGTGGTCTTGTCGATGTCGGTGACGACGTCGCAATGCGTCGCGGAAATCCTGACGCAATCCTCTTCCGGGTCGCCAGTGGTGTTGTTCTTGGGAAGTGCGTCCCCGTGGGCAAAACGATTGGCGACGGCCATCGGGTCCACACCCGCGCAAAGCCGCTCCCGCTGATAGCAAATCAGGTCACCCACCCGTGGCCGTGTCTTGTAGATCGGGCACGCGCGATACGCCGCTTGGGTGGCGCCCTTGTTGTATTCCACCTTCGACGCTTCGAACGCCTCGTTGATGTAGCTCCTGTGCTCGGCGCTCGGGAAGAATTTGAGCGCTGTGTCAGGAGCCTTGATGGCGCGGCCGACAACATACGAGATGAACGCCGCCGACCAGGGGTTATCGACGACGAAGCTGCGTGTGACGCTTTGCTTCAGGCTTTGCTTGATATCCGCATCGAGTATCTTGTCGTCGACCTTGTCGATCGTATCGAGCAAGCTGCGAGTGGTCTTCTCTTTCTCATGCAGGTCAAGCATTGCATCGGTTGCGGCGAGGCCCTTGTCGACCGAATACACGGTGAGCCTGTCCAGCGTTCGTTTCTCGATCCTTTTCGTTTTTGAGATAAGCCTCGTCGAAGGTCATCACGAACTGCCAGTAGCGCCAGACATTCCACCAGCCGACGTCGTGCAACTTCGCGTCCTCCTTCGAGGTTTCGAGGTGCTCGGATTCGACAAGGCCGAATTGATAGAGCCGGCCGGTGTGGTCGATCTTGTGACCCTCCCACAATTTGTGCTCGGCTTTGGCCGCCTGGGCGATTGCGGTTGCGAGCGGTGAGATTTCGGTGCTGGCCGTCTCGTCGCATTTCTTTTGCACCGATTTCCAGAACTTGGTCCGGTCGGCCGGTTGCGCAGCCGCGTTGACGGTCGCGATCGCCAAACCAAGTGCGGCGCAAAATCCAAGCCTGCTCATGCTCGCCCCCGCGTGAGCTGCGCGATCAGGTCAGGTGCTTGAGAAACTCGAAATGCTCGGCCTCGTCCCAGGCCCGCATCGTCGTGGTGCGGACGTTGCCCTTCGAATTGATGCTCAGAACGTATTTGGCGACGGCCTCGTCGTTCGGCGCTTCGATGATCTGAACAAAGTCGTAGGGCCCAAGCGTCATGTAGACGGTCTTACGCACGATGCCGAGCTTCGCCGCCGTGTCCCGCGAGGTCTGCTGGCGGTTCGGAACTTCGCGGAGCGCCTTGGCGCCCTGGTCCGTCGAATTCACCAGCACGATGTAGGTGCCCATGGCGCGTCCCCTATGGCACGTAGCCGATCGCCTCGACCTCGAGGCCGCAGTCGAGTGGCGTGCGGCCCGCCTGCATGCGCGTGCGCGCGGGCAGGGTCTCCTGGCTGGTGAAGTAGCTCCGGTAGATTTTGTCGAACTCCTCCTGCTGGCGCTGGTCCTTGAGCCAGACGATGACCTTGAGCAGGCAATCCATGTTGGAGCCTGCGGCTTCGACGAGCTTCTTCAGGTGATCCATGACGATCCGCACCTGTCGGTCGAACGGGATGTCGGGGAACGCCGGGATCGGCTGCTTGTTGGCGCGCGCGGCTTTCAGCTTGCCGGAAAACTCCGCATCGAACGGCGGCAGGCCGGATACGTAGATCATGTCGCCGTGCCGGACGCAGAGATTGAACGGTCCCCCGGTCTCGGGGACGTCGGATTTGATGACTTGTTTGTGCATCGTGAGTTCCTTCCGATTGTTTTTGTCAGGGCTTGCCATACCCGCCCGCGGTTGGCGTCTGGATGATGATCGCTTCGCCTGCGTCGACCACGGTGGCGTCGGCGCCCTTGAGCCGCTCCATGCTGCCGTCCTTGCGGCGGACGTAGTTCTCGCCGATCTGGCCGTCCTCGCCGCCGGCCATGCCGAACGGCGGAATGCGGCGGTGGCCCGACAGCACGGTGTATTCCATCTTCTCGAGGAACCGCATGGTGCGGCGGATGCCGTCGCCGGCATCCCACTTGCCCTTGCCACCGGAGCCCTTGCGGATGTGGAAGTCCTCCAGCACCACCGGATAGCGGAATTCCAGAATCTCGGGATCGGTGAGCCGCGTGTTGGTCATGTGGGTGTGCACCGCGTCGGTGCCTGGAAATCCGGGTCCGGCGGGAGAACCCGAGCAGATCGTCTCGTAATACTGGTACGTCGCGTTGCCGAAGTTGACGTTGTTCATGGTGCCCTGCGCACCCGCCATGGCGCCGAGCGCGCCCAGCAAAGTGTCGGTCACCATCTGCGAGACTTCGACGTTGCCGGCGACGACCGCCGCGGGGTAGTGCGGCCGCAGCATCGAGTTGTCGGGGATGATGATGTTGATCGGACGCAGGCACCCTGCGTTCATCGGGATATCGTCGTCGACCATGACGCGGAACACGTAGAGCACCGCCGCGCGGGTGACCGGCTCGGGAGCGTTGAAGTTCGTACCCTGTTGCGGTGAGGTGCCGGTGAAATCGACGGTGGCCTCGCGCTTCTTCTTGTCGACCGTGATCTTCACCTTGACCACGTTGCCTTGGTCGGCCTCGTAGCTGAACTCGCTGTCGTGCAGCTTTTCAATGACGCGGCGTACGCTTTCGTCGGCGTTGTCCTGGACGTGCTTCATGTAGGCGTGCACGACGTTCAGCCCGAACAGGCCAACCATCTTGTGCAGTTCCTGCACGCCCTTTTCGTTGGCGGCGATCTGCGCCTTGAGGTCGTTGACGTTCTGCAGTGGATTGCGCGCCGGGTATTCCGCCTTCGTCAGAAGATCGTTGAGCGCCGCTTCGCGGAATTTGCCGCGGTCGACCAGCTTGAAATTGTCAATGTAGATGCCTTCTTCCTCGATCGAGGTAGCGATGGGCGACATGGAGCCGGGCGCGATGCCGCCGATGTCGGCGTGGTGGCCGCGGCTCGCCACCCAGAACAGCATTTTGCGCTTGGCCTTGTCGAAGATTGGCGTGCAGACAGTAAGATCGGGGATGTGGGTGCCGCCGTTGTACGGCGCGTTGATCAGGTAGGAGTTGCCCGGCCGGATCTTGCCCTTGTTCTCGCGGATGATGGTTTCGACCGCGCGATCCATTGAGCCGAGATGCACCGGCATGTGCGGCGCGTTGGCGACGAGCAGACCGTCGGCCGAGAACACCGCGCAGGAGAAGTCGAGTCGTTCCTTGATGTTGACGGAGTAGGCGGTGTTCTGCAGCGACACGCCCATCTGCTCGGCGATCGACATGAACAGGTTGTTGAACACCTCGAGCATGATCGGATCGGCCTTGGTGCCGACCGCCTTGGTGCGTTGGAGCGCCACGACGCGCTTGAGCACGAGATGGTTCTTCGCCGTGATCTCGGCGCGCCAGCCGTCCTCCAGCACGATGGTCTGGTGCGGCTCGATGATGATGGCGGGGCCCTTGACCTTGTGGCCCGGCGAAAGCTGCTCGCGGGTATAGACCGCGGCCTTGTTCCACTTTCCGTTCGAAAAGAATTGCGTCGTGCGGGCGGGCGAGGGGAGTTTTGCGCGGCTGGTCTTGTGCTTCCTCTCGCGGAACTTGGCGCCGCCGCCAACCGCTTCGACCGACACCGCCTCGACCACCAGTTGCTTGCCCCGGTCGATAAAGCCAAAGCGCGCCTTGTGGGCCTTTTCGAAGGCGGATTTCATCTTGGCGAGGGAGCCTGCTTGCACCACCAGCGGCGTGTCGGTGCCGGCATATCGGATGTGCGCCCGCACGATCACCTTGATCTTGGCCGGCGGCACGCCTTGGCCGGCGACCTCGGTCTTGGCATCCTTGTCGAGCCGGCCGCCCTCACGCCTGATCGCGGCCAGCGCCTTGGCGCCGAGGTTTTCCTCGATCGCCTGCTGGCGGGTGGCGCGGATGTCGGCCAGCCCCATGCCGTAGGCGGATAAGAGCGACGAGAACGGATGGATCAGCACTTCGGTCATACCGAGCGCGTCGGCGACGAGGCAGGCGTGTTGTCCGCCCGCGCCGCCGAAGCAGTTCAGCGCATAGCGGGTGACGTCATAGCCGCGCTGCACCGAGATTTTCTTGATCGCGTTGGCCATGTTCTCGACCGCGATCTTGATGAAGCCGTCGGCGATCTCCTCCGGCGATTTGCCGCCGACCTCTTTGGCCAATTCGGCGAAGGCGGTTTTCACCGTTGACGCGTCGAGCGATTGATCCTGGTTCGGTCCGAAAATCTTCGGGAAGAAATCCGGGATGAGCTTGCCGACCAGCACGTTGGCGTCGGTGACCGCGAGTGGGCCGCCGCGGCGATAGCATTTCGGGCCGGGATTGGCGCCTGCAGAATCGGGACCGACGCGGAAGCGCGCGCCATCGAAATGCAGCACCGAGCCGCCGCCGGCCGCGACGGTGTGAATGAGCATCATCGGCGCGCGCATCCGCACGCCGGCAACTTCCGTTTCGAAGGCACGCTCGTATTCGCCGTCGTAGTGCGACACGTCGGTCGAGGTGCCGCCCATGTCGAAGCCGATCAGATTTTTGAAGCCCGCCTCGCGGCCAGTCTCCGCCATACCGACAACGCCACCGGCCGGTCCCGACAGGATCGCGTCCTTGCCCTGGAACAGCTCGGCGGCGGTTAACCCCCCCGACGACATCATGAACATCAGGCGCACGCCGGATTTCTTGGCGTCGAGCTCGGAGCCCACCGTTGCGACATAGCGGCGCAGGATCGGTGAGAGATACGCATCCACCACCGTCGTATCGCCGCGGCCGACGAGCTTGATCAGCGGCGAGACCTCGTGGCTGACCGAGACCTGCGGAAAACCCATATCCCGGGCCAGTTTGGCGACGCGCTGCTCGTGCTCCGGATAGCGGTAGGCGTGCATGAACACGATTGCGATGGCTTTGATGCCATCGGCCTTGGCGCGCTCAAGCTCAGCGCGGACGCCTTCCAGATCGAGCGCGCGCTCGATCGTGCCGTCGGCGAGCACGCGCTCGTCGACCTCGAACACCTGCTCGAACAGCATTTCCGGCTTGATGATGTGCTTGGCGAAAATCTTCGGCCGCGCCTGATAGCCGATGCGGAGCGCGTCGCGGAACCCTTTGGTGGTCAGCAGCAATGTGCGGTCGCCTTTGCGCTCCAGGAGCGCATTGGTTGCGACCGTGGTCCCCATCTTCACCGCGCCGACCTGGCCGGCGGGTATTGGCTCGCCTCTTGCAAGGCCCAGCAGATCGCGGATGCCCTGGACGGCGGCGTCGCGATAGGCCTCCGGGTTTTCCGACAGGAGCTTGTGGGCCGTGAGCGTGCCGTCCGGCCGCCGCCCGACCACATCGGTGAAGGTGCCGCCGCGGTCGATCCAGAAGTCCCATTGTCCGTTTCGGAGTTTCGCTTGCTTCATGCCGGTCCTAAACGCCATCATTGGCATTGATTATCGGGTGTGGAGGCATCATGCGGGTTTTTCTTGATCGTCTCTACCTATTCTCGGGCTATCTCGCCGGTGCGTTTCTGCTGGCGATTTTCGTACTCATGATGCTGCTATCGGCCGGCCGGCCGGTCGGGTTGAACATCCCGGCGGCGGACGATTTCGTATCCTGGTGCATGGCGGCGATGGCATTCCTCGGCCTCGCGCACACCTTCCGCAGCGGCGAGATGATCCGGGTGGGTCTGCTGATCGACAAGCTGCCGGCGCGCAGCCGGCATTGGGTTGAAGTCGTCTGTCTTGTCGTCGGCATCGGCTTCATCGGCTTTTTCACGTTCTACGCCGGCCAGCTTATCCGCGACTCCTGGCGCTTCCACGAGATGTCGCAGGGCGTGATCTCGATCCCGATGTGGATTCCGCAGATTGGCTATTTCACCGGCCTTTTCATCCTGCTGATCGCCTTCATCGACGAGTTGATCCACGTCGCCCGCGGCAACCCGCCGCGCTACGAGAAGCCAAAGCCCACGACCGCCGAAGAGGTGGTCGAGCAGGCGATCCAGAGCGGCGTCTGAACGATGGAACTGATCTGGATTGCGCTTCTGCTGCTGATCATCCTCACCGTGCTGCTGGCGGGCGGGGTGTGGATCGGCATCGCGCTGATGGCGTGCGGCTACGCCGGCATGCTGTTCGTCGGCGGCAACGTGCCGCCCGGCGCGGTGCTCGCGACGACGGTGTGGGGCAACAGCGCGTCGTGGTCGCTCGCAGCATTGCCGCTGTTCATCTGGATGGGCGAAATTCTGTTTCGCACAAAGTTGTCGGAGGAGATGTTCCGTGGGCTGGCGCCATGGCTCAACCGGATCCCCGGCCGGCTGATGCACGTCAACGTGCTGGCTTGCGGTATCTTTGGCTCCGTGTCGGGTTCCTCGGCGGCGACCACGGCGACTGTCGCCAAGATCGCGCTGCCGGAACTGAACAAGCGCGGCTACGACGAGAAGGTCAGTCTCGGCTCGCTCGCTGGCGCAGGCACGCTCGGCATCCTCATTCCGCCGTCGATCATGATGGTGATCTATGCGGTGCAGGCCAACGTCTCGATCATCCAGGTGTTCCTGGCGGGTTTCCTGCCGGGAATTTTGGTGATGGTGCTGTACTCTGGATACATCGTCATCTGGTCGCTGCTCAATCCGGACAAGCAGCCGCCGCCCGAACCGTCGATGACGTTTCGGGAGAAGCTGCGCGAGTCGGCGCAGCTCATTCCGACGATGCTCCTTATTCTCCTCGTTTTCCTCGCGCTGCTGCTCGGCTGGGCCACCGCGACCGAATGCGCGGCCTGGGGCGTGCTGGGTTCGCTCGCCATCGCCTGGTATCACGGCACGCTAGGGTGGACGCCGTTCTTCCAGAGCGTGATGGGGGCGACGCGCGTCACCTGCATGATCATGCTGATCCTTGCGGGCGCGTCCTACATGTCCACCTCGATGGCCTACACCGGCGTGCCGCAAGCGCTGGCGAGTTGGGTCGACAGCTTCGGGCTCAGCCCCTACGCGCTGATCGCGGCGCTGACGGTGATGTACATCGTGCTCGGCACGGCGCTCGACGGCATCTCGATGATCGTGCTGACCACCGCCGTGGTCATCCCGATGATCAAAGCGGCGGGCTTCGATCTCGTCTGGTTCGGCATCTTCGTCGTGCTGGTGGTGGAGATGGCCGAGGTGTCGCCGCCGGTCGGATTCAACCTGTTTGTTCTGCAAACCATGAGCGGCAAGGATTCCAATTTCGTCGCGCGGGCCTCGCTGCCGTTTTTCTTCCTGCTCGTCCTAGCGGTTGGCATCATCACGGTATTTCCTGATATCGTGATGGTGCTGCCACGGATGGCCTTTCCACCCTGATCTCAACGCGCAGAGGGCGATACCATGAGGGTTCGAGTGAAGTTTTTGGCCGCGGTCGCGGGCGTTCTTGCGCTCACGGCGACTGCATCGGCGCAGACCAAGTGGAACCTGCCGAGCGCCTATCCGAACGACAACCCGCACGTGGAAAACCTGAGCGCTTTCGCCAAGGACGTGTCCGAAGCGACCGGCGGCAAACTGCAGATCGCGGTGCACGGCGGCGCCTCGCTGTTCAAGGGGCCCGAAATCAAGCGCGCGGTCGCGACCGGACAAGCGCAAACCGGGGAAATCCTGATCTCGATCCTGGAAAACGAAAGCCCCATCTTCGGCATCGACGTGGTGCCGTTCTTGGCGACAAGCTTTCCCGAGGCAAAGAAACTCTGGCTAGCCTCCAAACCCCTGATCGAGCAGAAGCTCGCAGCGCAGGGCATCATGGTGCTGTTCACCGTGCCGTGGGGACCGCAGGGCATCTACGCCAAGAAGGACATCAACACCATCGACGACATGAAGGGCCTGAAGTGGCGCGCCTACAACGTCGGCACCGCGCGGATCGGCGAATTGGTCGGCGCGCAGGCGGTGACGGTGCAGGCGGCGGAGTTGCCGCAGGCGCTGGCGACCGGCGTGGTCAACTCGTTCATGTCGTCGGGCGCGACGGGCTACGATTCAAAGGTCTGGGAAACGCTGACGCACTTCTACGACACTCGCGCGTGGATCCCGCGCAATGTCACCTTCGTCAACAAGGCTGCATTCGACGCGCTCGACAAGCCGACGCAGGAGACCGTGCTGCGGCTTGCCAAGGTCGCCGAGGAGCGCGGCTGGAAGGTCTGGGAGACCAAGACGGAGTGGTACCATGACGAGATCGCCAAGAAGGGCATGAAGGTGCAGAAGCCGAGCAAGGCATTGGAGGACGGCTTCAAGAAGATCGGCGAGCAGCTCACCACCGATTGGCTGAAGCGCGCGGGCGCCGAAGGGCAGGCGGTGGTGGACGCGTATAAGAAGATGTGAGGGTGAGGCGGCCATTGCGGCGCCAATCGGTTTCCACATCCTCCGATTGAACTGGTATCCTGCCGCTGCGGCGGGATAACCGGGGCGATCCCATGCGGCGGCGTGAATTCATCGCATTGCTCAGCAGCGCGGCGGCCAGTTGGCCGAGCGTTGCACGCGCGCAGAAGATACGCATCGTCGGGGTTCTGATGAACGGTGCGCCCGGCGAGACCTTGCTACAGTCGAACGTGACCGCGTTCGTCGAGGGGTTGCGCGCCGTCGGATATTTTGATGGCCGAAATCTGCGCATCGAGTATCGCTGGAATGGCGGCAATGCCGACCGTGCCGCCACTCTCGCGCAGGAATTGGTCAAGCTTGCGCCCGAGGTTATTCTTGCCGCCTCGACGACTAATCTTGCCGCGATTCAGCGCGCCACCTCGTCGATACCGGTGGTGTTTGTGCAGGTATCCGATCCGATGGCGCAGGGCTTCGTCACCAGCGTTACGCGTCCCGGCGGCAATATCACTGGATTTTCGTCGTACGAATTTTCGACTGGGGGAAAATGGCTTGAACTGCTGAAGGAGATAGCGCCGAAACTGAGCCGCGTTGCCGTGATGGCCAACCCCGACACATCGCCGCAGACCAGGTTCTTCCAGCGTGCCATCGAATTGGCGGGTCCCACTTTCGGTATCGAGATCATCGCGGCGCCGGTCCGCAGCGACGCCGATATCGTTGGTGCCATCGGAGCCCTCTCGGGCCCGCAGCCTGGCGGCCTGATCCTTCCGACCGATACCTACACACGACTGCGTCAGGGTCGCATTGCCGAGCTTGCCAGGGACGCCCGCGTGCCCACGGTGTCGGCAGTGGCAGACTTCATCGACGAGGGCGGCCTGATGTTCTATGGGGCTACCTCGGCTGACCAACTCGCCAGTCAGTATCGCGGGGCGGCGTCTTACGTCGACCGTATCCTCAAAGGCGCCAAGCCGGGCGAGTTGCCGGTGCAGAGCCCGGCTAAGTTCGAGTTGCAGATCAACCGCAAGACTGCGACGACGCTGGGGCTGGAGATTCCGCCGAAACTGCTGTTCACTGCCGACCGGGTGATCGAGTAAGCGGCGCAACGCCGAACTGTAAAAACAATCACGTAACGCCCGGGAGGAGACCTGATGACCACCGCACGCGCATGCGTTGCATTCGCTGTTATGAGCCTTGCGGCGCTCGGGCCGGCCTCGGCGCAGGACTATCCGACGCGGCCGATCAAGATCGTGGTGGGCTTCGCGGCCGGCGGCGGCACCGATCTCGCGGCGCGGGTGATTGCGCAGCCGCTGCAGGAGATCCTGGGCCAGCCGGTGGTGGTGGAGAACCGCCACAGCGCCGGCGGCATCGTTGGCGGCGATCAGGTCGCCAAGGGCGCCAAGGATGGCTACACGATCCTGATGATGAGCAACGCCCATGCGGTGACGCCCGCGATGTACAAGGCGCTGCCCTACGACCCGATCAAGGATTTCCAGATGGTGTCGCTGGTCGGGACGGCAGGCCTGGTGATGATCGCCACGCCGGAATTTCCGGCCAATGACATCAAAGGCGCGATCGCACTGCTCAAGGCCGACCCCGGCAAATACAACTACGGCAGCGCCGGCGTTGGCACGACGCAGCATTTCTCGGCCGAGCTGTTCAACCAGATGGCCGGCGTCAAGGCCACGCATATCCCATACCGCTCGACGCCCGCGGTGGTGGCGGGGCTGCTCTCCAAGGACACCAACTACTCCTTCGAGCTGATCCAGGTCGTGACCGGGCAAATCCGCGCCGGCACACTCAAGGCGATCGCGGTGACCTCGCCGGAGCGCTATCCGACGCTCGCCGAGGTGCCGACCGCCGCCGAGTTCGGCCTGCCGGGCTTCGACGTGACAAGCTGGTATGGGCTGTCGATGGCGGTCGGGACGCCGCAGCCGATCGTCGATCGGCTCAACAAGGCGGTGAAGGAGGCGCTCGACCGCCCCGCCGTGCGAAAGCAGATCGCGGACCTTGGCGCGCAGCCCAAGGTGTCGACGCCTGACGAACTGTCCCGGCACATCGCCGGCGAAATCGCCAAGTGGCAGGGTGTGCGGGAAAAGGCCGGCATCCCGCAGCTATAGCGGGCGGCCACGCGCCGGCGCCGATGTCTCGCCATGGCCGTCGCGCCCATGCTAAGGAGCTTCCACCGCTCACGCGCCTCGCGGGAGCAGACGTTTTTCGAGTTCGATCCAACCGACAGGACAGGCAATGGCTAACGTTGTGGCGATCTGTGGCTCTTTGCGTAAGGGCTCGTTCAACCGGCAGTTGATGAACGCCTCGATGGGCCTTGGCCCCGAGGGGATGACGTTCAAGGAGGCGCCGTCGTTCGCGAAGATACCGATCTACAATTTCGACGACCAGCAATCGACCGGCTTCCCTAAGGATGCCGACGCGCTGCACGAGGCGGTGCGCGCTGCTGACGGCGTGCTGATCGTGTCGCCGGAATACAACTGGTCGATCCCGTCCGGCCTGAAGAATGCCATCGACTGGTGTTCGCGCTACAAGGAAGTCGCGTTCAAGGACAAGCCGGTGTGCATCCAGTCGGCCGCGCCGGGCCTCTTGGGCGGCTCGCGCATGCAGTACCACCTCCGCATGGCCTTGCAGGCGATCGATGCGCAACTGTTCGGCAAGCCCGAGGTGATCGTCAACATGGCGGCAAGCAAGTTCGCCGACGGCAAGCTGACGGATCAGGCTGCGAACGACCTCATCAAGCAGCAGCTTGCCGCGTTCGCTAAGTTCATCGAGCGGGTCAAGGTCCGCTGATCCAGCAACAAGAGTAAAGGGAGTAACGCCATGTATGCGGTTGTCGGCGCCACCGGGAACACCGGACGAGCAGTGGTCAAGGAACTCAAGGGCCTGGGTGAAAATCCAGTCTGCGTTGTGCGCAACGCCGACAAGGCAAAAGAGGTGCTCGGCGCCGACACCAAGACCGCGGTGGCAGAGCTTGACGATCGCGCCGGCATGGAAAAGGCGCTGGCCGGAGCAAAGCGCGTGTTCATCGTCACCGGCCACAACCCGAAATCGGACGTCCAGCAGATCAACGTAATCGATGCCGCGAAGGCTGCGGGCGCCGAATACATCGTCAAGGTCTCGGGCGGCCGCGACGTGATCGGCCCGAACGTGGAGTCGGTCAACGGCCAGGCGCATTACAAGATCGAGGAGCACCTCAAGAAGAGCGGGCTGAAATGGACCATCCTCAGCCCCGGCCTGTTCATGCAGAACATCATGGGGCAGGCGCCCTCGATCAAGAACGACGGCAAGATCGTGCAGCCGTGGCCCAAGGATCTGCCGGTCGCGCTGATCGACGTGCGCGACACCGGCGCGGTCGGTGCGCGCGTGCTGCGCGATCCGGCCAAGCACGCCGGCAAGATGTATGTTTTCTCCGGGGTCAGCACCACGTTCGGGGAGTTTGCCAAAGTCATCGGCGACGTGATCGATAAGCCCATCGCCTATGTCGAGGTGACGCTTGAGCAGGCCGAGGCGGCGATGAAGGCGCGCAACATGCCCGACTGGCTGGTCGCGCATCTCGTGTCGATCGCGCGGGCGGGCGGCAAGGGCGCGTTCTCCAAGGAGAACACGCAGCCGATCCGCGACATCGTCGGCCGCGCTCCGATCACGACCAGGCAGTTCGTGCAGGACTACAAGGCGGCGTTCAGTTGAGGGCGTGCGGCCTAGCCGCCCCGGACCTTACCTTCGAAGGGCGCCATGTGATCTGACATGGCCTTGTGAAACGCCGGCCGGTCTTCGCACCGCTGGCGATAGGTTTCGAGCACGGGCGTTTTCGCGACCAGATCGGTATGGCGCAGGATGCGCAGCACCGTGGTCATGAGCAGGTCGGCCGCGGTGAATCGGTCCTCGAGATATTCCCGTCCGTCCAGGACGCTGGAGAGGTTCGCCAGCCGCGTGTTGACCATCTTGACCACATCAGGCCGGCGCACCTTCGCCCATGCCTTGTCGGCGTGAAAGAGGTCGATTTCGGCCAGATTCTGAATGTGCGGTTCGATCGTGTTGAGCGCCGCGAATATCCACGTCTTCACGCGAGCCTGGGCGCCGGGGTCGGGCGGCATCAGAGCCGCAGATCGCTCGGCGATATGCAGCACGATGGCGCCGGACTCAAACAGCGCCAACCCGTCCTCCTCGTAGGCGGGCACCTGACCGAACGGCTGAAGGCTTCGATAATTGTCGGACTTCTGGTCCGCTGCACTGATCAGCAGCGGCTCGTATTCAAAGCCCGCCTCTTCGAGCGCCCAGCGCACGCGAAAGTCACGCACCAGCCCTTGGGCGAACGGCGGCACCCAGCGAAATGCACTCACTCTGATCATGGTCCGATTGTCGTCCTGTCATGTCCTGCCGGAAGGCAGGGCGTTGCAGTCTGGTCGGCGAACGGGACAGATTTCATAGGTTCGCGACAGAAATATTGCATCCGCCCCGCGGCGTGAATGTGGCATCTGCCGCGCCTGATGGGTTGCAGGGAGCTTGCCGTCTAACCGGCGACCGGCTCCTCGAACTTGAAGCCGATGGTCTGCAGACCCTCCAAGGCCTTCTTGCCGTACTCGCTCTCGATCTCTTTGCCGAGACTTGGCGCGTAGGTGATCGGATCAATCTGCTGGTCGGTTTCCGGCACGATCATCACCAGGAGGCGGCCGACCTCCTCGGAGATGTTGCGGAAGCTGCGGTTCTCGCCGCGCGGCACCGAGATCATGTCGTTCGGCTCGAGCACCAGCTTGTTCTCGCCATTGTCACCCCATGCGATCTCGAAACGGCCGCACAGGCAGAAGAAATTCTCCACCGTGTTGAGATGGCGGTGCAGGCCCGGGCCGTTGTGCGGCTCGCACTCCGCGATGCTGACGATCAGCCCGCGCGGGCCTTTCACAGGGGCGCCGGCGCTGCGGCCCTGGTAGTCGGCCGGCGCCATCACCGGGAACACCTTGCGGGCGGTGACCTTCTCGACCGCGCCGGGCGGGATGTTGTGAGCCTCGAAGTTCTGCTTTTGATAGGTCTGCAGGTTCTTGAAGCGGGCCGTGCGGGATTCCATCTGCTCGGGCGTCAGCGATGTTTTGGCCATTGCGCGTCCTCCGGCGTGGGGGTGCCGCATTCTCCACCAAAGCCCCGGTGTTGTCATGCCATGCTCGGGTAAAGCCCGGGCATGACGTGGATGGGTCGGTGTCCGCCAATTTACCGCTTGACGTTGGAAATACGCGTGGGCACGCCGAACTCGCGGTGACAGACCTCGGCCAGGGTGGCGATTCCCTTGCGGATCTCGTCGTGGGTCGGGCTGGCGAAACAAAGTCGCATCCGGCTCTTGCTGTGGGATTTGTCCACCGACCACTCTGGCCCGGGATTGATGGCGACCCCGGCCTTGAGCGCGGGCTGGTAGAGCTTCATCGTGTCGACGTTGTCCGGAAGCTTGACCCACAGGAAGATGCCGCCCTTCGGCTCCTCGAACTCGGCCGCGGTGCCGAACTGCTCGTTGAGCGATTCCATCAAGGTATCGAGTTTCTTGCGGAGTCCCTTCCGCAGCTCCGGCACATGGTCGGTGAAATGCGACGCGCAGTATTCGGCGATCATCATCTGCTCGACCGCGCCGGACCCCGCGTCGAACTTGATTGAAAGCAGGCGCGACATCGCCTGCCAGGGGGCCACCACGAAGCCCACCCGAAGTGCGGGGGCGATCGACTTCGAGAACGAGCCGATGTGGATCACGTTCTCGGATTTGCTCATCGCGTAGAGCGCAGACGGGCGTTTGCCGTCCCAGGTCAGGTCGGCGTAGCAGTCGTCCTCGATGATAGGCACGCCGTATTCGTCGGCGAGCCGCAGCATTTCGGCGCGCCGCGCCTCGGGGAGAATGGTGGCGGTCGGGTTCTGCACCGTTGGAATGGAGTAGATGAACTTGGGCCGCACGCCGCGCGCCTTCAGCTCGGCGAGCGCTGCGGCGAGCGCGTCCATGCGCATGCCATCGCTGTCGAGCGGGATGCCGACCGTTTCCACCTTCGCCCGTGTCAGGCGGTTTAGGGTGCCCTGGTAGTTGTCCTGCTCGACGATCACGGTATCGCCGGGGTTGAGGAATACGCCGTTGACCAGATCGAGCGCCTGGAGCGAGCCCGAGACGATCAGGATGTTGTCGGCAGTGCAGGGCATGCCTGCGTCGCGCTGGAGCTTGGCGGCCAGGAACTCGCGGAGCCGCAGATAGCCCTGTGGCCCGCCGGCGAGGTTGTAGGTTGAAAGGTTGCGACCCTCGCGGGTCAGCACCGAGTGCGCCGCCGATATCAGGCCGTCGAGCGGCAGCTCGTCGGAGTCGTTGTTGCCGCCGGTGAAATTGTATTTCGGCAGCCCGGTGAATTTGACGGCCGCGGGCGGCAGTCCGGCGCGCAGGAGCGGGACGAAGTCGAAGGCTTTGGCCATGGGATCACGCCAATCCACTGGCGCGGGCCTGCTCCAGCGCCATCACCGCCCAGTCCTTGTCGCCGTCACCGTGGGCCACCGCGCCGACCAGGCGGTCGCGCCAGACGTTGCCGCTCGGCAGCGGCACGCCTTTGAGGCCGCCGGCTTCCAGCGCCAAGTTGGCGTCCTTGAGCCCCAGCACGGCCATTTGGCCGACCTTCGAATAGCTTTCGTCCACCATGATCTTGCCGTAGACCTTGTAGGCCGAGCAGTTGAACAGCCCGTCGGTCATCACGTCGTAGAACACCGGCATGTCGACGCCGTATTTGCGGGTGAGCGCGAAGCCTTCACCCATCGCCTCGATGGCACAACCGAGCACGAAGTTGTTGGCGATCTTCATGGCGGTGGCGGCTTCGGGGTCGGTGCCGCCTTCGAAGACGCGCCGGGCGATGGCATCGAACAAAGGCTTGCACTTGGCCAGAGCATCGGTAGGACCGGAGGCGAAGACGCCTGCCGTGCCGGAGGAGACGAGCTCAGGCCGCCCCATCATGGGGGCCGCGACCAAGTGCTGGCCCTTCTCCGCGTGCGCGGCCTTGATCTTGCGGATGACGGGAATGCCGTGGGTGCCGGCGCAAATGTGGATGCCGCCTTTCGGCAGCGAGGCAAGCAAGCCCCCGCTCTGGAACACGACGTCTTCCAGCGCGGCGTCGTCGGCCAGCATGGTGTAGACGGCGTCGTCATAGCGCGCGGCGTCGGCAATCGAGCCGACGACCCTGGCACCAGCGTCGGCCAGCGGCTTGGCCTTCTCGGCCGTGCGGTTGTAGACGCCGACCTCATGCTTTGCTTCCAGCATGCGGCGGACCATGGCCTGACCCATGCGGCCCGTCCCGATGAAACCGACCTTCATGGCAAACCCTCGCTATTGAAGTTGTATTACTGAAGCTGGCCTTTGACCCATTCGATCTCGCGCGAGACGTAATCGACGATATCGCCGGTCTTGAGATGGTCGGGCAGCACGTCCCAAGTGTAGGTCTCGATCTCGAGCTGGCGCGACAGCGGCTTCGTCTTGTGGAACTTCAGCGCATCCTCGATGGCGAAACGCGTGGTGCCGAATTCGCCGAGATCGTCGAGGAACACCGGCACGTGGAAATGGGTGCGCCATTCGCGCGGGCCGGGATTGGTCTCCCAGGCCTTGAAGGCGTCCTCCAGATTGAGGAAGCGGTTGAGCTTGCCGTCCTTCTTCTCGACGGTCTGCGTCAGGTAGATGGTCTTGGCGTAGCGCCTGAGCGTGTCAACGTTCTTTTGGGTGACGTCCGGAATCCGTAGCGCGGCTGCTTCCTGCAGCTTGAAAATCGGGATGCCGGCGTCGACGAGCTTCTGCAGCGACACGGCGATGTCCTCGTACACCACGGCTTGGTGGCAGATGTCGAACACCGTGCCGATGAAGCGGCGCTGGGCGATGATCGCTTCCGAGATCGGCAGGCCGGACAGCTTCGCCAGCATCTCGGCGGATTTTCCGGTGTAGAGGTGGTTGGTGAAGTAGTCGACCGTCTCGTCGGTCGTCTCCAGGAAACAGAACGGCTCGGGCTCCAGCGCCAGCGTCACGGTGCGGCCGGTGCGCTTTTCGAGGTCGATGAGCTTCGCCGCGACGCGCATCACGTGCTCGGTATAGCTGTCGATCACGGCCTTGCCGGTGACGTTCGGCTTGAATCCGAGCGGCGCGCTCTGGATCGACGGCGAAATGCCTGCCGGCACCACATCGGCGAGGATTTCGGCGACATTGATGGTGTATTGCGTACGCTCCTCCGAACGCCAGTCCGGCTCGTAGACCTGCTCCTTGACGATCTGGTTCTTGAAGGGCCCGTACGGGAACGCGTTGACCGTATAGAGATACATGTTGTTGTCGGCGAGGAATTTCTTGAGCTTGTCGCGCTCGCCTTTGTTCTTCATCAGGGTTGTGGCCGACGCATTCGACAGCCGCAGCGACACACCGAACGGCGCGGTCGGGCAGACCCGCTTCTGCACCTGCGGCACGTAGGTAGTGAGCGACGTCCACATATCTTCCCAGGTGTCGCCGGGATGAACGAGCGTCGAATAGGTCAGGTGGCCGAGGCCTTTGCCGAGATCCATTGCTTTTCCTTCTTGAAGATCAGGCGACTTTTTCGACTTTGCCGCTCGCGGCCGAGCGGATCAACGCTTCGCTCACCGATGCGCCGTGAATGATCTGCTCGGGGGGAATGGGGAAGGGCGCGCCGCCCTCGGCCGCGCGGGCGAATGCTTCGAAGGTGGCGCGGACGATATCGAGCTTGTCCGCCTCCCAGGTTTCCAGCGGTCCCTTGACCGGCTGGAACTTGCAGACGCCGAACTGGCGGGTGCGCCGCTCTTCCGAAGGGGCCCCCGCGACATGGGTTACGCCTTCAAGCCGGTACCAGCCTTTGGAGCCAAACACCTGGAAGCTGAAGCTCGGACCGGTCGTCGTCATCGTTCCGAGATAACCGGACATACCGTCCTTCATCCGGAACAACATTGACGTTGTGTCGTCCATTCCGTTCTGCACGGTGCGCGCAAAGCTCTGGCAATAGACCTGATCGATTTCGCCGGTGAGGTAGATCATCGCGTCGATCGCGTGAACGCCCATCGGCGCGAGGCCGCCCAGCGGCGCTTCCGACCTCTTGGAGCGCCACACCGTCGGTGGAAAGAACAGCGCATTGGGATAGGTCATGCTGCATTCGATATGCTGCACGTTGCCGAGATCGCCGGCACGAATGTGGTCATACAGCTTGATCATCTCGGGATGGAAGCGGCGGTTGTAACCGATGCCGATCGCCCGTTTGGCCTTGCGCAACGCCTCCACCGCGGCCTCGGCCTCTTTTTTGGAAAAGGTGAAGGGCTTTTCGCAATACACGTGCTTGCCGGCGGCCGCCGCGGCCTGGATCTGTTGCAGATGGCCGGACGGCGGCGTCGCGAGCGCGACCGCGTCGATTTTGGGATCGGCCAGCACCGCTTCGTAGCTGTCCGCCACACGGAGCGAATGCTGCTTCGCGAAAGCTTCGACGTCCGGCGTCATGGTGCGGGTCTGCAGCGTCGTGAAGCGCATGAGGTCGCTGCCGCCGGCAAGCGACTCCACCATCGTCTTGCCCCACGTGCCCAATCCGACAACCGCCGCGTTGATCATGCTTACTCCAGATGTGCGTTCTTTATTTGGGCCAAGCTATTTGGGCCAAGTCATTTGGGCCAGGTGAGCATGGCGAGTGCGACGCAGGTCAGCATCCAGAACACGCAATACTCGATGCCGCCGATCACCCAAATCCATTTCCTGGTGACCTTGTAGGTCGCAGCGCCGGCCACGAACAGATGGAATGCGGCGATGGCGGCGACATAGGGCGTGTAGATGTCGAAGATCAGCCCGATCGCCAGAAACGTCTCGATCGTGCCGGCGATGTACATCCAGGTCGCCGGCGGATTGAACTTGGCGGCCTTGAAGAAGCCCAAGGTCGCCGGCTCGGTGAACTTGCCGACGATGTGCGGGATGAAGAACAGGCCGCAGATCAGCCGCAGCACCACGATTCCGTTGAGCAAGTTGAATTTGTCAGCCCACGACATGCTTTCCCCCCGTGGCGTGATTTTCAGTTCATTTCAATGGATTGCGCCGGGTGGCGCAAGGGCGCTCAGCCTCATCCTGAGGAGCCGCCGGAGGCAGCGTCTCGAAGGATGGGCCGCAATTGCTGCCCATGGTTTGAGACGCGGCGCTTCGCACTGCTCCTCCCCATGAGGTCCCGGAAGGACGGCGGATCGCGACATCACCAGCCAATCTTCTTGGCGCCCTTGAGCCAGCCCGCGCCGAGTGCGTAGAGCGCATCGGTTGCCCGCCCATCGACGCCCGGCATGTCCTCCTTCACCTTGTAGCCCACCTTGGTCTGCAGGTAGGCGAGGTGGCGGTAGCCCACGGGGAAACGAGCCATGAGCTTCGGATCGAGCTTGGGCGCCTCGCCCGGCGTGACCGGGACGATGCTGTCCTTCTCGTAGGTCAGACGGCGCCAGACCAGGCCCCACTTGCCCTTGCGCTTCTCCAAGAAGTCGTAGAACCGGCCGATGCAGAGTACGTCGCACTCCACGCCTTCGACCTTGGCGCGTTGCGAGATCGACATCTTGGTCTGCGCGATGGCGCGCTTGCCCTTGATGTCGATCGAGGTGCCGCCGAGGAAGTGATAGATGCGAACGCCGCGCTTGTAGCCATCGAGGTTCGCGGCGATGAACTCCTCGTAGGTGCCCTGAAACCAGGTCGCCCACATCCGGCCTTCCGGGTGCCAGACGGTGCGGAAGCGATCCCACTGAAAGCTGTCGCGCCACACCGCCCAGTTCTCGATCAGCTCGCGAATCGCGAGCTTGTCCTGGGCATTGCTGATCGTCGGCATTCCCTCTCCCCGGTCTGGCGCAAGGCGACACACTGCCCTAACGTTTCGCCGGATGCCAGCAGGAGTGCGATTTATGGCGAGGCTTGAGGGACGCACGGCGATCGTCACCGGCGGCGCGAAAGGGATCGGGGTTCACTACTCGAGGGCGCTGACCGCGGAAGGCGCGCAGGTGATGATCGCCGACATCGCCGACGGCTCGGGCCTCGCCGCCGAGATAGCGGCCAAGCACGGCCGCAACTCCACCGACAGCATGGTGTTCGACGTTAGTGACGAAGCGCAGTGCAAGGCGCTGGTCGACAAGACCATCGAGCGCTTCGGCAAGATCGACATCCTGATCAACAACGCCGCGCTCTATGCGCCGCTGCCGACGCTCAAGGTCACCGAGATCGACGTCGATCTCTGGGACAAGGTGATGGCGCTCAACATCCGCGGGCCGTTCCTGATGGTGAAGCACGTCGCCCCGCACATGATCGCGAGCAAATACGGCAAGATCATCAATATCGGCTCGGGCACGGTGGCGCGCGGCATTCCCGACTTCTCGCACTACGTCACCTCGAAGGGCGCGGTGACGGCGTTCACGCGCTGCATCTCACGCGAGCTCGGCTCCCACGGCATCTGCGTCAACACGCTGGCGCCGGGCTACACGCTGTCCGACACGGGACTGACCAACACCGTGCATGTCGAAGTGTCCAAAGCGGCGGCGGTCCAGCGCCGCGCCATCAAGCGCGACGAATACCCCGAGGATCTGCTGGGAACCCTGGTTTTCCTGTGTTCCGGCGACAGCGACTTCATGACCGGTCAGGTGCTGGCGGTCGATGGCGGGGCCAACAACACCGCCTGATTTCCGGGCAAATCCGGCTTAGACCCGCAAATCGCGAATACCGCCTGCGGCAGCCGCGCGGCTACCAATTTGCTTAAAAATCGCTATGTAAAGCCCAACACAATCGAATTTGCTCCTGGCCGCAGCGCCGAGAGCTCCAGGGAGAGCATGATGCCCGTCGCCACCGTCAATCCTAAGCACAACGTGACGGGCAACCGTCAGGCCTACTACGACAAGATCTCCAAGAACGACATGGCGCCGCTCTGGGAGGTGCTCCGGAACGTCGTCACCAAGGAGCCGAAGACCAAGTGCGCGCCGAACATCTGGAAGTTCGACGACGTCAAGGGCCTGATGCTCGAAGCCGGCGACGTGATCACCGCCGAGGAGGCCGAGCGCCGCGTGCTGGTGCTGGAGAACCCGGCGCTGCGCGGTCAGACCCGCATTACCAATTCGCTGTTCGCGGGCATCCAGCTGATCATGCCGGGCGAGATCGCGCCGAGGCGCACAGCACGTTGCGTCCGCGATCCGCTTCGTGCTCGACGGCGAGGGCGCCTATACCGCGGTCGAGGGCGAGAAAGCCAACATGTCGCCGGGCGACTTCATCCTCACGCCGAACTGGGCGCCGCACGATCACGGCAATCCCGTCGAGCAAGCCGATGCTGTGGCTCGACGTGCTCGACATGCCGACGGTCAACCATTTCGAGACGTCGTTCATGGAGCACTTCGACGAGCAGATGCAGAACACCGCCGCGCAGGATGGCGACTCGCTCGACCGCTACGGCTCGGGCGTGCTGCCGGACGGCGCGCCGATCACGCTGAAGCGCAGCCCCGTGATCAACTACACCTACGCCCGCACGCGCCCGATCCTGGAGCGGCTGAAGAAGTCCGGCGACATCGACAAGCGCCACGGCGCGCGCGTGCGCTACGCCAACCCGATCAACGGCGGCTGGGCGTCTGCCGACCATGGGCGCGCTACCTCGCGTTGCTGCCGACGGGCTTCAAGGGCGAGCCCTACCGTTCGACCGACGGCACGATCTTCGTGTGCGTCGAAGGCCACGGCACGACCAAGGTCGGCGACAAGACCTTCGAATGGGGCCCGAACGACGTGTTCGTGGTGCCGCCCTGGCATGCGCTATCGCCACAACGCCGACAAGAGAGTCGGTGCTGTTCTCGATCTCCGACCGCCAGCACAGGAAGCGCTCGGCATCTGGCGCGAGGGTCAGTAAGCCCCGCTATTCGCAGTCCGATTTGCCGATGCCCCGCCGCAAGGCGGGGCATTTGTTTTACGCTGGCGCCGCGGTGGCAGCTCTGCGCCGCCGCCGCCGCAGGTGGTCGACCGCCAGGAGAGCGATGCCTGCGGCAATGCCGATGAAGTTGATGGTATAGCCGCCCGTGAATGACTTCCGGCGGCAGTGCGATCGGCAGCGCTACAAAGCCGTAGAGCAGCCGCATCGGGAAGGACAGGGGTGCGAGCGCAAATCCGACGATCCCCGCGGTGCCGATGAACAGCGCGAACAGGATGCGCGCGAAGTTCCACACGATCAGGTAACCCGGGCCGTCCATCAGCAGGCTCGGCGTCAGCACGAACAGGAACGGTAGGATGAACGTGCTCCAGCCGACGACGCAGGCGATCCAGCCGGTGGTCCAGCCATCGGTCCGCGCGATATTGGCCGCGGCGTAGGCCGCAAACGCCACCGGCGGTGTGATCATCGACAGCATGCCGTTGTACATGACGAACATGTGCGCGGCCATCGGCGTGACGCCGAGCTTGATCAGGGCCGGTGCGAGCAGCGTCGCGGTCAGGATGTACACGCTCACCGTCGGCAGGCCGATGCCAAGCACGAAGGCCAGCACCGCGATCAGGAGCAGCAGCAGGAATACGTTTTCTCCGGACAGTGTCAGAAGCTGCATCGTCATGCCGAAGGCGAGGCCGGAGATGCTCATGATCCCGACCATGATGCCGGCGGCGGCGCCGATCAGGATGATGTCGAGCGACACGCGGCCGGACTCGATGACCGCCACGGCGATCTGCTTCAGCGAAACGCGCTTGCCGCGATAGCCGAACATGAGCGCGAACACGATCAGGATGCCCGTGGCGGCGACCGCGGCCTTCTCCGGTGTCAGCAGCAGCACCTCCGGATAGATCAGCGCGACAACGAGAAAGATGATCGGCACCAGGAAGTGCCAGCCCGACGTGAGCACGCTTGAAAGCGACGGCATCTCCGCCGAATCGACGCCGCCGATGCCGTGCTTGGCCGCCTCCAGATCGACGTGGATGAACAGGCAGCCGTAATAGAGGATCGCGGGAATCGCCGCAGCGATGCAGACCGCGCCGTAAGAGACTTGCAGGAACTCCGCCATGATGAAGGCGGCGGCGCCCATCACCGGCGGCATGAGCTGGCCGCCGGTCGAGCCGACCGACTCGATCGCGGCGGCACGATATGGCGTGAAGCCGGACTTGATCATTGCCGGAATGGTGACGACGCCGACCGCGAGCACGTTGGACACGGCGCTGCCGGAGATCATGCCGAACAGCGCGGAGCCCACCACCGCGATCTTGGCGGCTCCGCCGCGGAACCGCCACATCGCCGACATTGCCAGGTCGGAGAAGAAATCTGCGCCGCCGGTGCGCGCCAGCACCTGGCCCAGGATGGTGTATGGAATGACGACCAGCACGGCGACCTGCAGAATGTTGCCGATCATGCCGTTCACGTCGAGGCCGACGTAGGCGACCATGCGCTCGGGCGAGACCCAGCGGGTCTGGAAATCGCCACCGAGGAACGGGCTAACATAGACGTAGGCGGCGATCGCCAGGATGATCGCGACGAAGCCCCAGCCGGAAATTCGCCGGCTCGCATCTAGAACGAGGAAGGTCAGGATCGCACTGCCGATGACGCCTTCGACCGGCAGCATGGCCAGCTCATAGGTCAGTGCCTCGTAGCGGACGGTGATGTAGCCGGCCAGCAGCAGCGAAACGATCGCGCAGAGCCAGTCGAACCAGCGCGAATAGGCGGCGCGGCTGGCGGTGAAGGTCCAGACCAGAGTGACGGCCAGTGCCGCGACCACAGGCCACGCGATATCGCCCCGCGCCGCGTAGCGATAGACGAGGTAGATGACGATAACGCCCGCCGCGGTCAGCCCGCCCTGGTCGATGGCGCTCGGCTGCCGCGACGACTCGGTGACGAAGGCGAGCGCCAGGGTGAGCCCCAGCGTTACAGCCAGAAGCTGCTCGGTGTAGAACGAGACGTTGAACAACTGGCGCGGAACGTCGAGCACCCAGAGCACGACGCAGGCCACGAGCAGCGCCTGAATGACGTTGGCCGCGAGTACCGTTATCTTCGATGACTCGGTGGCGAACTCTTCCGTGCTGGCAATGAACCGTTCCTCCGACGCGGCGGAGATGTGCTGGGCCGCGTCGGGAGCCTTACGGTTGTCGGTCACTCGCTTGCCTTCTGGTCTAGTAGGCCTTTGCTTCGATCTTCTTATCCTGGAAGTATTTCAGCGCACCGGGATGATAGGTCATGGTGTGCTTGCGATACATCGTATCGAGCGAGAAGTCGTTCATCGCCGGCGCCGTGGCCACCATGTCCGCCTTGTTGTTGGCCATCGTGTCGATGATCTTGGCGACCGCCTCATCCTTCATCTTCGAGTTGGTGAAAAGGATGTAGTCCATCGCATAGACCTGCATGGGCTCGCTGACGCCGACATAGGCCGGGATCGGCCTCACCTCGCTGAAATAGCCGTAAGGGAAGATCTTGCGGCTCGCCTCGAGATTGCCGCCGATCTTGACCGCGCGCACGCCGCCAACGGTGGCGTCGGCCTCGCGCACCTTCGGGCCGCCGAACGAGAACATGAACATGTCGTTGGCGCCGGCCATGAAGTCGTCGCCGCCGCGGAGCACGTTCGGCACCATGACGGGCTTCACATCGTTTAATGTGAGGTCCGCGGTCGCCAGCATCGCCAGCGTGTTCTTGTCGAGCGTGCGCATGGCCGAGTAGCCCGCCGGCACGCGCTTGCCTTTGACGTCCGCCATATTGACGATGCCGCTGTCCTTGCGGGCGAAGAAGCCCATGCGCAGCACGTAGATCGAACCGATGATGCGCAGATCGTTCTGCAGCTTGCCGGTCTCGATGCCCTCGACCACCTCCAGCATGTTGGCCATGCCGAGGTCGATCTCGCCCTTGGCCACCATCGGGATCAGCACCGATTCACCGGCGGTGTTCTGAACCAGCGTGTTCAGCCCGCCCTTTTCCTTCAGCGTCTTGGCGATGGCCGACGCAACCGTATGCGCCAGCGTGCCCGGCTGCATGGTGGCGAGGCCGTAAGTCTGCGCCGATGCGGCTTGGCCTCCGAGGCCCGTTACTGCGGCAGCCAGCGCGACAGTCAGCCATCCGCGCCGGAACGATCCAATGTACTTCGCTGTCATGATACGTCCCCCTGTTCGATCAGTTCACGGGCCATCACTCGACCGGCCTGGCCGCGAGATTGCGTTCCTTGAAGAACTTCAGCGCGCCCGGATGATACGGCACGCCGTACTGCTTGTAGCCGAAGGCCGGCGTCCATTCGCGCAGTACCGGCTGCACCAGGATCAGGTCGTCCTTGTTCTTCTCCATCAGGTCGAGGATCTTGTAGACCAGATCGTCCGACACCTTGGCGGAGGCGATGATCACGTTGTCGAAGCTGTAGACTCTCATCGGCTTCTCGACGCCGGTGAAGATCGGGCCCGGCCCGATCTGCGTCAGATAACCCCACGGCATGATCTTCTTGGCCGCCGCCATGCCCGCGTCATCGATTTCCAGAGCGCGGATGCCGCCGACCGTGGCGTCGGCTTCCTTCACCTTCGGCCCGCCAAAGGCGAAGGAAAACATGTCAGCGTTTCCGGCCATGAATTCGTCGGCGCTGCGAACCACATTGGGCACCAGCACCGGCTTGATGTCGGCGCCGGTTAGGCCGGCCGTGGCAAGTTGGGCGAGCATGGTCTTTTCGATGTTGCGCATGGCGGAATAGCCCATGCTGACGCGCTTGCCCTTCATGTCGGCCATCTTGAAGAAGGCGGAGTCCTTGCGCACGAAAAACGGCGTCCGCAACGCATGTGCCGCGGAGATGATACGCATGTCCTTCAGCCCGCCATCGAGTGCGTCCTGCGCCTCCATGATGTTGGTGATTCCGATCTCGACCTCGCCGCGCCCGACCAGCGGGTTGATGACCTGGTCGCCGGCAGTCGGCTGCACCAGCATGTTTACGCCGCCCTTCTCCTTCATGATCTTGGAGATGGCGGATGCGGTGGTGTGATTGAGCGTGCCAGGAGGCAGCGTGGCGAAGCCGTAGGTCTGTGCCGATGCCGGCCCGACGCTCAATGCGAGGCCGAGGACGGCGGCTGCCAAGGACCCTGTGGCGGTGCGAATGATCGTAGGCATTGCAAACCTCCCTGACAGATAGCGCTCGCTACTGGGCCGTTTTGATCTCGATCTTGTTGTCGGCGAAATATTTCAGCGCGCCAGGATGATACGGCGTGCTGAACTTCTTATACAGCCCCGGCGGGGTGAAGGCGCGCAGCGCGGGCTGGACGGCAATGAGGTCATCCTTATTCTTGGCCATCGCCTCGATCATCTTGTAGACGACGTCGTCCTTCACCTTTGCGTTGGTGAACAAGAGATTGTCCCAGGTGTAGACGCCCATCGGCTTCTCGACGCCGATGTAGAACGGGCCCGGTGCCGCCGGCGCCAGATAGCCGTCCGGATACACCTTGCGGGCTTCCGGCATCCCGGCTTCCGGAACTTCGAGCGCGCGGATGCCGCCAACGGTGGCGTCCACCTCGCGCACCTTCGGCGCGCCGAACGCGAAGTAGAATGTATCGGCCGCCCCCGCAACGAAATCGTCGGCGCCGCGGATCACGTTGGGCACCAGCACCGGATTGATATCGCGCTCCGTCAGCCCGCCGGTCGCGAGGATGGCGCGGGACAACTGGTCAAGCGTGCGCTGCGCCGAGAATCCGAACACCACCTTGCGGCCCTTGAGATCGGCGATCGTGCGCATCGTCGTGTCCTTGCGGACGAAGAACGCCGTCGGCAGCGGATGGATCGCGCCGATCAGCCGCAGCTCCGGCAACCGGTTGTTTTCCACGGCCACGGAAACTTCGAGCGCATTGGCGATGCCGAACTCGGCCTCGCCGCGGCCGACCAGCGGAATGATCACGGATTCGCCCGCGGTGGGCTGCACCAGCGCGTTGAGGCCGGCCTTTTCCTTGGCGACCTTGGCGATCGCGGTCCCCGTTGTGTGATTGAGCGTGCCGGGCTGCATGGTGGCGAGCCCCATGGTCTGGGCTCTCGCCGGGCTGCTGATGAGCGCCGCGCCCACAAGCGCGATGAGCCCAAGCGCTGCAGGCCCAAGCACCGCAACGCGAACGCGAGCCATCCTTGTGACCGGCATTTTTTGTTGTTCCTCCCTTGGCGGCGATCATTGCATAGCGCCGGGAGCAAGGCGAGACAGCCAACATGCGGGGAACGGCGGCGTCGTGCCGCGTCAGGTCGGTTCGGCCGCGAACCCCGTCACTCGCGGCGGCGCGAGATCACGTAGGATTCGTCGAAGAACCACAGCGCACCATGCTTCTGCAGCACCTCGGCGGTCGCCGCGAGATAACGACCGTCGGCGGCGGCCTCCGCCACCCGGTGATCCTCGACCTGCGCGACGTAGATCGCGGCGTTCCAGGCAGCGAACAGGGTCGAGGTTCCGATCGACAACTCCGAGGTGATCTCGCTCGGCAGCGTGTGCATGTCGTAGCGAAACAGCGAGCGGTTATCGGCGTAGGCGTTGAAGTTGAGGTCGCGCCCGGCGGGACCAATCTCGTGCTTCACCGCCTTCATGATCTGGTGGCGGTCGTGGATGAATGGATTCTCGCCCGGCCAGACCTGCTGCACGATTTCGTGGCCCGGGTCATGACCATGCGAATAAATCGCGATCAGCCGTCCGCCTGGCCCAAGCGCGCGCGACAGCGGCGCGATCACGCGCTTGGCCTTGAAGTCGAGCGAGGCGCGTGCGCGGTAAGGCTGCGAGGCGATGACCAGATCGTAATTGGCGACGGTGCCGCCGGGCTTGGGAATGATCGGGTCGAGCAGGAACTTGTGGTCCTCGCGGTACACCACCAGGACAACCGGCCGGTCGTAAACCGGGTTGCCCGTTTTGGGGCTCACTCCAGCCTTCCAGTTCTCGTTCAGGAACGGCACGAGATCGGTAATCTGCTGCTCGAACTGATGCGCCGACGAGCCGGTCAGCGAGACCTCGTGCCAGACCATGCTCGACGCGGCGGACAGCGACTTCACCGCGAGCCATGGGGCGTCGGCATAGGCGAGGTTGGTCAGCACCAGCACGGTCGCTGGATGCTCCATGAAACGGTCCGACATCTTCTGCATCGCGAGACGGACGTCTTCGAGGCTGATCTCCTTGCCGACCACATAGAACGGCGTGTGCGGGAAACGGTCGTGCATCGCGCGCATCACGCGCAGCAGCACGGTGCCGTCGCCAACGCCGGCGTCGAACAGCCGCAGCGCCGGGGGCCGCGGATGGATGTTGTGCAGCTCGAGCGAAACGCGGTTCGCCACCACCCACTTTTCCGAACAGGTGTTCACGAACAGCAGATACTTCTGCCGGTTGTCGAAGAAGCGGAAGTTGCGCTGCGGATCGGTGCCGCCGGCGACGGTGGCCGGTACCGCGATGGAAGATGGTGTGATGGATGGGGGCATTGATGTGGGCGGCGCCATTGGGCGCGGTGCTGAGGGAGGTTCCGATGCATGCGTCCGCGGGATCACCGCGGGCCGCCCACCGACGGTGCGGTTGCTCGCCATGAAGCTGCGGATGCGATCGAGTGTTTCGGTGGTGATGCGGCCGCCGTGGCGAAGCCTGCTGGCGAGCTTGCCGTCGTTGACCGCGCGCCGGCCGAAGGTGGATTCGGCCAAGCCGGTCTGCCGGCAATAATCGGAAATTTCCTGCAACAGCTCTTGCGCGTTCATGGCGCGTGTCCCCGGTGTTTCCTCGGGTCCCCGCGCCGTCTGTTCCGATCCCACTTGAACTGGATCGGCGCGGCTTTTCGCTCGTCGTTACGCGCGGGAGCCTTGAGCAAGGCGACCAATTTCGTGGGCGTGGGTCAACCACAAACTAGCCCACCATGCCAGTGGGACAATATATGGGCGATAGCCCTTAGGCATAAAAGGCAGAAAATGCAGGTATTTTTCGCGATGAAGGAAGCCGGTTGCGATGTGAGTAACGGGAAGAATGGGTTTTGTGGGCAGCGTCCTACATCGACCTGCCGCTAGTGGAGAGAAAATTCGTGGAGATTCAGCGACTTATTGAGCCGGATGCACTCCAGGCCTGCAAGCGGGCGCATCACCGCCCGGAATTGCGCTAATGAAGTTAAGAACGCAACACCGACCCAAAGCCGGATCACATGCCCCGTTTCGCCGCCAACCTTGCCTACCTGTTCACCGAGCGTCCCCTGCTGGAGCGGTTCGGAGCGGCCGCCGCCGCGGGCTTCAAGGCGGTGGAGCTGCAAGCCCCTTACGACCACACGCCTGCGGCGCTCAAGGCCGAGATCGACAAGCATGGGCTGACGCAGCTTGGCATCAACACCTTCGTCGGCAGCCGGCCCGGCGATGCCGGACTGGGCGCGGTGCCCGGGCGCGAGCGCGAATGGGATGTCGTGTTCCAGCAGGCGCTCGACTACACGGTGGTGATGGGCGGCAGCGCGATCCACTGCATGGCCGGCGTCGTGCCGACCGAACAGCGGCCCGCGGCGGAACGAACCTTCATCGCCAATCTCACGCGCTCCGCGGACCTGGCCAAAGAAAAAAACGTCACGCTGCTGATCGAACCAATCAACCAGCGCGACCGGCCCAACTATTTTCTGACGCGGATCGAGCAAGCCGCCGACATCATCGCCAAGGTCGGCAAGCCCAATGTCAAGATCCAGTACGACTTCTATCATGTGCAGATCGTCAGCGGCGACCTCATCACCCGGTTTGAGAAGCATCTGCCGCTGGTTGGCCATGTGCAGATCGCGGCGGTGCCGTCGCGCGCCGAGCCGGACGAGGGCGAGATCAATTATCCGGGCGTGTTCGCGGCGCTGGACAAGTTCGGGTGGTCGGGCTGGACCGCGTGCGAATACCGGCCCCGGGCGCGCACCGAGGACGGCTTGGGTTGGGGTAAGGCCTATGGCCTCAAGAGCGCTTCGGCATGACCCAGTGAGGTCAAAAACCCGCGGGGGGAGCAGCAACTTATACAGTTTACGGGCGGTCGATTCGGCTGCTAAATTGCCGCCATGTGGGGCAGAAAGCGTAAGGCTGCCGAAGCGACAACGGCACCCGAGGACGCGCCGCCCGGGAGCCTGAAAGAGGCTGTCCGCAAGACCCGCATCGAGATTGCTGAGAAATCAAGCGTGGTCGTGGATCTCCGTGATGCGGAGATGGCGCGGCTTCAACTGCTCAACGAGGCGCTTGATCCGCTGTTCAATGAAACACCGCCGGATGTCGATCTGTTCGACCGCGGCATCAGCCAGGGCGATACGCCGCGGCTGTGGCTCGACGCTATCTCGCACGTGGCGATGGCGCGCGACAAGCGCCGCTATCGCTTCGTGCAGGACACGCGCTTTGGCCGCAAGGTGCTGGCGGAATCCAACGACGTCGCCGACATCGTCGAGGCAGTGACCCATTACGTCGCGGCCCGCATCATCGAGCGCGAACGGGCGCTGGCCGAGGATGAAGGCCCCTCGCACGCGAGGTTGTATCGCAGCCTGCACGGCCAACGCCGCCGCTCACGCTGGCGCGTGGTCCGCGCCTTCATGTTCGGCCTGATCGCGTGTTGTATGGCGCTGTTTGCGGTGCTTTGGATCGTCGCGTCGCGAATGCCGCACTAGGGCAGTCACGCAATCAGCGACTGGCGGTTTGTTTCGAGGAAGCGGCCATCGCGCCAGCCACGCGAAATCATGGTGCAGCGCCACGCGCCCCAGGCGCCCTCGATCTCATAAAGATTGTATCCGGCCGGTTCGTCGTGGCGCTCCGGCGCGCCCGAGGCGGACGGCACGCCGATCATTGGCACGCGGATTTGCGGCCCCGGCAGCCAGTGCAGCGAGGCCTCATGGTGATGGCCATGCAGCACCAGTTCCGCGCCGTGCTCACGCAGCACGTCGCGCAGGGCCCTGGCGTTGGTCAGCCGGCGAAAATGGTTCGCACCGTCGAATGGCGGATGATGGATCAGGATGACGCGAAACATGTGCTCGCGCTTGAGCTTCGGCAGCAGCTCGCCGAGCCGGGCGAGCTGGTCGCCGTGCAGACGTCCGGTGGCGGCGAGCGGTGCCGTCGGCAGCGATGTTGAAAGGCCGATCAACGCCACTGCTCCGCGTCTTCGCACGAAGGGAAAGCTCTCGCCGCCGTCGCCGCGCATAAAGCCTACCCAGTCGCGTTCTGCGAAACCCGCTGCCGGACGCACATAGGAATCATGATTGCCGGGCACGACTGTCACTTCGCGCGAATCGCCCAAGGTGCCGAGCCAGTCGCGTGCCGACGCGAACTCGCTGGCCAGTGACAGGTTGACGAGATCGCCGGTGATCGTGATGTGGTCCGGCCGCCGTTGTTTGAGATCGGCGACCAGCGCAGCCAGCATTTCGGCGCGATGGATCAAGCGGCGCTTGCGCAGCCAGTTGATGTATCCGAGCCCACGCTTGGACAGGAGCTCTCGCAGATGCGGCCTTCGAAACGGCGCAAGATGCGGGTCGGACAGATGGGCCAGGACGAACATCAGGAGTTCCCCCGATGTCGTGATGACACAACGAGGATGAAGTTCAAGAGTTGCCGATCAATATCCCGGCGATGAAGACCAGCGCGCCGCCGACCATGACCTGGAAGGCGGCCCTCAGGAACGGCGTGTCCATGTATCGGTAGCGGATCCAGGAGATCACCGCGAGTTCGACCACCACCACAGCAATCGCCACCATCGTGGCGGCCCAGAAGTCCGGGATGAGATAAGGCAGGGTGTGGCCGACGCCGCCGATCGTCGTCATCAATCCGCACACCGTGCCGCGAATCCAGGGTGTCCCGCGTCCCGAGAGCGCGCCGTCGTCGGACAAGGCCTCGGCGAATCCCATCGAAATACCTGCGCCCACGGAAGCGGCCATGCCAACCAGGAAGGTCTCCCAAGTGTGGTGGGTGGCGAAGGCTGCCGCAAACAGCGGCGCCAATGTCGAGACTGAGCCGTCCATTAATCCGACCAGCCCAGGCTGCACGTATTGCAGCACGAACATGCGGCGCTGGGTCTCGTCCTCTTTGGCGACAGCGTCTTTGGTTAGGATGGTTTCGCCGAGCTTTTGGGCGAGGGTTTCGTGCTCCGCCTCGGCCTCGGCAAGCTCGATGAGAAGCTGGCGGACCGACACATCCCGGGTTGCTTCGGCGGTCTTGCGGTAGAACCGCTCCGCCTCGTACTCCATGGTTCCGGCGAACTTGCGCACCTCCTCCAGGCCGAGCGGGCGCATCAGCCAGAGCGGCTTGCTGTGCCGGATGAACCCCGTGACGTCCTGACGCCGGATCAATGGCAGGTAATCGCCGAATTTCGATCGGTACATGTCGAACAGCATGGTCCGGTGCCGCACCTCTTCTTCGGCCATTTCGTCGAAAACCTTGGCCGAGGCGGGGAAGGCGTCCCGCAGGCCTTCGGCGAAGCCCCGGTAGATGCGGCTGTCCTCGTCCTCGTTGGAGATGGCAAGCGCGAGGATTTCCTGCTCGGATAGATCGGCAAACCGCTTCACATTTGCCTCATAGTCTTAGACCTCTCGGGGGCGGATACGGATGGCTTTTCCTATATTGGAAATATTCTAAACAAGGAAGGGCAGGGTTGATGGCTATGCGCAGCGCTCTGAGGACTCATGATTGAGAGCCTGCGGCGGCGGCTGTCGATCAACCGCCTGTTTCACATCTATTGGCGGTTCTCGCGCGGGCTGACTTTCGGGGTCCGGGCCGTCGTGCTCGACGGCGAAGGCCGGGTGTTTCTGATCAAGCACAGCTATACCGCGGGCTGGCATCTCCCCGGCGGCGGGGTCGAGGCCGGCGAGACACTGCTGGAGGCGCTGGTGCGCGAGCTTGCCGAGGAGGGCAACATCGAGCTGACCGGGCCGCCGCTGCTGCACGGGGTGTTTTTCCATCCGATCTATTCGCGGCGCGACCATGTGACGATCTACGTGGTGCGCCAGTTCCGCCAGACCAGCACGCCGAAGCCCAATCGCGAGATCGTGGCGCATGGCTTCTTTCCGGTCGGTGCGCTGCCGGCCGACACCACCACCGGCACGCGCGTCCGTATCGACGAGGTGCTGACCGGCCGGCCGGCCGCCGACCGCTGGTGAGACCGCGGCATCGGCATTAGGCTGATGCAAACCGACAAGAACGCGAGTGGGGAGGACATGCGGATGATTGGGCATTTCGGAGCTGTGCTGGCGCTGCTGCTTGGGTTGTCGGCCGCGGCCGACGCCCAGACGATCAAGGTCGTGGTGCCGTTCGCAGCCGGCGGTCCGGTCGACACGCTTGCGCGTCTGGTCTCTTCGGACATGCAGACACGGCTCAACACCGAGATGGTGGTCGAGAACAAGGGCGGCGCGGGCGGCGTGCTGGCGACCGAGCAGGTGGCGCGCGCGCCGGCCGACGGCAAGACGCTGCTGTTTGCAAGCTCAGGCTCCCATGTCATCAGCGCGGCGCTGCGAGCGGGCCAACTGAGCTACGATCCGGTGAAGTCGTTCGCCCCGATCGCCTTCGTCGGCGCCGTGCCGATGCTCGTCGTGGTGAGTCCCGACTATCCCGCCAAGACGCTTGCCGAGCTCATCGCCAGAGCCAAGACCGACAAGCTCAGCTACGCCTCGGCCGGGGCTGGATCGACGATGCATATCATCGGCGAATTGATCAACGCGGAAGCCGCCATCACAACCACGCACGTGCCCTATAAGGGCGTTGCTCCCGCGCTCAACGACCTGCTCGGCGGCCACATCCAGCTCTTGAGTGCAGACCTTCCGGTGCTGGAGCCGCTCGTCAAGAGCGGCAAGGTCCGTGCGCTGGCGCTGTTCGCCACGCAGCGTTCGCCGCTCTTGCCCGACCTGCCGACCAGCGCGGAGCTTGGCTACCCGCGCATGCTGATGGACAACTGGTACGGCATGCTGGCTCCTGCCGGCACACCCGCCAACACGCAGGCGGCGCTGGAAAAGGCGATGCTCGAAGCGATGAAGAGCCCGATGGTGGCGCAGCGTCTCGCGGCCGGCGGTGTGGTCGGCGGGACCGACGGCAAGGGCTTCGCCGATAGGCTCGCGAAGGACGCGGCCTATTGGGGGCCGGAGCTCAAGAAGCTTGGCGTCAAAGGCGAGTAACCGGGAGAGACGTTCATGAAGTGGGTTCGGTGTCTGTGCCTTGTTTCTGCGGCGATGGCGTTGAGCGTGACGGCGCGCGCGCAGGATTATCCGAGCAAGCCGATCCGCGTGATCGTCGCCACCGCTGCCGGCGGGCTCATGGACGTCGCTGCGCGCGTCCTGGCGGACAGCCTGGACAAATCGCTCGGCCAGCGGCTGGTGATCGAGAACCGCTCCGGCTCCGGCGGCAACATCGGGGCTGATGCGGTCGCCAAGTCCGAGCCGGACGGTTACACGCTCGGTCTCGTGCAGATCGGCAACGTCGCCATCAATCCTTACGTCTATCCCGACATGCCGTTCGATCCGTTCACCGACCTGGTGCCGGTCGCGCCGGTGACGCGCTCCGCCATCCTGGTGGTCGCCAACGCCAAGCTGCCGGCCAACAATCTCACCGAGCTGATCGCGCTCGCCAAGAGGGATCCCGGCAAGCTCTCGTACGGATCGTCGGGCAATGGCACCGCGCCGCATCTTGCCGGCGAGATGTTCAAGGCCGCGGCCGGCGTCGACATCCTGCATGTGCCTTACCGCGGCGCCGGCCCCGCGGTGAATGACACGGTCGGCGGTCATGTTCAGCTCACCTTCGTGGGCCTAGGCGCGGTGCGCAGCGCCGTCGATGGCGGCCATTTGAAAATCCTGGCGGTGGCTCAGCCGGAACGGATCAAGGCCGCGCCGCAGTATCCAACGTCGGCCGAGGCCGGCCTGCCGGGCTACGAATTCGTGACGTGGTTTGGACTCGTCGCGCCGAAGGGCACGCCGGCGGGGGTGATCGCCAAGCTGGTGCAGCACGTCCATGCGATGCAGGACGATCCGGAGGTGCAGAAGCGTTTGGCCACCGGCGGCATGGAGCCTCTGAAGGAAACGCCGGAGCAATTCGGTGCCCGCATGCGCCGCGATCACGAACGTTTCCGCGACATCGTCAAGGCGGCAAAACTGAAGCCGGAGTAATGGCCGGCAGCATCAAAAGGGTTCTGGTCGTTGGCGGCGGAATCTCGGGTCTGACGCTCGCGGTTGCGCTCCGGCGCCGCGGCATCGAGGTCGACGTCGTCGAGCTTGCGCCGCGGTGGAACCTGCTCGGCGTCGGCATCAGCCTGACCGGTCCGACGTTGCGGGCGCTGAAGTCGATCAGCTTGATCGACGAATGCGTGGGGGTAGCGTTCGGCTTCGACCGGATTGTCTTTGCGGACGCCGCCGGAAATCAATTCAGCCAGCTTAACATGCCGCGGCTGAGCGGCCCGGACTATCCGGCAGCTGTCGCGATCGCGCGCTCGGCGCTGCATGAGGTGCTGATCCGAGCATCGGAGCGGCTCGGGGCCACAATTGCGCTTGGCGTCACGGCGGCCTTGCTCGACGAACGCGGCGATGCGGTCGAGGTGACGTTCTCCGATGGCAGGAGCGGGACCTACGATTTCGTTGTCGGCTGCGACGGCTTCCATTCCACCGTGCGAAAACTTACCTTCCACGACGTGCCAGAGGCGAACTTCACCGGTCTTGCGGTCTGGCGTGCGACCATGCCGCGGCACAAAGACGTCGACAGCATGCAGATGTTTTACGGCCCGAACACCAAGGCCGGGGTCAACCCGCATTCCCGCGATGAGATGTTCCTGTTTCTCGTCCAGCCGATCCGCGATGGCCAACGCCTGCCGCCAGACCGGATGCATCTACTGCTGGCCGAGCAGCTTCGCGATTTCAGCGGCAGTGTGATGTCGCACGCCCGCGAATGTGTGAACGATCCGGCCAAGGTCGATTACCGGCCGATGAATTCGTTTCTGCTGCCATCGCCGTGGCACCGCGGCCGCGTCGTGGTGATCGGCGATGCGGCGCACGCCACCACGCCGCATCTGGCAACCGGCGCCGGGATCGCCATCGAGGATGCCGTCGTGCTGGCGGAACTGCTAGCCAGCGATCTTTCTGTTGCCGAGTTGCTCGAGCGTTTCATGGCGCGGCGATTTGATCGCTGCCGGCTGGTCGTCGAAACCGCCGTGAAGCTCGGCGAGATGGAGAAGGACAAGACCATCCCGATCCAGGCCCATTTCGACCTGATGTCGGCGACCTTCCGGCGACTGGCCGAGCCGATCTGACCGGTTCCGGCGAATAGCTTTATGTAAGTTTCGCGGTGAGCTCGATCTCCAGGCGCTTGCCTTGCCGGGTGCCAACGAAGGTGTATTCGAGGCTGGGAATCCTGGCGTTCACCGCCTTGGCGAACGACTGGCGCAGATGGTCGAGCTTTTCCTCGTGGTGCAAGAGGAATGTCGCGCGTTGCACCTTGTCCCACGAGCCACCGCCGTCGGCCAGCGTGTCGGTCAGGCGCTTGATGATCACCGGAAACTGCTCGTCGAACGTCGTATGCGTCATGTCGGTCACGCCGGAGAGAAACAGGAGCCCGCCCCAGTCCATCCGCCGCAGCACGATGGTGGGCGGGTCGTACTCCTTGAAGATCTTCTCGCCGGGCGAGGGCGGCGGAAACATTGCCAGGAGATCAACGGCGATGCGCGCCTTGGGGCCTAGCCGGTCGGGCCAGATGTGGCTTGAACTGACCGAGCGGGCCTTGCCGGACAGGATGACCGCGCGCTCATGGACGCCGGCATACCAGCAGTCCATGTCGCGCACGAACATGCGCGTTCGGGCCACGTGATCCAGGGTCAAACCAAACTCAGCCAATCGCTCCACAAAACGGGCGAAGATGTCGCGCGTTTCATCTTCGACGGTGCCTTCGCCATTGCCCTCCCACGACAGTGAGACGAACTCCTGTCCGAGCCACGGAAAAATCTTCACTCGCATCGCTTGTCTGTCCTCTGAAGCCCGCGATTATTTCACTTCGATGTTGGCGGCTTTGACCAGCTTGGCAACCAGTTGCGCCTGGTCCACAAGGTATTTGTCGAACTGTTCAGGCGTCATGGGCAGCGCTTCGCCGCCCAGCGCTTCCCACCGCTTCTTGACGTCCGGAAGCTGGATGATCCGCACGATCTCGCGGTTCAATGCCGTCACGATCGCCGGCGGCGTTTTGGCCGGCGCGAGCAATCCAAACCAGGTATCCCAGCCGTATCCCGTGACGCCGGTTTCGGCGAGCGTCGGCACGTTGGGGAGCGCGGCCGCGCGGGTCGCCGGTGCAACCGCGAGCGCCACCACCTCGCCGGTGCCGACCAGCGGCAGCACGCTGGACAAGGGCGAGAACGTGAAATGGATCCGGCCCGCGACCACCTCGGTGAGCGCTTCGGGAATGCCCCGGTAGGGCACGTGCCTGACGTCGATGGCGGTCAGGTTCTTGAACAGCTCCGCCGCGAAATGCGTGCCGCTGCCGACGCCGCCGGAGGAAAACATCAACTCGTTGGGTTTCGCCTTCGCCATTGCCACCAGGTCTTTGACGGATTTGACGCCAAGCAAGGGATTCACCACCAGCACGTTGGGAACGCTGATGGTGGTGGTGACGGCGGTGAAATCCTGCGCGTCATAAAGCTTGGTGACGGAAATCGCCGGCAGGATGACATGCGCGGCCGAGACCGTGAGCAGCGTGTATCCGTCCGGCGCGGCCTTGGCCACACTCTGGGCGGCGAGGCCGCCGCCGGCACCGGGGCGGTTCTCGGTGATGAACGGCTGTTTCCAGCTCTCGGTGAGCTTCTCGCCGATGATGCGGGACGCCAGATCGGCCCCGCTGCCCGCCGAGAATCCAACCACCGCGTGAATGGGCTTGTCGGGATATTTGTCCTGGGCCGCGGCGTTGCCGAGCGGCATGAACGAGATCGCGGCAAGCGCCAAGGCGCTGGTGCGGACGGCGACGGCAGATGAGTTGCACCGCAAAGGCATTGCACGTTCCTTGACTGGTCGCGTTGACGACATGCTTCCACTCTAGAGCGCCAGCATTCATCTTCGCCAGCCGGCAATTGCGCGACAAGCCTGTTAGCGGGAAGCGTTGATCTTCCGAACCAGTTCGAGAACCTCCGGCGGTGTGCCGTAGAGGCGCTGCACCAACTCCGCAATCTCGGCGCCGCTTACCGGATCGATATCGAGTCCCTGGCTAGCGGCTTCGGCGAGAACCTGCGGGTCCTTCATCATCGCCTCGAACGCCGTGCGAAGCTCGGCCAAGCGCTCCGGTGGAATATCCGGAGGCGCCACCAGCGGCCATGCCAGAACGGAATCGGCTGCCAAGAACTCGATCGCGCGGCGGCCGTTCTCGGTGCCGACGAGATCGGTCGCGAGCGGCACGTTGGGAAGATCGGATTTCGCCAGCGTGAACTGCGCGAGCGGCCGGATCTTGCCGTCGCGGATCCACTCAGGCGCGCGCGTCTTGATGCTGCCGAGCGCCCAGCCGCAATAGCCTTCGACTTCGCCGCGCTCCAGGGCAAGCGTGATTTCGTTGCCGCCGGGATAGCCGGACACGATCTTGAATTTGGTGCCCAGCAGCTCGTTGAGCGCCTTCGGATAGGTCAGGGTCCGCGAGCCCGGGCCGGTCGCGCCGACAATTGTTTCGCGCTTGATGACGTCTTGCAGCGTGTTCACCGGGACGGTGTGCCAGACCAGGCAGAGAAAATTGTCGCGAGTTCCGGCCACCGATCCAATTCAAGCGCCTGGGATCGTAAGTCGCCTGCGGATTGCCGAGCAGCGGCTCCAGCACGACGCCGCCGCCGATCACGCCAAGCGTGGTGCCATCTTTCGGCAGAGAACCATAGAGGGCGTTGGTCGCTATGAGGCTGCCGGCCCCCGGCATATTGCGGACGATCACCGTGGGCTTGCCTGGCAGGTACTTGCCGAGATGCCGGGCGAACAGCCGCGCCGTCGCGTCATAGGTGCCGGCGGAGGAGAAGCCGACGACGATCGTGACCTGCTTGCCCTGGTAGAAATCCGCAGCGCATGCCGCTCCGCAGGGGAGCAGCGAGAACGCCGCCAGCATTGCCGCCGCGACAGCCTTCATCATGGCATTTCGCCGCGAGTTGCCCGAAACCGTTCACCGGGATGCGCAGGTGAAGGTGCCGCTGGATGTCCCAGCACTGCGCCGGGTTCAAATCCGCCCGAGCGGGCCGTCGGCCGCACCATGCCGACCGTGCCGAGCTTGTTGTTTGACGCCATGATGTGTCTATCCGGCGCGCGCCTAGCTCACGAACCGGTCGCGGTCGTGCCGCGCGGTGAAGTCGAGTTCCGGCCCGAGCGGCACGATGCCGGTCGGGTTCACCTTGCGCTGGCTGGAGTAGTAGTGCCGTTTGATGTGATTGATGCTGACGGTCTCGTCGACGCCGGGCACCTGGTAGAGGTCGCGCGTATAGTTCGACAGGTTCGGAAAATCGCCGATGCGTCGCAGGTTGCACTTGAAGTGACTGTAGTAGACCGCATCGAAGCGGATGAGCGTCGGAAACAGCCGCCAGTCGGCCTCGGTCATGCGCGCGCCGGCGACGTAGCGCTGCCGCGACAGGCGGCGCTCCAAGTCATCGAGCGCCGAGAATACGCTGCGGAACGCGTCGTCATAGGCGGATTGCTCGGTCGCAAAGCCCGCGCGATAGACGCCGTTGTTGACGTTCGGATAGACGAGATCGTTGACGGCGTCGATTTCGCTGCGCAGGTCCGGCGGATAGTAGTCCGCGCTTTCGTTGGTGAAGGGCTCGAATGCCGAGTTCAGCATCCGGATGATCTCTGACGATTCGTTGCTGACGATGGTCTTGCGCTTCTTGTCCCACAGCACCGGCACGGTGACGCGGCCGGTGTATTTCGAGTCAGCCAGCAGATAGATTTCCGAGAGCTTCTGCGTTCTGTTGACGGTGTCGCCGCTGGAGCCTTCCTTTCGGTCGAATGTCCAGCCGTCCTCGCCCATGTACCAGGACGTCACCGACATCGAGATGAGGTTCTCCAGCCTCTTCAAGTGACGGAAGATGATGGTGCGATGCGCCCACGGACAGGCCAGCGAGACATAGAGGTGATAGCGGCCGGCCTCGGCGGGAAAGCCGCCTTCACCGGAGGGGCCGGGACTGCCGTCGGGCGTGATCCAGTTGCGGTATTTGGTGGTCGGCCGGTTGAAGCGGCCGCCCTGCATCCGTGCCTTGTCGAAGCTGTCGTCGCGCCATACGCCGTCGACCAGAAGTCCCATCGACATCTCCAATGCTGTTCCGGCTAGTGTAGGGGCTCACGGCCTCGTGCAACAGAGATGGACCCGGTTCGGGCCAAATGTTAAGCGGTCCGCAACGATGAACGACCTTTCTCTCACCATCCTGCCGGAAACGCCGGACGACGCGCCGGCAATCGAGCATCTCAACGCGCGGACCTTCGGGCCGGGGCGGTTTGCCAAGAGCGCCTATCGCATCCGCGAGGAGGTCGCGCACATCCCCGAGCTGTCGTTCACCGCGCGGGTCGGCACTTTGCTGGTCGGCTCGGTGCGGCTGTCGCCGATCCTGATCGGCAAGGCGCAAGCTCTGCTGCTCGGACCCCTGACGGTCGAGCCGCCGTTCCGCGACCGCGGCATCGGCCAGGCGCTGATCGTGCGCGCGCTGCAGGAGGCAAAGGCCAAGGGCCATCGGCTGGTGCTGCTGGTCGGCGACGAGCCCTATTACGGCAAGGCCGGCTTCAAGCCCGTCGCCAAAGGTCTAGTCACGATGACCGGACCGGTCGACCCGGCGCGGGTTCTCATCGCGGAACTTGTCCCGGGCGCCTTCGAGGGCGTCAGCGGAGCGATCCGGCCGGACTGGTAAATTGCTCTTGCCTGGATCGCGGGCCGGCGCGAAGGTCGGCCAAGGCCAATCCCCACGCACCAGCGGGTGACTTCACATGAAACGATCATTGATGCTGACAATCGCGGCCACGCTGTGGGCCACGTTTCCCGCGCAGGCGCAGAAGCAGCAGTTCGATCTTTCGACGATCACGTGCAAGCAGTTCTTCGAATACAACAAGGACAACCTGTCGCTGATGCTGATGTGGCTCGACGGCTATTACAGCGAGGCTGACGCGCCGCCGGTTGTCGATTTCGACACGATGACGGAGAACAGCCGCAAGCTTGGCGAATACTGCAGCAAAAATCCCGGTCACAGCGTGATCACCGCCGCCGACAAGGTGATGGGCAGTGACGGGAAGTAGGTTCTTTAGCAAGCATCGGAGTTCTTGCATTGTTGGGGGCGTCTGCTCTTGCATCAGATCTGCCCACCAGATCCCCAGTCAACAAAAGATCGCATCAGCCCGAATAGAGGTCCTTCAACCCGCTGGCCACATAATCGGAGCTTAAGAACGCAGCGCTTCGGATCAACACGGCACGGTCGCAATGGCCTCATCCTTTACCGGCGCTGCAATTTTTCCCGCAACATGATCCACTGCATCGACGTGCGCTATCCAGACGAGCAAGAACGCAGCATGGGACAGGAGTTGTCACCAGAATTAGTCTTCCTTGTGGCCCCGCTAGTTCAACGGCGGTCTGATTTTAAGACGTCATACAAGTCGGCTGTCGCCGCTCTCAACTCAACGGGCATCTGCGTTCTATTAAGGCTAACTTGTTGGAACCAATCATCGCCATTCTGCCGCCACACCTGTCGCGTCAATAGCGGTCCAGCAAGGGAGGACGTAGCATGAGCCAAGAGTGGTCCGATCGGCAAATCCGCCGTGCACTCGGCAGATGACTCTGTAAGGCGAATTGTTGCCTGGCGTTGGATCGCGCCGGCACTGCCGTGACGTCGACGACAGGGACGGTGAGGATGCTTTGTAAACCTCGTGCTCCGGGGCTGAGCCAGCACTCGGCTATCTCCCGATACTGCGTTACGAGCGTTGTGGCGGAGTTGCACGCCTGCCATCTCAACGGTTCGCGCGCGAGCCCAGATATTCTTGCCGGCGCGGAAGAGGGCGGGCAATTGGCTGCACAGGCTGCACTCCGGCAGACAGACTCTACACGGATCTAAGCGATACGCCATTTCCGTGTCTCCTCGTCCAGTTTTCCTCTTTCCTTGTCCGCGGTACTGCTCGTTTCATTATAAAGGCGCAGTATTTCCTTAGAGAGGACCGCTATGGAATGCAGGGTTTCAAAAACACCAATGTGCCGCATTTGTTCGCCCCGCGACCTCCCTGCGCTGGCGTAAAGCGTCAGCGACCCGTCGTCGTTTAACTTGACGATTTTTATTTTTGGTGCCCAGCGAAAAGCGCCGCAGCGGATTGGGATTGAAAAAGTGAAGATCATTATACAGCGTGAGTCGACGAAACGAAGTCGCATGACATAATCCCGTCGAGTTAAAAGGGGGCGCTCAGGGAGGCCGACTAGATCCCTGGAACAGAATGGCGTCAATAAGTCCGGCTCGTAACGGCAAAATCGGCGGCACAGCGAAACCTGCAAACACTCTAAGGAAGAATATGGCGGGGGGGCGCAAACAGTTCTAACGGAGGCCCGCCTGCTTAACTGCCTTGTCGATTAAGTTGGCCACGTTATCCATGCATTTTTTTGCATTGCCGCCATAGTCCTGACCAGTAAGCAATTTGCCTAGTTCGTTCGGGATTTCGTTGTTGGACAAACCGGCCCACAACGGCATGTCGGGCTCAGAAGCCATGACATTGTCGATCGTCCACTTAACGATCTCGAGGTGCCTGGTAGTACCAGGGCCGATAACCGCCTTGGCTTTGACGCGTGGATCCTCGAAGGTGGAGTTGCGCGTCGGCGCAAAGCCACCCAAAAGCGTACAGCGGGTCATAATCTCCTTCGAGCAAGCCCATTGCATGAAGATCCAGGCAGCATCGAGATTCTTGCTATACTTCGACAGGCCGAGAATTGAGCCACCTTGGTGGCCGACGTTGGGGACTTCGCCAAAGCCGGCATCATTCATCGAACGAATGCCGAGCATGGATGAAATCGGGCGCGATGGCTCCCACAAACCCCGTACGATCGAGTTCTCCGCATCGAGGCCAGGGAAAAACTCGGCCCAGCCGTTGACGAGTGCTACCCGGCCTGACTGCATCATTTGGAACTGGCCGTACCACGTAGACGCGGTCAACTCAGGGGACGCGTACTTCAATATTTCCTGATACCACTGTAGACCCTTGATGCCTTGGTCATCATTGCCCTTGAACTTCTTGTCAGCACCGAAGATCGAGCCGCCATGGCCCCAAACCGCCGCGGACCAGTCGCATGCGAGCGAATAGTGGCCCGACTTTGCCTGAAGGCCAGTGCCGAAGATACCGTTCGCCTTCTCAGTTTCGGTAATGGCTTGGACGGCCGCGGTGAATTCGTCGAAATTCGTTGGAGGTTTTATTCCATTCTTATCAAGAATGTCCTTGCGATACATTGTGATGAAGATCGGGATATCGAAGGGAATGCCGACCCACTTGCCG
>CAWJGY010000001.1:0-80303 GCA_963842645.1 uncultured Alphaproteobacteria bacterium | reverse complement strand
GGCGGCGGGCAGAAGCTGATCGACGATTTCGGCGCCAAGTTCAACACCTACAACCTGCTGATGGGCAACACCGGCGCCAGATGGGCGGCTGGTTCCGCAAAGAGATCAACACCGTCGACGACTTCAAGGGCTTGAAGATGCGCATCGGCGGCTGGGCCGGCAAGACGCTCGGCAAGCTCGGCCTCGTCGCGCAGCAGATCGCCGGCGGCGACATCTATCCGGCGCTGGAGAAGGGCACCATCGACGCCACCGAATGGGTCGGTCCCTATGACGACGAGAAGCTCGGCTTCTACAAGGTCGCCAAGTATCTACTACTACCCGGGCTGGTGGGAAGGCGGCACGACCAACCACTTGCAGATCAATCTCGAAAAGTGGAACAGCCTGCCGAAGAACTATCAGTCGATCGTGCGGGCGGCCGCAGCCGCGGCCAACGTCGAGGAAATGGCGCGCTACGACGCCCGCAACCCGGCGGCGCTCAAGCGGCTGGTCGCCAACGGCACCCAGCTTCGCCCGTTCTCGCAGGCGATCATGGAGGCCTGCTTGAAGGCGTCGAACGAAGTGAACGCCGAGACCTCCGCGACCAACGCCGACTTCAAGAAGGTGCTCGACTCGATGAATGCCTTCCGCGGCGATGCGTATCTGTGGTGGCAGGTCGCCGAATACGGCTACGACACCTTCATGATCCGCAACCGCGCGAAATTGTAAGCGCCAGACGAGACTTGATTGAGATCGGGGCCGGCCGCCAAGCCGGCCCTGATTTTTCGGGCTGCCTGTAGCGCGGCCCGCCTACAACTTTGGTCGGACCGAGCAGACTGCATTTAGGAGGCATGCGCAGTCCGGTTTCGGCTATGCTTTCGAGGACCGGATCTGAACGGTCTGAGCGGGCGAGGGTCCGCCACGAAAGAAGGGGAGGGTACCGACATGAAACGTCGTGAATTCCTGAAGGCGGCCGGCGTCGGCGTTGCCGCGTCCACCGCGGTCGCAGCGCCGGCCATCGCGCAGTCGATGCCGGTGATCAAATGGCGCATGCCGTGCAGTTGGCCGAAGTCGCTCGACACGATCTATGGCGGCGCCGACATGATGGCCAAGGCCGTCGCGAAGCCACCGACGACAAATTCCAGATCCAGGTCTTCGCCGCCGGCGAGATCGTGCCGGGCCTGCAGATCGTCGACGCCGTGCAGGCCGGCACCGTCGAGATCGGCCACACCGCGTCCTACTACTATTTCGGCAAGGACCCGACCTTTGCTTTCGGCACCTCGGTGCCGTTCGGTCCGAACGCGCGCCTCAACCAGGGCTGGTGCACGCATCGGCGGCGGCAAGGAGGTGCTGAACGAGTTCTACAAGAAGTACAACGGCGTCGCGCTGCTCGCCGGCAACACCGGCTGCCAGATGGGCGGCTGGTTCCGCAAGGAGATCAACACGGTCGACGATCTCAAGGGCCTGAAGATGCGGATCGGCGGCTTTGCCGGCCGCGTGCTGCAGAAGCTCGGCGTCGTGCCGCAGCAGATCGCCGGCGGCGACATCTATCCGGCGCTGGAGAAGGGCACGCATCGACGCCGCCGAATGGGTCGGTCCCTACGACGACGAGAAGCTCGGCTTCTACAAGGTCGCGCCGCACTACTACTACCCGGGCTGGTGGGAAGGCGGCTCGATGCTGTTCGCCTTCGTCAACCTCGACAAGTGGAACGCGCTGCCGAAGCACTATCAGGCGATGCTCGAGCAGGCCGGCCACTACGCCAACACCTGGATGATGGCGAAGTACGATGAGCTCAATCCGCCGGCGCTTCGCAAGCTGCTCGCCGGCGGCGCGAAGCTGCACGTGTTCTCGCCGGCCGATCATGGAAGCCTGCTTACAAGGCGGCGATGGAACTGCACGCCGAGGTCGCCAAGGACGAACGCGAGCTTCAAGAAGGTCTACGACTCGATGATGGCCTTCACCAAGAACGCGCTACCAGTGGTTCCAGGTCGCCGAGATCACCTACGACAGCTTCATGATCCGCGCGATCGCGCGGCTGATCGGACTTGAAAGCGACGGCCCCGGAGCGCTGCTCCGGGGCCGTTTTGTTTTGCCGGTCGCGCGGCTATCGCACTGTCGGCGGGTCGAACTGGATCGGCGGCAGGTCGATCTGCGGAATGTCGATCTTGATCTTGGACGGATCGACGTTGGTCGCCTTGTCGAGCCAGTAGGTCACCGACCCCGGCCAGAGGATCACGATCGCGACCAGGATGACCTGCAGCACCACCCAGGGGATGGCGCCCCAATAGATGTCGGATGTTTTCACCGAGGGCGGCGCGATGCCTCGTAGGTAGAACAGCGCAAAGCCGAACGGCGGATGCATGAAGCTGGTCTGGATGTTGGCGCAGATCAGCACGCCGAACCAGATCAGGTCGATGCCGAGCTTGTCGGCGGCCGGCGCCAGCAGCGGGATGATGATGAAGGCGATCTCGAAGAAATCGAGGAAGAACGCGATCACGAAGATGAAGACGTTGACGAAGATCAGGAAGCCGAGCTGTCCGCCCGGCAGCGACGTCAGCAGATCCTCGATCCAGACCTTGCCGCCGACGCCCTGGAACACCAGGCTGAACACGCGCGCGCCGATCAGGATGAAGACCACCATGGCGGTGATGCGCATGGTCGACGACATGCCCTGATAGAGCAGGTGGCCAGGTCAGCGTGCCGTTGAAGCCGGCCAGCGCGATGGCGCCGACCACGCCCATGGCGCCGGCTTCGGTCGGCGTGGCGAGGCCCATGAAGATCGTGCCGAGCACGAGGAAGATCAGGCCGAGCGACGGCATGATGCCGCGCAGGCACTTTTTCACGAGCGCCCAGCCGCGCAGCGTGCGCGCCTCGGGCGGCAGCGCCGGCACGTCCTGCGGCCGGATGATGCTGAGGATGGCGACCCAGACGCAGAACAGCGCGATCTGGATGAGGCTCGGGCCGATCGCGCCGGCATACATGTCGCCGACCGAGCGGCCGAGCTGGTCGGCGAGCACGACCAGCACGAGCGACGGCGGGATCAGCTGCGTGATGGTGCCGGAGGCCGCGATCACGCCCATGGTGTGGCGCGTCGAATAGCCGTACTTGCAGCATCGGCGGCATCGAGATCACGCCCATGGCGATGACCGAGGCGGCGACCGTGCCGGTGATCGCGCCGAGAATGGCGCCGACGAAAATCACCGCGTAGGACAGGCCGCCGCGCACCGGGCCGAACAATTGGCCGATGGAATCGAGCAGGTCCTCGGCCAGGCCGCAGCGTTCGAGGATCGCGCCCATGAAGGTGAAGAACGGAATCGCCAGCAGCAGGTCGTTCGAGATGATGCCGAACAGCTGGTAGGTCAGGTTGCCGAGGAAGTCGGGGCGGATCAGGCCGAACTCGATGCCGAGGAAGCCGAAGAACAGGCCGGTCGCCGCCAGCGAGAACGCCGCCGGATAGCCGATCAGCATGAACAGGATCATGCCCGCGAACATCAGGGGCGCGAGGTTGTGCGCTGATCCAACTCATTGCAGCGGCTTTTCGTATTTGAATTCGATGTCGATGACATGCTCAAGCGCGGCGACGCGCTTGATGATTTCGGAAACGCCTTGCAGTGCCATCAGGACGAAGCCGACCGGCAGCAGCAGCTTCACCGGCCAGCGCACCAGCCCGCCGGCGTTCGACGACGCTTCGTTGAGCTTCCAGGAATCGACGAACCACGGCCAGGTGAAATAGGTGAGGATGACGCAGATCGGCAGCAGAAACAGAATGCCGCCGACGATGTCGATCCAGATCCGGGTGCGCTCGGACACCATGCCGTAGACCAGATCGACGCGCACGTGCTCGTTCATCTTGAGCGTGTAGGGCGCGCCGAGCAGCACCATGCCGGCGAACATGTACCACTGGATTTCCAGCCAGCCGTTCGAGCTTTCGCTGAACAGATAGCGGCTGCCGGCGTTGCCCGCGCTGATCAGCGCGGCGAACAGCACGAGATAATTCGCGATGACGCCGAATTTTTCATTCACGGCGTCGATCGCGGCGCTGATCTTCAGCAGAGCCTTCAAGCGTCAACTCCCCGACCCACCAAGCGGTCGCGGCGCACAGTCACGCACGATGTCCGTGAGGAATGCGATGGGCACCGAGGCGATGCAAGTGCCCGCGGCGAAAGCCCGTTCCACTGTCCCCTCGGGCCGGCCGCAGGCCGGCCGCGCCTCGTCGTCCCTGCGCATCGACCGCCCCCCGCGGTCGCACAGGACCGTCGTAGCTAATCCGATGGGTCCGGGCGCCGTCAATTGAAACTTGGTCGAAGGCCGAGCTTCGGCCCGACCGGTCGGTTTCGCCAGAATTGGAGCCGTCAGGCAGCTGGCGCTGGCCGTGCCGGTGAGCGAGCGGCGGCGCACCGCCTCGCGGTGCAGCGCGTAGATGCCGCTGCCCACGATCAGGGCCGCGCCCACCACGGTCCAGCCGTCGGGCACCTCGCGGAACACCAGGAAGCCGCCGAGCGCCGAGGTGAGCAGGTAGCTGTAGCGGAACGGCGCGACCACCGAGAGATCGACGTCGCGGAAGCCGAGCGCCAGCAGATAGATGGCGATGCCGACAAAGACCGCGGCGACGAACAATTGGAAGAAGTCGCCGCCGGCTGAACATGCGCCAATCCTCGGCTCACGATGAAAACCGACGCCGCACAGCGTGATGGCGACGCGCCCCCCAGAACGCGACGACGAGGACCGGCACGGCCTGCCCGATCTGGCGGGTCTGGATTTCGCGGACCGCGGCAGCGACCGCCGAGGCCGCGGCGACGACCGCCCAGATGTTGAACTCGGAGGGGATCGGCTTGATGACCAAGAGCGCGCCGGCAAAGCCGATTCCGATCGCCGTCCAGCGCCGCCAGCCGACCAGCTCGCGGTAGAGCACGACCGACAGCGCCGTGATGATCAGCGGAGCGATCTGCAGGACGGCTGCGATGTTGGCGAGCTTCATGTGCGCCAGCGCGGCGATGAAGCCCGCGGTCGAAAGCCCGTCGCAGAGCGAGCGCGACGCCAGCATCCGGCTCATCGGCGCGCGCAACGCCTTGGCGTGGCCGAACGCGAGCGCGACGGCGCCGATCAGCAGCGTGCACATGACGCCGCGCACGAAGATGACTTCGCCGACCGGATAGGTCTGCAGGATCTGCTTCACCAGCACGTCGTTGACGGTATACGACGCCATGCAGCCGCAAACGGCCGCAATGCCGCGCTGGTTTTTGCTCAAGGATGACAGCAAGAAAGCTCCCCGACAGCTCGCCGCGGACCGGGCGTTCAGCCGCCGGTCACGCTCATGTGGCGGGACAGCGCCGGGCGCTTGTGGCGTCGGTCGATGACGAAGTCATGGCCCTTGGGCTTGCGGGTGATGGCCTCGTCGATGGCGGCGTAGAGCGGCTCGTTGCCTTCCGAGGCGCGCAGCGGCGAGCGCAGATCGGCGGCATCCTCCTGGCCGAGGCACATATAGAGCGTGCCGGTGCAGGTGATGCGGACGCGGTTGCAGGATTCGCAGAAGTTGTGCGTCATCGGCGTGATGAAGCCGAGCCGGCCGCCGGTTTCCTTGACGCGCACATAGCGCGCCGGGCCGCCGGTCTTGTAGTCGATGTCCTCCATCGTGAAGCGCTCGGCGAGGCGCGAGCGCACGATCGACAGCGGCAGATATTGCCCGAGCCGGTCGTCGCCGATGTCGCCGAGCGGCATCACCTCGATGATCGTGATGTCCATGCCGCGGCCGTGCGCCCAGGCGACCAGATCGCCGAGCTCGTCCTCGTTGACGCCCTTGAGCGCCACCGCGTTGATCTTGACCTTGAGGCCGGCCGCCTGCGCGGCGTCGATGCCGGCGAGCACCTGGTCGAGATCGCCCCAGCGGGTGATGGCGCGGAACTTGTCGGGGTCGAGCGTGTCGAGCGAGACGTTGATGCGCTCGACGCCGTAGCCCTTGAGCTCGGCTGCGTACTTGCCAAGCTGCGAGCCGTTGGTGGTCAGCGTCAGTTCGTCGAGCGCGCCGGTCTTCAGGTGCCGCGACAGCGACGAGAACAGCGTCATGATGCCCGCGCCGCACCAGCGGCTCGCCGCCGGTCAGCCGGAGCTTGCGCACGCCCTTGGCGACGAACGCCGAGCACAGCCGGTCGAGTTCCTCCAGCGACAGCAGATCGGCCTTCGGCAGGAACGACATGTGCTCCGACATGCAATAGACGCAGCGGAAATCGCAGCGGTCGGTCACCGACACGCGCAGATAGGTGATGGCGCGGGCAAACGGGTCGATCAGCGGCGCCGGGTGGGCCGGCGGCGCGGTCGAGATCGAGCAGGGGCACGGCAACGTTCATGTTGGTCCTTGGGAGAGTAGCCCGGATTGTGGCGGATCGGCGACCCGGCGTCCAGGCTTGTTCTCTTGCTATATATAGGGGCTGATTAGCCTTTTTGGGAGATCAAATGGCCGCAGCCCCGGATACCACGACCTTGGCCGACCGAATTGCGGCTCGCCAAGGACCGCAAGGCGCTGACGGTCACCTTCGACAGCGGCGAGAGCTTCGCGCTCGCGGCGGAATACCTGCGGGTGATGAGCCCCAGCGCCGAGGTGCAGGGCCATTCGCCCGACGAGCGCAAGACCGAGCCCGGCAAGCGCAATGTCGCGATCCTCGAGGTGCATCCGATCGGCAATTACGCGGTGCGGCTCGTGTTCGACGACATGCACTCCACCGGCATCTACAGCTGGGACTATCTCTCGGAGCTCGGCCGCAACCGCGAGCGCAAATGGCAGGACTATCTCGACGAACTCGCGAGCAAGGGGCTCAGCCGCGATCCGCCGCAACGCAAGTGATGCGGTGATAGGACGTCCGCCGGCGCCGTTGATTCACGATTTCTGACGGGAGCCGCTCTGAGGCTGCTGCTGTTGTTGTTGTTGCTGTTGGGCTGGCTCGGCCGATTCCCGGTGGGGCGGGGTCTCGTACACGAGGTCGGTTTGGCTGTTGAGCTCCGCCTGCTCGGCCAGTCTGAGGTATCTCTGTGCGAGTCCCAGGCACTCACGTCGAACATTCAAGCGTGTTTCCCGGCCCGCCTGCGCGATCAGCTCCCCGGCTTTGAGCCGGTACTCGTCTGCTTGGGTCATTCCCGGCCTATGTAATTTTACACTCGTCCCAACCGCGAACGCCGGAAAGCTTGATTGGTTCCGATCAACTCAAGCAGATTCTGAACGGTGGTTCCTTCTCCCTCGGAGGGTGGATGGTGGGCGCTATAGGGATTGAACCTATGACCTCTCCCGTGTGAAGGGAACGCTCTCCCGCTGAGCTAAGCGCCCGACCGGCTGCGTTTTAGGGAGCCGGTGTAAGCCGTGTCAAGCAACGCAATACCAATGCAGCCGCCTCCGACGGCGCAAGCGGCGTATGGGAACGATTAAGCCCGGCTCAGCGCGCGGGCGGCCAGGGCGAAGCGGGCGCAGGGGCCGGAGACGGGGCTTGCTCGGGCGCCATGGCGGTCGGAGCCGGGCGTGGGGCAGGCTTCGGCTTTTTCTTGGCCGGAGCAGGCTTGCGGGCCGCCACGGGCGGCCCTGCGGGCGTCAATTCGACAAACACCGGGTTTGGCACCAGACGTTGCCCCTCGGGGTCGCTGCCGTCCGTCGATGGCACCACCCGCACCGGCACGGTCTGGCCTTGGTAGCCGGGAAGCGCGAAGCTCACCGTGAACTCACTCGACGTCACCGCGAGCGTGCAGGGGGTTCGGCACGATTGTCCAAGCGATGTTCTAGCCTCGGCACCGGCGGGTTCGGATTCGAACTGCATGGTCGTCGCCGCGGGCGCCGTCTTCATGAAGCTCGGCGTCTCGAATTGCATCCAGCTCGGCATACTCGAGCATCCGGCAAGGCTCATAGCGCAGGCTGCAATTGCGACTACTCGTTTCATGATCAATACCGCTCGCTCATGCAGCCCAACGGCCGCGTCACACATACTCGGACACAATGGGAGAGGCGTTCAACGGCAGTGGCCCCTCGCGATGCGTCCCCGTCACCGCGACAGCCGGCGTCTCCGCCGGAAACAGTACCCCGCGCCCAGTGTGCGCGAGTACAGTAAATGAAGGCTTAACATGGCTTTTTGCGGGACATTCGCGAATTCGCCAATCAAGACGAGCGCGGCACAAGTTCCAGAACTGCGTCCACGAGCTGGTCGAAATGGCTTATCAGCCGGTCAGGATCCGAGCTTCTGTACCGGTGTCTGGCTGTAGCCAAAATCGACCGCGACGATCGCAACGCCCGCCGCGCGTGCCGTGTCGATGTCTGTTTCGGAGTCTCCGACCATGATGGCCTGCTGGACCTTGCCGCCGGCGGCCTGAATAGTCCGCCGCAGCATTTCGGGATCTGGCTTTTGCATGCCGAACGTGTCCGGGCCGCAGATTGCGACAAAGCGCCGGGTGAGGTCGAGCGCATCGAGCAGCAGCCGCGATAGCCCTTCGAGCTTGTTGGTGCAGACCGCGAAGCGGCAGTTGCGGTCAGCCAGCCGGTCAAGCGCCATGGCGACGCCGGGAAAAGCCTGCGATCGGTCGGCAATGTGCGCCGCGTAATAGGCAATGAAATCGGCGAACATCCGATCGGCTGCGCTTCCAGCAGTCGGCTGGCCCTCGAGTTTAAGCGCGCTTTCGATCATCAGGCGAGCGCCGCCGCCGATCATGTCACGCGCGATGGCCGGGGGCACGACCGGCAGCCCTTCGCGCGCGAACACGACGTTCAGGCTCTCGATCAAGTCAGGCGCCGTATCGACCAGCGTGCCGTCGAGGTCGAAAACCACGGTAAGTGCGGCCATGTTTTCGGCTATCCTTGAGGGTGTAAACGCGGGTAAAAGGCCGCATCTCATCGCGGACGTTTATTTCACGAAGTTCATGGACATCGAAGCGCAGAAACGTCAAGCCGCCGCACTGGCGGTCGAATGGGTGCGGCCGGGCATGCGGCTCGGCCTCGGCACCGGCTCGACCGCCAAGCATTTCGTCGAGCTCCTCGCCGAGCGGGTGCGCGGCGGCCTCGACGTCGTCGGCGTTCCGACGTCGGATGCGACGCGCGCCGACGCGGAACGGCTGGGCGTGCCGCTGACCACGCTCGACAAGACGCCCGAGTTGGACATGACCGTCGATGGTGCCGACGAGGTCGGCCCGGATCTGACACTGATCAAGGGCGGCGGCGGTGCGTTGTTGCGGGAAAAGATCGTGGCGGCGGCTTCCGCCCGCATGGTGGTGATCGCGGACGAGAGCAAATGGGTCAAGACGCTGGGCCGCTTTCCCCTGCCGATCGAGGTCATGCCGTTCGGATTCGCCGCGACTCGGCTCGAGGTCGAAGCCGCGGCCGCCGCCGCGGGAAGCCCGGGCCGCACCGCGCTTCGGCAGGGCAAGGATGGCCACGCTTTCGTCACGGACGGCGGGCACTGGATATTGGATGCCTCGCTCAACCCGATCGCCGATGCCAAGCTGCTGGCCGATCGGCTGTCGAACATCCCTGGCGTCGTCGAGCACGGTCTCTTTATCGGGCTCGCGCAAGCCGTCATACTCGCGGGCGCAGCTGGCGCTCGTGTCGTGGAGCGGTCGTGACCGCGAACGAACTGGGTTCACAAGGAGTTACGTCACCATGATGGTTCGTTTTATTGCCCGCGCCCTCGGCGCAGCCGCTATCGCGAGTCTTGCGTTGATCCATGGCGCACACCTTCACAGCGCGCAGGCACAACAGCAGCCCACTGCGGCCGCGGTCGCGCTCGCCACGCAATTGCTCGAACTCAAGGGCGGCATTGGCGCATACGATCCGGCCATCGATGGCGTCATCATTCATCACAAGGGAATCCTTCTCCAGATCAATCCCAACCTGGGCAAGGATGTAAACGACGTCGAGAAGATGATGCGCGCGGAAGCCCCGGCGCGCCGGCAGGAGCTGCGCAATGAAATCGCGCGCGGCTATGCCACCGCGTTCACCGAGCAGGATCTCAAGGATATGATCGTTTTCTACCAGACGCCGCTCGGCAAGAAAATTATCGAAGCTGAACCAAAGGCTGGCGAGGAATCCACCAAGCGCGCGCAGGTCTGGATCGACAAATACGCCGAGGGCGTGATTGCGAAAATGCGCGCGGAGATGAAGAAGCGGGGCCACTCCGAATACTGAGCCACCGCTCACCGACGCCACACGAGGCCAGATGAATGCCGGAAGAGGTCGATCTGTTCGTCATCGGCGCGGGATCGGGCGGCGTACGCGCCGCCCGCATTTCAGCCGGCTATGGCGCGCGGGTGGTGATCGCCGAGGAATATCGCGTCGGCGGCACCTGCGTGATCCGTGGCTGTGTGCCGAAGAAGCTTTTGGTTTACGCCTCGCGCTTCGCCGACGAGTTCGAGGACGCGGCCGGCTACGGTTGGACGCTTTCGGAGCTGAAATTCGATTGGCCGACACTGATCGCCAACAAGGACCGCGAGATTGCCCGGCTTGAAGCCGTCTACATCGCCAATCTCGAACGCGCCAAGGTCAAGATCGTCAGGAGCCGCGCTGTTTTGCTCGATCCGCATACTGTCAAGCTCACCGCGACCGGTGAGACCGTGCGCGCCAAGCATATTTTGATCGCGACCGGTGGCGGGCCGCATCGCGGCGCCGACATCGCCGGCATCGACCACGCGATCTCGTCGAACGAAGCGTTTCACCTGCCGGAGCTTCCGAAGCGGATCCTCATCCAGGGCGGGGGCTACATCGCGCTGGAGTTCGCCACCATCTTCAATGGACTTGGCTCCGACGTGACGGTGGTTTATCGCGGCGACAACATTCTGCGTGGGTTCGACGATGACGTGCGCAAACACCTGCGTACCGAATTGGAAAAGCGTGCTATCAAGATCATTACCAAGGCCACCGTCGATGGCATTGAAAAGATCGACCACGGCTTGTGCGTCGAGCTTACCGATCATGAGGCCATCGTTGTCGACGAGGTCATGTTTGCGACCGGGCGGCGTCCGAATATCGCCGGCCTCGGTCTGGAAGAAATCGGCGTTAAGATGGGCACCACCGGCGGTGTCGCGGTCGATGAATTCTCCCAGACATCCATTCCGCACATCTATGCGGTGGGCGACGTCACCAATCGGATCAACCTAACGCCGGTCGCGATCCGTGAAGGCCACGCTTTTGCCGACAGCGTGTTCGGCGGCAAGCCAACGCGGGTTGATCACGCGGACGTGCCGACCGCGGTATTCTCCGAGCCGGAGGTCGGCGTCATTGGCCTGACCGAAGCGGAAGCCTGCCGGACCCTGGCCAAGGTCGATATCTACAAATCGACTTTCCGGCCGATGAAGGCGACGCTTTCCGGGCGCGACACCCGCACCTTGATGAAGCTTGTGGTCGACGGTCACACCGGCCGTGTGGTCGGCGCGCACATCGTTGGTGCAGATGCCGGCGAGATGATCCAGCTCATCGGCGTCGCGGTGAAGATGAAAGCGACCAAGGCCGACTTCGACGCCACCATGGCGCTCCATCCGACCGCGGCCGAAGAGCTCGTGACGATGCGAGAGAAGGCAGCGACCCACGTCCGCCAAGCGGCGGAATAGCTTTAGTTTCAAGATATTTGCTGGGTTTTTGGCCGTGCTCCCGCCGCGCTGGATATTCCACGCAGCGGTCGCTATAAGTCCCCGTCCCAACACGGGAAATTCATATAACGGAGCGTGCGTCGTGGCCGAGCGTTGGACACGTGAAAGCTGGCGAGGCAAGCCCATCGTCCAGGTCCCCGAGTACCCGGACCTGAAGGCGTTGCAGGCGGTCGAGAAGCAGCTCGCGAGCTATCCCCCGCTGGTGTTTGCCGGCGAGGCGCGCAACCTCAAGGAATTGCTCGGCCGGGTCGCCCAGGGCGAAGGTTTCTTGCTGCAGGGTGGCGATTGCGCCGAGAGCTTCACCGACCCGAGCGCCAACAACATCAGCGCCAACAACATCCGCGACTTCCTGCGCGTGTTCCTGCAGATGGCGGTGGTGCTCACCTATGCCGCCGCCGTCCCGGTTGTGAAGGTCGGCCGCATCGCCGGCCAGTTCGCCAAGCCGCGCACCTCGCCGTTCGAGAAGAAGAACGGCCAGGAATTGCCAAGCTATCGCGGCGACATTATCAACGGACCGGAGTTCACGGCCGTCGCGCGCGTGCCCGATCCGGCGCGTCTAATCGAAGCCTTCCGCCATTCGGCCTCGACGCTCAACCTCATTCGCGCGCTTACCCACGGCGGCTACGCCAGCCTCGGCCGCGTGCATCAGTGGCTGCTCGACGTCGATCCCAGGAGCAGCCAGCGCTATCTCGAACTGGCCGACCGCATCTCCGAGGCGCTCGCCTTTATGCAGGCGTGCGGCCTCGATCTCGAGAAGCACCCGGAGCTCAAGACCACCGATTTCTACACCAGCCACGAGGCGCTGCTGCTTGGCTTCGAGCAGGCGCTAACGCGCGAGGACTCCACGCGCCCCGGCACATGGTGCGCCACCTCCGCCCACATGGTCTGGATCGGCGACCGCACGCGCCAGCCCGACCACGCCCATGTCGAATTCTGCCGCGGCATCATGAATCCGCTGGGACTGAAATGCGGCCCCTCGTCCAAGGTGGACGAGATGATGCGGTTGATCGACATTCTCAATCCGGAGAACGAGCCGGGCCGGCTCACGCTCATCGTCCGGCTCGGTGCGGACAAGGTCGGTGAGATGCTGCCGGCGATGATCCGTGCGGTGAAGCGCGAGGGCAGGTCGGTCGTGTGGTCGTGCGATCCGATGCACGGCAACACCATCACCGCGACAACCGGCTACAAGACCCGCCCGTTCGACCTCATCCTCAAGGAGGTCAAATCGTTCTTCTCGATCCACGCCTCGGAAGGCACCCATGCCGGCGGCGTCCATCTGGAGATGACCGGGCAGAACGTGACCGAATGCACCGGCGGGGCGCATGCGATCACCGACGAGGGGCTCAACGCGCGCTACCACACGCTGTGCGATCCGCGGCTCAACGCCGAGCAGGCCATCGAAATGGCTTTTCTGATGGCTGACTTGCTGAAAGCTGAGCGCGCTTCCCGCGCCAAGCCGTTGCCGGCCGTTTCCGGTCTCTGAAGGCAACGGCGGCAAACGTGCTTCGACTTCTCAAGGCATCGCTCAACAGCTGGAATGGTCTGCGCGCCGCGGCGCGCAGCGAAGAGGCCTTTCGCCAGGAGCTATGGGCTTTCCTCGTTGCCGTGCCGGCGGCATTTCTGGTCGCCACCGACACCTGGCGTCGGGTGCTGCTGATCGGCGTCATCATCATGTTGATGGTGGTCGAGCTGCTTAACACCGCGATTGAAAAGCTGTCCGACCACGTCACGCCGGATCATCATGTCGCCATCGGCCGCATCAAGGACATGGCCTCTGCCGCGGTCGGGCTTTCGCTGCTGCTCGCCGGGCTCGTTTGGCTCGTCGCGCTCGCCGAGCGTGTGGGCCTGATCTAGGCCTCGCGCCGCCACATCGCTCTATCGTTAATCCAACGTAGCCAGCGCGCCGTTCCATGGCGCGGTCGACGGAGCGTTTCGCGAAAGGCCCATTTCACAAGCCTCGCGCCGCGTTAGCACTAACCATTTGCAAATAAGCCCGCGCGCATTTTTCGTCGCCCGTTAACGGTGCTCCGCAAACGCGCCGCTGCGATGGCTCAACGCAAAACGAATTGAAAACAATTGCCTCCAAGTTCGGGTGTCCGCGAATGGAGTAGCCTGTGACACGTTGGAAGGCTGGGATTGCTGTCGTGTTCGGGCTCGCCGTGCTGGGCTCGCTTGCGGCGCGCGGGGCTGAACGTGATTTTGCCGGTGGCCCGCAATGGCCGAATGTCGAACTCGACGCACCTCAGTGGCCAAGCCTTCAGGCCGACGACCTTGAAGCGCCGCGCGTCAACCCGCGGCCGTCTTTCCTCGATCCGCAGGAGGTCGAAGACCGCATCATGGGCCGCAAGCCGCGCGCCGCAGCCAAGGCGAGCGCCGCACCGGATCGGGATATCGTCACGAATGGGGTGCGGGCCAACCCCGTCGACACCCGCTGGCCGAAGGTGCCACCGGAGCGGCTGATTTCGCCATTCGTCTTCGAGGCCGGCGCACGCTACTGGTACTCCAGCGGCTCCATGAACTTTGGTTTTACCAACGGCAATCCGCTGTTCGGAAATCCGACCTCGACGTTGGACTGGCGTGGGCTGACCGCCCATACCGGCGAGGGGTTCGTGCGGGTCGACCACATCCATCCGGCGTGTTCGTGAAGGGGGTGGCCGGGCTTGGCAAGATTATTGGCGGCCACATCGACGACCGCGATTTCCTGGCCACGCAGTGGAAATTCTCAGACACCACGAGTGACGTGCGCGACGGCACTTTGAGCTACGTAATGTTTGACATCGGCTGGGCCTATTCGCCGACAGCCGGGATGCGTCTTGGTGTTTTCGCCGGGTATCACTACTGGCGCGAGAAGGTGACGGCCTACGGACTCGTGTGCAATCAGGCTTCGGTTCTGGGCTGTCCGGCCGCGGGTGCCCTTGCGCTAGGCTACAATACCGCGGTCGGACGTTCGAGCCCACCATTCATGCTGTGCGCATCGGCGTCGAGGGCAAGTATTCGTTCAACCAACGCTGGTCGGTCAGCGGGGAAATCGCCGGCATTCCCTACGCAGCGCTGCGGAACGGGGACAGCCATCTGCTGCGCCAGAGTTTCAGCGATCTCGGCCCCGCGCCCAACATCATCACGACCACCAACTACGCCTATGGCGTCGAGACCGAAGTTTTCGTCAACTACGCGGTGACGCCGAACATCGAGATCCGCGCCGGTCTGCGATATTGGGGGGTGGCCTCTCGTGATGGCGATGTCCGCTTCGGGCCCTACTTTGCCACCGGCTACGACCTGAACAATTTCGATCAACAGCGGTACGGCATCCTGCTGCAAGCCAAAGGCAGGTTCTAAGCGCAACGGGTGTGCGCGGCGCGCATTGCGGGAACGCGTCCCGGCGCGCTAAATCATCACCATGAACGCTCGCCCCGCCGACAGCCTGAAAATCGCTCTGGCCCAGCTTAATCCAACGGTCGGCGACATAGCCGGTAACGCGGACAAGGTTCGCCGCGCGCGCGAGCAGGCGGCGGCGATGGGCGCGGACGTCGTGGCGTTTCCCGAGCTGTTCCTCGCCGGCTATCCGCCCGAAGATCTGGTGCTCAAACCCGCGTTCCAGGCCGCCTGCCGCGCGGCGGTCGAGGCGCTTGCGCGCGAAAGCGCGAGCGGCCCGGCGCTGCTCGTCGGTACACCCTGGGTCGAGAACGGCAAGCTCTACAATGCCTATGCGCTGCTCTCAGGCGGCGCGATCGAGGCCATTCGCTACAAGGTCGATCTGCCGAACTATGGCGTGTTTGATGAAAAGCGCGTGTTTGTGCCGGGGCCGTTGCCCGGGCCGATCCTGATCAACGGTGTCCGCATCGGCATCCCGATCTGCGAGGACATCTGGGGTGCCGAGGTGGTCGAGTGCCTGAGCGAGACCGGCGGCGAGATTCTGCTGGTACCGAACGGCTCGCCCTATTGGCGTGGCAAGACCGAGCACCGGCTCAACATCGCGGTTGCGCGCGTGGTCGAGTCCGGGCTGCCGCTGATCTATCTGAACATGATGGGCGGGCAGGACGAACTCGTTTTCGATGGCGCCTCGTTCGTGCTCAACGCCGACCGCAGCGTCGGCGCGCAGCTTCCAACCATGCGCGAGACGGTGGCGCTGACACAGTGGCGGCGCGAGGCCGGCGCCTGGCGCTGCGTCGATGGGCTGATGGCCAAGGCCGACGAAAGCGACAAGACCGATTATGCCGCCTGCGTGCTGGGCCTGCGCGACTACGTGGACAAGAGCGGGTTCAAGGGCGTGGTGCTGGGGCTGTCCGGCGGCATCGATTCCGCGCTGGTCGCGGCGATGGCGGTGGATGCGCTGGGCAAGGAGCGGGTGCGCTGCGTGATGCTGCCGTACAAATTTACGTCGCAGGATTCGCTCAGCGATGCCGCCAAGATCGTCAAGGCGCTCGGCGTCCACTACGACATTCTGCCGATCGAAAGCGCAGTGCTTGGTTTGGAGAAGGCCGTGTCGCCGGTGTTCGAGGGCCGCCCCCGCGACGTCACCGAGGAGAACATCCAGGCCCGCGCCCGTGGCGTGATCCTGATGGCGATCTCCAACAAGTTCGGGCTGATGGTGGTCACGACCGGCAACAAATCGGAAATGTCGGTCGGCTACGCTACGCTCTATGGCGACATGAACGGCGGCTTCAATCCCATCAAGGACCTCTACAAGACCGAGGTGTTCCGGCTGTCGCGTCTGCGCAACATCTGGAAGCCGGAAGGCGCGCTCGGACCCGACGGCGATGTGATCCCGCAAAACGTCATCGTCAAGCCGCCGACCGCGGAGTTGCGCGAGAACCAGAAGGACCAGGACTCGCTGCCGCCCTACGACATGCTCGATCAAATTCTGGAACGGCTGGTGGAGCGCGAGGAGCCGGTGGCGACGATTGTTGCCGCGGGTTTCGACCGCGACACGGTGCTCAAGGTCGGGCGTCTGCTCGATCTGGCCGAATACAAGCGGCGGCAGGCGGCGCCCGGCGTCAAGGTGACGCTGAAGAACTTCGGCCGCGACCGCCGCTATCCGATCGTCAACCGCTTCCGCGACAGCGGCGCGCCGCTGCCGGAACCGGACTGCGCATTGCTCAAGCCCGGCGCTTCGAGCAGGACCGAAGCCTTCGATTTTTAGAAATCAGCGCCCCGGAATGAAGGTCGGTCCCACCGCGCGCACCTTGCGGTTGGGATCGGGCTTGGACGGGCCCTCATCATCCGTGGCCGCCGCACTGGCCGTCGGGGCAGGCGAGGGCGCCGCCGTCGTCTGGGCCGCCTTTGGATCGGGCCGGGCCGGGGCAGGCGGTGGGGCGGGCCGGACCGGCCGGCCCTGCGCATCGACGCGGGGCTGCGACAACTGGCGGGCGCGCTGGTCGTTCACAACGATATCACCCTGCTCGACCGTTGGGTCCTCGACATTCTTCAGCGCCTGCGACCAGGACTTGCCCGGGCGCCGGCAACTGCAGGCTTGCTCGAGCGACAATCGGTAGCGGAACGCAGTCGGCAACGACGTGTAGGGCTGCTGGCCCGTGACCGATACCGCCTGGTTGATGTCCTCGCCCGGGCGGTGCGAGTACAGCGCGACCTCGGTTGCCGGGCAGGACTGGCGGCAGGCCTTCTCGTCGTCGGCAAAGCGGCCGGCATTGGTGGCGGCCGAAATCGGGTAATAGAAGCCGTCGCAGGTGCGCACGCAGATCGTGCGAAAGGTCCCGCTCGGTGCCGGCATTCCGGGCGCGTCGACGCTGCCGCCGCCTGGCGTAAACACGGACCGTGGTCCGAACAACGACTCGAGCAGATTGCCGCCGCTCGGCGCCTGCTGGGCCGCTGCCGCTTGCTGGGCCGCTGCCGCCTGCTGCTGATACTGCGGGCCGCAGTTGTTCTGTGCCAGCGCCACTACGATGGCGCGGCGTTGATTCGCGCGCTCGGGCGGCGGATCGCCGCGAAGGCGTTCCATGTCGGCCTGGGTGCGCTCGAGATTGTCCCGCAACTGCTGGATCTTCCTGGTCAGCGGTTGGCACTGCGCCTGATTGCCGCTGAACAGCGCGAAGAACTGGTTTTTCTGGCAACCGGCCCGCTGGGCAGCCATTTCCTGCCGGTCGATCTCGGCCTGCTGATTGGCGGCGGCCTCCTCGACCTTGCGAAGCTGGTCGGCGCGGCCCGCGTCGTTAAAGCTGCGGTCGAAGGTCTGCAGTTGGGTCTCGAGCCGGGTGCAAAGCGGATTTTGCTGCGGTTGCGGCGGCGGTTGCTGTTGCGCATGCGCGGGCAATAGCGCTGCCAGAACGGCGGCAACGGGCATGAGCGCGCGGCAGCAATTGACTTTCATCGTATTCCGCATTCCCCGCTGGGGCTCCCACGCAGCCCCGCCATCCGACTTTGAATCCCGAATGGTGTCCAAAGTTTGGACGCCAGCCGGTGATTTTACTCAGGAGTTCGGCAGATTGAGCCTTCTCCGTGCTGGCCGCCACCGGCAAACCGGGCCGGCGTGATTCGGCAAACAGGTTCCACAGCACGCCGCAGATGATCAGGGCGGCCCCTGCGAATACAAAGCCGTCAAGCGCCTCTCCGTAGAACATCCAGCCCACCAGCGCAATCAAGGGAATGCGCACGAAATCAAGCGGGACCACCACGGTGGCGTCCCCGAAGCGGAATGCCTGGGTCAGGCAGTAGTGCGAGGTCAGACCGGCGACGGCGAGCGCAAGCGCGGGTAGAGCCAGGTCGGAGCCGAGGCGGAACACAAAGAGCGAGGCACCGCCGGTCGCCGCGACCACGCAGGGCCAGGCCAGCGCCATCGGCAGTTGCATGAGATTCATCCAGAAGACGATGGAGAAGGTGCTGACGCGGTCGGTCAGTTGCTTGGTGACGATCAGCGAGATCGCAAAGGTGAAGGCGGCGAACAGCACCAGCAGCGCCTTCGGCTGAAAGCTCTCAAGCCCCGGCCGCACGATTACCAGGACACCGAGGAAGCCCAGCACGACGCTGCCGGTGCGGTTCTTGGTCATGCGCTCGCCGAGAACGAGGGCGGCGAGCAGCGCCACCCAGGCCGGCGTCGTGAATTCGAGCGCGAACACGGTGGCAAACGGCAACAGCGTCACCGCCAGCGCCCAACTGAACTGTCCAAGGAAATGCGTGCTGTTGCGCGCCAGGTGGAAGCCCATGTACCGCGGCTTGAGTTCGGGCCGCAACGCTGGCCGGACCGCGGCCAGCGCCAGCAGCGTGAACAAGCCCGTGGCCGAGCGGATCGAAAGGATCTCAAACGTAGTGAGTTGCGCGCCGAGTGCACGGACGGCGAGCGCAGTGACCGAAAATGAGATCAGTGCGCCGGTCATCCATAAAACGACCCGGCCGAGTTGCGGAGTGGCCACGCTGATTGCTTTGGCTATGGGTGGAAAGGGGCGTCTTGTAACAGGCGGCCGTGGCGCGGTCACTCGGCGTCGGGCTGATTTTCCGGGCGTGCCTTGTCGAAGGCCGGCAGTTTCTGCAAGGCGGCGTCGGCCGCGACCAGCTTCGGAAACGCATCCAGCGGAACCTTGAGCCGGCGCGCGTTGTACAGCTGCGGCACCAGGTAGATGTCCGCCACCGTCACGTTGCCGCCGAAGCAATAGGGGCCGGGCCGGATCATGGTCTCGAGCGCGGTGAAGCCTTCGATGATCCAATGGTGGTACCAGGCGTCGATTGCGGGCTGCTCCTGCTTCAGCACGCGCTTGAGATATTGCAGCGGTGCAAGATTGTTGAGCGGGTGAATATCGCAGCCAATCACCGCAGCGAAAGCCCGCACCTTGGCGCGCTCGACCGGATCGGCCGGCAGGAACGCGGGCTTCGGATGGATCTCGTCGAGATATTCGATGATGGCGGGCGATTGCATCAGGATCTCGCCGTTGTCGAGCACCAGCGACGGCACGCGGCGCTGCGGATTGACGGCGCGATACTCCGGCGAATGCTGTTTGCCGCCTTCCTTGGTGAGATGGATGGAAATCTGCTCGGGGGCGATGCCCTTGAGGTTGAGCGCGATGCGCACCCGATAGGCGGCTGACGAGCGGAAATAGGTGTAGTGCTTCATGGCTGACCCCCGGCGGGATGATGCAACGGATCCGCGGGGATACTAACCGGCGGATTTGCTCTTTGCGAATTCCGCCGCGAGCTTGGCCGAACGCTCGATCAAGCGATCGATCGCGCGCTCGAAGGCCGCGCGGTCGGCGGTATCCACCACTTCGGACAGGCGCGTCGCGAAATCGAGCGCGATCGGCGCGAGATCGTCGTAGGTGGCGCGGCCGGCCGGGGTCAGCGCCAGGAAGGCTTCCCGGAGGTCGGCGCGGTTGGCCCGGCGGGTGATGAGCTTGCGCTTTTCCAAGAGCGCGACCGCGCGCGAGACCTTGGTCTTGTGCATGTGACTGTGGGAGCCGATCGCCTTGCCGGTCATCATGCCGTATTGGCCGAGGGTCACCAGTACCCGCCATTCCGGCACGCCGATGCCGTAGCGGTCGGCATAAATGCGCGAAAGCGCCTGCGATACCAGGCTCGCCACCACGTTGAGCCGATAGGGCAGGAACTGCTCGAGCTTGAGCGGCGCGTCGTCGCCGCGTCCGGCAGCCGCGCCGGCTGGCCTCTCATCGGATGGAACGTTGTTCATTGTCGCTCCGGCCCCCAAGGCTCCGGTGTCGGCTCATCCGTTGGCCATGCCTGCCGCGACGGCAGAATGCTAGCGGGGAACGTGCTCGCATGCAGCGGGGTGAAAGCTTGCAGCCGCCTGCATCCCCATTCAGCCTCCCCGGCGGGTTGTTCTTAAAAAGGCAAGCCGCTAGACTTGGTTACATGCGAAACTAAAGTCGTCATAAACTATAAAGCTAAGGCCTCGGCAGGCAAGGGCGGGACGGCAATGGCAGCGAAATACATGTCCGGGTTCGGCAACAGCTTCGAAACCGAAGCTTTGGCCGGCGCCCTTCCGGTTGGCCGGAACTCGCCGCAGAAGGTCAACTATGGCCTTTACGCCGAGCAGGTCTCGGGCTCGCCATTCACTGCGCCCCAGGCGACCAACCAGCGCACGTGGCTCTACCGCATCCGGCCGACGGTGCGGCATACCGGCCGATTTCAAAAGGTGGCCGCGGGCTCCATCCGCACCGCACCAGCTCACGGCGAAACCGATTTGCCGATCGGGCAATTGCGCTGGTCGCCGACACCGATCCCAAAGCGTGCGCTGACCTTCGTCACCGGGCTGTTCACGATGACCACCGCGGGCGACGCCGAGGCGCAGTCCGGCATGGCAAGCCATGTGCTGATCGTGACCAAGTCGATGGAGCGCGAGCATTTCTTCAACGCCGACGGCGAACTCTTGATCGTGGCGCAGCAGAACAAGATGCGCTTTCGCACCGAGTTCGGCGTGATCGAGATCGAGCCGGGCGAGCTCTGCGTCATTCCGCGCGGCGTGATCTTCCGCGTCGAGCTCATCACCGGACCGGCGCGGGGCTACGTCTGCGAGAATTACGGCGGCGCCTTCAAGCTGCCCGACCGCGGTCCGATCGGCGCCAACTGTCTCGCCAACGCGCGCGATTTCCTGACGCCCGTCGCGGCCTACGAGGACAGCGAGAAGCCCTGCACCCTATATGTGAAGTGGGGCGGCGAACTGTTCCGCACTAAGCTGCCGCATTCGCCGCTCGACGTCGTGGCATGGCACGGCAATTACTACCCCTACAAATACGACATGCGGCGGTTCTCCCCGGTCGGCGCGCTGCTGTTCGACCATCCCGATCCGTCGATCTACACGGTGATGACATCGCCCTCGGATACGCCGGGGACGGCGAACGTCGATTTCGTCATCTTCCCGGAGCGCTGGGCGGTGGCGGAAAACACCTTCCGGCCGCCATGGTATCATCGCAACCTGATGTCGGAGTTCATGGGACTGGTCTACGGCATCTATGACGCCAAGCCCGAGGGCTTCGTGCCGGGCGGCATGAGCCTGCACAACCAGATGCTGCCGCATGGCCCCGACAGCGACGCTTTCGAGAACGCGAGCAAAGCCGAACTGAAACCGGTGAAGCTCACCAACACGCTGGCCTTCATGTTCGAGACGCGCTTTCGCCAGCGCATCACGAAATACGCCGCCGAGCTTCCGACCCGCCAGGACGACTACATGGACTGCTGGAAGGGTCTGAAGAAGCACTTCAATCGCAAACAGCGGAAACCGAAATGAAACTCGCATCATTGAAGAGCGGCCGCGACGGCCGGCTGCTGGTGGTCTCGCGCGATCTCACGCGCGCCACCGATGCGTCTGCTGTGGCGCCGACATTGCGTGAGGCGCTGGACGACTGGTCGGCAGCCGCGCCGCGACTGCAAGAGATAGCGGATTCGCTCGAGGCCGGCCGCATCGCCCACGTGCCGTTCGATCCGAAGAAATGCGCGGCGCCGTTGCCGCGGAGCTTCGGTTGGGCCGACGGCTCCGCCTATGTCAATCACGTGGCGCTGGTCCGCAAATCGCGCGGCGCCGAAGTGCCGCCGACATTCTGGACCGATCCGCTGATGTATCGCGGCGCCTCCGATGAGTTCATCGGCCCCTGCGACCCGATCCGCGCCGGCGACACCGCCTGGGGTATCGATCTCGAAGCCGAGGTCGCGGTGGTGGTGACCGACGTGCCGCAGGGCGCGACGCCGGAGCAGACCGCGCCGCTGATCCGGCTGTTCATGCTGGTCAACGACGTCAGCCTTCGCAATCTCATTCCCGGTGAGCTCGCCAAGGGCTTCGGCTTCCTGCAGAGCAAGGGACAGACCGCGTTCTCGCCGGTCGCGGTCACGCCCGACGAACTGGGCGCGGCGTTCGACGGCAAGAAGGTGCATCTGCCGCTGCTCAGCCAGATCAACGGCAAGCCATTCGGCCGGCCCAACGCCGGCGTTGACATGACATTCGATTTCCCGACGCTGATCGCGCATGCGGTGAAGACACGGCCGCTCAAGGGCGGTGCCATCATCGGCTCGGGAACGGTGTCGAACCGTGACGCCGACGGCGGCCCGGGCAAGCCCGTGCCCGACGGCGGCGTGGGCTATTCGTGCCTGGCCGAAATTCGCACCGTCGAGACGATCCTGCATGGCGCGCCGAAGACGCCATATCTCAACTTCGGCGACCGTGTGCGGATCGAGATGAACGACGCGCAGGGGCGTTCGATCTTCGGCGCCATCGACCACGAGGTGGTGCGGGCAGGTTGAGAGCGTCGTCGACGCACGCTTACCCCCGTTGCCGGCTCGTTGGATTTGGTGGCAGACTTTGCCGATAACAAAACTCTACGGGGGAGGAAACAATGGTAAACGCAATTGACGCGAAAGCGTCGAGCTATCACGACATCGCGCTCGTGGTCGGACGGGTTCTCATCGGTGCGCTTTTCCTCATCGCCGCCTACAACAAATCCAAGGGCTACGACGGGTCGATCGCCTATTTCAGCCGGCTCGGTATGCCGGCGGCATCGGTGATGGTGCCGGTGACCATATTGTTCGAGGTGGTGGCGGGGCTTCTGCTGATCGTCGGCTACCAGACCCGGATCGTCGCGCTCGCGCTCGCGGTGTTCGTCTTGGCGGCGGCGCTGATGGCCCACACCAACTTCGGCGACGGCAACAACCACTTTTTGAAGAACGTGGCGATCGCCGGCGGCTGTCTGGCGTTCTTCTGCATGCGGGCCGGGAGCCTATTCGATGGATGCGCGCCGCGGCTGATCAGGCCGGCATCCGCATCGTCGACAGCATGAAGGTGCACGCCTCGGCGCAGGCGGTGCACGCTTCGGCGCACACCGCGCAATGCCGGTGCATATCGCCGTGGTCGCCGCATTCCTCCGCGCAGGCTCGGCAGAACGCGATGCAGTTCGCCAGTTGAGCCTCCAGGAGTTGTCGGTGGCCGGCCTTGTTGGAGCGCGCCATGATGTTGCCGGTGGCGTTGCACACCGCGGCGCAATCCAGATTGAGTCGAATGCACGCGACCAGGTGACCGACGTCACGCTCGGACAGACAGGCGTCCGCGCAGGCCGTGCAGGTTTCCACGCAGTTGAAACATGCGTCGATGCAGCGGCTCATTGCTTCCGAATGGGCGGGCTTTTCGGGGTGGGACCGGAACATGGCGCGGACAGCGACTGCGGACATGACTTTTCCTTTTCTATCCCCGCATGCCAGAACCCCGCCAGCCTGTGATTGGTTCCGAACATTACAAAAAGCCTTCGATAATGAGCGGATAACGACGGACTTCGCCGTCTAAAACCGGCAAGGAACTTTTATGACAGCCGCTAGGCCGGCGTACTGGATGGAACAACGCTCGGCTGCGCATTGAGGATCTGGCGAACCTTGCGCGCCAGCGCCTCGGCCGTGAAGGGCTTTGTCAGCAGTTCCACTTCCGCGTCGAGCCGGCCCTGGTGGATGATGGCGTTGCGCGTGTAGCCGGTCGCGTACAGCACTTGCAGCGCCGGCCTAGATTTCCGGGCCTCTTCGGCGAGCTGGCGCCCGTTCATCCCGCCGGGCAACACCACGTCGGTGAACAGCAGGCGGATGTCCGATTCGATTTCGAGCAGGCGCAGCGCGCTGGCCGCGTCGGACGCTGTGTGGACGGTGTAGCCTTGCTCGCGCAGGACTTCGGCCGCGAACTTTCGCACCTCCTCGTCGTCCTCCACCAAAAGGATCGTCTCGCTGCCGCGCGCGCTCGGCGCCGGCCGCTTGGCTGCGCGATCGTCGGTCCATTCCGGCAGCGCGCGCTTCTCGGCGAGACGCGGGAAGTACAGCTTGATCGACGTGCCCTCGCCGGGCTCGCTGTAGATCTTGATGTGTCCGCTGGACTGCTTGACGAAGCCATAGACCATGCTCAGGCCGAGGCCCGTGCCCATGCCGGCGGGCTTGGTTGTGAAAAACGGCTCGAACGCGCGCTCGCGCACCTCGCGGCTCATGCCGGCACCGGAGTCGGAAACCGCCAGCATCACATATTGGCCCGCGGAAAATTCGTCGCTGTTGGCCGCGATATAGGCGTCATCGAGATAGGAGTTCGCCGTCTCAATCGTCAGGCGGCCGCCATTAGGCATCGCGTCGCGGGCGTTGACGGCGAGATTGAGGATCGCGTTTTCGAGCTGGTTTGGATCGGCGGCGATCTTCCAGAGGCCGCCGGCGAGCACCGTTTCGATGGTGACAGTCTCGCCGATCGTCCTTCGCAGCAATTCCGACATGCTCTGCATCAGTCGGTTGATGTCGATCGCCTTGACCTCCTGCGGATGCTGGCGGGAGAACGCGAGCAGGCGCTGCACCAGGATGGCGGCGCGTTCCGAGGCCTGGCGCGCCGAATCGAGCAGCCGCTGGATGCGTGGATTGTCCTCGGTGCGGCGCAAGGCCATGTCGATATTGCCGAGGATTACAGTCAGCATGTTGTTGAAGTCGTGCGCGATGCCGCCCGACAGGCGGCCCACCGCTTCCATCTTCTGCGCCTGACGCAGCGCCTGCTCGGTCGATTCGCGCCGGCTGATCTCCTGCTGCAGGCGCTGGGTGCGCCGAAGCGCGATGATGCCGAGGCTGACGAGGGCAAGCATCGCCGGAATACCGAAGACTAAATGGCTCGCCATGGCGAGCAGCCAGGCGCGGATCACTTCTGATTGCTCGACACCGACAGTAACGTAGAGGTTCGGCAGCTTCGCCAGTCGCTGGTATGTGAAAATCCGGATGCGGCCGTCGATCGCGGCCGGCGCGCTGAGAAATCCGTTCTGCGGTTGCGTCGTGATTGCGGTCATGAATGGAGAGTTCGGGCGCAGCCGCGTCTGCGCGCCAGGATAGTCGGGGTAGCGGGCCAGCACCGCGCCATCGGCGCGCAGAAGGGTCGCGGTGCCGGGCGGCGGGAGCTGGGAATAGAATTCGGCGAAATATTCCGGCGAGATTGAAACGATGGTGACGCCGGTGAATTGGCCGTTGTTCATCCGCTTGCGGCTGATCCCGAAGAAGCGGGTATTGGCGGCGGCGCGGGCGTCCAGCACCTCGGTGACAAAAGCGCCGTTTACTGCGTTGTCGCGGTGGGCCGTGAAATAGCTACGGTCGGTTAGATCGATCTTCGGCATCGGATATACCGTGGCCGATACAAGCGGGTAGCCGTCGGCGCCGACGATCCAGAGGTCGCGCAATTGTGGCAGCGACGCCGTCATCGCGCGCAGCCGCTCAGAGTAGATCTGCTCGTTCGTACGGATCTGCTCGTCCGTGACGTTCGCGGTCATCTCGTCGAGATAGCGCGAGGCGAATTCGAAGGTCTCGAAAACCTTTTGCCCGTGTTCGTGCACGATCGCGAGGTTGCGGCGCAGCCGGTCGCGGGCATCGTCGAAATGCTGGTGATAGGAAATCGCCGCGGCCACGGCGTACAGCACAACCGGAAGCACGATCGAGCCGACCAGCAAGACGCGCAACGGGCGGGCGGCGCTGCCGGCCGGGTCCGACGGCGCATGCAGCAGGCCGGTCGTGTGGGCCAGTCGGCGAAAGAATTGGCGCATCAGAGGGAAGGGGAACCGCCCGCGAACGTGGAGGAACCCGCAAGCTACGTGGAAGTCGCCGCAAACTCAATAAATGGACGGCGCTGCCCTATGAGTTCCATGCAAATAGCGCGACGAGCGCCTGGGCCGCCGTTGCCAAATTCAGAAAGGATCGCGAATCTTTAGCGCGAGCACTCGATCGCGACGAATGCTTCGCAGCTTCCGCCTTTGCAGCCACCGGCATTGGCCGGGATTGCGCCGGTGATCTCGTCCTTGTCGATCTGGCGAAACGACGTCGCCTGGGCGAAGTCGCGTGATTTGCAATAGGCGCTCGCGGCGACTTTGCCGCAATTGGCTCCGGAGGCGAGACAGCGGTCGACGCCGTAGCCGTCGGAATTGTTGGCGACGATGAAGATGCGCTTTTCCGCCTGCGCGGCCGACGCGCCGAGCAGAATGGCGAACATGATGGTGGCGAGGAGGAATCGCATGTGAACGCCCGCGGTTCTTGGACCCGGATCGGTCCACCAGGACAATGTGAGGGAAATTGTTAAGGTCGTCTTAACCCATTCGGAATGGCACATCGGTGGCCCGCGCCAGGGCACCGGAACACGCATAAGGCGCGGCCACAATGAGCGGCAAGCGTGCGGATGGCGGACTGATGAAAGCGTGCGCACCGGCGCGCCGGCCCTTGACGCCGGCCGTGGGCTTGGATCATTGTCCGGCCATGAACGGCCTTAACGCAATCTGCTGCATTTTGCCGCAAGATTATCGGCTAGCGACAACGCTGGCTGCGGCCGTCTTTATCTCCTGATCGAGACTTCATAGACGCCCGGCCAGCAGGCTGAGGGAATGTCATAAGTCTATGGAATTGAAACTCTACGATACGCTCACGCGCGAAAAGCGGGTCTTTGCCCCGATCGATCCCAAGCGCGTGCGCATGTATGTGTGCGGGCCGACGGTCTACGACTTTGCCCATATCGGCAACGCGCGGCCGGTGATCGTGTTCGACGTGCTCTACCGGCTGCTGCGGCATCTCTATGGCGACGAGCATGTCACCTACGTCCGCAACATCACCGACGTCGACGACAAGATCAACGCGCGGGCGGCCGAGCGCGGCATCCCGATCCGCGAGCTGACCGAAGCGACCTATCAGAACTTCAAGGAGGATGTGGCGGCGCTCGGCTGCCTGCCACCGACGCTCGAACCGCGCGCGACCGAGCACATCGAGGAGATGAAGGCGCTGATCGAGCGGCTGGTCGCGTCCGGCAACGCCTATGTCGCCGAGGAGCATGTGCTGTTCAGCGTGCCGTCGATGAAGGACTACGGCAAGCTGTCCAACCGCCCGCTCGACGAGATGATCGCCGGCGCCCGCGTCGATGTCGCGCCCTACAAGCGCGACGCGATGGACTTCGTGCTGTGGAAGCCGAGCAAGCCGGGCGAGCCGTCGTGGCCGTCGCCGTCCGGGATCAAGTCGCCGGGCCGGCCGGGCTGGCACATCGAATGCTCGGCGATGTCGTGGAAACATCTCGGCGAGACCTTCGACATCCACGGCGGCGGCATCGACCTCGTGTTCCCGCACCATGAGAACGAGATCGCGCAGTCGCGCTGCGCGTTTCATTCAATGGTGATGGCGAATTTCTGGATGCACAACGGCTTCTTGCAGGTCGAAGGCGAGAAGATGAGCAAGAGTCGTCGGAAATTTCGTCATCATCCGCGATGTGCTGGCCGACTGGCCGGGCGACGTGGTGCGGCTGGCGATGCTGTCGAGCCATTACCGGCAGCCGATCAACTGGACGGTGAAGGCCCTGGAAGAAGCCGAGAAGGCGCTGGCGAGCTTTTTCGATGCAGCGTCGACCGAAGCGGATCCGCGCCCGGCGCCTGCCGTGCTTGAAGCCCTGCTCGACGATATCAACACGCCGAAGGCGATTGCCGAGATGCACGGCTTGAAAAACGCCGCCGGCCGCAGGGCGCTCGCCGGCACGCTCGGTTTCTTTGGCTTCCGCAGGGATGACCTCAAGGCGTGGCAGACAAAGAATGTTCGCGCGCCCGCGCTGCCGGCCGAGGAGATCGAAACCCGGATCGCTGCCCGCAACGCCGCGCGCAAGACCAAGAACTTCGCCGAATCCGACCGCATCCGCGACGAGCTTGCGCAATGGGCGTGGTGCTGAAGGACTCCAAGGACGGCACCACCTGGGAGGTCGCGCGATGATGGCCCGCGCGCATCCGCAATTCGCGCTGCGGCCGTATCTGCCGCAGGATGCGCCGATGCTCGCGGAGATTTTCCGCGCCGCCGTCGAGGAGCTGACCGAGGACGACTACAATCCGGCGCAGCAGGAGGCCTGGGCCGCGCTCGCCGACGATCTCGAGGAATTCGCCGCGCGGCTCGGCAAGCACCTGACGCTTATCGCCACCATGCAGGGCTCGCCGGTCGGGTTCATCTCGCTCGATGCCCCGACCGACATCGGCCTGTTGTATGTGCATCCCGCGGTGGCCGGGCAGGGCGTCGGCAAGACGCTCTACGACGCGGTCGAGAAGCTCTCGGCATCACGCGGCGTCGCGCAGCTTTCGGTCGACGCCAGCGACACCGCGCGCGAGTTCTTCGAACGCCGCGGATTTGTGGCCGAGCAGCGCAACACCGTCTCGGTCGGCAATGAATGGCTCAGCAACACCACGATGAAGAAGAAGCTCGCCGCCAACGAGGACAAGCCATGAAACGTCCCGACACGCCGTTCCCGCGCCACTGGCGTTACTACATCGTTCTCAAATATGTGGTTCTCGCCGCCGCGGTCGCGCTGGCGCTGAAATATTTCGGAGTCTGGTGATGGCTGCCCGCGAGCGTCTCTACCTGTTCGATACGACCTTGCGCGACGGCGCGCAGACCAACGGCGTCGATTTCACGCTGATCGACAAGCTCGCCATCATCCGTATGCTCGACGAGCTCGGCATCGATTACATCGAGGGCGGCTATCCGGGCGCCAATCCGACCGACACGCAGCTTTTCTCCGAGCCGCGCATGCTGCACACGACCTTCACGGCGTTCGGCATGGTGCGGCGGCCCGGCCGCTCGACCTCGAACGATGTGGGCCTCGGCGCGCTACTCGACGCCAAGGCCGCGGCGATCTGCTTCGTCGCCAAGTCCTGGGATTACCACGTGCGGGTCGCGCTCGAGACCACGCTCGACGAAAACCTGGCCTCGATCCGTGACAGCGTGCGCGCTGCCAAGGCCAAGGGCCGCGAGGTGCTGCTCGACTGCGAGCACTTCTTCGACGGCTACAAGGCCAATCCGGCCTATGCGCTGGCCTGCGCCCTGGCCGCCTACGAAGAAGGCGCGAGCTGGGTGGTGCTGTGCGACACCAACGGCGGCACGCTGCCGCACGAGGTCGAGGCCATCGTCGCAGAGGTGGTCAAACGCATCCCCGGCGACCACGTCGGTATCCATGCCCACAATGATACCGATCAGGCGGTGGCAAACTCGTTTGCCGCCGTGCGCGCCGGCGCCCGCCAGATCCAGGGCACGCTCAATGGCCTCGGCGAGCGCTGCGGCAACGCCAACCTCGTCTCAATCATCCCGACGCTGAAGCTGAAGCCCGAATATGCCGAGAAGTTCGAAATCGGCGTCTCGGACGAGAAGCTGAAGAAGCTTGCCTACGTCTCCCACGCGCTGGATGAGCGGCTTAACCGCTCGCCGAACCGTCATGCCCCCTACGTCGGCGAGAGCGCGTTCGCCACCAAGGCCGGTATCCATGCGTCCGCGATCATGAAGGACCCGGCGACCTACGAGCACGTCGAGCCCGAGGCGGTCGGCAACCGGCGCAAGCTCCTGATCTCGGATCAGGGCGGGCGCTCGAATGTCTTGGCCGAGCTCGAGCGCATCGGGCTCAAGGTCGACAAGAACGATCAGCGCGTCGCCCGCCTGCTCGATGAGGTCAAGGCGCGCGAGGCGATCGGCTATGCCTACGAGACGGCGGATGCCTCGTTCGAGCTGCTGGCCCGCCGCATGCTCGGCACCGTGCCGAAGTTCTTCGACGTGAGCTACTTCGACGTGAAGGTCGAGCAGCGCGGCCAGGACGGCCAAGGAAAAAACGAAAGCGTCCACGAGGTGCTGACCACGGCGGTGGTCAAGGTCAAGGTCGGCGACGAAACGCTGATTTCCGCCGCCGAGGGCAACGGCCCGGTCAACGCGCTCGACGTCGCGCTCCGCAAGGATCTCGGCAAGTACCAGAAGTTCATCGAGGGGCTGAAGCTCACCGATTACCGGGTCCGCATCCTCAACTCCGGCACCGAGGCGGTGACGCGTGTGCTGATCGAAAGCGAGGACGAGACCGGCGACCACTGGACCACGGTCGGCGTGTCGCCCAATATCATCGATGCTTCGTTCCAGGCGCTGATGGATTCGATCGTCTATAAACTGGTGAAGGCCGGCGCCCCGGCTTGAAGGTCTGCGTCATGTTTCGATCATGCGCCTGCACGCGACGCACAGCGCTTGCCGCAATTGCTGGGGCCGGCGCGGCGTTCGTGACGAAGGCGAAAGCCGCGCCGGATGAGCACCGCGAGTTCATCGCCGCGGCGTTTCGGATGAAGGACGAGGCGGTGCGCGCGGGCGATCAGCCGTTCGGCGCGGTGATCGTCAAGGACGGCACCATCCTCGGTTTCGGACCGAGCCGGGTGGTCCTTAAGAAAGATCCGACCGCGCACGCCGAACGCGAAGCCATCCGCGAGGCGCAGGCGCGGCTCGGGCGTAGCGATCTGTCCGGGGCCATGCTCTACTCCAGCTCGCGGCCTTGCTCAGAATGCGAACGGGCGGCTGCCGCGGCCAACGTCGCCCGCATGTTCCACGGCGCCGAAGCAGCCGACGCCGGCCGGCCCAAACGCTCCTGAACCGGGACGGTCCAAATGATCGACCATGTCTCCATTGCGGTGCGCGACCTGGATCGCTGCGGGCGGTTCTACGAATCTGTCCTGGCCGCGATTGGCTATGGCAAGCTCGTGGCGCGGCCGGGCACCATCGGCTTCGGCAAGAAATACCCGGACTTCTGGCTGAACGAACGCCGCGCCATGAATCCGGTCGACACCGACAGCGGCACCCACATCTGCCTGCGCGCGGCGAGCGTGGAAGCAGTGCAGGCGTTCCACGCTGCGGCCATGCAAGGCGGCGGCACCTCCGACGGAGCGCCGGGCCCGCGCCCGGAATACACGGCGGGCTATTACGCGGCCTTCGTGCGCGATCCCGAGGGAAACAAGATCGAAGCGGTCACGTTCACAACGGGAGAGCGCTGAGGCGCGCTCACACCCGCCCGGCCACGGGCGGTTTCATGGCCTTTTCCGTTTCGGACACGTCCGCGAACGCCTCCGTCAGCATCGGCAGGATTTCCTCGACCCGCTCTGTCTGCAGATAGTTGACGGTAAGGCCCGGACGAATGAACTGCAGCTCTTCCATGTGGTCGAGGAGCGCGCAGAGCGGATCCCAAAATCTTTGAATGTTGGCAAGCAGGATTGGCTTCTTGTGGCGGCCGAGCTGAGCCCAGGTCATCTGCTCGACCACCTCCTCAAGCGTGCCGACGCCGCCCGGCAGCGCAACAAAGGCGTCAGCTTCGTCGAACATGCGCTGTTTTCGCTCGTGCATGTCGCGGGTGATGATCAGCTTGGAGCGCGGGTTGGCGTGTTCGCGGTTTTCAAGGAACGTCGGGATGACGCCGATCACCTCGCCGCCGTGGTTGAGCACGGCATCGGCCAGTTCGCCCATCAACCCGACCGATCCGCCGCCGTAGACAAGCCCGATGCGGTTCTCCACAAGGATGGTTCCAAGCCTCCGCGCGGCCTGCACGAAGGCCGGGTCGGAGCCCGGCCCCGAGCCGCAGTAGACGCAAATTCGCTTAATCGTGCTCATGACCGTTGGATATAGGCATGCACGGGCAGGATTGCTCTTTAGCGGGAAATCCCCAGACCGTCGATGTTTTCGGGCGAAGAATCCCCTATATCAAGGGCCTGCCGATGGCGCGCTTCGCGCGCCATCACTCGACCGGGTCCTGATGTCTGAATCTCCTGTGCGACCTGCGCATATCATGAAGCGCGACGTCTCCAGCGACGGCAGCGGCGCGCTGCTGCGGACGCTTGTGCGGCTGTGGCCCTACATCTGGCCGTCGGACCGCCGCGACCTGCAATGGCGCGTGGTGTGGGCGACGGTGCTGCTGTTCGGCGCAAAGCTTGCGACGGTTGCGGTGCCTTTCACCTTCAAATGGGCCGTCGATGCGCTGACCGGGCAGGGCACTGCGCCGGTTGCGGCCAATGATTGGCTCGTCTGGGTGTTTGCCGCGCCGATCGCGCTGACGCTCACCTACGGCGCCATGCGCATCCTGATGGCGCTGCTGACGCAGCTTCGCGACGGCGTGTTCGCCAAGGTGGCCATGCACGCGGTGCGGCGGCTTGCGATCCTCACCTTCGAGCACATGCACGAGCTGTCGCTGCGCTTTCATCTCGAGCGTAAGACCGGCGGGCTCACGCGCGTGCTGGAGCGCGGGCGCAACGCGATCGAAACGATCGTACGCATGGTGATCCTTCAGCTTCTGCCGACCATCGTCGAGGTAGCGCTGATCGCCGCCGTGCTGTTCTATCAATTCGACTGGCGCTACGTCGTCGCGATCCTGGTCACCGTCGCGCTCTACATGTGGTTCACCTATATCGCGACCGAGTGGCGCATCTCGATCCGGCGGCGCATGAACGACAGCGACAACGACGCCAACACCAAGGCGATCGACTCGCTGCTCAATTACGAGACCGTGAAGTATTTCGTGGCGGAGGCGCGCGAGACCAGGCGCTACGACCGCTCGATGGAGCGCTACGAGCGCGCCAGCGTGAGTTCCTACACCTCGCTCGCCGTGCTCAACGCCGGGCAGGCGGTGATCTTCACCTTCGGGCTCGCGGTGACCATGGTGTTGTGCGCCGTCGGCATCCGGCAGGGTACCAACACGGTCGGCGACTTCGTCATGATCAATGCGATGATGATCCAGCTCTACCAGCCGCTCAATTTCATGGGCATGGTCTATCGCGAGATCAAGCAGGCCACCATCGACATCGAAACCATGTTCAACATCCTGCAGCGGCCGGCCGACATCGTCGATAAGCCCGATGCCAAGCCCCTTGCGGTCCGCGCCGGCGGCATCCGCTTCGAGAACGTCGGCTTTGCCTACGAGCCGGCACGGCCGATCCTCAAGGGCGTCACGTTCGAGGTGCCCGTCGGCAAGACTGTGGCGATCGTCGGCCCCTCGGGCGCGGGCAAGTCGACGATTTCGCGGCTGCTGTTTCGGTTCTACGACGTCACTTCGGGCCGCATCCTGATCGACGGCCAGAACGTGCGCGATGTGACGCAGCATTCGCTGCGCGCCGCCATCGGCATGGTTCCGCAGGATACCGTGCTGTTCAACGACACCATCCGCTACAACATCCGCTACGGCCGCTGGGAAGCAACCGACGCCGAGGTTGAGGAAGCGGCGCGGTTGGCGCGGATCGACGGCTTCATCCGGATGTCGCCGCACGGCTACGAGACTGAAGTGGGCGAGCGGGGCTTGAAGTTATCCGGCGGCGAGAAGCAACGCGTTGCCATCGCCCGCACCATCCTCAAGGCGCCGCCGATCCTGCTGCTCGACGAAGCCACCTCCGCGCTCGACAGCCACACCGAGCGGGAAATCCAGGACGCGCTAGAACTCGTTTCGCAGGACCGCACCACGCTGGTGATTGCGCACCGGCTGTCCACCATCGTCGGTGCCGACCAGATCATCGTGCTCGACGACGGGGTCATCGTCGAGCGCGGCACGCACCACGAGCTGCTACTGCAGGGCGGGCTTTACGCCAGCATGTGGAACCGTCAGCGCGAGGCCCAGGAGGCGCGCGAGAAGCTTGCCCTCGTCGCCGAGGACCCCTCCGCCCCAAATCGCAATCCGCCGCCGCTCGACGACGACCTCGCGCCGGCCACCGCGGCGGAATAGTATCCTCTCATGTCCATCATCAACTCCGTGCGCTCGCAGCTCGCGCCCATCCACCCGCAAGGCTATCCATTCATCGGCGGCTTTGCCCTGGCGAGCCTGGTCCTGTTCTGGGTCTGGACCCCGCTCGGCTGGATCGGAACGCTTGCCACACTCTGGTGCGCCTATTTCTTCCGCGATCCGGTCCGTGTCACGCCGCTCCGCGAGGGCCTTGTGGTCGCGCCAGCCGATGGCCGCGTCAGCCGTGTGGTGAATGCGATCCCGCCGCCGGAATTGGGGCTCAGCGATCGGCCGCTGCCGCGAATATCGATCTTCATGAGCGTGTTCGATTGTCATGTGAACCGCAGCCCGGTTTCCGGCCGGATCGAGCGCATGGTCTATCGCGCCGGCAAGTTCATCAGCGCCGACCTCGATAAGGCGAGCGAAGACAACGAGCGCAACGCCTTTGTCATCGCCGCGGCGCGCGGGCGCTTCGGCGTGGTGCAGATCGCGGGCCTCGTCGCGCGGCGGATCGTGCCCTTCGTGCAGGAGGGGCAGGCGGTCGCAGCCGGCGACCGGATCGGCATGATCCGGTTCGGTTCGCGCGTCGATGTCTACCTGCCGGAGGGCGGCCGGGCTCTGGTGGCGGAAGGCCAGACCGCGATTGCCGGCGAGACCGTGCTCGCCGATCTCGCCCTGACCGATGCCGGCCGCTCCTATAGAGTTGGTTAACGGCTGAACTGACGGCGTGGCGACATCGGGCGCGATCGGCTATAATGGCGCCATGACATTCTCACCCTTCGATCCCGACCGAATGGCCATCCGGCGCCGGCGGTTCCGCGCGATTCCGGTGCGGATCCTGATTCCCAATCTCATCACGCTGCTGGCCCTGTGCGCGGGGCTGACCGCCATTCGCCTCGCGTTCGAGGACAGGCTGGAATGGGCATTGGCGGCGATCGTGTTTGCCGCCGCGCTCGATGGAGTGGACGGCCGCGTCGCGCGGCTGATCAAGGGGCAGTCGCGGTTTGGCGCCGAGCTCGACAGCCTTGCGGATTTCGTCAACTTCGGCTGCGCGCCTGGGCTGATCCTTTATCTCTGGGGTCTGCACGAATTCGGCAACGTCGGCTGGATCGCGGCGATGGTGTTTGCGATCTGCGGTGCGCTCCGCCTCGCCCGCTTCAACGTGATGATCGACGATCCGAACCGTCCGCTCTGGGCCGGCAACTTCTTCACCGGCGTGCCGGCGCCGGCTGGCGCGATCGTGGTGATGCTGCCGATTTACGTCAATCTACTCGGCGCGCCGAAGTTCGCAGTGACCATCACGCTACTCTACACGTTGGCAGTCGCGTTCCTCATGGTGTCACAATTGCCGGTGTTCTCCGGCAAGCGCGTTGGCAAGCGCGTGCCGCCGGAGATGGTGTTGCCGATGTTCGTGCTGGCGGTGCTGTTCTTTGCGCTGCTGATAGCCTATCCGTGGTGGGTGCTGTCGATCGGGACTATCTGCTATCTGGCCTGCCTGCCGCTCGGCTGGGTGTCCTACAAGGAATATCAGCGCAAGGATGCGATGAACGCGGCGCAAGTCCCCGCGGCTGCCGATGCACCGCCGCTCGATGAGCCGCCTCCGCGGCCGGCGGAGGATCCCGAGCGTCCGGCTCGGCTCAACTGAAGGCGCAGCGGTTCAACGCCACCTGATCGGATCAATATGCCACGCGCCACTCGTGTTGTTCACGCTGCCGAACGGCTGGATACGCCCGCCATCGATACGCTGATCCTGCCTTATGCGCAGCGGCTGGCGCAGAAGGGTTTCGTGTTCGGCATTAAAGGCACCTGCGTCGAGCTCGATTTTGCCGAAGCTGTGCGGTTGCGCACCGACGACGCGCTGGTGCTCGACGACGGCGGACTCGTTGAGATCGTGGCCGAGCCCGAACCACTGATCGAGGTGCGCGCGGCGGATCTTGCGGCGCTGGCGCGGCTTGCCTGGCACCTCGGCGACCGGCATGTGCCGATCCAGGTGCTGGAGCGCCGGCTGCGGCTCAAACGCGATCCTGCGGTCGAGGCGCTGCTGCAAAGCCTGGGCGCGAAGATCGTCACGCTCGACGCTCCGTTCGAACCGGAGGGTGGCGCCTATGCCGCGCCCGCGGGCGATCACGGCCATCATCATCACGATCATGCGCATGACCACCACCATCACCATGACCCTGGCCACGATTATGGACACGATCACGGTCATGACCACGGCCACGACCACCATCATCACGGTCACGACCACAAGCACGATCACAAGCGCGGCTGAGGCGGGATGGATCGGCTCAAGGACAAGATCATTCTGATCACCGGCGCCGCCGGCTCGATCGGCAAGGCGGTGGCGGACGCGGTGAATGCCGAAGGCGCGCGCGCTATCACCACCGACCTGGCCGGGCGCGGCGCCGGTCATGGGCTCGACGTCACGTCCGAGTTGGACTGGCTGCGCGTGATTGCCGAGATCGGCCGCACCCATGGCCGGCTGGACGGGCTGGTCAACGCGGCAGGCGTCGCGGCGCTAGGCAACATCGAAGAGACCGACTTCGCCACATGGCGGAAGGTCATGGCCGTCAACCTCGACGGCACGTTTCTCGGATGCAAGCACGGTCTGGCGCTGCTCAAACAGCGCGGCGGCGCCATCGTCAATCTGTCGTCGGTGGCGGGGCTGGTCGGCGGGCACAACTTCGCCGCCTACAATGCCTCCAAGGGCGGTGTGCGGCTGCTCACCAAGTCGGTCGCATTGCACGGTGCGCGCATCGATCCGCAGGTGCGCTGCAACTCGATCCATCCGGCCTTTCTCGAAGGGCCGATGGTCGACTTGATCCTGAAGGAGACAAGCTTCCCCGACGCCGCCCGCGCCCGGATCACGCGCGATATCCCGCTCGGACGCCTCGGGACTGCGGCCGAAGTCGCCGACCTCTGCCTTTATCTTCTGTCGGACGAATCCCGCTTCGTCACCGGCGCCGAATTCGTCATTGACGGCGGCCTGACCGCGCGCTGATTAGGCAAGCTGTGGCGGATGGCCCGGCATTAGCTCGTACGGGTGCTTCCAGCCGGGCAGCGCCTTGATGCGATCGAGCCAGGCGGCGATGTTCTTGTACGTGGCGGCGATGTCGAAACCGAACTCCTCCGCTGGATAATAGAGATAAGCGCAGAGCGAAATGTCGGCGATGGTCGGCCGCTGTCCGAGCACGAACGGCCGATCGGCGAGCCGCTTGTCGACGATGGCGAGGCTGCCGTCGATCCGGCCCTTGAGGAACGCCATCACCGCGGGATCGCCCGCGGGCCTGGCGAAGTTCTTCAGGAACCGGTACGGCCCGAGGAAGCCGTTGACCTTCTGATTGTCGAAGATGATCCAGCGCAGCGCTTCGAGCCGCTCGTCCTCGCCTTCGGGCTTGAACTTTCCCGAGCGCTCGGCGAGATAGGTCAATATCACGCCCGACTGGCTAAGCCTCTTGTTTCCTTGCGTGAGCACCGGCACTTCGCCCATCTCGTTGACGTCGGCGCGGTATTTCGGCGTTCGCGTTTCGCCGCCCTTGAAGAAGTCGACCTGGACCGGCTTCCAGTCCGCGCCGATCAGGTTGAGCATCAGCGCCGCGCGATAGGCGTTGCCGGACTGCGCGAAGCAATAGAGCTGGTATTCAGGCATGCTTTCCTCCCGCATGAGGATGCAGCAGACCACGGTCCTTGCGGCTGGAGAAATAGTTTTTGGGAATGAATCCAATCGCCTGCGGCGATGGCTGCGCCGCAGCGCAGCCGTCGCGGGCGTCAGCGCATCAGCGCGACGGGCTCGCCGCTTGTCGCCTTGCCCTGGAAGCCCGCGCCTTCGCGTGAGAGTTGCGCCAGCGGCTGGCCGGTATGGTCGCGCATCGTCAGGCCGGCCTGGTCATAGTTCCATTTTCGGCTGGTGAAGAACTTGCCGGGACAGCCGCCCTCCGGCGCGATCGTGCCCTCGGATACGGTGGGACCGGCCGCACCGAATGTCATGTGGCATTGGCCGCGGCTTGGCGAGCTCAACAGCCAACGGCCCGCAAGATTGACGGGCGGCGCACTGGGCACAGCCGGCTGCACCGCCTCGGGCGCCGCGCTCGATCCGGGCAATCCCACGCCGCTGCAGCCGGCGACCGCCAGCAGCGCCAGCATCAGGACAGACGCACGGAACGCGGGGCCGATGTCATGCATGCGTTCTATGATTTCATCGTCGGCGAATCTATTTCATCGTCGGGATAACGAACTCGGCGCCTTCCTTGGTGCCGGACGGCCAGCGCGCCGTCACGGTCTTGGTCTTGGTATAGAAGCGGATCGAATCCGGGCCGTGCTGATTAAGGTCGCCGAAACCGGAACGCTTCCACCCGCCGAAGGTGTAGTACGACAGCGGCACGGGAATCGCGAAGTTCACGCCCACCATACCGACTTGGACGCGGCTTGCGAAGTCGCGGGCGGTGTCGCCGTCGCGGGTGAAGATCGCGACGCCGTTGCCGTATTCGCTTTCCGATGGCAGCCGCACCGCCTCCTCATAGTCCTTGGCGCGCACCACCGAGAGCACCGGCCCGAAGATCTCTTCCTTGTAGATGCGCATGTTTGGCGTCACGTTGTCGAACAGGCAGCCGCCCATGAAGTTGCCGTTCTCGTAGCCCTGGAGCTTGAAGTTGCGGCCGTCGACGACGAGCTTGGCGCCTTCCTTGACGCCGATGTCGACGTAGTCGCGCACCTTGTTCATGTGCGCCTTGGTCACCATCGGACCGTAGTCGGCCTTGTCGTCGGTGGAGGGGCCGATCTTGAGGCTCTCGACGCGCGGCACGAGCTTCTTCATCAGCGCGTCGGCGGTCTTCTGGCCGACCGGAACCGCGACCGAGATCGCCATGCAGCGTTCGCCGGCCGAGCCATAGCCGGCGCCGACCAGTGCATCGACCGCCTGATCCATGTCGGCGTCGGGCATCACGATCATGTGGTTCTTGGCGCCGCCGAAACACTGCACCCGTTTGCCGTGCGCGCAGCCGGTCGCATAGATGTACTCGGCGATGGCCGACGAGCCGACGAAGCCGATCGCCTGGACGCGTGGATCGGTGAGCAGTGCGTCGACCGCCTCCTTGTCGCCGTTGACCACATTCAAGATGCCTTCAGGCAGCCCGGCCTTGATGAACAGCTCGGCGATCCGCATCGGCACGGATGGGTCGCGCTCGGACGGCTTGAGGATGAACGCGTTGCCGCAGGCGATGGCCGGCGCGCACTTCCACAGCGGGATCATCGCCGGGAAATTGAAGGGAGTGATGCCGGCGACGACGCCGAGCGGCTGGCGCAGCGAATACAGATCGATGCCCGGGCCGGCGTTGTCGCTGAACTCTCCCTTCATCAGATTCGGAATGCCGCAGGCGAACTCGACGACCTCCAGCCCGCGCTGGATGTCGCCCTTGGAGTCGACGAAGGTCTTGCCGTGTTCTGACGACAACAGCCGCGCCAGGTCGTCGTATTCGGCCTGGACCAGTTCCAGGAACTTGAACATGACGCGGGCGCGGCGCTGCGGATTGGTCGCCGCCCAGGCCGGCTGGGCCGTCGCGGCGTTGGCGATGGCCTTTTCGACCTCGGCCTTGCTGGCGAATGCGACCTTGGCCTGCACCTCGCCGGTGTTCGGGTTGAACACGTCGCCGGTCCGGCCGGAGCCACCCTTGACCTGCTTGCCGCCGACGAAGTGGCCGATATCGCGCATTGTTTCCTCCCAGGAAATTCGAGCCGGCGGCGGCTGAACGCCGTCAAGCAATCGTTAACACCCCAATAGCGCACGCGGATGGGTGCGGGAAGCCCGCAAAATGGCCCTTCTCCTATCACTTGGTCGCCGGTTGCCTGGTGACGGTCCATTAGCCTTTAGAGGCCGTTAATGGCTGAAGCGTAGGGTCGCCACACGGTGCCGTTTCAGGGCACACGTGGCGTTTGTGGAGTGTTCCGTGGATATCGCAACTGGCGCGGGCCGGCTTTCGGTTTGCATCGTGCTCTTCACGCTGATCGTGATGGGCGGCGATCTGCGGATGTTCCGTCATCTTCGGTGGCGCCACGGCCGCGACCCTCATTCGCTTCCCGCTGTCGAGCATCTTCCACGGCCTGCCGCTGGGCATGAAGTTCGCGTTTGCGATGCGCCGCTGGACCCCGCGCGAGCTGGTCGACGAGATCGCCCGGCTCGCCGAGGTCGCCCGTAAGCAGGGACCCGTCGGTCTCGAGAAGGAACAGGTCGAAAGACCCGTTCCTCGCCCAGGGCATGCGCTTCGTTGCTGACGGGTACGACACGGCTTTCATCCGCGACAACCTGGAGCGCGACCGCGACAACTTCCTCACCCATCTCGACGAGGGACAGAAGATCTATCGCGCCATCGCTTCAACATCGAGCTGATCGATCAGAACGGCAGCTCGATGTTTCCGGACGCCTCCAAGGAGCCCTTTGAGCGCACGCGGCGGCTGGTGCAGCGGCTGTCGGCGTCGCTGAAGGCATTGCCGTACCGGGTCTCGATCTCCGGCCACACCGCGGCGAGCAAGCAAGCCGGCAAGCCTGGCTATGGCCCGTGGGAGCTGTCGGCCGACCGCGCCAATTCCATCCGCAAGATCCTGGAGGAGGAAGGCGTGCCGACGGCGAGCTTCTTCATGGTCGCCGGCCGGGCCGACACCCAGCCGTTGTTTCCGGACGATCCCTTCGTCGCGGCCAACCGCCGCGTCACGATTACGCTGATGCGCGAGGCGCCGCCGATGCCGGTCAATCTTAAAGCCTTGATTTCACTGAATTATTTTCTGCGCAACAAATGAGCGCTGGGCGCTGTTGTATTCGGCGCAGGGGTGTATAAAAGCCGCCCCTTGATGCTGCGACGCAACCAAAGCCAGCTTCCGCTTCATGACTGACATTGCAGGCGAAGCCAGTCGCCCCGTGATCCCGCCCGTCGCTGCGCCGCATTCCGGCGGAAGCATCTGGGCGCTGACGCTCGGCAGCGTCGGCGTCGTCTATGGCGACATCGGCACGAGCCCGCTCTACGCCTTCCGCGTGGCGGTGGTGGCGGCGGCGGAATCCGGCCCGGTGACCCGCGACACGGTGCTCGGCGTGCTGTCGATGATCGTGTGGGCGCTGGTCGTCGTGGTCACGCTCAAATACGTGCTGGTCCTGCTGCGCGCCGACAACAACGGCGAGGGCGGCACGCTGTCGCTGACCGCGCTCGCCACGCGCGCGCTCGGCCGGCGGTCGTATCTGCTGCTGCTCGGCATCATCGGCGCGGCGATGTTCCTCGGCGACTCGGTGATCACGCCGGCGATCTCGGTGCTGTCGGCGGTCGAAGGGCTGGAACTGGCGACGCCGGCGCTCAAGCACTACGTGCTGCCGCTCACCATCGTCATCCTGATTGCGCTGTTCGCGGTGCAGCGCCGCGGCACCGCGCGGGTCGCGGCCTTCTTCGGTCCGGTGATGCTGGTCTGGTTCATCGCCATCGCCATCGCCGGCGCCATGCACATCCGCGACGATCTCGCGGTGTTCGCCGCGATCAATCCGGTCTATGCCATCAGCTTCGTCTCGACGCACGGCCACATCGGGCTGATCACGCTCGGCGCGGTGTTTCTCGCCGTCACCGGCGGCGAGGCGCTCTACGCCGATCTCGGCCATTTCGGCCGAAAGCCGATCCAGCGCGCCTGGCTCGGCCTCGTGCTGCCGGCGCTGCTGATCAACTACTTCGGGCAGGGCGCGCTGGTGCTGGCGCATCCCGAGGCGATCGAGAATCCGTTCTACCGCCTGGTGCCGGAAACGCTGCTGCTGCCGCTCGTCGTGCTGGCCACCGCCGCCACCGTGATCGCGAGCCAGGCCGTCATCACCGGCGCCTATTCGCTGGTGCGGCAGGCGATCCAGCTTGGCCTGCTGCCGCGGCTCGCCATCGTGCACACCTCGGCGGAATATTCCGGCCAGATCTACCTGCCGCGCGTCAACACCGCGCTGCTGGTCGGCGTGATGCTGCTGGTCGGCCTGTTCCACACCTCGAGCGCGCTTGCCTCGGCCTACGGCATCGCGGTCGCCACCACCATGGTGGTCGACGGCATGCTCGGCTTCATCGTGATCTGGAAGCTGTGGCACTGGCCGGCCTGGAAGGCGGCGCTGCTCATGGTGCCGCTGGTGATCGTCGACGCGACGTTCTTCTCGGCCAATCTGCTCAAGCTTCTCGAAGGCGCCTGGGTGCCGCTGCTGTTCGGCATCTTCATGGTGCTGCTGATCCTGACCTGGCGGCGCGGCACGCGCATCCTCTCCAACAAGACGCGCAAGACCGAGGTGCCGCTCGAGGCGCTGCTGCACAGCCTGGAAAAGAAGCCGCCGCATATCGTGCCCGGCACGGCGGTGTTCCTCACCAGCGATCCCGAATTCGCGCCGACCGCGCTCCTGCACAACCTCAAGCACAACAAGGTGCTGCACGAGCAGAACGTGATCCTCACCATCATCACCGAGGACACGCCGCGCGCGCGCGAGGAGGAGCGCGTGACGCATCGCGCCGGTGTCGCAGCACTTCATGCGGGTGGCGCTGCGGTTCGGCTACATGGAGACGCCGAACGTGCCGAAGGCGCTCGCCATCGCCCGCAAGCAGGGCTGGCAGTTCGACATCATGTCGACGTCGTTCTTCCTGTCGCGGCGATCGCTGAAGCCGGCGGCGCATTCCGGCATGCCGCGCTGGCAGGACCGGCTGTTCATCGGCCTGGCCAAGAGCGCCTCCGATGCCACCGACTTCTTCCAGATCCCGACCGGGCGGGTGGTGGAAGTCGGCACGCAGGTCACGGTCTAGGTGATTCTGAAGTCGTTGATGCGAAGTCGTTTTGCAGGCGCCGAACCCGCCCGATTGATTGCCCGCGGCAACGATTTTCCTGCATGGCTGGGGTGCATGGCCCCGAGGCCTCGGCGGCTGGCCAACGATCCGGCCAGGATCATATAAGCGCCGGCCTATCGATTGTTGCAGTGCAGCAATACTGACCTAATTTCACAACCAGAGCATCACCATGAGCCAGTATCGACAGCGTCTCTCGCAGGCGAGGCGTTGCCTCGCGCCGACGGCCAGTCCCGCAACCGCTTCTGGCGCTGACGCTCGGCAGCATCGGCGTCGTCTATGGCGACATCGGCACGAGCCCGCTCTACGCGCTTCGCGAGGCGGTGGTGGCCGCGGTCGGCGCCGATGGCGCGCCGACGCGGGAGGCCGTGCTCGGCGTGCTGTCGCTGATCCTGTGGGCGCTGATCGTCGTCGTCACGCTCAAATACGTCGTCATCCTGCTGCGCGCCGACAACAAGGGCGAGGGCGGCACGCTCGCGCTGATGGCGCTGGCGCAGCGCGCCATCGGCAAGAGCGCCGGCCCCATGGTGCTGCTCGGCATCATCAGCGGCGCGCTGTTCTACGGCGACGCCGTGATCACGCCGGCGCTGTCGGTGCTCTCGGCGATCGAAGGCCTCAAGATCGTGACGCCGGCGTTCGACCCCTATGTCGTGCCGCTCACCGTCGTGATCCTGATCGCGCTGTTCGCCGTGCAATCGCGCGGCACCGCGAAGGTCGCGGCCTTCTTCGGCCCGATCACGCTGGTCTGGTTCGTCGCGATTGCGGTCGCCGGCATCTGGCACATCGCCGCCGATCCGAGCGTGCTCGCGGCGATCAATCCGCTCTACGGCGTGCGGTTTCTCGCCAGCCACGGCATGATCGGCCTGATCACGCTCGGCGCGGTGTTTCTCGCGGTCACCGGCGCCGAGGCGCTCTACGCCGACCTCGGACATTTCGGCCGCAGGCCGATCCAGGCCGCCTGGATCGCGGTGGTGCTGCCGTCGCTGGCGCTCAACTATCTTCGGGCAGGGCGCGCTCGTGCTCGCCGATCCGAAGGCGATCGAGAATCCGTTCTTCCTGCTCTATCCGGACTGGGCGCTGCTGCCGATGGTGGTGCTTGCCACCGTCGCGACCGTGATCGCGAGCCAGGCGGTCATCACCGGCGCCTATTCGCTGACCCAGCAGGCGATCCAGCTCGGCCTGCTGCCGCGCCTTGAAATCCGCCACACCTCGGAGACGCAGGTCGGCCAGATCTACATGCCGCGGGTCAACGCGCTGCTGCTCGTCGGCGTGCTGCTGCTGGTCGTGCTGTTCCGCTCGTCCAGCGCGCTCGCCTCGGCCTACGGCATCGCGGTCACCGGCACGATGGTGGTGACCGGCGCTGATGGCGTTCGTCGTGATCTGCCGCGGCTGGCGCTGGCCGCTGTGGGCGGCGGTCGCGCTGATCGCGCCGTTCCTGCTGATCGACCTGACGTTCCTCGGCGCCAACCTGCTCAAGGTGTTCGAGGGCGGCTGGATGCCGCTCGCGCTCGGCGCGCTGGTCATGGTGGTGATGTACACGTGGCGGCGCGGCAGCCGGCTGCTGTTCGAAAAGACCCGCAAGACCGAGGTGCCGCTCGAGCCGCTGGTGGCGACGCTGGAGAGAAAGCCGCCGCAGCGCGTGCCGGGCACGGCGGTGTTCCTCACCAGCGATCCGACCTGCGCGCCGACCGCGATGATGCACAGCCTCAAGCACTACAAGGTGCTGCACGAGAAGAACGTCATCCTCACCATCGAGCACGCGCCGCGTGCCGCGCGTCGATCCGGCCGAGCGCGTGCAGATCGAGCCGATCGGCGAGACGTTCTCGCGCGTGCGGCTGCGCTTCGGCTTCATGGAGACGCCGAACGTGCCGAAGGCGCTCGCCATCGCGCGCAAGCTCGGCTGGCAGTTCGACATCATGTCGACGTCGTTCTTCCTGTCGCGCCGCGCGCTCAAGCCGGCCGCGCAATCCGGCATGCCGCGCTGGCAGGACCGGCTGTTCATCGGGCTGGCGCGCAGCGCCAACGACGCCACCGACTATTTCCAGATTCCGACCGGCCGGGTGGTCGAGGTCGGAACGCAGGTGACGATCTAGACCGTCTGAGCGACGGTCTAGCGGTGCATATTGCAGCGCCGGCGTGACGATTCCGCGCGATGGTGTATATGATCGCGCGAAACGAGAGAGGTTGCGTCATGTCCGAAGTGAAGAGACCCGCCGGTCCACGATCTGACGCCCGAAGACGTGGCGCGCGGGCTGGCCGAGGGCAAGATGCTGCTGGTCGACGTGCGCGAGCTGAACGAGACCGCCGTCGAGCGCTATCCCGACGCGGTGATCGTGCCGCTGTCGAGCTTCGATCCGTCGCAGATTCCCGATCCGCAGGGCAAGCAGGTGGTGTTCGCCTGCCGCTCCGGCCGCCGCTCGGTCACGGCGTCGCAGGCCGCGCAGGCGCACGGCCTGCCGTACGACGCGCATCTCGCCGGCGGCATCCTCGCCTGGAAGGCCGCTGGCCTGCCGACCGAAAGCTGATGGCCGATGAAGCGCACGCTTGCTCGCTGTCGTCGCTTGCGCTGCTCGGCCGCGCGTCGGCATTGCCGCGCCGTTGTCGAGCCAGACGCGCACGGTCAACGTCTACAACTGGTCCGACTATGTCGAGCCGACGGTGATCGAGGCCTTCACCAAGGAAACCGGCATCAAGGTCCGCTACGACACCTTCGATGCCAACGAGACGCTGGAAACCAAGCTCCTCGCCGGCAAGTCCGGCTACGACGTGGTGGTGCCGACCGCCTATTTCCTGCGAGCGCCAGATCAAGGCCGGCGTGTTCCAGAAGCTCGACAAGTCGAAGCTGCCGAATCTCGGCAATGTCTGGCCGGAGATCGCCAAGCGGCTCGCGGTCTACGATCCCGGCAATCAGTACGCCGTCAACTACATGTGGGGCACGACCGGCATCGGCTACAACGTCCAGAAGGCCCGCGAGCGTCTTGAAGATCGACGGCCCGATCGGCAGACGCGATGGCCTCCTGGGACATCGTGTTCAAGCCGGAGAACCTCGCCAGGTTCAAGGACTGCGGCGTCCACATGCTCGATTCCGCCGACGACATCCTGCCGGCGGCGCTGCACTATCTCGGGCTCGATCCGAACACCACGCAGCAGGCCGATCTGGAAAAGGCCGCCGATCTGCTGACCAAGGTCCGGCCGAGCGTGCGCAAGTTCCACTCGTCGGAATATCTCAACGCGCTCGCCTCCGGCGAAATCTGCCTGGTGGTCGGCTGGTCGGGCGACATCAAGCAGGCGCAGAAGCGCGCCGCCGAAGCCAAGGTGGCAAGCGGGGGGTCGAGATCGGCTACGCCATCCCGAAGGGCGGCGCGCAGATGTTCTTCGACAATTTCGCGATCCCGAAGGACGCCAAGAATGTCGCCGAGGCGCACGCCTTCATCGACTACATGCTGCGGCCGGAGGTGGCGGCGAAGAACTCGAATTTCCTCGGCTACGCCAACGGCAATCTCGCCAGCCAGCCGCTGCTCGACAAGGCGGTGCTCGACGACCGCACCGTCTATCCGGACGCCGAGACGATGAAGACGCCTCTACCTCATCACCGCGCACGACCAGAAAACGCAGCGGCTGATGAACCGGCTGTGGACCAAGGTCAAGACCGGCCGGTAGCCGCTTCCTTCGCGCTCACTTCAAAGTCGATGCGCGATCGGAGGTCCTACTCGTCCCGCCAGCGGCGGTGCAGCCACAGCCATTGCTCGGGATGCTCGCGCACCCAGCCTTCGACCACGTCGGTGATGACCTGCATGGTGCGCTCGACGTCGATCTTGCCCTCGGCGTCGCGCGGCGCGTCGATCGCCTCGGTCGATCCGCAACTGGAAGCGGTCGCCGGGATAGCGCACCACGCGGATGCCGTGGATCGGGCAGTCGACGTGGCGGGCCAGCCGCGCGATCAGCGGATTGGCGCGGGTGCGGCGGCCGAAGAACGTCACCGGCACGCCGCTGCGCCGTGTACTGATCGACCAGCATGGCGACGTGCGAGCCGCGCTGCAGCGCCTCGGCGAGCTGGACCGGCGCGTCCAGGCTGGTCGGGATCAGCGTCCCCATGCAGCCGGAGCGCATGCTCGATGACGGCGTCGGAGATGGCGGGCACGTTCGGCCGGCGATAGAGCACGGTGCTGTCGAGGCCGTAGCTGTGCGCGGCCGACGGCCGCGAGCTCCCAATTCGCCAGATGCGCGGCGAAGATCAGCGCCGGCTTGCCGTCGTCGCGCAGCCGGAACGCGATCGGTTCGCTTTCGTCGGAATCCATGATGCGGCCCGGCCGCGCGCGCGTGTAGTCGTAGTCCCACAGCCGGTCGATATGGGCGAACTCGGCGCCGACGCGGCCGAGATTGTCCCAGACGCCGCGAAGAATCCGCTCGATCTCGGCGGGCGACTTCTCGGGAAATGCGGCCGGCAGATTGGCGCGGCCGATGCGGTGCTCCGGCAGCCACGGGCCGACCGTCCGCATCAGGCCAGCGCCGACCGTTCGCCATGACGTTCGGATTGAACAGCCGGATCGCGCGGAGCGCGTGCACCGCGAGAAAGCCGAGCACCGCGTTGCCGAACGCCGCAGTGACGACACGTCGTCGTCTGCGCCGAGCCATGCCGAGCCTTGCGGTCTAGAACTTGACCACGATCTTGCCGAACACCTGGCGGCTTTCCAGCCGCGCGAGGCCGCGCTCGAGATCGGCGAGCGCCGATTTCGGTGTCGATCACCGGCGTGAGCCCGTTCGCCATCTTGGCGAGGCTGTCGCGGATGTTGCGCATCGAGGCGCCGAACGAGCCGAAGATTTTGTATTGCTGCTGGAACAGCTGCATCAGGTTGAAGGTGATGCGTCGGCCCGGCGGTCGAGCCGCAGGTCACCAGCCGCCCGCCGCGCTTGAGCACCAGCAGCGAGCCGTTGAAGCCTTCGCCGCCGACATGCTCGAACACCACGTCGACGCCCTTCTTGTTGGTGAGCTTGCGCGTGATCGTCTCGAACCGGTCGGTGCGGTAGTTGATGACGTGATCGGCGCCGAGCGCCTTGGCCTTCTTCGCCTTGTCGTCGTCGCCGACCGTGGTGATGACGGTGCAGCCGATCGCCTTCGCCATCTTGATCGCGACGGTGCCGATGCCGGAGCCGCCGGCCTGCACCAGGATGGTTTCGCCGGGCTGCAGCTTGGCGTTGTCGAACAGCATGTGCTCGACGGTCGAGAACGCGATCGGCGCGCAGGCGGCGTCGCGCATGGCGACGCCCTTGGGCACCGGGATGACCAGCCGCGCCGGCATGTTGAGGAGGTCGCGGGCGAAGCCGTCGACGTGAAAGCCCATGATGCCGGCGACGTTCTCGCACAGATTGTCGCGGCCTTCGCGGCAGGCCTTGCAGGTGCCGCAGGTCAGCGCGCCATACATCACCACCGGGTCGCCGGGCTTGAAGCCGGTCACGCCGTCGCCGACCGCGGCGATCTCGCCGGCGGCCTCGGCGCCGACCACGAGCGGCATCTTGCGCTTGGCGAAGGCCATGCCGCGAAAGCCCCAGACGTCGAGGTGGTTGAGCGCCACCGCCTTGACCGCGATCTGCACCTCGCCGGCCGCGGGCGGCGGCGGGGCAGGGACCTCGTGCCAGTTCAAGCTTGCGGTCGCCGAGCAGGGTCAGCGCGCGGATGGTGGCGGTCACGCCGGTTCGCGCCCCATCACCAGCGAGACGTTCTGGCCGCCGAAGCCGAACGAATTGGAGATGACGTGGCGCACCTTGGCGTCGCGCGCCACGTTCGGCACCACGTCGAGCGGGATCGCCGGGATCCGGCACCTGGTAGTTGATGGTCGGCGGGATGCGCTGATGCTCGCAGCGTCAGCAGCGAGAACACCGCCTCGACCGCGCCGGCGGCCGACAGCGTGTGGCCGACCATCGACTTGTTGGACGACATCGGCAGCGTCTTGGCGCGTTCGCCGAACACCGCCATCACGCCCAGCGCCTCCATCTTGTCGTTCTCCGGCGTGCCGGTGCCGTGCGGATTGACGTAGTCGATGTCGTCGGGCGTGAGGCCGGCGTCGGCCAGTGCATTGCGGATGCAGCCGATGATCGGCTTGCCGTCCGGGCTCGAGCGGGTGCGGTGGAAGGCGTCGGCCATCTCGCCGCAGCCGTTCATGACGCCGAGAATCTTGGCGCCGCGCGCCTTGGCGGACTCCAGGCTTTCCAGCACCAGCGCGCCGGCGCCCTCGGCCATGACGAAGCCGTCGCGGTTCTTGGCGAACGGCTTGGCCGCCTGCTCGGGCGGATCGACTCGAGGTCGACAGCGCCGACAGCAGCGAAAAGCGGATCAGCGATTCCGGATTGATCGAGCCGTCCGAGCCGATGCAGAGCGCGGCGCTCGGTTTCGCCGCGGCGGATCGCCTCGACGCCGAGCTGGATCGCGGTCGCGCCGGATGCGCAGGCGGTCGACAGCGAGATCGGCGAGCCCTTGGTGCCGAACTTGTCGGCCAGATGGTCGGCGACCGAGCCGAACATGAAGCGCTCGTGGATAGGGGATGAATTTCGCCGGCCGCGGCGGTGCGGATCAGGTCGTCGTAGCTGACGTTGGCGTTGGCGCCGGAAGCCGTCGCGACCTGGCGGCGCTGCTCCCATTCGATCTCGATCGGCGGCACCGCGATGAACAGCGGACCGGGGAAGTCGCCGCGCTGGCCGATGCCGGATTCGCGCGACGGCCTCCTCCGCGGCGAGGTCGGCCAGCCGCTCGGACAGCTCCGGCGCCGACAGCGGGTCGGCCGGCACGAAATCGACGGTGCCGGCGAAGCGGGTCTTCAGCCCGTCGGTGGCGAAGCGGGTGATGTTCTTGATGCCCGACTTGCCGGCGGTGAGCTTCTTCCAGTTCTCGGCCTTGCCGGCGCCGAGCGAGGTGACGACGCCCATGCCGGTGACGACGACGATCGGACGGCCGGCGCTGTCGTGGTTGGACGGCATGCTGTTCTCCTTCAGGCGCGCTTCGACCAGCGCCAGGCCTTCGCCGCGCCAATGGCCGATGGCGGTGACGACCACCTGCGTCAACGGGCCTTGCATCGCGCGCTCGACCCCGAGTCGTCGGCTGGCGGATACAGATTACCACGGCTGACCGCGATCGCGGCGAGCGCCACGTTCATCGGAAACTGCGGTTCGAACGCATGACCGAGATAGGTGCCGGTGGCGCGGACGGCAATGTCCTGGTGCTCGGCCAGGAAGGCGCGCTCCTCGGCGGTCGCGGGCGCCGCGCCGCTGGCGCCCGAGATCACGGCGACCTTGCCGGGTTGCAGGCGCGCCGAAATCTTGCCCCACAGCCGCTTGAGGCTCGCGGTGACGTCGCCGGGCTTGCGGTTGATGCGATCGGACAACACGGCGCTGAGCCGCGCGATACGCTTGGCGCCGCGCGCCTCGCGCATGCGCGCGGGATTCGATCACCAGGAATGCGCCGAGCGAGGCGAGCGCAAAGCCCGGGTTGGCCTCGCGCTGCCAGACCGGCGCGAACTTGATCTTCAAGCGAAGCCGCCGAACTCGTAGAGCATCAGCAGGTCGGGCCGCTCGGAATTGTGGCTGCCGCCAACCAGCGCGATGTCGCTCTGGCCCGCCTCGATGCGCGACAGCGCGATGCGGACCGCATCGACGCCGGCGGATTCCTCGCCCATGAAGGTGCGCGACGAGCCGGTGACGCCGTGCACGATCGAGATGTTGCCGGCCAGCAGGTTGGAGAGCTGCGCCAGGAACAGCGTCGGCCGCAGATCGCTCATCAGCCGTTCGTTGAGGAAGGCTTCTGGCTTCTCGGCGCCCGGCAATCCGGACAGGATGGCGGTGTCGGCTGCGATGTCGCGCTCGCCGCCGCCGGCCGCGACGATCATGTCGGTGCGCGCCAGCAGTTCGGTGTTGCCCTTGAGGCCGGCGGAGTCGAGCGCCAAGCCCTGCCGCATAGGTGCCGATACGCTGCCACGGCTCCATCTGGCGCTGATCGCCCTTTTTCGGGATTTGCTTGTCGAAGTCGAGTGGCGCGAGCTTGTGAATGATGTAGGGCGGATAGGTGGTGGTGTCGGGCTGCGGCGGCTTCCCGCTAAGCGCCTGCCAATGCGCATCCGGTCCTTCGCCGAGACACGAGACGATGCCGATGCCGGTGATCCAGGCCTCGCGCGTGGCGTCAGCCATGGGTCACGCTCTCCATCGGGAACGCGATGCGCTTGGCGACCTCGTGCATGTGCTGGCGAAATCGCCCGGCGGAAAATCGACCACGCGGAACGTGATATCGGCGTTGCACACCATCTTGCCGTCGACTTTGACTTCGGCCTCGGTCATCGCGAAGCCCGAGCCTTCGTGCATGATCTTGGCTGACACCAGCAGCGCCTGGCCGGGAGTGACGAAGGTGCGCAGCTTGACCTCCTTCAGCGCCGCGAGAAACGGCATCTTCTGAAACCGGGTGCGGCCGATGATCAGCCAGCCGGACGCCTGCGCCATCGCCTCGACCAGCAGCACGCCGGGCATCAGCGGGCGGCCCGGAAAATGTCCCTCGAAAATGGTGCTGTCGGTGGGAACGTTCGCCTCAACGCGGATCGTCAGGTCATTGAGATTAAGGTCGATGATCCGGTCGATGAGCTGGAAATACTCGAGCCGCATTGGTCCCTGACATTATTTGCCCTTGGCAGCGACCAGATCGTCGATGCGGGCGCAGAGGTTCTTCAGCACGAAATATTGCTCGGTCGTCGCCTTGCCGTCGTTGACCTCCTGGGTCCATTGCTCGAGCGGCAGCTTGATGCCGAACGCCTTGTCGATGGCAAAGGCGATATCGAGGAAGTCGAGGCTGTCGATGCCGAGATCGTCGATGGCGTGGCTCTCCGGCGTGATCGTGTCGCGTGGAATATCGCAGGTCTCGGCAATGATATTGGCCACGGTATCGAACGTCGAAGGCATCGGTAAATCCCTGAATGATAACGATTTTATCGCCGCGCCCGGAGGCAGCGCGACACCGGGAACGACCTGGGTCCCGCGCCCTGGTCCCCACCAGATGAGCCGGGTGCCCGTATAGCGAAGAGGGCGAGTCAGTTCAATGGCGGCGGAATTTTCTCCAAAGGGGGCAAAATTCCCGAATTTTCGAGGCCGCTGAGGGTGTCCGGGGCGGGTAAGTGGCCTGGTTCTCCGAGGCTGCGTCGAGGCGACAGCGCAGATCCTGCGGCCATTGCATCCAGCGGTATCATCGGACCGCTCGCACGCGCGATCGCAATTGAGCTGAAACCATTCCCAGGGTGACGCGTTTAGAAGCACAGGAACGCTTCGTTCCACAAAATGACCGTCGAGATTCCATGTCGCCGTCATGGCGTGGCGGCACCGCCAGTGTGTGTGCCGATACTTCACTCACATTCGCTGGAGATTGCGGATGATCGCAAGATCGTTGGCTGCTGCTTTTGTGCTTTCCTGCTCGCTCATCGCAGCCGCTCATGCCGAAACCGGAGTTGCTTCCGTTTACGCCTACGCCGGTGAAAAAACCGCCAGCGGCGAACGGGCAAATCCGAGCGCTCTAACCGCCGCCCACCGGACACTACCCTTCGGCAGCATGGTCAAAGTGACCAACACGAAAAACGGCCAGTCGGTCCAGGTGCGGATCAACGATCGTGGTCCGTTCAAGCGGGGCCGCATCATCGACCTGACGCCGGCTGCGGCCCAGAAGCTCGGGTTCGACGGGCTCGCCACCGTCACTCTCAGTTCCCTGTAATGCTCTGAATGCAGGCTGATCAGCGCTGCCGAAGCGGCGCGTCGACATGCGTGCAGCCCGGCCGGCCGGTCAGCACGCAGTCCTGATCCTTGCGCATATGCGCCATGACATCCGCCATCCAGATTCCGAGGACGACCAGCAGGATCGTTACCGCCAGTCCCAGGCCGTTCATGATCATGCGATGGCGGAAGTCGTCAGGCTCCTCGGGCACGCGCTCGAATTTTTCGAGATCGGGCACCGGCGGCGACCGCGGCGCATTTCGCGCAAACATCGAGCCCCGCGGTCGGAATGGCAGGACTCGGCCTTCGGGTTCACTGGGCGCTGGGCGGGTCACGGCTCGGTCCGTTGACGAATTCAGCAATAATACCATGAGATTCCCTCCGCGCCTGCGGTCTTTGCAAGGCGGAAACGTCATCAAATTGTGATGCCGACTGGTCACGGTCTGTGATTTCCGTCGCGGCAAGGCCGCACTTCTTCCATGCTCCGGCGCAGTGGACGCTGGAATGAGCGGGGACTATAGACGGGTCGCGCGCCCGCCTGCAGACGGGTCGCGCGCCCGCCTGCGCGCATTGAATTTCGGAGCATTGCCATGAAATCCATTCTGCTTGCCTTGGTTTTCGCGTTAGCCGTGAGTGCGGTGTCCGCCCACGAGTACAAGGCCGGTTCGCTCGAGATCAAACATCCGTGGGCCCGCGCTACCCCCAAGGGGGCGACGGTCGCCGGCGGCTATATGAAGATCATCAACACGGGCACGGCGCCGGACCGGCTGGTTGGCGGATCAACGGTCGCCGCCGGCAAATTCGAGATTCACGAGATGGCGATGGACGGCGACGTAATGAAGATGCGGGCGCTGCCCAAGGGCATCGAGATCAAGCCCGGCGAGACCGTCGAGCTCAAGCCCGGCTCATACCATCTGATGTTCGTCGGGCTGAAGCAGCCGTTCGAGCAGGGCAAGCGGGTCAAGGGCACGCTGCAATTCGAGAAGGCTGGCACGGTCGAGGTGGAATATGCGGTCGAGGCGATCGGCGGGACCCCTGGCGGGGGCCACGACGCGCACAAAGGGCACTGAGCCTTCTCAAGGCCCTTGGCGTTCTACTTCGGCTCGGCGAACGGCAGGGCCGCGTCCTCCGGTATCTGCGCGCGGAACACGTTGAGCGTCATCGAGATCATCGCGTAGTAGCCGCAGATGCCGACCAACTCGACCACGCCGGCATCGCCGAGGAAGGCGTGGACGCGCTTGTAGGTTTTGTCGCTGGCCCGCCGGGTCTTGTACATCTCCTTGACGAAATCGATGATCGCGAGCTCGTCCTTTGCTGCCGTCTTCGGCGTGCGGCCGGCCTGGATGTCCTTGATAGTCTGCGGCTTCACGCCGGCCTTCTCGGCCATCGGCGCATGCGCAAACCATTCGTAATGGGCCTTCCAGGTCTGCGCGGTGACGAGGATCGCGGTTTCCGACAGTCGCGGTGACAGCGAGGTCTTGTAGCGCACATGCGCGCCGAGCGCCTGGGCGAGATGGCCGAGCTCAGGCGCGTTCAGCCAGATCTGGAACGGCCCGGTGAGCTTCTTGCGGATGCCGCGCGGTCCCGAATAGATCGCGTCGCGCAGCGCCCGCTGCAGCGCGCTCATCTGCTCGTCGGAAATTTCCTTCAAGCGATAGGGCGGACGCTTGGCAGCGCGCTTCGCAGCTTTTTTGGCCATCGGTGCTCTCTGTCGGTTTGGCGATTGGGAATTCGAAAGGAGGGTAGGTACTTGTATCACGGTACAAGCCGGGTTTGACAGCTTTCCTGATGTCGTGCATCCCACGACGAGCGGATTTTGTGGGGCTTTGACGAGTGCCGATGTCAGCGGGGCTTCTCATTCTCGGCGCAGGCCAGGCAGCCGCACAGCTTGCCATCAGCCTGCGCCAGGCGGGATACGACGGCGCCATCCGCATGATCGGCGACGAACCTTATGCGCCATATCAGCGGCCGCCGCTGTCAAAGGCCTTTCTCAAGGAGCGGCCTTCGCCAGACACACTGCTGCTCCGGCGCGAAAGCTATTGGGCCAATCATCAGGTGCATCTCGATGTCGGCACGCCGGCCGCGGCCGTCGATCTCGCGCGCAAGCAGGTCAGCCTGCACGACGGCCGGATGCTCGACTATGGCACGCTTGTGTTCGCCACCGGCACACGCGCGCGCGACCTTCCACTGCCCGGCATCAAGCTTCCTGGCGTGTTCTCGCTGCGCAAGATCGACGACGTCCGGCAACTCCGCCCGGCGCTCGATGATGCGCGGCGCATCGCCATCGTCGGCGGCGGCTATATCGGGCTGGAGGTGGCGGCCGTCATGCGCCAGGAAGGCCGCGAAGCGATCGTGATCGAGGCCGAGGGCCGGGTGATGAAGCGCGTTGCCGGTGAAGCGGTCTCGGCCTTCTTCGATACGCTGCACCGCTCGCGCGGCGTCGATATCCGGCTCGGCGCTCGGCTTGCGGCGATCGACGGCGAAGCTCGCGCCACCGGGGTCACGCTCGCATCGGGCGAGCACATCGCCGCCGATCTCGTTCTGGTCGCGACCGGCGCCCGCGCCAACGACGATCTCGCAGTTGCCGCGGGCCTGCCGTGCGAGGAGGGCATCGTGGTGGACGACGTCGCCCGCGCCCGCGCGGACATCTATGCGATCGGCGACTGCGCACGGTTCTTTTCGCACCGCTACGGCCGCAAGATCAGGCTCGAATGCGTGCAGAACGCCATCGATCAGGCGAAGGCGGCGGCGGACGCGATCATGGGCAAGCCGAAACGCTACGACCCGGTGCCGTGGTTCTGGTCGGACCAGTATGAAATCAAGCTCCAGATCACCGGCCTGCTTGACGGTTTCGATGCCTGCGAGACCATCGGCAATCCGGACGATGGAAAATTCTCCGTCGAGTACCGCAAGGGCGGCAAGCTGATCGCGGTCGATGCAATCAATGACGGCCGCGCCCACATGCTGGGGCGGCGGCGCATCGCAGCGGACCTGCCGGAAGTCGCCTAATGTGCGGCTGCCGCGAAATCCTGCATCACGCTTGACCGCACGACACGGGCGCGCCGCGTCGTTGCAGGCGTGTTGCGGCTGCGCCCGACAAAGCGCGGGACGCCGGCGCTGATGACCGCTCCGATGGCCGCGATATCGCCGTGCTTGATCGCTTTGAGCGCGGTGGACTGCGTCCCGCCGTCCGGCGCGTCGAGCAGCGTGATGTCGGCAGCGCGACCGGCTTTGAGGAAGCCGCTGTCCAGCTTGTAGACGTTCGCGTTGTTGCCGGTCGCGGCGCAGACGAACTGCTCGGCGGGCACGTCGTTGAGGCTTGCCAGGTGCGCGATCGTGTAGAGCATGCCGAGCGGCATGATCCCGCTGCCGGTCGGCGTATCGGTCGCGATGATGAGGCGGTCGAAGGCGCTGTGCTGCCGGGCGAGGCGTGCACACAGCAGCGCCGTGCGCAGATTGCCCGCGGTGCAGATCTGCAATGCCATTTCGCTTTCGCGGATCACGCGTTCGAAGTCCGCGTCCGGCATGGCCGTCGGGCCGCCGTTGATATGAAACGACACATGCGGGTGCATCTTCAGCAGGTGATCGCCAGTGATCGCGCCCGAGCCTGGGATCGACGAGCCGCCGGTGTGGCAGGTGGTGATGAGGCCGGCCGCTTTGGCGTCCGCGACCAACGGCACGTAGTCATAGGATGTTTTCACCGCGCCAAAACCGGCCTTCGCCAGTGTCACGCCTTTGACCGCAAGCTCGGTGAAATCGGCCTTCGTCAGTCCCGGCTCGAGGATCACCGAGCCGGCGATGACCCGCATGCCGCCGGGGCGATAGTCGGCAAAGCAGCGCTGCGCCGCGAGCGCGAGCGCCTTCACCCCTTCGACGTCGCGCGGCCGGCCGGGAACATGCACCTCCGAGGCGGAGATCGATGTGGTGACGCCGCCGTGCACGTAGCTTTCGAGGTAGCCGACGGTGCGCTGGCGCGGGGTGTAGTCGCCGAAGGTGATGTGGACATGAGAATCGATCAGGCCCGGGATTGCCGTCATCCCGTCGGCGTCGATCACGACATCGGCAGCTTCGACCGCGCTCGCTGCCGCCGTGCCGACGGAGACGATCTTGCCGTTGTCGGTGAGGATCGTATCGCCTGCGGCAAAAGGATCGCGCCAGTTGCCGGAAACGATCTCGCCGAGATTGGTGATGGCAATTTTCATGGGATGAGCAGCTCCGATCGGCGCTTGGTGCCTTGGAGAATGGCCTGATGGATCGCCGGGTCAAGCCCGGCGATGACGGCAGAGGGTGTTGTTGTTTTCCGCTTGGTTGCCCGCGGCTTGTCGCGAGAACAAAAACTTATCCCCGCCCGCCAAACCGCAATTATCTTGTCGGCAGCCTTGCTCATCGAGGGCGTCGTCGATCGCGACGTTTCGGTGACGGAGCAAGGCGCGGTCGCCGACAATGCGGCGGCGGTGGAGCCCCGGGAGGCGCAGCGGCCTACGTCATTGGCCGCGCGCACCCCGATAGCGGCGATCCTCGGTAACGAGGATATCGCCGTGGGTGCGATGAACGGACCCTCGCAAGCTTCCTGGCGCCTCCCGGCGCTCCATCCTCTCGTTTGAGGGGGAAGGAAAATGGGATGCGGGCCACCCCGGGCCCGAAAAACAAAGAACAGGGGGCAGCGGAGCGTTGGCTAAATGGAAAACTCAGGTTCCGACGGCGAGCGGAGAATGCATCTTGCGCAGCGCGGCGATCACCGACAGCGCGACGTTCTTTCCGGTCTTCGGATTTTCCGACGGGATATTCTCGATCGACAGCCTGAACCGCGAACTGTCGGAATCGACCTCGATGGAATGGCAGTTCCGCGTCACCGCGGGATCGGCCCAAATGTCGATCATCGTTTTGTCAGGTCCGATGCCAGCGAGCGAAAGCGCGGCCGCGACGTTGACGTTGGCGGGAAATCCGGCGGCCGCTTCCCGCGCGCTGCCGCTGAACACGAGCTTGGCGGTGTTCAATCCCTCGACCGAGATGTTGTTCTTCACGAGATGCGGCGCACCGACGAGGCCGATCGGCGGTTTCCGCGTCGTCATCTTCACCGAATAGATTTTTCCCTCCGCCGCCGCCGCGACCGCGTCGAGGCCGAGCAGCGCGCCGGTCGGCACCAGGATGCGGCCGCCGTGTGCCTTGGCCAGATCGATCAGGTCGTGCCGCGGCAACAGCGCGCCGCAGGACAGCACCATCACCTGCTTGCCGGCCTCCAGCATCGGTCGGCAGATACGCTCCAGCAGCGTGGCCGGCGCGCATTCGACGGCGAGGTCCGCGTGCCTGGGAAATTCCTCCAGTTCGACCACGGGGCAGTCGATCTTCTGCTCCTTCAGCCAGTCCCGCGCCTTGGCGGCGTTGCCGGTGGCGATGACGGCAAGGCTGAGCCCCGGCAGCCCGTCGGTCAGCCTTCGCGCCACCGCGCGGCCGATGGCGCCCAGGCCTGCAATGGCGATACGGGTCGAGGTCATCGAATACTCCCTGCCTTTCGTCATACGTGGCGTTGCGCGCCGCGACAAGCCGGATTGACCGGTCCGGAAGCGGGTGCCAGCCTTGCGGAAACTGCTTGCCGAAACCTGAGGTGGCCGATGCCGGGAAGGTGCCTCGTTGCTGTGTTCTGCGGCCTCGTCGCGCTTGCGGGCAATGCCGCCGCGCAGGACTGGCCGACGCGGCCGCTCACGCTCGTGGTGCCCTATGCCGCGGGCGGCTCGGTGGACGGCAACGGCCGCACCATGGCGCAGCGTATGGGCGAAATCCTCGGCCAGCAGGTGGTGATCGAGAACGTGGGCGGCGCAGGCGGCATGACCGGGTCGCTGCGTGTGTCCCGGGCGCCGCCGGACGGCTACCAGTTGGTGATCGGCAACCTCGGCAGCCACGGCGTCAACCAGACGCTCTACAAGCGCCCGCTCTACAATTCCATGACGGACTTCGCGCCGGTCGGCCTGGTCAACCAGGGACTGTATGTCCTGATGGTGCGCAAGGATTTCCCGGCGAACACGTTGCCGGAGTTCATTGCGTACGCGAAGGCGAACCAGGACAAATTGCAGTTCGGCTCAGGCGGCGCGGGATCGACCACGCACATGGTCTGCATCCTGCTCAACATGGCGCTTGGCATCAACACCACGCACATTCCCTATCGCGGCACCGGTCCGGCCTTGCAGGATCTGGCCGGCGGCCGGCTCGACTACCAGTGCGAGCCAGTGCCGTCCGCGCTGCCGCTGATCCAGGGCAACGCAGCCAAGCCGCTCGCGTTGCTTGCCAGCAAACGCACCAAAGTCTTGCCGGACATTCCGACGGCGGAAGAGCAGGGGCTGAAGGATTTCGAGGTCCTGAGCTGGAACGCGCTGTTCCTGCCGAAGGGAACCCCCGAGCCGATAGTGCGCCGCCTCAACGCGGCGATGACCCAGGCGCTTGATACGCCCTGGGTTCGCGAGCGGTTGGAGAAGCTCGGGCTTGAAGTTCCCGAGCCAGCGCAGCGGACGCCGGAATATCTGGCCACGTTCCTCGAAAGCGAAATTAAGCGGTGGGCGGCGCCGATCAAGGCCAGCGGTGTATCCGTCGAATAACGCCGATGTGGGGTTCGGCGCGACAAGTCGCGGCTTGACCGCTGCGGTGGAGCGGGGCAAGTGTCCGCCCAACAAATTTGGAGGAAGTGCCATGTTCAAAGTAGTGACCGGCGTGCTGGCCGGCCTTGTCGGGCTCACCGCAAGTGCGGCCGCCCAGAACTATCCGACCCGCCCCGTCTCCATGATCATTCCGTTCGCGGCCGGCGGCCCCACCGACATCCTGGGCCGCGTGGTCGGCGCGCGCATGAGCGAACTGCTCGGCCAGCAGGTGGTGATCGAGAACGTCGGCGGCGCCGGCGGCATGACCGGCTCCAAGCGTGTCGCCGATGCCCAGCCTGACGGTTACGTGATGGGGATCGGCACGGTCGGCACCCATGCCCAGGGCCAGACGCTCTACAAGCGGCCGCTCTACAACTCGCAGACCGACTTCACCCCCGTGGCCCTGCTCGCCCAGGTCCCGATCGTGCTGACCGTGCGCAAGGATCTGCCGGCGAAGGACTTCAAGGAGTTCGTGGCCTACGCCCAGGCCAACCAGACCAAGATGCAATTTGGCTCGGCCGGCGCGGGCTCCGCCACCCATCTCGGCTGTGTTCTGCTCAACCACATCCTGAAGACCAACATCACGCACATTCCATTCCGCGGCACGGGTCCGGCGATGGGCGAGTTGCAGGCCGGCCGCATCGACTTCCTCTGCGAGGTCACTTCGACTGCGAAGTCGCAGATCGAGGGCGGCACGATCCGTGCGCTCGCGATCTTCCAGCAGAAGCGCTCGCCGGCGCTGCCGGATCTGCCGACGGCGGAAGAGCAGGGCACCAAGGACCTGATCGCCTACACCTGGAACGCGATCTTCCTGCCGAAGAACGCACCGGCTCCGATCGTCGAGCGGCTGAACAAGGCGGCGGTCGATGCAATCAACACGCCGGCGGTGAAGGAAAAGCTCGCGGGGCTCGGCGCCGAAATCGCAACCGGCGATCAGACGACGCCGGCCTATCTCGCTAAGCTCGTCAAGGACGAGACCGAGAAATGGGCGGTGCCGATCAAGGCGAGCGGCGTCACGGTGGAGTGACGAAGGCTTAGGCCTTGCCGAACACGCGCTTGAAGATCGTGTCGACGTGCTTGAAGTGGTGGCCGAGATCGAAGTTCGCTTCGATCTCGGCGGGCTTGAGTTTCGCCCGCACGCTCTTGTCGCCTTTGAGCAGCGTGAGGAAGTCGCCCTTGCCCTGCCAGACCTGCATGGCATGCTTCTGCACGAGCTTGTAGGCGTCCTCGCGCGACATGCCGGCTTTGGTCAGCGCGATCAGCACGCGCTGCGAATGCACGAGCCCGCCGAGCCGGTCGAGATTCTTCTGCATGTTGCCGGGATAGACCACGAGCTTCTCGATCACGCCTGCGAGCCGGTTGAGCGCGAAGTCGAGCGTCACCGTCGCATCGGGCCCGATCATGCGCTCGACTGAGGAATGCGAGATGTCGCGCTCATGCCACAGCGCGACATTCTCCATCGCCGGCAAGGCATACGAGCGCACCATGCGGGCGAGGCCGGTGATGTTCTCGGTCAGCACCGGGTTGCGCTTGTGCGGCATCGCCGAGGAGCCTTTCTGACCCTCGGAGAAAAACTCTTCGGCTTCCAGCACCTCGGTGCGCTGCAGGTGGCGGATTTCGATCGCCAGACGTTCCATCGACGAAGCGACCACACCTAATGTCGCAAAGAACATGGCGTGGCGGTCGCGCGGGATGATCTGGGTCGAGACCGTCTCGACCTCGAGTCCCATCGCCTTGGCGACATGCGCCTCCACGCGAGGATCGATCTGGGCGAAAGTGCCGACCGCACCGGAAATGGCGCAAGTCGCCACCTCCTTCCGGGCTGCAAGCAGGCGCTGTCGCGCGCGGAAAAATTCCGCGTAGGCGATGGCGAGTTTGACCCCGAACGTGGTCGGCTCGGCATGGATGCCGTGCGAGCGGCCGATGGTCGGCGTCTTCTTGTGCTCATAGGCGCGCTTCTTCAGCGCCTTGAGCAGCCGGTCCACGTCGGCGACCAAGATGTCGGCCGCGCGGACAAGCTGAACATTGAAGCAGGTGTCGAGCACGTCCGACGATGTCATTCCGGAATGCACGAATCGCGCCTCCGGGCCGACGATCTCCGCCAGATGCGTCAGGAAGGCGATGACATCGTGCTTGGTCTCGCGTTCGATCTCGTCGATCCGCGCCACGTCGAACTTGGCCTTGCCGCCCTTGTCCCAGATTTTCTTGGCCGCAGCCTTCGGCACGATTCCGAGTTCGGCCATGGCGTCGGCGGCGTGCGCCTCGATCTCGAACCAGATGCGAAAGCGCGTCTCCGGCGACCAGATCGCCGCCATTTCGGGACGGGAGTAGCGTGAGATCATCGGATCATGCCGCGAGCCGCCCGCGATCGTGCGGTTGCCCAAGATCGACCGGCGTGCCCTTCGGGATGATCATCGTCGGGTTCACCTTCGGGATCGAATAGTAGTTGATGACGTAGTAGCGCGGCGTCACCGTGCCGGCGACGCCGGGCACCTGGAAGAGCTCGCGCATGTAGTTCGCGAGGTTCGGGTAATCGGCGATGCGCTTCTTGTTGCACTTGAAGATCGAGAAATAGGCGACGTCGAAGCGAACGAGCGTCGGGAACAGCCGCCAGTCAGCCTCTGTGATCTGGTTGCCCACGAGATAGCGCTGGCGCGACAGCCGCTCTTCCAGCCAGTCGAGCGTCATGAACAGCCCGTCGTAGGCCTCCTCGTAGGCCGCCTGCGATTTGGCGAAGCCCGAGCGATACACGCCGTTGTTGACGTTGTGATAGACGCGCTCGTTCAGCACATCGATCTCGGCGCGCAGCGCCGGCGGATAAAAATCGGTTCGATCGCCGGTGATGGCATTGAACTCGGTGTTGAGCATCCGGATGATCTCGGACAACTCGTTGTTGACGATCTTCTTGGTCTTTTTGTCCCACAAGGTCGGCACCGTCACCTTGCCGGTATAGTCCTTCTTCGTCGCGGTATAGGCCTCGTGCAGGTAGTGAAAGCCGTTCACGGTATCCGGCGTGCAATCCGGGAAGGCGGGATTGTTCTCGAAGGTCCAGCCCTGCTGCTTGAGGCCCGGGATCGAATAAGCCACCGAAATCAGCCCGTCGAGTTTCTTCAGGGCGCGATAGATCAGCGTGCGATGCGCCCAGGGACAGCCGTGCGCGACATAGAGATGATAGCGGCCCGGCTCGGCCTTGAAGCCGGATGAGCCGTCGGCGGTGATACGGTCGCGGAAGGAACTGTCGACCCGCTTAAACTGGCCGGTCTCTCCAGTTTCCTGCGGCAACTCGCCGTCGGTCCACTTGCCGTCGATCAGAACACCCATCGCCTACCTCTAAGTGACTTATTCCTGCGCACTTCTTGTGCCGTATTCATCCCGAATTTAGTCGCGATCACGCCGCTTCGCCACGGGCGAGCGCGGCTGCGTGCCGGATCGCCGCGATATTGGCGCGATAGGCGCCGGGGCCGCCTTTGAACACCGCCGAGCCTGCGACCAGCGCATTGGCGCCGGCCCGTGTGACGATCTCGGCATTGTCCGCGGTCACGCCGCCATCGATCTCGATGTCGATGGGCCGGCCCTGGACCAGCGCGGCGACCCTGCGGACCTTTTCCTCGGCGGCCGGGATGAACTTCTGACCGCCATAGCCCGGGTTGACCGACATCACCAGCACCAGGTCGACCATGTCGATGACGTGCTCGATCGATTCCACCGGCGTCGCCGGGTTCATGGTTACGCCGGCCTTCTTCCCCAGAGCGCGGATGGCCTGGAGCGAGCGGTGCAGATGGGGGCCGGCCTCGACATGCACGGTAATGATGTCCGCGCCGGCCTTGGCGAAGGCTTCAAGATGCGGATCGACCGGTGCGATCATCAGATGGACGTCGAGCGTTTTCTGCGTAATCGGGCGTAGCGCCTTCACCACCTCCGGCCCGAATGTGATGACCGGGACGAAATGCCCGTCCATCACGTCGAGGTGGATCCAGTCGGCGCCGGCCGCTTCGACCGCGCGCACCTCCTCGGCCAGCTTGGAGAAGTCGGAGGCCAGGATAGACGGGGCAATGCGGAGCGGGCGGGGCATGGCGCTTCCCTGCGAACATGATCCCGAAAAGTTGGGCACCGGTTTTCGGATTAAGATCATGTTCAAAATTAGGTCTCTCGGGTAACACGGGCGGGGAAGGTGGGCAACGCTGCCCGCCCGCCTAGTCCCAACCTTCTATTTTGCAGGCAATCGCAAGCTGGCGAGATCCTTCGCGACGACGATCTGTCCGGTGAATCCGCCGTCCTGGCCGGCCTTGCGGTAGCTGTCCTCGGTCAGCGCGCCGCCCGGCACCTTCCAGACGCCCTGCTGCGGTGCGCCAGGCGGCGGGATCAGGTGCGTGAAAACGAGATGCTTCGCGCCGGCGCGCTGTGCCATCGCACCGAGATCTGACGCCGAGCTTTGCCGAAAATAGATCGGCGGCGGCATCCCGCTGTCACGGTCCGGGCCCATCACCGGATGAATGGTCGAATGCACGATGATGTCTGCGCCCTTGGCCAGCGTCTCCACCTGCGCAGAGGTCGACGAGGCGCGTGGCGGCGCGAAGCCGTCGTTGCCGGCGTCGCCGCCGATCACAACGCTGCCGGCCGGCGTGTCGACGCGATAGGAGGCGTGTCCCGCGATATGGGTGGAGCGGATCGCGCTGACCCTCACGTCGCCGGAGGCCCAGACACCTTGCGGCTCGTTCTTTGGCTCGAAGGTCTTTGCAGTCGCGAGTGCGGCCGGGCCAGCTTCTGGGCGGCGCTTGTCTTCCGACACGCGTTGCGCGATCTCGCCCGAATTGATCTGGGCGTCTGCGATGTGGGCGACGAACTTCTTGCAGCTCACGGTGAAGCCGAGCGGGGAGGCGACGTCGTCGCTGCACACCACATCGATCTTCGGACTGGCCGGGAAGACCAGCCAGCGATGCGTGAGGAGATCGGCGAATCCCTCGCTGTGGTCGTTGTGCATGTGAGTGAAGAAGATCGCGTTCACCTGCGACGACAGCACGTTGATCTGCGAAAGCCGCAGCAACGTGCCGCGGCCGGAATCAAATTGCAGCCTCATCGTGCCGCAATTGTCGGTGTCATCGCCGTAGCTGACCAACGTGCCGGGGCCGGCCTGACCCTGGTAGGCCTGCGGCCCGCCTTGCGAGCCGGTGACGGTGACCGTCAGGCAAGGCGCCGCGTGCGCCCTTGGTGTGTTGACGCCTAGCAGCACCGCCACGGCCAACGACGCCAGCACAATGGACTTTTGCATGAGTCGCCCCCACTTAGGCTTACTTCGTAGTCTTGCCTGCCGCCATCCTGCGCAGCAGCGGCTTCATGATCAACGGTAGCGCATAGATCGGAATCTGGAGCAGGGCCACGTAGAGCCACACCAGCTCAGGCACGGAGCCGGCGGCTGCGGCCAGCATCAGGCCGGTGTTGCGGGAGCCCGCCGCATGCGCGAGCGGCAGCGCGGTGTGGACGCCAGCACGGGCGAACAGCAGCGCGGTCAGCCCGCTCAGCCCGAAGATCACTGTCGTGGCAAGGGCGAGCAGCCCTAGCACGAACAGCGGGCGCGCGATGGCGTTGGCGGCAACGTCCCCCATCAGCGCAACCGCGAAGAGAAACAAAACGACCACGTTGAGCCCGTCGATGCGTACGGCTTGACGCTCGACCCATGCCTTGCCGGCGAACGACCGGATGGCGATGCCGACGCAGGCCGCGCCCGCCAGCATCAGTACGAGGCGAAGGCCAAGCGCGACCGGGGAGAACGTCACCGCCGGGCCGACGAAGATTGCGACCAGCGCAGGTGCAAGAAACGGCGTGACGGCGACGCAGGCGAGCAGCAAGGCCAGCGTCACGGCGGCGTTGAGGCCCATCAAAAGCGCAAGCGCTGGCGAGGCGAAGATCGGCGGCGCCACCACGTTGAGCATGAGCGCGAGCAGCAATCCGGGCGAGCGGTCGAAGAGATCGAAGGCATTGAGGCTCAAGCCCACCAGCACGGGCACGATCAGCATCGTCCAGAGCGCAGCCGCGACCAGGAGCCACGGCCTTGCGAACTGCGCCCGCAGCGCCCCGGGATCGACGCGCAGGAAGGCAAGGCACAACAACAGAAAAACGGTCTCGGGAAAGAATGGCCGGATCAGCGCGCCGAGCGGCGGCAAAGCGATCCCGGACACGATCGCGATGGCGACGGCATTGGTGCCGTGGCGTCCGAGCCAGGCCAGCCCCGCCGCCGGCCGATCGAGAAATCCCATCGCGGCGGCATAACAGCCGCGCTGGCGGCCGTCGAGGGCGTTGCTTACATAGTGCTGTTGAACGTCATTCAGGAAGGTTTTGCGATGGCCCGTACCGATGCGATCGTGCTGGGCGCTGGAATTGTCGGCACTTCAGCGGCGCTGCATCTTGCCAAGCGGGGCCTTGCGGTCGCGCTGGTCGATCGGCGCGGCCCGGGTGAGGAGACGTCTTACGGCAACGCCGGGGTGATCGAAGGCAACACGCTTTTTCCCCACGCTTTCCCGGACGGTTTCGCCGCTCTCCTTCGGGTTGCGCTCAAGCAGGCGCCGGAGGCCAACTACCATCTGTCGTTCCTGCCGAAAGTCGCAACCTGGCTGCTGGCCTATCGGTCCAACACCGGAGTTGAAGGTAGCCTCGCGTTCGCCGAGGCGATGCGGCCACTGTTTGCGCGCGCGGTCAGCGAACATGAAGCGCTGATGGCCGAGGCCGGCGCTGTGCGATACCTGCGCAAGGATGGCTGGATCAAGCTCTATCGCAGTGACGAGGCCTTTGCGGCGACTGCTCGCGAGCGCGAGCTTGCTGTCGCGGTCGGCCTCAACCACCGCGCATTGAGTGTCGATGAAACGCGCGGCCTGGAGCCTTCGCTCAATCCGGTGTTTCGTCACGCGGTCCATTGGCCGGACGCGGCCAGCGTCTCCAATCCGCTCGCAGTCACCAAAGCCTATGCAGCGCGCTTTGCTGCGCTCGGCGGCGTCGTGCTCAACGGCGATGCACAGACGCTGCATCGCTCGGAGAATTATTGGCGCGTCGACACCAATGAAGGGCCTATCGATGCCAAGGATGTTGTGGTCGCGCTTGGGCCCTGGGCGCCGGACCTGCTCGGCCGGCTGAATATCGATTTGCCGCTTGCGTTCAAGCGCGGCTATCACCGGCATTTCGGTCCGCGGGGCAATGCCAGTTTGACCCGGCCGGTGGTCGACACCGCGAATGGCTATTGCCTCGCGCCGATGGAGCAGGGCACCCGGCTCACGACTGGGGCAGAATTTGCCGACCGCGATGCCAAGCCGACGCCCGAGCAATTTGACCGCCTGATGCCGGCCGCGCGCGAGCTGTTCCCCCTGGGCGAGCCGGTCGAGACGCAACCCTGGCTGGGCTCGCGGCCTTGCTTTGCCGATTCCCGGCCGGTGATCGGGCGCGCGCCGGGTCAGCCGGGCCTGTGGCTCGACTATGGCCACGCCCATTGGGGATTGACGCTTGGCCCGGCCAGCGGGCGCTTGATCGCGGAGATGATGACGGGCGCGACGCCGTTCTGCGATCCGGAGCCGTATTCAGCCGAGCGGTTTAGGTCCTAGCCAAACTTGTCGCGCCAGCCTGGTTGTGCTCCTGGGAAAGCCAGCGCGCGCGCCTCATACACGCCGCGGGCAATAGCGCGCGCCACCACATCGGCAGCCAGCGAGCCCAACTCCGCCAGCGCGATCATCGGGTCGGCGAGCGGTCGCGCGCCGGTCGCCGCTGCGAACACCAGGTCGCCATCGAGCGGCGTATGGATCGGCCGCAGTGCCCTCGCCATGCCATCCTGCGCCATCATGGCGAGCCGGCGCGTCTGCGCCTTGGTCAAGGTCCCGTCGGTCGCGACCACGACCAGCGTCGTGTTTTCGCCGGGCTGGCCTTTAGTCCGGAAGGCGAGGGCGCTCTGCGGAATGGAGGTGGGGAGGCCGCGTCCACCGAATTCCTTGTCGCGCTCGTAGGGTGCAGCCCAGAAATGCGGCCCGCCGCCGATCACCGCGGAGCCGACGGCGTTGACCACGGCCAACGCGCCGACGGTAGTGCCGTCCGCGGTTTGTGCTGACGCTGAGCCCAGCCCGCCCTTGAGATCGGCGATAGTCGCCCCAAGTCCCGCGCCGGCGCTACCGAGCGTGAAATCCGTTGCGGCGGCAGCGGTCGCGGCATAGCCGAACTCGCGATAGGGCGGATAGAGGCCCCAATTCTTGTCGCCGCCGTTCAGCAGGTCGAACACCACCGCTGCCGGCACAATCGGCACAAGCGCTGTACGCACCGCAAAGCCCCGGCCGTGCTCGCGCAGCCACGCCTGCGTGCCGGATGCGGCATCGAGGCCGAACGCCGAGCCGCCGGCGAGTGTGACGGCGTCGATTCGCTCGACCGTCATGGCGGGATCGAGCAGCGCGCTTTCCCGAGTGCCAGGCCCGCCGCCGCGAACGTCCGCGGCTGCGATCGCGGGCTGATCGAACAGCACGACGGTCGCGCCCGAGCCGAGCTTGTCGTTGTCGGCATGCCCGACGCGGACGCCGGCAACATCGGTGATGAGATTTCTTGCCAAAGCCAAGCCTCCAACGGGCGCGGCACAAACCATAGCAGATCAACGGCCGATCACATCAGCGCCAGCAGCATCCGTTCGGCTTGCGCCCGCGCTCCGCGCCATGCATCTAGGTTGCGATGAGTCCCGACGTGACCCTTCTGGCCGCGCTGCTCGCAGGACTGGTGAGCTTTCTCAGTCCCTGCGTGCTGCCGTTGGTGCCGCCCTATCTGGTCTATCTCGCCGGTACGTCGCTGGAGCGGCTTGCCGATGCTGAGCTGGAGCCCAGGGTACGGCGCGAGGCGGTGCTGGCGGCGCTGCTGTTCGTCTGCGGCTTCTCCACCGTGTTCGTCGCGCTGGGAGCGAGCGCAAGCGTCATCGGCGGGATGATCCGCGCCTATTCGGTAGAACTCTCGATCATCGCGGGCATCGCCATCATCGTGATGGGCCTGCATTTCCTTGGCGTGTTGCGGATCGGTGTGCTGCTTCGGGAAAAGCGCGTGGAAGTGGCCAAGCCAGTTGGCCTGTGGGGCGCCTATGTCATGGGGCTCGCCTTCGCCTTTGGCTGGACGCCATGCATCGGGCCGATCCTGGCCGCGATTTTGGCTGTGGCTGCCTCCGAGCAGACGGTGGCGAAGGGCGCGGGCCTGCTCGCCGTCTATTCGCTCGGCCTTGGCATCCCGTTCCTGCTCGCGGCACTGGCGGTCGAACCGTTTGCGGCATTCCTGGCGCGCTTCCGCCGTCATCTCGCCAAGGTTGAGCGCGTGATGGGCGGTCTCCTGGTGCTGACCGGTATCGCTTTCCTTACGGGCTTTGTCTCACAGGCGAGCTTCTGGCTGCTGGAGACGTTCCCAGCACTGGGCAAGATTGGCTGAACGATCGAAAATTCGGCATGGCGAATAGTCTTGTCTGGGAAATCCTGTGGGTCATCGCTGCCATCATGACCGGCGGCGTGATGTTTGGCGCCTGGACCGGGCCGCACCGTTCCGTGTCAAATCTGTCGCGGTGGGCTGCGCGAATGCGTATCCCTTACATCCCGGCATGGCTCCGGGCGCGGGCAGCAGACCGCTGGGCTTTCCGCGGCGGGCTTGTTTCGCTGGTGCTGTTGCTTGCGGCAGCCTGGCTCATTCCGTCGGAGTTGCCGTCTGCTGCACCGCCTGGCGTTCCTAGCAATGTCGACACCAGCAGAGGGTCGGTTGCGCCGGAAACTCCCGGAGCAAATCGCCCAGCCACCCCTCAGCGTCCTGACCGGCAGATTGATGCTGATTTGAAAAATGCGATTCTGGTGCACGTCCCCAAAACCCGGTCGGTCAGGATCGTAGTGCTGAAAGACGATCCGGAAGCCGATCAATTTTCCTGGCAGATCGACGCGTTCCTCCGAGCATCAGGCTACACGGTCGTGCCCCGCATGTTTTTTGCGATGGCTGCGGGAGGGCAAATGCCAAGTGGAACCAGCATGTACCCTGACGACAAAGACCCAAACATCATCGTCATCAGGATCGGGCTAAACGATCGCGGCTGAATTTCGCCTTGACTATTTGTTCATGATTTGTTCTATAAACTCCCTTCGTAAATCGCCACGGCGGGAGCTTCGACATGTACCGGGCATTTTTTGTGGTTTGGGCCGCCAGGCGAAAGCTGAGCTGGGAGAAGCGGGCGTGACCTCCCGCTATCTCGAAGCTGGTGCGCCGATCTGCTGTTTCCTACCGTCGTGCCGGAAGCCGTTTCTGGGAACGTGCGTTCACGGCAACGACGGTCGTTTCTATTGTTCGCACGAATGCGCGGAGGAGGGAGCGAAGATCGATCTGACGCATGTCGAGCCAATTCGAGCACGGAAATAGAAATCTGCCCTCCTGGCCTTTCCCCGAGGCTACGACTGGCAGACCGTGTGGAAGACTTGGACAAGTCTGACCACGCACAAAGGCCCGGCTACACAGCCGGGCCTTTGCAATTGGGGTAGACGGCTATCGAAAAATCACGATCCCTTGCCGGCCGGGATCTCGTCGTACTTGCCGTCCTTGCTCCACTTGTAGAACACGTAGTCGACTGTGGTGATGTCACCCTTCTTGTCGTAGCCGATCGGGCCCAGCACGGTGTCCCACTTGCCGGCCTTGATGGTCTCGGCGACCTTCTTGGCGTCGGTGGTCTTGGCCTTGGCGACGGCCTGCGTCCAGATCTGCATCGCGGCGTAGGTGTAGAGGGTGTAGCCCTCCGGATCGACGTTCTTGTCCTTGAACTTCTTCACGATCGCCGCGGCGGTTGGCCGCTTGCGCGGGTCGGAGCCGAAGGTGAACATCATGCCTTCGCCGGCAGCGCCGGTGATCGACCAGAACTCGTTTGTGGCAATCGCGTCGCCGGAGATCATCTGGCTGGTCATGCCCTGGCCGCGCATTTGGCGCAGGATCAGGCCGGCCTCGGTGTGATAGCCGCCGACATAGACCACATCGATCTTGTTGGCCTTCATCTTCGAGACGAGCGAATTGAAGTCCTTGTCGCCCTGCGTATAGGCCTCATACATCTTCTCGCGCGCGCCACCGGCGTTGAGCGCTTTCTTCATCTCGTCGGCGAGGCCTTTGCCGTAGGTCGACTTGTCCTGAAGGATGGCGATGTTCTTGCCTTTATAGTTTTTTGCGACGTAATCGCCGGCAATCTTGCCCTGCTGGTCGTCACGGCCGCAGACGCGGAACGTGTTCCACATGTTGCGATCGGTGAAGGTCGGATTGGTCGAGGCCGGGGTGATCTGCACCACGCCGCCGTCCTGGTAGGCCTCCGACGCCGGGATCGAGGACGACGAGCAATAGTGTCCGGCCACGAACGGCAGTTTCGCGCTGGCGAACTTCTCGGCGACTGCGCGCGCTTGCTTGGGATCGCAGGCGTCGTCGCCGACCTCGAGCTTGAGCTTCTTGCCCATCACGCCGCCCGCAGCGTTGATGTCGGCCACCGCCGCTTCGGCGCCGTTCTTGAGCTGGGTTCCGAACGAGGCGTACTGGCCGGTCATCGGTCCGGCGACGCCTATGCTGATATCCTGGGCCGACGCTGTGCCGATCACGGCCAAGCTCACGCCCAGTGCTACTCCTGTAAGCCACAAGGTCTTCATACCGTTCTCCTCACGTTAGCGGACCGCTGACCTCATGGTCGCCCCGGCCGCGATAACTGGCTAGGTGTCATTTTGTCCGGTTTTTGCTGCGGGGTCACCCAGTGATAGGGCCGTTCCGGACCGGAATTTCCTCGCCTGGCGGGCGTTCCCGCCAGGTTACGGGGCTCGTGCGCTCATAGAGCCAGTAGTATTGCGTTGCCATTTGGGCGGCACGGGTCATTCGCCATGCCAGCGAACCCAGGACGATGAGATAGAGGGTGTCGGCAGTATAAGAAGCGGGCGAAAGAAGCGTCGCCTCGAACAGCGCGAAATGCACGAACCGCACCGCGGCGCCCAGCATCGCCATGTAGATCAATACACTCCAGAACGGCCGCCATGTCTGGGCAATGGCGCGGCCGGCCAGGAATGCAGCGCCTCCGCCGAGCACGCCGGTAACAAGCGCGATCTGGAGAAGCAACTCGGAGGCGTAGAACCCGTCCATCGAAGTCTTTGGGATCTTCCTTGGCGCCTTTACGGGCGGTCATCTGATTTCAGCTAGGATGGTATCACATCGCATCGAGCAAGGCCGTCGTAATGCCAATGTCCTCCCGTCCTAATTTTCTTCTATTCATTACCGACCAGCACCGTGCCGATTTCTTGGGCTGCTACGGCCATCCGGTACTGCGGACGCCACATATCGATTCGATAGCGGCCCGCGGCACGGCGTTCGACAAGTTCTATGTTGCAAGCCCCGTCTGCCAGCCCAACCGTGCAAGCCTGATGACGGCGCGGATGCCGTCCGTGCACGACGTGCGGTCCAACGGCATTCCGCTGTCGATGGAGGCGGTGACCTTCGTCGATCTGCTGCGCGACGCCGGCTATAAAACCGCGCTGGTCGGCAAGAGCCATCTGCAGAACTTCACCGCGTACGATCCCATCATCAAGCGTCCGCCGCCGCGTCCGGGTTTCCACGAGCCGGCACCGGCTTTGCGCCAGTCGCTGCGCGACCATCTCGACGATCCGAAATACGAGCAGGAGACGCCGCCTTACTGGACCAAGCCCGGCGCCCACGTGCAGACACCGTTCTACGGCTTTGAGCATGTCACGCTGGTCCGCAACCACGGCGACGAGGCGGGCGCCGACTATGAGCGCTGGCTTGACGCGCGCGATCCGAAGGCCAGTGCGACTAAGCGTGTGCTTTTCCCATGATGTCCAGGGCGGCCTCGGTGGTGTGCAACCGCTTGTTTGCGCGAGCGAGTTCGCGGGTGAGCCGCGCGATCTCGGCCTGTTCGGCGGTGAGCCTGCCGACCTTCTCGCCGGGCCGTTTGCCCGCCAGCACCCCGGCGTCGCGTTGCTTGCGCCATTCGCTGATCAACGACGAATACAGGCCCTCCCGCCGCAAATAGGCGCCGCCTTCACCGTGTTCGCACGCCTGCTCATAGGCATGCAGATGGGCAATCTTGTCCGACGCGGTGAACGCGCGACGGCGCCGCGGCCCGTCGGCTCTGGGTGGGGTGGATCCATCGGTTCATTGTGGTTCACCGCGGTAATCGTGGAGCTGGTCATGGTGTGCCGATCCGTATCTCGCCCTGCGTCAGGCCGATTTGCTGTGAACCAGTGGACTCAACTCACCCTGACACGCAGGGGTGTGGGGGACACCAGAATCACGCAAAGAGCGGCACACCATCGGAGAGGTAGCGGTACACGGTTGCGCGGGAGACTCCCAGCATTTTCGCGATGTCAGTGGCCGCGATGCCCTTCTCCCGGAGCTGGCGGGCTTTGGCGGCGTCGGCGTCGTCGACCTTGCGGGGGCCGTCCGCCCTTGCGCCCGTTGGCTGCGGCAGCGGCCAGCCCGGCGCGGGTCCGCTCGATCATGGTGTCGCGTTCGAGTTGGGCGAAGGCGGCCATGATGGTGAGCATGGCCGTGCCCATCGGCCCGTCGGTGTGCAGCCCTTTGGTGAGGCTGCGAAACCCGATCCCCCGAGTCGTCAACTGGTCCACCACGGCGAGAACATGTTGGGTGTTGCGTCCGAGGCGGTCCAGCTTCCAGACGGTGAGCACGTCACCCTCGCGGAGGTGGTTGAGGCAGGCATCGAGATGGGGTCGGCAGGCGGTCGAGCCGCTGACGCCATGGTCGGTATAGATGCGGGTCGCCCCGGCTTCCTCAAGCGCGTCGAGCTGAAGCTGGGGATTCTGATCGGTGGTGCTGACTCGCGCGTACCCAATAACCGCCACTGCCACTGCTCTGTCTCATAATCCTGTCGAACTTCCGGTTTTGATACTAGAGGTTATGAGACTGGTTTTCAAGACAAGTGATCGCGCCGTTGAACCTGGAAGCGGTCGTGCCGACGAACTAGATGTCAGGGTCGCATCAACCCATCGTTTTCGAGACGAAGGGGGACGCACCTAATCAAGCAGCTTCGCCGCGATCTGCTGGGCGATACTGGCCGCGAGCTGACCAGGCTGGTTCGAAGCGTCTGTGACGATGTCGATGACGACGTTGTTTTCGACTTTCAGTGCTCGCTGCCGTGTCCGAGTGGAGCTTTGCAGGATGGTGGACGACACCATCAGCATGTCCTGCGAAGAAGACGTCGGCCCGACTGCCCTCGTGAAGCTTTCTCCGGTGTCACTGTATATGTCCGTTAATTGCCGATTCGAGCATCGGTCCCACTTCGATTTTGACGCCTCGAAGAATGCCTGCGCGGCTTCTGCCGACGGAAACCTGACGACATTCTGGCTTGCGATGCTAGTCGATTCGCCACCCCTCAGGGTTTGCCCGACCATTGCGGTCCATCCGGTCCCCGAATAATCATCACCGACCGCCGGGTACGACACGGCAACACAACTTTTGTCAGGCTGCGAGGGTGATGGCCACATCCCGCTGATCGTCCCGTGACTTGTGACCGTCATGCCGGTCGCGCCCATCGCTGTGTTGATTGAGGCGGGGCTAAGCATAAGTGTGTTCAATTTCGTCGCAGAAACCAACGGTGGCACAGATGCTGTCTTTGACTTGCTTGTCGAGGGTGACGACCCACTGTCGCTTGCCGCCGAATGGATGACTAACCCGATCAGGACGGCGACAACGAGGAGACCGAGGAGCGTCCAGGCCAAGACACGCTTGCCTACGTCGTCACTCGACGTCGGCGTGCTTGCGCTCGCACGGATTGACGGCGCAGACACTTTGGCCGCAATCGGTTTTCCGGAGGGGGGCGTGGCTGTGGGGCGGCTTCGTACCACTGGTTGCGGCTCGGGTTCGTGTGTGAGCGCGGGCGTAGGCGGAGTGGGTGTTTGCGGACTGGGTGTGTGGTGTTGGGCCTGTGCGATGACCTGTCCGAGGAGGTAGGTCCACGCTTCGGGCAGCGGCCGCTCGTCCGGTTTGTTGGTGAGGGTGTCGGTGATGAGTTGGCGCAGAAGCTTCGGCGTGGTGGGCGGCAGTTGTTGGGCGTTATGGGTGTGTTGGTCTCCGGTGAGCAGCCGTAGGGCGAGCAGCCCGAGTTTGTAGGCGTCGGAGTAGATGGTGGCCAACTCCTCGCCAGTGGGCACCTCCCATTCGGGTGTTTCCATCTGGGGGAGCACTGATACGCCGTTGACGCGCATGGCATCACAGTCGATGAAGTAGACAGCCGGGCGTGGCTGCAGGGAGAACAACAGGTTCTTCGGGGAGATGTCGCCGACGCACACCCCGATTCTGTGCAGGAACGCCAATGCTTTGGCGACCTCACGCAGGAGTTGGTACCGCTGCGCGTCGGTGATGGTGATGCCGCGTGCGGCCAGCACCGAGGGTGGGTTGAGCAGATGCTGAAACTCCGCCGTGGTCCGGGAGACACCCTTAACGGTGGTGAGGTCGATGTAGAACGAGTCGGGAATCGCGGGCATCACGAAACCCACCGACCCCCTGCTGGTTTCGACGAGTGCGCAGGGCCAAGCGGAGATCGAGACGAGTGCCTTGCCATCGTCGTCCGACAGGGTGTCCTCAACGAAGGCGGGCATGGCCGACAGCGCGTCGAAGCTGACGTTTGCTCGGGCTTGCGCCTTGTACTCCTTGAAGACCATCGCGTCGGCGAACTTGGTCTTGGCCTTGGGTGCCCGGTAGACGATGCCCTGTCCGCCTTGCCCGAGTTTGGTCAAGGTACCGAGGGCATCACGGGCGATCACTGGACGGGTCACTGGACGGGTCATGAGTCAATCCTTTTGGGCCACATGGCGATTAGGGTGCGGTCGTCGTCGAAGCTCTCCCGACTGAAGTCCACCGCGTGGGCGAACTCGATGAGCGAGGGCGGGTATGGGTGTGCCAGCAGGTCGCGGAACAAATCTCCTACGCTGCCGTGTCCGGTTCCGAGGGGATCGCCGATGCCGTCGGTGCCGATGAGCAGGACCGCGTCGCCGAGGAAGTCGAACACGGTTGGTGCTAGTTGTGTGGGCACGCGGGGTAGTGCGGAGACCGCCGAGGAGGCAACCCCGCCGTCGAGGGTGGTCTTGCCACCCAGCACCTCGATGAACTGACCAGCGGTGAGCACCCAGGCGCTCGAATCGCCGACCGCCACGACGTGGGCGCGCAGCACACCTGGGCGGCTGGTGGGTTCGATGATTGCGCATACCAGTGTCGTCGCGAGTTCCTGCTCGGCGCGCACCGGGTCGGGTTCTTCCAGCCCGAACAGCGTCTGGGCACTGGCGTTCAGTGCGTAGGCGGTGTCTTTGATGAGCGCAGACCAGTCCAGATCTGCGGTGTTAGGTCCGAGGTTGGACCGTATCCACGCAGCAGCCTGTTTGACCGCGATGCTGGAACCAAGATGCGACTGAGATGCCTGGGACACGCCGTCGGCGACCAGCACCACCACGCGCCCATCGGGCAGGTGATGGACCGCGAAGTCGTCTTGGCGGGGTGCGCCGTTATAGCGGTGCAAGTGTCCCCGCTGTGACACACCGCGCACGGTCAGGGTGTCGGTGGACCAGCCGTCGAGGGCCACATCGGGACGAAACGCCAGGGAACGGTACCGGGCAGCGGTCGGTGCCGGTTGGACCGACGGCGACGGCGCGCCGACCACGATCTGCGGAATCACGGTGGGCCCGGTGAGCCCGGTGGGCACCGGTGCGTCGGCGTCGGGTGCTGCGGGCGTGAGGTGCTGGGAGTCGAGTCCTGCGCCGGGCTGAACGTGGATCGGCGTGCGGTTTCGACTCCGCCGGAATGGAACCATATTCATTCAGGTGTCCGCTTAGACAATGTCCACGGCGAGGGTGAATCCCTCGGGCTTGTCGAACTGCAGCGTGGCGGACTCCGAGGCGACCGCGTTGCCGGAACTGATCACCGACTGCGTGAGGGAGGTGAGGAACTCGGTGACCGCCGCACCGGTGTCCATGCGACGGTCGGCCACGAGCGCGAAGTCGGGCTGGGTGGCGATCTCGCCCACGACCGCCGGGTCGGCGTCACCGATCCCAAACGCCAGGATGTTGGGCGCGGCGGGCTGGCTCAGCAGCCGGGCGCGCACCGCCCGCCAGTCCTGGCGGTCCGTCGGAGCGCCGTCGGTGAGGAAGAACACCACGGGCCGATGCGCGCTAAACCGTGACTCTTCAGCCACGGAATATCCACCGAGATCCGGTCGATGAGCTCTTCGAACGCCGCGCAGTACGAGGTGCCGCCCTGGGCGGTCAACTCCGGCAGTCGCGGTGCCAGGCGCAGGTCCGCCGGTAGCAGATGCGTGAAGGCGTCATCGGAAAAGCTGATCACCGAGAACCGCACCTTGGATGCGGCGTGCGGGTCGTGCTGCAAAGCGTTCTGCAGGTCGAGCAACCCACGATTCAGTTCCCCGATATGGCGGCCCATCGATGCCGACTCGTCGGCGACGAAATAGACCGGAAGAATCTTTCCCCGTGGTTCCTTGTGAACCTCCTTTTGCTAAATAAAGTGTTGTTGGTTTTGCTAAATGAAGTGTTCTTGCAACCAGAAGCGAATCGCTAGGTTAGCTAGCGTGTACGTCCGGTCGCCGAGTCGCGTAGGTCCGCATCAGGTGTGACCAATGCGCTTTTGCGACTATAGGACCTCTCGCGATGGATGAACTGGCGAGCCTGGGTATTGATCAGTAATAGACGGAACTCCAGATGGCCGCTTCGACCATCCAACCAACGATCAGGCCACCGGCAGCCGCGGCGATTGCGAAAGGAGCAAGGCGTTCCTTCTTCGCCAAGCCAATCGCTCCGAGAATAAGGCCAGCAGGGCCGAACACGACCGGTAAGAGCAGCACGGCAATACCCGCACATACAAAGGCAATGATCGAGAAGAGGTTGGACGCCGCGGTCATGGTCGCAGACTCAGCCTGCCCCGGCTGCGGATACAGCGGCTGCGGATACGGCATCGGCGGGGCGGGTTGCGGATACGACGGCTGAACCGGCGCGGACTGCGGATTCGGCATCGGCGGGGCAGGTTGCGGATACGACGCCTGAGCTTGTGGCCGCTGCGGATACGTGGGCGGTGGAGTGTGCGTGGTCTTCCTGCCAACGTTTGGGTGTCCAGTCGTGGCCGTCCCAACGGCGTTCGGCGTTGGGTGAGCCATCCGGGTACCAGCCTGGCGGTTTCTGGGCGGTCATGGGCGTAGCCTCCTGTGGTTGAAGTCCCACGTCGTCGATGGTCTGCGCGCCTGACGCTTTGATTTCGTCATGGTGTCTTCCTCGACCTGATGTCTTTCTACGCCCGCAATTGTGGGAACGAACCGGAAACTATGTCAATGATACGGAATCTACCTCCGTGTGATTCCGGTCACGCCGCAGTCATTGATGGCATCGCCCCCGCCAGCGATGCCACATCGTTTTCCGACCTACGGCGATTGGGGTGCGGCACATGGCAGTCCAGCCACCAGCGGATATGGAGGCGGCGATGGCGACCGTGTATGCGGTCACGGCGGGCGGCGTTGACACCTACCGCATCAAGCGGGTGTACCTGGATCGCGACCAGGCGGATCGGTTCGCGCAGGATTACAACGGGATGCCTCCTGTCGAGCCTGTTCACGCGGAGGAATGGGAGACCGGTTCCCCGCCGGGGCCTGCGACGGCCCGTCACTGGCGGCGCAGTGGTGGGCGCGGGTGCCGGTGAGCAAGCGGCGCGCTGAGTTGCGGCACATCGGTCACGGGGAGCGGTTCGACGACTTCGACATCCGGCAGGAATGGTGGACCGGCGAAGCCCTGCCGGATGCCACGGTGGTGCGCCGGGAACTGGCCGGGGTGCCGAAGATCGAGGTAGTGGGCCTGTCCGAGGAGAAGGTCGAGGAGATCTTCTGGGAAGCGGTCACCGAGGCCCGTGCCGAGCTGGCGGGAGTGCCCAGGAAATAGCTTCTGCTCTCTGTGCAGCGGATGGAAAGAAATGGGCATGACGACTCGACATTGCCGTCCGCGTGCGTCATCATCGATCTATGGACCGACGCCAGGCCTACAACGACGGCTGGGACATTGTGCGGATCACCGCACGCGATGGCCACCACTTCCCTGTGACCCGCGACTATCGCCAAGACCGGATCAACTTCGATGTCGAACATAACCTCGTCGTTGCACGGTGGCCTCCATCTTCACGTAGGCCGACGTAGTCATCGCTGCTCGACACCAGTTCGCTCCTCTCCGATAATCGGGCCATATGTCAAGCTATGGAGCGACACCTGCGCCGCCTGGCGTGCGGTGTGCAGGACGACACCGACGCCCCGCTCGATGTCCAGCAAGAAGCCCCCGCAAAAGTAACCCGCGTAACAGAGCGCCGCAGAAATAGCCCGGGCGGGAACCGGCACGCCGCGACTGCCCAGAGGGGCCCGGTTGCCATCCCGAAACGGCGATGGCAGCGATTCTAGAGACCAAGTCTCACCGAGCCTGTAGTCCCGGCTGATATTCACCGGGCCCCCACCCCCGCTGGGGGCAGCGTTCCTCTGCACAGCAGGTGAGGATCGTCTGTCCTTTTTGGCGAGGACGAGGGGGAGAACACCGCGGGGCCCACCCACGAAAATGCGCAACGGTTTTCAGGTCGCCACCCCCGTCGGGGACTACAGGGCAGGCTTATTGGTGGTTCTACACATTGGCCACCCCCGAGCACGACTTCGGCATCGACACCCTGGACGAGATCACCCGGCTGAGCCTCACCACCCAGGTGGTCACCATGCGCGGCGGCTGGTATCACCACCCGGCGCTGCCCGGCCAGAAGGTGCAGGGGCTGCCCAGGTTCCAGCAGGTGGTCCGCGAGGACGAGGATCTGCGCGTCGCCATCGTGGCGCAGGTGCTGGCCCGGCTCAAGGATCACGTCGCCGAGATCGCTCCGATGACCGACCCCGAGGCCCCGGTGGAAGAGGTGAAGGGTTTAGCCAAGCTATATGTAGAAGGAGTAACACCTCATGAGTGATCTCCGAAGCGGTGGCTTACTGTCGCGATCCTGGCCGTAATTGCTTGGCGAGCGCGGTCGCGCTGGCGTGGCATCCCTGGCAGCACGCGCCGTCAGCAAGCACGCCGACGTCAAGCTCTCAGCCTGAAGCTGCTGCGTCACCAACGGCGCTGCCGACGGGCAGTGCCGCTCCGCCTCCGCCGCCAGTGGCCAGCTCGAGCAGCGCTGAACCGGCAGGGACGGAGATCATCACCGCGGTGCCTGTCGACGCAAATGGACAACCGACCAACGGTTACAGAGGCAGGGTCCGTCGCCGAACTCGCTGGGTGCGACCGTCCATCTCCGTCGGCGGTCAGCAAGAACATCTACAGCTGCTATCCCTCCGCGGCTGGAGCGGACTCTGCCGGCCGTCGCCCCCCACGTCGATGCTGTGTATGAACAACCCGTGGGACAAAGAGGTGCGTCGACTGGTCATCCGACACACGTCTTCTGCCGACGGTGCGGGCCCCCCCCGCAACACCGGGACCCTTTGCGCTTACGCTCGATAACGGCGCGCACCCACTGCCGGTTCTCATCGGCGGGAGCCCGGCGTTATCGCAACGACGGCTACATCGTCCCGTCTACGCTTGCGGAGCAGAGTCGACGGCCTACGTGCTTGGTGAAGTGGGTAGCCAAAGCGACCCCATCAACCGCTCAAAGCCCTTGTGGACGGTGACGTTTGAGCAACCGGGCTTTCAGACCGAAGTGCGATCTGTGGCCACCGCTTGGTTCGCGGGCAACTAGAGGTGGTGTCGGCGGCGCCTTCTCCGGCTTGCCCAGACCGCGGTCGCCGTGGCGGTTAACTCGGTGCGCCGCTCGGGTCCGGGTACCACCCCGGCGGCGGCAATGGCGCTGTCACGGACTCGCCCGCACATTACCGCGCGGACCCTGTCACCGGCACGCCGTCCATGGCGTTCACCACCGTCGTGGTGATCACGCCGCCTGCCCCCGCTGGGGGCAGACCGGGCACAGCTCCCATAACGCGGCGTCATGTGCCCCCCGCGGGGGCTCGTTGCTTTATGGCGAACCCTCAACGGGGGCAACTACTTCAAGCCCCCGGCGGGGGCAGAGTACTGCTTGTGGAGCAG